>NZ_JASKLT010000030.1:0-26610 GCF_030124405.1 Sinorhizobium sp. 7-81 | reverse complement strand
ACCAGAGGCTCCGTAAGCTTCTGGCGGAAAAACTGCGCACGGAAAATGCCGACCTGCGCAAGAGACTCGGGCTGGATGAATAGGAGATCCGCAGCTCGCAAAAGCAACTGCTTGAAGGGCACCGCTGGACATCCACGCGGCCGATGGTTGCCATGCAAACAACCAATTTCTGCAATCTTGCCGACTGAGGCATAAACAACATCACCTTCACATGCGCCGAGCGGCCGCTGTTTTCGACCGCCTGATGGAGACAAAAGAAGGTCAGGATAGGGAGAACATTTTGCAATCGGTATATCGAAGACCTGCAGGTTACCCGCAGCGGGAACGCCGATCCCCTCTACCCTGGTAACAGTTGCCCCTGGACGACTGGACCTTCGCCCATTCGCCTCTACGCCAACTGGCACGCTTGAGCGAACGACAACCCGACGGGTGAACGCCGCAGGGTTTTATCGAGGGTCGCATTTCGAAGACAGATCCTGGTCGAGCGCTCGACGGGGCAGCCTGGAATAGAGCGAAAAGGCTTTTGGAGCCAAACTACAGCTGATACGAGTACAGCGAGCCTCAACAAAGGAGCGACGGTATGTCAGACCAGCCTTCCGTACGCACGTTCGATTTCAAGGGAATTACCAACGATGGCCCGGACTATCAGGTGAACTCCGATAGTCTGAAGTGTGCATTGCGCAGGCTGGGCGCCGGTGTCAGTGTCATAACCACAGGGGAGGGCGAAGACCGTACCGGAGCAACTGTTACTTCGGCGACAGCCCTCTCAATCGTGCCGCCGTGCATGCTTGTTTCCCTCAATCGTTCCTCCTCGACATGGCGCGCCGTTGCGCGATTCGGCCATTTTTGCGTGAACATCCTGGGCCACGCCCACGAGATGCTCGCGGACCAGTTTGCCGGCCGAGGCGGGCTGATGGGCGCGGAACGTTACCACGGTGCTGAATGGACGCAACTCATCAGCGGCGCGCCGGTCCTTGAGGATGCGGCGGCGGCCATCGACTGCGAGGTTGAGGAGGCCATAGAGCGGCACAGCCATGTGATTGTGCTCGGCCGGGTCGTCGGCATTAGTATCGGCAACGACGGTTCATTGGTTTATCGCGACGGCCGGTATTTTGCAGTCAGCGGGGTAGTGCGATAGACAGAGAGCGGACGGGCCTGTTGTCTGCCCCTGGCGGCCAAGTTCAAATGTCCGCACGAGCATGAAGCAGAATTTCACTTAGTGTCTGCCGCGCGGCATGGCGATCAGCCCCGGTCTGATCGGCTGGTCCGGGTTGCAAGGACGGATCCAGGCGGTCGATCAGTCATCGATCGGCTTTTAGCTCGACAGCCAGACCAGCGAGCGTTCTCAAACCGCCGCCTGGAAGATTGGTTGCCGAGAGATCGGCACGAAGTCAGCCAGAACGCTCGGCCACTTGTCATAAAAAGTGAAAAATGCGGCGGGCGGTTTCGCGATCACGGCTGCAGAGACTTCGACGGCTCTTCCCTTGTGTGACAATGCGATGCTGCGAGCAGAAGCCGTCCACATGGGGTAATCGCGGGAGCGAGTCGCCCTGAAAAACAATCAAGCTTTGGAAGGTGGCTGTTCCCCGGTAGATGGAAATACGGGCTCACGACTGGATGCCGGGCCCAAGCATCAAATGGAGAACAGCCATGGAAGAATATATCGGTCTCGACGTATCGATGAAAGAGACCGCAGTGTCGATCCGGCGTGAAGGCAAACGGATTTGGCGTGGAAAATGCGCTTCCGATCCGAAGATCATTGCGGAGCTTATCCGTAGGCGAGCCCCAGCCGTAAAACGTGTGGTGTTTGAGACCGGTCCGCTTTCGGTGTGGTTCTATCATGCGCTGTGCGCCGAAGGAGTGCCGGCGATCTGCATTGATGCGCGTCATGCCAAAGCGGCTCTCGATATGGCACCTAACAAAACCGATGCGAATGATGCCGATGGCCTGGCGCATCTTGCCGAGGTGGGCTTCTTTCGAGAGGTACGCGTCAAGGGCTTTGACAGCATGCTGACCCGTACGCTGGTCGCTGCACGCACTCGGCTGGTTCGCATCACCGTCGAACTTTCCAACCAGATCCGCGGCGTCATGAAAACCTTCGGTCTTGTTGTTCCGGCCGGAAAGGGAAGTATGTTCGAGCGGAACGTGCGGAGCCTTCTTGTCGATCACGAGCAGCTTGCTGCTATCATTTTGCCGCTTCTGGATGCCTGGCGCAGTGTCCGGATCCGTGCCGCTGACCTCGGACGTCAACTCATCAGGGATGCACGCGAGAGCCAGGCCTGCTGCCTTCTCATGTCTGTCCCCGGCGTAGGCGCGATCACCGCAACGTCCTTCGTCACCGCCGTTGAAGAGCCCGACAACTTCAGGAAGTCCCGGAATGTCGGGGCCTGGATCGGGCTAACGACCCGTCGGCATCAATCTGGAGAAGTCGATTATGACGGGCACATATCCCGGCGTGGCGACAATCACTTGCGAGGACTTCTCTACGAGGCCGCATCCGTCATCTTGGCCCGCAGCAAGAAACAGAGCGCACTACGAACATGGGGTCTGCAACTCCGGGAGAGGCTCGGCTTCAAACGAGCCGCCGTCGCCGTCGCGCGCAAACTGGCCGTGATCATGCATGCGATGCTCAAGACCGGTGAGTTCTTCGATCCGAATGCAGGAGCCGCGGCATGAAAGCTGATGGATAGCGTTCAGTATCTGAGCGCCTGAGACGTCCCTGCCGGGACGTAGGCTGAGCCATTCCGTTGATGGGATTGCACCGCTGACCCAGCCGAGTGCGTCGTCCACATTGAAGGCTCTTCCACGATGCCCATGATGCGGCGGCCTCTGCCGACCGCGAAGACAACCCTGTAACCCGGCACACGCGTCTCATACAAAGATACTTGACCCCACGGCTGCGATTAGATGGGATATTCGGCTTTGCGTCTCAGCGTTGACCATTGTGGATTGCGGTGCTGCGCTTCTGGCTGATGGTAAAACGAGGTCTTCTTTCAACAGCCTCAACATCAAAGGGAGAAGCGCAGCATGAAACACTATTGTGCCACTGGATGTGTCAGTGAAAGAGACCGCGGTCTGCATTGTTGATGAGACAGGCAAGATTTGCCGGGAGACGAAAGTTGCCACTCACCCTGAGGATTTGATCTCGGTGATCAAGGACCCGAAGTGGCAGATTGAGCGGATCGGTCTTGAAGCCGGGCCACTGTCGCAATGGCTCTATGAAGGACTTGCCAACGCAGGATTGCCGGTGATCTGCATTGAGACCAGGCATGCCAAGGCATTTTTGAAAGCCCAACCGAATAAGACGGACCGCAACGATGCGCGTGGAATAGCCCAGATGATGCGCGTCAATCTCTACCGGCCTGTGCATGTGAAGACACTGACGAGCCAGAAGCACCGGGCATTGCTGACCGCGCGCAAACTCTTGCAGGAAAAAGCCATCGCCATCGCGAATGACATTCGCGGATTGTTGCGCAACTTCGGTCTGAAAGTCGGATTGGCCGGCAAGGTCAAATTCGAGGAGCGGATCAATAAGCTGGTCGAAGACAGGCCTGATCTACACGAAATCATGCAGCCATTGTTGGCTGCACGCAAACTGCTGCGCGACGAGTTCACCAAGCTGCACAAGAAGGTTTTGGATTTGGTCCGCGAGGATGAAGTTTGTCGCCGGTTGACGACGATCCCTGGTGTCGGCCCCGTTGTCGCTCTCACCTATACGGCAACCATCGATATTCCTGGCCGGTTTGCACATTCAAAGGCGGTCGGTTCTGTGCTCGGGCTGACGCCGAAACTGAACGAGTCTGGTGAAAGCAAACGGGTCGGGCGAGTATCCTGTTGCGGTGACGCGATGATGCGATCCCTGCTGTACGAAGCAGCGCAAGTCCTGCTTGTAAACGTTAAGAAATGGTCGTGGCTAAAAGCCTGGGCGATGAATATCGCCAGACGCCGCGGGAGGCAAAAGGCGGTTGTAGCGTTGGCCCGACGGCTTGCTGTGATCATGCATCGCATGTGGAGTGACGGAACCGAATTCTGCTGGACACGGGAGAGCTTGCCTGTTGCTGCGTAATTAGCAACCAAGGTGACAAGAACCTAAGGAGACAAGAAGACTCCGCCGCCGGTGGAAAGATGTCCTTCGCAGGACGATGGATGGGGTGAGTTCGCGTGGTTGTCTTGGTCCGGTCGTTTACGCGATCAGGTCGCCGATTAGATTGTTCCGCCTCATTCTTCTGGTCCCATAATGGGAGGGCCGCATAGGCCGAGCCCGGAGAGAAGCGCGATACTGCGAAGACATCAATCGCCATAGCTACGGACAGTCAGAAGGTGCTTGACCTCACCACGCCGAATAGAGAAGACAACCCATCAGGTCACCTGCGACTACCCCCATTGCCCTCGCTGAGAGCAGTATGATGTTCACCGTCCGTATGCCCTCAGCTTGTCTCGCGGGACGGTCCATTCTTGCGCTGCCCCGCGAGATGCGCGACCTCTCCCAGGGCAACGGCATCGGCGGCGCTGGCAGGACCTCGACGACTGCTAAAGGCTGAGCAGGCGGCCCATGTACCCCCATAGCTAATTTCCACGTCAGCGTCGAAGAAATAGCCCGCACCGCGGGATGTTTTAATCAGACACGGGTTAGCCGGGTCAGCTTCCAGCTTTCGGCGCAAGCGCAAGATGAACACATCAACGCTTCGGTCATATACCTCTTCTCCACGCACTCGGCTCGCAAACAGAAGCTGTTCTCTGGATAAGACGTCGCGTGGCTTTTCCAGGAAGGCCAGTAGAAGATTGAACTCACCGGACGTCAGCTTGACCTCGCCGCTCTGTTCAGAGATCAGTCGACGCTGCTTTAGACTGAGCGTCCAACCGGCGAAATGAAACGAACGTCGATCTTTTGTCCGTGGACTCGTCGGCCGGTCGCGTAACGCGACACGAATGCGCGCTAAAAATTCTCGCATTCCAAAGGGCTTTGCAATGAAGTCAGTTGCTCCAAGCTCCAGTGCAACAACTTTTTCAGCCTCCTCGAGACGATCACCGCTGATGGTAATTATCGGAACATCGGACTTTGTTGTCAGATTGCGGACGATTTCAAGTCCATCCTCGCGGCCCAGATTAAGATCAACAACGACGAGGTCGACCGGCTCACACGTGAGCACGCGATTGAACTGCCAACTATCGGTTACTGCGGTTACCTTAAATGCGTGTATCGTAAGGTACTCAACAATGAGATGCCGCATCGCGACATCGTCATCGATGACAAGAACATGTTTCAACGGCTCACCTTTCGAACTGGGATCACGCTGCCTGTTGAAGCAGCTGATCGGACCTGTACATGCACGAGCTGCGGCACACCAATCCATTCGACGAATGTGAGACCTTCGCCGAATGGATGGGTGGCACAAAAATGCGATCCGAAGACTTTTGGGCGTCAGCCTTTAGTCACTGAACGACAGCTCAAGAATGATGGCGGCCCTAATGCTGGTTGAGAAGATCAGCCACTGTCTCACCGCGCCTGCGCGCGTCGGCTGCGAGCCAAATCTCGCCTACCTCATAGACGTCACCACAGGTACGGAACGGCACAATCACATCGATCGCGGCCGCCAGCATATCGATCAGCGTACGGTCTTCAAGCGCAGCTCCTTGCGAGCTGCTCTTGATCAGCGAAAAGAGCTTTTTGAAACCTTGAACCGGATCGGCACCATGTATAGTGGAGATCGATCCTGGATGGCCGGAAACGACTTCGCTGAGATAAGCCCAAGCGGCATCGTCGCGCATCTCGCCGAGCAGTATTCGATCCGGGCGCATGCGGAGGCTGGCTTGTAAAAGCTGTTCTGCGGTCACCGCGCCTAAACCTGTGCCATCCTTTGAATAGAGTAGCCTGACATGGTTCTCATGCGGAATTACGAGTTCGAGCGTGTCTTCGATGGTGATCAGCCTTTCCTGCGGCGGGATGGCGCTGATCAATGTCTTGCTCATCGTCGTCTTGCCGCTACCTGTGGCCCCACAGAGCAGCATTGTGAGTCGAGTAGTCACGCATGCGTGCAGAAATCCTTCCAGATCGCCGCCGTCGTAATGCTGGAGAATCTCTTCGTCGTGCTGAGCTTGACGCTGCTTACGCGAGCGCCATTGATTCCATCGCGAAGCATCATACCGAGATGTGACTTCTTTGAGCTCCGAAACACGGGCGCCGGGGCGCCGAATTGTCAGGCTGACCGTGCCCGAGGGCACCGCGGGCGGTAAACAGATTTGCAGCCGCTCTCCATTTGGCAGTTCGGTGGCGCAGAGGGGGTTTCGTGGTCCAACATCTTGCTTCCGTGACGCTCCCGCCAGGATCGCGATATCTTCGAGATCATCATAGGTAAGAGGTAGAGGATATTTCGTAAAGACGCCGGCCTGGCGGACGAAAACCTCCCCGGGTCTATTGATTGCGACCTCTTCGGTCCGCGGCTCCTCAAGCCAGCTCAAAACCGGTTTGAGGAGGAAACGCAATTGAGAATCCGCCTCCGTTAGCATTCAGGTCTCCGATTTTCGTTGTCGTTAAACTATCTCGGCGAGGGTTGCCGATTTCGCCCTCTCGTTGTCCCAGTGGCCGTCCGAAGCTCGTATACATCTGAGAAATCGAGGTCCCGTGCGACGAATATGGATACCGTATCCCCCTGATTTTTCTTCAGAGTGGGAGGAATGTTGATCGTTGCGCTTAGCGCGGTGTTGGCGATCTGTCCGCTATTGCCCTGAAAGCTGTTGATGCTAGTGCCCTCACCTGAGCTGCCAGCATAACCACTAGCTGCCTGGAACGCACCCTGGACGACGCTCAAGAGCATTGCCCCTCCGAAACGTTGCCAGAAGTGATTGTCGACCGTGCCAGGCAGCCCTGAGCGGCCGAGTTCGTCAGCACCTGGTGACGCAAGCGACACCAGCGCATGGTTCGGCGTCTCAGCGCGATTCCAGATCACGAAGACCCGTGCATCCCCTTGTTGTAAGCCACGCTGGATTTCGCCAACCACGGTCGTGCCCCGATCCAAGAGCACAACGTTGCCCGTTGCCCCACGGACGTCCTCGGGCAGCACGCATTTTACATAACCCGCTAGATTGGTATCGATCGCCGTTTGCAAAATGCAGTGAATAGTCGTTCCTTGCGTGATCATGAAGTCAGGGTTCGGCAAGAGTGTAGCCCGGCTTGCCTGCAGCACAGCCGGCTTCATCCTCGTTTGAAGATCATTTTCGACTGAACGTCCGCGCGTAAGCGAGGAGTTTTCTTGCTCTTCGTCTTCGTTTTCGTGGCCAAACTTCGTCCGTGGCACGGGCTTGCTGATGCTTTGGTCGCCGCTGCTATACGCAAAGATCGGTGTTTTCTCAGGCGGCGGGTCATCGCGTTGAGGCTGGCTTGTGGCTGGCGCGGGAGCTGTCGGCTGCACAGGCTCCTGGTTTTCCGAAGGATCAGGAGCTATATCCATAGGCGCCGGACGAAACGGCTCGGTGTCTGTGAGAATCGTTGTTGGGGGCGGAGAAGCCCCGTCGCTAGCCTTTGAACGTCCACCGAGCCAGATGAGGCCCAGCGATAGCGCCAGAACTAAGCCTGCAACCATTAACTTCTGCGATCCCGAAAGACGCCGAGGATGTGGGTCCGAGACCACGGATCCGGACGCATCCACATCGTGAGAAGATTGTGGATTAACGTCACTCATTGCCTAGGCTCCTTTAGAACGCGCCAAACATCGGGTCTGCTCGTCCCCGTGCCCGGGTTTCGTCCAATGGGATCGAAGGCGCTATTCCAGATGCATAATACTGTATCGCCATCCCTCAGTCGCCAACCACGAGCAACCGAGGAAACCTCGACGTACTCTCCCTTGACCGAATAATTGGCAGTGGCCTCCTCACCGTCTGGATTGATCCTATAGATAGATGGTATGCGTACATTGCCGGGGAAGCGGAATACAGTGGTGACGCCGTTGTCAAAAACCTCCAAGGGCATCAGCGAACGGTCCCCCTGGGCGACATAATGCCAATTGTTAGGGCCGGGACTGCCGGTTGCGGCCGGCTGATCGAATAATTCCCTAGCCCTCTGTTGATATTGCGCTTCCGCTCGAAGCCGGTAGGCTAGGGACCTCTGTTCCGCTTGCTTCCTGCGCGCAGCAGCCTCATCGACAGGATAGCCGAATTGCACGCTGTAGTAGAGGTCAGGCTGCTCTTTGTCGAGCCGAGACATGGACTTGGTGGAGATACTGAAAACATATCGTCGCATACCTGCGTCGCTTACGGTCAGCACGATGACCGGCTGTGGCGGGAGAACGTGGCTTGCCTTGAAGAAGAGATAGTTGCCGCGCGGAAGGGCTGCGAGGTCGTTGCTGTTGGAAACGGCGACCGCTGTGACGGTCTCGTTGGCCCCGAATGTCACAACCATTGTTGCTCCGACAGCGGTAGACAGGCGCACTACCTGATCCGGGTTGTAGGCCAGATAGCGCATGCGAGGATCTAGTTTGCCGGCCGTGGGAGTGTCCTCCGCACGCGCGCCCACCATAGCAAAAAGCAAACAGGCCAGTGAGAGAAGTGTTCTTTTCGTCATGGCTCGTTGCGCCCCACGTTCGAAACAGTGTCTTCCGAGGTTTGATAGGAGGTAACAAGCAATCCCCCCGGATTGGTCAGCCTCGATCGGCCGGGCAGGCTTGTCACCTTTTCGTAGCGAACCGTTGCAGTCCAAGTACTCGCCACCGGCATTTGCCCCTCCAGAACGAGCGTGCGCTTGTAGCGAATCTGTTGAACGCCCGGAGTGATGTCGTTTGAGGAGATGTGCTCGACCTCTAGCCTACCGCGCTTACCAATTGCGACTTGCGGTGAATCAGGATTGGGGTAGTTGAAGAAGTCTTGGTAGTCTTGCCGCACGGCCGGAGCACTGAAACTCGATACGAGATCATAGGCATATTGAGCAGTGTCCGCCGTATAGCTCTCGCGCAGGCGGACATACTGCCAGAGGGAGGCATTGACAACCGCCTGCTCTTGCGTGGCGGGCAGCCGAGAGACGGACACTTCGCTGTCAACTGTACCGTCGGGGCGTATCCAAAGATACACAGGCACAAGCTTGATCAACGGAACCATGGTGGCGATAGTGAAAGCCTGTGCCACATTTCCAAGACCAGCGACTGCTGCAACCGCTACCAGAACCTTGGAGAGACGCCGCGCAGATTTCGCACGTGCAGTTTGAAAGGCTTCCACTTCCTTATAATGAGTAGCCAATGCCTTCTTCTCGACCAGGAGAGCATATTCAGGGCCTTTCATCAAGTTCTCCCGAAGCCTGAAGATCAGTTGGAGTCGGTTGCCAGTGCCCAACGTTTAGCGGGAAAATCGGACCCCCGCAGGCCGCCAGCTTGTCGGTTGTCTGGCAGGCGGCTAGAGTAAGGATTAGAAACAACAGACAATACTTCATGCAAACCTTCCAATTTGAGCGATCCTAGTGAGATCCTACCCACGTGGTAACTTGGCTAGATGCCGATTCAGGCTGCTGCCAGGTTGGTATGTTCCTGCCACATAGGCCCCTCCAATATTGCCGGCGATCACCGGAAGCGCGACGATCAGAGCGTCACCGGCGAGAAAGAACATATCGAGTTCATATAGCCCGATAATCTTGGCTGCGGTCGTCCCCGCGCCAGAAATCACCCTGAGCATTATTGCAAGGGCGGCCGCTTCCGTTGCGATGACGAGAGACGTCACGATGTTCAGCAAGAGGAGAAGTATCCCGTAGGTGAGGAGTTGAGCGAGCCATTTAACAGCCATGTCTCGCGTGCGATCAAAGAGATAGCCTACAAGAATGAGTGGGCCGATCGCCAAGAGCACCTTCGTGAGAATTCCAGCGGCATCGTAGATCGCGAACGCAGCCCAAAGCGCGCCGTAAAATACCCACTGTGCGCCTTGAAAGGCGAGAATGTCCTGGCCATTCATTGGCCCAATTTCGGAGGCTACCTTTTGGAAGTAAAATTGGGTTAGCGCGAACATGATGTCGAGCTTTTTGGGGATATCAATGAACGGAATGTGACTGCCACTGACCTGGTGAATGAAAGCTGGGATCGTGTCCTCAAAGAGTGACACGACATAGTTATGATAGTTCGCCTGGCCGATCACAAGGGAGACAACAAGTGACACCGTGATGACCCTCGTAATGCCACCACGAGTGTCGATTTCACCACGCATCACAAGAATGCCTTGAACTATTATCCAAAGCGTTACACACGCCACAAGAGGCGCACTGACCGCAGTCTGGATTTTTTCCAGCACTGTGTTCATTCCGATCTTAAAGGCCTGATCAAAGATCGTATGAATAGCCGTAAACGGCGCAAGAATCCTGAAATTCATCGCTCCAACCTTGACTTGCTTCTCTTCGCCGAAGGTAGACGAATAGAGGTTCCCACCGAGCGGCAGAACTCACAGATTATGGCACTGCGCCAAAGATAGCCGCGGTTGCCTGGCGTTCCCGCCGCTGTGTCGTTGCCTCCTCTGCTTCTTGAAGGCGTGCCTGCGCGGTCGTCATCGTCAACAAGCTAGTAGCCTGGGTGTTTTGGATAATCGCATCGTGGATCTGCTTGAGAAGTAGTCCGTTAGTGACGGTAGCCTGCATAATATTCCCTGAACGCGAAAGCTGATTTAAGGTGGCGGCGTTTTGCTTCAGGCGCTGGTCCATAGCATCCAGATTATCGGCTGCAGCTGCTGCTGCATTCGACGAACCTGCAATATGCTCGCGCAAGAGAGCCCCTTCCGCGTCGCTACCCCACACCACTTTGTTTTGGGCATCCGATGCTATCGCGCGCGCCGTGGCGGATGCTGGCGCCTCAGCAGCAAACATCTGCTTTTCTAGCTGATTGGTGGTCGGATAGCGGTTCGGTTGGTTGAGCGAGCTTAATAGGCCGGTGACGCCAAAGGACGTCGTGAACATCTGCACCATTTGGATTGTCTGTTCGAGTATTGCGATCGTCTGTATAAGGTTCTCTGCAGTGCTTAACGCCGTTGCAGTCGTCTGGATTTCCGTTGCGGGATCGCTGACGATGAGCTGCGCCCGGGTCGGCCCCGGTAGAGTGATGCAAATGGCAAGCGCCGTTGCCGTGAGTTGTGCAAGTTTCATAGGCACTTTCTCCGTCAGTCTTGTACTTCATGATAGCGAGCTATGAATTTGTCGAGCCAGGCAGAAGGGTCCTCTCCATACGTCTCACGTAGCTGATCGGCAAATCGCACGGTATTGGCCCGCCCCGAGAGCACGGCGACATATTCGCGCATCTCCCGAAGATCGAACTCGCAGACAACGCTCCCGCTCTCGCGCTTAAGCAAAAACTTGCGGGTGCCGACGGCCATATCCTCGCGGATTGCCTGAAATTCTCGTTCGGTACATTTCAGCCCGTCGATGTATGCCGTTCGGTCCGCTGTAGGTGATGGGTAAATGATTTTTGTCATGCATTGTGCAACGAGGCTTGCTCCGAGTGGCGATTCCAGGACGTGCTCAGGTTGCTGTGTTGCGAGTATGAGCATGCCGTTGTTCTTGCGAACCGTGAGCAAGAATTTATCGACGACTGCGGAGAACTGCGGGTTCAGTAGATAGAATCGAAACTCGTCGCAGCTCATGACAAAGCGCCGACCATCCACGACAGCACCCACTCGGTGCAGTAGATACGCAGCGGCCGGCGCACAGACCTCCTCGTACTCCAGAAGTTGCGTCATATCGAAGCCGGTGATTGATCTATCGAGCGTTACTTCGTCCACATCGCCATCAAAGGCCCAACCGAGCGCATTTCCTCTGCACCAACGCTGTAGTCGCGCTCCTGCGCCCTCGGATGGGCCATGCAACAAGAATTCTCGCAGTCCTGCGAGTGAACGCATGTCCGGCTCATACGAAAGCTGTCGAACAATACCACGCTCCAACCGGCGATTCTCCTCCGGCGAGATACCTCCGCGTCCGTCGCTTTCAATCAGCGCCACGATCCATTCGCGCAGAAAGTCCCGGGACGCCGATGTATTGGCCAGGCCTCGCAGAGGTGCCAAGCCGCTCGGCATCCCTCTGCGTAGAGTGAGATATGTCCCTCCCGTTGCACGTACCAACAGCTCACCGCCACGGTCCTTGTCGAAAAAGACGATCGCGCCATCGCGATAAGCCATGCTCTGCTCGAGCATCGCTAGGATGAAGGTCATGAGCGTCGTCTTGCCTGTCCCGATAGGTCCGAATATTGCGGTCATCCCAACGTCGTTCTCATGGGGGACATAATCAAAAGGCGTCCCACCGTTGGTGCGAAAACGCGCAACTGCATTACCCCAATGGCCGGTAACAGTGCCGCCCGGAAAATTGTCGAATGAGACCAGGCCGGCGAAATTGCGCGACGTGACCGCCCCGGGACGCGTGCGCCACTTGTTGTTGCCCGGAAGTTGCGACCAGTAAGCCGCCTCCATGCCAATACTTTCTTGGACCGCGACAGCCCCTGCATCGGTCAATCGCGCGCGGGCCCGCGCAGCGCGGTCGGCAAGGCCATTGAGATCATCGGCATAGACGCAAAGGCTTAAGTGGTGCGAGCCCATAACAAATTCGTTGCTTGCCAGTGCGTCCTCTGCCTCGGTGAGTTTATCGATCTGGGTGATAGCCTTGTCGCCGGAACTTATCATTTGACTGGACTTGAGGCTGAGATTGGCATGAGCCTGTGCACGAGTTAGGAAGGAGAAACTTTGGCTCAAAACAAGCGGGAAGTCTGTGGATAGTAGCGTATTTAGCATGCCTGGCCGCGTCTTTGCCGGATACTCGCGAAATGAAAAGATTGACCCCACGTAACTATCGTGTGGCGCCCGAATCTCTAGTGCCCGCTTGCCACAGATGACCCGGTCGGTATAGATCGAAGCGCCGAGGGAGCCGCTGACGAGGGGAACCGGTGTGAAACGACAAGTCATGATCATGCGGAGTGCTTCGCCGATCTCAGAGAAAAGCACGTCATCCTTCTCCCGAATGCCGAGCCGGCGGAGACCATATGCGTCGAGGGCGCCAGCAAGCACGTGCCAAAGATCTTCCAGATTTCGCATCTGGCTTGCCAAGTCGATTTCTTTTCTTTTGTAGAATCTGGTGAATCGGCTTCCTAATTTGCCAAGCGTTGCGCGGGGGAAGACGATCAATGTTAGGAAGTGATCGTTGCGGAAGAGTTTCCCGGAGAGCACGCGCTGCTCAAAAGCTTTGCTCAGTTTGGTAGCGAAAGCGCTGCGGAACTGCCGCCCTGGCGGCGACGGCACATCGGTATGCCGTACGAGATGGGCGTATATAGACACATTGTCATCGGCAATGTTGCGTAAGAGGGTATTAAACGTGCGGCAGCGTGCATTGCGGATTTCGACATCTTCCAGTTCAAAGGGCAAACCTTTGACATGTGCCATGGTCATGATCGATCCATCCTCTAGAAGTACAACCTCGTTGCTGAGGTGCCCAATGTAGGGTAGATAGATCTCCCCGGACCTCTCGGTCTTGCCACTTGTGCCGAGCATTACACCATTCCTCTTCCTCGAGCCGGCACCATGATCGGGTTTGGGCTGACGCTCGCCCCGCCCCAGACTTGGCCGTCGACGCTTCTGCCGGCAGTCTGCAGAAAAAGTAAGACTACGCTCGCTGCGTTATAGTCACGCTCTACGACGATCCGCGCTCCGACCCAGAGTGGCACAAGTATAACTTCGTAAAGAGGGTTCTGGAGGATGACGATCAGAAAGCCGGCTAACATCATGAATAATCCAGCGAGAGCCAGCGGTACACCGAAAAACAATGCGGGTCGTGTCGCCGCCACGTAAAGGGTGCTTTCTTCCAGACGGGCACTCATCAGCCGCCCCCGATGAGCGTTTTGCCAAGGAAGCTGGCCCCGAACATGATAACGATACCCCCAACGACGCCGGCGACGAGACCGAGTGAAGCACGACCGAACATCCATGATATGCCGATGGCGACGATGCCGAGAACAGCGAGCGACTGTCCAAACGGACCCAGGATGAACGTGCATATGTTGTTGACCATTGCGGCGGGGTCGGCGGCTCCTGCCACTTGTGCGACGGCTGGCCCCGAGGAGAAAAAGCTCCATCCGGCCGCCCCTCCAGCGGCGGGTGCATAGGTAACAGCCATGCGCATCACCGCGCCCAGCAGGGAAAAGCGCCTCAACTGCACGCCGAATTTTTCAAGGAATATCATCACTACACCTCTGTCGTTCAATCGAATATGAGTTGATTGTCGTCCGTGGATTCGCCGACTTTCGGCCTCTGCTGCGTGGGAGAACTTGATGAATCGACTGCCGAACGGTGCCGCTCATGCGAGCCCCAAACGTCCCATGCGTCTTGCCGGATCGCCTTTTCACCGTCTTTCTCCGGCAGCTCGAGCAGCGGCGGCACCATCTTTCGAGCGGCAAGCTCAACCTTCCGCACATATCCGTTCGCAAAGCCGCGCGTCAGATCTCCAGTATTGTAGGCGGAGATTGCCTGACGAAGCGCCAGTTGCTCTGCTGCGGTAGTGTTGCCGCCGGCGTAGCGGCTTTCAAGCAAGTGCCCTGCAGCCGAAAGTGAGAAACAGGGCTGGAACGCCTTATCGGGCGTGAGACCCAGCAGAGAAAAATTGTTGGAGTTGATTTGCATAAGCCCGACGTCGAGCGAATGTCGCGCTTTGAGGCGCTCCTTGACGCTCTGCGTTGCTTCAGCTGGATCTTTCCAGTGGAGGGTTTCGCCGGTGGTATTGTCATGCGCCGCAAGCGGATCAAAGTTGCTTTCAACGGTGGCAATTGCCGCAAGCGTAGATGGAGCAACCCAAGGCGCGCATTCGCTAGCGAGATCGTTGAACTCACGCAGGGAGAGTGGTGCGGCCTTGGTTGAGAAACATATGGAGATCGAGAAGACGATCGACACGGGCCAAGCTGTGTTTAACATTCCCTATCACCTCCCATCGCACTCACTCGGCCTTAAAGAATCAGCGTCATCTGGCGTTCGCCAATATCGGAACGGACTGTTACTCTAGGATTTCTAAGTTCCCTCTTTTTGTTTCATTTGAAGCAAATGACGTTTCTGCCTAGCTTAAGACAGCATCGACGCGCTGACATCGAGCGCGAGTTTGCTTCGCCCTCCGCAAAAAGCCCTGGTTCTGCGCATTCGCAGCCTCTGAACGACGATCGCGCCCCCTTTCATGGCGACGCTGACTACCACTAGGCTCAACGACGCCGATCCAGGCTTGGCTCGGCAACGCGCCGCTCGGCCGTCGGCAACCACGGGTGCGCCATTGCTTGTTTCTTCAATCGCATAGCATGGCCCTTCCTTCCCATTTCCACTGCCCTTGACCATGGAACGGCTTTGGGTGGAGCCGGCTGCCGGACGCAGCGTTTGTGTGTATAGTGCCCGATCTTCAAGAGCATAGCCGTAGCTTGCTGGCCGACGGCTTGAGCGGCACGAAACCCATCGACGGTCGGCCTACAGCTTCACATATCGCCTCAGCGTCTGCCGCGCCATTCTTTGCTCTTTTGACATAGGGTTCACGTAGGCAGGTTGGATCAACCGAGCTTCATGTCCGAGAGCCTTGATCTCTCTTGCCCAGTAATGAGCGCCGCCGCACGCCTCCAATCCAACGACACACGCCGGGATCGTCTTGAAGAACTTCAAAACCTCAGCGCGTCGAAGCTGCCTGCGAAGGATTGTCGTCCCTTCGTTGTCTACTCCATGCAATTGAAAGACTTGTTTGGCCGTGTCGAGGCCAATGGTCGTGATCAAAGTCATGATAATGCTCCGCGCTTTTCGCCGAACTACATGCTCGGCCCGGCATTTCAGGATAGGGTGGGGAGCAGAGCCGTTCCACAACATCAAATCAGTTGATGCCTTATTCATAGGTCACCGTGTTCTGCACGGGGACGCTGCGATGACGGTGAAGCGATACGAACTGCATGAGGTGCAATGGTCGCGGATCGCGCCGCCCTTGCTACCAGGGAAGGCCGGCGATCCGGGCCGGACGGGTAGCGACAATCGATCGTCCGTGAACGGGTGTTTGTGGGTTCTGCGTTTTCAGGTGCGCACTGGCGCGACCTTCCCGAGCGTCACGGCAAGTGGAAGACGGTGCACCGCCGATTCAGCCGCTGGTGCCATGCCGGCGTGTGGGAGCGGGCCTTCGATGCACTGACATCTGACCGAGACAATCAGCACCTGATGATCGACAGCACTATCGTCCGCGCCCATCAACAGGCGGCGAGTGGAAAGGGCGGCCAAGGATCAGGCCCTGGGGCAGACGTGGACTGACCATCAAGATTCATCTGCTGGTCGATGCGCTCGGACGTCCCCTGCGCTTCATCGTGACAGCCGGTCAGGTCGTCGACATCACGCAGGCTCCTGCTCTTCTCGACGGCCAGGAAGGTCAGGCTGTGCTTGCCGACAAAGCCTATGACAGCAATGCTTTGCGTGCGACGATCCAGGGTCAGATTCTTCGTGCCTATCGAAGCGATCGTCGCTACCGCTCCGATATTCATAAACATCTCGCCGCCTCGCAGGCGATCCGGGTCGCGTTCAGCAGGTACAACAATTACGAAAGAGCACCAACGGCGTCAGCTCCACCAGATGGCAGCCCCTAAAGACGCTGCAGCCTGTGACTGACGACTGTGTCAATGAGCGGGTGGCGGAGCCGCGCGCCGAGCTGGATCCCAGCCCGCTGTGCGGTACCAGCCTTAAGCTCCAACACAAAATGCGCGGCAACTGTCGGAGCAATGGGTGTGGTTGAGGACGGTTGGCCTTCTTCAATCGCACGTACTTTTCCATCCTCGCCGACGAAGAGGAGATCGAGCGGCATAGGTGTGTTCTCCATCCAGAAGCCGCGCGGTTGGCTGTCGTCAAAGACGAAGAGCATGCCATGATCGTCCGCCATCGTCGTGCGGAACATCAGTCCGCGCCGCCATTCTGCAGGCTCGTCCGCCACCTCTATCGAGAAGCGCTGCTCCCCCCATTCGGTCTCGACCACTAGAGCCGCGGCATCGGACGGTAGGAGTAGGGGGTCTCCGGCCAAGATCGCTCGAGCGTTCATGGTAAAGGCCGCCAGCACGACGAGTTTCAGGAAGGACATTGGCATAATTCCGCACAAGGTAAGCAGGGCAAGCATGAGGTGATGCGAGTGACGGGCAGATCAGCATAGGGGTCGGGCCGCCGTGCTCAAGAGAATAATTTGTCGCAAGTGCTGATGCACGGGCAGGCACATGACAAGCAACACGGCGCGAAGATGACGCCGGTGCAGGCTTGGCGGCCGAGTGGTTTACATCCCCACGGTGCCGCACTGTGACGAAGCGGCGAGCGTCGATCCAGAGCGCTGACGCTCGGCATGACTGGCGCCGCCCCGCCGATGACGGCGGTGCTGGTCTCCCGCGCCCACCTGGTGCGCGTCGGCGGGCTAGGTATACCCTCCATTCCGCATTCAGCAGCAGATTCTTTTGCGGTTCTGGCAACATCACGCCCTGATTAACGTGCGAAATGCGCGCGCCATGGTCCTGGATGACATTGGCTTTTGCAGCAAAACGATAGGGGCCCGCAGTTGGCACGTTATGGTTAGCTTCCCCGATGATGATGACGGGCACTGTCCTTAGGGACGCGTGCACGGCGGCGGCACATTGTGACCCAGGAAAAGACGAGCGGTCCGCGACGATGAGATCGGCCCTTCTTCCCCTCGAAATCCAGTCGCAAAGACGCTTGAATGTCTTGAAGCCGACTGGTTCATACCCCAGGGCGGCAATTCTGTCCTCATACATCTCCAGCGTCGCCGTATCGGGCTCCACTACGGCGATGATCTCTCCGTTGCCAAGTGGTGTATTACAAGGAACAAAAAAGACTATCAGGGCTGACCGGCTTCTTCTGGGAAGGCGGCAGATAGATGTCGAAGCGAGTACCGCGTCCAATAGTCGAGCTAACGTCAATGTATCCTGCAAGCGCGCTCACATGGTCGCGCACTGCAGCGAGACCGAGCCCCGTTCCACCGATGCGAGAACGCGTGGTAAAGAAGGGCTCAAAGATATGTGGTAGTACGGCTTCAGGAATACCTTCGCCGGTGTCTCCGACGGAAAGGAGGACATAGTCCCCGGGAGGAAGATCGCCATAAGCAAGTATCTTCGATTGAGAGACAACAGCCCGAGAGACGCTTACATCAATGCGGCCTTCATTCGAGAAAGCCTCCGAGGCGTTCTTGCAGAGATTCATCAGGATCTGCTGAATCTCGAGTGGGCTCCCTTCGATCACCGTTTGCTTTTCGTCAATGTTGAAATTCAACTCCACATCCGCGCGCCGCGCTACGCGCAGCAACGGAGCTAGATCCATCACTACCTCGGAGACATTGAAGGGCTTGATCATACGTTCGCGTTTTCGATTGAGTGCCAAGATCTGATTGATGATCAGCCCCGCTCTGTCGCCTGCAGAGATGATTTGCTCGATATAACCCCGAGTTCTTGAAGAGCGACGCAGAAGACCGTGGGCCATCTCGGCGTAGCCGAGGATAGCCCCTAGGATATTGTTGAATTCATGCGCGATACCACCGGCGAGGGTGCCGACGGCTTTCAGCCGTTCCGCATGCTCCAACCGCCTCTCTAGAAGGTTGCATTCCGTCTGCCGACGTCGAAGATCGAGGTAATTGCAGACACGGCCAGTCGCGTACTCAAGAAGTTGGATCTCACTAGAAGAGAACCGTAGACTGTTCCGCTCAAGGAAAAGGCAACAAACTGCGATGAGCTGATCCGAGACCTTGAAGACAAGCAACTGACAAACCTCGGGAGTCCCTTTAGCAACGCAGCCAACTTTTTGCGTGGGAATGATGCGAAACACTGGCCTGCGCTCCTCTGTCAGGACAAGAGAAGCGAATTCAAGTAGCCAAGCCTCATTCCAGATGGGGGCAGGAGTGTTGGCAGCGAAACACTCGGCGACACGCCCCGCACTGATGTCAACAAGTGCCAGCGCACACTGATCAGCATTGAAAAAGCGCTGGACAACTTTCAGTGCTGCTTGGGTGGAAGCGGTTAGCGAACCCTTCGTTGCTGAACCATCTTCGAAGCAAGACCCAATCTCCCTAGTCGCTGCTTGAAATTCCAAGCGCCTTGCCAACCGATCCGTCTGCCCACGTAGCCTAGAAACTAAAGCGATTATCCAGAAGCAAAGGCATATGGAAACTGAACCTAGGAAAACGCGTGTCCGCCGCTCGCTCACAATGACCAAGCCGTACCCTTTCAGATATTCACGCTCCAGTTTCGCAGCTTTGTCGATGGTGTCGGATGACGCTATCCTGTTTACAGCGTCATTCACCTGCGGCAGCAAGGACAGGATAACCTGGCCATTGCGCACAACCGAATTTTCAATGGCATCTTGGCCCGTAGCCGCCTCAAGGCGGTCGAGATCTCGATCGATGCGCGATGCAAGGCTAGAGCTCGGCCTCAGCGAAAACCATAAAATTAGGTTGCCTAGTTCGACGGGCCGCACAGCACCAGTGCCTTCGGTTTCCGACGGCAATTTCGCAAGCAGACTCAGCGATTGCGCGAAGCTGGTAAGGGAACGTTGCAAGATCAAGTTTTGTGCGCCCACAGCTCCAACGGCCGCGCTAGTCCTTTCGACCGAAGCCCTTACCTCCTTTAGCAGGCGGGAGAGGTCACTGGCGTTCTCAAGAGGCACCTTTTCGAACCGTGTCTCCAGGTCGATCAGGCTCTGCCGCAGAGCCCGTATCGTTGTGAGTAGAACCTGGTAATCCCACGGCGTGCCGGCACGGGCGCGGAAGACGTCACGTTGCAATAACGCACAATTGGTCCGAATTGCCCCCAGTTCACTTAGGATCGCCTGGTTGGCATGGTCATCCTGCCCGCGCGTTATCGCCAGGACTGCAAACAACAAAGTCACGATCACCAATACTACGACAACGTTGGCCCTGAGCCTCTTCTTCTCGCAGGGATAAAGCGGACAACCAGCTGCGTTTGTCTGCCTCTCCGAGCGCCGAGATTCGAACATCAACTCGGTTTCGATCCGGCGGGTGAGCCCCCATTGCTGAGTCAGGAAAACCACTTAGGCCCCCCTTCCGCCACAGCGTTATCGGATCGAAGGTTACATGTTCGGCTGGCACGATGGAAAATTGTTCGACCTATTGGGACCTCGGACGAGTTGTTAACAGCCACAAGTAGCACCTTGTTCGGGGCGGATGTTCGGCGCTGGAAATAGCACGTCTGTTTTGGTGATATCGGGGCACCTCTCGGGTTCCAACCAGAGGTGCCTGACTGCAATAACGAGCCTTTACTCCCAAAGCCGTGATTACTATTAAGGTGAATCGCTAGTTGAAACTCAACGCCCCCAGTTCGAGCGTTCTCTGCTTCTGGAGGAAGACGCCAGTTCGGCTCGTGCGTCATTGTCGGCCCTGTGGAGGCGCTCCGCGGTGGGACGCATCTCCCACAGCTGCTCTCGAGAAATAGGCCCCTGCTGTCCTGCGTGCCCATGAGCTTGAGCCTGGGCCTCCTCTATCCTCCCGTCCAAATTTGAATGCGAGGCCTCTGCCCCATATCGAAATGCGGACGGCGCAAGAGGCTCGTCGCCAGGAAATGTACTGACACTCTGCAGACGCTCGACTGGCAATAGCGCCTGTTGCTCTGCGTTCAAGTGGTGGTATCCCTTTAGAAGGGCACGGGCAGCGTTGTTCTCGGTGACCCCGTCTGCCCAATGTGTGACTAGATCGACCGCACGATCAATAAGACGACTTCTGTTTGCACTGTCTAGATCACCTAGGTAGCCTCCTACCTTGGCGAGCGCCAGGGCTTGATCTCTTGGGGCCTCGATGTTCAGTATGCGGTCGACGGCGGCTGTTTTTCTCTCAGGAGTTTGAAATTTAAATGTTGGCGCGAGCACGGGAGCTACGGCCTGTGCGAACACCCGATCTGGCAGGCCTTGATCCGGCGCGACTTGAGCCAGAGCCCTGTCGTGCACCGCCCTCGCTGAGCTGCCGAGCCGGTTGATCCGCTGGTGAAACGCCCCAAGGGGGCTTGCCTGAACCGCCTCTCGCGCGGATCGGCTCGTGAGTTCAAAGTTCGCGAGGTTATTTGCCGTTTCAGCTGTATCGTGGGTGGGTAGGCGGCTTGCCACCTCGGCCAGTAGGTCGTTTGGAAAATGAGTGTTTCGTTCGGCACCGCCGCCATCTCGGGATGAATTGCCAGCTGTTCGTGCCCGCTGTCTTTCGCGATCCATTAGTCAGACTCCGACGTTTGTTCTACAGCTCCGAAGCTAACATCGGAGAGTGACCTGCTAAACCGATATCGGGCTACATTTGTTGCTCTGATGGGCTTCAGCCCAAGCCGAGCTTGCTTAAGCATGGTCCTCAATGCAAACGAGCCTTTACTGACGAATAACGGTACACTGATAACCTGACTCGCCAATGAGCTCATCGCCCCCAGTTTCGTTCTCTGCTTCTGGAGGAAGATGCCAGTTCCGCCCGTGCGTCATTGTCCGCTCTGTTGAGGTTCTCCGCGGTCGCTCGCATACCTCTCAGTTGGCTTCGAGAGATGGGTCCCTGCTCTCCTGCGTGCCCATGAGCTTGGGCCTGAGCCTCGTCGATCCTCCTGTCCAAATTTGGAAGCGGCGCCTGTGCCGCGTGTCGAGACGCTGACGCTGCAAGCGGCTCGTCACCGGGAAGCGTGCTGACACTCTGCAAGTAGTCGACTGGTAATTGCGATTGCTGCGCCGCGCTCAAGTGGTGATATCCCTTCAAAACGGCGCGGGCAGCATTGTGCCGGGTAACCATGTCTGCCGGTTGGGTGGTTAATTGGACCGCTCGGTTAATAAGACGACTTCTGTTTGCACTGTCTAGGTCACCCAAGTGGTCTCCTATCTTGGCGAGCGCCATGGCTTGATCTCTTGGGGCCTCGATATTCAGTATGCGGTCGACGGCGTCTGTTTTTCTCTCAGGAGTTTGAAATTTAAATGTTGGCGCGAGCACGGGAGCTACGGCCTGTGCGAACACCCGGTCTGGTAGGCCTTGGTCCGGCGCGACTTGAGCCAGGGCCCTGTCGTGCAACGCTCGCGCTGAGCTGCCGAGCCGGTTGATCCGCTGGTGAAACGTCCCAACGGGGCTTGCCTGAACCGCCTCTCGCGCGGATCGGCTCGTGAGTTCAAAGTTCGCGAGGTTATTTGCCGTTTCAGCTGTGTCGTGGGTGGGTAGGCGGCTTGCGACCTCGGCCAATAGGTCATTTGGGAAGTGAGTGTTTCGTTCCGCACCGCCGCCATCTCGGGATGAACTTCCAGCTGTACGTGCCCGCTGTCTATCGCGATCCATGGATTACACTCCGACGTTGTTTCTACAGCTTCAAGCTAACAGCGAACCGTGACCTACCAAATCGATATCGCGTTACAATTGTAATTCTACCAAGGCTTCAAATCCAAGCATCGGCTCAAGAGCGTTGTGTACCGTTCTCGCCGCAACATGCACCCGTGATAGCCTTAGCACGGGCGTCTCTGTGGTCCTAGCGCCCCCCGGGGCTGCTGAGGGTATGCCGTACATTCCTTGGCAGTTGCAGCGCGGGTGATCGGTCGGTGATGGAAGGCAACTCTGGCCGGCCAAATCTCCGGGGATGCCGCGCCGAGCCGATCGCTTCTACCGCCATTACCGCCATCGGCTCGGTGGGGACTCAAACTGTCAGCTCTCCATACTTCCGACCAGCTTGGATAGGATGACGATCTAGGAGCTAGATAAACAGCAACAGGCCGAAAACACTTCGTCGAAGCCGAGCGAGGTCAACGTGATTGGATTCGGCAGGCAGCTCGAGCTGACAGTTATCGTTTTGTTGAGCTCGTGTGAGCCGCCCGGGTGTCGGCCAGCGCATAGTCGAAGCCCTTACGCTTCGTCGTATGAGGTGCGACGAAGATCTCGCAGCTGATGTCCGATGGCCGTTGCAGCAGAGCGATCGCACAGCCAGCACACGATCCCAGGAGTGCTGGCGTGTTGCCTGAGCCGCCTCGTCATTCCCTTTCGTTACAAACTTATTTCATGTTGGTTGGACATGTAACAACAATGTATCTCTTTTTTGTTGATCATAATTCCTCCGACCCGTAGCGTTTGGCCTTGCTCCCCGCATGTCGGGCACATCCCGCATCTCTGCACTTCAACACGAGGGGCAAGGCTGGATGAATGGCGACTTTGCGTGATGATGGCTCGATGCCTTGGACCCGCTCGGCCGATACGGTGGAACAATGACTTCAGGAAAAACTACACTCTCAAGCATAACCATCAGCATCGTGTGCTCACTGGCGGCAGGTTTCTGTGCGGCAAGTCTGTACGCAACATTCCGTCATGGATTTAACGGTGAAGCGATGATGACAATCGACCTTCTCGCTTTCTGGTACGAGACGCCCTTCTATTTGGGCTATACAAGCCCTGTCTTCTATCGTGGCTTAGCTGTCATTGTCTCAACGTCCGGGCTTGTTCTGCTAATTCAGCAGGCAGTGTCCCCACACGATCGCGAACATCACGGCACGGCACGCTGGGCTCGCTTCCACGAGATGCGGCGCGCGGGTTATCTGCAGCGGTACAGTCGCATTAACGGCCCGGTTTTTGGAAAGACGAGTGGCCCTTCCCGGTCTGGCTATTACTTGACAAACGGCGACCAGCCTCACAGCCTCGTTGTTGCGCCGACCCGCGCTGGCAAGGGAGTAGGCATCGTCATTCCAACGCTACTTACGTTCAAAGGGTCAGTGATAGCTCTCGACGTTAAGGGGGAGCTTTTTGAACTCACCTCGAGAGCACGCAAAGCCTTGGGCGACGGTGTATTTAAATTCGCTCCGCTAGACCCAGAGCGACGGACGCATTGCTATAATCCTGTGTTAGATATCGTAGCGCTGCCCCCAGATCGGCAGTTCACCGAGGCGCGTCGTCTCGCCGCCAATCTCATTACGGCCAAGGGCAAAGGCGCAGAAGGTTTCATCAATGGCGCGCGAGATCTTTTTGTTGCCGGCATTCTTGCCTGCGTCGAGCGAGGCACGCCAACAATCGGTGCTGTTTACGACCTCTTTGCTCAACCGGGTGAGAAATATAAGCTTCTTGCACGGCTTGCGGAGGAGACTCAGAACAAAGAGGCTCAGCGGATCTTCGACGACATGGCGAGCAACGACACGAAAATCCTAACGTCATACACTTCAGTGCTGGGCGACGGCGGGCTCAACTTATGGGCGGATCCGCTAATCAAGGCAGCGACGAGCCGATCCGATTTCTCGATCTACGATCTGCGCCGACGAAGAACTTGCGTTTACCTTTGCGTCAGCCCAAACGATCTTGAGGTGCTCGCGCCGCTGATGCGCCTACTGTTTCAGCAGATCGTATCAGTTCTACAACGCTCGCTGCCTCGCAAGGAAGAAAAGAACGAGGTGCTATTCCTACTCGATGAATTCAAGCACTTGGGCAAGCTGGAGACGATTGAGACAGCGATTACGACCATAGCGGGATATAAGGGTCGCTTTATGTTCATTATCCAGAGTCTTTCGGCACTGACGGGAGCATACGACGAGGCCGGCAAGGAGAACTTTCTTAGCAATACTGGCCTGCAGGTCTTCATGGCCACGGCGGATGATGAGACGCCGACTTACATTTCGGATGCTATCGGTGAGTATACTTTTCAATCACGTTCCGTTTCTTATGGCGGCGGACGAGCTTTCGATCGCAATATTCAGATATCAGCTCAAGGAGCACCCCTTCTGCGGCCGGAACAGGTGCGCCTTCTCAACGACGAATGCCAGATCGTCCTCATCAAGGGTCAGCCACCACTGCAACTGCGAAAGGTCCGGTATTATTCCGATCGCATACTGAAACGCATTTACGAAAGCCAGACAGGCAGCCTTCCGGAGCCCTCACGCGTGATAATGGCAAAAGAGCATCACAGTCTGGAGGAGATGGCCCCACCTGCAACAGGATCCGACCGTATGGACTCGGAAAATCCGGAAAGAAACCCGCACCTCGGGCAACCGAGTTTGGACGCCTGAAGCGTCCGAGACCATGACCAACACCTCGATTGGGAGGAGTCGACTGAGGCAACGTCTCATGGATGCAATTCGCAGCGGAAGCTCTCGGCAGCACGCGACAGAGCCGCCCCCCTGATCCGCAATCCGCATATGCTGCAGGTAACGCAAGGTTGTGAGACCGGAGAGGCCTGGATCGCGTTGCTGACTTCCAATTGAGCTACGTCAAACCAGTATCTCGACGTATGTGGTACCCATAGATCGACTATCGAGGACTCAGTGGCCTAACCATACCGCAATGAGGAGACAAGTGTGCTTAGTGCTAAGCCTGAAAAAAAGAAACGGAAGCCCGACGCTGTGGATGTCCAGGTCGGCTGTCGAATCCGCCAGGGACGTGTACGGCAGAACATGTCGCAAGCGGCTCTGGGCAAGGCCATCGGGGTAACGTTTCAGCAGGTCCAAAAATACGAAAATGGCTCGAACCGGGTCGGTGCGAGCCGGCTCAAGCAGATATCCGTGGCTCTGGACGTGCAGCCCGGCTACTTTTTTGAGGGGATCTCTGACGAATTCCAGGCGAGCGGCCGGTGCGCCGCAAATCAGGCTGATCTTCCGCCAGAAGTGATCGAATTCGCGGCAAGCGAGGAAGGGATCGAGCTCATCAGGGCCTTTTCCCGTGTCGGCGACTTTGGCGTACGATCACGACTCGTAATGCTCGTCAAATCTCTGGGGCAACAAGGCCGGTAATTTATAAACTCGCCGGCCTCTGGTGAGGGGAGTGGTTTCTAAGCTCAGGTACGGACCGCGGGGGGCCACCACCGTTTAACAAGCGGATTCCTCCCCCAACGGCGCCGCTCGCCGCCATCCGCCAGCCCGTCATCTCGGCGAGCCCTTCGCCACCGTGCCGACGACCCTTTCGCCGATTTTCGGCCGTCCCCGTCCGTGAGGAACACATGGTGGCTCTCCGACGCCCGGTCGACGCCAACATAACAGTGTCTTTGATCAGTCATGCCTTCTCCCCGTTTGAGCCTACGAGCCGCCGCGATCTTAGCCGATCGCCGATCCCTGTACTCGCGCTCGACGGCCAATCCGACGGGGCACGCGACCCCCCAGGTGCTCGAAGCACAGGGGCGATGGGTAGCTCCCGACGAATCGTCTCGGTTCGGGAAGGCTAGGGCAATTCGCGCCGTCGCCCGTGGTGCAGGGAAGTTCCGCCATGCATCACGTCGCCACACGGCGAGCATCCAAGAACCGCATGAGAAGGTTACAGGGCAGGCGTTGGCAATCTGAAACTCCCGCGACGGTCCTTCAACCGGCCCAGCCTTCGTGCGCCCGACTGAGGTCGGTGAACCTTATCGATCGTGACAACGCGCGTGATCAGGGCGGCTGAGGCAGCGGCCCACAACTGACGCACCTGGTTCCCGAGTGTCCCCGAGCAGCGGAAGTTCCGAGCGCGAGCACCCGTCTTTGCCAGCGCTGGGCCCCGCAGACGCCCCCTCGTTCAAGAGCTGCGTATGCCCGCGGCTTCACGAGCCGGGCACGGCAGCCCTCATTGCAGGCTTAGAGCCTCACAGCGTCCTTCGTGCGTCCTGAAGTGCGGTCGGCGCCGTCGGTGAAGACGTTGCTGGTCAGCAGCTTCCTGCGCGATACCTTGATGAACGTTGGCGT
>NZ_JASKLT010000029.1:0-26622 GCF_030124405.1 Sinorhizobium sp. 7-81 | reverse complement strand
CTTGAAGTCGGGCGTCAGGTCGAGCGCACCGGTCAGCCGGTTGTCGCCGACCTTCGCCTCCAGCGTCGGGATCGAGGTGCGGCCGTTCTCGGAAACGACATCGGCCCGGATGTCGATCGCCTGGCCGCCGAGCGCGCCGGTCGCGGTCAGCTTCGCCTGCGGGCTGCCGGGTTTCGCCGTCGCATCGGCATTGATCGCCAGGTCCGTCAGCGTGCGGCCGGCAAGCGTCGCGCCGCTGGAGGTCATCTGCGCCTTCACGCCAAGTTCGCTGAGCGGACCGGAGATCGCGGCACGGAACGCCGCCGCGCCTCTGGCGTCGGCGAGCAGCCTGCCGATATCGGGAAGGTTTCCTTCAATATCAGCGGTCAAGGTACCGTCGGTGAGCGTGGCGGTGCCCGAGGCATCCAGTATTCCGGATTTGACGTCAATGCCGCTCAGCCTGACGCTGCCGTCTTCGCCGGTCGCGACGTTTCCTGTTGCCGCGATCGTGTTTTCGAACTTTGCGGCGATACCGGGCGGCAGAACACCAGGCATCGCGAACAGCTTGAACGCCGCCTCGACCGTGGTATCGGCGCGGTTCAGGCTGCCGGTGACGCTGCCGCCGACACTGGCGCTTTCGATCGTCAGCGGATCGAAGCGGATGTTCTCCGGCCCGACGACGATCGTTCCGTCGAGTTTCATGGGCGCTTTGATCGCCCGGTCGAGATCAGCGCTTGCAAAACGGCTCTCTCTGACCTCGACCGTCGTCTTCAGCGGTCCGGATTGTGTTTCCAGATTGAAGGCGTCGCTTTGCGCGGATAGCCGAACCGCCGCAAGGTTCATCTCCGGAAGCGAGACGGAAGGGAGATCGGCGGCGATGTCGAGGATCGCCGATTGTCCGTCGCCGATCAGGGACAGATTGGCGGTGTCGATCAGCGCGCGCAGCTCGCCTTCCCTCAGCGGCCAACGAAAGTCGATGGCGCCACTGGTGCCCGCAAGGCTTGCCTGAAGATTGTTCTCGCCCTTGCTGTTGACCGTACCGGATGCGTCGAGCGTCAATGCGCCGGTCGAAACCTTGCCGGCCTCGATCTGCACCATGCTCGATCCGTCGAAGAGGGCCGTGACGTCGATATTCGTCGTTCCCTCGAACAACGGCTTGAAGCCCGCCGGCACGAGCGACACCAGGGCGCCGCCGCCGGTGACGGTCAGCCGATGCATGCCGTCACCGGCCTGCACATGGCGTCCATCGAGCCGGAGGACCTCGTTGCCGCCGAGCGAAGCGGTGCCTGATCCGGCCCAATCCGAAAGCGGACCCTCGCCGGTCAAGGCGATGTCGACGGCAGGCTCGCCCGGGATGCGGAGCAGCTTGGCGAGAAGCCCTCCCTTCGGTTCGGTCACCTTCGCTTCCAGTTTCAATTGATTGCCGGCCGGATCGAAGACGACATCCGCGACGGCGCGCGCGTCCGGGCGGTCGCGCTCAGCGGCATCGAGGGCAAGAGCAATGCTCGAATTCGTGGCGTTGACCCTGCCGCGCGCGGTCAGGAACTGATCTTCGCCGGCGATCGCCTTGCCGATCATGATCTCCTTGAGATCGAAGGCGTCGATCTTGACGTCGACGGGCAGCGCGAAAGTCTCCCGTACTTCCTTGGTTTCGGCAGAGGGAATGGGCGTGCGTTCGACGCGGATGGAGCCCGCGGAAATCTGGCTCGCGTCGAACCTCATCGACAGGAGTTCGGCCGGCGACCAGTTCACCGAAAGGTCCCGGACTTCCGCATAGATCCCCTCTCCGTCGAAGAGGGTGACCGTGCCGGCGGTGAAATGCCCGGTGAGCAGGGCGCCCGGATCCGAGATGCGGACGATCTGGTCGGGGGTTGCGGCGTATTTTTCGATTGCCCAGGCGACGAGCCGCGCGCCGGGCGTCGTGAAGCCGACAAAGACGGCGAGCAGGAGGAGCAGGACCACAAGAGTTCCGAGGCCGGCAAAGAAATAGCGCAGCCCAGATCGAAGGAAGCGGATGACCTGATTCATATCCTACCCATAGACCAAGTTACGCCGTTTCGGAATCGGCAGGGAACCTGCGGAAATTATCTGCCTGAACTATCAACAAAATCAGGCGCAATTCAGAAGGACTGTCCGATGCCGGCATAGATGCCGTAGTCTGTCCCGCCGGGGTATTTGTTGAGCGGGACCGCAAAATCCAACCGGATCGGTCCGAACGGAGTGGCATAGCGCAGACCGATGCCGGCGCCGGCGCGAATGTCGGAGAAATCGGGCGTCGTGTTTTCCGAAACGGTGCCGGCATCGAGGAAGGGAACGATGCCGATCGTGTCGGTAATCGCGATGCGCGCTTCCAGTGAGCCGCTGACATAGGAGCGGCCGCCGGTGAGATCGTTGTCCTCGTCGCGAGGACTGATCTCCTGAAAAGCATAGCCGCGCACCGAGCCGCCGCCGCCGAGGAAGAAGCGCCGGGGCGCGGGTATGTCGACAAGTTCGTCGCCGCCGACGAGCATGCCGGCGCCAAGCTTGCCGGCAAGTACGAAACGCTCCTCCTCGCCCAGCGCGTAATAGCCGGAGGCGGAGGCCTCGAACGAGGTGAAGAAGGTCTGTCCTTCGATCTCGTAGCTCGGTTTGGCATTGATCAGCGCCCGGTAGCCCTCGGTCGCGTTCAGCTTGTCGTCGCGGGTATCGCGGACATATTCGAGCGGGATGCTGGCGGTGAGATAGGAATTCTCTCCGAAGGCGTCGTCGACGTCGGCCCAGCTCAATTCAGCGCCGCCAGAGAATGTATCCTGTGGCGAAAGCTCGAAGGTCGCGCCGGCTGCCGCGGTGATCATCTTCGCGCTGTAGGCGTCCGGATCGACGATGCTGGCTTTGACGCTCGCGGTGAAAGTCGACGCCGGCCCGAACGCGCCGGGCTTCGCGAACAGGATGCCGGCGGAATAGTCAAGGCCGCCGACGTCCGTGGTCTCGCCGATGCGGTCGACCGAGCCTTCTATTCGCAAGGATTCTGCGCGGCCGAAAAGGTTGCGGTGGCCCCAGTAGCCCTCTACGCCGACACCGTCGGTGGTCGAGACCTGGGCGCCGAAGCCGAAGTAGCGGTGCTTGCCCTCCGAGACCTCGATGTTCATCGGGATCTTGCCGTCCGGCGTGAGCGCGTCGGCTTCCTTGATGGTGACGCTCGAGAAAACGTTCAACTGACGCAGGCGCTCGGCGGCCTTGCGGATATTTTCCGGCGAATAGGGGCGGCCGTCGTTGAGGCGGGAGTAATCCCTGACGAAAACCGGATCGACGGTTTTCGTGCCGGTCACCGTGAGCTGTCCAACCGGAGCGACGGGTCCGCCGGCGGCACTGATCGTCACGTCGACGGTGGATGTGGCATGGTCCGCGACGACACTGCGTTCCGTCAGCTTCGCCAGGGGGCGGCTTTGTTCCTTCAGATCGTTCACGATCTGCTCGCCCGCTTTGATTATCAGCGTGGAGTCGGCGCGGGCGCCGCGCTTCAGATCATAAGCGGCCGGATCGAACGCTGCGGCATCGCCTTCGAACCTCACCGAACCCAGCGTGAACACCGGCCCGGGCGTGACGCTGACCGAAACCGGCACAGGCCTCCCGTCCGGAAAGGACGGATCGGGCGGCAGACTGTCGATATCCTGACCGTTGATCAGAACGCTGACTGTTCCGCCGTAGCGTGCTTTCTCATAGAGGCCCGCGAGAATGCGGTCCCGGTCGTCGCGCGCCTTGATTGCAAGCCCGAGATCGCCCGATACCGGTTCTTCCCGGTCCTGGAAAAGCATCGAACTGTTCTCGAGCGCCTCCCGGAGCTCCTTGTCGTCAGTGCCGGGCTCGAAGGTCAGGGCGTAGTTGACCGGGTCGATGACCTGAACTTCTTCTTCCTCGCTTTCGAAGAAGCGCATGCCGAACAGCTCGAACGCCCGGGCCTGATCGAGGGAAAGCGGGCCGAGCAGTGCCGAAGCCACAACTGCGAGCGCGGTTGCTGCCTTCCAGTGCACAATGCTCGACCGTGATGGAGACATCCCTCTCCGCATCCCGTTTCAGGCGACTCTCAACAAACTGCCTGCATATGCGGCAACCGCCACTATTGCATGGCAAAGTTTTCCATCTGTTAACGATCACGGCGTGCCGCATCCACCCCCGAAGCTCTGATTCGGGTCGGATTTTTGCAAAAAGGACTCATTATGTTGTCCTTCAGGCACAAAAGTCGCCATATGGCTGTGCGGCCGTCTTCGCAATCGCCCGGCGGGTTCAGCTCTTGAAACGAGCCGCCTCCTCGGAGCCGCGCGTGGCATCTCCCGCGCTGTAGGAATGCGCGCCGGCGCCGGCGAGTTTGCCGCTGGCAACGATCAGATATTCCTCGCGGATCGGCTTGCCTTCGAACCAGCACTCCAGAATCTCTCGCGTGCCGGCGGCATAGCGCGCCTGTGCGGAGAGCGACGAACCCGAAATATGAGGCGTCATGCCGTGATGGGGCATCGACCGCCACGGGTGGTCCTTGGGCGCCGGCTGCGGGAACCACACATCACCGGCATAGCCGGCGAGCTGGCCGCTTGCGAGCGCCCGCGCGACCGCATCGCGATTGCAGATCTTGCCGCGCGCCGTGTTCACCAGATAGGCACCGCGCTTCATGCTGGCGATCATCGCCTCGTCGAAGAGATTTTCCGTCTCCGGGTGAAGGGGCGCGTTGATGGTGACCACATCGCAGATAGGCACCATCTCCGCCGCGGTCTGGTGGAACCTGGCGCCGAGCTCCTTCTCGACCGAGTCCGGGAGCCGGTGCCGGTCGGTGTAGTGCAGCCTGACGTCGAACGGCTTCAGCCGGCGCAGCACCGCGGTGCCGATCCGCCCGGCGCCGACCGTGCCGATCTCCATGCCCTCGATGTCGTAGGAGCGCGCGACGCAATCGGCGATGTTCCAGCCGCCCTTCATGACCCACTGGTAGGAGGGGATATAGTTCCGCGCAAGGCTGAGGATCATCATCACCACGTGCTCGGACACACTGATCGAGTTGCAGTAGGTCACTTCGGCGACGGTGATGCCGTGGTCCATCGCGGCCTGCAGGTCGACATGGTCGGAGCCGATGCCGGCGGTGATCGCGAGCTTCAGCTTGCTCGCCTTGCCAATCCTCTCGGCGGTCAAATAGGCCGGCCAGAAAGGTTGCGAGATCACGATATCGGCATCGACGAGCTCCCGTTCGAAAACGCTGTCGGGACCGTCCTTGTCCGAGGTGACGACGAGGCTATGCCCCTGACTTTCGAGAAATTTCCTCAAGCCGAGTTCACCGGAGACGCTGCCCAGCAGTACACCCGGCTGAAAATCGATGGCCTTCGGAGTGGGAAGCGTCTGGCCGCCGGGGTAGCGCTCCAGTTTCGGCAGGCCATCCCGCGCATAGGCGGTCGGATATCCATCAACCGGATCGTCATAGAGGACGCAAACGACCTTTGCCATTTCCATCTCCCTTCAGTGAAACGAAGAGGAAGGCCGCGAGTCTTCAAGACTGCCGGTCAATGCGGACGAACATCAGGGCGATATGCTCTGTTGAATCTGTGGCCAGCAGGGTTGCTCCTGGCTCTCCCACGTTCGTAGAGTTGCTACTATTCCCAAGAAGGTGGAGGAGCCGGAGGCCGTTTCAAGTGGGCGGCCTTGCGCCTGCATGGTTCGCTACAGCGCCGTGCGTCTCTTCAGACGCACAAAGGTTGCCGTAAGAGTTTGAAATTCAGCATGTTTCCTTAAATCGGCCCCGACTTAAGGAAACATGCGGAAGCGTAGCTGGGGCCATTCCCCGCATCGGCACCCGCCCCGACAACACAAGAAAAAGCCCCGGATCGCTCCGGGGCCGTTGGCTTGCGGATTGCTGCGGCGATCAGCAACGGTCGATGTAACGGCGGCCGTAGCGGTCGCGGTAGTAGCACTGACCTGGCTGCTCGCTGACATGGCCGATCAACGCGCCGGATACACCGCCAATGGCCGCGCCGACCGCAGCGCCGCGTACGTTACCGGTGATCGCGCCACCGATGATCGCGCCCGATGCAGCACCGATGCCGGCGCCCTTTTCCGTCTGCGTGCAGCTTGCGACCGACAAGGCGACCAGCACAAGGGCTATGGCTTTTTTCATGTTGTCCTCTCCGATCTCTACGGATTTCAGCCTGTCGCTTCGTCCGTCCCTGGTTGGATGGCAGGTCGACCGAAACGTCGCCTTCCACTTGAACTTGCAATTCGGAAAATAACCCGCCGCCAGCGAATGTCTACTGGACCCCGGCGAATCTTCCGTCGCAAGATAATGCGATCCTTCCTGAACGGAACATGAAGGCGCTGTTCCCGACGTCACAGCCGCTGCGGAATTTTTTTGTCGTGCGCAGACCGAAACGGTTGCGACATTCCAAAAAAAAACAAATGATACAAAGCGCCGCGTCGGTCCGGGAGGAGCGGGCCACGGGCAGTGGGCATTGATATCAGTTGGCGCGTACTTCAGTCGCGTGAACGCATCTCACCCGAGTTGAAGCCGCGCTCGAGTTGGCACTGACCGACCCCGGAGGAGCGAAATGGCGAAAATAACGATGACGGTCAATGGCCGCCAGGTCAGCGGCACATGTGATGACCGCACGCTGCTGGTGCACTTTATCCGCGAAAATCTCGGACTAACCGGCACACATGTCGGCTGCGACACGTCGCAGTGCGGCGCCTGCGTCATCCATATGGACGGGCTGTCGGTCAAAAGCTGTTCCATCCTTGCGGTGCAGGCGGCAGGCTCGTCGATCACGACCATCGAAGGCTTGGCCAAAGACGGTGAACTTCATCCGGTCCAGGCAGCGTTCAAGGCGCATCACGGGCTGCAGTGCGGTTTCTGCACGCCCGGCATGGTGATGACGGCTGTCGACATGATCGCCCGGCACGGCAGCGGCCTCGACGAGGCGACGGTGCGCTCCGAGCTCGAGGGCAATATCTGTCGCTGCACCGGCTATCACAACATCGTCAAGGCGATCCTCGCCGCCGCGGCCGAAATGGGCGGCGCTCGCCAGGCGGCCGAATGATGCGCTTTCACGGGGGGCGAAGGAAAATCGTCCGCTACGGATTTCGTCGCAGCACTTTCACTGAATATCTCGGGAGGAGATAGGCAATGGGCGTTGAAGGAATTGGCGCGCGGGTGGCGCGCAAGGAAGACAAGCGCTTCCTGACCGGCAAGGGCCGCTACACGGACGATATGAGCGTGCCGGGCATGAAGTACGCGATCTTCGTGCGCAGCCCGCATGCGCATGCGAAGATCAGGAGCATCGATGCCACGGCGGCAAAAGAGATGCCCGGCGTGATCGACGTGCTCGACGGCAGGCAGCTCACGGCAGACGGGATCGGCAACCTGATCTGCGGCTGGATGATTCACTCGAAGGATGGCTCGCCGATGAAGATGGGCGCATGGCGGCCGCTCGCCGACCAGACGGTGCGCTATGTCGGTGATGCGGTGGCGGTAGTCGTCGCCGACAGCGTCGACGAAGCGCGCGATGCCGCCGAGGCGGTGGCCGTCGACTACGAGCTGCTGCCGGTGGTCACCGACCCGGTCAAGGCGATGGCCGACGGCCAGCCGCAGCTTCATCCGGAAGCTTCGAACAATCTGATCTTCGACTGGCAACTCGGCGATGCGGCGGCAACGGACGCGGCGATTGCGGCGGCGGCGCATGTGACGGAGGTAAAAATCTTCAACAACCGCCTGTCACCGAATCCGATGGAGCCGCGCGCGGCCCTCGGCATCTATGACTCGGGCGACGATCACTATACCTGCTACACGACCAGCCAGAACCCGCATCTGGCGCGACTGGTGATGAGCGCCTTCTACAATGTCGCGCCTGAGAACAAGTTGAGAGTGATCGCGCCCGATGTCGGCGGCGGCTTCGGCTCGAAGATCTATATCTATCCGGAGGAGATCGTCTGTCTCTGGGCCTCGAAGCGGACCGGCGTGCCGGTGAAATGGACGTGCGACCGCACCGAGGCCTTCCTGACCGACGCCCACGGCCGCGATCACATATCGACGGTGAAGATGGCGTTTGACAGTTCCAACCGGATCACCGCGCTGAAGGTCGACACGATCGCCAATCTCGGCGCCTACATGTCGCTCTTCTCCTCGTGCGTGCCGACCTATCTCTATGCGACGCTGCTCTCGGGGCAATACGATATCCCCGCGATTCACGCCAATGTCCGCACCGTCTATACCAACACGGCGCCGGTGGACGCCTATCGCGGCGCGGGGCGGCCGGAGGCCACCTACCTTCTGGAGCGGACGATGGAGACCGCGGCGCGGGAACTCGGCATCTCGCCCGCCGAGCTGCGGCGCATCAACTTCATCCGCACCTTCCCCCATCAGACACCGGTGATCATGAATTACGACGCCGGGGACTACGAGGCGTCGTTGAACGCCGCGATGGCCGCGGCCGACTGGAACGGCTTTGCCGCCCGAAAGGCGGAAGCGGAGCGGCGCGGCATGAAGCGCGGCATCGGCATGAGCTGCTACATCGAGGCCTGTGGGCTTGCGCCCTCTTCCGCCGTCGGCTCGCTCGGCGCGGGTGTCGGCCTTTGGGAATCGGCGGAGGTCAGGGTCAATGCGGTCGGTACGATCGAAGTGATGACCGGCTCGCACAGCCACGGCCAGGGACATGAGACGACCTTTGCCCAGCTCGTCGCAGACCGCTTCGGCGTGCCGATCGACAGCGTCAACATCGTCCATGGCGACACGGACAAGGTCCAGATGGGCATGGGAACCTATGGCTCCCGGTCGGGCGCCGTCGGCATGTCGGCGGTGGTCAAGGCCTTGGACAAGGTCGAGGCCAAGGCCAAGAAGATTGCCGCCCACCTGATGGAGGCGGACGAAAGCGACATCGTCATCGAAAACGGCGAGCTGAAGGTTGCCGGTACCGACAAGTCGGTTCCCTGGTTCCAGATGGCGCTCGCCGCCTACACCGCTCACAATCTGCCCTCCGGGATGGAGCCCGGCCTGAAGGAGGGCGCCTTCTACGATCCGTCGAATTTCACCTTTCCGGCCGGATGCTACATCTGCGAGGTGGAAGTCGATCCCGATACCGGCCGGACCGAGATCGTCCAGTTCGTGGCGGCGGACGATTTCGGCAACATCATCAACCCGATGATCGTCGAAGGCCAGGTGCATGGCGGGCTGGCGCAGGGTATCGGTCAGGCGCTGCTCGAAGGCGTTCATTACGACCCCGAAAGCGGCCAGCTGCTGACGGCGAGCTACATGGATTACGCCATGCCGCGCGCGGACGACCTGCCGTCCTTCAAGGTGTCGACCTCGAATACGCCCTGCCCGAACAACCCGCTCGGCGTCAAAGGGTGCGGGGAAGCGGGGGCGATCGGTTCGCCGCCGGCGCTGATCAATGCGATCACCGACGCGATCGGCAACAACACGCTCACCATGCCCGCGACGCCTGAGAAGGTCTGGGCGGCGGCACACGCCGCCAATTGATCGGAGGACGAGAGATGTATGAGACGAACTATCACAGAGCGTCCTCTGTTCAGGAGGCCGTGAAGCTGATCAGCGGGGCGGCTGAAGGCAAATATCTCGCCGGGGGCATGACGCTCATCGCCACGATGAAGCAGCGGCTTGCGGCGCCGAGTGATCTCGTGGACCTTCGGCACATCGCCGAAATGAAAGGGATCACCGTCAACGGCCGGTCCGTGCGGATCGGCGCGGCGACAACCCACCACGACGTCGCGTCGTCGGCCGAGCTCGAGGCGGTCTGTCCGGCGATCTGCGCGCTGGCCAGCCATATCGGCGACCCGCACGTCCGCCACATGGGGACGATCGGCGGCTCCATCGCCAACAATGATCCGGCAGCCGACTTTCCGGCGGCGATGCTGGCGCTCGATGCAACGATAGTCACCAACAGTCGCGAGATCGCGGCGGCGGACTTCTTCACCGGGCTCTTTGAAACGGCGTTGAACGATGACGAGATCATCACCGCCATCGCCTTCCAGGCGCCGGCGAAGGCGGCCTACCGGAAGTTTCCGAACCCGGCCTCGCGTTACGCCATGACCGGGGTCTTCGTCGCGCGCCGCGACAATGGCGATGTGCGCGTTGCCGTGACCGGGGCGGGTTCCAGCGGTGTCTTCCGCCATCAAGGCATGGAGTCGGCGCTTGCCGGCAACTGGTCGCCGGATGCGGTCGGCAATGTCTCCGTAGATGCATCGGATTTGATGACAGACCTTCATGCCAGCGCGGCCTATCGCGCCAACCTTATCAAGGTTATGACCAAGCGCGCCGTGGCCGCGGCTTGATGGGACTTAAGTATTGAAAAAGGGCGGCCTTGGCCGTCCTTTTTTGCAAAAGCTTGACTTCGATCAAAGTTGAGGGGATTGAGTTGCACTAGTCATTTTGGAATGGTTCAAAAGTAGAGGCCTTTTGCCGCAGGGGCAAAGCGGGGGCCTTTCCGGGGCTTGACCCCTGATCGCTTTGAATGAAGAAAGCGGCAGGGCACTGGAGATGATGATGGATTTCGAGAGTTTCTTCAAAAACGAGCTGGACGGGCTGCATCAGGAAGGCCGCTATCGGGTTTTCGCGGATCTCGCCCGCCATCGCGGTGACTTTCCGAGGGCGACGCGCCATACCGCCGATGGCACCCAGGAAGTGACCGTATGGTGCTCGAACGACTATCTCGGCATGGGCCAGTCTCCGGTCGTCACCGAAGCGATGAAGCGGGCCATCGACGAATGCGGCGCCGGCGCCGGCGGCACGCGCAACATCTCCGGCACCAATCACTACCATGTCCTGCTCGAGCGCGAGCTCGCCGATCTGCACGGCAAGGAATCCGCCCTCCTGTTCACCTCCGGCTATGTGTCGAACTGGGCCGCGCTTGGAACGCTCTGTTCCAAGATTCCCGGCATCATCGTCTTCTCGGACGCCGGGAATCACGCTTCGATGATCGAGGGGATTCGCCATTCGAAATGCGAACGCGTCATCTTCAAGCACAATTCGGTGGCCGATCTCGAAGCCAAGCTTGCGGCGGCCGATCCGCGTGCGCCCAAAATCATCGCCTTTGAATCCGTCTACTCGATGGATGGCGATATCGCGCCGATCAAGGAATTCTGCGATCTCGCCGACAAGTATGGCGCGATGACCTATCTCGACGAAGTGCACGCGGTCGGCATGTACGGCCCGCGCGGCGGCGGCATTGCCGAACGCGAGGGGCTGATGCACCGGCTGACGGTGATCGAGGGCACGCTCGGCAAGGCCTTCGGCGTCATGGGCGGCTACATCACCGGCTCGGCGGCACTTTGCGATTTCATCCGCTCGTTTGCGTCAGGCTTCATCTTCACGACGGCGTTGCCGCCGGCGCTTGCAGCCGGTGCGCTCGCCTCCATCCGGCATCTGAAGCAAAGCCAGGTCGAACGTTTCGCGCATCAGGAGCGCGTACGGCGGCTGCGCTCGCTGCTCGACCAGCGCGGCATCCCGCACATGGTCAATCCGAGCCATATCGTGCCGGTGATGGTGGGTGACGCCGCCAAGTGCAAGTGGATCTCCGACTTGCTGCTCGACAATTTCGGCGTCTACGTCCAGCCGATCAACTATCCGACGGTGCCGAAGAAGACCGAGCGTCTGCGCATCACGCCGACGCCGTTGCATTCGGATGCCGACATCGACCATCTGGTCGGCGCGCTGCATTCGCTCTGGTCGCGCTGTGCGCTGGCAAGGGCGGTGGCGTAAGCCTCTGCTTCCCGCAGTTGGCGCGGCAAATTCAGCCGAAACAGTGCGCTACTCGATCAGCCCGGCGGCCATCTGCCGGGCTTTTTCGTCCGCGGCGAAGACGTCGTCCATGCTCGATGCAGCCGGCAGGTCCGCGAGCTCGTCCATCACCTTTTCGACGATCTCGGCCATCGCCAAAAATCCGACCCGCCCCTTGATGAAGGCCTCGAGCGCAGTCTCCTTGGCGCCGTTCAGCACGGCACCCTGGACGCCGCCGGCTTCCATGGCGCGTCGCGCCAGGCGCAATGCGGGAAAGCGGATTTCGTCCGGCGCCTCGAAGTCGAGCCGCGAGAGTTTTGCGAAATCGAGCCGCTCGACCGGCAGATCGCATCGGCTCGGATAGGAGAGGGCATAGCCGATGGCGGTGCGCATGTCGGGGCAGCCGAGCTGCGCCAGTACCGATCCGTCGCTGTAGCCGACCATCGAATGGATCACCGACTGCGGATGCACGATGACCTCGATCTGCTTCGGTCGCAGCCCGAAGAGATGGCGCGCCTCGATCATTTCCAACGCCTTGTTGAACATCGAAGCGCTGTCGATCGAGATCTTCAGCCCCATCGACCAGTTCGGATGGGCGCGCGCTGTTTCGGCGGTCACGTGCCGCATCTCTTCAAGCGATTTGGTGCGGAACGGGCCACCGGAGGCCGTCAGGATGATCCGCTCGACGGCGTGGCGCTGATCGTTTTCCAGCACCTGGAAGATCGCATTGTGCTCGCTGTCGACGGGCAACAGCCGGCCGCCGCCCTTTGCGACCGCCTCGACGAAGAGGCTGCCTGCGGAGACGAGGCATTCCTTGTTGGCCAGCGCGATATCGGCGCCGCGCTTTGCCGCGGCGAGCGTCGGGGCAAGACCGGCGTTGCCGACGATTGCCGCCATCACCCACCCGGCATCGCGTTCGGCCGCCTCGATCAGGCCGCTGCGGCCTGCGGCAACCGCGATGCCGCTACCGGCAAGCGCCGATTTGAGGTCCTGATAAAGGTTGTCGTCGGCGGTTACCGCCAGTTCGGCGCCGAGCCGGCGCGCCTGTTCGGCAAGAAGCGGGATATTGCCGTTTCCGGTCAGCGCCGCGACCTCGAAACGATCTCGCCCGCCCAGCCGGTCGATGACGTCGAGCGTGTTCGTTCCGATCGACCCGGTGGAGCCCAATATCGTCAGACGGCGCTTCGTGCTGTCGCCGGATGCCATTGCCAAATCCCGTGTTCTTCTCATTTGTTCGTTAGGCTCTACAGCCGAAAGCCGCCGGCAACAAGGGCGACGGTCGCCAGTCTTCAATCTCAAGCGGCGCTCCGCTAAGAATTACCGATGGCAAGCGAAGACGCACGATCGGTGCGAAGGAGTTCCCGATGCTGAAGGCCCTGATCGCATTTTCCTGCGCTTGCGTGCTGATCGATCTTGCCTCGATGCAATCGGTCGCCGCCGAAAACGTGCCGAAGGAGCTTGTCGGCTCCTGGCTTGCCGAGGATATCGGCGGCGGAGGCGTGATCGATGACCTCCAGTCAGTGCTCGAGATCCGCGAAGACGGCACCTATGGCGGCATGGCCGGCTGCAACAGTTTTACTGGATCGTTCAGCATTTCGGACGCCAGCATCACATTTGGGCCCACCGCTGCGGCGCGCAAGATGTGCGCACCGGCAATCATGGACCAGGAGCAGAAGTTCTTCGACACATTGAGAAGCGAGCTGGCATGGAGAGTCGATGGAGCCAAGCTCACGCTGGCAAAAGCGGACGGTACGCCGGTCATGCGACTTGTCTCGACGGACTCACGCGCCGGAGGCGCGGAAGTGACGCTGCGCATTCCCGATGCGGGCGGAGTCGATCGGCAGACGGTCCGCTACAGTTGCGGCGGCGAGACGGTCGAAGCCGAATATATCAATGCCGGTCCCGTCTCGCTGGTCACCTTCTCGATCGGCGGCACCTACATCGTCGCTTCCGGTGTCATTTCCGGATCGGGCGCAAGATATGCGGGCGGCCGGTACATCTGGTGGACCGAGGGCGAGGAGGCGACGCTTTTTGACGTGACGAAGGGGGAGGAGGATCCGGGCGTCGTCTGTGAGAAGCTGGAAAAGTAATGGTGATCCCGGCGCGATTCGAACGCGCGACCCCCAGATTAGGAATCTGATGCTCATTTAAGGGTGGAGCAAATGTTACCATTCTTTACCGCTTCCAGCAGCTAGCGAGCTTTTCTTCCAATGCAAGCCCCTGTTCCCTTGCTCCGACGGTAGTCTGGCCGATCCGTGTAGTGCTCCATTACTCGGAGCGGATCGGCCAGACGGACTGTTTTGCTCCCATTCGGCTTTAGCTTTGAGATGTTGGAGTTTTGGAGGGAGATCTCGCACATCGCCGACTTCGCAGTTGTCGCCAGTGTGGACCCAACGAGCTAGACGTTCCCTGGGAGCGGAATGATTTCACTGTGAGCGTGTCGGACGGGCGCCCGCGCGGATCCCCGCTAGTGCGAAGCTTCCGCGTTTTTGTTCATTCGCTTACGCCGCTTCTCGTCATCGAACGATTCGAAAAGCGCGTGGTTAAAAACCCCCCAGCCCCGTCCAGCCTCGGGCTTTACGAATTCAATTCCTTGTTTCTCGAAGTGAGCAACTAGCTTCTCGACGCTTTCGAGGCCTAGCGAACCATGCTCGGCGTTGTAGATCGTTCGTACTCCAAGTCCGGATTCCTGGGCCAACTCGGCTTGCGTCTGGCCAAGCAGCAAACGAGCAGCAATCAGCATTCTCTTCGGCGGTCTCATAAGGATTCAATGTCATGCAACGCACCTCGGAGCAAATGGCCGCATAGAAGTGTTGACAACGTGCCGACTATCAGCATAGTTCTGCCGATTATCGGCGCACGTGTGCCGAAAAACAGCACGCATCTAAAACTGCCGGTGACGGTAGGTTTCTGATGCTAATCGCCGAATCAGCTCGGCTCATTCGCCAAGCTGCCCCCAGCTTTGAAAAGGAGATCGACCGTTGACTTGCACCTTTGCCGATGCCGATACACTCACAAGGCTCGCGGATGACATCCGAAAGGCCAGTTCCGAACGGTTCGGCCCCGCGATGCTGGCGAACGCACCGTTCCTCGATGAATACGGTCTGGTCCGGCAGCCCGCCCTGAGCTTGACTGGCATCGTCACCGGGCACCCCCGCATTTCGGACGGGCACCGCTGCCTTTCGACCCAGATCTTCTATCTCGATCTCGAACAGGGAGTGGCCCGGACGGTAAACCGCTGGTACCGCCTAGGACGGCCTCACGGCCTTGAAGGGCACTAAGATGCGTTCCCGGTTGCAGGAGTTGGAGTTCCGGAAGCTTGCCAAGTCCCCTGCCGTCATCTTGGCTTTGAAGAGCGCTCGGCCATTCGCCTCTGATGAGTGGCGAGCAAAAGCACAGGGGACTGACCATTTTCTTCACTCCCCCACGCTATCGAACAGACGAGTACAGAGACGCGGCCGAGTATCTCGACAGGATCGGCCGCGATACAGATTGGGTTCTCGCCGCGTATCCATGCCGTCGGGAGCGAGGCTGCGGACCATCGCAGACGACGAGGTTTTTAAGTGCACGAGGATATTTTCACCGCCGGGTTCCCGGGGAAAGAGATATCCGGCGACACCGGACTGACCGCGTTTGATCTGAACGGACAGCCCTCTTGTTGCGAGTGTTTCCGACATCGGCGACGTGCCTCCAGAGGGTGAGGCTATCTGTAAGCGCCGTTCTCGCGATCGGACGTCTCACCGCACGACATGTTGCAGCGCGGCGGCTGCTTCGCCGCAGTGCTCGACCAGGGTTCAAGGGGGTGTCCCGTGACAGATAATCCGCCATCACAAGACCGCCACTTTCAACGCCGGCAGAAGGCGGCAATTGCCGGATTGCATTTGCCGACCGCCGAGGAACTGCTCCGAGGGATGGGGTTCTTCCGTGAAGACTTGGCCGAAGACATCCGCGAATATTGCAGCCGGTTGTCGGGTCGAGTTAAAAAGCGCAAACGGACTGGACTCGCACTTTTCGCTACCAGCCTGGATGAGCTAACCGTGGATCCGAGTGAGGACGGCGTGCTTGCAGTGGAGGCTGCTCTCGATCTCATCGATGATACCCAAGGATTGCCGGTCGATGAGTGCCGCCTGCGGTGCAGATTCTACCGGGCGTTCTTTGGGGACGGCCAAGCGATGGCTCTGATCGCCGGTGAGATCGCCCATCTCGCTTCTGGGGATCTACCTCGTGCGGAGAGCCGCTCCCTGCTTTGGCGTTCGCTCAGTTGGGCGGCGCAATCGCGTGTACTCGACCGGCGCCGACGAGCAGGCGTCTCTGTTCAGAGGTCTGCAGAGTGGTTCGAGCCGGAAGTCCGGACCTACGAATTCCACTTCAGAAATGCGATCACGTCATCAATGGTCGATGAGCCGGAACCCAAGGATTCACCATCTGCTGGCCTTGCGGTAGCAACCTGGGAAGAAGAGCCATCAGAACACGAAACGCCACCGACCGACGGAGTGGTCGTTATCAGCGGCATCGGTAATGACACGACGGCCGACGGGAAGCGAGTGGCGAAGGAATTCGCGAAGTTCAAACAGCGTCCGCTGCCACTGCCCGGCATGCCTGAGTTGACTGTAGTTCGTGCGCGACTGATCGCGGAATTTCCCTATGCGCTGGCGATTGTTGACAAGGTGCTCGAAGGTCTCAGCGGCCGGCCAAATGTCCACCTGCGGCCGATCATCCTGCTCGGGGCACCCGGAAGTGGCAAGACGCAGTTCGCCAGGCGATTGACCGAGGAACTCGGCACGCCCTGTGTGCTCATCTCTTGTGGAGGCTTGAGCGATAGCGCCATCGGCGGAACCGCCCGGAGATGGTCGTCGGGCGAACCGAGCCTTGCGGTCATGGTCGTGCGTCAACACGAATGCGCCGGACCAGTCGTCATTCTCGACGAGATCGAGAAGATCGGCACCAGCCGCCACAATGGCAACGTGCACGACGTGTTGATCGGACTGTTCGAACCGCAGACATCAAGTCGCTGGCATGATCCCTATCTTCAAGCGCACTGCGATCTGTCGCACGTGTCTTGGCTGATGACGGCGAACTCGGTGGAGCCGATTCCGGCGGCTTTGCGGGACAGGTGTCGAATCCTGCGTTTTCCCTCCCCGGGAGCCGATCAATTGCCGTTACTCGCCACGCGTATCTTGGAGCGGCTGTATATCGAGGCGGGTTACGATCCGCGCTGGGCCACGCCGATTGAAGGATTCGAACTGGATGCCTTGGCGAGCGTCTGGACAGGAGGTTCGATCCGCACGTTGGAGCGTCTCGTCGAGGGATTGCGGGAGGCACGCGAGCGTGGAAGGCGACGACAATGAGCTTCCGGATGGCCGCATAGGCTGACCCGCAGTTCATGTCAGAACCGCCCATATTCTCGTTGCGGATGCCCAAGCAGGTCGGCCGCCCGCCGCTGACGGCTGGCCACTCGATAGCGACTGTTTGAAATGGAGACTGGCATGCCACAAGGTGAACGATGTGGGCAAAACTGGTGACGTTAGCCTGGTCCGGGAAGCGGTGGCCGACAACGAAACGTTTGGCGAAGCGATGGCAAACGTAGGATTCGTCCCGGCCAATGTTGGGCGCAAGATTGTGTCCCAAGGGAAACGTAAGGAAAAGCTGAAGAAGAGGTTATCCACCGACCCGAACAAGTAGGTTCTGGAGTTCTTTTTTAGTTCAACTCATCGGGTGCAGATCTACGAAAGAAAGAACCTTGTTGTATTCGTAGCCGCTGGGACACACGCAGAACTCTTTGAATGAAGCATTCGCTCGGACGGCTCCCACGCGTCCTACCTCGCTATGCTCCAATCTTCTGCCCGACGTCGGCTGTGTCGCAGCCACCAGCCGACCTATCAGCGCTATCTATGCCAATCCGATCTATTCGATGCTGAAAATTGTGTTTTGATTCAGTCATGCCGCAAAGGTGACGCGGCAGAAAGCGTTGGAGGCGATTCGGGAGGCAGGACCGAGCCGCGAAAAGGTGATGGAGTTTCTCAGAAAGAAATAGCGGGTATTGCCGCTAGCCCAAACGTGCCGCTGCGGTCCTGTTCCCCTTACTCCTGAAAGAGAATGCAGCGATTTCGCGGAGCTGTGCGTTAATGGGCGCATGGCAAGAGCATCATCGAGGAAACCACCGGCGATGCCGCCGGATCAACCCATGCCGGCGCGGATCGATCCTTGCCTCGCGACGCTCGTTGACAGCCCGCCTGCAGGCACCGGTTGGTCGTTCGAAGTGAAATGGGACGGGTACCGCCTTGCCGTCCATATCGAGCCCGGCGGCGTAGGATCCTCACGCGCGGCGGCTATGATTGGACAGATCGCTTCCCCGCGATCGTGACTGAGGCGCGACAGCTCGGGCCGAAGACTGCCATTATCGACGGTGAGGCGGTCGTTCTTAACGAACAGGGCCGTTCCGACTTCGGCATGTTGCAGCGGGCGCTGGGTCGCCTACCGGCTTTGCATGGGCCTGGAGAAATCATCCTCTTCGCCTTCGATGTCCTCTACCTCGACGGCCGCGATCTCCGCCGACTGCCCCAGCGCGAGCGCCGGCGGCTACTGGAGCTGATCGTCACTGGGCGAGAAGGGGCTATTCGTCTCTCCGAGGAGGTGCAGGGCGAAGGGGCGGAATTCTATCGCGTTGCCTGCGAGCACGGCCTCGAAGGCATCATCGCCAAGCGTCGGAAGAGCCCCTATCGCTCTGGTCGGCGGCCGGAATGGCTCAAGGTCACCTGCAGGCGCCGTGATAGCTTTGTAATTGTCGGGTTCGAGCCATCAACAATTCCCGCGGCAATTGGTCGGCTACTCTTGGCGGCGCGGAAGGACGCCGAACTTGTTTATGTCGGCGGCTGTGGGACAGGATGGACCCGACACGAATCGGTCAAGCTGCGCGAACTCCTAGAGGAGATTGAGACGAAATCGCCGTCAGTGAGCCTGCAGCGGAAAGGCGCAGTCTTCACAGAACCGGTTCTGGTAGCGGAGGTCGAGTATCGAGCCTGGACCGACGAGGGAAAGCTGCGGCATCCGTCGTTCAAAGGAATCAGGGAACGGGCTGATGATGCGACGATCTGCGAGCTTAAATAGCTCGGTGGCGTGCTACGCCATCCAGCGGTTCATGTGCCCTAACACGCCCATCGACAGCGAGCTTCCGCTTCCCTCCTTGGGAGGTTTTTCAACGCGGGCCGACGCAGGCCCAGCCGTGACCGTCACACCACGGCCCGCATCGAAAAACCTTCACCAAAGTGGACATAGAGGTGATCGGAGATGACGGGAAGAACAAACGAGTATACATCGTTCCGAATCGTGTTGATCGAGCCGTACGCAGGCTCGCGCTGCACATCGGCCTGGAGGATGTATTGGACGAGAAAGAATTGCCGCTCGAGAAGCAGAAACCAGAGGTCCTGCCTGCAAACGTAAGCTCAAAAGTCAGTGAAGCAAGGCGAAAAAATTCCGACCCTAAGCTCCCAGCCGGAGTTGATCATTTCCTGCTGGAGAGAGTGTACAGAGAAGCTCACCTAGTCTTCCAGCCGACGGCTGACCTCAACCCCAAGGCGGACACAGTCGTAGTGGCTCTCGACACCAACGCGCTGCTGCTTCCTTACCTTCTGGGAAAAGGTGACCTGTCGGCCCTAGCCGACGTTTATGCCCAATTTGCCCGCGAAGCGAGGCTTTTTCTGCCGGAGCGAGTCGCACGGGAATTCATTAAGAACCGTGACCGAAAACTGGCCGACATGGCGCAAGCCATCGACGACCGCGTTTCGAAGATGAGCAGCTCGGGTGCTAAAGTAACGCCGTTGCTCCTAGAGGGTTTTCCCGAACGCGAGGCGCTTGCGACAGCAGGCGAAGAACTCGATGCGGCGACAAAGAAGTACCTCGCGAACTTGCGTAAGCTATCGTCCCATATAAAGAGTTGGCGTGGGAATGACCCGGTCACAAATTTATATGCGGGTCTGTTTACTAAGGAACGGATGATCGCCCCCAGCGAGCCACCGGATAAGGTCCTTGAAGAACTCGAATACGGACTGAGGAACAAGGTACCACCTGGCTACAAGGATAGCAGCAAGGATGATCAAGGCATTGGGGACGTAATTATATGGATGTCGCTACTTCACTTAGGGAGAACGACGAAAAAGGATCTGATCTTCGTTACAGGAGAGCAGAAGGCTGACTGGTTCGTGCGTTCTGGGAATCATTCGGTTTACCCCAGGCCGGAATTAGTGGAAGCGTACCGAGGTGCATCGGGCGGAAGGTCCTTGCGGCTGTCGAGCCTGCATGATCTGTTACGGGAAATGTCCGCGCCGGGTGCTCTGGTCTCCGAAGTTGAGGTTGCCGAGGTTAGCGCAAACAATGCGATTCAGGCTGCTACGTCCGCGAGCACGGGCGGATTCGCCAGCTTGATATATTCAGCGCCACGTGACTTTGAGATCCGCCAAAATGGCGACAGAACAGACGGCTTCATCAAAAACGACGAAGTTAATTTAGACTTAGACGCAGCGGACCTCGCACTGCATTTGCATGCGTTGAACGAAGAGTTACGTCATTTACGGCACCAGATAACCCGCCTCACTGGTGATGATTTGAATACTAGCTTGTCGTTGCCCTGGAACAGGGCGGCATACGGTCTGAGGAACCACGAAAGTGCATTGGTCCGAAGGATTTCGCTAATCGAGCAGCGACTCCGTGATTTACAATGACCAGAGACGTAACGAGGCTCACTTATAGCCGGTCGGTAAAGTGGGACCGCGGTCGCGTCCGGTTCGGCTCGAAGTCGGCATGGCGTCAGAGAGTGCGAATGGCCATGAGTCGACGCGGTCACTCAGATAAGTCCGCGCTCTATGGCGGATATTCCATCCTTGACGCCCACAACAGACCGTCCCAAAAGCGGCCCCTGATCGGTTACTTATCCAAGACGACGTGTACATCCGCTTTTGGCCGTGGCGACGGAACTCCGGCGAATACGATGTGCGCTTTAAGGTCGGCTCGACGGCAGCGTCTATGACCGGCTTGGGGCATATGGTTGTCCGTCGGGAACCGACCTCAACTCAGCGGTTCAACGGCCACTGGCAGTTCCCGAAAAGCCGATGCTCGGGCACCTGCAACAACTGCGTGAAATTCATCCTATTTCACGCAATTGTTGGCGGCAAAGAGCAGAACTTTGCGGCTTTCTTCCAGAAGGGTCCACGCAATCATCGGCGTGTATGGCTTGCGGAGGAGTACGCCGAACTGAAGCTTTTTGGCTCGCTTCAGCAAGGGAATGATCATCTCTTTGGGCACCTCGATAAAAAGCTCCGTCATCAGATCGTCCTTCTGATAGATCGCCGGCGAATCCACGACCCATTCCCTGGTGACGTCAGTGAGGATGGAGGCAGCAAGGACGGCGTCCTTGACGTCTTTTTCGGCCCCAGTGATTTCCATTGCGAGAAACATCCGGCCCGGCCGTTGTTCGAGGCAAAACAGGTTGATCTGCATCTCGCGTTCGAAATCGGTCGATGTTCTGACGAAGGCGTCGAAGCCATTCTCGCGGAAACCGATTCTCCACTTGGCTTGAGCTGGAGGAAACTCGCCAAGGAGCGCCTTGAGCGCCCTTGGTTCACTTTTCTCAAAGCCGCTCATATTCTCGCCAGGATATTTCGTCAGACCCCATCCTTCGGCGTCCGCTCGGGAAAACCAGAGAATGTCATCAGGGGGTACGTAGGTCAGGAAAGCGGCGATAGCCCCATGGGAAACGTTATGCCCAACCGCGTGACTTGCAATGATTTCGTTGCATTCATCGTTACGCTGTCCGTTCAACGAACAGGAATGCTGGCCCAGCGCTGCTCCTTCTTCCATCGTCCGATATTTGCCGGCTAAAAAAACGATGGATCCGCATGCGGAGGCGCATTTTGCCTCCTTTGCGATGATGGTGTGGACCGGGCTAGAATCGAAGACTTTTGAGATTCTGAGCGCTTCTTCGACTGACCCTCCTGGGCCTTCCAGCATAACAATTGGAGTGCCATAAGGCATCATCTCAGCCCCAGAAAGTAGACCTGCGACCTTTGCCGAGTCTCCGAATTCTATACGGCCTCTGATCGACAAGACCTTGTGACCGCGCCAGTCAATAAGGGTGACATCCGCTGCAACCGCTTGCGCTGCAAAGGAGAGAAGAAGGCCGAATGCCCAAAGTAGCGATTTCACAAATAATCCCCAGCCAGGCCCGGCGCAATAATTCTATGATTCCGGCCATTCGCGATAGGGAAAAAATGCAAATCCCCTCAAGAGTCAGGGAGACTTGTTTGGTGGCTAGTCGCTGAGGTCGTCAGATTCGGAAATAGTGACAGTGGGCGCAACTTGCAGTCATCATCGAGGCTCAGGAGAAGATACCGAGATCGGCTCCTGTAGACTTCCTCATACCTCATTGCGTGACGGACTTTTGCGTCATCAAAGGTTTGCGCCTCGCGTCAGCTTTCAAGCGAAGGCCAGCATAAACCAGCCAGTCCGGAATCACCAGGAGCTAGACATTCAGGTCGCATAAGCCAAACGGCGGCTTCGAGGAAATCTCAGAGCCCGTCTAAACGACGGAAATGGGCGCGCATGGCGGTCGTCCGTGACAGCCGCAGCGGACGACCGTCTTTCACCCCTTCGGCGACGCCTGGGATGGCCAAATTGCATCCGCCACGCTTGAATCCTATCTGGCGGCTACTCGCGCCTGTTCAAGGCCTCGCGCTCGAATTGCAAGCTGATCGATTCCTGCAGTTTGCCAATCATGCCATCCTTTCGAAATCGAGTACCAGTTACGACGAAGGTCACATACTTGTCGCTGGCGTAAAGAGTGATTCCCGTTACGGAAAGGCGTATAGGTCGGCCGCGATTTTCGCTTGTCACGATGTCACCCGGCTCGATCCCAAGGACCGCCTGCGCCAACATGGAGCGTTCGATCTCGAGCTCTCCTTCCCAGCGCTCCAATTCCCCTTCGATCAGTCGCCACGCTTCACGCGCTGCTGAAAATGGCCGCATTTCCCCGAACCATAGCCGGTCCGCAATTGCCAGCATTTCGTTGGGAACTTCACGTTCGATCGCGTATGCGGCGTTGAGCATCATCTCGTTCACCCGCTCCGCCTCGATCAAGGCAACAAGGCGCTCGCGGTACGGCGCTACTGACGCCCTCGTGATGGTCGGTGAAATCGACACCTCACGCTCAGGCATATGATCAATCGGCATGATTTCCTTCAGCCCCAGTCTGCCGGTCATATAGCGCTCCGGCGGATCTTCGTCTCGCCAGGCCTTACGGGTGTATTCCACCCACAGCTCGGTTGCCGAAATGCACAGAGTGCTGTCCAGGAACAGACGCGACTCGGGGGTGAAGACATGGCGAACAGACCAGGCGTGATCGGTCGCCATGAGCGGCATGACCACATGCTGGAGCTTGTGGTCGCGGACGAAGCGGACAAGAGCCGCGATCCGCTCCTGGAGGTTTGAAGTCAGGCGTACGAAGACGACGGGACCGTCTGAAGTGGACCAGCTTTTTTTGTATGCGTTTTCAAACACCAGTAGCTGTGGCCGGGCCAGCGGCAGCAACCTTTCAACGAGACCTGCTAAGCTGCTCTGTGCCGGGTGCGCCCAGGTCGCGGCGACCTTGCCTTCCTTGATCCACTCATGCCCACGGTTTTGAATGGCCAGCAGGATCTGCACGGTGACGTCGGGATTTACCTCGGCGAGTCGGCCTCCTCGGAGCTCGGTCCCACGCACATCGACGCCGCGACCTTGCAAGTCGGAGAGCGCCGCTCGAAAGAACTGTTGCTGTAGTTTCGACAGTGATTCCGCTGATCTGGTCCGCGCCAATTCCCGGCGGCTACGTTCTATTTCCTCACGGAAAGCGCCCAGGGGCGGACGACGTGGGATTTCACCTGCCTCCACTTTCGCCCAGTATCCGCGCGGTGGCTTCGGAACCTGCAGCCGGGCACAAAGCTTACCGACAGCAACATCCGATACGCCAAGGTCTTTGGCCACCTGTTGGGTCGGCTTCTCCCAAACCAAAGCAAACAATTCCTCGCGGGACAGGTCGCGTCGCGCCATGCGATCTCCTTCTTTGAGGGCCAAGATAGTTACGATCTCCTCCGCCGGCGATTCACTTGCCTTGCACGTGGGTGTGAACCGACACGCGGATGTCGATCTGGGGTCAAAGTTCAGTGCTGCTCAAGGACGCAGGGAAACTGTACACCACCCGGCCGCCCTCCGGACCATTTAACCCCCTGGCATCTCCACGCGCCGTAGGAGCCGCGAAAAGCTCAACTCAGCACCCGCTCATAGGAGTCCTTCCGGCTGCGGAGTGCGCTCGCCAGATTGAGGACCGAGGTGCGGACGCTCTGCGGGGATTATCTTAACGAACGCAAGACAATGTTTAAGGATATACGATCGAACGATCGACAATGATCATCGGTGAGCTCGCCTGGCGAAAACGGACGCCACATGGTTCGGCAAAGAATCGTGACGGGGATCGAGACCCGCGCACCGGTCGCAGCAGTATCTGAAGCGCTGGGGCTTTGTTTCATTGCTGAAAACCCAGTTCAAGATCGCCCGCCCTAGTCCTTGGCGGACAGTCATCTTCGGGCCTTCGAAATATTCGACAATTCCTTTTCGAAAGCAATTCTTCAAGCCGAGCAGGCCGGTGAGGTCATCGATCTGAGAGAATCGCTGCAGCAGCATCCCTCGCGCAGTGATCTCGTCCAAGCCCGAACCGTTAACGGTTTTTTCCGCCATAAACCGAAGAAGTCCGATGTCCCGGCCGGCACCGCGGCTGGCCTCGGTGAACGTAACGGCGACGGACTGCCTGCCGTCGCGACCAGCTCGGCCGAATTCCTGTAGATAGTCCTCCACCGATGCGGGCTGCTGCCAATGGATCACCAAACGGACGTCCGGCACATCCAGCCCCATTCCGAATGCGTTCGTGCAGATGATGTGGTTGACGAGCGGACGGCTCTCTCCTTGAAACCGCTTCAGCAGTTCCTGCCGTTGCCACTCGGTTCCGAGTTTCGAATGATAGAAGGGAACATCGAGGCCATTGTTACGGAGGTCGCTCTGCAATTCCTGGCCGATTCGTGCCGTTGGCACGAAGATCATCGCCTTGCGGCTCGCAAGCATTGGGAGCCGCAGCAGCTTGGCGATCTCATGGTGACGAGTTGCGGGTGCCGCGCTCCATCTGATCAACCCGATGTTGGGACGGTCCACGCCGCGGACGAACACTGTCGCGTCCTCGATTCCGAGGGACGAAAGGATTCGCTTCTGCATCGCCTGCCCAGCAGTGGCGGTGAAGGCAAGGATCGGTGGCGAACCGAGTCCTGTGCGGACCTCACTTAGGCGTCCGTATTCGGGCCGGAAGTCACGGCCCCATTGATCGACGCAGTGGGCTTCATCGATGACGAGGTATTCGGGTCGACTGCGCGAGAGTGCGTCTCGCTCCTTCTGTCGTCTTACGAAAAAGCGCTCGGGAGCGACGTAAAGGAACTTCACAGCGTTCCTGGCAATCAAGGAATAGCGGATCTCCTTTTCATCGGGACCGAGCGCGCTATTGATGAAGGTGGCCGGTATCTTCTTTCGCAAGAGCCCGGACACCTGATCGCCCATAAGGGTCTTCAGCGGGCTGACGATGATCGTAATCCCATGGCGAAGCAGGGCAGGGAGCTGGAAGCACAGCGACTTCCCGGATCCCGTGGGACTGACCACCAGGATCGATTTCCCGGAGAGCGCCGCAAGGATGATCGGAAGCTGCCCTCCTCGAAAATGGGACGTGCCGAACAGTCGGAGGACCGGGCCGAAGTTCATGTCGGCTTCGAGTGCCCGTGCTTCGCTGTCGAGCCAGCGGGCTAGGCGCATCGCCCAGCGCTCGATCATCCGGCGTGCCAGGCCGCCCGCGAGGTTCGGGTGATGTGCAGCGTGGCAGCCGTCGCAGAGGGTGACAAGGTTTGAGAGCTCGTCGGAGCCGCCCATGGATCTCGGAAGAAGATGATGGACGTCGGCGTCGCGCGATTTCAGGCTCGTAGAGCACGACACGCACCGGTAGCCGTCTCGCTCAAGAACCAGTCGGCGCGTTTCTTCCCACATACTCACAATGCCGAACTCTTCATGCGGATATCTTTGCCAGCACGAACATGCCGGAAACTCGCTGACAAAACGTGACTACGGTCGTGATCGGGACGAGGAAATTGCACTTCTCAAAGCGAGTAATATCCGCGGCGGGCATCCACCTTATCTGGAATGTCCATGGGTCACTCACAGCACACCTTCCGAACATAGGTGTTGCCGTAGGTGACGAACGCATCCTCGGGGACGGCGCCACGTGCCTTCAGCATCTTCATCATATCTGCGGCAGTCTCGAGGCTATATGTGTCCTTAAGCGTGATGGCGAACCAGCCGTTCGAGACCAGATAGGCCGCAAGAGGAAGCGACGAGGCGCGAACAAAAGCCTCCGCGTCCGCGTAATTGTCGGAGCTCCGGATTTGGACGTGCCTGTCTTCGAACGCACCTCCGTCGTACTCCCTGACCGAAACTTGGGTTTCGTGCAGAAAGCCGTTGGTTCCGGCCTGTCTGACTTCAAACCACCTGTCTACGCTGGCCAGAATATCGACGGGCGCGCCGTTCTTAAGGGTCGCTACGGTATTTGACTTGTTGTCTGGCCTCGACCTCAGGGCAGCTCGACCCTTCGGGTGCCGTACCAAGCCCGACCGCGCTTCCGGTATGACGAAACGCCCGCTCGCCTGCATGGGGCTGCTCGACAATGGTGTCGTGGGCGGTAGCTGAGTGACGACGGGCTGTTGATTTGCACTGAGAAGTGATCCGGCATTGCGGGATATTTTCATCGAGAATTGACCCATGTTTTGAACCTTGCTCCGCGTGTTTTCAGCGGGAGC
>NZ_JASKLT010000028.1:0-28992 GCF_030124405.1 Sinorhizobium sp. 7-81 | reverse complement strand
GGTCGAGGAGCGATCGAGCCCGCTCGGACTGCTGACGGTCGTCGAGAGCCCGACCGTGCCTTTCCGCTACGCGCCGGGCCTCAGCCTCGCCAACGTGCAGGAGCCGCCCGCGCAACTCGCCGTCTTCAGCGATGGCGACAGCATTACGGCGATGACCGCCTATGGCGGCGATCCGGCGACGGTTGCCTATCTCGACCGGACAACGGCGGCGCTCCCGTACCGGCTGCTGGCGCGGCCGCGAATTCTGATCCTCGGCGCTGGTGGCGGCGAGCAGGTGCTGCTGGCTCTCAGAGCCGGAGCCGATATCGTGGACGCTGTAGAGGTCAACCCGCAGATGATCGAGCTCTCTCGCAATCGCTTCGCGAGCTTCGTCGGCGGCATCTTCAGCCGACCGAACGTCAATCTGCATCTAGCCGAGGCGCGCGCCTTCGCTGCGACCACGGGCGAGCGTTACGACCTGATCCAGATGCCGCTCCTCGACTCCTTCAGCGCGGCCGCGGCCGGCGTGCAGAGCATGCATGAGAACTACACCTACACCGTGGAGGCACTGCGGGATTACCTGGCGGTACTGAGACCGGATGGCGTCGTCGCCATCACGCGCTGGCTGCGGGTGCCGCCGCGCGACATTCTCAAGCTGTTCGCCACTGCTACCGCAGCACTTGAAGCGGATGGCGTGTCCCAGCCCGGCCGGCACCTGGCGCTGATCCGGAGCTGGAACACCGCAACCCTCATCGTCGCCAAGTCGCCGCTCACTGGCGAGGACGTCGCAGCCATCCGCGGCTTCGCGGGCGAGAATTTCTTTGACATCTCCTGGGTGCCGGGCATCTCCGCGAGCGACGTGAACCGCTACAATCAGCTCGACCAGGAATATCTCTACGAGGGGGCCCTCGCCCTCCTCGGCCCTGAGCGCGCCGACTTCACCGAGCGCTACAAGTTCGATATTGCCCCGGCGACGGACAATCGGCCCTATTTCTTCGACTTTTTCCGTTGGCGCGCCCTGCCCGAACTCCTGGCGCTCAGAACCCAAGGCGGCGCGGCGATGCTCGACTGGGGCTACCTGATCCTGGTGGCGACACTCGTCCAGACCGCGATCCTCAGTGCAGTCCTGATCCTGCTGCCTCTCTGGCTTGGCCGGCGCGCAATCGGGAGCGCCGTGCCCCGGCTGCGCTTCGGGCTCTATTTCCTTGCCTTGGGCCTCGCCTTTCTCTTCATCGAGATCGCCTTCATCCAGCGCTTCATGCTGTTCCTCGGCCATCCGCTCTACGCTGTCGCTGTCGTGCTTGCGGGTTTCCTCGCCTTCGCAGGTCTCGGCAGCGCGGTCGCCGCACGCTGGATGACGGCGGTCGGACGCGGATCGGCGGTGCGCGGCATCACCCTCGCCGTCGTGGTGATCGCATTCCTGGCCGGCACCTACCTGATCGCCCTGCCCTCTGTATTCGAACGGCTGCTGGCACTCCCGGATGCCGCGAAGATCGCAATCGCCCTCCTCCTCATAGCGCCGCTCGCCGTCTTCATGGGCATGCCCTTCCCCCTCGGCCTTAGCCACGTCGGCGCACGCTCGGAGGAGTTTCTTCCCTGGGCGTGGGGGATCAATGGCTGTGCGTCGGTGCTGAGCGCGATCCTCGCCGCCCTGCTTGCAATGCATGTCGGCTTCATTGGCGTCGTGACGATAGCCGCGATCCTCTATCTCGCCGCCCCGGCCCTGCTTGCCGGGTCGCAAGGCTTTGTTCCAGATCGGAAGCGCTCGCGAGCTAAACCAAGCGCCTGAAAGTCCCGAGCATTTTGATCACGGCTGAGGAAGGAGCCCGGAGGCGGGTGTGCGACCACCTTGCTTCCCCTTTCGCGCCGAAATGCGATAATCGCAAGGATCAATACGCCGCTGGCGCCGAACTCGAGGACCTCTTCCAGGATTCCTGCCTTGTATGATGGTACGAGATCGAGCGTTACGGCACTCGCGAGCATAGCGACAGCCAGCGCCAAGCGGCATTCAAACGCCCTCGCGAGAATTCGATGCAGCATCGCGTAGATCTTTTGTCGGAACATATGAAGAAGCACGGTCGCCAAGGTCAGGAGAAGCAATGCCCCGATTGCCGCCGCAAGGTAGCCGATGGGGCCGGAGTCTCTCACTAAGCGGAAGGCCACGATGACGATGTCGTGGCCGCCGTCGAACTCGCCCCCGCCGCGCATTTCCGGCATCTGCAGATTAAACATGCGGGCGCCGAAACTGATCTCGCTGAGGAACAGTATCGAACACAATCCGCTCGTGCCTGCAAGGATGCTCTTCTCAGTTGAGGACAAGCATGCGCGCCTTCGAATGGCCGTTCCTAATGCGAGCAGAGCTGCTGTGGCAAAACCCAAGGCGCCCAGACTTTCCACGAGGTGGTCCTCGACCAGCAAGTCAGGCCGGGAAAGACCGATGATGAAGAGCAAGGCTACGCCGGCGGCTACCGAACAGACAAACGCAACATTCTCGCGGCTCATCGCTTCTGCTCCCTGTCATGAAACTGTCATACAACCAGACGGGGAAGAATTTGACGAACGTGCGGCGGGAGAAGACAACGTGCTTCTTCGGAATCGAGGAAAGGTTGAAAGTGTGACCGTTCGGCACCACTCCACGACAAGGAGCGGTTAAGCCTCTTCCTACAGCGCCGCGCGTCTTATCAGACGCGCAAAGGACGCTGTAGCACTTCGAATTGCTGCATGTTTTTATCCTTAAATCGGCTACGATTTAAGGAAACATGCAGTAGAAGGCGTCCACCTTTCGCGTGAGTTAGGCGACTTCGCGCACCGCTCAAGATTTTGTAATGCGCCGATGCACGCCGTCCAGGCTTTGCGCGAAAGCATCGAATAGCTTGCGGTCCGTCAGTTCGCGCAGGACCTGTTCGTTGAGCCCGCCGCGCGTTGCATATTCTTCCGCCAGATGCATGAAGCCGGCCTCGGGCGCCGCTTCCGGTGCGTGCGCGAGAGCCTTGAACAGGGTGGCGATGTAGTCGCGCCCCCTCGTCTCCCCAACGCCGTGGTCTTTCAGCCAGCCATGGATCGTATCGAGGTATTTGAAATAGGTGGCATAGGTCGCGGTGACGACGCTCAGCGCGTCGAATTCGCTTTCATCCTCTACCTCGATCGCCTTTCCGAGCTTGCCGAACAATGTGGCCATGCTCGGATCTCGCGGGCATATGATTGTCGCGCCCTGCCCGTAAGCGATCATCGGCATCGGAAGCGCTTTCGTCACCTTTTCCGCGGGCGCGGTCAAAGCCGCGATTTCATCGCGCGACAGCGTGGCGATCAGGCTGACGACGTGATGGTCAGGCCGGAACCGCAATTTAGAAAGCACGTCATGCGCAACCTGCGGCCGAATGGCGAGCATGATCGTCTCGCAATTGTCGAGAACCGCCTGATTGTCGGTTGCCACGCGCACGTCCGGAAAGCGGGAAGCGAGACCTGCCGCGATTTCCGCATTCCGAGGCGACAGGAGAACGGATACGGAATTATCCGCAAGCGATTTTAGCCCGGCAACAATCGCGGATGTGAGCGCGCCGGTGCCGATAAAGCCGAGTTTCATTGGGTGTCCTTTACCATCTGGTCGTCGTCGGCCGACAAAGCAGCAAGACGACTGCATCTTCCTTAGATCCTACAGCGCCGCGCGTCCAATCGGACGCGCAAAGGGCGCTGCAGCACTTTGAATTTCGGCATGTGCTCCCTAAATCGAGTACGATTTACGGGAACGCATGCATCAGGCGATGGAATGAACGACGAACTGCAGGCTCGAGCTGCGCAACCCGCAGCGATCCGCGAACGCGCGGAAGCGGAAATGAAAGCACTCGGGATCGATGACGCGTTCATCGGTCGGTTGGTCGACACGTTTTATGGCCGGGTGCTCGCGCATCCGGAGCTCGGTCCCGTGTTCGACGCAAGGCTTTCGGGGCGCTGGCCGGAGCACATGGAGAAGATGAAAAGCTTCTGGTCCTCAGTCGCCTTCCGCAGTGGCGCTTACGGCGGAAAGCCGGTCCAGGCGCATCTTGGCATCGCCAACATGTCACCGGAGCTTTTCCCGAAATGGCTGGCGCTCTTTGCCGCGACGCTTGACGACATTGCACCGAACAACGACGCGAAGGCCTGGTTCATGGCCACCGCAGAGCGCATCGCGCGAAGCCTGACGCTCTCGCTCTTCTACAATCCGGCGCTCGACGACCCCGCACTCAAGCGGTCGTGAATTGGCACTTTTGGCGGACGAACGCCGACTACCGCTCCTGACCCAAGTGGACCTTGCACGTCAGGATGCTGAGGTCCGCATGGGGTGAAAGACCGTCTTTCGTCGTGCCCATCGGGAACGAGCAGGTTGCGCCATTGCCGACACTCACGGCGCTTCTCAAGAGCGGACTTTCGCGCGATGGCCTGTTAACCCAGAGGCGAGCGCCAGTTGCCTGGCCAATCAGTTCCAAGTGTGAAGGCACAATTTCCAGGACCCATCATTTTGTTTTCGCAAAATGGTGACGATTGTCCCTTCAAATTGGGCCGGCTTTCCATCTTCTCCGCTACCGGTCGCCCACCATTTGCCGCTGGAGTATGCGAGATCCCCCGCCGCTTGGGCGTCGAGCAACTCGATGCCGTGTTCCTTGATCCCTGCCGATATCAACCCGGCCCAGAAATCAGCGATCGCCGCCTGCCCTTTAACTACGGCATGCGTATGCGGCAGGACGGTTGCGTCCGGCGTGTAAAGCGCCGCGACCGCTGCAGCATCTCCCCGATTGAACGCTGCGTTCCAACGATCGTTCGCTTGGCTTACGATCGCACGGATATCCATCTCCGACATCACATCCTCCCTGGACGTTGACTACCCCAACGCTGCCACGAGCTTTTGAGCGGTTTGCAGATCCGGTAACTCTGCTCCTTCGGTGAAGCTCGAGAGAATCTCAGCAAGGTCTTCCCGTGCACCCGCTTCAGGGTGGGCGCGAGCCAGTCCTACCGCTGCACGAAGCTCCCAAAACCGTGCGCCCTGTGCGCGCGCTGTTGCCAGCGCGTCCCGGAAGCGCTCGGTAGCCACCTTTCCCTTCTCGGATCCAATTAAAAGAATCGCCTCCCCTTGGAGACGGAACACTTCGGCCGCGAACCAACGCTCGTTGGTTCGCTCGATCATTTCCTCGGCTTCCTCGAGCAATCGGAGAGCCACTTCTGGTTTTTCGGCTTTCATTTCGATCTGAGCACGAAGAGCCGCGAAGTATGGGCACATGTACCGCGCCCCGGTGGCCAGCCACCCGCCGATGCCCCTCTCCAACTCCGTCCGGGCACGATCCATGTCGCCATCCTCGGCGGCCGCCCACGCCTGGAGGATTGTCGCGCCCGCCTGCCAAAACCGGAATCCTGCCTCTCCTGATATTTGGAATAGTTCGGCGGCACGGAGCTTCACAGCTTCCCGGTCGCCGATGATCTGGCGGATCACACCGCCGAAGAACAGCGGTAAGGCGAGACTGTTGCGGTGCCCCATGCTTCTTGCTTCGGCCACCGCCTCATCATTGGTGGCAAGCGCCTGATCGGGCGAGCCGAGTGCCAACAGCGTGCGCGCCAAATAATCCAGGCATACGACACGCGGGTCGAAGGCATACACGAATGCGGGCGACCGATGCTCCTGCGGGTCATAGAGTGCCAGCGCTTCCTTCAAGTGAGCACGGGCACGGACAAATTCGCCGGCTGGAACGGCGCTCACCCCGGCGGCCCTGTGCGCGAAGAAGGAAAGACCCCGGTCGTTACTGCTGCTGGCGAGCTCCAGCAGCCTGTCGGTGGCGCGACGGGCCTCAGTCAGTTCGGCGGCGTATAGATGGTACAAACAAAGGCCGTAGAGGACCGGAAACGCCTCCCGCACTTCGCCCAACTCCTCGCACAGATCGTTTGCCCTTCCGTAGGTAGCCCCCGTTTCCGGCGCTGCAAACCCATGCGCCGCCACTTGTGCGCTGCCCAGGGCCAGTTGCAGGGAAAGCTCGCGGCGCGAGCGCTGCCGAGAAGGCGGAAGTGAAGCCAGTCCATTCAATGCATTCTCAAAGCGCAGGAGGGCCTCCGACAAGGCCGAACGCGACAGTGCCCGCCGTCCGGCCTTCTCGTGGTACTCAACGGCCTTCTCGATGAGGGAAGCCTGGCTGAAATGATAGGCGAGCAACTCCGGTTCAGCGGCGACCGTCTCCGGGAACCGGTCTTCCAGGATGTGGGCAATGCGGGCATGCAGCTGCTGCCGCCTGCTTAAGAGCAGGCTCCCGTAAGCCGCGTCCCGCACCAGAGCATGCTTAAAGGCATACGTGACTTGGCCTTCGCCTCCACGGCGGAACACGAGGCCTGCATTGACAAGTTGTTCCGTCGCCCGCTCCAATTCGGCTTCCGCCATGCCGGCGGCCAATGCCAACAGCTCGTGACTGAATTCCCGCCCGATGACCGCGCCAACCTGGGCAACCTCCCTGACGGAGGCGAGCCGGTCGAGGCGTGCCATCAAGGAGTCGTGCAGTGTCGCCGGGACGGCAAGTGGGGGCAACGGCCCGGACAACACGTAATCCTGGCCGCGCTCCTTGAGCAGGCCGGATTCCACTACGACCTTCGTTAACTCCTCTATAAAAAGCGGCACGCCTTCTGTCTTGGAGAGGACCTGGTCAAGCATGGATATCGGCAGCTGCTTTCCTCCAGTCATCGCGGTGACGATTGCGACCGCTTGGGAGCGGCTCAAGCGGTTCAATGTCAGCAGCGTGGCGTGGGGGAAACCATTCCAGCGAGGAGATCTTTCCGGACGTGACGTGGTGATCAGCATGACGGGCAGCTGTTGAATACGATCGACAATTATATCGAACAGTTCGGCCGAAACCGGATCAAGATAGTGGGCGTCCTCAAGCAGCATGAGAACCGGCTTGGTCCTCGCCAGTGCTTCAAGTTGTTCAATCAACACCTCGAAAGTGCGTCGTTTTTGCATCTGCGGCATCAGGTCAAGCTTCGGGTATCGGTCACCGGTGGGGATTGATAGCAAAGACGCAATCAAGGGGATTGCCTCCTGCGGGTCTCGCGTCGCCGCAAGCACCTCCTCCAGGAATGCCAGCTGCTTGTCCGGCGGGTCGGTTCGGTCGATGCGTGCGGCCCTGAGCAGCTGGTCGGCGACGGGATGAAGCGCGCTCTGCGCGTGGTAAGGCGAGCAGAAGTAGCGCAAATAGGTGACGGCTTCCTGTTTCAGCCGCTCGCGCAGCTCCTGAAGAATTCGCGACTTGCCTATTCCTGCCTCCCCGAACAGTTCGACGACTTGCCCTTCACCGGAAGCAGAAAGGGTCCATCGGTCGATCAGTAGTGCAATATCAAGATCGCGGCCCACCAACGGCGCTGTACCGCCGGAGTGGAGAGCCTCGAAGCGGCCTTCAGCCCGGCCCTCCCCAAGGACGACGTACGAACTGGTGGGGGTCTCGAAACCCGGCAGCTTCTGAGGCCGGATTCGCTTCACCTCAAAAAGCTTCCCGATCAGCCGACACGTGAGCTCCGAAATCACCACCGTGTTCGGCTCGGCCAGTTTCTGCAGGCGGGCAGCGAGATTGGGTGTTTCGCCGACCACAGCGTTCTCCTGCGCGGCACCCGCGCCGACCAGATCCCCGACGACTACCAGGCCAGTCGCTATGCCGATGCGGACAGAAAGCTGTTGACCGTCCTTCTCAGACAGCGCCTTGATGGAATCGACGACTGCCAGCCCTGCTCGGACGGCGCGTTCGGCATCTTCCTCATGCGCCTGCGGCCAGCCGAAATATGCTAAGACGCCGTCTCCCATCAGTTTGGCGACATATCCGTCGAAACGCACCACTTCGCCGGCTATGGTGTTTTGGAACTGGCGCAGTAATGCACCCATTTCCTCCGGGTCGAGCTGGGTGGACAGACCTGTCGACCCGACGAGATCGGCGAACATTACCGTGAGTTGGCGTCTCTCGGCTTCGCGCGGGCGGGTCGGCGTCAGTCGGTGGGGAGGATTGATGACGGATGCAGTCGCCTGGCCACCGCTGAGTGCAGCGATTGCTTCGAGAATTTTCTTTCTGTGTGCGAGAGCGCTGACGCCGATTTCTTTAAGGTCTTCTGCCGTGAGCTTCGGCAGCATCTCGGCGTCGATGGCATTGCTGTCGAAGGCTGCGGCATACTGCCCAAAGCCCAAGCTCTCGAGCCATGACCCGACGTTCACCGTCGCCCCTCCCAGAACGACCCTCAAGGTAGTAATATACAGCATCGCTGCGGCCCGCGCAGCACAATACAAGAAGACGGCCGAATAAGCGTATCCCACCGGCCTCAAACGGCAGGAAGGAAGAGGACCCCCGTTCGGTCTGCTACAACGACGCCGCCACATCCCAGGCTCAAACCGCGGTCAAGGAGTTCCTCATAAGCGCTTCAGCCTGAAATAGCCAAGGATGCACAAATTGGCTGTGGCACCGTGCCTTGCGCATTTGATCCGGGCGAAGGTCCGCTTTCGGGCGACCAGAGGCGCTCGGGAACGGCCCGTTTGGGTCAGAGGTTTGCCTTAGCCTCAGGTTCGATGGAAGGTCTGAGAAGGGTCGAAACGCGTCGACCGCAGCTTCCGAGGTAAGGTCTGGAAGTGGCGCAAACCTGCAGCTCGGCGGCGTCTATGCATGTCCGCTTCTGGGATACCAACGTGCTCTGCTCAGTGTCTGACTTGGGGGCGCGTGGCGGTCTGTCCGCTCTTGGTTACCGCTTCTCGAAAGCAGACATCGGCGTGCGGTGCGTCGACGGCTCATTTGTGGCGGCAAGCGGTGACCAAATAGTCAGAGCCAGCGGCGAACCTCGGCCTTGTAGCGGCGGTAGTCGTCGCCGAACTTCGCTTCGAGATAGCGCTCCTCGCGGGCAATCACCTGCGTCTGGATCGCGATCAGCACCAACGGGAGCAAGGCGAAGGCGATCGGCCCGTCGAAGCCGATCGCAAGCCCGGCATAGATAAGCGCCATGCCGAGATACATGGGATTGCGGGTCCACCGATAAGGACCGGTCGTTGCGATGAGGGTCGTTGGCTGCGACGGCGGAATGTTGGTGCCCAGCCGTCGGAACAGCCCCGCCGCCAAAAGCATCATCGCCGCGCCGGCAACGAACAGCAGCGCGCCCGTCGCGACCAGCAACCGCCAGTCGATGCCGAAAGAGCGCAGGGTGACGAACCGCTCCGCCGCCAGCCCCAACAGCAGCGCTCCCAGATAGACGAAGGGCGGAGGGAAGCGCACACCCGCGCTGTCCGGTTCGACGGCCATGCTCATCTCCAATCTGTGCTCTCAAACCAGCATCGACTGCTGGGCGAAGATGCCCGCCATCGCGCCTTGCCATGATGCCGTGGTGACCGAGGCCATGAGGGGGTTGGCGAGGTCGCCGGCGGCGTAGATGCCGGGCATGCTGGTTTCGCGGCGCTCGTCGACCTTGAGGACGATGCCGAGGGGCGTATCGACCGTGGCGAGACCCAGTGATTCATGCAGGCTTGCGGACGGCTTGTTGCGCGGATGCGCAAACAGGATGTCGACGGCGACATCGGGGCCGACATTGAGCTTGAGGGTGGGGTTATGGCCCCCATGACGGGTGATTTCAGTGATCCGGCCGTCGACGATGGGTGTGTTGCGACGCTCCAGATCGGCCCGGGTATCGGGCGGAATGTCGTGACCATCGGCGAAGACCGTCAACCTGTCGGTCCAATCGTGGAACAGCCTGACCTGGTTGTGTGACTGCGGGCCGGACCAGACGAGGCCCCAATGTTGGCCTGCGACTTCAAAGCCATCGCAATAGGGACAGGGCACGATGGACGTGCCCCAGCTTTCGGCAAAGCCCGGCACATCGGGCATCTGGTCGGTGATGCCATAGCTCAGGATCAGGCGGCGCGCCGCAAGGCGTTCGCCACCGCCAGTGACGACAGAGAAATCGTCGAGAGCGCCGGAAACGCTGTCGGCCCGGGCATTGACCAAATTGATCGCAGGATAACGCGCCAACTGCCGCCGCGCCTCGGCCAGGATATCCGGCGGTGGCTTGTGATCGTGGCCGAGCAGGCCATGCGAGTGGCCGGCGAAGCGGTTGCGCGGCAGGCCTGTATCGAGAACGGTGACCTTCCGACGGGCACGGCCGAGCTGCAGGGCGGCGGCGAGACCGGCAAAGCTGCCGCCGACGATGATGACGTCATCCATGGTGATGGGCTCCGTATTGCGGATGGAGGGACTTAGGCTGTGCCTGGCGCGCAATATCGTCCAGCGATGCGCATTGGATATCGCCTTGCGGCCAAGGCAAACCTGATCTGGAGGACACGATAAAATCACCTCTTGGAATTTCCGAGACTGCGTAGTATCATAATTCACGAATAACGATACTGTCAAGGACTGTAATTATCGTGAGCGAAAATAGTCGAGGCAGGAGAGGCCGGCCCGCCAATGAGGCGCTCGGCCAAACCATAGTCGACGCCGCGGGCGAACTCTTTGCGGAATTGGGCTTTCAAGCGACGACATTGGACAAGGTCGCCCAGCGAGCGAAGATATCCAAGCTCAGCATCTACAGGCACTTCGAGAACAAAGAGGCGCTGTTTGGAGCGGCCTTTGCGGCCCGCTGCCAGCAGTTAATACCACAGGCCCTTTTTGAAGGCGTCGACGGCTCGGCCGAAGATCAGCTCATGGCGGTGGGATCATCGCTGCTTCGCACGCTGTTGCGCCCGGACGTCCGCAACGTCGAAGCCATGGTCATGGCCGACACGCCGAACCAAAAGTCATTGAGCAAGGTCCATTACGAAGCCGGCCCCGCCCATATCACCGCCCAAATCGAGGCCCTGTTGCGTCAGTTGGACGCGAAGGCGGCTTTGAACGTGCCCGATCCTCTCCGGTCCGCCCGCTTGTTTGCCGCACTTTTCAAAGGCTCCGATCTCCTGATTGTCGCACGCTTCGATGAGGCGAGAGCAGAGGACGATAACGAGATCGAATCCTATTGCCGGTCGGCCGTCGCCATGTTCATCGCCGCGCACGGTGGCAGCGACCACGCGGGCGGATAGCCTAGACGAGGCCGCGAGGGAGTACTTGATATTTTGGATGCCCGCATTGACATCAACGCCTTGGGCGGTGTTCCAGGACCTGTGACAGGCGGCATAACCGCTACCACCCCATTCGAGGCCTTAGTGCCGGCTTAGCAGACCGTCAGCTTTCGGGAAGCTGCAACGGTGGTCTGAATGGCGGAAATTGGGGCGCAAAAGAGACGTGGGCATGTAGCAGCATTCGGGCCCTTTGCTGCCGTTCGAGGTCGATCCGAGGAACGTGCGGCATGTGCTAGAATGCAACCGAAGGGCGGAACGCGACAGACGCACTGCGAGGGGCGGTGTGATCGAACCGGAATTCGCGCGACCGAGTGCCAACGTTGTGCTCTTGGAAGGGGAGACGAGGACGATGCCGACACCAGAGCAACCCAGTCTAATAGTTCGACAGAAATCCCCACAGAACACCGAGTTTCCGTTTGCGTCGCTCTCCGATTGGCTGATCCCAACCGAGCTGTTCTTCGTGCGAAACCATTTCGCGTCGCCGGACCTCGATGCGCGAGACTGGAGATTGCACGTTGGCGGGGCGGTGGAGCGGCCAATCGAACTTGACCTCGACAGCATCAAGGCGATGCGGAGCACGACTTTCACCGCCGTCGTCGAGTGCGCAGGGAACGGGCGCGTCTACTATGTGCCGCCGAAGGAGGGGTTGCAGTGGCAGAACGGAGCCGTCGGCAATGCCGCGTGGACAGGTGTTCTTCTGCGCGAGATTTTGGAAATGGCGGGCGTTAAGCGAACCGCACGTGAGGTTCTGCTCGTAGGCGCAGACAGCGGCGTCGTCGACACGAACAAGAAAACGGCTTCTCCCGGCCCCATCGCTTTTGCGCGCAGTTTACCGCTTGAGAAGGCAATGGCTCACAGCACGATCCTTGCCTATTCGATGAACGAGGAGGCGTTGACGCGCGATCACGGCTACCCGCTACGCGCGGTCGTGGGTGGCTGGTTCGGCATGGCTTGGGTCAAGTGGATCACGCATATCACGGTTGTGGAGCAACCGTTCCTTGGCTACTGGCAGGCGCGCGACTATTTCCGTTGGGAGCGCAGCCTCGGGGAACCCAGGCTGGTCCCGCTTGCGGAGATGGAGGTCAAAGCGCAGATCGCGCGTCCCGTGCAGGGGGCGCATCTCATCGCCGGCCAACCGTATCGGATTTTCGGAGCCGCCTGGAGCGGAGAGGCTGTTATCCGGCAGGTGCAGGTCTGCACCGGAGATGGCAGGGGCTGGCGCGAGGGAAGGCTCCTCGAAACAGAACGTCCGTTTGCATGGCGCTTGTGGGAGTACATGTGGACCCCTGAAGAAGTCGGGCGATATATATTGCGATGTCGCGCGATCGATGGGGCGGGGTGCGTGCAGCCCGAGCTCCCGCGTTCCGACTGCGAGAGCTACGCGGCCAATTGGATCGTTCCGGTGGAGGTTACGGTCGTTCCCGAGCCACAGACGTACGAGGAGGAATTCGTGATCTAATCACCCGCATGGGGCGGAGTGGCGGTTTGGCGCAACTGCGACCCGCGTTGTCACTGCGTCATGTCCGCTTTGCGGCGACAGCGACCGGTGGCTCGATGACCATTACGAGGGCGCACAGCAGTCGTTCGTAAGCGAACGAAGCTGACATTTATTGCCGCGGCGGTTGACCATCTAGGACGGTTGTCCTGGAAGGTTGAGGCTCACAGGATCACAACCGCCCATGCCCGCATCATCAACCCGTGACCTCATAATCGAAAAGGCGGATGCTCTCTTCTACGAGGGCGGGTTCGAAGCCACCTCCTTTGCTGACATCGCCGCAGCCGTGGGCATCTCGCGCGGGAATTTCTATCACCACTTCAAAACCAAGGACGACATACTGGATGCCGTTATCTCGCTCCGGATGGAGCGAACCCGCGCGATGCTCGATGGCTGGGAGACCACGGGCGACGGCCCGCGCACGCGCATCCTGTCCTTCATCCATATGCTGATCGCAAACCGGACCAAGATCATGGCCTTCGGCTGTCCGGTCGGGACGCTCTGCTTGGAACTCGCCAAACTCGATCACGCAGCGCAGGACCACGCGACCGCAATTTTCAGCCTGTTCCGCGACTGGCTCGCCGGACAATTTCGGGCACTTGGCGCGGGCGACCGGGCTGAGGGACTGGCGCTGCATCTTCTCGCCTGGTCCCAGGGAGCGGCGGTCATGGCCACCGCTTTCCGGGACGAGGCATTCATTCGCAGCGAGGTGGCCGGGATTGAACACTGGCTGGCCACCCTGCCGGAGCTTTCCAAACCCAACTGATCAAGGAGCGCCAATGTTCGTCACCATCCTGAGATTCGCCGAGAACCGGGCCGCTGCGCCGGAGTTCATGGCCGCGCACAATGACTGGATCGCCCAGGGCTTCGCGGCCGGCGCGTTCCTCTGCGTCGGCTCACTCCAGCCTGCCGCCGGGGGCGCGATCCTCGCCCATGGCGAAAGCCGGGCGGCGCATGATGCGCGCATCGCTGCCGATCCCTTCGTCGTGCAGGGTATCGTGACCGCCGAGACCTACGAGATCGACCCCAAGCGCACCGTCCCTGCCCTCGACTTCGTGAAGGCAGCGGCATGAACGCGACCGTTCCCGGTCGAGACGGCCGGCCACGCTGCCGCTGGTGCGCCGCCGCGCCCGAGCTCTTCGACTACCACGACCGCGAGTGGGGCTTCCCGGTCGTGGACGACATCAGGCTTTTCGAGAAGCTCTGCCTCGAGAGCTTTCAGTCTGGCCTGAGCTGGCGCACCATCCTTGCCAAGCGCGAGAATTTCCGCGCCGCGTTCGCCGGGTTCGATTTTCGCAAGGTGGCGCGGTTCGATGAAGGAGACGTGACGCGACTGCTGGCGGATAGCGGCATCGTGCGTCATCGCGGCAAGATCGAGGCGGTCATCAACAATGCCCGCCGCGCCTGCGAACTGACCGATGCCGAAGGCTCGCTTGCCGCATTCCTCTGGCGATTCGAGCCGACCGACGATGGCGCCCGGCCGCAAAGCCGCTCGACGTCCCCCGCTTCCGAGGCCCTGTCGAAGGAACTGCGCAAGCGCGGCTGGAAATTCGTCGGGCCGACCACCGTCTATGCCTTCATGCAGGCGATGGGCCTGGTCAACGACCATGCGGAGGAATGTGTCATGCGGAATGAAGTCGAGGGAGCCCGCGCGGCGTTGTCCCTCCCTACGTGACGGCATGTCCGCAATGGGCTCAATCGAGCCATTCGTTGCACAGGACACCAACGGCGGCAACGGAGTCGAGAGCGGCCATCGATCAGCCAGCCGCAAACTTCCGCAATTGGCGCTTCTTTGGCGTTTCTCACCAGGCAAGGCAAGGCAACGCAGAAAAACACCCCTCTTGCGCCCACTGGGGAACGTGAAAGATCGGCCCAATGCTGCCATGCGTCGATTGCACAGGGAATTCCGGTGCTGGCCCGAAGCGGACCTGGCACCTCAGGATGCCACGGTCCGCATCCGTCCAAAAGTCGATGTCCCGATTGAGCCCGTGGCGGGCATGTCTGAATGCAGCTAGCTCGAGGGCTCCGAGCCTCTCTCCAGAAGGCAGGCTGTCACATCCTCGGAGAACCGCCTGCGCTTGGCGGCGACGACGACGCATTCCGGATACTCGGGATCCCGCTGAGCGCCCGGCATACCGTGCTCGACAAGCGCCTCGGCGCAAGCCACCCAATCGCCGTCCTCGACAGGCCGGTTCCACGAGGCCCAGCCCAACGTACCGCACACATTGTCGCCGTGGCCGTGTTCCTCGGTCCAAGACGCGCCTCGCGCAAGCAGGTGACGCGCCAGCCCGGCGTCGCCGCGGAACACGGCGTGATTCAGGGCGCTCGCGCTCCAATCGCCGCCGCGAACCGAGATTGGCCAACCAAGGTCGGCCATCAGGCGGACAGGCCCGGAACAGCCGGCTGCGGCGAGTTCCGGAAGCATCCGCAGCCGGGCTTCGCCGAGAGCAGCCGGAAGATCGGGCCTCCGGGCCTTGATGCGCCCGGCCGCCTCGGCATCGTCGCCGGCGCAGGCGGCCACGAAAAGGTCCTCGTCGTCAATGTCGGCGGCGACGCCTGCCCTTTCGAGCACGGCGGCCACCTCCGGCAGGCCGTATCGCAGCGCCTGGGTGTAGGCACCAACGCCGTCCCGCGTTCTGACCATGGGATCGGCGCCCGCTTCGAGCAGCGCCTCGATATGGGCGGGCGAGCGACGACGCCGGATCGCCCAGAGAACCAGCCGGCCATCCTTCAGATCGTCGGCGCCGGCGGCATGCGACAGAAGCAGCCTGAGCGTGTCGAGATCGTCGAAGTCGAGGCATCGATAGAGCGCGTTCGTGCCGCTGACGACGGCTCCGGCTTCGATCAGGATAGGCGTGCAGACAGGCTTATCCAGAGAGTGATAGAGGGACTCCCCATCGTTCGGATCGGCGCCCGCCGCCAGAAGCCGTCGCGTGAGGTCGGGATCGTGGTTCACGCCGGCCGCGCCGTGGAGCGCCGAGGCCTGCCACTCCCGAGGCGACGCGCCGGCCGAAGACCCCCAGCGCCTGCTCACGGACCGGTTCGGATCGGCGCCGGCCTCGAGCAGCAGATCGACCACCTTGTGCAGATGGTCCGTATACTCAGGGGCGCGGAGCAGGCTCGAATGGGTCGCGGCGACAAGCGGGGTGAGATCGAGCGGGCCGCCGATCCGGTCGAGCCAGGACGGGTCCGCCCCGATCTGGCGGCGGACCGTCTCCACGTCTCCGGCGGCGCAGGCAACCCAGGCATCCCGCTTGGGCAAGTCCGGATGGTCTGCCAGAAGCCGTGCCGCAGCGCCTGGCCTGGCGCCATTGGTGCCGCCGGCCATGTCCCCCGCATAAACCAAACCACAAAATGCCGCCGCCAAAGCGGCAAGATCGCTATCATTCGCCCGGCTGGCATCGACATAGGATCTGAGATCGGCCCACGATTCAAAGCCGTATTCGCGGGCGATGCAGGACTGCGCGTCGTGCAGGCGCAACTTCAATCCGCCTATCGCGGCGGGATCGCGGCCCATTGCAAGGGGCAAGGCGTTGCGGAAGCGTGCGACGGCCTCCGGCGCGGCGCGCCTGAAGTCTGCCAGCAGGTCTTTCGCCTGACGCTTCAGGTGATCGATGTCGGGTCGGCTGGGGAGCGATTTCATGAAAACCTCCGTGCATCTGAAGCCGACGACTCGCAACTCGGCAGCACAAAGGCTGGAGAGGTATCAAGCTTTCAATGCAAGTGGGCTATGCCCTTCCCGCGAGTCCGGATGCAGCTTGCCCGCGCCGGGAAACCTATTTCAGAGCGCGATCCAGGTCAAACAGTCGGAGGCGCACGCAGAAGACAACGTTCGAGTTTTGGATCAGGATGAGCTATTCGGCACGCATGCCGCGGGTGCCGCCAGTTCGCACTCGTGACTTTCCGACGACCGCGTCCGATGTCCGCTTCCAGAGAAGTTGAAGGATGGCGGCCACGACTGGGTCGGGTCGAGAGCGGCCATCGATCAGCCAGCCGCAAACTTCCGCAATTGGCGCTTCCGCTCCCAGTTCTCCGCGGCGCGGTTCTTGCCGCGCCGCGTCACGGCTTTGCGCATGCGCCACTCCCTACTTCCCTACTCGCCTGGCTTCATTCAACTCCTGTCGCCCTCGGCCCTTTCGCAGCCGATCGCGCTTCCGGCGGATATGGCGAGTGAACGTTCAAGCTCACTTCGGTTACCAGTTTGCGGCGGAGCGCAGCGGCGTAGTCGCCTGGATCGGTCGGCGTCATCACGAAGGCCTCCGGCCCGCCAATGACGTCGTCGGAAAAATAGGATGCCAGCCGGTAGACAGGAACCTCATCCTTTGCCGTGATAACGATCGCGTTGATCGTATATCCCTTGGCAATTGCCTCCAGTCTGATCGGCTGTACGGGAAGCCCGTCATTGTTCTCGCCGTTGCCGGAGATGTCGATGATCTTCTTGGCGGCATTCCCTGGGAACTGGTCAAGAAGCAGGCTTCCGACGCCGATGGCCGAAGAAACGGATGTCCCGCCTCTGCCCCGGCGGCCATAGCCGGTATCGCCTTTCTCCCTGATGATCCGGGCGGCCGCTTCGGCGTCTTCGGGGCCGCAGATCCTCGTCCAGGGCAGCACCAGCCTTGTGCGCCCGGAACTGGCCCATTCGAAATAGGCCACGCCGATGCATCCGACATAGTTGCGGGCGATCGCCGCAGCAACCTCGGGAGACGTGAGTGCCGCAGCATGTCCTTCGCGCTGCAGGTCGGCGGTGTCAGGATCGATCGAGGACGAGAAATCGACCGCGAATACGACGGCGGCATCGACGTCGGCGGCCTGCGCCTGAAGCCCCCACAACACCAAAGCGGCCAGCGCCGCTGGCAATCCCAAGAATAGTCTTCCCATTTATTGATCCCCCGCTGGTCCGTCGTGGACGACCATTCCTCCGCTTACATGATCAGCCGTGATGACAGCGCTTGCATGCTTGGGTGGCCCAGCTTGCGCCGCGGTATTTCTGCGTTACAATCGCGTCATGAAGGGGCCCAGTACGCACCGGTGCCAATGATGACCACTGGTGACGGCGTTGCCAGCGTCAGAATTTCCTTGCTCGGCGCCTTCCTGGTCAAGAACGAGCGACACGATCACATCCAGCTGACCGGCAAGAGGGGTCCGGCCCTCTTGGCCTACCTCGCCCGCTGCGCGGGGATGGCGGCGCCAAGGGAGAGACTGGCCGACCTGCTCTGGAGCGACAGCGACGAGGACCACGCGCGCAACAGCCTCAGGCAGACGATCAGCATCCTGCGCCGGGACCTTCTGAAAGCGGGCGTGGACGTCATCCAGTCGCGGCAGGACCTGATCGGCCTCAAGGCGAGCGCCGTCGAAGTCGATGTCGAGGACTTCGAGGCCGGGTTGGCTGCCCGCTCGCCCGAAGATCTGGGAACGGCCCTGGCTCTCTATCGCGGCCCTTTCCTCGATGGTCTCCACCTGGGCAGCGACCCGTTCGAACACTGGGCGGCCGGCGAGCGCGGCCGGCTTCTGGACCGCGCGCTCGAATCCACCGAAAGGCTGGCGCGCCTCGTCGACGGGGAAGCGGGATTGGTCCTGGCCGACCGGCTGCTGACAATGGAGCCGACGCGGGAAGCGTCCTATCGGCTGAAGATGGAACTGCTGGCGGCGAGCGGCCAGCGCGACAAGGCGATCCGTACGTTTGAGACGTGCAGGAGCATGCTGAAGACGGAATTTGGCGTCCAGATCGGCCCGGAGATGCGCGCGCTGTGGCAATCCCTGGTGTCGCCCGCCAATGGGGCGTCGCATCCCGTCTCACAGACGTCGGCAAATGTCGTCCGGGCCGGTCAGCGCCTGGGGCGGCCCTCCATCAGCGTCGCCGATTTCGTCAATCTGACAGCGGAGCGGCGTGACGGCTATTTCGCCAAGGGGCTCGTCCAGGACATCACCACGGCCCTCTCGGAGGTGGCGGACTATGTGGTCGTCTCCAATGTCGGCGCCGTGGAGAAGCCTGCTCCGGGCGACGACGCGCAGCGTCCGGAGCAGCTGAGCGCGCGCTACGTGCTCGGCGGCAGCATCCAGAGATCTGGCCGCGATCTGCGGGTTAACGTCCATCTCGCCGACGCCGCCGGCGGCCACAATGTCTGGGCCCAGCGATTCGACGGCCGCTCCGAGAACGCGCTCGAATTTCAGGACCGGATCGCGCAATCCATCGTGCTGGCCGTCACCCTCGAACTGCAACTGACGCTCTGGAAGGTTCGCGACAAGAGCCCGCCCGGCCCGCCGGAAGTGCGCAGGCTCGTCAACGAATCTCTCGTGAACTATTTTGCGATGACGCGCGACTCCCTGCCGCGTGCGATCGAACTTGCCGAGCGGGCGCTGGCGATCGCGCCCGACAATGCCCGCGCCAAGCGGACGCTTTCCATCACCATGACGGTGGCGCTGGCCTGGGGCGCGCTCCCGTCGCACCCTGACCATGTCGAGCGCGCTTTGGCCCTTGCGGAAGCCTCTGTACGGGCGGTTCCGGACGACGAGATCGCGCGCGTCATCCTGTCCTTCGCGCTCGAAACCGCAGGCCGGATCGACGAAGCCATCGTCGAATGCCGGCACGCAATCAGCCTCAACCCGAGCTATCCCAGCGCCCGCGGCGACATCGCCGAACTCTACGCCCTGCGCGGCCAGGTCAGCGAGGCGCTGCACGAGGCCAGCGAGGCGATCCGGCTCGGAACGCCCGACGTCATCGACTTCTGGCGCCACAACAGCATGGTCGTGGCGCTGTTTGCCGACGGCAACGATCGGCGGGCTCTCGAGGCGGCCCGCAGGGTCGTCAGGACTAAGCCCGACTTCGTCCGCGGCGCACTCTACTGGGCTGCGGCCGCGGCCGCCACGGGCAACAATGAGGAAGCTTCCCGGGCCGTTCATCATTGCCTGTCACAGCTTCCGCATCTCAACCTGGGCAATGTCTGCCCCGGTTTCGTGCCGCGCTACGTGAAGGATATGCATCATTCACGCTTCCTTGAAATGCTGGAGCGTGCCGGCCTTCCGCGTGGGACACAACCATTTTAACAACCGACAGCGGCCGATCAATGGCAGCTCATTAGCGCTATAGCCGGCGTTTACGTTCGACCAATCAAAGGACCGCCCTGGTCGGTCGGAGGCTTCGGTCCCCACCTGGTTGACGGCCGCGGCTATCGCTGTTTGGGCACCAGAGGCTGCCAGATCGCTACCGGCCCCGAACTGCCAATATTCCCTGTTACAGCAGTTGCTGATTAGCCTCTCTGCTGAAAGTATCGGAGTGCTGGCGAAATGAACTCGGGATTCTCCCAGGTTGCATAACGCGCGCGAAGGAGCAACGGAAGATTGGCGGTCTGGGGATCAGTCTCGGCGAGCATTCTACGCACTGTTTGGAAATAGCCAAGCACTGCCTCAGGAAGCTCGGCGCCGCCGAGATTTCCATGACCCGGCACAATGAGGCGCGGCTGCAACCGTATCATATCGTTGAGAGCGATTTCCCAATTTGCAACGTCAATGTCGCCGACACCGATCATAGGCGGGAAGAACGGGACGATCGGAAACATCCGCTCTTCGAGGAGGTCTCCCGCGAACAGGATGCGCTCCTGAGGCAGGAAGAGGATCTGATCCCCCGGAGAATGGGCGGTGCCCCAGGTCCGAAACCGGACCTCACGGCCGCCGAGATTGATCACGGTCTCCGCGGTGTCGTATGACTCATGCGGTGGCGTCAGTGTGATCCCGTCCAGCAGATGCTTCTGCCCTTCCGGTAGAATGCCGGCTCTGAAGCCGTCCAGCAAGGTCTGACCCGAGCGCTGAAAATAGTCCCGTTGCGCGCTGTTGTAGTAGATGCGCGCGTCGCTCCTGAACACTTGGGCACCGAAGCCGTGTTCCGGATGGGCATGGGTTACCGTCAGGATGATCCGGCGTCCCGGTGCGAGTTCTCGCGCCAGGCGCAGGACGTTCTCGGCGCTCTCGATACCAAGACCGCAATCAACCACCAGCACGCTTTCCGTGCCGACGATGATCCCGATATTCGGAACGAGCGGGATGCGCTTGTCGGGCACAAGAAAGACACCTGGCGCCATCTCCGCCGGAAAACGTGTGTCCACGGTCGGTAGGGGCCGCGCGGGCGGCTCCAAGATGTCCTGCCCTTGAGCGCTTGCTGGGATCGAAACCATTCCCGCCAGTCCAGCTATGACCGTCAGCTTCAGCAAATCGCGTCTGTTTGTGTATGCTGCCTTTTCAGTCTCCATCACATGTCTCCCTGTGTTCAGCAGCCCTCTATCGAAACGGCGTCAGTCCTTGGCCCGGTACTCTTCCGGCATGACGAAGACCTCGTCCGCACGTCCGTATCCGCCATCGGGCACTTCCTCGATCAGGACCATCGTGGTCGGACGCACAATTTCCCCGAAATAGCCGACCATGAGTTCGGTCGTCTTGTGGATCAGGTCTTCCTTCTGCGCCGTCGAAAGCGAGGCCTGGGGCAGTTTGTAGTTCGCGAAAGGCATGGTGTGTTCCTTGGACTTGAGGGTTGCCGTTAGACCGCGCCGCCATTGGCGCGGATGGTTTGACCGTTGATCCAGCCGCTTTCCGGCCCGGCCAGGAAAGCGACGGCGTCGGCGATGTCATCGGGACGACCGAGGCGGCCGAGCGGGATCATCCGCGTGATGCTGGCGACCAGTTCCTCTGACTTGCCGCGCATGAAAAAATCGGTCTCGACCGGGCCTGGCGCGATCGCGTTCACGGTGATCCCGCGCGGGCCCAACTCCTTGGCAAGCACATGCGTCAGCGCCTCGATCCCGGCTTTCGTCGCGGCATACAATCCGTAACCGGGCTGGTAGAAGCCCACCACACTTGAGGACACGCTGATGATCCGCCCGCCATCGCGCAGCCGCTTGACGCCTTCGCGCATGCCGCGGAACGTGCCGCCAAGATTGATGGCGCAGTGATCTTCGATGTCCGCGTCCGTAGCGTCCGCTACGGGTGACAGCCGCATCATGCCTGCATTATTGACCAGTAGATCGACCGGGCCGAACGCGGCTTCAGCCGCATCGAACAGCGCGGGCATGCCGGTCGGATCGCCGACGTCAGCCTGCACCGCGACCGCCTTGCCGCCCGCCTGCTCGATGTCCTGCACGACCTGACGGGCAGTGGCCTCATCGCGCGCATAGTTCACCGTGACGGCACAGCCCTCTTGGGCCAACCGTCGCGCGATTGCCGCGCCGATGCCCTTGCCGGCGCCAGTCACGATCGCGGTTTTGTCTTTCAGTCTCATTTCTTGACCTCCGTTGCTCGGCAAGGATGGTAGGGAGAGTTGGAGACGGGATAATCACCCTTTTCCGGGCAACAAAATTCGGCTATCCCGAATAATCATGGATCGCCTCGATGCAATGCGTCTTTTCGTGCGTGTCATCGACCGTCGCAGCTTCACGGCCGCGGCGGCCGATCTGGTTATCCCGCGTTCGACGGCCACCGAGGCGATCAGGCGACTCGAGCGCGATCTCGGCAGCCGGCTGTTGGAACGAACCACCCGGCATGTGGCGCCCACGTCGGATGGCGAAGCCTATTACCGGCGGTGCCTGTCGATCCTCGCCGATATCGACGAAGCGGAGCGCGCCTTGCGGGGCGGTGAACCCTCGGGGGTGCTTCGCATCGACGCGCACGGCGCGCTGACGCGGGCTTTCCTGCTGCCGCGCCTGCCGGACTTCCTGGAAGCGTACCCACAGATCACGTTGCAGATAGGCCAGGGCGACAGGCTGGTCGATCTGGTACGCGAGGGGGTGGATTGCGTCATCCGGGCGGGCGAACCGGATGACAGCGGCCTGATCATGCGCAGGCTCCCCGATATCCCGGAGCAGACCTGCGCCAGTCCCCAATATCTCGAGCGTCACGGGATGCCGGCTTCGATCGATGATCTCGACCGACACCAGATGATCGGCTTTGTGTCGTCGCGTACTGGTCGTGTGATGCCGCTAGAGTTTCAGACCGCCGGGGGGGTCAGGGAGGTGACACTTCCCTGCCGCGTGACCGCCAACGAGGCGGAGACGGCGCATCATCTCGCACGGATGGGTTACGGGCTGATTCAGGCGCCCCGCTATCGCTTCCGGGAGGATTTGGCGCGAGGCGCCCTTGTCGAGATCCTGCCGGATCAGCCGCCGCCGCCTCTGCCGCTCGCCGCCTACTATCCGCAGAACCGCCAACTGTCGCCGCGTGTGCGGGTTTTCCTCGATTGGGTGGTGGCGGTCTTTAATGCGGCAGATCTATAGTTTGATGTACTTGCCTGCGCGCGAGGCTCAGGCGTGCGCGCCCGCTGGCGATCGTTATCATTTGCACCGCAGCCGCGCACACCGAAAGTGCTTTCGGGGCCGAGTATAGACGGCTGCTCTCGGCCCCATTCCGGTCGTCAAACCTCACTCCGTCGAACGTCTCAGATGAGGTCGAGAGCGGCCATCGATCAGCCAGCCGCAATCTTCCGCTTTTGGCGCTTCTTTCGCGTTCCTCACCAGGCAAGGCAAGGCAGAAACGCACCCCCTTGCGCCCTCTCGGGAACGTGAAAGATCGGCCCGATGCGGCCACTCGCCGACAGCGCCTGCATGTCCGGTGCGGTGCGCGAGAGCGGCGGCGGCGCGAAAACTCCCACCCACCGCTTTCCGGGACGAGGCATTCATTCGCAGCCAGGGCTTCGCGGCCGGCGCATTCCTCTGCGTCAATCATGATTACCTCGGGACAGCGAACAAATGCCGATACGCCGCCTCGGAAGGCGTCGGGGCTCAGCGGGATATTCGTGCCGGACTCGCAATCATGCCCCTCGACTGCCAGGAGACCCCGCGGGAGTCGATCAGGGGATGCCCTTTACCGAGGCATAGTCCGAGCAGGCGCTCGCGTACCGCGAGTGACCCACAGCGCATGCACCAAGAAAATGAAATGCAGAAATATCGCAGAAAAGGTCATGGTAGCAAGATGTGCCACGGCTTTGTGCAACCCAAGCAACGTGAACTCACCCTTGTGAACCAGCTCTCCATCCCTGTCGGCGATTGACACATTGGATGTGTCGCCGAATCCGAAATAATAGAAAAAGAACATGAAAATTATAAAAGAGTGAATAAAGATAATGTCAGAAATCGACAACACCTTGAATAGGTTGCTGCCGATTGGTTTCTGTATCATGTAGTGAAATATTTTTACCAACGCAAAGATAAGAACCCATAATACGGTCAATAGTATGGCCCTTACGAGCGCTCCAGCGATCATATACTGAAAATGAGTGAAAAAATAATCTATCCCGACATCGATAATATAAGTAACCATAAGGGCGGACAATACACAGAGGAATCGTGTATATAATATCGTCATTGTGCGTTGCATTTCTGGACCCCGAGAACCACATGCGCGACAACCCGCCAGTTTTGGCTGATTTCTCTTATTGTTGTAACAGACGCCACAAAGCGGGCAAACCGCGCGAACGGCGCTACAGAATGTGGCGGGGTTCGCCGGCTTGCTGTCTGGGGTCCACACCTGATCCTCGATGCGCTCCGCGGCCTCTTGCCAGTATCCGCACGGTTAGCTGACGTCGTGCGGCGGGGCCACGGTCCGCAGGACGTCGGCGAGTTGCCAGCGGAGACCCAGGTAGCGCGTGTCCTCCTTGTGGCATTTGCTACATAATTCCGGAAATCGCTCCCAGAGGAGTGCGCTCTGACAGTCGGGCGGAGATCCGCCACGCTGGACTAACTGCCTTGGACAAGGCTTAATGCTGCGGGGGATGGCGGCTCCGCTGGGATGTCGATCATGAAATCACCGCAGCAAATGACCGATAGCGTCAATGCTCTTGATGCGGTCGTAATCGGGGCAGGCTGGGCCGGCCTGGGTGTCAGCTATTGGCTGGCGCGGCGGGGCCTGCGCCATAGCGTATTGGAGCGAGGCCGCATCGGAGAGACATGGCGCACACAGCGATGGGATTCATTTCGGATGAATACCCCCAACGTGCAGACCGTCATGCCAGGCGACCGCTATGACGGCCCGGATCCGTTTGGTGCCCTGACGCGCGACCAGTTCGTCGCTCTCCTCGAGGACTTCGCCAGGCGCAACGCGCTCCCGATCGAACCGGATACGACGGTGACTGACCTTTCGCGCGCGCACAAAAATCACGAGAATGGCGCGTATCGGCTGACGACCTCCCGCGGCACGCTTTTGGCGCGGAATGTGATCGTCGCAAGCGGCAGCCTGAATTGTCCGGTGCGCCCGGTTTGGGCCGCTCAATTACCCCCTGCCCTTCGCCAGGTCGACGCTTCCGGCTACCGCAGCGCTGCGGATCTCCCCGCCGGAGCGGTGCTGGTGGTCGGCAGTGGCCAATCGGGTGCCCAGATCGCGGAGGAGTTGGCGGAAGCAGGCCGAACAGTCTTCCTTGCCACCAGTCGTGTCGGACGGTTCCCACGGCGCTACCGGGGCCGCGACATCATGCTCTGGCTCCTCGAATGCGGGTTTCTCGACGTGCGACGAGAGGAGGTCATTCGACTTGCGGGACGCATCCCGCCTCGTGGTGTGGTAGGGCCGGTGCACACGATAAGCCTTCAAGCGCTCAGCGCCCAAGATGTCGTGCTTCTTGGACGATTGACTGGCGTCGAGGATGGCGGCCGCCTCTCCTTCGCCAACGATCTCGACGCGAATGTTCGCTTTGCAGATGAAGCCTCCGACAACGTCAAACGCCATATCGACGAATATATCAGCCGCGCTGGAATCGATGCACCCGTTGCGGAGCCCGACCCGGCGGAGACGGTCACGATACGTCGGCCAAACCCCGCGATCGGTTCGCTTGATCTCTCCCGGTCCGGCATAACGAGTGTCGTGTGGTGCACAGGCTTCAAGGGCGATTTCAGTTGGTTGAGACTTCAAGGTGCGCTCGATGCCGCGGGACGGCCTGTTCACGAGGATGGCGTAGCCGCCCTACCAGGCCTCTACTTCGCCGGGTTGGATTTCGCCTCCACCCGCAAGTCAGGCATCATATTGTCGATCGTCGAGGAAGCACCTCGCCTTGTCGAACACATCGTAGGGCATTCGTGACGTGACCGCCTTTGGCGCTTCTTTCGCGTTCCTCGCCAGGCAAGGCAAGGCAGAAAAGCACCCCTCTTGCGCCCTCCGGGGAACGTGAGAGATCGACCCCGATGCGGCCACACGACAGCGCCTGCATGCCCGGTGCTATGCGCGGGAGCTGCCGCTGCGCGAAAACTCCCACCCAAGTCATCCGGGCTGCCGATTCAAGCGAACAGGAAATCGCTCCTCGAGAAGTTGGCGGCGCTGAGACTGCCGTTGGGATCGTCCATCAGGATGGAGAAAGCGTGACCGCCGGAGTCGTAGCCCCTTATGAGCACGTCGCCGTCGGCGGTATCATAGGCATGGACGGTTCCGTTGGCGCCGGAGCTGGAATACAGGGTAACTCCAAGTTTCTCTATAACCAGGAGGTCGACCCCATCCTGGAAATCCATGACGGTGTCCTGACCGATGAGCGCGGGGGTTGCCTTGAAGACGAAGCGGTCGGCATCGGCGCCACCCCACAGGATATCGCTTCCCGCTTCTCCTATGAGAGTGTCCCTCCCGGCGTCGCCGCGCAGGGTGTCGTTGCCATCGCCGGCATAGAAGATGTCGTTGCCGATGCCGCCATGGAGGGTGTCGTCTCCCGCTTCCCCCGACAGCGCATCGTCGCCGTCATCGCCGTAGGCCAGATCATTGCCGGCGCCGAGCTCGATCCTGTCGTTGCCGGACCCGCCATGCGCCTCGTCAATGCCGGTTTCGGCGTCCAGGATGTCATGGCCGTCGCCGCCGTCCAGGTAGTTGTTCCCATCGCCGCCATCAACGATGTCATTGCCGATGCCGCCATAGACCTGGTCATTGCCGGACTGGCCCTTGAGAACGTCGTCGCCCTCTTCGCCGTAGATCCTGTCATCACCGGCGCCGCCTCCGACCGCCTGCTGTGTGATCTTTCCGGTTGCCGGATTTACGCGATTATTGAAGCCGTCATGGCCCGATCCAGCGTAAATGATGTCGTCGCCATCGCCGCCGTCGATATATTCTTCGCCTGCGCCGCCAAAGATCTTGTCGTGTCCGCGACCACCGTGGATCCGGTCATGGCCGTCGCCGCCATTGAGGGTGTCGCTGCCATCGCCGCCGTCAAAGATGTCGTTTCCCAATCCGCCCTTGAGGGTGTCGTTGCCCAGCCCGCCTTCAAAACGGTCATTGCCATCGTCGCCCTCGGCATAGTCGTCGCCGTCCCCCGCCACGATGTAGTCGTTGCCAAGGCCGGCGAAGATCATGTCGTTGCCCCCTCCGCCGTCGAGATAATCGTCGCCGTCATAGCCCCAGATCTCGTCGTCGCTGAGGAAGCCGCGTATCGTGTCGGACAGATTGGTTCCCTTCAGAATCATCGTAGTACCCCCAAACCAATTCCAGGAAAACTGTGCAACGGTTTTCCGCAGGAATCGCGTCGTTTCAAAGAGTTAGGCCATTTCACCGTTTCAATGAAATAATGAAACGATCTGGTCGCCCGTCGCCGCAAGATACGCCACTTTTTCGCGGAAGAAACGTCAGGTATTCACCGCGTCGGGAGACCTCAAATTCGCGTAAGCGCGTTCTCGCCGGATCGCATTCGGCAAACGTCGGTGCTGCGCCGAACGGGGCTGAAGCGACGTCCTCACCCGCATCGCCGACCATCCGATCAACAGGATCGGAGAACTGCTCCCGTGGAACATGCGGCATCAAGATCGATAGTATCTGTCGCGCCGGCAATAGATCACTCGCTGCGCGATGGGCGGCCCTTCAATATCAGGACCAGGAAGGCGGCAACACCCAAGGCGGTAACGAAGGCAGCCCCCGAGCCAACAATGAGCGTCATGGTGTAGAATTCGAAAGGTTCTTCTTTTGCGGTTGCAATGACCGCCCCGCGATTGCGGACTTCGCCGGCAATGATCGCCTCGATAACCTTGTAGAGGACTCCGGGACCAGACGCCGCTAGACCGATTGCAGCAATGATTTTACTGAGGCGCGGAAACGGCCCCACGGAGAGATGATACGCGAGAATACGGACATAATCCCGCAGAAAGGCCACCATACCCTTTCCGAATCTCGACAGCATCCCCCGAGGTGGTGAGCGACCGTCACCTCGGAGCGCTTCGACCCCTCGGAGTTTATCCAGTAGCCGTTTCGTTGTTCTGGGCATTCGCCGGTGTTGGCTGTTTTGACGCGATCAAACTACAAGTTATCGCACGAGCCGTTTCGGTAAAGTAAAGGCGAGCCGTCAGCGCGAAGCTGCCTCACCGGACGTTTACCATGTCTCCCTGAATCGATTCCGCTTCAGTGCAGTAGCGCCAACATCGGCCATTGCAAGATCGACTGCCGCAATACCTCTCGGCATCACCGCAGTGGAGCATATTAGGCCACGTCCTGAAGCTGTGCCTCACCGTTGTGCAGGAAGCAGGCTTTGTTGAAGAGCCCCAGATCAACGAGATTAGGGAGACGAATGTCCCTGATGTCCGGCAGGCGCTTGCTTTCCGGATCAAACGATCGATCTACCTGCGAAATGAACCCGAGTATAACGCCGGTCTTTTTGGCGAAATCTCCAAGGGCGAGAACTTGCTCCGAGAGTGCCGGCTTGCTTCGCTCCTGATCCAGTATCTGCAGATAGTCGATAACGGCAACCGTTCCGCGCGCCGACCCCGACAAATGGCGGATGATGTAGTCCGCGCTGATTTCATCGGACGTCAAGATTTCCAGCGTCTTGCAAAAACCGTGAGACCCCTCCTCCAAAGACCGAAGGTGCCTCCTCGCCTGCTGTTCTGTAAATTCCAGCGTGAAGAATACCGCCTTTCTGCCGTCTCGGGCAGCGTCGAGCAATAGCTGGAGGCCGAGCGTGGTCTTGCCATGTCCGGGGCGACCGGCCACCAGCAGCAAATCACCCTCATCCAGCCGAGCCAGAATTGATTTGGACAGTGACGCCGCTGCGACTTGGGACGACAGCAGGCTCCATCCTGCGAACCCCTCCTCACGCGCAATTTGATCCAGTGCTTCGTGCAGGGGAACATTATTGTTCCGAGCCATGAGCTTGGCTCGGCGTTTCAATTGGAAGATGGGGGCAGAAAGTTTCATCAAAGGACCTCCATTCCGAGCCAGAAACGCAATCCCTCCTTATGCGACGCTCGAACAGATGGTTCGATGATGATGTTGTTACCCCGTATGTGCGATACTTCCCCGAATGGAGGGAGGAGGCGTGGGCCAAGCCTGCGCTACGGAAATTAGCGGGCCCGCTGATTCGTCACAAGCATTGATGACCGCTTCGGTCCAGCACCGGAATTCCCCGTGCGACCGCTTTGGGTGATGGGGTGGACGCCCCCCGACGGCATCGCTGTGCCAGAATGGCGGTGTTGCAACCATTGGAGGGAGGCGTCCGTGCCTGAGGTTACCACGATCG
>NZ_JASKLT010000027.1:0-40242 GCF_030124405.1 Sinorhizobium sp. 7-81 | reverse complement strand
ACACCGTTGGCGACATCGTCAAGCTCTTCGAGCCGCAAGAGTGTGCGAACTACTTCGCAGCAGCAGGATATGACCCGGATTAAAGTGGACGTGCTCTAGAACAACAGGGCGGAAAACTCCCATCAGATGGTGCGACGACAGGCTGCAAGTCACCCGAATCGAATAAGTGCTTTCTGTCCAGGCACTCCGCGGGCCACAATACCTTCATCCTATGGGGCGACCTGATTTCCCGCCGAACACCTTTTCAGGGCAGAGGCGGCGAACCTATGGTATCCAGCGACGACAGACGCCTAAGTGCCTAGCAGGTTGCCACGCTCTGACCAAGTTCGCAAGAACCGTCGGCCAGCTCATATTGCCTTCCGACACAAGAAGAGCGTCGATACCCGAAGAGCGTCACTTTCGCGGCCGAATGCCTAGCCTACACGCATCGCGGTCTTCGCGTCAGGGCGCCTCGCGACCGGCCGCGTATGACTCGGGTGCCAATGTGGATTGCCACTCATTTTCATGCACCATCTATTCGTCTCCGGCGGACTTGTCGGATTTGTCGATTCCACGACACGGCAATGTTCGGCCGGGCGTGCCGCCGCATTCCCAGCGAAGTCGTTGAACAATATGCAAAACAGTCCTTTTGAAGCTCTTGCCGCGCAATTGGCACGACTCTTGAATCTCGATCATGGCGCGACGGCAAGCGCTGCCGCGCTAAAAAAGGAGACAACAATGAAGACCAATATGTCAGACCATAGTGTCACCGAACTAACTCCTGAAGAAGCAGCTGCAATTTCGGGAGGAGAATGTTGTGGGTCTGTTACGCCGCCCGACTGCCCGCCGCCCCCTTGTCAAGACTGGGACATTTGGCAGCAGCGCTGATTATTGCAAAAGAACATAGGGGGCGCGAGCCCCCTATACGTCCGCTCAAGATATAATACGGATCGACATTTATTTATATAGAAGCCGCAACTCGGCTTAAATACTGGACGCGTGACTAACTCAATTATGAACAATATCTTACTCCCTCCTGAAATAGCCGCCTACACAGCAGAGAGCATCCTCTCCCGACGAACAGGACGATCTCTGCTCATCTATAAGATCATAGTACTCGCTGTGGTCGCGACATTGGTATCGCTGCCACTCATCACCGTAACAGTCTCTGTCCAGAGTGCCGGAACCATTCGCCCTACCATCGAAAAAACGCCCCTCATCGCGCCCGTGTCCGGGCGCATCTCGAATATCTTTGCGGTTGAGAACGATCTCGTTGCCCAGGGGCAGGAGGTTCTCTCCATTGACGATGAGGTGGTTGAAGAAAAGCTCGGGGCGCTTACGGCCGACATACGAGCGAAGAGCGATCTTGCCGGTGACCTCGAAAGCCTGATCTCAAGCACACATGCAAAGGACCCAATCCGCCTGCTGACCGAGTCAGCCACCGCAGAGCGGGCGCATTTTCTCAACCTGTTGCGGGAAAACCAATATGCCCGCAGTCATGCCGCGGCGGAACTCGCGCGCGCTAAGCGCCTGGTCTCTGTTGCTGCGGCGCCTCAAAAGGCCATCGAGGAGAAGGCTTTCGCCCTCCAGGACATTGAGGTTCAGGGCGAGATCCTTGTGCGGCGCAAATCCGCCGAATGGAACCAGCAGCTCTTCGACACTAACCTGCGCCTCAAGGAACTCAAGGCCACCTTGCATCAACTTGAGCATGAACGGGATCTGACCCGCATTCGAGCTCCGGTGTCGGGCGCTCTTGAGCAATTCTCCGGCCTCGCCCCCGGCAGCTACGTGCAGGCGGGGCAAACCGTCGCTTCGATCTCGCCGGACGGAAAATTGGTGGCGGAAATCTACGTCTCCCCCAACGACATCGGCTTTGTGCGGCCGGGCCAGTCGGTGCGGCTCCAAGTGGATGCCTTCAATTACAATCAATGGGGTGTCATCGAGGCAACAGTGGTCAACGTGGCGCAGGACTTCACCCTTGCCGACGGGAAGCCGGTCTTCAAGGTAGGCTGCGCGCTCTCCCGCAGCGATCTCGCGCTCAAGAATGGCGTCATCGGCCACCTGAAGAAAGGCATGATCGTCCGGGCTCGCTTCCTCGTGGCCGACCGCACTCTCCTGCAACTCCTCTACAATGACGTCGACGATTGGCTCAATCCGCTCCTGGCGGGCCGCTAATCATCCATTTTCGCAATAGTCAGCGAGCTGCCATGCCAAGCAAGGTCATCAAGTTCAAGCAACGTGACGTCACGGATTGCGGGGCCGCCAGTCTTGCTTCCGTCGCAGCCTTCTATGGCTACGAGCTGCCATTGTCGCGCATTCGCCAGTATGCCTCAACCGACCGCTCCGGCACAAACGTACTGGGCCTCACGGAAGCGGCTCAGAAACTGGGCTTCATCGCCAAGGGGGTGAAGGGCGGCTTCGACAGCCTTTACAAGATCCCGAAGCCCGCTATCGCGCATGTGATTGTCAAGGAGGTCCTGCACCACTTTGTAGTGATCCAGTCGATCGACGCGAGGTGGGTCACCGTGATGGACCCAGCCTATGGCGAAATCCGCAGACTGTCGCACGAGGAATTCAAGGCGCAATGGACTGGCGTCCTGGTGCTCCTGGTTCCGGCAGACACCTTCAAGCGCCGCGACGAGACCACCTCGCCGCTTGCCCATTTCGCCCGTCTGCTTGCTCCACACAGGGCAGTGATGGCGCAGGCTCTCGTCGGGGCGCTGGTGACGACGATCCTCGGCCTCTCGACGGCCATCTACGTTCAGAAGATCGTTGACCATGTGATCACAGCGGGCAACCACAACCTGCTCAACCTGATGAGCGTCGCCATGCTGCTGATCCTGGTGGCGCAGATCCTGATCAATCTCCTCAGAAACCGGCTCGTCCTGCAAACGGGACAGAAAATCGATGCCTCCTTGATCCTCGGCTACTACAATCACATCCTACGCCTGCCTCAGAAGTTCTTTGACGGCATGCGCATAGGCGAAATCGTCTCCCGCATGAACGACGCCGTGAAGATCAGGAGCTTCCTGAACGACGTCTTGATCACCATGTTCGTTAACCTGCTAGTGATATTGTTCTCGTTCGGACTGATGTTCGTCTACTCGTGGAAGATCGCCTTGGTGGTGGCGATCTCTATCCCATTATACCTCTTACTCTATTGGACAATTGATCGGCTTAACAGGAAGCGCCAGCGCGCCATCATGGAAAATGCAGCCGATCTGGAGGCGCAGTTGGTGGAATCCCTCGGAGCTGTCTCCACGATCAAGACCTCCGGCATGGAGAGCTTCGCCAACCTGAAGATGGAGACCCGCTTCGTCAAAATGCTACATTCCGTCTACAGCTCCGGCCTTATCTCGATCTTCGGAGATAGCGCCTCCACTTTCCTCTCGAACCTATTCACCATCGTGCTGATGTGGTTCGGAACGACGCTTGCCCTCGATCAATCCGTCACACCTGGCGAGTTATTGTCCTGCTATACTTTGTTCGGCTATGTCACCCGGCCGGTTGCAAGCCTGATTCAGGCCAACCGGATCGTTCAGGATGCATTTATCGCGGCGGATCGCCTGTTCGAGATCTTCGAACTGGAGCCGGCAAGCGACGGTGGAATCGATGCCACCACCTCCACGCTTGGCGATATCCGCCTAGAGAACGTTACGTTCCGCCATGGCGCGCAGCCGGCGCTTTTCCACAATCTCAGCGTCACCTTCCGCAAGAGTGAGATGACGGCCGTGGTGGGGGAAAGTGGGTCGGGCAAGAGCACCCTTGCGGCGCTGCTACAAAATGTCTATCCGCTTGAGGGTGGACGCATCCGCATCGGTCCCCATGCCCTCCGGGATCTCTCGACCGTATCCCTGCGCAAGATTGTCGCTGCGGTGCCGCAATCGGTCGACGTGTTCTCGGGCTCAGTGATCGAGAACATTGCGCTTGGCGAGTTCGAGCCGGACTTTGAGAAGATCCTGCAAATCTGCGATCAAATAGGGCTACGGGAGTCAATCGAGCGGTGGCCCGGCGGCTTGCAAACCTATCTGGGCGAGCACGGCGTATGTCTCTCCGGCGGCGAGAAGCAGCGCCTTGCGTTGGCTCGGGCTCTGTACCGGGATCCGGAGATCCTAATCCTAGATGAGGCGACCTCCTCACTCGACTCCATTGCCGAGACGTCCGTCCTGCGGGTGGTAGAGGATCTGCGGCGAGCCGGTAAGACCATCGTCGTCATCGCCCATCGACTGAGCACCATTCGTTTCGCCGACAAGATCGTGGTCTTGGACAAGGGACGGGTTGTTGCGGAGGGAAGGCATGCTGATCTGCTGACAGCAGATGGTGCTTACGCTTGCTTGTGGCGGGCGCAAACCGGATTTATCTCACAGCTTCAGGAGGGGGCATCGCAGAGTCTTCCCGGAATTTTACGCTAAGCCGCTTTAAGGGAACGCGACCGCGGCTTCCGGAGCGGACGGAAGGGAGGGCATGGAGAGGCTCGGTGGCCAGACATAATCGCCGTTGAAGCTGATGTGCGCCCAACGAAGCGGTGCGGTGTTGGGGCCGGAGCATACCGGAGGTGCTGGTCGCCGGCGCGAAATCTTCAACGGTTCGGTCGAGATAAATCGTGGCCGCAGCGCCGATTAGGGTGAGACGACGCATCAATCAATCAAGATGAGACTTGTCGCTGGCAGTTAAAACGCGAGAATGCTGCTGTTTCGGCTTTGGCGAGCAGCGTGCAAAGCTTTTGCAAATACCTTTCCGCCTCCGCCATTGTCCTGACGCCTTCAGGCCAGGGAGCCGCCAAATCGGCTTTTCATCATCTCGTTTTCGACGACTCGGGATCGCGTTTTCAGGAGCCTTACTCATTCATGGACAGACTTCCTTGCCGAGGCGGCATTGCTTCAACTGGCGATGGGCTGGGCCGTCGTGAGCGACGTCAGAAATGCAAAACGTTCCATGATAGGAGCTTTTGAGCGGTCGCGGGGATGATTGGCCGCGAGAGCTCGCAGCTAATGATCCTGCGATCGGTCGACAATAAACATATCGAGGCTTGCTGCGTAAATTGTTTTGGGGCGCCGGCTGAATCTGACATTCGTTTACTCTCCTGCCGGTTTTACTGTGATGTGCATCCGCGGCGGCGTCTGGAGCTTGCCAACCCGATCCGTTGCCAAAAGAGCCGGTGAAAGTGGTTTTCAGCGGGGGCCCTCAGCCGAGGACTGCCGGTCGGCGCCGCAGCGGTCCGACTGCAGGTACTGACGATTGACCACCAGAAGGTTTCGCAGGGTTACAGAAAAGCGGTGATCGTTTTTTCGTCCGGCGACATTATCTCGAAATAAGTTCATCCCTTCGGCCAGGATCAGCAAGCCGTCTATGCTGGTAGCCGTGGTAGCCCGTTCAATGTCATCAAGCGAACCAAACCACTCGCGGAGCAGGAGGCTTTGCGTTGCGATATCTCGCGGACCGCCGAACAATGTCAGGGCAGGCATGAAGAGCTTCTCAGGGCTTTGATGAAGTCATAGGTCAAACCCTGTCCAGGACACCGCGATGTTAATGGGCCACCACCGCGAAAACTCTTGCGCCCCGTAGACGCCGACCATTTCAATCGCAAACTGATCCCGTCCGGTCGGTCGCTTGGACCTGCATGAGCGTCAAGGACGGGGACGCCTCGCCCTCCCCTATGGGCCGAAATCTCGTAGCGGATCGACCGGGACCGAGAATGTTCGGGAAGATGGTTCTTTCTCGCGAAGGTTTACCACCCTTGTCGATCTGATTGAGGTTTGCCGCGAGACCTCCCAAGCTGCCAGGTCACCAGTTCCTCCAGCCATGCCTTCATCTCAGTCAGGTTTGCAGAGCGCGAACAGCTTAATGGTAAAGCATTAGCACGCGGTGGCCGTTTGGCTCGGAAGACGTAAAGCGCACCGTTCGCGCGGATCATCGCTGGCAATCACGCACCAACGACAGCATGCTATCCGGCCCGCTTGCCGTTCGGTAGAGCTTGATACAACCGCAAGTGCGCGCGGGGTCTGGTGTACTGGGGTTTGTTGAGATTCGTCTTGAAGTGGCGAATGTCGTAGCCGCTGCGTCCCGTCCGTTTGCCCGGGCCAATGCCGTTCCATCTTGGCCCGCGTCTCGTCGGGGAAGATTTCCGAAAGGGCCAGGCGTGAGTGGCCGTCAATGGCCAGATACGTATTCCCAACCGATGCCTCGGCTGTTGCTCTGCCGAGTGCGATTGCGGTAGCCGGTTCGGTTGAAATTGCGAGTTTCTTGATGTTGATATGGATGAGCTCGCCCGGCCTGTCGTATTCGTGGAGGCGAACCTCTTCACGCAGACCTCGAACGCCGCGGTCACGACCGTCGGTCGCTGTCCTCCGACCACGACGCGGTGTGCGATTGCGGCTCGACTGCGCGCGTGAGGCGAGCATTCTTATGTATGTCCATTCGGGCCGCCGAGAATCACCGAGGGTTCGATAACCTCAGCTTTTCCGGCTGGAAGCGAATGGGCAACCTCCTGAAAGCAGCTGGAGCGGTACATCGAAGGTCGCAATCCATATGCTGTCGCGCTATGGCGCACTGAGAACAGCTTATAAGTCAAGTTAACGTTGGGGTACGTCCCCTCCCTCACAATTACCGATTTAAGATCATTCGCAGCTATGATTCGCTCGAGAAGGTCGTCACGGGCATCAGTGCTGAATCCTAGAAGGATTTTGCCTCCTTCTGTAAGAAATGCTCGGCCTTCCGAAAGAAATCTCTCGAGCTGCCTGTAGCCGGGATCAAATGCTCCACGCTCGAGGTCATCGGTAAATTCGAAATTTTCTGGAGCGAGGTTCCAAGGGTGGTTCCAAAAAATTATGTCGAACTTCCTCTCAGGAGGAATGTTACTGAAGATATCGCTTTCGATGACCTCGACATTGTCAATACCGTTTCTTGCGGCATTCTCCAAAGTGTTCGCGACTGCGCTCGGATTGATATCGCAGGCTAGCAACGACAGCGCCCCAGTCTTGGCCAGCAAAAGACCCGGGAGACCGAAACCGCAGCCAATTTCCAAAATCGTCTTTGTGGCGAAGGGAGGGAAGTTCTCGCTAAACCAACGCCAACTTTTGAAATCTTCAGGAGGAAAAACGCCTTCTCGCACGATCAGATCCAGCCCGAACTCCCGGATCTGCCGCGGGAACGTTCTCTGTTGACTAGTCCTGAGTGTTGTCCTGATTCTATCGAGTTCTTTCATGTGTTCTCTCGTCGATGCGCTCGTGTTGGCTGACTGTTTCAACAGTTTTTCGCCCAGCGGGGAGTTTCAGAGGCCCTGGCAACCGGACCCGCCTGCCTCGAGTATGAGGCGATCCCAAGGCGAGAGGGAAAATGCATGACCTTCTGAACCAGCGGGATCGCAAGAAATTGAAACGCCGCGATCGGGCTCAAAACGGCTAATCGCTCATCCTCTCCCTCTTCACACTCGGCCGTTTGTGCGAACTCGTGCGGCGAGGTGCAGGACCATCTCCTGAACGTGTGAGTTCAAGATCACACGAAAGTCTGCTTTGCGTCGCAGGTTACAATGAGGATCTTGTGCGACGGCGACGAGGCCGGCTACTGAATTCGGGAAGGTGATGGGCTTGCCGATGGCCCCCCTTCCGTAGCGCGTGAGCTGACGCAGACCTGCCATGTTTGTTTTCTTCCCTCGGTCCATTAATTGCGGTTACCCGCGACATGAATGCGGGGCGCCAAAATAAATCGCCGCCAGACGGGAGGTTCAAGGTTCGTGCCACTTTGACTGATTGAGCCGACCAAAACTCTTTATCGTTGTTTTTCAGCGGTAAGGTCTGACGCAAACGTAGCGATCGCTAAACAAGTCTGTGTCGTACAAGCGACAAAGACGACGGGAGGTGTCGGATATGCCGTGACGGGCGGATCACGATGACGCTATGCCGCCATTGCGAACAGATTGCCGAACCCGATGAAGCCGCCCCTTTGTTCCGAGATGATTGCGCCCTCGGATTGCGGGATGATCTCGCCCCCTTGAGGCTGGGGTGCTGCTGGCTGTGATTGTTGTCAGTTCATCGGTATCCGGAGTCAAGATTTTCGGCGCTCATTTCGCCGTAAGCTCTCGCCAGTTAAATCGGTGAGATGTGCGTTATGAACCAGCCGATCGAGAATGGCATCGGCGTAAGTTGGATTGCCGATGATCTCGTGCCAGGGCTATACAGGTAGCTGGCTCGTAATGATCGTCGAGCGGCGTCCGTAGCGATCGTCAAGGATTTCCAGAAGGTCGTGGCGTGCTGCTCATTGAGCGGCTCGGCACTTAGCGGAGGTATAGAGCTTAGCTCCATCCATAGCAGCAAACTTTCACCCTTGGATGCCGACCTGATCTAGACCCGCTGCCCCACAGTTCCTGGCAGCGAGGTTACGTGGTCTAGACCGCGTTATTCGCTACAATTTGGCATCGTTTCAAACCGACTTCGCTCGTCGCACTGCCAGCCGGTATTCCCTCCAAAAAGTAAACAGACCGGCTCCGGACACGATCAGTGCGCCGGCTACCATGTTCCACGTTACAGTCTCTCCAAAAAAGACCGTCGCAACAGCACCGCTCAAAACGAGTTGGAGGTATGTGAGAGGCTGAACCTCAGCGGCACTGAGCAGTCCATAAGCCTTGACGAGAAAATATTGGCTGAGCGCCCCGCAAACACAGAGCGCGGTCATTGCGGGCCAATCGGCCATATGTATCGGTGTCCAATAGAATGGCCCGACAAACGTTATGGCCACAGCTCCCGGGACCCCTGCATACAATACGCTTGTCACGACGGAGTCGTCCTGGCTGACCGCACGCGTGGCGATGGAATACACGGCGTAAATAAGACTAGCAGCTATGGGAAGCAGCAGGCGCATATCGAAATGAACGCTCACAGGGTTTAGAAGCACTAGAACGCCCAGCATGCCAATGACTACAGGAATGCCATGACGCAGACCGACCTTTTCGCCGAGTATTGGCACCGACAGTATGGTAACTATCAGAGGTGTAGCTCCAAGTATCGCCTGACTTATTGCCAGCCCAGCAGTCGTGAAGGCGAAGATGACCACCACGATCTGGCTCATCAGGAGAACACCTCGGAGTGCCTGCAGAATTGGTCGTTGCGTGAATAACGCGCCTCGCAGGCCTACTGGAGAGGATGCTGCAAGAACCGTCACAAACACCGCAAGCGCCCAAAGGCGCATCATGGTCACGATGATCGGTGGATACGTCTCACCAAGCAACTTTGAAAAACCATCCCGGCCCGCGAAAAGTATCACGGCCAACAAGACATAAAGATATCCCGATATTTTATTGTTCATGGTTGAGCTTACTTGGTTGATTGAGTTGTATCGCGACTTTGGCGGGTGATGCGACTGATTGTGGGAGCACTTCGCTTCCTCTTCGGTCATCTTGTGATCTCGCTTAAGGAGTCTTCAGCCATGTTCGCGAACGAGGAGGCGGGGTGCATTCAGACTTCTGGCCTCGACCCAAATCCTGCCGACAAAGCCGCTTCCGTCGACGCTTGATGGTAACCAATTCACGCCGTGCGGTAGCGGTCGAGCCAATTGGCATAGGGATGGGCAGCGGCCAGCCGGCTCGGTCGAGGCCGAGCTTGGGTGCGGCGGCGTAGTGCCGGTGCGGGTCCTCAAGCAGCGGACGGCCGATCATGACAGGTCGATCTTTTCGTCGCGGAGCATTTTGTCCGTCGGCTCCGGCTCTTTGATGTGCCAGCTGGTGGAGGTAGGCAGGCTGGCCTGCTCGCGGACACCTGCGAAGATTGACCATCAAGGCCGGCCCCCATGGGATGCCAGCGTTATGCGTAGAGAAGCCAATGCTTACGTCCACCATGTCCAGGCCTTCCTGTTTCAGTCGGCATGCGAGCGCGATCGAGTCCTGATGCGCCTCCTCATCGCAGCCGTCGAACTCGACGACCCCGATGCTCGGGCAAGCGGCTTGTTCTCGGGCCAGACCTTGCGCACGGCGGCAAGCGTTTCGACCTAGACCGGCCGAGATCTGGCCGTGTCCGCTCCCGGCAAGCAGCCCGCCGCCTCTCAACAGAAGATTTCAAAGTTCATGCCAATTTGCGTGACGGCGCTGAAGAATGACTTTTACGCTTCTTTTGCGCGTTTAAACCAATATGCTAACAAACCGGTTTAAGAAGGCTGGTGTCGTCAAATCGGCAAAGCCGACAGTTTTGTCGGATTGCGCACGAGTTCACCGAGCGTGAGACCCACATACACAACGGCGAGGCCACGACCGCATCGACCGCAGGTGAGCATCCCGGATAGCAGGGCCCGGCCTCCGCGGCCAGACTTCTGGCCACCGCTACGGCCGTATGCATTGCATGCCAGTGACGCCTGATTGCGCTCAAACACCGCCCAATCGATGTATCCTTCGTGGTGTTCGCGGATCAGCACCTCCCAATCGTCGAAGGCTTTGCCGTGGCCATAGGTCTTGCGAGCGCGCCCGTCGACAACGGTGATCCGCTTCTCGCTTTTGCCGTAGGCATGGGCCCCGGCATAAAATGGGTTCTTCAGAAGGCCGATGACATTGCGATAGCGAACGGGTTGCCACTCGAACGATGTCAGGCGCTTGCCATCGGATGGGCGGGGAAAGAACATGCCCTCTGCCGCCAGCGACAGATGTGTCTGCCGTGCGCTGCCAAGTATACGAAACCGTTCGAATATCGTTCGAATAGCCTGCTGAAGGCGCAGATCAGGATCAAAACCCAGACCATAGTCGCGATGCCAGACATAGCCGATCGGCACGCTGATCCTCAACTCGCCTCGTTTAGCCTTCGCACGCGCGGCATCCAGCATGCGCGCACGGATGATCCCCAGCTCGAATTCGCTGATGCTGCCCTTCATGCCGAGCAGCAACCGATCGTTTGGCAGGCAAGGATTGTAGACGCCATCCAAATCTATGACCCTTGCTTCCACAAGGCCGCAAAGCTCGAGAAGATGATGCCAGTCGCGACCATTGCGTGCCAGGCGTGACGCATCGAAGCAAAGAACAGCGCCGACTTCACCGGCACATAATGCCGCCACCAGCTTCTCAAATCCTGGACGAGCAACCATTCCACTGGCCGATCGCCCGAGATCATCGTCGATGACCTCAACGGTGCGGAAGCCGCGATGGCGTGCGACGTCAACGAGCTCATATTGCCGGCGACGGCTCTCGGGGTTGTTCTCGACCTGACCTGGGCTCGACTGCCGCACGTAAACAATGGCTTTCCGCTGCAGGATGGTGGGAGGAAGGATCTCAACGGTCGTCATCATTCCGTTCCTCCTCCTTCATGCCAGTGGCCGCCTCGATGAGAAGCGTGGCAAGGTTCGACACCAGCCGCCGTCGGTCGCTCGCTGGGAGGCCGAGAAGGCGCGGCGGTTCGAAGGAGATCAGGAGCTGACGCTGAAGCGGCTGAAGGCGAAATTGCGGATCGGGCATCTTGGGGTTCCTCGACGAGATTCGGTTCGCCGGAACAGGGTCGCCGCATTCCGCGGCGCTGTAAAAGGTCATCCAGATCCACAAGCGCCGGCAATGAGACCCGAGGGTCCCCAATTCCATGCCAGCACAGCACGCCGCATCGAGCATCCAGGCTGCGATCGCCGTCACAACACCGGGCATGACCTCAACGTGGACAAACTGCCCCTTCTTACGGTTCTCGCGATAGTGCAGCCGCAGACGACGACCGAAATAGGGATGCCAACGATAGTGGACGACAACTTCTCGCCCGACATGGGCAGAATGTTCGGTAGATGGCTCTCGGAAGAAAGAATTATGCTTTTTAGCGGCTCAGACGCCGGCGGTGAGCGGGCCGCCGTCATCTACACCATCGTCGAGACCTGCAAAATGGGCGGCATCAACCCGCACGCGTATCTCGCCGACATCATCAATCGCATCGCCGACCACCCCGCGAACAGGATCGACGAACTCCTTCCGTGGAACTAGTCTCCTCAATCATAGTGTCCACTTAAATCCACAGTGGACACTATCCGATTTCAGACCGAACGCTATCCCGCGGTCGTCACGCCACGCTTACATTTGATCTCGCTTAGCGTTGTTTAGCGGGAAACCAACGCTTTGCCCTCTTATACAGCACCTCGAAAATCTACTGCATGCGGCGTTGACCAATCCGCAGCCCTTCGGCCGCATCGACATCCTGCCGGCCGACGAGCGCAGCCATCTGCTCGAGGAGCTGAACCGGACGGCGGCGCCTTATCCGTCGGATCGCTGCATCCACGAGCTGTTCGAGGCGCAGGTCCGTCACGCCCCCGATGCGGCGGCGGTGGTCCATGAGGACGAGCGCCTGAGCTATGACAACTCAATGCGCAGGCCAACCGAGCACCGAAGCCGCCTTTAGGGTCGCGATACAATCGGCGAGCGTAGCATCGGTCGCCGACCGTTGAGATGGGCACTGCCACCGTCAACAACAGCACCCGAAAAAAAAGCATGAAACAAGGGGACGCAGCCCGCACCGATAGCGCCAGCCCGCAGTCCCAATTGCGAGGCTCTGAGTGGCGCAACCGCAAGTCCTCTGGATGGGCCTTCAATAGGCTCTGCAAGTATGGCGTCGACCAAGCGCTCGTTTAGATCAGTTGGCAATCTTCCGCCAAGCACGATGAGTAAGGGATCGAAAAACCCGGTGGCTATGCGTACGGCTTGCCGCAACTGCGCTCCCGCGCGGGCGACCCAGTCGTTCACGACGGTATCTGCCTCTGGCGAGATCGCATTCAGGTCCTGGAAATCGCGAAGAGCAAAGCCAGCCGCTATCAGTGTTTCCAGAAGATCCTGCCCGGAGGGACGCGGTTGATTGTAGGGATAGAGCACTCCCGGCAAGCAAGCATTGCCATTGGCGCCGCGATAGGGTCTGCCGTCGATAACAGCGCCGCCGCCAACGCCATGACCGATGTGAATGAAGAACATCGGATCGTCGCCGGCGTGGTCAGTTGCAAAAACGTATTCGCCGAGCGCCGCTGCAGTGCCATCGTTCTCGACATGGCACGGAATGTCGAAGGCATCGCGAAACGCTTCAACTGCCCGGTCGTCTTCGAAGGCAGGAAAGAAAGGATGTGCCTTTAACAGGTTTGAGACGGTGCCAAAATTGCCAGGAACGGAAATGCCAATGCCAACCAGGCTACTCTTTAGGACGCCCAAGTCAGCAAGCATTTCATCGGTGGCTGTTTGTGCAGCTTTCGCCACGTCTTCCGGGCAGGCGGTCTTGATGTCCACCGTTCTGGTTGCAAGGATGGATCCCCCAAGATTGATGATGACGACCTCCATGCGCGCGAGGGAGAATGTGACGCCCACCGCATAGAAACGGCTCGCCCGCACCCGCAACAACCGACGCGGCTGGCCTTGCGCGCCGCTTCGATCCGGCTCCTCCGAAACCAGGCCGAGATCCAGCAGACCGCCGATCAGGCGCGTCACCGACGCCCCGGTCATGCCAGACAATTGCGCCAGCTCGACGCGCGCCACACCCTTGTTCTTGAAAATCAGTTCGACTAGCCGTCGTTCGTTGAGGGAGAGTTGGGGCAGTGCGGGCATTTCGCAGTCCTGGCAAATCGATCCATGGGTTCGGAAGAGCTATTGCAAAGAATATTAAATTGCGCAATGTAATTAAAGTGACACACAGTCCACGTAAGAGGGGCGCGCGTCCACCAAACCTGGGAGAAACATCATGAGATTATCCACCCTTGTTGCATCCGCGGCGATCGCGCTGGCCACGGCTTTTCCGGCACTGGCCGACGCGCTGACCATCTACAGCCCCCAAGGCGGCGAGCGCGCCGCCTGGATTGCCGAACAGGCCAAGGCGGCGGGGCACGACATCAAGCTTCTGAATGCGGGCGGCGGCGAGCTCTTCGATCGCCTGTTGGCCGAGAAGAACAACCCCCAGGCCGACGTGGTTCTCGGCATGGTGGACACGTCGATGGCCTTGTTGAAGAAAGAAGGCCTGTTCCAGGCCTACACGCCCACATGGGCAAAAGACCTGCCGACGCAATTCCAGGATATGGATGGCATGGTCTATAAATTCTGGCAGACGCCAATCGTTCTTGCTTATTACCCCGACAAGCTGCCGGTTGCCGAAGCCCCGAAAAGCTGGCTGGATCTGACCAAGGACCAATACGCCGGCAAATACGTCATCGGCGCTAGCGCGTGGCAGACGACGCGCATGTATCTTGCCGGTATCCTCGTCCGCTTCCTCGACACCAGTGGCGAGGTGTCCGATGAAGGCTGGGATTTCCTGAGCAAGCTCTACGCAGGTGCCGTCGTTGTCAACGACGCGGATTCCCAGATCGAAGCGTTCAAGTCGGGCCGCGCCTCGATCGACCTGAATTGGCTTGGCGGCACCTTCAAGCTGGCCAAGGACCTTGGCGCCAAGGTCAAGGTGGTCGAGAGCGATGGCGGCACGCCTGTTATCTCCGAGGGCGTGGCGATCATGGCAGGAACCGACCAGCTCGAGCAGGCCAAGGCCTTCGTCGACTGGTTTGGATCGGCCGATGTGATGGCCGTTTACGCCGAAAAATTCGGTCAGGTTCCCCTCTTGCCGGAGGCCTTGGCCAAATCGCCGGTCGCCGTACAGGAGAACGCCAAGCTCGTGAAGCCGCAGCCGATCGATTGGGATGCAATCGCTCCCAAGCTCGATGGATGGCTGCAGAAGATCGAGCTTGAAATCCGCTAGTCGGCGGCAAGACCGATATGAATTGGAGGTCTAACCATGGCCGATCGCGTTCTGTCCCTGCAAAATCTCGACGTCGGTTACCCTGGCATGACGGTAGTTCATAATCTGAACCTCGAGGTTGCCGGTGGCACGTTTGTCTCACTCCTCGGTCCGTCGGGGAGCGGAAAATCCACCGTGCTGCGCACCATTGCCGGGTTCCTCCCGGCCTTGGGCGGGAGGATTGCCCTTGAAGGGCACGATATCACCACCCTGCCGCCCGAGCGCCGGAACGTCGGCATCGTCTTTCAGAACTACGCGCTGTTTCCGACGATGACGGCGTTCGAGAACATCGGCTTTGCGCTCCGCGTGGCGAAGAAGTCGAATGCCGAGGTTGAAAAGCGCGTGCGCGAGGTCGCCACCATGGCCGGGATCAGCGATCAGTTGGACAAGAGACCGGCGAACATGTCGGGCGGGCAACAGCAGCGCGTCGCAATCGCCCGCGCCCTCGTCACCGGATCGCGCGTGTTGCTCTTCGATGAACCCCTGTCGAATCTCGACGCCAAGGTACGGGCATTAATGCGCCAAGAGATCAAGCGCCTGCAGACGGAGCTCGGTTTCACCGCCATCTTCGTCACGCACGACCAGGAGGACGCCCTGACGATGTCGGACGTCATCGTGGTTCTCAATCACGGCAGGATCGAACAAATCGGCGACGGCCGCACGCTTTATCGCAAGCCGGCGACACCGTTCATCTGCGAATTCATAGGCGTCTCCAACGCGCTTGCGCCGTCGTTGGCGTCCCGCCTGCTCGGCGGCGACATCAACGGCCGTAGCTTCGTCCGGCTCGAAGACGTGTTGCTCGGTGTCCCCGACGGCCTGCCGGCGCGGGTGAACCACGTCGAATTTCTCGGCGCCTACAGTCGCATCGATCTCGCCGTTGACGGTCATGCCGTCTCAGCGATGCTGATCGGCGAAGAGCTTCCAGAACCGGGAAGCACCGTCTCGCTCGCTGTTCGCCCCGGTGCAGCGCATATATTTGCAGAGCCGACGTCATGAGCCGCACCATTGGCCTCGAGCGCCTCCTCTACTGGTTCGGCTTGATCGCTATTGGCTGGGCCGTTCTCACCTTCCTTCTTGCTCCAATGGCTGCCGCCCTGCATGCTGCGCTGTTCAGGCATGGCGGGCTGGCGATCCTCGATGCCATTGCGGAACTGGCACGCTCACGCCGCGTTCGCGCCGCACTCTGGAATACCGCCTGGCTGACGGCGGTGACGACCGCCACCGTCACTATCGTGGGGATGTTTCAGGTGGCGGTGCTCGAATATTTCCGCGTCAAGGGCCGCGGCTTTCTCAAAATCGCCTATTCCACTCCATTGGTGTTCGGCGGCGTCGTTGCGGCTGCCGGCTATAACTTCACTTATGGCCCGGGCGGGGCCATTACCGCCGCCCTCACAGCCCTTTTCCCCTCTATCCCGCGTGACTGGTTCATCGGCTGGTTCGGCGTTCTTTTCGCCCACACCTTCCTGATGACCAGCTTCCATTTCCTTTTTCTGCGCGCCGCCATGCGCCGCGTCGACTATTCGACGATCGAGGCGGCCCGCGGCATGGGAGCCTCGGAAATGATGATCTTGAGTCGCGTCGTGCTGCCGGTGATCATGCCGACTGTGCTTGCCGTCACGCTGCTCACGCTCAATATGGCGGTTGGCTCGTTTGCCGCGCCGCAGGTGCTAGGTGGCCGCGATTTTCACATGCTGAGCCAGATGGTGCTGACGCTGAACAGTCTGCGCCGTCCTGATATGGCGGCACTGCTGGCGCTCCTGATGGGTGTCGTCCTCATGGGCCTCCTGCTGCTCTCGCAGTATTTCGAGGGCAAGGGCGCCTACACCTCCGGTGCGAAAGCGACGACCCGCATTCAGCTACGGCCGATTCGCAATCCGCTCATGCGCAGCGTCGTTCACGCGCTCGCCTATCTGATGGCAGCTATCTATCTGGTCCCGGTCGCGCTCATCGTGCTGTTCTCCTTCGCTCCTGCCTCGAGCATCGGCATGGAGATCCTGCCTTCCACTTTAACGCTCGCCAATTACGCCCTGGTGCTCGGCGGCGGCACGGCTTTCGTTGCCTTCTTCAACTCGATATTCATGAGCGCGGGCGCGGTCGTCGTTGGACTTGCCGTCACGCTCTTTGCCGTGCCGATCATGGTGCGCAAGCGCAACTGGCTGACCCGGGCGCTCGATGCCAGTTTCTTCCTGCCCTGGATCATTCCGACCATCCTGCTCGCTGTCGGGCTGATTGCCGCCTTCGACGCACCCAATCCGCTGGTTGGCAACGCAGTCCTGCTCGGCAGCTATTGGCTCCTGCCGATCGGCTACGTGATCCTCAGCCTGCCGCTGATGGTCCGCTTCATACGTTCGGCCTTCATCGGGATCGATCCGGTCTTCGAAGAAGCGGCCCGCGCCATGGGTGCCTCCGGTCCTTATCGTTTCCGCCGGGTCGTCCTGCCACTCGTGGCGCCGACCGCCATCCTCGTCGCCGGCATGAAGTTCAACAACCTGATGGCCGAATATCCGCTCTCGGCCTTTCTTTACAATGTCAACAACAGGCCGCTGCCGATCGCCATCGTCGACGGTGCGGTTTCAGCCGACGCCGACCAGGCCGCCATCAGTCTCGTCTACGTGACGCTGATCATGGCCTTCTCGCTGGCCATTATCCTCATCGCCGAGCGCCTCAGCCTCGGCCGCACCCCCGAAACAAGCAACCTCTGAATGGACACTTGAGATGGATACTTGCATCACCGTCTGGCATTGGCCCAAGCATGAACGCTGGTACGACGAGGGCATCCGCCACTCACTCGAGCTGATCCGTGAAGCCGGTTTTACCCATATCAACTGGAATCCCGATTCCGGCAGTTCCTATTTGCTGGCAGATGCCGAAATTGACTTCACCCGCCGCATCGTCACTGATGCCGGCCTGAAAACGCATAGCGTTCACGCCAGCAACGGCGTCAACCCCGTGAGCGAACTCGCCCATGCCGGGCCGGTGCCCTTTGCCATGGAGACGCGCAAGAACATCCTTTCCCCGCATGAGTGGCAGCGTCAAAGCGGCGTCGAGCTCCTGAAGAACCGTATCGACCTCGCCGCCGCCCTCGGCGCCCCGAACGTCGTGCTTCACGTCGACATCACCGACGACACGTTCCGCAGCATTGACACCGAGCAATCATTCTTTGAGCCTCTGGTCCGATCGTTCGACGACGTTCAAGCCTACTGCGTCGAGCGCAACGTGCAGATCGCCGTCGAAACGCTGGTCAAGGCAAGCGCGGAAAACTACCACAAACTCTATGCCCGGCTGTTTGACCGCTATGATTCCAACTTCATTGGTCTTTGCTACGACAGCGGTCATTGGGAACTGATCGAGCCGGGCAGGGTGTCCGTCCTGGAACTCTATGGCGATCGACTGCTGGCGACCCATATTCACGACAATTTCGGGGCGAAGGACGACCATCTGCTGCCTTTCGAGGGTAGGCTGGACTGGAACACTATCACCAGGGCCATTGCAGCGACCGATTACATCACGCCGCTGAACTTTGAGACGCCGATGGACCGCTACGTCCTGGCGGAGGCCTCCTACTATCAACGGGCGCACACAATCGCTGTCCAGCTGGAAGAGATGATCGCAGCAGCGCGCGGCAAGGTGGAAAATTGAACCACGATCTTGAAACGCGGCTGGACGTGCTTCGGCAGGTTACCGCCGAGGTTGCAGCATTCGCGCTGACGCGCTCTCACAATCTTGCGCAAATCGCCATCGAGACAAAGGGGAAGGCCGACTACGTCAGCGCCGTCGATCGCGACGCCGAAAGCCTCGCCCGCAGCCTCATTCATGCAAAGTTCCCCGCCGACGCTATTGTCGGCGAGGAGCAGCCTGGCGATGCCCAAGGTGACCATTGGCTGATCGATCCCGTCGATGGTAGCGCGAATTTCTTGTCGGGCATACCGTTCTGGGCGGTCTCGATCGCCTATGTCCGCGACAATGAGCCGGTGCTTGGCGCTGTTGCCCTACCAGCACTGGATGCTGCCTTGTGGGCTTCGGGGGAAGGCCCTGTCCATGGGACAGGGTCTGTTTCGCTCCTCGTGGGGACGCAGCCCGTCGCCTTTGGCATTGGCCGCAACCGGACATGGCCGATCGCCCATCGGCTCGAGGTCGAGGCGACGCTCGAAGCGCAAGGTTTGCATATCGTTTGCCTGGGAAGTTGTGCCGCGGCGCTTGCAATGGTCGCGGCCGGCCGGCTCGCGGGCTACATCGAGCATGGCACCAATGTTTGGGATTGCGCCGCCGGTCACGTCTTGTGCCGGGCGGCGAATGTGCCTTCAGCCATTCTTCCCGAGACCAACGGAAAAGTGGCGGTGATTGCGGCGTCGGGAGCTCTCACAGAAGTCTCCAAGGCCCAGCTAAGCCTCCCGGAGAGACCGCGGCAATTTGGATAAGCAGTTGTGGTTTTTGGCCGGTCGTCGATTTGGGCCAGGGCTTCGACGATCGGCAGCCACAGATCGCGGATGGCAATCCTCGCAACGATGGGGGTGAGGCGGGATGCAAATGGATGCATCACATTTCGTCTCTAGGAATGCGCTCCGGAACGACCCCCTCATGTTCGCGCCCGCTGGTCCTCTATCTCCTTGCCCTGGCGGCGATTGTTGCTTCCGTCGCCGTCTTTCTTGACCGCGCACCGCTCAACATAGAGGGCTGCTTTCGGTACTGGACTGGAACATGGCATCGGCCGAAGGACCACACGACGAACTCGGCGGTTCGCTCGCACTCCTCGATCATTGGGGCTTACGGATTCTTGCCTGGACCACCGCGCTGTTTTGTGCGCCGCTATCCCGTACAGACGATCCGCCAGAGCCAGACAGTTTCGAAGCCCATTCGCGTGACGCGATGCTCGCCAGGCTTGGATCTGTCAAGCCGAACTGGAGATGGACGGTCACCTCCGACACGGCGGACGATCCATCGCTCGTGTACCGCAGGCAAGGACTTCAGTCTGCTTGGCTGACAAGCCTTAAGCACTCCGTTGATCTGCAGGCGCTAGCCATGCGCTACACACCCGTGGTCAGCTTCATTTTCGTCCTGGCCGGGCAAATTGAAATCACCGACCGGCGAACCCGCAAAACGTTGCTCATCCCGCCGAACCACGTCGCCAGCGCCCGCCAGAGCGCCGGCAACCGAATGGCGATCGAACCTCGGAGCTCGTGGCTAGCCTTCCACATTCCTGAGCAATCACTGCGGCGAAGTTTCGAGGATCTGACCGGCAGGCCCTATGTGCAGGAGTTCGTCTTGCCGCCCACGCGGTTGTCCGAAGACAACGGGAGGGTCTCTATCAAACACTCCGACAGGCAGAATGAGATCTGAGCGCGACCGCAGCCGAAGCAATGCCGATGCTGGCAAAGGCCTACCAGCACTTGGCGCTGGTGAAGCTGTTCTCGAACATGCCGCACAACCTGGCCAAACTACTTCTACATCCCGGGCACCGAAACCTGCCTCAAGATCGGCGGCTACGTTCGCTTTCAGTCTCGTTCGGGCCTGACGAGGTCAACAAGCGCCAAGGCTGGGGTGCTGCAGGCACCTCCGACTGGGACGCCTTCCCGCGCGCCTATCTCGGCTTTAGCGCCAAGAGCGATACCGAACTTGGCACGCTTACCGGTTGCTTCGCCGGTGAATTCAACGCCGACAATGACACCGATGTCGGCGACAGCCTGATCAACGTCGATGAGGCCTATATCCAGCTCGGCGGTCTGAAGGCCGGTTTCTTCTACAGCTGGTGGGACAAGGGCCTGAACGGCGAAACCGATTCGATCGGCAATGTCACCGAATTCAACTCGATCGCCTATCTTTATGATGGCGGCGCGTTTCAGGCTGGTATCGCTCTCGACGAACTTGAAGGCTGGTCCACCAAGGCAAACGGCATCGGTGTCCAGGCGATCGTCTCAGCGACGGTCGGCGGCGTTTTGTTCGAGCTGCTCGGCGGTTACGACGCGGAAGTTGAAGAAGGCGCGATCCGCGCTCTGATCTCGGCCGAGCTCGGCCCGGGCACTCTTCAGGCCGCGGCCATCTGGGCTTCCGATCCGAACACCTATTGGAGCGCCTCGGAATGGACGGTTTCGGCGTTCTATGCTTTAAAAGGCGACCGACAAGCTGAAGATCACCCCCGGCGTGCAGTACTGGGATAGCCTCAGGAATGGCGCTGAGTTCGACAACGACCTCGACAAGTGGAGCGCCGGCGTCGGCATCGACTACAAGATCACCGAAGGCTTGGCGTCGCGTATCTCGGTTCAGTACAACCAGGAAGCCGCCACGACCGACCGCGACTACGTCTCGGGCTTTGTCCGTCTGCAGCGGGACCTCTAAGTCACTCCTAGCCGCCAGAGACCTCGCAAAACGGCAGGTTTTCGAGGTCTCATGCGCGCTTGGCTTGTGACCTAATCATCGCCAGGATCCGCTCCGCCTCGATCCGATGTTGCCCGGCCAGCTCGGCTCGGCGGAGCCTGCGACGGTCACTGCTCCTTCTCCGGCGGCGGCACGGCACATTTCTGATCTCTTCCCCTGCCTCGCCTTCTCCAGGCACGCCGAATCTCCCCGCCACCGGTGAGTTCAAAGAGATGGTAGCCCGAGCATCATGTAACCGGCGCGGATGCGATCACGACCGATGACAAGGCTCGCAACGTGACTGTCGCCGAGAACGGCAGGAAGCGCGGCAAGATCAGAAGCGGGGGCATGCCGCCGATGATGCCAAAGCTGCCTACCGTCCACATGGGACGTCTTGACTTTCCCGTTGGTAGGCGCTCCTGACGTAGCGGCCGAGAGACGCGCTCGGGGCCCTCGAGCTTCGATCGCCCGCACGGCGTTCCCGGAAACCCGCTCACCGTGGTCAACGATCGTTAACTGCCCGCTCTGATGTCCGTTTCAACGCGCGCCGAGTCGCCCGTTCGGCAGAACCGCCACAAGGATAGCTCGCGCATTGGTGGAAGCAGAACTGATATGACGTCGATGATTAAGCTCTGATACGCGGGTCGGCTACAGCATTCCCGATTATGCGTCCGGGCTGTTCCTGTCTTACTGCGAGCGTCGGTCGTGCCGACCACAAAGCGGTGAACGGACATTCCCATTGCAATCGCCCACATGCAGCCGGCGAGTTCCCGCGCCACCACTGTGCACGCGACCGTCGACTTCTTTCCGCGGGCGCTCGACATTCGATCCACAGGCGGGTCTGCGCCTTCTAAGCAATCTCGCGAACCGATGATACCTCATGGCGATATCTTGCCGATCCGCGGCGAATGCCGATACCTCCAGGCACGGTCGACATTAATGCCCGGGCGTCCATTGACCGCTCTGGTAATGCCAATCCCTTTGCTGTCTTCCGGCCGATCGCTCGCCGGGGACAAGGCCTAATGTCTCCGCCAAACCTCTTTCTCCGGGGCCGGACAAAAATGTTGGAAGCCCGACAAAAGGATCCGCAGGATCCGGCCGCCGGCACCGAGAATTGGCGCAGAGCATACGGTGCGCGAATCCGGCACGCAACTTGCGTCGGTGAGTTTGTTTACGAGCGGACGGCAGTGGCGAATCTCCGACCGGCTCGCAGACCGTTTTGCCGGAAGGATTAGAGATGCGTACGTCACTTATTTCCACTTCAATTTTTGCCATGTGTTTCTCATCCCATGCCGGGGCAGAGACCCTGCTTCCGGTGAAACCTTCACCCTATCTCGTCAGCGCCATCACAAGGAACATGTTTAGATTGCCAAAATCCGACTCGGACTTGATTCTAGTGTCGGCGCATCGCGGATCTTGGGAGGTCTATCCCGAGAATTCAGCATACGCCTTGCAAGATGCCTGGAATTCACAGATCGAGGCCGTGGAAGTCGATGCGCGCTCTACAGCGGACAAAGAAATCATTCTATCACACGACTACAGGATCGAGCGGGAATCCACCGGAAGCGGCCTGCTGTACAATCAAAACTATTCGCAAGTACAGGGCGCTAATCTACGCGACCGTCATGGGCGCGTCTTTAAGGACCCGCAAGGGCGCGTTGCGAAGTTCCTAACGTTCTCTGCAGCGCTTGATCTGCTAGCTCAGTATATCACCGATGATGGGCATGGCTATGTGATGATCGTCGACGTGAAAGCGGCGGTGGACGATCAGGATCCCACTGATCCGATCGAACTCACGCAACGTTGCCTTGACATCCTCGCGGCCAAGAAAAATTCGCAGCTCAGCAAGGCTGTGGTATTCAAGCTGAAAGCCAAGGATGCGGTTGATATTGGCACGTTTCTGAACCGCACCACCTACAATCCCGATTTGATTGGTGGGTTGATCATAGTTGAAAACCCGGACGACGATAACGTGAAGGATTCCAGCTATGATCCTCACCAGGATACAGTCTATGATCAGTGGAATGTGGCGCCGTTCCCCGTTCAGTTTGAAATGAACCAATTCTACAAAGGTGACGGTCTTCAAGCATATTTCGACTATGCCGATCAAAAACAGGGCTTCGCCACCTATCATGAAAGTAACTACTATCCCGAGGGTGTCGCCAATAGCGCTGGAAAATGCTGCTTCGGGCACAACACCGATCCCACATCGACCGCTCCAGGAGGCATCGTTCCGGACTATCGCGGAGATCCGGAAATGGCGGTCGTCAATCGCACCAATCTGATCACCACTGACTGGCCCGACGTGGTTGGAGATATGCTGCGCGAGTTCGGGCGCCGCAACACCAGCGAACTGAGCCGCTAATGCAAGACCGCGCTTCAACGAGGATCTTCAAATGAACACTGGAAAGATATTCTCTCTATCATTCCTTATAATGGCATGTCTTGTTGCTGGCGCAAGCCACGCTGCTCCATGCGCGGATCAGGCTGACTGCCTTAAAAGCGCGTCGGCAAAGGTGTCTCAGACCCTCACCCCCAAGGTCGTGCCTGTTTTTGGTGACTACCCAAAGCTGTATATACACGACTCTGCGGCAGAGGCCGATTATCCGGTGCCCGATAATACAAAGCAGGTATTTGACTTTTACACCAACAAGACTTCATTTAATTTTCCACCAGGCTCATCAATCGAAACACGCGAGATCGCTTCGATCAGCCCGGCCACGGGTTTTACAATCCTCTTGGTCGAAAAGACCCGTGACAATACCACTCCCAATGGCGGTAGCGCCCTATCCCTATTGAGTTCCAATTCCAACGACGCATACTTATCATTTGCTTTGGGGGCCAAGCCCAGTTCAAGTGGGCAAAAGTGGTCTGTTGCCAAAAGCTTCCTTGAAGGCAGGATGGCGCGAACCGCTTATTGGCAGAAGCCGTGGGACATGAATCTCTTGGGACCAACAGGCGACTTCTCTGGAACCGAGTGGATTTACTTTACCTTCACACCAGACGGCAAAGTTCGGATCGACCGTTTCGCGCCGTATACCTATTTTCTGGCGTTTACCGCTTATCAGTGGGATGAGGCCGTGCTTGACAGTGGCTTTCCACATTTTCCTTTCGACGCCGGCACACCGACTGACCGGCCGAACTCCGTCACTTTCGGAACGGTCGGGCCGTGGCTTATTGGCGCTGCCGGCGCGCCCGGACAGACCCCGCCGACCATCGAGCCGATACAGGCATTGCCCGGCTTTGAGGGAGCAACGATATTTTCCGCGCCGCTGTCGATGAAAGAAGTTATAGCTTACCAGAACTCTCTAAGGGGAAGTGATTTTCTCGACGAGAACATGCTGCCCTGCAACAGCGGCCAGTATCTTTCCGGCCAAATTAGTACTCCCTGCGGTACAGCTAGTCCTGGCAATCCGCCGCCGAACATGACCTCACTCACTAGATGGTAGCGAGCGAACGACGGTTACAGACAAATTGGGCCATATCGATGTGGGTTGGCGCGGGCGCACTAGCGAAAATCTCGGACGCGCGGACAGGAAATACAGCAGGAGTGCCCTCAGGGCCAATTCCTACGTTCAGCGATCACCAGCAGCATGTCCGTAAGCGGCAAGGAGACCCCGTCTGGCGTAGGAGGTTAGCGGTCGGATATCGGTAGCGCATGTTGTGAGCCGAAGTGAGCTTCTATGTCTGCGCCTAGTTCTGGAACTAGAACCGGAGCCACTCGCTGTGCATGTGCCAGAGCCGATACTGCAGCCAATGCGCGGCGTATCAGTACCGCGGCGAGTTGGAAGACCCTGTTCCATTCACCGCAGGGCTGACTGGCGATGATCAGTGAGCGCGACGAACATCCCACCTTTCCTTTTGTGATTGAGGCCGCGAGATAAGCTCCTTCATCGACGGGAGTGGAACGGGATGGTTGGAGATCGCGCTGATGCCATGCTTGAAGTCATGGATGAAGCCATGGATGAAGTCAGGCATGAGGGAAGGTATCGTCGGATCGAGGTGATCACCGGTCGGCGCCAGCGGCGGAATTGGACTGACGAGGAGAAGGCGCGGATCCTTGCGGAAAGCGCAGCGCCCGACGTGAATATCTCGGCGATTGCCCGGCGCTGGGGCGTCAATCGCGGTCTGCTGAACGTCTGGCGTCGCGAAGCCGGACTGACCTCTCACCGATCCGCGAAAGCCCGCGCGCATCAGGCGATGTTCGTGCCGGTGACGGTGGTTGGCAATAGAATGTCTTCCGAGAGCGCGCCGTCGGATGTCGCCCACCATGCCGCGGGTCGTATTGAGATCGAGATTGCCGGCGCGCGCATGACCGTGATCGGCTCGGTGGCGCCCGAGTTGGCGGAAGCGATGGTGGCGGCGTTGCGAGGACGCCGGTGATCGGATTTTCGCCGAATGGCGTGAAGATCATGGTGGCGACGCAGCCGGTCGACTTCCGGCGCGGCATGAATGGGCTTGTGGCCTTGGTGGCGTCCGCGCTTGCGGCCGATCCGTTTTTATGTGCCGGGCGAGATTATGTGGCGGATCCGTCCCGGCGCCAGCCGAGGCCCGTCTAATCTGGAATTCTCCGCCACATAATATTTCGTGCCTCTTGGGATGGGTGCGGGATCCCCCCGCGCCGCTATTCGGAGGGACAACATGCTCGAGTTCTATTTCTCGTATCGTGGGGTGCTCAAGCGCCTGCATAGTGGTGCGCTTGGTGGCGAGATGGATCGCCTCGCGGAGCATTTTTTCACGCTCGGTTATAAGCGAGCGTCCGCCAAGATTTACCTGAGCCGGATTACCGTAAACGCGCCCAAATAGCTGTCGATGACATCTTGATGGATCGGCATCGGACCACAGTGTCAAGGCAAACTGGCTAAAAGGCGGTGGGCCCGCAACTTATGGTAAGCTATACTTTTGGCATTACTGGACGGTCGAAAGGGCCGTCCTCCGCCCCAGAAGCGTTGCTCTGGAATGCAGTGACAAGTCAGCACATGCATGCCTTGACGATCATGTGCCGTCGGCATTGCCTTTTTTTACGGGAGGCTCCCAGGTTGACGTGTGACCATGATGCCGCTCGCCCGCCTCTCAAGCAGGCGAAGTTGTGCCGGCAGCAACAAGTTCTGCGGCGTCTCCGTTTCCAGCAGGGGATATTGAGCTGGGCTGAGAGGAGTCCCGGCTAATTCACAGACGATTTTGCCAACCCTCAGCATCGGCGGCTCCAATGCCGCTTGGGTAGGCGGACAGCATCAACGACCTTGCTTCTCTTGAGGGAAGTTGACCTACCCGACGCCGAAAGCACCAGCTGCCATGTCCCCAAAGCGATCCCCAAAGCGAGAAAGCAGCACACTTATAACGGCAGTGAAAGGGACGGAAAATTGACGTCCAAAGTCGCGAACCTTGTTGTCGTTTTTGTCGAACCCGCGACATAACCCAATTCTCCAGTTTCCAGTTCTGCTCACGGCTAAACGACTGATAAGTCTCGGCGAGTCACGCATTCCAGGAGCCCAGCCGAGTTGGCATGAGCTTTGAAGTCATTGAGGAGCGGCGGAAATGGTCGAGCGGCATTCGGATGACGGGAATCGCGAATGTTGAAATGGAAGACGGCGCCGCTTGGAGGTGAGTCCAGTGTCAACTACCGATTATCTCTCCAAGCTTATCAATAAAGCGCCCAAGCTGGTGGAGTATCGACAGATCTCGCAGTGCGGGACGATCTGCCTTCGGATCAACGAGGGAAACGAACCCGAAGTGTTGCTTCTTACCAGTCGCGGCACAGGCAGGTGGATTATTCCAAAAGGTTACTTAGAGCGAAACGAACAACCGCACAAATGCGCCAAACGTGAAGCTTTGGAGGAAGCCGGCGTCACTGGAAAAATCGGCAAGAAGCCGATCGGCTCCTATACTTACATTAAGGATAGCAAGAGGCCGCCCCATATGGTTTCTGTGTTCCTGATGGAGTTCAAGGACGAAGTTGATGACTTTCGAGAGAAAGGGCAGCGGACCAGGCGGTGGGTTTCGCCACTGGAGGCCGCGGACCTCGTTGTTGAAACAGAACTACAAGGACTTTTCAGACGGGCTGAGTTGAACAACAAATGCGGCCTCCGACGTTAGAGATCAAGGCCCCCATGGTTCTGCTGCCGGGAATGGCAAATAGAGTAAGCGGCGGGGGCGATCCTTCTCTATCTTGAAGCCGCCGCTCTGATTGGCACAGCTCCATTGTGCCGATCTGTACTGCTGTGGCCGACAGTCGCCTACCGCAGCAAGACGGTCGTCACGGGCTTCCAATTGCCCACTTCGCGTGGTCGGAAAGCGCGTTTAAACTATTTGGAGGCGAAGAAGGATGCCAAGGATGGCCAGGGCATGTGCCAGTTCAGCCGCGCGCTTTCACTAGAGGCGGCAACGCCTTCCTGCCCGGCTTTATCGAACGTCATGATGCGCATTTTGCCCGCAGCCCTGCCCGACCGCAGAACCTGCATCGGCCGCTGAGCCTTGTGCCGGCCTACTCAACGAGATTTTCTGCAAGCGTGAACAGCGTTTACGCGGCGCTCAGTTGACGTTCTCCTACGAGCTCAAGCGGATCCTGCTCGAGGGAGGACGAGGTGACACCGGCCTAGTGAAGCCATCGCACTCCCTGTCCGCCCGGTGCGAGAAACGTCGGTGATCATAACGATTGCGATGACTGGGAAACGCAACCCCATCAGCTGAATGAAACCGCAAGCCCCCAAGTCCGGAAGGAGCGGGCCATCGTGCTCATTTTTGTCAAGGACAAGGCTTCGCCGACGACCGGCGTTTTCCGGACGGCATTACGAAACGTCGAAACGCTCAAGCATCTTTTTAAGCTGGAGGTTCTGCCGGTGAAGCTTGGGAGCAAGCAGTCGTCGCAGTTCTTTAATCTCTTCGTCGAGGATTTTTACGTCATTGAAGAAAGTATCCTCGGAAGACGAGTGTACACTTTGAGCTTCATTTGTGGCGGCGGCGCCCTGCGCAACGAGGCGGGCGCGGCCTCTCTTAGCAGGTTCTCGACGCTTGATCGGCGGTTTTCTTTGGGACTTTGTGCTTGTCTCGCCTTTCGACACCAATTCATCCGCGACACCCGAACGTTGGGCTTCCCCGGGCGCAGGGGTTTGAGCCTTTTCAATATCAAACGGCAGGCTCGTTGCCTGCACGACATCGGGCTGGCCTTTCGTCTCCTCGAATGGCACTGACGCTTGATCAACCGGGACCCCCGCATCGTGATCAGGTGTGCTGGAAGCTTGCGCTGTATCAGCAGACGGAAGCGCCGACGCGTGTTGCGATTCGCTTTCGAGAGCCTCGGGCTCAGTGTCATGCCCATTCGAATTCTCTTGCACTTTCGCTGGTTGCCGCCGCGACGACGTCAATTGAACAAGCAATTTCCACGGTGTTTTCATAGGGTTCCAACCTCGACTGAAACCTGGACTGCAATCCAGGTATGTTCACATGCCGTTCGGCGGGGCACGATGATGTGCGGCCGGCGAATATCGCCCCTCCTGAACATGGACTGAGGGTCATTGTCTCTACAAGCGTCTTTTCGATGACGGTCGCGTGCCGGTGTCCATGACCGTCTTTGCGGTATCAAGGGCCGGCCCCATCCCGGCGTCGCGAGCTTAGCGGCCCGCCGAATGGAGCGCCGGAGGTTGGGCATCCTGATCCTCGCTGGGAAGGAGAACGAACTGCAAGTCCTCATTAGATACACCTGTTTGGAACAGGCTCCCGTTCATCTGACGAAAGGATGCGATGGAAATCTACCGGAGCGGACGGCGCACGGGAGATGTGGCCTTGAAGGCGAAAACGGCGAAAGTGCGTTGTCAGTGGCGTGTCCTCAGTTCCTCAACGTTCACGACGCTGTCGAAAACATAGCCCGCGCCCCGCTCGGTGCGGATATATTGCGGGCTTAGGCTCCTGCCCTGCCCCAGCTTGCGGCGAAGGCGCAGGATTTGAACATCGATGCTGCGGTCATAGACGTCTTGATCATAGACGCGCGTCGCCATCAGAAGCTGCTCGCGCGAAAGCACCCGGCCCGGATTTCTAAGAAAGGCCATCAGGAGGTTGAACTCGCCCGCAGTGAGCCTGATTTCAGAATCCGTCCCTCGGCGCAAGCGGCGGCGCTTCGTGCTGACTCGCCAGTCATCGAAATGGAAGATCGTGTTTCGTCCACGCTCCGGCCGCTCGCGTAAGGCGGCGCGCAAGCGGGCTAGGAACTCCGGAAGGCCGAAGGGCTTGGTGATGTAGTCTCGAGCCCCCGTTTCGAGGCCGGTTACCTTGTCAGCCTCACCAAGGTAATCGCCGCTGATGATGATGATCGGAAGATCGCTCTTGGCGCCAAACTCCCGAACGAGTTGAAGACCATCTTCTCGGCCGAGGCTGAGATCAATAATTGCTAGATCTATCGCTTCGGAAGCCACCTTGCCGGCGGCCTGCTGACAGTTTTCGACCGCTCTGATCCTAAACTCATGCTTAGACAAGAAGTCCACTAGCAGCTCTCTCATTGAAGGGTCCTGACTGACAACGAGAATGTTCTTCATGTTCACTCCTGCAGTGCGGCCTGGCTTCCTGGCCATGACACCCAAATAGGGACAGTCAGCAGGTGGGACAATCATCATCAGGCGCATAGCAGAATAGCGCAGACAAATAGTCTCATGCACGCGGCGTGCCGCTGTGGACCAGGAACTGAATTCTCCGGCCGCTAGTCTTTGATCGATCGCGCGTTCTCCGGATACTTAACTCAGAGTATTGCCCAGGCCGGTACGACTACACTGTGGGAGAACGATCCCCCTTCCCCACCGGAATACCGTTTTCCTCCGATCCTTTAGCGCCGTCATTGGCATCTGCGCACCCCGTATGTGCTTTTCCGCACAGCTCCAAATGTCCGCCCAGATTTGTTTCACTTGAAACCTCGCTATCGTTGACATCCTTATGTATTTCACGAGACTTACTGACGCTACCATCAGTCATCCTGACTGGTAGCATGATAGGAACCTAAATATGAAAGGTCGATATGATGACCTATGTTTTACAAGAACCAGCACGTCTTTTTCCACTTGACGATATGTCAAAATCTATACTCACACCAACTGCTTCATTGCTCGCGCGGCATGAACTCTCCTGGCCGGCTGAACGATTGGGGAGCCGAGCTCGGTTGGTTATCGCTAGGACAGGAGGTGACGATGAGTAGATTGATCGTTGTCTCAAACAGGGTTTCGCTGCCCGATGAGCATGGCTCACTGCCAGCGGGCGGTATGGCCATTGCGCTGAGTGCCGCGCTTCGGCGTAGGCACGGTCTCTGGATGGGCTGGTCGGGGAAGGTGAAAGCTGACGAAGAACCGGCAGCCTTCACGAGGCGGGAGGTCGGCGGCATCACGTACGCGCTGATCGATCTGTCTCAAAAGGATCTGGATGAGTACTACTACGGCTTCTCCAACCAGGTTCTTTGGCCGATCTTCCACGACCGTGCCGACCTCGCTGAATATTCCGAGGCGCGAGAGACCGCATATTACCGCGTCAACAAGCTGTTCGCAGATCAGCTGGAGCTGCTCCTGCGCGAGGACGACGTCGTATGGGTGCACGACTATCACCTGATCCCGCTTGCGGCAGAACTGCGCCGACGCCACCACAAAAACCGGATCGGCTTTTTCCTGCACACTTCATGGCCGGCGGCGGACATGCTCGTCACTCTGCCGAACTATAATACTCTGCTGCGCGGTCTTTCGTTTTATGACCTCGTCGGCTTTCATACCAAGAACGATCTCAGCAACTTCTCCGAATGCCTGCGCCGCCAGGAGTTGAGAGACATCAACGAAGACCACTGCCGAACCTATGCCAACGCATTTCGCTGCGGCGTCTTTCCGATCAGCATCGACGCGGCTGGGTTCGCAAGCCTCGCCGAGCGCGACGAGGATCTGCGGGACAGCTATTGCAGGCTTGCCGGTTATGACATCGTGATCGGCGTCGACCGCCTTGATTATTCGAAGGGTATCGAGAACCGCATCATCGCCTTTAATCGATTCCTGCGAAGCAACAAGCATCGCAAACGCAAGACTTTGCTGCTGCAGATCACCCCGAAATCCCGCGAAAAAATACCGGCATATCAGGCGATGCAAAAGGACGTCGCCGAGTTGGTGGGGCGCGTCGATGGGGAACTCGGAACCGTCGGCTGGGTGCCTGTGCACTACATCAATCAGTCGCTCGGGCAACCGGAACTGGCCCGCCTCTACCGCAGGGCACGCGTTGGCCTCGTGACCCCACTTCGCGACGGCATGAACCTGGTGGCGAAGGAATATGTCGCTGCGCAGGACCCGCGTGACCCAGGTGTTCTCGTGCTCTCGCGCTTTGCCGGTGCCGCCAATGAGTTGGGCGAAGCGATCCTCGTTAATCCCTATGACCCTGAGGACGTGGCGGGTGCTATAGAAACCGCGCTGGACATGCCGCGAGATGAGCGGATTACGCGTTGGACCGCGATGATGGAGAGGCTTCGCAAGCACAATGTCTATCGCTGGTGCGACGACTTTCTCTCAAGCCTGGATCCGCCCCGAGGCTTGACGGCGTCGTTGGACCCTGCCTCGCCTGTAGCAGGCTGAAGGCGATTAGGTAAATCAGGCAGCATTCCGAACTCGCGGAGGGTGGCGAATGTGTCGTGATAAAAGCCACGGCAGACCATTTCCTCCGACGGCCGGGCCGAGGAAAATAGAGGGCGCAGGCGTGCGTGGCGGAGAACTCATGGGTTGCGCCAGATCATCAACCTGGTTGGGGCGATCATTCTCAAAAGCCGTCCGCTCGCTGGCTCGACGAGATCGCCTTCAACACTGCCGAGCGCGCGTGGCCATCCCACCGAAACCGCAAGAAGGCCCTCGTCGCCTGCCCGGACGAGCGTTGAGCAGGCGACTACCATTCCCTATCGGGAGCGCGCAGATTCAATGATGTCGATCCGGCTGGTGAAACCGCTGATGTGCTCAGGAGCTTGGCCTCTACACCGCAGAGGCCAATTCTCCAAGACGTTAACCTGAGCACACTGCCTGGGAAGGCACGAGGAAAGGCCTATGGATGAGCTCGCCTGCAATGGCAACACTTCAAAAGCGTGGGAACGGCCGCAACTGATCGTCGCTGGCCCTCGCACCGCACCGCAACGGCAAAGGCTGACGTCGATTGACCTGAACCTGCTGTTGGCTCTCGAGGCGCTGCTGGAGCACCGTAATGTCACGCATGCGGCCCGGGACCTGGGCTTGAGCCAACCGTCGATAAGCAGAGCGTTAACCAGGCTGCGGGGCATTTTCAATGACGAGCTATTGGTTCGCGGCTCGGGCGGCATGCTTCCGACGCCGTATGCCGAACGCCTGGCCCAAATGCTGCCGCCAGTGTTGGATTCAATTCGCAGGATGGTGAACCGCGGCTTTGCCCAGAGAGAGTGGCGGTCAACGGTAAGAATGGCAATGTCTGATCACCAAGCGCTGGTGCTGCTGCCGCCTCTCCTACCGCTTCTGCGCGAGCGCGCCCCTAATCTCAACATAGTAACCGATTCGCGCCTCACCGGCGCGCTCCGACGGCTTGATGAAGGCGACATCGATGTGGCCGTTGGGCAGATCGGTGCGACTCCACAGGGCTACTTTCGGCGGAGGCTCTACACCGACCGCTTTGCTTGCCTGCTACGCAACGACCACCCAGCCCTGGGGCAGGAATGGACGATCGACACCTTCGCGGCCTTGCGCCACGCCGCGATTGCCTCGGATTCCAAGGACGGTTTCGGCCGGGTGCACGACGAGTTGGCCAAGTTAGATCTCCAGGATCGCGAGCCGGTCCTGGTTTCTAACGTTCTCACGGCCGCGTTGGCGATCGTGGCGACCGATCTGGTGCTGGTTGTACCACGCCGCGTCGCGACTAGGATCACCCCCTTGCTGCCGCTCGCGATTGTCGATCCGCCTGTGGAGCTAACTCCCTACGAGGTCGTGCTGATCTGGCACGAGCGTTGCCATCGCGACCCGGACCATTGCCGGCTGCGCCACGAGATTACCGCCGCGGCGGGAACAGAGCTGGCACAAGCATCATAATAAGGGCAAGGGCAACCGCTAATGCGCCGTCCAGCCAATGAGTGTCATCCGATCCGAAATCTGGCTGTCTTTAGGATATTTCGGAGACAGTTCGTTATCCCCCTCTCCGCCGGAAGGCGAAGCTGGCTGCGCTGCGCCAACACAGCGAACTCGACGCGTTCCATTTCGAGCGAGAATTTGAAGCAAGGATTTTCGGCAATCTGCCAAGCGAAAGCGTATTCACACGCTCAACCATCTACACAATCTAAGTCTCCCCTTGTCGACCGCCGTGCGGCGTGTCAAGCCTTCCGTCAGCCATATCCCCAGGGTGCCTCTGGGGTGCATGCATCCATTCTGGCCGCGTATCTCGGCTCGGACCCGGTGACAGGTACTTCGTTAGCTCAAATCGCGAGCTCTCTGCCGCAGCTCGATATGGTTGATCACCGTTTGTTGCGGCCAGAACGCTCCCCGCAAATTGTCATCGTCGATTGTCGCGAGCTGGAGGAACACAAGCATGCTCGCGTGAGTCTCTCATCCGAACTAGTGCAACTAGCCTTGGTTGCGGAAGGCAGCTTGGACCGAAGGGCGGTTTTCTCCAACGGATACTCCGATTACCTGCTTTGGCCGCTAATCGAGGAGGAAGTTCTAAGCAGACTTACCGCCTGCGTCGCCGAGATCGCGCGGCGTTCAGCCCCGCCATTCTTCTCAGCCGATGCGCTTGTGCAGGACTCATGCGTTCTGCTGGCGCAGCGGATCGACCAGCAGATCACTCTCAGCAAATTGGCTCGCACGGTTGGGACGAACAAGACAACGCTCGTCAACCGGTTCGAGGCATCCTTTGGCTGTGGCCCTATGACTTGGTTACGGCACTATCGGATGACCCTGGCTGCCGCGCGCTTGCGAAGCGGGCATGAAAGCGTCGCCACGGTCGCCGCATCTTTAGGCTACGAGAACAGCAACAACTTCTCTACAGCGTTCAAGGCGTTTCATGGCCTCTCGCCGCTACGCTATCGCAAAATGGTAGCCGGCAAAGAAAAGTCTGTCCGACGCAAAGGTTAGGACCGGAGCGAAATGGTATACAGCAGTGGAGGCGCGCAAAAATCATATCGCTCTTAGGTGTACGCACTCCAGGCAGCTCACGGCTGCCACAGCAACGCTCAGGTCTCCCACAGGAGGATAATCATGTCGAACGCATTTGCATTGAATGTTCACGAGCGTGAACAGAGCTATTCGCTCAAGAACTACGAGGCGGCGGCGGCGTTTTTCTACGCCAAGCCCCTGGTTTTGGCCCAACCAGATGCCACGCCCCCCAGTGACGACACGATCGCCAACGATCACGGGACAATACAGTTTCACCTCATCGGCCAGAAACCTAACGACCCGAAGTACAGTCGCGTCATGAATGAGAATGGGGACAACCTCCTGGCGATAGGGGGACTCATTCACGACTATATGCATACCCATTATCCCGCCATTGATTCGCAAAAACTGGACATCAACACCTGGACAGACGTTATTGCAAACATCCCTGATGTTTCGATTGGCGGGAAAAAACTGAAGAGTTATTCAAACAGGCTTGTCGGCACTTCTGTCTCGGCCACTTTCCTCTCCTTGCTTGCCACGGCGATCATTACCGACGGGGCATCGCTGCTGATGGATTTCCAGTCCTTCCTCACAAAGATGGGCGACCTCACCTTCAGGGCCAACGGCAAGGCGCAGCAATACAAAGCGCTGACATGCACCTACCAGAGCTACCTTCTCGATAATGGGGCAGGCGGACATTATGATTACGGAGCGATCGTTCTGCGTCAGATTGAGTTCAAAGAGCACTTCATTGAGCTGAAATCCTGTTGCTCCTCGGCGCAATACGTCAACGTCGACATCGACTATAGCGAGGTCAACACTCTGGTTCAGACTCGACGGATCCGCAAACACGGCTCCGACTACGAAAACTTCCGGAAGCTCGTGAATGCAAACTCCACCAAGCAGTTCAAGAACGCGAGGAACTTCTTCGACGGCGGCTCGACGCCGGAAGGAGAATTGAAGCCGGTCCAATCGTGAGCCTTTGGTCGAAAAGCAGCGCAACCAACGGCATGGGGTTGGCCAACCTTCCCCGCGTCATTGGATGTAACAGAGCAGTCCGGCGAACCTTTGCGGACTGCCACGCTCTCTCGCGCCCCCGGCCAGCGGACTTTTGTCCCGTCTCCAAAAAGAAGCAAACATGAACCCATTCGCAAAAACAGCTGCGGGCCTGTTCGTGGTGATAGCCCCCCAGAAGAGCAAACCGCTGGAAGCAGAGAGGATTTGCTCTGCCTTGATCCGGAAACTATCCGAAGATCCAAACCGCAATCTGGATGCTAGGACGTGGCAGAATGCCGTGCAAATGATACCGAACCTGGTGGAAACCGCCTCGACTTCAAGGAAGCTGAACGGCACGATTGCCGATACTGATTTGCCCCATGCCCTTGCGTCAATCTGTGCAAATGCTGTCGGCGACCGCCAAGGCAGCGGCCTGGCGAAGCCAATTAGTAGCTACCTGAGGAAATACGGGGAACCGATCGCATTCAATTGCCTCATCCTGGATCAATCCGACCCCGCGGAAATCCACCTATTCTTGACTTGTCTTGCGGTGGTCGAAGGTGGAAGGCCGGACAGTCGCGCCATCACCGCGACGTTGCTGTCGGCGTCGCTAAATCTGTCCGACGAGCAAACGCAATCCGCTATCGTGCAGATTTTCGGCCGTTTCGGCCCGCCGAGCGACTCACAGTGCTACCTGCGCGTTTTGCCGTGATCGGGGTGCCCAGCCCTATATTGCAGGTGGAGAGGACCATACCAGTGGTCATCCCTGGTCATGCGCAATGCGAACCTGTACGAGGATGGCCAAGGCCTGGTCTCCTCACGGAGGCGAATTGGCGGAGACACCTTCCGCAGTCGCCTGGGGTAAACCTGCCGGATGGGCAACATCTTACGCGGTCGACGGATGGTGACCAAGGGCAAAGAACCCGTGTAGTGTTGGGAGCGAACAGGAGGGTTGGCGGTTCTCAATACGACCTTTGAGGAGGTCCGAAAATGAGAGACGTGCTATGGAGTACTTCGCTCTGGGTGACGCTGCAAAACGGCATGAGAGGCCAGTTCTGCGGTGAAGCGTCACTTGCGTGCAGCGACGCTGGGCTCTCGACCGCCGAGATGGTGAGGCGGCACCCATAAATTCGCCCGAAAGGCCGAAATCATGCGGATGTTGCCCGCGCCTCACCCCGGAAGAGGAGCTTTCCACCATGCCAAACTCCTGAATAGGCCTCGCGTCTACCGGCACCGGCAGAGGTCTGACGAAGCATCTTCCGGTCAACAACGACACGATCCTGCAGCACCCTCAAACGTGAAGCAGCACCTTCCTGATGAGTCCACCCCAAGCTCGCGGCCGCGGCACGCCCTGTCCGAGCAAGCGCGGCTGACGCTCGCAAGCACTCGTGAGGGAGTTATGTTATGGCGATCTTATTCACGATTTTTCGCAATGGAAATGACTTCTCAGGTTCGGCTGATGGGAATAGCGATTACGTAGGGCAGTGTGCCGTATAAAGGCAGGATCGGCCTCTACAACATCTTCGCTTGGAGCAGGATTCAGCAACTGTACTACCAAGCCGCGGACCTTCCTTACGCTTATGGTTTTGGGCGATGTTCATCGAACCCACCGCGCTTTGCCGAAGGACTGAATTTCCTCACCCTCAATACCGACGATCAGGCTGCGCGTTCGATTTCGGGCCAATTTGCGGGCCATGCCTCTAATAGCCATCTTGTCACCTATTGCCCCGCGATGCTGGCTCTTCCTGGCTCGTATACTGACCAGATCCTCGAGAGGTCGAGGTCGTGGTCGTGAGCGGGTCGTTGACCGCCCTGTCAAACCGCTTCAACCGAAGCCTTTGATCGGGAACCAACCTGCGAAATGGTACGGTAGTCACCGAGATCCGCCTCCTTCAACAACTTCCAGTAATCGATCAGGCGCCAAGGGCTGTTCGTTACGATTCGCCCACGGTCGTTACGGAAAAAGGTGGACATGCCGGGATGGCTCCAGATCATCTGCTGATGCATTGTTTGGATTGTCCGGTTGTAACGTTGATATACATCTTGCCGGCATTCCACCTCAACAAGCTTCTTCTCGCCCATCTGGCGCAGAACACTCAGCACGTAGTCGATTTGGCTTTCAATCGTGAAGATAAAGCTGCCGCGATGGCCGAGCGCCGTATTGGGGCCATAGAGCATGAAGAAGTTCGGGAATCCCGCTACAACAGTGCCAAGATAAGCCTGACAGTCATCATCGTTCCAGACCTCACGTACTGTCCGACCGTTGCGTCCGATCACCTGAATCGGAAGTAGATAGCGTGTGGTATCGTAGCCCGAGGCGACGATGAGAACATCTGCCTCATGCGTTTCGCCATTTATCGCTTGGATTGATCTCCCCTCAACACGCGCAGCAGCGGCGTCTACCAGCGTAACATGCGTCTTCAGTAGGGTCTTGTACCAGCCGTTGTCTAGGAGCATCCGCTTGCCGAATGGCGGGTACGGCGGGATGACCTTGGTCATGAGGTCAGGGCGCCCCGCCAGCTGTTTCTCGATGTATCGTGTGTAAGTCTCGCGGTCGCCGTCGTTTACCGCATTCACGGAACGGTCCGGATGCGGCCAGGCCGGGTCCTTCTGCAGGGCCTCGTGCACTTCACTGTCGAAAATCCAACTCAGCCTTAGCCTGTACAGCCATTCGTAGTGTGGCACCTCGCGGAGTAAGAACTGCACCGGTTCCGGGACCGGCATTTGAAATTTCGGGAAGGGCGCCGCCCATTGGCGTGAACGCTGGAAGATTGTCAACGCACCCACCCGATCTGCGATGGCGGGAACAACCTGCATTGCCGAGGCCCCATTTCCAATCACGGCCACGCGTTTGCCGTCGAGCGCGACTTCTGGATCCCATTCCGAGGTGTGTACCACCGGGCCGTCGAAGTCGCGCAGGCCCGAAATGATGGGCCATTTCGGCGTGGTGAAGCCACCCACGGCCGAGATGACCACATTGGTCACGAGGGTTTCTTCCGTACCGTTGGGCAGGCGTAACCGGGAGTGCCAAGTCCGGCTCTCTTCGTCATAGCGGGTGACCAGGCACTCGATGCCGTAGCGGATGGAGCTCTCGATCTCAAAGTCGCGGGCAACACGGTTGAAGTAGTCGTCGATTTCCTTCTGCAACGGGAAGAACTTGCTCCAGTCGCCACTTGCAAAAGTGTAGGAGTAGAGATGTCCGGGCGTGTCCACTCCGCAGCCAGGATAGTGATGTGAGTGCCAGACCCCGCCGGTGCTGTCTTGCTTTTCGATTTGGATGTAAGAGATGCCCAATTGTCGTAACCGAATCGCGGCTGCAACACCGGACATGCCCGCCCCGATGACGAGCACACGAAACCCCTCTGGCAAGGACACCGGATCCGGAATGGCGCCTGAATACCTCTGCAGCTTATGGATCATCATGTCAGCGTATTCCGGCGGAATAGGCTCGGCCTCCGACACGGTCAGCATGCGGATCAACTCTTCTGCCGACAGGTCCTGCTTGACGACGTGTGCGCCGTGGCGCCAAGCGATGAAGGCGGCCAGTGCTGCGTCGCGGATCTCCGTCTGCAATTCGGCCGCCAGGCCTCCGGAATCGTTGTCGCCCCAGCCACTCTTCACGGGGACAAACGGCGGGTTGAGCCAGTACTCCTGTCCTGTGAACTGATACAGAAGGAGCAGTAGGGTTGGAATATTGGCTGAAGGGAGCGCCTCGGCAATTCGTTGGCGGAACAGGTCGAGGTCGGCAGAGTGAGCCATGATTTAGGTTCCTACTGTTGCTTGAATCCGGATCACCCCGCCAGACGCGACATTCAATGCAAGTTTTCCTGCCCGGCTTCGGCGTGGTTTCCGCATTGGCATTAGGGAAGATTCGGCAAGAGACTTGCCGAATATCTGATCCAAATCACGCTTGAGCGCGTCGGCATCGATCACTCCTCCCACGGCCACGGCAAGATTGCTGCGCGCGAAACCCGCTTATGAAAAGAGTCGACGGTCGTGACGGCGGGCGGGTTTGCTCGACCCCTCATGCCGGTGGCGGGGGCACAGCAGCGGAAAATGCGCCGGTGCGGCCTCGGCTCGACCGGCCAGTTACTTCTGCATCTGAAACGATCCGCTCCCTGACGATCGGAAGTAGGGCCCGGCAGAAACCATTGTGCTAGCATTTCGATACCTTTGCGAGATAAGTCGGTCCGTGACGCGTCTGCGAATGCCTCGAAGCAATATGTGTGCCAAAGGAAACTCTCTTTCTAATACAACGGCATAGCGGCCGTCTTGCATGTCCATTGTCCGACATCGAACGAGGCTCAAGCGGCATTAACGTGGCGCACGCCTGACGCATCCCCGCGCAACGGCACTCGTATTCGACGACGCCGGCGCGGCCGGCGAGCGTCTCCACCGTCAACGAACCAGGATTTTCGGCGCTGCCGGCATACTCACCGTCGGCCGCTTGGAGTGAATGGACAGAAAAGCGAGACAGGCCTGCGCGAAAATCTAGTTTTGGGGGTTCCGAGCACCTGGCGACGCCGGCAAGGCCCCTGTAAGTAAATCGGCAAAGCCGACAGAATTGTCGGCTACCGCTCAAAGGCACTGACAATGGTCATAACCGCCTGCATGAATAGCGCTGCCGGAATTGACAGCGACGATGATGCGAGCGCCTTGGCCGAACATCGTGTTGGGGAAGCTGGATGAGAAAAGCTGTCATGAATGGTTCAAGGTGCGAGAGCGCACGATTGCGACGGTCTATTGGGTTGACCTGCGACGGACAGTGGACGGAACTTCAAAATCGTGCAGAGCCGCCCAATGACGCTGCCTGACCGGCACCTCGCCTGTGGGGAAGCGCTCGAGGCATGTTTCAGGTTCTGGCAGCGGTGGCGGAACCGTCCGGCTGACACGTGACACTGCCGCTGACGCAGAGCGTGGTCGTTTTCCTTCGTGATGCGGGCGAAAAGAAGCTGCTTCATCGCTGTCCAGCTCACACCCGCGAATTCCCCTGCTGAAAGGAGCTCGCACAACTAGAGCACGTCCACTTTAATCCGGGTCATATCCTGCTGCTGCGAAGTAGTTCGCACACTCTTGCGGCTCGAAGAGCTTGACGATGTCGCCAACGGTGT
>NZ_JASKLT010000026.1:0-40790 GCF_030124405.1 Sinorhizobium sp. 7-81 | reverse complement strand
TCGTCGTGAAGATCAACGCCGACTTTGAAGTCTCGTCGCGAATGGTTGATCGCTCGAAGCTTCCCAAAACGACGAAGCCTCTGTTGAGGATAAGGTGGAACGATCTGCTCCAAGCCAAATGACGTTCGTCCGCGAACGCGCAGTGACAGGCTGATACCGCATCGATTTCTTTGCTCTCTCGGCTTACCCGTCATCATGGGCCGAATGCCCCAATCCGCATCAATGTCCCAACGCGTCACAATCGCGAGCGAAACGCATCGATCATTGCCCTTGAGACATCGCCGGGATAGCAGATTGGGGCAGCACCCCCGAGTCTCGAATATGCGCTCCTGCGCCCGCAGCGTCGTCCGGCCCGTTCGCGACTTTCCGGGCAAGGGCACGATCCGCTATAGCCGGAGATCGACTCAGCGATGATGCGCTGTACGATCATGGAATCGGATATCTGCGGAACCTTGATTGGCTCTTTAGGAGATGACTCTACAGATGCGGGTGTATCGCTCTTTGGCTCTGACCGTGGGTTATCGGTACTTAGGAGATGCGATGCGATCCAACCCTCCCGCCGCGTGAGGTTCTTGGACGCGCGACCACTCTCCATCGACCGAAAGCAAGCGGACCGATCGACTCGCATCATACCGATCAAGGATCGAAAACTTCTTCCCAGGTCCTTCTCGTAAGGCGACGCGCTTGCCGCGCACGAAAACCGTTGCGACCACTTTCTCCATGTCTGCTCTATCAGACAGTACAGAGAACTGGTCTTGCTGAAACGTCGCTGTAGAGACTTGGGTGCGACCGTCGGCCGAGGATTTCTGCTCTCGAGCAACGGTTCCTGAAGATAGCCGCGTTTCGTCGACTGCGGCCCGTTCGTCACCAATCGAACCGATCCAATAGATGATTGTTACAACTACGGCCGCGCCAACAAGAAATTGCCGCATGAGATCCCCGCCCTGGGTTGTATCATTCAACGCTTTTCCCAAGACAGCAAGCCCACATTGATACTTGTCCGATCCCGGGGGAGTCGGGGCGCGGTTGAAACGCGGGTCGACTTGTCCGTGAGGTGCACCGCACTATTAACCGTTATGGTTTTTTTGTGTTGCAACTTGAACTTGATCAATGTTCACTGAATATAAACAAAGCCTGGGAGCACAAATATGCCGAGTTTTAAGTTCGGCCTCGTCCGCATGCTGGCCTTCTGCTTGGCCATTTCGCTTGGGTATGATCCGGCATTGGCCGGGACAAAGAAATTTGGCCCTTTTTCGTTCGAGGAGAGCGACCCAAGCGTCATCACACTCAGCGGCGAAATCGACCTCTATTCCGCTCTGAACTTCAGGCGGGCGCTTCACGCTTCGCAGAAAGCTAGATTGCTGGTGCTAGATAGCGTCGGTGGCGCTGTTCAGATGGCGCTGTTGATTGCGGACGACGTGCACGAAAGGCGCCTCTCCACCTTTATCCCAAAAGGGAAAGGTTGCTACTCGGCTTGCGCCTTCGTTTTTATGGCGGGTGTCGAACGGCAGGTGGACGGTGAGCTTGGCGTCCACCAGATCTCTAGTGAATCGAACGACCTGGTAAGCGCACAGCTGTCAATCTCCGATATCATTGACATGCTCGCTCGCTTCGACACTCCGCCGGAGGTCATGACCACGATGTTCAAGACGCCTCCGTCACAGATGCATGTGTTCTCACGCGAGGAAATTGGCCGCTACAAACTTAACCGCAAGGGCACGGCGACGACATCGAACGAACAGGTGTCCACAACTCCGATCGTCACGTCCGAGGGTGCGCCACCTTCAACGGCAAACTCGATTGCGGCTGCCTCATCTGAGTCAAACAGCCAAGTTGGCGCTGCATCGCCTATAGGCCACGGTCAAAGCGAGAAACTGTCGGCGATCGAGGAGTTTGCTCGTAAACCGACGCGTATCGCCGTCTACACTGGCCTTGACCTGTTTGGCGATGATCTCACCTCGAAAAGGACGGCCGACGTCGCCGAATGCGCCACGAGCTGTCTGGAGATGAATGGCGCTTGCAAGGCGTTCACCTTCAATGCCAATCCGAAGATTGTGCGTGGACCGAACTGTTTCCTGAAAGCAAACGAAGGTCGCGCCGATGGCAACTCGGTCGCGATCTCGGGAAAATTCCTGGCGAGCGCGGATCCAGATCCAACGTCATTTAGCATGGGCACGATCGACCCAAAGAAGGCGCTGTTCGAGGATGTGGATCTACCTGGGGGCGATCTCGGCGTTCGTGCGTCGATCTCGAACGCAACCCCTCTTCAGTGCCGACTCGCTTGCATCGACAATGACCGGTGCGTTGCCTTCACCTATATCAAAAAGAAGCGGGAGTGCTGGATGAAAGGTGCCGTTGGGACACCGCTCTTCAAAACCGGCATGATTTCCGGGGTGAAGAGTTTTCAAACATTCGCACCGGCGAAGGTCATCGGACTCGACTGACCATCTGCCGGCGATCTTCACGCCTTGAAGGGATACGAACAGGCGGGCGTGCGGGAAGCTGGGCTGCTTCCCTGGTAGCGCCAGAGTTCGCGAAATCCATTGCGCCCCGAGCTTGATCAATCGGTTTGCTGTCCCTAGAAACCTTTCTGGTGGGGACTGTAGCTCAATGGTTAGAGCCGTCGGCTCATAACCGATTGGTTGCAGGTTCGAGTCCTGCCGGGCCTACCATACCACCACACGGTCGCGAGACGTGGCCAATCGGTTCAAATGCCAGTCTATACATTAGGCGATCTCGTTGGCCCAAAAAGTGAACATCACAGCAACGAGCCGTGCAGGGCTCGTGGGAGCACGCTTCTTCGCGACGTCCACGCCTAAGTCTGTGAACGGCAGCATTGCGCCCTCATGCACGAACCCGCTTCGCGGGAGGGCGTGCGCGGTGAGGTTGGTGTGATTATCCGAAGTTCTAGGCAGGCTGTTGGTGTTGCCTGACCATTGAGTTCCCTTCAACGAGAGGAACGTTCAATGGCCAGCTTCTCCAATGATGCCCCGACCACACCGCTTCGCCAGCGCATGCAGGAAGACATGGTGATGCGAGGGTTGGGATCTCACACTCAGCAGGACTACATCCGTCATGTCCGGCGCTTCGCTAGGTTTCTTGGGCGTACCCCTGACACCGCAACGGTCGAGGACATACGACATTTCCAGTTGTATCAGCATGAGAACGGTGTGGTCCGGCCACGATCAACAGCACGGTTTCGGCGCTACGCTTTCTGTTTGCGGTGACGCTAAAGCGGCGGGATCTGGCGCGAGCGCTGGTGATAACCCGCAATCCACGCAAGCTACCCGACGTGCTGAGCATGGAGGAAGCTGCGCGGTTGCTCGAGGCGGCGCCAGGCATCAAATACAAAGCGGCGCTTGGCGTGGCCTATGGCGCGGGCTTGCGCGTCTCCAGGTCGCGCATCTCAAGGTCGATGACATCGACTCGACGCGCATGCTGATCCGCGTTGAACAAGGCAAGGGACGCAAGGATCGCAATGCCATGCTTTCTCCGCAACTCCTTGAACTGCTGCGACTGTGGTGGCGCGAAGGAAAGCGGCGCGGCGTGATGCTGCCTCATGGCTGGCTGTTTCCGGGGCGCAGCCGCACCGACCCGATCTCGTCGCGGCAGCTGCATCGCGCGGTTCAGGAAGCCGCGGATGTCGCCGGCATTCACAAGCGCGTCAGCCCGCATACCCTACGGCACAGCTTTGCTACCCACCTTCTGGAGGATGGCACCAATATCCGCGTCATCCAGGTTCTGCTCGGACATAGCAAGCTGGAGACGACCGCGCTCTATGCCAAGGTCTCCACCCGGACTATTCACGCGGTCGCAGGGCCCCTCGACCGGCTGATGGCGTTGATGGAAGGCAAAACGCCCGACGGCTGAGCCATGCGCACCTCGATCGAGGTCGCCGATATCTTCCGTGTTGCCGGGCCGACCTATCGGAAAGCCCATGGGGGACACCTCAGCTTGGCCCAGTTCAAGGTGATGTCGGCGGTCGAGCACTGCCGCACCGCTGCATTGGGCGGCCATGTTGAGGCCTGCGAGGATTGCGGAGAGTGGCGCATTGCCTACAATTCCTGCCGGAACCGGCACTGCCCGAAGTGCCAGGGCGCCGCCGCACGCACATGGCTCGCCGAGCGCGAGGCTGATCTCTTGCCGGTCGGATACTTCCATGTCGTCTTCACGCTGCCTACCGAGATCGCCGCGATCGCCTTCTACAACAAGGCGCTCGTCTACGACCTTCTGTTCAAGGCCGCATCGGAAACGATGCTGACGATCGCCGCCGATCCGAAGCATCTCGGCGCGCGCATCGGCATGACCGCCGTGCTGCACACATGGGGATCAGCCATGACCCATCATCCCCATGTTCACATGATCGTGCCAAGCGGCGGCATCTCCCTTGATGGGTCACGCTGGATATCGTCACGTCCTGCATTCCTCTTGCCGGTGCGTGTGCTAGGCAAGCTCTTCCGGCGCTTGTTCCTCACGAGACTGCTCCAACTCCACGATGCCGGGCGGCTCACCTTCTTCGGTTCGGCTGCGCATCTCACTGACCGCCGGGCATTCGTACGGCACCTGTCGCCGGTGCGAAAGAAGCGTTGGGTCGTTTATGCCAAGCCGCCCTTCGCGGGACCTGAGGCGGTTCTTGCCTATCTGTCACGATATACGCACCGGGTGGCCATCTCGAACAGTCGTCTGATCTCGTTCGACGAGACCGGTGTCACCTTCCGCTACAAGGACTACCGCCGCGACGGCCGCGACCGGCAGCAAATCATGACGCTCGCGACCGTCGAGTTCATTCGCCGCTTCCTGCTCCATGTCCTGCCGCGCGGGTTCCACCGCATCCGGCATTACGGTCTGCTCGCCGGCAGCTCCCGAAAGATCAGCATCGCTCGCGCCCGCGACCTCCTGAACGCTGTCCCGCCGCCCGCTGACGACGCAGCCGATGAGCCGAACGATATCCGCCCGCCATGCCCATGCTGCGGCGGACGTATGATCGTCATCAAGGTGTTCGAACGCTGGCGGCAACCGCGCGGACCGCCAGATAAGGCAATAACGAACCGGGAGAGTGCGTCATGACCCGGCATGGCAGATCCATTCATATGGTCCACTCAAAACAGAGCCGGCCAACGGGAGGGCCTGCGCCAGTCCGAACGGCGCTGGCTTCCAGCCGGCCAAACGCTCTCCCAATCACCACGAAACTGTCGGCGGTCACACCCGAAAACACCAATCTTCACCCGCTGGGACCGACAAGCGACGCTGCGAGCAGCGGCCCGCCGGAAGATCCGATAAACAAAACCCCATAGCTCACAGAATGCCGACCGCGGGTTCCTGCATGAGAGGCTTTCGTACGCCTGACGGCACCCGAAACCCTTCACCATTTGGGACTTGCACGGTCTTGGATGCACGCCCTGAAAGCGGACGCTGGGGTTTTAGATTTCCAAGGTCACCAAGGCGGACTTTCAAGACGTTCGGAGCGGCTGGTAGGGATGGGTTCGACCCGTTGCGGCCGCACGTGGATACGGTCTGGAGATCCTGGTTTTGGCCCCAGAGCCGACTCTTGGGCACCAGCACGAGATTGCCACCGCGATGCCCATCAGCCGGTGGTCGTGAGCCGATCGCTGCTTATGTAGCATGCCCTTTGCCGCGCTCGATGCCCTTTGTTGCCAAGGTGCCATCGACGTCAGCCGACATCAGAAATTCCGACAGTTGCTTGGCAGCTTCTGTGTCCTTTGGATCAGCGCTGATGCCAATGGCGAAGTCGATGTAACTTTGGAGTTCCGACGGAAACCGCCCGACAAGCATGACGTCGGGAGCGGCGGCGAGAATTGAGGTCACGGGAAGGACCGCCAACTCGGCTTCCCCGCGGGCTACAGCCAGCGCTGTCTGCCCTCCTGCTATGCCCACCATCCGGCTGAAGAAGGGCTGCGTGTGACGCGGCCCCTGCGCGGCTTTGGTGAACCGTTGCTCGATTTCAGCGGCCGCATGCCATACCGTGCACTGCAGTCCATCTACGACGGCTTGTTTCCCACGGGCCGGACCGCTGCTACTGGAAGTCAACCTACCTCGCTGGCCTCGACAACGGCGCTATCGCCGATATCGCCACGCGGATGGCGAAACGCCCGTCCGAGAAGACGTTTGCCTCGATCTGGAAGTTTGGCGGTGCGGTACAGCGCGTTGCCGCCGATGCCACCGCCTTTGGCGACCGCTCCATGCCTATCATGCTGAGCCTCGATGCAATCTGGTCCGATCCGGCCAACGACGACCCCAACATCGGGTGGGTTCGCGACGTTTGGCGGGGCATGCAGCCCTATTCCACCGGTCGCCTGTATCTGAACTTCCGGATTTGGTGAAGGTGAGAATCTGGTTCGCGGCGCGTTCGGTGCAGAAACCTACGCAAGACTTCAGAAGGTCAAGCGCGACTACGATCCAGACAATCTCTTCCACATGAACCAGAACATTCTGCCGCAATGAGGTCGGCGGAATGCGTCATTGATGATTGCCACCCAGTTCTAGCCGCACAGTGTCTCCCCTCGGCGCGACGCTGTCGCCGGTCAAAACGGAGCGAATGACCGCATCCCACCCTTTCGCGACGGATGGGAACCGGAAAGATCGACCCACCCGCGACGCTGATGAAGGCTACGCGTTCCGCCGGTTGCTCCCACCGCGCCAAGTGGCGTATCGAAAACCGCCGAGGCTCTAATCGCCGCTGGATGAAAGTTCAGTGGCAGGTCACTATCTGCCGATCCTGTTCGCCTATCTTGGGGCCAGACGTAAAGAGTTTGCGGGGTTGGCAGTCGACGACATTGCAAAGGACGATAAGGGTTACATCATCATCCTTCGCACCAACGGCATTCGACGGTTGAAAAACGTACAGTCACAGAGACTGCTGCCTGTGCCCGAAGAAATGGTTCGATTGGGCTTCATCGACTATTATCATGCCGTCAAGAAGTTGGGGTACGCGCCGCATCGTTCGGCGGCGTCGTGTGTGCCCGCTTTGCCGAGCTTCTCAGCCGATTAGGCCCATTTTTCGCAGCCGGTATTCTAGTTTGGCGCGGGTCAAGCCGAGACTTCGCGCGGCAGCCGAGACGTTGCCCCCGGCGCGCCGCAGGGCGTCTTCGTAAAGAGCGCTCTCGGCTGTAGCGAGATCCCCCGCAGAGGAAATCCGCGCGGGGATTGTGGCTGGGTCGGAAGTAGTCGGGCGTGACGGCTTTGCCGTGACCTTTCCTTCCCGACTAAGTGCTTGTGGGAAAACGGGCGAGACCTCGCCGGCTATGAAGAGATGCTGAACGTCGATCTGACCGCCTCGCTCCGCGCAAATAACACCCCGCTCCATCAGGTTCTGCAATTCCCGGATGTTGCCGGGGAAATCATAAGCCAGGAGCGCGTCCATCGCCCGGCGGGACAGGCCGGCGACATCTCGGCGATGGCGTTCACGGAACAGGCGTAGAAAGTGGTCGACGAGCAGCGGGATATCGTCACGCCGCTCTTTCAGCGGCGGAATGACGATCGGAAAGACGCAGAGACGGAAATAGAGGTCCTGACGGAAGCGACCGGCGCGCACCTCGTCGGCAAGATCGACGTTGGATGCGGCGATGACGCGGACATCGGCGGGGATGGTGCGCGTACCCCCGACCCGCTCGATCTGGCGCTCCTGGATCGCCCGCAGCAGCTTGCCCTGGGCGGCATAGCCGAGTGAAGCGATCTCATCGAGAAAGATGGTGCCGCCGCCGGCTCGCTCGAAGTAGCCCGGCCGCGAAGCGACCGCTCCGGTGAAGGCGCCCTTTTCGACGCCGAACAGCTCCGACTCCACCAGACCCTCGGGTATCGCGGCGCAGTTGATCGGCACGAAAGGTCGTCTGGCGCGGGCGCTCAGCCGATGGAGCTGTTGAGAGAAGATCTCCTTGCCGACGCCGGACTCGCCGATCAGCAGAACCGTCGCCTCAGTGTCGGCGACCTTCTCCACCATCAGCTTGGCGCGCAGAAAGCTGGCAGAAACGCCGACGATCTGGTCGTGGACGCGCCGCGTTTCGTCCTTGCCTGTCGGAGGGCACTCCGCCGCCGATTGGACGGGCTCGACCTTTAGCCGCGGGGGGCGCCGTGTACGCTTCCATTCGAGCCCGAGATAGGCCCGCTCCGGTGCATCTTCGCCCCACTCCTCGGCGTTCCGGCCGACCACCACGCAGCGCGGCGCCCCCATCGCGACGCACTCGGTCTCCCGGAAAATGACCGGCCGTCCGAACAAGGTGCTGGTATAGCCGGTCGGATAGCCGCTCTGCATCCAGCATACCGGTTCGCTCGCAAGGCCATGATGGGCGATATGCTCGGCGGCTTCGGAGGAATCGTCCCACTGGAATTCGCCGAGATAGGTGCCTTTGACGCTGTCAAACTCGAAGTGCCTGGTCGTGACCTTCACGAAGCCCTCGAGTGTATGGACGCGCGGCCCTGCCGCCAATGCATGCGTCAGATCCTGGTTGGGGAAGCGCTTGCGAACGAGCTCGGCGTCGCGGACGCCCTGCATGTAGCCGACACGCATGAAGATGCCCTTGGCCGTCTCCACGCCAAAAGCCTCGATGATCTCCTGTCGCAGCCGACCGAGCACCTGGGACTGCATCAGCACCATGCGCTGGTCGTTGAGCCAGATACGGCCGTCGCCGAGGGCGAAATGCAGGGCTTCCGTGAGTTCGGTCAAGGTGGGCGACGCACCGGTCTCGAGCTCACTGAAGGCGCCCCTCGACAGCATCTTGCCCGTCGTCTTCGACGCGTCGGCGAGGGAGATGAGCTGCGGGGGACGTTCGCTGTTATGCATCAAGCGCCTTTCATGAAATTCTGAAAATGATGAAACCTTGCATTATTTCCTGAAGAAGGGCAAGTTCTCCTGGCGCCAGTGCCGGCCCACCATGCAAGCTGCAAAAATGCAATTGTTTCAGGTCCATCGCCGGAAAATGACGGTGCTGCAAGGATGGGCGCTGAAACTGGCATGCTCCTTGCGCTGCCTTGGGAGGCCGCCGGAGGATGCGGCCCGGAGGATTGCACCAGCGACAGCCCGGAAACGTGGCGAAATCACCCTCGCCTCGGGAGCGGCGAAGCCAGGTCTTCTTCCATCCAACTAGACCGCGGAGGACTTCGACCAATGAACATGCATAACCGGAACTTTCTCGACGCGGGCCGTTGGACCGGCCGCGCCTTCATATCCGAATGGGCTGAAACACGCGGCGGCACGATCGACGTGACCAATCCCGCCAACGGCACTGTACTCGCCTCGGTCGGCTTCGGCGGCCCGGAGGACGTCGCGCAAGCGGCAGGCGAAGCCCGTGCCGCCCAGAAGAGCTGGGCCAAGACGCTTCCGGTCGAACGCGCCAGGATCCTGAACAAAGCGGCCGATCTGCTCGAGGAAAACGGCGGCGAGCTCGCCCAGTGGATCATGAAGGAGTCTGGCTCCATCCACCCCAAGGCGATAATCGAGATCGAACACGGCGTCCTCTTCATCCGTCATGCGGCAACGCTCGCCATCACGCCGACGGGCATGTTCCTGCCCGGGATGGACGCGCGCGCCAACTATGCGCGTCGCGTGCCGCACGGCGTCGTCGGCGTGATCTCGCCCTTCAACTTCCCGCTGGTGCTTTCGGTCCGATCGATTGCGGCAGCGCTGGCGCTCGGCAACGCCGTCGTCCATAAACCCGATCCGCGCACGCCGATCTCCGGCGGCATCATCATCGCCCGGATCTTCGAGGAAGCCGGTCTGCCAAAGGGCGTTCTCAACATCGTGCCTGGCGGCGCCGATGCTGGTGAGGCGCTGTGCAGCGACCCGAACGTGGCGATGATCTCCTTTACCGGATCTGCCCGCGGCGGCGCCCGGGTCGGCGAGGTGTGCGGCCGTCACCTGAAGCGCGTCCAACTCGAACTCGGCGGCAAGAATGCGCTGATCGTCCTCGACGATGCCGACCTCGATATCGCCGCCTCCAACGCTTCCTGGGGCGCCTTCCTGCACCAGGGCCAGATCTGCATGGCTACCGGCCTGGTGCTGGTCGATGAGAAGATCGAGCAGGCAATCACAGAGCGTCTCGTCGCGAAAGCGCGGCATCTGCCAGCGGGCGATCCCTCAAGCGACCAGGTCGCTCTCGGCCCGATCATTTCTGATGCGCAGGTCGCGAACATCCAGAGGATCGTTGACGATGCCGTCGCCAAGGGAGCCAGACTGCTCGCAGGCGGCACGCATGACGGCCGCTTTTATGCCGCGACCGTGCTTGCCGGCGTCCAGCCGGGCATGGTCGCCTTCGAAGAGGAAATCTTCGGACCCGTCGCCTGCATCGTCTCGTTCAAGACTGATGAGGGAGCGATAGAACTCACCAACAGCTCCGAATACGGGCTGGCGGCCGGCGTGATTTCCGCCAATCTCGGTCGCGCCATGGCCGTCGGCGACCAGCTCAACGTCGGCCAGTTGCACATCAACGACCAGACAGTGAACGGCGGACCCTACGCCCCCTTCGGTGGCCGCGGCAAGTCGGGCAACGGCACGCGCGTCGGCGGCCCCGCCGACATCGAGGAATTCACCCAGTGGCAATGGGTGTCGGTGAAGGACAACGCGACGCCCTATCCGTTTTGACCGAGCCCGAACGAACGCAGAATTAGAACACGCAAGGCAGTCCGCTCGGCACGCGTTGACTCTACATGGACAGGAACAAGGCATGACCCTTAACGGAAAAACCATCGTCATCACCGGCGCCTCTTCAGGGATTGGCGGCGAAGTCGCCCGCCTCGCCCGCTTCCACGGCGCCCGCGTCGTCGGCATCGACCGCAACGACCCAATGCTGACCCTCGACGGTTTCGTCAAGGCCGATCTCAGCGATCCTGAGGCAATCGACGCGGCCGTGGCCCAACTGCCGGAGCAGATCGACGCTCTGGTCAATGCCGCAGGCGTTCCGGGGACTGTCGACCGCGACATCGTCGCCAAAGTCAACTATCTCGGCTTGCGCCACTTGACGGAAGCCATGGTCCATCGCATGCCGCGGGGCGCCTCGATCGTCAATTTCGCCTCCATTCTCGGCGCCGAATGGCCAAAGCGCGCCGAAGCCCACAAGGCCTTGGCCGCTACCGCCAGCTTCGCCGAAGGCCTGGCCTGGCTCGAGGAGAATCCGGTCCAACAGGAAACCTGCTACCAGTATTTCAAAGAGGCGTTGATCGTCTGGTCGCACAAGCGCAGCTTCGAGCTCTTCATGCGCCACGACATTCGCATGAACTCGGTAGCCCCGGGCCCCGTGTTCACGCCGATCATCGGGGATTTCATCACCATGCTCGGCCAGGAGCGCGTCGAACAGGACGCGGATCTGATGAAGCGTCCGGCTTTCGCCGACGAGATCGCGGGTCCTGTCCTCTTCCTCTGCTCGGACGACGCCCGTTGGGTCGTGGGCGTTAACTTACCGATCGATGGCGGGCTTGCTGCCGTCTACAGTTGAACCGAAGACCGACGTGCAAGCAGGCATTTGAGAAGGCCGCCTCGGTAGCCTCCTCATTGCTGTTCCTGCGCTGATCCCCGCGTCAGGCCGCCTGCAAGGCACGTTCCCGTCGCGCCAGCAGCAGAACGGTGGTCAACCCCGCCAGAAGCGTGATCGGAACAAGCGCGAAGATGACGTCAGACGGGCTGCTGCCGCCGGCGACGAGAAAACCCGCCAGCAATGGTCAAGCGATGGAACCGAGCCGGCCGACGGCCACCGCCACGCCGACACCGGTGCCACGAATTTCGAAGGGATAGCATTGAGGCGCCACGCCGTAGAGGATTGCCTGCACGCAAAGGATAGCACCGCCCACCAGCGCTCCAGCCATGAGGGTGAGCCCGAGATGTGCGGGCAGCAGGCTGAGCATGAGCAAAGCTGCGGGGGGGCGCGGCCGCGAAGCCGAGCGCGACCGGCATTACCGGGTTCCTCTGGTCGAGCATCCGACCGCCGACGAGGCTACCTGCCGCGCCGCCCAGGTTGAACAGGATCTGGACGAAAGAGGCCTCCTCACGGGCAAGGCCGCGGGAGACAAGAAGCTGCGGCATCCAGTTCAAGAGCAGATAGACGACGAGCAGCCCGAGAAAGAACGACACCCAGAGAGCCACCGTCGTAAGCAGCGTCTGCGGCGCCAGAATGCGCGAAAGAGCTCCCGAGGTGGATTTCGCCTCGCTCTTCACCACGCCGAGCGGCGGCAGCAGGATGTGGATGGCCGGCGCGAGCAGCAACGGCATGATGCCGCCCACGAGGAAGATCGAGTGCCAGTCGCCGCCGTGCAGGCCGAGAATGGCGACGCCGCTTGCCACGGCGCCGCCCAGGGGGACGCCGGCATACATGATCGAGACAGCGCGCCCCCGGCGGCTTGGATCTGTCGGTTCCGCGGCGATGTTGACGAGGTTCGGCAAGCGCCGCCGAGACCGACCCCGGTCAGGAAGCGCATGACGACGAGCTGTTCGAAGCTGGTGACATAGGCGGTGGCGGCCGAGAATATCCCGAAGGTCACCAGCGAAAGCACGAGTCCGGAGCGCCTACCCCAAGCATCGGCAACCCGTCCGCCGGCGAGCGCCCGAAGATCAGGCCGACCGTCGCCGACGAGAAGAAAAGTCCGATCTGTTGGGGCGTGAGCCCAAACGCCGGCGCCAGCTTGGGCACCGCGACGCCAGCCGCCTGAAGGTCGAAGCCTTCGATGACGGCTGCCATGAATGCGAGCAAGAGCGCTCGCCGCCCGCCGGAGCGGTGGTCGATGGTAATCTGCATTTCGTCCTCCCAGAAAGCGGGTTCCTACCTCCCCGCTGGTTGCAGGCCTAGCCCTGCTTCGGCCCATCCTCCTGCCAGATCTTCGCCAATAGCCGACGAAGCTCCGTCTGTTCCTCCGCCGTCAGGCGACGGAGCATGCTGCGTTCATGTTCGGAAACGAGTGCCAGCCACGCCGCCGCCGCCTCCTCGCCCCGACGGGTCGGGAAGAGCCGCTGGATGCGCTGGTCGGACTCGTCCGCCTCGCGCAGAAAAAGCCCCCGTTCCTCGAGCTCCGCCAGGATCGGTACGATGTTTGCCCTCTGCATGCCGAGCGCACGGCAGATCTCCGCCGAGCTGATGCCGGGTGTCTCGATGATACTGAGCAACACGCTCATCGGCACAGGCCGTGTGTTCGCAGGCTCGAGCGCCGAAACGGCCCCTTGCAGGTCGAAAACCGAGGCACGGCGTAGATGGTAGCCCACCAGGTCTTGCAGCCGGCAAATCTTTGCGTCTTCGGGATCCTGCGCGGGCTGCTTCTTTTCTAAAGGCATGACGACGTCTCTCATTGGCTCTTGCATTCTGCATAATGCTATGTCACATAACAGTCAATCCGCTATATGACATAGCGGTTCTTCGCCGGCAGCTTTCGAGCCTCGCCGACCGTCATTGGGAGGAGACAAATGACTTTCGTGTCGATGCGTATTGCCGGGGCGGAACATGCCGCCTCTACCGGCCGGACATTCCGACGACAGAATCCGGTAACCGGCGAGGTGGCGAGCGAAGCCGCCGCGGCCACCGTTGCCGATGCGGTCGCTGCAGTCGACGCGGCGGCGACCGCCTTCCCCTCCTGGGCCGCGCTCGGGCCCAATGCTCGCCGCGCCGTGCTCCTGAAAGCAGCAGACGCGCTCGCCGCTAAGGGGGACGCCTTCGTCGCCGCAATGGCCTCCGAGATTGGCGCAACCGAGGCCTGGGCTCGCTTCAACGTCATGCTCGCCTCGTCCATGCTGCGCGAGGCGGCCGCGCTGACGACGCAGGTCGCCGGCGAAGTGGTTCCCTCTGACAAGCCGGGCTGCCTCGCCATGGCGGTCCGCGAGCCCGCTGGCGTGGTGCTCGGCATTGCCCCCTGGAATGCGCCGGTTATTCTCGGCGCGCGAGCGCTGGCGACACCGCTTGCCTGCGGCAACGGCGTCGTCTTCAAGGCGTCGGAGATCTGCCCTCGCACCCACGCGCTGATCGTAGAGGCGCTCGAGGAGGGCGGCTTGCCCGGCGGGGTGGTCAGCCTCGTAACCAACGCGTCGGAGGATGCGGGTGACGTCGTCGGGGCGCTGATCGACCATCCGGCCGTCCGTCGCATCAACTTCACCGGCTCCACCAAGGTCGGCCGCATCATCGCCGAACGTGCGGCCCGACAGTTGAAGCCGGTGCTCCTGGAACTCGGCGGAAAGGCGCCGCTCCTCGTCTTAAAGGACGCCGACGTCGACGAGGCGGTGAAGGCCGCGATCTTCGGCGCCTTCTTCAACCAGGGCCAGATCTGCATGTCGACCGAACGGATCATCGTCGTTCCCAAGGTGGCCGAGGAGTTCGTGACGAAGTTCACCGAACGCGCCAGGGCCTTGAAGGCTGGCGACCCGCGCAAGGGAGCGACCCCGCTCGGCGCCGTCGTCGATGTGCGCACGGTCGACAAGGTAGAGGCGCTGATCGCAGACGCCGTGGCCAAGGGCGCAACGGTGACCGGGGCCGGCGTTACGGAAGGGGTGCTCATGCCGGCCCAGGTGGTCGACAAGGTGACCTCCGACATGCGCCTCTATTCCGAGGAAAGCTTCGGCCCGGTCGTCGCCATCCTGCGCGCGAAAGACGAGGAGGACGCAGTCAGCCTCGCAAATGACAGTGAGTACGGCCTGTCCGCGGCGGTGTTCAGCCGCGACGCGGCGCGGGCACTGTCGGTGGCGCGTCGCATCCGTTCCGGCATCTGCCATATCAATGGCCCGACGGTTCACGACGAGGCGCAGATGCCCTTCGGCGGCACCAAGGCCTCGGGTTACGGGCGCTTCGGCGGCAAAGCCGGCATCGCCGAGTTCACCGAGTTGCGCTGGATCACCATCGAGACCGAGCCCGGTCGCTTTCCGCTCTGAACGGCCGAACAGATTCGTAGAAACCGTTCCGGCCGACCGGCCGAGGCTATGCACATGCAAGGAGGGCCCTATGGCCAACGATATAGACACCGTCGCCTATGATGTCGTCGACCGCATCGCCTGGGTGCGCTTCAACCGGCCCGACAAGCGCAACGCAATGAGCCCGACGCTCAATCGCGCGATGATGGAGGTGCTCGACGAACTCGAGTTCCGGGAAGATGTGGGAGTCCTGGTACTCACCGGCGAAGGCGCCGCCTGGACGGCCGGCATGGACCTCAAGGAATATTTCCGCGAGACGGAGGCGGAGGGTCTCAAGGGCGTCCGCAAGTCGCAGCGCGAGAGTTACGGCTGGTGGCGCCGGCTGCGCTGGTACCAGAAGCCGACCATCGCCATGATCAATGGCTGGTGCTTCGGCGGCGGCTACGGTCCGCTCTTCGCCTGCGATCTCGCCTTCGCGGCGCATGAAGCAAAGTTTGGCCTTTCGGAAATCAACTGGGGTATCCTGCCGGGCGGCGGCGCGACCAAGGTCGCGGTCGAGCTCCTGTCCTTCCGCAAGGCCATGTACCATGCGCTCACGGGCGAGCCGATCGACGGGAGAACCGCGGCGCATTGGGGTCTCGTCAACGAGAGCTTGCCGCTCGCGGCGCTCAAGGGCCGGGTTACCGAGGTCGCGAAGGTGCTGCTCGAGAAGAACCCTGTGGCGCTGAAAGCCACCAAGGACGCCGTGCGCCGCGTCGGCGTGATGACCTACGATGAGGCGGAGGACTACCTCGTCCGCGCCCAGGAGGCCGCCAACTCGTTCGATGATGAAGGGCGCAAGGAGGGCATTCGTCAGTTCATCGACGAGAAGTCCTACAGGCCGGGTCTCGGCGCTTACGACAAGGATCGCCAGACCCGCTGACGCCCTGAGGAGGGCAGGAGGAGGAGAAAGATGAAGGAGTTTTTTTGCCCCGATCCGGCAGCGCTGCACGTGCGCCTTCGACCGGATTCGCTTGCCTGCACTGACCTTGCAAGCGATCGCCGTTGGAACTACCGCGAACTCGATGCGGATATCCAACGTGCAGTCGCCCTATTGCATCACGAGGGCATCGGTAAAGGCGACCGGATCGCCGTCCTTGCTCGCAACAGCGTATACCAGATCATCCTGCAACAGGCGTTGATGCGGCTCGGCGCGATTTTCGTGCCACTGAACTGGCGGCTGTCGCAGCAGGAATTGGGGCTCCTGCTGGAGGACTGCACCCCAGCCATTCTCTATACCGACGATGAGATTCCCGTCCTGCCACCGGGTTGCCGGAGCTACAGCTTCTCCTACTTCGCTTCCGAAATGTCTGCCTTCGATCCAGCGCCGCGCTGTCCCCAGCATTCGGGCTGCGACACCTGCATCATTCTCTACACCTCCGGCACTTCAGGGGTTCCGAAGGGAGCGCTGCTCACTGCCCGATTTCTTCTGGCCACGGCGGTAAATTTCAACGTGCTCGGGGAAGTCGACACCGGCTGCATATTTCTGTGCGACACCCCGATGTTCCATGTGATCGGCATCGTCGCACAGATCTGGCCGCCCTTGCTGCGCGGCGGCACGTTCATTGTCTCTCCCGGCTTCGACGCGGAAAAGACCAACGACCGGCTCGGCAACCCTGACTTCGGCGTCACGCACTATTTCTGCGTGCCGCAAATGGCCGAGGCGCTGCGCCAGACGCCAAACTTCGCACCCGAACGCTGGACGAAGCTCAAGGCGCTGTTCACCGGCGGCGCGCCCAATCCGGCGGCGCACATCCGCTGGTGGCTCGACCGTGGCGTGCGGATGGTGGATGGCTACGGCATGACCGAAACCGGCACCACGCTTGGCATGCCACTCTCGCGCGACCTGCTGCGCAGCAAAGCGGGAGCCGCGGGCGTTCCTGGGCCACTGACGGCGGTGCGGCTGGTGGACGAGGATGACCGAGACGTGACTGACGGCACGCCGGGCGAGATCCTGGTCTTCGGTCCGAACGTGATCGGCGGATACTGGAACCGGCCGGAGGAACGTAAACGCAGCTTCACCGAGGACGGCTGGATCCGCACCGGAGACATTGGGCGGCGCGACGAAGAAGGCTACATCACGATTGTCGACCGCCGCAAGTACATGTTCATTTCCGGCGGCGAGAACATCTATCCCGTCGAGGTTGAGGCCGCGCTTTCGGAACATCCCGGTGTGCGCGAGGTAGCTGTGGTCGGTATTCCCGACGAGCGATGGGGCGAGGTCGGTCGCGCCTACGTCGTTGCCGCGCCGGGGCAGGACCTCGACAGTGACCAACTCGCCCATCACTGCCAGTCGTTGATTGCCCGCTACAAGGTTCCAAAAGAATTCCGCTTTGTCGACGAGCTTCCAAGAACCGGATCCGGAAAAGTGATCAAACATGTACTGCGCAAGGAGGCGCTGGAGGAGTGCGGCTCGAAGCCCGGCAGTGATTTCAGGCGGTAGGCGTCCGCGGCATCACAATTACGATGGATTCCAAAGGGAGGAGTACAATGACTAATTCCGTATCAAGTATTGCATTTGTCATAAACGGATCTCTTACCTTTTGTTTGGCCAGCGCAGTGTCTCAGCCAGCATACGCGAGATTGAAATAACCTCGATCACGCATGCCGCGAAAGGAGAGGAAAGTCCTATCGATCACTGCTGGTACGTGGCCAAACGGCCAGCCGGACAGGATTGGACGGAGAACGCTATGAGATCCGTTTCGAGCTGCGTTTGCCGGATGAATGGAACGGCCGCTTCGTTCACCAATTTAACGGCGGAAATGACGGTTCAGTCGAGGAAGCTTTTGGACCGCTGCTTGGGGGGAATCGTAGGGACACAGCTCTGGGAAGAGGGTATGCCGTAGTGTCGAGTGACGCAGGTCATGACGGCAGCGCCCATCCTGATGCGGGGATGGTAGGTAGCGCACGGTTTGGCTTTGACCCGGAGGCGCGTCGCCACTACGGCTATGGCGCGGTGAAGATATTGCAGCCAGTGGCGAAGGCGATGACCGAGGCCTACTATGGCCGCAAGGTCGAGTTTACCTATGGCGGCCGGGGGGTCGAACGGCGGCCGGCATGCCATGGTGGCTGCAGCGCGAATTCCTAGCGAATTTAACGGGCTGATAGTTGGCTATGCAGGGTTCAATCTGCCCAAGGCGGCCATTCAGCATGCGTGGGACGTCAAAGCTTTCAAGGCGGTTAACGCCGATATCCGGAAGGCCTTTTCCAAGGAGGACATGGGCCTCGTCGGCGCTAAGGTCCTAGAGAGCTGTGACGATCTTGACGGCCTGAAAGATGGAGTCGTCGCCGATGTGGACGGATGCCAAACATCTTTCGACCTGACGAAGTTGCAGTGCACTTCGACCCGGCAGTCTGCATGCCTGTCGGCCGCGCAGGTCAAAGCGCTGAAAACGATCGCAATGGGGCCGCAAGATTCCGCCGGCGAGCAGCTTTAGCACCTGGGACTGGGATAGTGGGGTCGCCGGATCAAACTGGCGGTTGTGGAAGCTGGAAAGCGGCGTTCCGGAGTGGGGGGGGAATGCCGCGAATGGTCGTCCTCGGCGCGCCTTCCCTGGCGCAGATATTATTTCGACGCCGACGCAGGGAAGATCTTCACGACCGACGGCACCTTCCCGGAATCGGCTATGGACTTCATGACACCAACCGGGACGCAAGATCCTGATCTGAAGAGTTTTAAGGAGGCCGGCGGCAAAATGATTGTATTTCACGGCGTAAGCGATCCAGTATTTTCGGTCGTCGACACGACCAAGTGGTACTAGAGGTTGGATGCGAATAATGGCGGAAACGCAAGAAGTTTTGCCATGTTCTACTGGATACCGGGAATGAACCATGGCGCGCGCGGCCCAACGACAGATGACTTCGACATGTTCTCTCCACTTGTGGATTGGGTGGAGAAGGGCAAAGCACCAGGCGCCGTCGTCGCGGGCGTAAGTCCAAAGAACGAGGAGGCTGAAGATCTTCAGGGTATCACGCGCAAGCTTTGCCCCTATCCTCATGTTGCACGCTATGCTGGCGGAAATAAAAAAATCGGCAGACAGTTTCGTCTGCGATACTGCGACACCGAGGCGATGCAGGAGCACCTTGCCGAAATCAGTAACGCCGTCGATCCCGGAGCCCATGCGGTGCTCATCCTCGACCAGGCAGGCTGGCACGTCACGCCGAAGCTGAAGGTGCCGGACAACATCACCTTGATGTTTCTGCCGCCGCGGTCGCCGGAATTGAACCCGGTCGAGAACCTCTGGCAGTTCATGAGGGACAACTGGTTGTCGAACCGCGTCTTAAGGACTACGACGATATCGTCGATCACTGCTGCCGCGCTTGGAACAAGCTCATCGGTCAGCCGTGGAAGATAATGTCGATCGGAATGCGCGAATGGGCCCACAGGTCATGATCAGCGCACGTTGGTATAATAACTTCATAGCGGACCGTTCCGGGACGGGCTCGAAGTTTTGGGCGCGATGACGCCAGATTGCCTCCTGACGCGAGGCCACATAATCTGCAAGTTTTGCATCGCACAAAGCGATCAGCGAGGCCCGCTCCCACTCTCCAAGCCCACCGTCCGATGTTACGAGCCGATAAATACCTCTGTCATGCGTAATGATGCCATGCTGCGTAGCGTTTGTGTCGGGTATCCTTTGGTGATCTGTTCATAATATTCCAGCTGGCTGAGATCGGCTCCAAGAAAGGCTGCGGCGATCTGTCGACGGGTCGCAGCGCCGCCTCCCGCCAAGATAGTGCGTATCATCAGCGGCTGGTAGACGTGACTCATCGACATGACGCCGAGCAAAAAAGATCGTAGCCTCTCGAAATCGCTACTGCCCACCCGCGGCGACTGCCTATCCGGTGCATCTTCAGGTTTTCGACGTTGCATCAAGTGATCTCACACGTTTAGCTATGGGTGAGCGAATTTATTAGTATTACTTCGATTCGCTCTAGTGTCATGCAAGGTAAAGCAAAAGATGACCCTCCGTAGCCTGCCGACAACGCCCCACTTCTCAACGTCCACACACAAGCTGCTCGACGCGTTGTACATCCCGGCTCTGGAGCGCGCGATTTCCTATGACCGCGGCGTCGGCTACTTCACGTCCAACTGGTTGAAGATGGCTGCATCTGGCATTGCCGCTCTCGCGAGAAATGGTGGCAAGGTGCGGATGATTGCCAGCCCTATCCTAAATCGGGAAGACAGCGCTGCACTCAATGAAGGAGCCGATGCCCGCAATGATCCGGCGCTTCGCCAGGCGCTCGAACTGGCGATTGCCGATCTCGAGCGCGATCTTTCCGACAATACTTTATCCGCGCTCGCATGGATGACTGCCGATGGTCTACTCGATTTCCGCATCGCAATCCCAACCCTCGAGCTCGACGGCGATTTCCACGACAAGTTCGGTATTTTCCGCGATGCCGTGGGCGATGCTGTTGCGTTTCACGGATCGCCGAACGACAGCGCCAAAGCGTTCCGCAACTACGAGTCAATCAGCGTCTATTATACCTGGGTGGATGGGCGCGAGGCGCAACGGGTCGAAGCGGAACAGGCACGCTTCGATCTTCTTTGGAACAACCGGGATGCCAATGTTCGGATCTACGAGCTGCCCGACGCAGTCCGCCGGAACTTCATCGAATTTGCCGGCCGGACAGAATGTCCTTACGACCATCCCGTTTCAAAGAAACAGGGCGGAGACAGCCGTTGGCGCCATCAGCATGAGGCGATGGCAAGCTTTCTGAAAGCGAAGCACGGCATCCTCGAAATGGCGACAGGTACGGGCAAGACCCGCACCGCACTCGCGATTTCGGACGAGTTGTTGGAACGCGATCTGATCAACACGGTCGTCGTCACCGCCCACGGCACCGACCTGCTCGATCAATGGCACCGGCAACTCGTCAAGCAGGGCGTGCTCCCAGTCTACCGCGCTTACGAAAAGTATCACGAGGCGCAATCCTATCTCAATCACCCCGACGGTTCTATTCTATTGATCTCGCGGCAGCACCTCGCAGCGGTGCTGCCACGATTGCGCACGCCATGTTTTGAGAAGGCGCTTATCGTATGCGACGAAGTACACGGACTCGGATCACCCGCGCTCGTTGCGTCGTTGAGCGGCAAGCTGCAGCCATTCGCTTACCGGCTTGGACTGAGCGCGACACCCGATCGGGAATATGATCAGGACGGCAACCGCTTCATTGAAGACGAAATTGGCCCGGTGATCTTTGAGTTCGGACTGAAGGACGCCATTCGCGAAGGCATACTTTGCGGCTTCGACTATATCGAACTCCCATATGATTTTTCAGATGAAGACAGGGCCGCAATCCGTCAGGCGGTGCGGCGCTATCACGCCAAGGTGAGTGCCGGGGATGCACCGGCGATCGAGGCGCTTTATCAAGATATCGCCCGCATCCGAAAACTGTCGAAGGAAAAACTTCCGCCCTTCGATACCTATGCGCATGCCCATCGAAACTCGTTGCAGCGATCCCTGATCTTCGTGGAAACGGCCGAATACGGGCTTTACGTGCAGAACATCCTTATGGAGCTGCATATCGACTATCACACCTATTATGGCGATGACGAGCGAAGCAACCTGGTGCGATTTGCCAATGGTGAGCTCGATTGCCTGATCACCTGCCACCGGATCTCCGAAGGTATTGATATCCAGTCAGTCAACACGATCGTGCTGTTTGCGTCAGCGCGCGCAAGACTTGAGACGGTCCAAAGGCTCGGCCGATGCCTGCGCACGGATCCCGCCAACCCCGGCAAGCGCGCCACCGTCATCGATTTCATTCGGGTTGAGGATGACGCCGGCGACGACCACACGGGGGAACTCAGCGCAGACGAAGACCGTCGCGACTGGTTCCGCGATATCGCCGCCGTCAGCCCTTCTACCCCCATTGCAAATAGGCGCCTTTTCTCTAACGATCAACCAGAGGGCGAATCATCATGACAGAAATGCATCAGGATATCGAGACCGCCGTTACCGAAGTGCTGGCGTCGGCAACCGATCAGAGCGACGAGTTCAAGCGCCGCCTGCGCAAGCTCGTCGAAAATGCGACGATCGGGAACCTGACCGACGACGATGTTCGCGAGGTCATTGGTCTGATTTCCGTTTCCCTTACGGAGGAAGAATAGCTCATGGAGTTGCGTGTCCTCGGATGGCGCTACGAAAATCTGCGCGGCGGGCTTAGGAACGTGACGATCCATCTTGAAAGCCACTCAAGCCGTTGGGCACTGATCCAAATGCCGAACGGCACCGGCAAGACGACCACAATGGCACTTTTCCGAGCGGTCTTTTCCGGCGAACCCTTGAGCGAGAGTTTCGTGCGGGATCTACGCGCCTCCGACGATGTCGAGGCCGGATTGTTCGAAATCTCCCTCAGCAGCGACAAAAAGCGCTATCGCATCCAACTCAAGCTGGATTTCATCCGAGGAACCTATCAGTATCGAACGGCACGTGCGGAAGAGCGTGGCGGCGGGATGACGGACGGGCTATCTCTGCCCGAAGAGCTTAAGCGGCTGTTCACGCCCGAGTTCACCCGACTATTCGTCTTCGACGGCGAACTCGCCAAAGAAATAAGGGCCGTTGGAAAAGACCGCGCTGCCGCGGCGATCAGCACGCTCTACCGGCTCGACCAGCTCGACAACCTCTTCCCTCAGATCAAGCGCCTGGTGGAGGATCAACAGCAACGGGCGGCAGCTGTTTCTACAACGACGAAACGCAAGGGCGTAACACAATGGCAGCGCGCCTTCGATGCAGCCAGCGCACGCCGCGCCCTCCTCGCCACGCAGCTGCGAGAGCTGCAGGGGAAGAAGAAGGAGGCGACCACTCGCCGCGAAAAATTGCAATTGCAGATGAATGAGCGCATCGAGCAGGATAGTGCCCTGAAAAAGCGCAAGGAACTGCTCGACGAGAAGCGCGTGGAGATCGATCTTGCGGTTTTAGACACCTCATCACAGAGCTTGGGAATTCTTCGCACGCCTGCCAAACTCCATCGCCGTATCTTGGCCCGCCTGCAGGGCCTTGGCACAAAACTGACTCATCTCAAACTGCCAAAGACAATTTCGGCCGAATTCTTCAAAGAGCTCGCCGATCAGGAGGAATGTGTTTGCGGCAGTCACATCACTCCCGACATTCGAACCAAAATCCTCGCGCGTGCCGATAACTATCTCGCGGAAGACCAGATTCTCGTTATCAACAAAATGAAGCTGGTCCTGCGAGAAAGCAGTGCTGACGCAACGGAATTTAACACCGTCATCCGAGCTCTAAGTACCCATCTGCGCGATCGCGATCGCAATCGTATGCAGCACGACCAACTTGAAACCGAGCGGGTTGAGGCCGGTGACACGGAGATGGAGCGCCTGCGCAACGAGGCACGCCAGGCCGATCGAGATTTGGAGAGCGCCGAAAGCGGCATTGAGAAGCTGACGACGCGCGACAGTTTGCGTCAGCAACAACTCGGACTCACCCACGAGCACAATATCCCTCTCTGCGACGCAGAGGTGAACCGATGCCGAGACAAGCTCGCAACAGCCACTGATACCTTGCGGTTCGTCACGCAGGCGGAGCGGATGAAAGGCCTGATCTTGGCGATTTCGAAAGTCGCGCTCGACAAACTGCGTGAGCGCGTGCGAATCGCAACCAACGACAAGCTTTCGAAATTCGTCCCAAGCGAGAGCTTGCGCGTCTCGCGCATCGGGGGATCTCTGGAGCTCACATCCGGCGGACTTGTGAGTAAGTCGAGCGTCAGTGAGGGTCAAAGTCTCGCCGTCGCTTACGCGTTTTTGACATCCTTGCTCAGCGAAGCTCCCTACAAACTTCCCTTCATCGTTGACAGTCCCGCAGTGTCACTCGACACCGCCGTCAGACGGGAGGTGGGTGAACTGATACCTGATCTGTTCGATCAGATGATCATGTTCGTCATATCTAGCGAACGGGAGGGTTTTGCGGATGCCTTCTATCATCGCGAAGGCGTACGGTATTTGACGCTACGTCGCCTGGACGAGGAGACAACGCAAGTGCAGGATGGATTGCACGACTTCCGCTCGTTTCACCAGCTGGAGGCGGGAATATGAGCTTCGTCCTCAATCAAGCTGGCAGAATCTTCTTTCGATCGATCATCGCTCCGCCAAAATTCTTGATGTTCGATGCTTATTACTGCTGTCTGATGGCAGGCCTCGATGCCCGCAAGGTAGGCGCTTCCGAGGAACTCGATGCCGAACCGTTCTTGAACGAATATCCGAACGACTTCAAAGGTCAGGCCGACATCCTCGCAGGACTATTGATCGACGCTGAACTCGACCGCAAGGGGATCCGCGAAGAAGATCGCACAGGCATCGAGCAGCAGATCATAAAGCTCCTCGATCCGACTTCGGCAACACGGTTGAGCGCTGATGGCAACAAATTGCTCAATCAGTACGCCCTAGCAGGTTTCGCCCTCATTCAGGAGCGGATGATGCCGCCCTCCAGTGTCGAGGAGTTCCTAGTAGCCTTCCATGGATACTGGCAGTCGACCACGCAATAGCCGACCTTGATCAAGGCCGGCTCGGGAACCTCCATGGAGAACTCGTCCTGAGGATTTTGTCGACCGTGAAGAATGACCGGCGTTAAGCGTCGCGCGGTTTTGGTTCGCTGTGCCGCCAGGCCAGCAGCAGCCACACAAGCATCCTCAACCAGTTGAGGAGGAGCGTAAACGCTCATTTCTCTGCACGTTGACGCCCGCGATTTCGACGGAATGTGTTCGAATGGGAAGGCATCCGGCTTGATCAGGCCGGTGAGGCTTTGGCGAAGTTGAAGGGCAGCAGGTCGGTGATATCTGCATCTTCGGTGCGTTGAGGCAATTCGGTGAGGACGTGGCGCAACCACGCTAATGGCTCGACGCGTGAGGCGCGGCAGGTCAGCATGAGGCTATAAATGACGGCGCTGGCCTTGGCTCCATCGGCGGTATCGCTGAAGAGCCAACTCTTCCTGCCGGTGGCAAAAACTCTGATATCGCGTTCGAGAAGGTTGTTGTCGATCGGCATGCTGCCGTCTTCGGTGTAGCGCGTCAGATATTCCCATTGGTTCAGGGTATAGGAGACGGCATCGCCGAGCTTGCTGTCCGGCAAGACCTTCGGGGCGATTTCGTCGAGCCATGTCTTGAGAGCGGCCAGGGTGGGCCGTTACTGGCGAAAGCGGCGAATGCTGTCGGCCCGCGTCTCGCCATCCTCCGGCTTTTTGTCCCGCGCCTGTCTTTCAACCCGGTAGAGCTGTTCGAAGAACCGGAGCGCCTGCTCCGGCGGCCCGCCGGGTTTGTTCTTGAACGCATAGAGGAAGCCGCGCAACGGGCCGCCCAGCCATAGTCCGGCATCGTCATATGCGCGATATCCTTCGTCGTTCCATTCTAGCCCGTTCGGCCAGTAATCATCCCAATAATCGCTGCCGACAATCAATTCGGCGACGCCGTCGCCATCGACGTCGTGGAAGCGGGCCATGTGGAAATACTCGTTGCCTTGACCCAGTCAGCGTCGAGATCAAGCCGCACGGGGTCTGCAAACTGCGGGGCGCCCTTCTTCCCGACGTTGGGAAAGATATAGATTTGTTTGCGCATACGCGATGCTGAAACCAAATGAAAAACGTCACCGTCGCGAACGGCCGTAACATAACCCCTGACGCCTTCGACGAGTTCTTCCTTGCCGAGGATCGGGCTGCCATCTTCATTCGTACCAATTTGGCGGCGTAAGAGCACACGACCGTCATAGCAGGGGTCCCAAGCGGATAGGAGAAGGTCTCGTGTTCCGTTGCCGCTCCAGTCGACGACCTCGACGCATGTGATAATGCGACCTGCCACCGCGGCCGACTTCACGTTCGGATGATATTGCAGTGCTTCCGAACCGTAGTCGGGGCCATGCCAGACTATCGCATCATCCTCCTATCTTTTCACGCTCACTTGCATTACTCCCTGCTTCGCGCTAGATTGGAATTCAATTCCAAAACGAAATCGACTTACAATTCCATTGGAAAGTACGAAGATGACCAAAAACGCTCACGGCATCGTTCCGGTGATGCTCACCCCGCTTACGATTGACAACCGCATAGATTGGGGCGGGCTTGAAAGGCTTGTAGAGTGGTACATAGCACTGGGAGCGGACGCGCTCTTTGCCGTGTGCCAATCGAGCGAGATGCAAAGGTTGTCGCTTGAAGAGCGCGTAGCGCTCTCGACGAGGGTAGTATCCCTTGTGCGAGGACGCGTTCCGGTTATTGCTTCAGGCCATGTAAGTGAAAATACGGAAGATCAGAGAGCCGAATTGAAGGCCATGGCCGACACCGGTATCGACGCGCTTGTGCTCGTTACCAATCGGCTGGATACCGCCAATGCCGGATCAGAGGCTTTTCGTTCCAGCATCGATGCCGTGCTGAGCTGGGTGCCAGGTGATTTGCAGCTTGGCCTCTATGAATGCCCTGCGCCGTACCGCCGACTTCTCAGCGATGACGAGTTCAAGCTTTGCCGGGACACTGGCCGCTTTGTGACATTGAAAGACGTCTCTTGCGATATTGAGACGGTGAAGCGTCGCGTGGCTCTCGCCGAGGGCTCCGATCTTGCGGTTGTGAACGCGAACGCAGCCATCGCCGCGGCTGCAATGCGTGCCGGTTCGAAAGGCTTCTCAGGCGTCTTTACCAATTTTCACCCAGATCTTTATGCTTGGCTCTATCGCCATGCGGCGGAAGATAGTGACCTGCGCCGAGATCTGGAAATCTTTCTGGCATTGTCTGCTATGGCGGAGCCAATGGGGTATCCTGGCCTTGCCAAAACCTATCACACGCGGATTGGCACGTTCGCCAGCGCACGCTCTCGCGTGACGGATTACGACATCGCAGAGCGGCACTGGGCCGTGGTGACGCTACTCGACCATATTCATGAAGGAACCGAGCGCTTTAGGCAGTCGATCGCCAAACGCGGATAACAATCTTGAGCGATGTAGCACCGGAGCATCGCGTTCCCACGAAGAATGTACCCATGATCATCACATTTGGTTCCATCAATGTCGATCTCGTCTTTTCGATGAGCGAGATACCTCAAGCCGGCCAGACGCTTCTAGCGAAAGACTTTCGAACAGAAGCGGGCGGCAAGGGCGCAAATCAAGCCGTCGCTGCTGCCCGTGATGGCGCCACGGTTGTGATGGTGGGGGCCGTGGGCGATGATGCTATGGCCGCAATCGCTTTGCGAAACCTGCAAGATACGGCAGATGTTACCCGAGTACAGCGGGTACGCGAGCCTACCGGCTGTGCTTCAATTCTGATCGACGCTGGGGGCCGAAACATGATCGCCGTCGCAGCGAGTGCGAATTTGATCGCGTCTTCCGATGTCATTGATGAGTCTCTTCTTCAGCAGGCGTCGATTGTCCTCATGCAGATGGAAAATGACGTTTCTCAAATCGCGAAACTTGTTCGGCGGGCCAAGGAAACAAGCGCGCAATCGATCTTGAATCTTGCACCCGCATTTCCGCTAGATCCTCAAATTCTGTCCCTTTGCGATCTCATTGTCGTTAACGAAGACGAGGCCGAAACGCTGGCGGTGTGGCTTGGATGCGAGCCCTCCGCTCGATCATTGTCAAAGCGATTGAATACGGGAGTTCTAAGGACCTTGGGGGGCGAGGGTGCGGAAGCGGTCACGAACGGCAAGGAGATCAGGGTTTCGGCGATGGCAGTCGATGTGAAGGACACCACCGCGGCCGGCGATTGTTTCGTCGGCGTCCTTGCGGCGGCTTTAGATCGCGGCTTTTCTCTCGAGGACGCAATGCGACGAGCTTCGAAGGCGGCGGCAATAGCCTGCTCACGCCCAGGCAGTCAGTCAAGCATTCCCTTCGCGTCCGAAACTGACAATTGGAGGACCCTATGATTTCGGCCCAGCACAGGGCTCGATCCAGTCGTTTTCATCCAGATGGCCGCATCAAGATTTACCTATGACCTATTCTGCTTACGTGTTCGCTGTTCTTGCATTGCTTGCGACACCCGGACCCACAAATACGCTGGTGGGATTAGCTGCCTTACGCAAAGGCCTTCGGTCTACTGTTCAATTGCTACCAGCTGAGCTGGGGGGATATTTTACAACGATACTACCTTTAACCTTGCTTGGAGCCGAGATTATCTCAAAATGGCCGGCGGTTTCGGTGCTAGTCAAGGCCGCCGCAGCAAGCTGGGTCCTATATCTCGCGGTCAAACTCTGGACGATTGGCGCCTATGTTGGGCGTTATGACGAGATCACAATTCGGCGTGTTTACTTTACCACCTTATTGAATCCGAAGGCCTTGGTTTTCGCCCTCGTCCTCCTGCCTCCGCCCACGGATGAACGGTTTCTGCCGAAGCTCGGTATCTTCGTTCTCCTGGCAGTCTCAATGGCGATTGCCTGGGGCGGATTGGGCGCTCTTTTGGGAAGCCAGAAGACGCAAACGCGTCTGCTTCTGATCCAGCGCGTCTCCTCAGTATGGCTTGCAATCGTTGCGACGACACTCATCCTCGGCATCATTCGCAGCTAGGGAAAAAACATGGAAAACGTAGCAGCTCCCGAACGCGAAAGCATGGAATTCGACGTTGTGATCGTCGGTGGCGGTCCTGCAGGGTTTTCGGCTGCGATCCGGCTGAAGCAAGTCAATCCTGAATTGTCAGTCGTCGTGCTCGAGAAGGGGGCTGAAGTCGGCGCGCACATCCTCTCTGGTGCCGTTGTCGATCCCATCGGCATCGACCGCCTGCTGCCTGGCTGGTGCGACGAGGCCGACCATCCGTTCAAGACCGAGGTGACGGACGACCACTTCCTGGTGCTCGGTCCTGCTGGCTCCGTGCGTCTGCCGAATTTCATGATGCCGCCGCTGATGAGCAACCACGGCAACTACATCGTTTCGCTTGGCAACGTCTGTCGCTGGCTCGCCACAAAGGCGGAAGAACTCGGCGTCGAGATCTATCCGGGCTTTGCCGCGACCGAGGTGCTCTACAACGACGAGGGTGCCGTCGTCGGCGTGGCGACCGGCGACATGGGCATCGAGAAGAACGGCGAGCCCGGTCCGAACTACACCCGCGGCATGGCGCTCATGGGCAAATATGTGCTGATCGGCGAGGGCGTGCGCGGTTCGCTCGCCAAGCAGCTGATCGCCAAGTTCGACCTGTCGAGGGACAGCGAGCCGCAGAAATTCGGCATCGGCATCAAGGAACTCTGGCAGGTCAAGCCCGAGAACCACAAGCAGGGTCTCGTGCAGCATTCCTTCGGCTGGCCGCTCGGCATGTCGACCGGCGGCGGCTCCTTCCTCTACCATCTGGAAGACAATCTCGTCGCCGTCGGCTTCGTCATCCATCTGAACTACAAGAACACCTATCTCTACCCCTTCGAGGAGTTCCAGCGCTTCAAGACGCATCCGGCGATCCGCGGCACCTTCGAGGGCGGCAAGCGCCTCTCCTATGGTGCGCGCGCGATCACTGAGGGCGGCTGGCAGTCCGTGCCGAAGCTTTCCTTCCCCGGCGGTGCCCTGATCGGCTGTTCGGCGGGCTTCGTCAACGTGCCGCGCATCAAGGGCAGCCACAATGCCGTACTCTCGGGCATGATGGCCGCCGAGCGGATCGCAGCGGCGATTGCATCAGGCCGTGCCAATGACGAAGTGGTCGAGATCGAGAACGACTGGCGCTCAAGTGACGTCGGCAAGGACCTGAAGAGGGTGCGCAACGTCAAGCCGCTGTGGTCGAAGTTCGGCACGGCAATCGGCGTGGCGCTCGGCGGTTTCGACATGTGGACGAACCAGCTCTTCGGCCTTTCGATCTTCGGTACGCTCAGGCACGGCAAGACGGATGCGGCTTCGCTGGAGCCGGCTTCCAGGCACAAGCCGATCGCCTATCCGAAACCCGACGGCGTTCTCACCTTCGACCGTCTGTCCTCGGTGTTCCTGTCGAACACCAACCACGAGGAAGACCAGCCGGTGCATCTGCAGGTGAAGGACATGGCGCTGCAGAAGTCGTCCGAGCACGACATCTATGCCGGTCCCTCGACGCGCTACTGTCCGGCCGGCGTCTACGAATGGGTGGAAAAGGATGGCAAGGACACCTTTGCCATCAACGCCCAGAACTGCGTCCACTGCAAAACCTGCGACATCAAAGACCCGAATCAGAACATCAACTGGGTTCCGCCACAGGGTGGTGAGGGGCCGGTCTATCCGAATATGTAATAACTCTAGCGAGAATAACCTGTGCCCATATCCAAGATACTTGTTGCAAACCGTTCGGAAATTGCCATCCGCGTGTTTCGCGCGGCCAACGAGCTCGGCATAAAAACGGTCGCGATATGGGCGGAAGAAGACAAACTGGCGCTGCACAGGTTCAAGGCAGACGAAAGCTATCAGGTCGGCCGCGGCCCGCATCTTGCCCGCGACCTCGGGCCGATCGAGAGCTATCTGGCGATCGATGAGGTGATCCGCGTCGCCAAGCTTTCCAGCGCCGATGCGATCCATCCGGGTTACGGTCTGCTTTCGGAAAGCCCGGAATTCGTCGACGCCTGCAATAAGGCCGGTATCATCTTCATCGGCCCGACGGCCGATACCATGCGCCAGCTCGGCAACAAGGTCGCCGCGCGCAATCTGGCAATCTCCGTCGGCGTCCCCGTCGTGCCGGCCACCGAGCCGCTGCCCGATGATATGTCTGAGGTCGCCAAGATGGCTGCGGCGATCGGTTATCCCGTGATGCTGAAGGCCTCGTGGGGTGGCGGCGGACGCGGCATGCGCGTCATCCGCGCCGAGGCCGATCTGGCCCGCGAGGTGACCGAAGCCAAGCGCGAGGCCATGGCCGCCTTTGGGAAGGACGAAGTCTATCTGGAAAAGCTCGTCGAGCGCGCCCGTCACGTCGAAAGCCAGATCCTCGGCGATACGCACGGCAATGTCGTGCATCTTTTCGAGCGTGACTGCTCGATCCAACGCCGCAACCAGAAGGTCGTCGAGCGAGCGCCGGCACCTTACCTTAGCGAGGCGCAGCGCCAGGAACTAGCGGCCTACTCGCTGAAGATCGCAGGCGCCACAAATTACATCGGCGCCGGCACCGTCGAGTATCTGATGGATGCCGACACCGGCAAATTCTACTTCATCGAAGTCAATCCGCGCATCCAGGTGGAGCACACCGTCACCGAAGTCGTCACCGGTATCGATATCGTCAAGGCGCAGATTCATATCCTCGACGGCTTTGCGATCGGCATGCCAGAATCGGGCGTGCCGGAGCAGAAGGACATTCGCCTCAACGGCCATGCCCTGCAGTGCCGCATCACGACCGAGGATCCGGAGCACAACTTCATTCCGGATTATGGCCGCATCACCGCCTATCGCCAGGCATCCGGCTTCGGACTCCGTCTTGATGGAGGGACTGCATACGCTGGCGGTGTCGTGACACGTTACTACGATCCATTGCTTGAAAAGGTGACCGCTTGGGCACCAACTTCTGACGAGGCCATTTCGCGCATGGACCGCGCGTTGCGCGAGTTCCGTATCCGTGGTGTTGCGACCAACCTGACCTTCCTGGAAGCGATCATCACACATCCGAAGTTCCGGGATAACAGCTATACCACCCGCTTCATCGACTCGACACCGGAGCTCTTCCAGCAGGTCAAGCGGAAGGATCGCGCAACGAAGCTTCTGACCTATCTCGCGGACGTCACGATCAATGGCCACCCGGAGGCCAGGGAGCGGCCCAAGCCACCAGCCGGTCTCGCCAAGCCGATCGTTCCCTACAAGAACGGTTCGAAGGTGCCAGACGGGACGAAACAACTCTTGGACCGTTTGGGCCCGAAGAAGTTCGGCGAGTGGATGTGCAACGAAAAGCGCGTGCTGATGACCGACACGACGATGCGTGACGGCCACCAGTCACTGCTGGCAACGCGCATGCGCACCTATGACATCGCCCGGATCGCCGGCACCTATGCGCACGCTTTGCCGAACCTGCTATCGCTCGAATGCTGGGGCGGCGCGACGTTTGACGTTTCGATGCGCTTCCTGACGGAAGATCCATGGGAACGTCTGTCGCTCGTGCGCGAAGCCGCGCCTAACCTGCTTTTGCAGATGCTGCTGCGTGGGGCAAACGGCGTCGGCTACAAGAATTACCCTGACAACGTCGTCAAATACTTCGTCCGGCAGGCTGCTGCCGGAGGCATCGACGTCTTCCGCGTCTTCGACTGCCTGAACTGGGTCGAGAACATGCGCGTCGCGATGGACGCGGTGGCTGCGGAGGACAAGATCTGCGAGGCGGCGATCTGCTATACCGGCGACATTCTAAATTCCGCCCGGCCGAAGTACGATCTCAAGTATTACACCGCACTTGCCGCCGAACTGGAGAAGGCCGGCGCGCATATCATCGCGCTGAAGGACATGGCGGGCCTACTGAAGCCGGCTGCCGCCAAGTTGCTGTTCAAGGCGCTGCGCGATGCGACCAGCCTGCCGATCCACTTCCACACGCACGACACCTCGGGCATTGCAGCGGCGACGGTTCTCGCCGCGGTCGATGCCGGCGTCGACGCGGTCGATGCGGCGATGGACGCGTTGTCCGGCAACACCTCGCAGCCCTGCCTTGGCTCGATCGTCGAGGCGCTTGCCGGTTCCGAGCGTGATCCGGGCCTTAATCCGGAATGGATCCGCCGCATGTCCTTCTACTGGGAGGCGGTGCGCCACCATACGCGGCCTTCGAAAGCGACCTCAAGGGTCCGGCTTCGGAAGTCTATCTGCACGAAATGCCAGGCGGGCAGTTCACCAATCTGAAGGAGCAGGCCCGCTCGCTCGGACTCGAGACCCGCTGGCACGAGGTGGCGCAGGCCTATGCCGACGCCAACCAGATGTTCGGCGACATCGTCAAGGTTACACCGTCCTCCAAGGTCGTCGGCGACATGGCGCTGATGATGGTTTCCCAGGACCTGACCGTGGCCGACGTCGAGAACCCGGCGAAGGATATCGCCTTCCCCGAATCGGTCATCTCGATGCTCAAGGGCGATCTCGGCCAGCCCCCGGGCGGCTGGCCGGAAGCGCTGCAGAAGAAGGCGCTGAAAGGCGAAGAGCCGTACACGGCGGTGCCGGGCTCGCTGCTGCCGCCTGCCGATCTCGACGCAGAGCGCAAAAGCATCGAAGAGAAGCTCGGCCGCGAGGTCACCGACTTCGAATTCGCCTCCTACCTGATGTATCCGAAGGTCTTCACCGATTACGCGCTGGCCGCCGAGACCTACGGGCCCGTCAGCGTCCTGCCGACGCCGGCCTATTTCTATGGCATGGCGCCGGGCGAGGAGCTCTTCGCCGATATCGAGAAGGGCAAGACGCTGGTCATCCTCAATCAGGCGCAGGGCGAGATCGATGAGAAGGGCATGGTCAAGATGTTCTTCGAACTGAACGGCCAGCCGCGCTCGATCAAGGTTCCGGACCGCAACCGCGGCGCCTCCGCGGCGATCCGGCGCAAGGCGGAAGCCGGTAACGCCGCCCATCTCGGCGCGCCTATGCCAGGCGTCATCTCGACCGTGGCGGTTCACCCCGGCCAGTCGGTCAAGGCCGGCGACGTGCTGCTCTCCATCGAGGCGATGAAGATGGAGACGGCTTTGCACGCCGAGAAGGATGGCGTGATCGCCGAGGTGCTCGTGCGCGCCGGCGACCAGATCGACGCCAAGGACCTGCTCGTTGTTTACGGGTCAAAATAACTTTGAAGGGCTCGTTAGTGGCCCTCCCAGCGAACGGCAAGGGGATCTCTCAACTAACCACTTCGTGACCCAAAGTGAAATCGCGCTGGGGAGGGTTCAAGGTAAATCGTCGCTGAAGGACAGCTGAGGTTCTCGGAACAATACTGATGTTGAAGGAAGCTTCGTTCTCTTTTCAGCTGCTCAAGTGGTTGCGGGTCTGTGCAGAAACGGGCTGCGCCACGCGCACGCGCCTGAAGCGCGCGGAGGGAAGAGAACGTGCCCGCCGGTGAGTTTCGGCTTTATGATGTTTTGGTGGATCGCTCGCTGCTCAATCATGACGGGCGCGTTGTACGCGAGCGAGATATCGCTTTTCGAAATTTAATCGAAACTAACAGTTTCATACCGGTCGGACATGTCGGGAGACCATATTGCCTCAAGCTCGCCCTTAGCAGCTCAGACCTTAAGCTGAGGATTACAACGGACTGTGGTGCAGACGTCGCAAGCCATGAGTTGTCTCTCATTCCATTTCGTCGACTCGTAAAAGACTACACCCGCATTTGCGACAGCTACTACGACGCGATCAGGCGCCCCGGACCCGAGCGTCTGGAGGCGATCGACATGGGACGTCGCGGCATCCACAACGAGGCCGCCGAACTGTTGAGAGAGCGTCTCTCGACGAAGGTGCTATCGACAACGACACGGCGCGCCGGCTGTTCACGCTGATTTACGCGCTTCTGGCGCGCAATTCCCCGCATCAGATCTGCTGAGCTGAAACAAGCATTCAGCCGACTTAGAGCTTCGAACAAGGAGAACCACCAGGTGAATGCAATCTCGAAATCGGAAATCCAGGCGAGCCAGACAGCTTCGGCTGGGTTTCTGGAATGCGTCGACCAGAACTTCCGCCATGCCATGTCATTCCTCGATCTGCCGGACGGACTGGCTGAACGCATCGTCCAGTGCAACTCGACGTACACGGTTCGCTTCGGCGTGCGACTGCGCGGCCGCATGTATAGCTTCATCGGCTGGCGATCGGTGCACAGCGAGCACTGCGAACCGGTGAAGGGTGGCATTCGCTATGCTGCCAATGCCGATGCCGAAGAGGTGGAAGCGCTTGCAGCTCTGATGACCCTCAAGTGCTCGCTTGTCGACGTTCCCTTCGGTGGCTCCAAGGGCGCGCTCAAGATCGATCCGCGCGAATGGACGCCGCAGGAGCTCGAGCGCATCACTCGCCGCTTCACGCAGGAGCTCAACAAGCGCGGCCTGATCGGCCCCGGCGTTAACGTTCCAGCCCCCGATATCGGCACTGGCGAGCGGGAAATGGCCTGGATGATGGACGAGTTCCGCCGCGCCAATCCGACCGACGTCGTCAATGCGCGCGCCTGCGTCACCGGCAAGCCGCTGTCGAAGGGTGGTATTGCAGGACGCACCGAGGCAACCGGCCGCGGTGTCCAGTTCGCGATCCAGAGTTTCCTGCGCGACTCCAGGACCGTCGGCCTGAACGGCAAGCGCGATCTCAAGGGCGCCGCGGTGATTGTTCAGGGCTTCGGCAATGTCGGCTACCACGCTGCCAAGTTCCTGTCGGAAGAGGATGGTGCACGTATTACCGTCGTCGCCGAACGGGACGGCTATGTCACCAATCCTGACGGCCTCGCGATTGAGGCGCTGAAGCAGCATCAGATCAAGACCGGCAGCGTCCTCGGCTTCGACGGTGGCACCTCGTTCGCCGGCGACATGACGGGCATCGAACAGCCGTGCGATGTGCTGATCCCGGCCGCGATGGAAAATGCCATCCATGCGGAGAACGCCGAGCGCATCAAGGCGCATCTCGTCGTCGAAGCTGCCAACGGGCCGATCACCTTCGATGCGGACAAGATCCTGCGCGCCCGCGGCGTGACGATCCTTCCCGATCTCTACGTCAACGCCGGTGGCGTGGTCGTCAGCTACTTCGAGTGGGTGAAGAACCTGACGCACATTCCGTTCGGCCTGATGGAGCGGCGTCGGCGTGAGCGGCGCAACCATGCCATCGCCACCGTCCTCGAGCGGATGACGGGCAAGGAATTCCCCGCCGACATGCGCGACGAGTTCCTCGAAGGCGGCGCCGAGATCGACCTGGTGCGCTCAGGTCTTGAAGACGTCATGCGCAGCACCTGGGCGCGCATTGCCGATCTGATCGAACAGCAACCGGAACTCGGCGACTACCGGACTGCCGCTTATGTCGCATCCATCCAGCAGATCGCCGATGCCTACGAAGCGATAGGCATTTGATTGGAGTTGCTCTCACACAGCATTATCAGTCTGTGTCGCGGCATACATGTGCGTATAAGCTCATCTTATTCAATACAGGTCGGGAGGGGCTGCGACGCAAATGGCTGAGAGTACGACTTTCATTTGCAAACGCGACTCCGTTTTTCGCACCTCGCCCAGCCATCGCGTTGGCGTTGTCGACCAGCATTAGGTAGGGCTTAGCACCTTTTGAAAGGCGGCCCGATAGTGGATCTTTTCTAAGGCAGCAAGTGGACCTTTCCTTTACGCGGCAGGACGGACCATCATGGAGCCGCTTATCAACTATCTCGTTCGCTCATGCTTCATGCGTGAGGGATGTACGGCTGTGGAGGAAGTCATGGACGATCTCAAATACGGTACCCGTAACAAGCGCGGGGACTGGGCTCCAAACGCCAATGCGCAACCCGCACCACTGTTCGCACTGCCGCCACGGCCGATCGCATTCCTAAAGTGGTTGCCGCATTATTTCTTGCCGTGGAACCTGCTTTTCGCGGCTTCCGCAGTGGCATATTGGCATTTCGTAGTGCCCGATCCTGAGGTGACAAAGACTCTGGCGAGGTCTTGGATTCTGCGCCTATTCGTTGTCAATTGTGTAGCCGTGTTTCTGTTTTACGGCGCCTTTGAACTGCGGCTTTACATTTTGCGCCGCCAGGAGAACAGGTTCAAGTACAACAGCAAATTTCCCGCCGAGCAACGAAGCGAAGCCTTTTTCTTCGGACGGCAAAATATAGACAACATGATCCGCACCTTCGGCACCGGCTTGCCCATTTGGACCGCGATCGAGGTTGTGATCCTATACGCTTATGCTTGGGGATATGCACCTTGGATGACTTTTACGGAACATCCGTGGTATCTTTTGGCAGTGGGCCTGGCAGTGCCTCTTATTCATTCTACGCATTTCTATCTGCTGCACCGACTTCTCCATTGGGGCCCGTTATATAAATGGATTCATTCGGTACATCACAACTCGGTTAACCCATCACCGTGGTCGTCTCTATCGATGCACCCGATAGAGCAGCTGGGTTACTTCGGGGAAGCCCTTTGGCATCTCGCAATTCCCTCTAATCCCATTCTCGCTCTTTACCAATTGCACTACACAGGGTTCGGCGCAATCGTAGGGCACGTGGGCTTTAACAAAATCGAAGTTGCCGATGACATCCTCGTGGATGGCGACGACTACGTCCACTACCTCCACCACAAGTTTTTTGAGGTGAACTACGGCGGCGGGTTGATCCCTTTCGATCAGTGGTTTGGAACTTACCATGACGGCAGCAAGGAAGCTGATGCGCGAATGCACGCTCGCTATCAAAAGAAAAAAGAGCGCGTAAACAAGAAATTATCCAAACCAATTTGAACTCACGCCGGTCAAAGGAGGGGGAATACCGCTCCTCGTTCAGAACATTAGAATCCGAGGAATTAGAATGGCACAGTGGGTGGAAGCTTGCTCTACAGAAGCAATTGAGAAGGAGGAGGTGATCCGCTTTGATTTCGGCGGGCGCACCTTTGCTATCTTTCGCAGTCCTGAAGATGAATATTTCTGCACGGACGGCTTATGCACGCATGAGAAGGTTCACCTCGCGGATGGTCTGGTGATGGACAACACGATCGAATGTCCCAAACATGACGGGGTATTCGACTACAAAACCGGCGAGGCGCTGCGCATGCCGCCGTGCGTCGATCTCAAAACCTATCAAGCCAAAATCGAGGACGGCCGTGTTTGGATTGAGATTTGAACGGGCAGGAATGGTCATCGTCGGCGCTGGCGAGTGTGGAACCCGAGCAGCGTACGCACTACGCGAAGCCGGATACAACGGACCGGTGACCTTGATCGGCGACGAGGCAAGCTTGCCCTATGAGCGGCCACCGCTGTCAAAACCTTCGAACAGGGGCATAGAGCATAAGTTGATCTGCGATACCGCCCAGTTGGAAGCTGCTGGAATAACCTACCTGCCGGGTACACGAGTGACGTCGCTTGATTCGGCTAGAAAGGTTATTTCCCTAGACAAACAAGGCCATCTTCCCTACGAGCGCCTCCTATTAGCAACCGGCGCAACGCCGCGCAGACTAACCTGCCCCGGCGGAGAACTCACTCACGTTCTACGGACGCTGGAAGATGCGAAGCGGCTCTACGAGATGGCTTCCACCGGCGCTCGTTTCGCTATCATCGGAGCCGGCCTAATCGGAATGGAACTGGCAGCTTGTCTCAAAAAACTTGGCATCGATGTAACCGTGATCGATGTGGCAACGCGTCCGCTCGGAAGGGCGGTGCCAGATGTACTGGCGCGACGTCTTCACGAAAGGCATGTGGAGGAAGGCGTCAAATTCCGATTTGATGCAATCGTCGAAGAGATCGACAAATTTGGGGTGCGTCTAACAGATAAAAGCCTTGTCGCGGCGGATGTCGTCATAACCGCGATCGGCGTTGCTCCCAACATTTCCCTTGCCAAAGCTTCGGGAGTTTCTACTCAAGACGGCGTTCTCGTAGACGCTTTTCTTCGTACTTCTGTCTCCGATATCTTTGCGGCTGGTGACTGCGCCCGCCTCGATCTTGGTGCAGGGAAAACCGCGCGCTACGAAACGTGGCGTAACGCACGCGTACAAGGGGAGATCGCCGCGCGCAATATGGCTGGCGGAGCGCAACCGATCACTACCCAGCCTTGGTTCTGGTCCGATCAATATGAGCTCGGGCTGCAGGTCGTCGGGCTGCCATCAAGGGACCATGTAAACATAACCCGTCATCTGGTTGATGGTGCCGAGATTGTTTTCTTCCTTGACGAGCACGGACGCCTGGCGGCTGCTGCGGGCCTCGGTACTGGCGGCGCTATCGCCAAAGACATTCGGTTAGCGGAAATGCTTATTGATACACAGGTAAGCTTGGATACGAAGCTTCTCGCTGATCCAACTGTAAGCCTTAAATCGTTTCTGAAACGGACGCAGCTTGCTTGAAGTGGATGTGCCGAAATAGCCGTGGTCAACTAAATGGCTGCACGACAAAGCGGCAATCAAAAATCGAACTACTCTAAAGATGATCGCGATAGCAACTCTAAGCCACAAGCCCATCATCTATCGCGTAATAAGTTGAAAGGAATTCGACATGGACGTTCGCGCCGCCGTAGCCGTTCAGGCCGGAAAACCGCTCGAATTGATGACCGTGCAGCTGGACGGCCCCAAGGCCGGCGAAGTGCTGATCGAGGTCAAGGCGACCGGCATCTGCCACACCGACGATTTCACCCTGTCGGGCGCGGATCCGGAAGGTCTCTTCCCGGCGATCCTCGGCCATGAGGGCGCCGGCATCGTCGTCGATGTCGGCCCGGGGGTGACCTCGGTGAAGAAGGGCGATCACGTCATTCCGCTTTATACGCCCGAATGCCGCGAATGTTATTCCTGCCTGTCGCGCAAGACCAATCTCTGCACCGCCATCCGCTCGACGCAGGGGCAAGGCCTGATGCCGGACGGCACCTCGCGTTTTTCGATCGGCAAGGACAAGATCCATCACTATATGGGCTGCTCGACCTTCGCCAATTTCACCGTGCTGCCGGAAATCGCCCTCGCCAAGGTCAATCCCGACGCTCCCTTCGACAAGATCTGCTATATCGGCTGCGGGGTGACCACCGGCATCGGCGCGGTCATCAACACCGCCAAGGTGGAGATCGGTTCGACGGCAATCGTCTTTGGTCTCGGCGGCATCGGCCTCAACGTCCTGCAGGGCCTGCGCCTTGCCGGCGCCGACATGATCATCGGTGTCGACATCAACAACGACCGCAAGGCCTGGGGCGAGAAATTCGGCATGACGCATTTCGTCAATCCGAAGGAGGTCGGCGACGACATCGTTCCCTATCTCGTCAATCTGACGAAGCGCAATGGCGACCTCATCGGTGGCGCCGATTACACCTTCGACTGCACCGGCAACACCAAGGTGATGCGCCAGGCGCTGGAATCGTCGCATCGCGGCTGGGGCAAATCGATCATCATCGGCGTTGCCGGCGCTGGTCAGGAGATTTCGACGCGTCCGTTCCAGCTCGTCACCGGCCGCAACTGGATGGGCACGGCCTTTGGCGGTGCGCGTGGCCGCACCGACGTGCCGAAGATTGTCGACTGGTACATGCAGGGCAAGATCCAGATCGACCCGATGATCACCCACACCATGCCGCTCGACGACATCAACAAGGGCTTCGAGCTGATGCATGCGGGCAAGTCCATCCGCGGCATGGTGGTCTACTGACGCACGAAGACGATCTCGACGGAAAGGTCTTTTGGCGGAACACAGGGCGTCTACTCACACCCGTCGCAAGCGTGCGGGTGCGAGATGACGTTCGCCGTCTACGTCGCACCGCAGGCCGCCGAACGCGCATGTCCAGTCCTCTGGTATCTCTCCGGCCTCACTTGCACGCACGCAAACGTCATGGATAAGGGAGAGTCCAGGCGGCTTGCGGCACATCTCGGCATCATCATCGTCTGCCCTGACACAAGTCCCAGAGGCGATGCGGTGCCGGGAGCCCGAAAACTGCCAGATGGGCAAGGGCGCCGGCTTCTATCTCGACGCGACGCAGGAGCCATGGGCCGAGAACTATCAGATGTACACCTACATCACCCAGGAGCTGCCGGCCTTGGTGGCTGAGGAGTTCAACGCCGACATGGAGCGGCAAGGGATTTTCGGCCATTCGATGGGCGGACACGGGGCGATCACCATCGCTCTCAAGAATCCGGATCGTTACCGAAGCTGCTCGGCCTTCGCCCCGATTAGCCGCCCGAGCGTCTCCGGATGGTCGAAGCCGGCATTGGAGAAGTATCTCGGAGGCGCGAGTACGATGCCTGCGCGCTCATAGAGGACGGACGCAGATTTCCGGAAATGCTCGTCGATCAGGGGACGACTGACAGCTTCCTGGAAGATGGGCTCCGTCCGAACGAGCGTAAGCGCGAATTTCCCCGCACCTTTTGCTGTTGAGTGCTCTGATGCATGAGGTGTCCACCAAAATAGGTGGACACCTTGTGATGGAAGAAGATGATC
>NZ_JASKLT010000025.1:34076-43170 GCF_030124405.1 Sinorhizobium sp. 7-81 | reverse complement strand
GGTCGAGGAGCGATCGAGCCCGCTCGGACTGCTGACGGTCGTCGAGAGCCCGACCGTGCCTTTCCGCTACGCGCCGGGCCTCAGCCTCGCCAACGTGCAAGAGCCGCCCGCGCAACTCGCCGTCTTCACCGATGGCGACAGTATTACGGCGATCACCGCCTATGGCGGCGACCCGGCGACGGTCGCCTATCTCGGCCGGACAACGGCGGCGCTCCCGTACCGCATCTTTGAGCGGCCGCGGGTGCTAGTCCTCGGCGCCGGCGGCGGCGAGCAGGTGCTGCTGGCGCTGCGCGCCGGAGCCGATACCGTGGATGCTGTAGAGGTCAACCCGCAGATGATCGACCTGGCTCGGAATCGCTTCGCGGACATCGTCGGCGGCATCTTCAGCCGACCGAATGTGCATCTGCATCTAGCCGAGGCGCGCGCCTTCGCTGCGACGACTGGCGAGCGTTACGGCCTGATCCAGATGCCGCTCCTTGACTCCTTCAGCGCGGCCGCGGCCGGCGTGCAGAGCCTGCATGAGAACTATACCTACACCGTGGAGGCAATGCGGGATTACCTAGCGGTGCTGAGACCAGATGGAGTCGTCGCGATCACGCGATGGCTGCGGGTGCCGCCGCGCGACATCCTCAAGCTATTCGCCACTGCTACCGTTGCGCTTGAAGCGGATGGCGTAGCCCAGCCAGGCCGGCACCTGGTGCTGATCCGGAGCTGGAATACTGCAACCCTGCTCGTCGCCAAGGCGCCGTTCACCGGCGAAGACGTCGCAGCCATCCGCGGCTTCGCGGCCGAGAATTTCTTTGACATCTCCTGGGCGCCGGGCATCTCCGCGAGCGACGTGAATCGCTACAACCAGCTCGACCAGGAATATCTCTACCAGGGAGCCCTCGCTCTCCTCGGCCCTGAGCGCGCCGAATTCACCGAGCGCTACAAGTTCGATATTACACCGGCCACTGACAATCGGCCCTATTTCTTCGACTTCTTCCGCTGGCGCGCCCTGCCCGAACTCCTGACGCAGCGCACCCAGGGTGGGGCAGCGATGCTCGACTGGGGCTACCTGATCCTCGTCACGACGCTCGTCCAGGCCGCGACCCTCAGCGCCGTCCTGATCCTGCTGCCGCTCTGGCTTCGCCGGCGCGCACCGGGGAGAGCCGTACATCGGCTGCGCTTCGGGCTCTATTTCCTTGCCTTGGGCCTGGCCTTCCTCTTTATCGAGATCGCCTTCGTCCAGCGCTTCGTGCTGTTCCTCGGCCATCCGCTCTACGCTGTCGCTGTCGTGCTCGCGGGTTTCCTTGCCTTTGCCGGTTTCGGTAGCGCCGTAGCCGCACGGTGGATGGCGGCGGTCGGACGCGGATCACCGGTGCGCGGCATTGCGCTCGCCGTCGTGGTGATCGCGTTCCTGGCTGCCAGCTACCTCGTCGCGCTGCCCTTGATATTCGAACGGCTGCTGGCACTCCCGGATGCCGCGAAGATCGCGATCACGCTCCTCCTCATAGCGCCGCTCGCCGTCTTTATGGGCATGCCGTTCCCCCTCGGCCTCGGCCACGTGGGTGCACGCTCGGACGAGTTTATTCCCTGGGCGTGGGGGATCAATGGCTGTGCGTCCGTGCTGAGCGCGATCCTCGCCACACTGCTTGCGATGCATATCGGGTTCACAGGCGTCGTGACGATCGCCACCATCCTTTACCTTCTCGCCCCGGCCTTACTCGCAGGGTTGTCGGATCGATACGATGAGCACGGCTCTGTTTCCGATCGCAACCGTTCGCGAGTTAAACCAACCGGCTGAAAGTCCTACGCGGCTAGCGAGTGCGCCCTGCGACTGCTCGCCAGGGGGATGTCGTGCGGGTCATTGGCAAATGTCGGCTTTGGGAATCAGAGCTTCCCCTCCAAATATCTGTCGGGGAAGACCCGAGAGGGGTCATGACCTCCGGTTCGGCGTCAGTGTTTGAAACGTCATATCACCGCGCGAATGACCGAAAATAAATTAAGACTTGCCGTGTGATTGCGGAGAAGGAACGTCGGAGAAGGGTCGAAGGGAGCCGTTCTTCAGTTCTTCACGAGCCCTGTGCAGGGCTTGTTGCGAGGATGTTCACGTTCTGGGCTGAAAAGATAGCATAATGTATCGACTGGAACGACGTTCGCAAGCGTGCCGCATGCCCGCATGCGGTGGAGCTGTAAGCTGACCCGACGCAAGCGGGCGATAGTCAATAAGAGGCGCCCAGCTCCTAGCCAAGCCTGCTGGAGTGAAGAAAGCGAGGATATCGCAGTTCGATCAACACCGGCAGGCTGCCATTGCCGTGGTGCCCTGCTCGACGTTTTCGCATACGAAACTATCTACCCCCTGAGCAGCGGGACGCCTTTGTCGCGTAGTCGCCGCTCTGGATCTGATCGGAGGAAAGACGGATATGCTGTCCCGTCCTGCGAGAGCGCTCGCCGCAGCGACCATGCTCCTTGGCTTGCCGGCGTTCGCTGAGGAGACCGTGCGGATATCTGGTTGGGGCGGGTCCGAGGTCGCGATTGTCAACGGATTATTGACGAACGTTCTTGCCGAAAAGCTCACGAAAGAGGGAATAACGGTAGAGTACGAGCCCGTTGATGGCGACTTTTCGCAATTCATTCTCAACGCTCTGTCGGCGGGCACCGCTCCGGACCTTTTTTATGTCGATGTCTTCTGGGCGCGCTCCATATTCAGCGCCGGTCAAGCAGCACCGGTAGCGCAGGACGTTTCTGGTTTTGCAGCCAATCTCCTTCAGGCCTTCACCTTTGATGGGAAGCTTTATGCAATCCCGAAGGACTTCAACACACTGGCGATACATTTCAACAAAGACATCTTCGACGATGCGGAGGTTGCCTATCCGAGCGACGACGACACCTGGACGACGCTGGAGCAAAAATTGGTAGCCGTGCACAAGGCTCTTCCGGAGGTCGATGGCCTTTGCGTCGTGCCGGAATATGCCCGGTTCGGCGCCTTTGCATTGTCGACGGGCTGGCCCCCTTTCGATGGCCAGGGAAAAACCGTGCTCGATGAGCGTTTTCGTCGGGCTTTCGACTTCTACACCGGCCTCGTGAAGTCCGGGGCTGCCGTCATGGCCGCCGATGCAGGTCAAAGCTGGACCGGCGGTTGCCTGGCGTCCGAGCGGGCTGCCATAGCGATCGAGGGCGCCTGGATCATCAGCGCCCTGCGCGATAGTGCTCCGAATATGAATCTCGGCACTGTCCGGATGCCGAAAGACCCTGAAAGCGGCAAACGAGGCAATATCGTCTTTACCGTCGGTTGGACCGTCAATGCGGCCTCGAAGGTCAGTAAGGCTGCTGCAAAAGTCGCCGAGCTCCTGACCACCGAGGAGGCCCAGCAATGGGTCTTGGAGCAGGGGTTGGCGCTTCCGAGTCGGACGAGTCTCGCCGACAACCCTTGGCTGCGGGGCGGCCAGCCCGAACAGATGGCAAGCCGAGTGGTTCTCGAAGGCCTGGCGGACGATCACGTCTCGCCGTATTTCTTCGGAGACGTCGGAGGAAGTTGGATGCAGCCGATCAATGCTGCGCTCAATTCTGTCTTCCTGGAGGAGGCGGATGCCGACGCAGCTTTGGCATCGGCACAAAGCGCCTTTGATCGGATGCTTGCCAAGTAAAGCAGGGTACCCGCCGGAGGACATGCATGTCGCGAGGTAGTTCAGAAGAGAGGAGCGGCTGGCTGTTCGTATTGCCTTTCACAATCTCGATGACGCTGTTTTTTGTCTACGCGATCGTCCGGACAGCTTATTACAGCTTTACCGATTTCGACTTGTTCAAGGCTCCGAGCTTCGTTGGACTGTCCAATTACGCTGCACTCGTCTCCGACGAACTTTTCCTCATCGCCCTGCGCAACACAATCGGCTTCTCGCTGATCGTCACGACGGTCCAGACCGTGCTTGCGCTTGCCCTGGCGGTTCTCGTGAGTCACGCCATCCGGGCGAGGGGACTCATTCGAACGGTGTTTTACCTGCCATCCATCATGTCCAGTGCGGCCATGACGCTTATCTTCCTCTGGCTGTTTCAGAGAGATGGCTTCCTGACCGCGATCGTCAGCGTCGTGCTTGCTTATCGCCGGCACATCCTTTTGTTCTTCGCGGTTTTCGCTGCGTTGCAGGGCGCACTCGTCCTCAATGCGCGACGCAGCTATGAAGGTGTTTCGATCTTCGATCCCTTCTTCCTGCTCGTCGCAGCCTTCGGCGCGCTGGCGCTTGTCGTTGCCTGTGCCCTCGCGGGATTGCTGCCTGTTTTCGAGAACGATCTGCTTATTTCCTGGCTAAATACTCAGCGGCAATTCCTCTTCATGCCGGTCACGCTGTGGTCCGTCGCGTTGATGAATGTCTTTACGACGGTACCGACGCTGATGCTGTTGTTCCTGGCAGGGCTCCAGTCGATCCCGAGCGCTCTGTATGACGCGGCCGAGATCGACGGGGCCAACGCCTTCCAGCGATTTCGCCACATAACCGTGCCGGCGCTCAGGCCGGTGACCTTTGCCGTCGTTACGATGGGCGTCATCGGTACTCTACAGATGTTCGATCAGGTCGCCATTCTGGGAGATGCGGCGCCCCTCGCAAGTCGAGCGACGCTTGCCTACTACGTTTATGAGAACGCCTTTCCGGCAGGCGCCTCTTCGAGGATCGGCATGGCAAGTGCTGCGTCGCTCGTCCTCGGCATCCTCACAGTCGCAGTCGTCTACGTTCAAAAGTCGGTCGGTGTGAAGGAAAGGGCCGAATGATGGCGAGGCCGACCGCTGTCGAGGCCGTGCCGTCGCGCCGCCGCCTGCCGGCCAGCGCGCTTCGCCGCCGCCAGCTTGCGGTAAGCGCGTGGTTGTATCTGACCTTTCTGGCCGTCGCGACCATCATGGCAGGGACATTCGTTCTTGCCTTTATGGCGAGCCTGAAGGTCGACCCAATGGAGAGACCGTTCCGTCTCTATTTCGACCAGCTCAACCCGGCCGCATGGATCGCCGCCGCCCGTTTGGGGCAGGAGGGCGCGGGTGACGTTTTGTGGGGAGGGTTCTCTCCTGGCGCAAAAATTACCTTCAGTGTCACTTACGCAGCGCCCGCCGATACACCGATCGTCGAGCCGAGGGCCGAGATTCCCCGTCGCCGCCCGGGCTCAGGCATCGCCGCTGCGCTCATGCGGGATTATGCCGCGGACTACGCGTCGATTGCGCTGAGAAGTTCCAGTTCGGCAACGATGCAGGTTCGTGACGCGCGGGAAATTCGGCAAACCTCGCAGACGCGAACATTCGTCTACGAGATTACCTACCGCCCCGATCGCCAGAACAGGCCCCGGATCGAACGCACACCCCTCAATCTGACCGCTCCGCCCTCTCAAACGCTTGTAGACAGTCCGATTTCGCCGTCGCGATCCGAACGTCGCGGACGTTTGCTGAGTTGGGACAACATCACACCTGGCGCTCTCGGGTTGATCTTCAACAACTACCGACGGGTTATAAACGAGACGGCTGACCTGCAGACAGGGAAGAGCCTGTTCGGGAGCTGGCTGGTCAATAGTCTTGCCATCGCCACAGGGCGCCTGCTCCTGACGCTCGTCGTCGCCAGCCTTGCGGGATATGCGCTTGCGCGGCTCAAGTTCAGGGGCAGCCGGCTGCTGTTCGCAGCACTGATCTTCTCAATGACGATTCCGGCGCAAGTGACCTTCGTCTCGAACTATCTGATTTTCAGGGACCTGTCGCTCCTAAACACCCCCTGGAGCGTAATCGTCGTTTTCGTCGCCTCGGCCAACGTCCTGTTAATGAAGCAATTTTTCGAGGGGTTCCCAAGAGAGATAGAGGAAGCTGCCATCGTCGACGGCGCCAACCGTTTTCAGGTGTTTTGGAAGATCGTTCTGCCAAACGCCAAGCCGGCTTTGTTGGTCAACGCGATTCTCGCCTTTCAAGGCGCTTGGAACGACTTCTTTTGGCCCCTTGTCCTTATCACCAGCCCACCCGAAGCGCTGACGGTCCAAGTCGGGCTTCTCAGCCTACGTCGTTCGTTCGGGGGTGCGCAGGGCGATTGGGGACTCGTTCTGGCGGGTGCGTTCCTCTCGGTCGTGCCCGTCCTTATCCTTTTCGTGCTCTTCCAGCGGCACATTGTCCCCACTCAGTTTACTAAGGGCATCACATAGAACTCCCGGTGTGGTGGTGGCTTTCCGGAAGAGATCGTCCGGGCCGGACACTCTGACACAGCGCAGAGTCAGACGGCGGCAAGCATAGGCCGCGAATACCGTCTGAAAGGTTTGAGAAGCCGGTTGAGCGTTACGCCTTGTGAGAAACGTTAGAAGGCTGGAGCCGGATGCTGAAGGTGCCAAGAGGCCCGCTCAGGTGCCGCTGGAGGGCATGCCGGACGACCTCACCTGGAATCTCGCAATGGTATGGAAGCCGCGCGGCGCCCGCCGGGCGCTGATCGCGTTCCTTGAGACGATCAGATCCATCTCGCCGACCAAGTGACTTCGAGCGGCGGATGCAGAAAGGGACCGTGGTTGGAAATGATAAGTCACGCGCTGTTGGCCGGAGACAGTTCACCTGCCACTAAAGGCCCGCATCGTCCAAGGCGCTCGCTGTGGGATTGCCGAAATTTACGAGCTGAAGCTTTGCCGCCTCTCCGTTGATTGGATTTGGCCTGCCCCAGGACCATCTTTTTTGGCGTTCCGTATTTGCACTTTTGCCCCAGCGCCGGAAGTTCTGGACGGGGTCGGCGAGCGTCCGCAATGGGGTCGGCGGGAGCCGTTCTTCGCGAGCCCCGCGCACGGCTTGTTGCGAGGGTGTTCTCGTTCTGGGCTAATAGATCGCAAAATGTATCAATCGGAACGGCATCCTTGGGAGACACTCGAATTCACCTGCTTGCCGATCCCTTTCGTTCGCAGGAAACAAAGAACATCCTCAGTGAACTGGTGCGGGTCCTGCAATTGGGAAAAGTGACTGACTTCAGGCTGAATTAGCAGGCCGGAGTTCGGAATATTGTCAGCAATGAAAAGCGTGTCCTTGCGCCTGATGACTTCTTCGTGGTCGCCATCTGCAATCCAGACTGGAACTTGAATGCTGCGAAGATCTCGCTTGGCGATATCTGGCTGCGAGGACCACATCTTCTCCATCTGACGGTAAAAGGCGTCATACTCGCCCGGTGTCGGAGACAGTCTCTCGTATTCTTCGCGCGTGCGTTGAAGGTACTGCTCAAAAATCTTGCTGTCAGAGAGATCGTGCATCCCAGATGGATCGCTGTTCGCCCCGAAGGCGAACACGCCGCTGACCCGATCTGGGTTGCGTATCGCAAGCTTGAGCCCAATTATCGCGCCATCGCTCCAGCCTATTATGGCAGCCTTCGACACGTTCAAATGGTCCATCAGCGCAACGACGTCGGATGACATTCCGTCGTAGCTGAAATCCTGCTCGGCCCGGGTGCTGCGTCCGTGGCCACGGCTGTCCATGACAACGACTTTATAGGATTTGGCGAGTTCCGGGACCTGATGACCCCAATAATCGGAGTTGGCGAGGCCTCCGTGCAACATGATTACGGGCTCGCCTGAGCCGAAGGTGGCGTACCAGATCTTAGCACCATTTATCGCCACTGATCCCTCTAGGGACGCTGACGGAAGCTCTGGAGTATCTGGAAGCGTTCGCCATCTCGGCTGCGCCGCCGTCGCTGTGCTGATGGACAAAACCGCGACCAAGGTGCTGATCAAAGTAATGACCCACCGTATTCGCAGCAACCGGTCGAGACGAACTGCAAATCTTCCCGTCATATCCTCGCCTCCGATAGCTGTCGGTCTGTGGTCCCATCAGCAGGTTATTGCCGTCCGCAACGCGGATGGCAGTTTCAGCACTGTTCTTAGCGCCATCACGCCGAGCAAGGCCGGCCCCTCGGATGATGCGGACGCTATTCGACGCACACCATTAGCTTGCAATATACGCAAATTTCCCGGAACTGGAATTCATCCTATCGGGTGAGGACCATGAGATTTGGGGAGGCGAATGACGATCGCTGAGCGAGCGCCTGACGACTGCTCTGATCCGGTTTCTGGTATGATCTTATACGGTGAGCGCTATGCGCTCTGCTCACTTCGACGAACACTACGGCATTGGTGCGCCACTCCCCACGGGCGAATTAGGCCCAACGGATCGTTGGGCCTACATGGAGCAGGATGTGACAGCGGTTTTTGTCGCCCAGCTTAGGCCACCAGGAAATCCGCATGCGTCAGTGACAGTCCGGTCGAGAGCGTTGCGAATTGTACGGCGCCTCCGGCGGCGTTGCCGTTGGAATCGTAAACTAGTCCGCCGGTCGACGGATTGTAGACGATCCGGTCGTCGGCATCATGTGCGGCCGAACCAAGATGGAATGCTGCCGCTGCCAACGTTCCGACGGTTCCGAGCACGGTGAATACTGCGTTCTCAAGCCGGATCGTATCGGCTGGCACAGAGAAATCGGTGATCCGATCGATATTGGTGGTGGCGTTGAGAGCTGTGTTAAAGAAGAACGTGTCGTTGCCGATACCGCCGGACAGCGTGTCCTTGCCCGCGCCGCCGTTCACAAGATCATTACCGGCCCCGCCATTCAGCACGTTGGCGCCCGCATTGCCCGTCAGGACATTGTTTCCGGTGCTTCCGGTGCCGTTGATGTTTCCGCTACCGAGCAGCGTCAGATTTTCGACCGCCCCCAGCACACGCGCGGTGTTGGCCAGGCTGAAACTGATCAGGGACTGCACCGTGTCGACGCCAGCTGAGCCGGTCAGGCTCTCGTTGACGATGTCGCCGGCATTGTCGACGACGTAGGTGTCGTTGCCGCCGAGGCCGCGCATGTTGTCGGCGCCGGCGCCGCCGTTCAGCACGTTGGCGCCCGCGTTGCCCGTCAGGACATTGGCTCCGGTGTTTCCGGTGCCGCTGATGTTTCCGCTACCGAGCAGCGTCAGATTTTCGACCGCCCCCAGCACGCGCGCGGTGTTGGCCAGGCTGAAACTGATCAGGGACTGCACCGTGTCGGTGCCAGAGGAGCCGGTCAGGCTCTCGTTGACGATGTCACTGGCATTGTCGACGACGTAGGTGTCGTTGCCGCCGAGGCCGCGCATGTTGTCGGCGCCGGCCCCG
>NZ_JASKLT010000025.1:0-33976 GCF_030124405.1 Sinorhizobium sp. 7-81 | reverse complement strand
ATTGTTTCCGGTGCTTCCGGTGCCGTTGATGTTTCCGCTGCCAAGCAGCGCCAGATTCTCGACCGTGCCCAGCACACGCGTGGTGTCGGCCAGGCTGAAGCTGATCAGGGACTGCACCGTGTCGGTGCCGGAGGAGCCGGTCAGGCTCTCGTTGACGATGTCACTGGCATTGTCGACGACGTAGGTGTCGTTGCCGCCGAGGCCGCGCATGTTGTCGGCGCCGGCCCCGCCATTCAGCACGTTGGCGCCGGCATTTCCTGTCAGGACATTGTTTCCGGTGCTTCCGGTGCCGTTGATGTTTCCGCTGCCAAGCAGCGCCAGATTCTCGACCGTGCCCAGCACACGCGTGGTGTCGGCCAGGCTGAAGCTGATCAGGGACTGCACCGTGTCGGTGCCGGAGGAGCCGGTCAGGCTCTCGTTGACGATGTCACTGGCATTGTCGACGACGTAGGTGTCGTTGCCGCCGAGGCCGCGCATGTTGTCGGCGCCGGCTCCGCCGTTGAGGTTGTTCGCGGCGCCATTTCCAAAGAGGTAATCGGCCCCGGAGCCGCCTTGCGCGTTCTCAATCACGACGCCATTCGCGATCGTGAAGCCGCCGAATATACCTTCGGCGGCAGAAATGAATCCACCACCTCCGATCTCGTAACGAAGCGTTGCTGCGCGCAGGTCGATCTGAACGCGGTCCGTGCCGGTATACTGGATCTTGTCGGTACCGCCTGTATCCCAGATCGCCTGAAAATAGGTGCCCGGCCCATTGGCCGAGGGAAGAAAATAGGTGGTGTCGCCCGAGTTGGTCGATGTATTCGCTCCATACATCTGCTGCAGCACGGCGATATCAAGCGCCATAGGCCCGCCGACACTCCCATAGTCCAGCGGGGGATTCCCGTATGCGGCATCAAACCCAGGATTATATGACATCATTGTGTAGATGCCCTGGTTGAGAAGGAAATCGCCATAGGCATCAAACGGCGAAGTTACGCCGGCCATAATCGCCGACCCGCCGCCGGCGTCATGCGGGTGCGCCAAACCCATGCCATGGCCAATCTCGTGGATGAGCGTGTAAAAACCGTCTCCGCCGGCAGCAAGCGATGCATCGTTCCAGGCTTGCCAGTTGAATACTCCGGCCCCGTCGACGGCGTAGTTCACGCCGTCGATCGTTACGATGCCGCCCCCGACGTTCCAATAACCAGCCGCCTCGACCTCAGTGGCGTCGCCTTGCACCATCATGAAGTCGGCCTGGCTTGGGTCATCGACATAGTTGAACTGGACGTTCGTCACGGCGGAGAACGTCGCAAACGCAGCCACAGCAGCATCGATCTCGCTCTGGAACCAGATTTCCGGATCAAACGTGAAGCCGTCTGCGTCGGTGAAGGAGGTGACATCCGTCTGGCCGCCAACAAAATAGACGTTGATCGTGCTCGGCGATGCTTCGTTCCATTCGATCGCGTCCGTTGGCGACGCGACGTCAACCTGCAAGGTGTACTGGCCGGAACTCGTGTTGTATTCGGCGCCGGCGGAGAGGAAGTAGCTCGTGTGTGTCGCCTGGAAAGTATACTGGATGACGCCATCGCTGGAGCCGGCAAAAGCCCAATCGATCAGACCGCCGGCGCTGTCTCTCAGCTCAATCACGAGGTCCGTCAATGGTGTAGCGCCGCTGCCGGACAAGGTGACGGTGTAATACTGGTCGGCAACGGTGTTGACCTGGTACCAGTCGTCATCCCAGTTCGTGTCTGCGACCGTGGTACCCGTGACTTGGCCGCCGATGGCAATCGAGGCCGGCGTAGCAATCGATTCCGGGATGTCATCCTGATACACCGATAACCGATAGTTACCGGTAAGGTTTTCAAAGCCGTCAACGGCCAGGTAGTAGGTTCCCGAATAGCTGGCGGTGAAGGTGGTGAACGACGAAAGTGCGGCGTTCGCGTCGCCAATGGCCGAGTTCTCGATCGTTAAAGGGGAGGTATCGTCGCTGTCGCCGACATATGTCCCTGAGGAATCGTAGACGGCGAGCACACAGTCGAAAAGCTCCGACGCTATGGTCGAGTCCCCAGTTAGATTGATGCTGTAGGTGACGCCGGCAATCAGTTCGATCGCGAACCAATCAGAATCTTGCGCTGTCTCGATCGTATTTAGAACTTCATCGCCAACCACCATCGAGCCCGCGGTTGCGATGGTCTGCCCCGTAGTGTCCACCATAACGTCCCCATAATGTCGCCAGACGATCAAAAGCCAGGGCCACTACGTGGCGGTTGTACGATCCGAGCGATCGGCTACATTGCTACGCTATGCCCATACGCAACTGTCCGGTAGCATGATTGCTAAACGAATACCAATAGTACTCTCGGTTGTGACGTTTTTTGCCGCGCCGGTCGCTTCAGAGGCTATGGCGGCGTCCCGTCGTCCGCCCGTCCGATGCGACGAAGCTGCACCCGTCGCGGCGTTGCCTCTTGCCGGCAAGCGCACGTTTGAAACACTAGACGAGTATCTGGACTATCGCGAACGGCTTGGGCACACGGACAGGCCATACTATCGGCGGATCGCGCAAGACCGTTTTCAGTACATTGCCGGTCGCGCCGGCCCAGGCAGGGTTTACACACGCGAGCAACTACTGAGAGAGTTCGGGTTTGCCTGTTAGGTCCTCTATGATGAATGTCGTTTAGCGTCACTGGCTCGTTCAACAAAGGCCGGCCCAGCTCTCGCCACGACCGCTATTGCTGTGTGCCCTCCCGCATTTCCGCTCCACCAGCGAGCATTTTACCTTCAAGATGTGGCCGTCTATCCAGCCAACGTTCGACCGCTTACCCGGCAACGGCCGCTTTAAAAAGCGTGTCGAAGAAGGTTCCCATTCCGCCTCGTGAGATAAAACGAAGAATCTCATGTACCCGAATCGCGGGCAGGATGCGACGATCTCGCCGAGATCGGCGGTGTTGGCGAGCGTGAAGGTCAGGCTGCTGGTGCACAACCGGCATCAAGGATCTTTTCGCAATCCGCGTGGCACCGATCTGAGTGGCAGATATTTATTCTTTAACACGGAGCAGATACGAGAGAGAGCGAGGTTACCCGAATGAACTACGAAAAACTTGCTCTTCTTTTGAAGTCGATCCTGCCCTTGGCAATCGCATTAAGCCTGGTCAGCGGTGTGTACTTGGCACTTCTTTGGTCGGCACAGCAGTCCGACGCGGTGGCTATCGCGCGACAGAAGCAGCTGATCGAGCTTGTCGTTTCGAAAATGCAAAGCAGCATTGCCCATGATCAGGAGAGTTCAACGGTCTGGGATGATGCCGTCAGAAGAGTAACGAAAGATTGGGATCGTACGTGGGTCGATTCGAACCTCGGCAGCTGGATGCACAGCTATTTCCGGCATGACGGCGCTTTCGTGATCAGCGCAGATCTTAAGCTGATGTACGCGTATCTCGCCGGGGAGGCGGAAGAGGAAAAGGCCTTCAGCCGGGTCGAGCCGCAAGCAATGCCGCTTATACTCAGGCTGCAGAAGAGGCTTTCAGAAGGAGATCAGGAAGGAACGAGCGATCAGGTTCTCTCGATCGGCGAAAGTGATCTTGTTCGCGTTGAGGGCCGCCCCGCCATTGTCAGCGTAAAGCCGATCGTGTCGGATACAGGAGATATAGAACAGGAGCCCGGCAGGGAATTCCTGCACCTAGCGATCCGGTTCCTGGATGGCGATTTCCTGACCGAGATTAGCGACGAGTACCTCTTTGAAGACATGCGGTTTTCCGTCGTGACGGATCTGGGGGAAACGCGTTCGTACGTGCCGTTGGCCTCCGCTTCCGGTGAAGTCATAGGATACTTCTCCTGGCTTCCGTTCAGGCCGGGTTCCAACATCATGGCGGCGGCAACGCCGGTGCTTCTTGTTTCCGGATTGTGCCTTCTTGTACTCACGACCGTGCTGAGCGCTGTTCTCAGGAGGCGATCAAGACGCCTCCAGGCGAGCCAGGCGGAACTCACCCATCTGGCGCTGCACGATCCTTTGACAGGGCTGGCAAACCGTGCGTCCTTCAATAGTCAGCTGTCGCGGGTGGTCGACACTGCTGCCGCAGATCAGGCGATTGCGCTTCTGTATCTGGACCTCGATCGTTTCAAGCAGGTGAATGACACTCTCGGCCATCCGGTGGGCGACAGGCTCATGGTCGAGGTCGCCCGCAGATTAAAGGATACCGCCGCTCACGCAGCTGTTATCGCGCGGCTTGGTGGCGACGAGTTTACGATCGTACTTCAGCAGATCCCGCAGGACGAAGTGGAGCGACTCTGCGGCGCGCTGATCGCGGCGGTGCGGCGACCTTTCGAAATAGATGGGCAGCCCGTCCTCATCGGCCTCACAATCGGCGTGGCACTGGCCACCGGGGATGCCGCCGATCCGGTCGAAATCACGCGTAAGGCTGATATTGCCCTTTATCACGCCAAGTCCGCGGGAAAAAACCGTTACGCGATCTTTGGTCCCCACATGGATGAGCTTGTGCAGATGAGGCGCGATCTCGAACGCGACTTGCGTTCTGCACTGGATGGCGGCCGTCAGCTCGAAGTCTTTTATCAGCCCGTCTACTCCGCGGTGTCGCGCGCGATCGTCTCGCTCGAAGCTTTGCTTCGTTGGCGGCATCCGACGAAGGGTATGATAACTCCAGATGCATTTATTCCTCTTGCAGAGGAAGCCGGGTTGATAGATCGCCTGGGCGCCTTTGTTCTGAGAGAGGCCTGTTCCACGGCCCGCGACTTCCCGGGCTTGAGCGTCGCCGTGAACGTTTCTGCAATTGAATTGAAACAGGAAAGCTACGCCGGGCAAGTGCTCTCGATACTCCGGCAGTACGATATCCAGCCAACGGTATTGGAACTTGAGATCACAGAGACGACGCTCATGGACGACGCCGGCATTTGTGAGAGGAATATCGCCCAGTTACGGCAAGCCGGTGTTCGCTTCGCGCTCGATGATTTCGGCACGGGGTTTTCTTCCTTCAGCCGATTGCAAAGCCTGGATGTGGATCGCATCAAGATCGATCGCTGTTTCATTGAAGGGTTCGGCAGTGTAGCCGGAAGCGAAGCGATCGTAAGATCGATCATCAGTTTGGCCCATGCGAAGGGACTGCGCACCACTGCTGAAGGTGTTGAAACTGGCGAGCAAAGCCAGACGCTGCAGGAGTTCGGCTGTGATGAGCTGCAAGGCTACCTGCTTTCCAAACCGATGCCCAAGACGTCGCTTATCGAACTGCTCGGTGCTGTAAGGGGGCAAACAAGCACAGGTTGATCCGCAACCAAGCCCAACCGCCATTCAGGCGCCGACGGGTCGCGTTTCACTTCGAATAGCCAGCCATTGGTCGACGCAGAGAATTTAGTTCTTTAAGTCGGTGGATCGCGTCGTCCGCGCCGAAGGTCTTCAACATTCCCCGGATCTGATTCCTCACTTCAACTCGCATGGCGACGAGTTCCCCTGTGCACGTCGCAGTCGGGGGGGCTTCCTAGTCTCCGTTTCGTTCGTGTCCGCTTGCCGGCGCTCGAGGTGCGTATTTTTCTCCAGCGGAGTGGAAAGCGGATCTGAAGATGTAGCGCCGTGGAGCATATATAAAGTTCGTTATATCGTGGTCTGACAGACTCTGTCTTGCCCGTCAGCTTCCTCTTCGAGCCGCTCCACTGCCGCCGCAATGTGCTCTGGCTGTTCGTGCTCGAGCCCAACTACCTCGTTCCGGGTCTCACGCATTGACACAATGATCTCGTCGAGCTTGGCATGGATTGCCGCCGTATCGCGATAGTTTTGGATCAACACGACGCTGGTAATGATTATTGCTACTACTGACAGTGCATAGGTGATGACGTTCGTGAAGCCGAAAGGTACCAGGGCGGTGCTGCCAATCATCGCCACGATCACAAAATAGAAGCCGGGAGGGCGAGAAAGAAAATCAGCCATTCGAAAAAGAAAGAGATTCACTGTCAGTTCTCCGCAAATCGGCGCTCTCATTAACGCGCCAATTCAGATCTTGTTCGGATTAGGTAGCTTTGTTAAATCGCCGACGAAGTTGTTTTCTGACGCAACCGCAATCTGGCCGCTTTGATCGAAAGCTGCGAGAGAAAGGCCGGTCCAGGCGCGTACTGTCAGACGCCGAGCTTTTCCCGCTCCGCGATCCGCCAGCTCCGCGGCGTTGTCCCAACGTGACGGACGAAGAAGCGTGAGAAATATGCCGCGTCTGAAAAGCCTAGGCGGAAGCTAATCTCCTGGACGCTCGCGCGGGTGAAGACAAGCTCACGACGCGCGGCATTCAGGAGCCTTTGTGCGATGACCTCGTGAACGCTCTGCCCGGTTATCGCCCGGACTACGCGGTTTAGATGAGTCGGCGACAGCCCGAGTTCACGCGCATAGAACGCAGCCGGCTGGTGCGTTAGGCAATGCTGCCTCAGCAGGGCGTTGAAGCGCTCCATCCGCCGCTCGTTCTCGCTTTCCACCGCAGACTCGCCGGTTTGCGGCGCTTCCGCCTGCCGTGCCGTGAGTGTCAGCACCGTCGAGAGGTAAGCATCGAGAAGGCCCGTGCGGTGGCTGCGCCGCGCCGCCCATTCGCCTGCCAAGCGCTGCAATGTCTCGGCGATGTAGCGCCCGTCATCGCTTTCCGCCAGTGGCGTCAGGCAAGCCGTAGACAACCAGGTACCCAGTCTGCTGCGGTCTCCCGGCGCAACCGGCAGGTGGGATGCGAGAACTGTGAACACAAAACCGTCGATGTCGCGGGAAAAGCGGAAGCCGTGACTGACCGTGGGCGGGATGGTGATGACGACCGGGGGCGAAATCGCCTGCAGCGTCTCGCCGAATATGGCATCGCCCGCGCCCTCGGCGATGTACAGGATCTGAAAGAAGCTCTCATGGCGATGAAGGCCGATTTCCCAATGGTGCAGACGGCTACGCGAAGCGATCGTCTCGCAATGCAGCCAGAAATCCGGGCGTTCCCCGGACTCCTCGCCGTAAAGCTCATATGTCGGGACTGTTCGCCTCATCTTACCCACTCAGCGCCAATGTTCCATAAGTGCAATTTCTTGGCTGAAATGTCCATTGAGACAAGCGCGAGCGGCGCGCAAACTTCCTGACAAAAGACAGTTTTGGTGTGCGCGACGGCTGCCGAAGCGCATTGCCGCGTTGTCCAAGTTGCATCGATCGAGGCGGTCGATGGGAGGAGGTGCATGCGAACCCAGGTCGTTATTATCGGCTCGGGCCCGTCGGGTCTGTTGCTCGGGCAACTGCTAACACACGCGGGCATCGACAATGTTATCCTCGATCGTGCCAGCAAGGATCACATCCTCGCCCGGGTGCGGGCCGGTGTACTGGAAGAAGGGACCACGCAGCTGATGGACCAGGCGCGGTCCGGCACCCGCATGCATGCCGAAGGGCTGCCGCATGATGGGTTCTCGCTTGCCTTCGACGGTCGCGACCATCGCATCGATCTTTTCGGGCTGACGGGCGGCAAGCGTGTGATGATCTACGGCCAGACGGAGCTTACCCGCGATCTGATAGATCGCCGCCAAGGGGAGGGGGCGCTGTCGATCTATCAGGCTGCCAACGTTCTGCCCCATGATTTCGAGGGTGGCGCGCCTTACGTTACCTATGAGGGGAATGGCGTCACGCATCGGATCGACTGTGATTTCATCGCTGGATGCGACGGGTTTCATGGGGTAACCCGAAGGTTCGTGCCCGAAAAGGCCGTCCGCACTTTCGAGAAGATCTACCCTTTTGGCTGGCTCGGCATCCTCGCCGACGTGCCGCCGGTCAGTCATGAACTGGTTTACGCTAACCATCCGCGCGGCTTCGCGCTCTGTTCGATGCGGTCCCTGAGCCGCAGCCGTTATTACATCCAATGCTCGCTCGATCAGCGGCCTGAGGAATGGAGCGACCAGCGCTTCTGGGACGAATTACGCCGTCGCCTGCCGGCCCACCACGCTGAACGAGTGGTGACAGGGCCGTCCTTCGAGAAATCGATCGCACCGCTTCGATCCTTCGTCGCCGAACCGATGCGATTTCATCGTTTGTTTCTTGTGGGCGATGCCGCCCACATCGTACCGCCGACCGGGGCCAAAGGGCTGAACCTTGCCGCAAGCGATGTGCACTATCTGTTCGAGGGTTTGTTAGAGCATTATCAGGACCGCTCCAATGGCGGCATCGACGCCTATTCGGTGCGTGCGCTTTCACGCGTCTGGAAGGCAGTGCGCTTCTCCTGGTGGATGACGACGATCATGCACCGTTTTCCGGACACCAGCGACTTCGACCAAAAGATCCAAGAGGCCGAGCTCGACTATCTAACCCATTCGCGAGCGGCCGCAATGGCGCTCGCGGAAAACTATGTAGGTCTGCCGTTTTGATCACGACTCGTTACCATTTGAGCGGCCAGGCAAATGACCGGCATCGGGATGGAAACTTGCAGCGACGCCTTACCTTTAGCAGGAGATCTCTGCGCGCAAGCTTTGTCACGGCAACATAACCCACCAGTTATGGGAGGAGCGCTGACATTTCATTTTATATCACTGCTGGACATGACAGACTGACGACGACGGAGTTGGACGCAAATAATTAGGCGGTGCCGGACGGATGCGAGCCGGGTATCGCGGGGAGGAAAAAAAATGAAACGGATCGTTCTCGCCGTACTGGCGGCACTGGCAGTGAGTGGCGCAGCTGAAGCCGACACGATTAAGATCGGGGTAATCGGGCCATTCTCCGGGCCTTTCGCGCTACAGGGCAAGAATTTCAAGGCAGGCATCGACGCCTACATGGCGCTGAACGGCAGCAAGGTCGGCGACGACGACGTCGAGGTCATCTACCGGGATGTGCCGCAGGCAGATCCGGCCCAGTCGAAAGCATTGGGGCAGGAGCTCGTCGTCAAGGAGGGCGTACAGTATCTCGCCGGCTTCTATTTCACCCCCGACGCGATGGCGGTGACGCCGCTGCTCGAGCAGGGCAACGTGCCGCTGGTGATCATGAATGCCGCGACCTCGGCGATCGTCACCAAGAGCCCGCTGGTCGTGCGCACCTCGTTCACGCTCTGGCAGACCTCCACGCCGATTGCCAAGGTCGCGAAGGATGTCGGCGTCTCGAAGGTCATTTCGGTCGTCAGCGACTATGGCCCTGGCGTCGATGCCGAGAACGCCTTCAAGAAGGGGTACGAAGCGGTGGGCGGCGAGATCGTCGAGGCGATCCGCTTGCCGCTCGCCACCAATGATTTCTCGCCGATCATGCAGCGCATCAAGGATTCGGGCGCAGAAGGCGTCTTCGCCTTCCTGCCGTCCGGCCCGACGACGCTTGGTTTCGTCAAAGCTTACAACGAAAACAGGCTCAAGGATGCAGGCATCAAGCTCTTTGCGCCGGGCGACCTGACGCAGGAGTCCGACCTTCCGGCGCTGGGTGAAGCTGCGCTCGGCCTTCAGACGACCTTCCACTATGCCGTCTCGCACGACTCGCCCGAAAACAAGGCCTTTGTCGAAGCCGCCGGCAAAGCGATCGGTAATCCCGCCGAACTTTCCTTCCCTGCCGTTGGCGCCTACGACGGCATGCACGTCATTTACAAGATGATCGAGGCGACGGGTGGCGAGCAGGACGCGCAAAAGGCGGTCGACGCGGTCAAGGGGCTTTCCTGGACGAGCCCACGCGGGCCGGTCTCGATCGACCCGGAATCGCGCCATATCATCCAGAACATCTATCTGCGCGAGGTCGCAAAAGCCGAGGACGGATCCTATTACAACAAGGAGATTCAGACCTTCGAAAAGCAGGGCGATCCCGGTCTTGCGGCGCTGAAATAGCAACGGCCGGCTATTCCGATGCGGGGTGGCGGATAGACCCCGCATCATCGGGAAACAGGATGGGCACATGCAAACCGTCTTCAGCATAGCGGTCGACGCGCTCGCTTACGGCATGGTGCTGTTCGTGATCTCGATCGGTCTCTCCGTCACCATGGGGCTTATGCGGGTGGTCAATCTCGCTCATGGCGCCTTCGCCATGATCGGCGGCTACATCGCCTCCTATGCGGCCCGTGACATGGGTCTCGGCTATGGGATCGCCCTGATGATTGCTGTCTTCGGCACGATCCTCATCGCCATCCCGATCGAGCGGCTGCTTTATCGCCGCATCTATGGGGCGCCGGAACTGACGCAGGTCTTGATGACGATCGGCATCACGTTCTGTATCATCGGCATCGCTAACTATGCCTTCGGCCCGACGCTGAAGACGATTCCTCTGCCGACGGGGCTGCGGGGGTCCGTCGATCTTGGCTTCCGTTCGATCGCCACCCACCGCATTTTCGCGATCCTTTGCGGTCTCGCCGTCGCCGCCGCGCTCTGGTACGCGATCGAGAAGACCGCTTTCGGCGTGAAGCTGAGGGCGGCCGTCGACAACGCGACCATGGCAGCAGCCCTCGGGGTGCGCACCGAAATCATCTATGCGGTGAGCTTTGCCGTTGCGGTGGGGCTTGCTGCCCTGGGCGGCGTGGTGGGTGCCGAATTGCTCCCGGTCGAACCCTATTACGCCCTGCGGTATATGGTGACCTTCCTCGTCGTCGTTTCTGTCGGCGGCGCGGGCTCGATACCGGGCGCCCTTGTTGCCTGCCTGTTGCTCGGCGGCATCGATACGGCGGGCCGTTACCTGGTGCCGGAATTCGGCGAGTTCTTCTTCTATCTCGCCGTCATTGCAATCGTCTGCGTCTTCCCGCGCGGCCTTGCCGGGAGGACGAGATCGTGACTATGGCGACGATGAATGACGCACTGGCGGCAGCACGAGGCAATCGGCGAAAACCCGGTCGCGACCTCGCCGGCCTTTCCGTGATCCTCGCACTCGCCGTCGTCGGCTACCTTTTGTTTCCAAACAACCTGGCGCTGCTCACGCGCATGACGGCGATCGCGCTCCTGGTGCTGTCGCTCGACCTCGTGACCGGCTATTGCGGAGTGGCGACGCTCGGTCATGCGGCTCTGTTCGGAACCGGTGCCTATGCGGCCGGCATCGCCGCCGTCCACTTCGGTATCACGGATCCGCTGCTCATGCTCGCCAGCGGCATTTTCGGCGGCATTGTTGCAGGGCTTCTCTGCGGCGTGGTCATCCTGAGAGCCCACGGCCTTCCCCAGCTCGTTCTATCGATCGCTCTCATCCATCTGTTTCACGAATTCGCCAACAAGGCCTCTTCCTGGACGGGGGGCAGCGACGGGCTAGCCGGCATCGCGCCCGATCCGCTGATCGGACTCTTCGCGTTCGACCTTTGGGGCCGCACCGCCTATGTGTTCGGCATTGTCCTTCTTGCGGTCGTGTTCACGCTGTTGCGCCTTGTCGTGCGCTCGCCCTTCGGCATGCTCTGCCGCGGCATCAAGGAGGATCCGATCCGCATTCGTGCGATGGGCGCTTCGCCGAAGGTCACCCTGGTCAAGATGTACATGATTTCCGGTGCGGTGGCCGGGGCCGGTGGTGCGCTCAACGCCATCTCGACGCAGGTCGTCGGCCTCGACAGCCTCTCCTTCACGCTCTCCGCGGAGAGCCTGGTCATGCTTGTGCTCGGCGGCACCGGCTCGCTCTTCGGCGCGCTTACCGGCACGATCGTGTTCATGTTCTTCGAGGATATCGTTTCGGCCGCCAATCCCTTCCATTGGCTGACGATGGTCGGTGCCCTGCTGATCGCCGTCGTGCTGTTTACCCCCAAAGGCCTCTACGGCACTATCGCCGCCGTTGCGGTCCGGTGGCGGGAGGCGCGCCGATGAGTGCCATCTTCGAGGTTCGGAATCTGAAGCGATCCTTCGGCGGCCTCGCCGTCACCAACGATGTCAGCCTTGCCATGGCGCCGGGCGACCGCGTGGCACTGATCGGCCCGAACGGTGCGGGAAAGACGACCTTGGTCAATCTCGTCACCGGCAACCTGAAGCCCGATTCCGGCGAGGTCCGCATCGGCGGCGAAGATATCACCCGAGTCGATGCCATCGGACGCGTTCGGAGGGGTCTCGTGCGATCGTTCCAGGTGACGCGTCTCTTCCAGGACATGACTCCAGCGGAACACGTGGCGCTTGCAGTCCTGCAGCGCGACGGCCGGGCAGGGCGCTTCTTCGGGAACTATCTCGCAATGCCCGAGATCATGGCGGAAGTAGGCGATCTTATCGGCAAGCTGGGGTTGCGAGACCAGATGCACCGGCATGTCCGCGAGATCGCCTATGGCCAGCAGCGGCTTTTGGAGATCGCCGTGGCACTGGCGCTACGGCCCCGGGTGCTGCTCCTCGACGAACCGGCCGCCGGCGTGCCGCAAAGCGACACGGGCCGTATCGAACAGGCGCTGGCCGACCTTCCGCCCGACCTTGCCGTGCTAATGATCGAGCATGACATGGACCTTGTGTTCCGCTTCGCCAGGCGGGTAATCGTGCTGGCCGCCGGCACGATCATCTTCGACGGTTCCCCGTCGGATGTAATCAAGGATCCGCGGGTCCGCGAAGCCTATCTCGGGAGTTATGCCAATGCCGGCCACGCCGCTTGAGGTCGAGAACCTGTCCGCGGGCTACGGGCCGACGCGGGTGCTTGAAGGCATTTCTTTTTCGGTGCCGGCCGGCGCGCGTCTCGCGGTGCTCGGGCGCAACGGCATGGGGAAGACGACGCTGCTTGCGACGCTCGCCGGCCAGACGCGCCGATACGAAGGACGCATCCGCATCGGCGAGACCGATGTCACCGCGCTGCCGAGCGCGTCGCGGGCCTTGAGTGGTCTCGGCTTCGTGCCGCAGGCGCGCTGCGTCTTTCCGACCCTTACTGTCGAGGAAAACCTCTTCGTCGGGCTCAAGGGCCGAGCGAAGAGTGCGCTCCAGGAAGCCTATGACATGTTTCCGCGCCTCCATGAGCGGCGCAGGAACCTCGGCTCGCAACTCTCCGGCGGAGAGCAACAGATGCTGTCGACAGCCCGCTCGATCCTCGGACGCCCCTCGGTGCTGCTGCTGGATGAGCCGCTTGAAGGCCTTGCACCGGTCATCTGCGAGGAGCTCATGAAGGTCTTTGCCAAGCTTGCCGGAACAGGGGACATGACGATACTGCTCGTCGAACAGCGGATTCAGAGTGCGCTCGATTTTGCCAACCATGTCATCGTGTTGGAGCGCGGGCGGCTCGCTTGGACCGGAACACCAGACGAGCTCGCGAAGGATCACGCGGCGGTCGAGCGGCTGCTAGGAGTCGGTAGCTTGCATTAGCGAGCGGTGCTGTGTCCCTCATTCGATCGCGGAGTCGTCTTCATGTGGAGCAAGCTGGGCAAAGAGTATCGCCTCAAGCCCATTTTCATCCACGTGCCGAAAACCGCCGAACTGGGGTCAGGCTCGGGCTGGGCTTATGCCACTTTTCTTGTCTCGGTGATCTTCTGGAACTCCGCCAGGATGTCGGGAAACCGGTGCGCGAGATGGCGCACGACGCGTGCGTTGCTCAGCAGTCGTGTAATGTACCCGGCGGTCAGAACGAGATCGAGATGATCGGCGCCATAGTCCTGCTCGATCGCTGGAATTCACGGTCTAGACTGGACGCTTCAGTCTCCATTAATGAGATTCGGTGCTCGCTGAGGCGGCGTATCGGCTTTTTCGGTCGGACCAGCATGAATTCAGGCGTGGCCGCAACCAGCGAGCGGGCGTAGGTAACCGTCTATCTATTCATCGCCGTCATCAACTGAGCCGCCTCGATCTGGCGCATCCGGCTTCATCTTCTTCAACTGACCGATTGTATTCACGAAAAAGACTGCAGAGCCCGGCTCGAAGCGGTTCGAGACTGTCGGGTTCACCTCCCTGTACAACGCCGTACGACCCGCCTCTCTCCAAGCCTTGGCGACATGGCCCTGAAGCTCAAGGGGATGGACCGAGGCTGCTCAACAGGCGGCGGAGCAGGTGAAGGCGATGGTGAGCGACCGTATCGAGGCGTTTCGATATCCATCAGCGCCATGGATCTGGGTGGGAGCCTGACAATCGTGCATGACCATCATCGTCCGTCCATTGCAACATTGCCATCTATATCATTCGTCGGATCGTCGTTGCGGATGAGGCTTTCGGATCCGCCTTCGAGCTTGTTGTCGCGAACGATGTTGTGCTGTGCGAAATCAAGGTTGCTGGCGCCGCTGCCGAAAGGCGAAGTCGGCTCATCGGAGCAGTAGCTGCGGTTGCCATTGCGGGAGTTCAGCCAGACAGCCGGCTTGGCCAGGAAAGCCGATCCATACCGAAATGTGTTGCCCGTGATCTGGTTGAACTGCGGTTTCTGGTGGCGGATGACGCCACCTTCTCCGCAGTTGCGATAGACGAATATTCCGCCATTCTCGGGGCGTTCGAAGGTGTTGTTGGCAATCCTGTTGTTTGCCGAGCCGTCGATGGCGATCAGTTCACGGCTTTCGGTGGAAATCCCGAAGACATTGTTGCTGATTGTGTTGTTGGCGGATTCGGCGTCGAGATAAACCGCGACGGAGGTCGACTTGCCGTTTATCGTCGAGTCGACGAGCGCTGCTCCGGTTACCCCAGGTCCTATGTAAAGGGGAATACCGCCCGGCGCATTGAAAATTACATTTTCCAGGCGGACGTTCTTCGGTGCGGACGCTTGAGCAAACGCCGTGTGGTTGGCGTTCAGCGACGATGCTTTCATGATCGCGCCGTTGGCGTTCTCGCCGAGGCCATAAATGCGGACGAACCCGTCGATCCTGCAGTTGCGGACCGTAACGTTGGACGGTGCGGACCAAGCTCCCGAGTTGGCTTTGGCGGAGCGGACGATTACCGCTGTTTTCTGCTGTCGGGATGTGCCGGCACTGACGTCGAGCGTGCCTCCGCCGCAATCGAGTACCGCCCCGGAAGCGGCTGCACCTTCGAAGACGAGTGGACGCGTGATGACATCTGTCGATGACAGGCGGACGCTGCAATCGAGCGAAACAACGTTCGTCCCGGGTGCCTTCAACTTGGCCTGCACGTCGGCGCCGCAGGCAGGCTTTGGTGAGACACTATCGACGGGCTGCGCAGGCGGGGGCGTTGGCTGCTCGGTGTTGGGCTGCTGTTCGATCGGAGGCCTAGGTGGCTTTGTGAAAGCAGCGTCCGCAACCATCGCCAGGTCGTTTTGGCAACTCGCCAGGAACAGGCTTGCCAGGGCCAAGCTTGCCAAGACCAGGCTTGCGGACTTCGGATACATCACCAGCTCCAGTCGTGGATCCCTGAAATCGGGAAAAGCATGGCGCCTCGCCCGTGCGAATCGCTCGAGCGCGCGTGCTCTTTTCTGCCATTTCCGGAAAACAGATGGCAACGATCTGGCGATGGAAGTCTGTTCGATTTTGCTCGGCGGGCATGCTGGCTCACGCCGGCATCGCCTATGCGGCTCATGGTTCAAGGCGCCGGACCTCATTCCTCTACTGATAAACTGCTGGAAGTGCCATAATAGCCCTCAGACCTTGGTCCTAAGTGGATCGGACGAACGTCCGGTCGCGCCGGGGTAAAAGTCCGGGACGCCTGGGGTTGCAGGAGTTGAGAGTTGACGGCGGGAATGAACCATGTGCAAAGATTCCTGGTCTTGCCGAGCGAGCTTTTATGCCACTCGCCGGCATGGCGCGTCGACGGTGGTTCCGGGGCCCGGAAATGAGACCGTCATTGCCGCCCGTGCATGGTTCCAAAGGCCGTGCTCGGGCGAGCGCAAGGTGGACGGTTACTGAATGGCTGAAATGATCACGCGTCGAAAGTTTGTTACGGCCTTATGCACCGCGACGATCGGCTTCGCCGCCGCGGGCCAATCCGCCTTGGCCAGAAACGGCAACAACGGCAATGGCAACGGTGGTGGGAATGGCAACCGAGGCGGAAACGGGAACGGCGGCGGAAATGGCAGTGGCGGTGGAAAGGGTGGGGGCAACAGCCGGTCGAACAACAGTTCGACGGGGTTGAGCGGAAAGAGCACCACGGTTCAAGACAGCGGATCGGCGTTGAGGGTTCGCCATACTGACGGAATAAGTGAGGAAGTCAGGAACGGCCGCTACATCATGAAGGACTCGCGCGGGCGCACGATCGTGAACCGGCGAGCAACCTCGGCAGATGAAAAGCGGCTTCAAGCCCTCGTTGACTAAAGCAATTACGGGAATCGTGTAACGGTTTTCCGTCCCGAATTGCGCAGCTCCAAATGATCAGAGGCGACCGTCGAGCGCGTCGCGCAGCACCATCGCCGCCTCGGTGCGGTTGGCGACGCCAAGTTTCGTCATGATCTGCGTCATGTGGTGCTTGACGGTCTTCTCCTGGAGGTCGAGCTTTCTTGCGACCTGCTTGTTGCTCATGCCGGAGGCCACGAGGCGCAGAACCTCATGCTCCCGAGGGGTCAAGTCAGCGATGAGGTCGGATTTGCTCTCAGGAGCGGGCGAATTGCTCGAGAGCAACTTGGCAGAGAGCGTCGGAGCGACATAGCTCTCCCCGGAAGCCACCGTCCGTATGACATCCGCCAGCGCCCTCGATCCGATCCCCTTCAGGACATAGCCCTTGGCGCCACCTTTAAGTGCCGCCGTGACGTCGTCGCCGGCTTCGGAAACGGTGAGCATCACGATCTTCTGCAGCGGTACGAGTTCAAGGATAAGCGGAACCGCGTTCAATCCGCCTCCCGGCATGGAGATGTCCAGCAGCATGACATCCGGAGACAGATTCTTTGCGATCCTGAGTGCGTCGTCGCACGAGCTTCCCTCTGCAACGATCTCAAACCCGTCGATCTCAGAAAGGCTTCTCGTCACGCCCTCTCTGAACAGAGGGTGATCGTCGATTACCGCCACACGTATTGCTGCAGTCATGCCTGTTCAACCTCCCCGATGCCGAGTGACATCCTGACAACCGTGCCGGGGGCGGCACCGTCGATTTCGAATGTGCCGCCCAGGCTCTCTATCCGTTCCCTCAGGCCTGCGAGCCCGAGGCTCGTGGGTCGTATGGCTTTGGGATCAAAGCCAGCTCCGCCATCCGCGACCGCGATGCAGACCCGATCGCCTTCCGTAGTCTGCCTTACACGTTGCCTGATGCCGCCACCGTGGCGGTAGGCATTGTTGAGCGTTTCTTGCACGAAGCGGTATATACATATCTTCGCAGACGGAGAAAGGTGCTCGGGCGGATCGGACAGCGACAGGTCCACAGTCGATCCGGTTCGCTGTTCATGGGCGCGTACGACACGCTCGAGGAGCTCTGGCAGGCCGGCCGTTTCGATCTGCGGCAGGACCAGGCCGCTGCATATTGTCCTGATCTCGTTCATCGCTTCGTCGAGGCTTGCCTTGATGGCCGCGATTTCCCGTTCGCGTATTTCCGCCGCAGTCGAAGGGCTGACCAATGCGTTGCTGTCCAGCCGCAACGAGGCGAATGCGACAAGCTGCGCCGGGCCGTCATGCAAGTCGGCGCCGATCCGTCGCAACATGTTCTCGTTCAAGGCTGTTGCGCGTTGCGAAGCGTGCTGCAGGCGTCCACGCAGGGCCTCGTTTTGCGCAAGCAGCGCCGAAAGCTCGTCCACGCGCTGCCGAAGGGCATGGCGCTGCTTTTCGATGGTTCTGCTGCCGCGCATGACGATCGCCGAAAGCATGATGAAGAAGGCAAGCGTGAAGCCGGCGACAGCCAGCCAGGTAAGAAAACGGGCCTGAGTCAGGCTGAGCTCGAAATCATGGGCAAATTCATGGAATTCCGAAACGGCGACGACCTGTCCGGACCACGGTTGAAGCACCGGATTGTAGATTTCGAGCAGCGGCTCGCTCGCCGGTTGATTCGTCTCGTCCACGGACTCGTCGACTGGCTTGAACTGGGCCACCATCTTGCCGTCGAATGCCGTTCTCAACTCGTCGCTCAGCTCGAATCGCCTTCCGACCATGTTCTCTTCGTTCGAGTAGAGAATGGTGCCGTCCGAGCGCCACAGGCGAAATGCAAGTAGCCGGTTTCCGAGAGCCCCCTGTCCAAGCGTCTCGTTGAGCGCGCGCGCAACGGTGTCGTCAAGAACCTGCGTCGTCTGCATGTCGGGCAGGAGCGGCGCGATCACGCTATCGACGTAGAGTGCAGTCGTTGCTGCCGAGTTTCGTGTAACGGCATCTTCTATCAGGCTGGTGACGAAAGCGCCGACCACCAGCATGGCAGACGTTGCGACGATGCCGCCGATCAGCAGGAACTGTCTTGCCAGCGGCTGCGCGTTCCATCGTTTGATCAGGTCACTGGCACGCAAGAGAAATCTCGGGATTATCCGCTCAACAAAGTAGCCGCACGTCGGTCGACGTGAGCCGGTAAACTAATGCCTTCAGGCGGCCGGTCAATGGCACGTCATCTTTATCGATGTCCATCCGACTTTTGATGGTGGCCGGATCAGACCTAAGTCCTATCCACCAACGCAATGGTCCGAAGATGGTGGTGCCTTCTCGCGACGCAAGTTAACGTTGCATCAATACCAAAGCGGTTCGATCAGCCCCGCCGATAGCGGAGCCGCGAACCTCGAACGACATGGAGGCCTTCATGACCATTTCCAAAATAATCGGGCGAAGCTTCGTCGCACTGGCGATCGCCGTCGCCCCTCTCGCAGTCGCCGTCGTCGGTACACCGAACGTTGCCTTTGCGAAAGGCGGCAATGGCGGTGGAAACGGCGGCGGGGGAGGCGGAAACGGCGGGGGCCACGGCGGCGGGCATTCGAGCTCGGGCAAGTCGGGCAAGTCACAGACGAGCACGAAAGGCAGCAGTAGCCGGGGCACCTCGACGCAGAAGTCGGTCGTCACGCGCAAGAAATCCGGTGCGGCGGTCAAGGCAGCGAAGGCGGTGAAAACGGAAAAGCTGGCCACGGCCAAGCTGAAGAGCACCGTTTCCGATACGGCGGGACTTAGTTCGCTGAACCGGAACTATCATGCCTATTTGAACTCCAGCGACCCTCGCATGGCAGCCATTTCCGCCTATGCGATTGCTTATGCCGAGTTCGAGGCTGAGAGCGGCCCCGACGCCATTCCGACGGATCCGGCCTTGAGCGATGAAGCACTCCGCGAAGCACTCGAGAGCTTCACGAAGGGCGAGGTCGTGACCGACGAGACCCTCGCCGAGGCCAAGGACATACTCGGCGTCGGACCGGCGGTCGGCAAAATCGACCAGATTCGCGAGACACTTCCGGAGCTGGAACCGGAACCGACCGACCCCGAAACGGACACCGCTAACTGAACCTTAGTGCAGCTGGCAGCGGCGATGACCGACGCTGCCAGCCTTGAATCCGAATGGGGGCAGCTCAATCCATGAATTTGCAGAAATTCAACAATGTTGTTCGTGGTGTCACACAGGCGATGCAACATGGGCGGATCGGGTTTTCCCTGCAGCAAATAAACGCGGTCGACGATTCGAGCGAAGTTCTCTACTCGGAATGCCTGGGAAGGCTCGTGGAGCCTGACGGCACAATCAGGACCAGTGGTGAATTCATAGCCTTTCTCGAAGCATCGGGGCGCGCTCCGGCTTTTGACCGGCATGTCATTGATCTCGCATTCGACTGGTTGGCTCTTAATCCCGCAGGCGCATTGGGCTGCAACATCTCGGTCGAAAATATTGCCGACAAAGAAAGCTGGGCACTACTGTACGATCTGCTTTCCGAACACCGTGCGATGGCTCCGCGGCTGGTTCTCGAAATAACGGAAAGTCTGCCGGTTGCGACGCTCTCGGCCGCGGCCGACCTGCTTCAGGGCGTCCGCGAACTGGGCTATAAGGTCGCGATAGACGATTTCGGCACCGGCTATTCGACCCCCGAAACGCTTCTGGCCATTCCCGCGGACATCGTGAAGATCGACGGGTTTTTCGTGCAACGCCGCGGCCACGAAATGGAGCGGTTCCTTCGGCACATGGTCGGCTTGGCCTCCTGCGCCGCATCGACCGTCATCGTCGAAGGCATCGAGACATATGCCCAGTTCGAGGCTGCAAAAGCGGCTGGAGCAACACATGTCCAGGGCTTTCTCCTGTCCGAGCCAACCTTGCCGCCCGTCCATTGCGGACAGGTGAATTCCGCACAGCACGCGATCGCGTCCAAATGGATGATGTGAGCGGTAGTGCGGACTGAGCGGTTGTCCCCGCTCCCTGCCTGCGGACACACTCTTTCGCCATTGTCCAGGGCGCCGAACGGCCATTTTTCTGGCGTTCTTCGGCCCTTCTCGATTTCCGAACGTATTCGACCGGTGCGCCGAGCTTCCGCGACTGTCGGTGGCGCACGGATAGTAGAGACAGAAGCCGGCGAACGGAGGACAGAAGGGGCCGCATGCAGCGGCGCGTGTTCGCCGCGCACGATTTAGGGCCGGCACGTCTCCATCATCGCCAAAGGCATGCCTTCCCCGGCTCTTGCAATGCGGATCATCAGTCTCATGTCGTTAACCGGAAGATGGTGATGCCAGCGAGATCATCATCCGACCGACGGCGAGCCCGCACTGAACTTTGGTGCCCGACAATCCGCCCACAAGATCATTCTGGCGCGGTCGCGAGGGCCGCGCCATTTGTGGAATTCCCTGGAGATCAGCGACGATGCGGCGAGACTATAACTTCGCCTCACGGCAGGGTCGTCGGAATGTCAACACTCTGGCGCAGCCGCAAAGTCGCCTGTTATGGGCGCACGCCCGCATTGGCGGCATCGTGGAATGAAACGAGTTTGCGGCGTCTGTCGTCCCAAAGGACAAGCTTGACGCATTTCAAGCTCTCCCAAAGAGTGATGCGGCCGATGCCCGCGAGTTGTGGGTGGTCGCGCAGAACTTCCGGCAATCTGTAGTAAGGGATCCTGCTCGACAGGTGGTGGACGTGATGAATGCCGATATTGCCGGTCAACCAACGCAGCACCAGCGGCAGGTCATAGTGGGATGCGCCGTGAAGGGCTGCCTGGGGAAAGTGCCAATCCTCGCCGGCCGACCAGTGCGTTTCTTCAAACTGATGCTGGACATAGAAGAGCCAGATGCCGGCGGCGCCCGACAAAAGCACGATCGGCAGGTGGATCAAGAGGAAAGGCAGGAGACCGATCGTCCAAGCCATCAAGACGGCGCAGATCCCGATCGCAACATTCGTCGCCATGGTGGAGATCCAAGGCAGCGCACCTCCGTTCATCATCCCGAACGGCACGCGTTGCTTGAAGAGAAAGAGCCAGGCCGGGCCGATGCCGAACATCACCAGCGGGTGCCGGTACAAGCGATAGCCCAGGCGCTTCATCGGAGAAAGTGCGCGGTATTCTGAGATCGTGAGCGTGGTGATATCGCCGACGCCCCGCTCGTCCAGATTGCCAGCCGAGGCGTGATGAGCAGCGTGCGCCCGGCGCCAGTAATCGTACGGCGTCAGCGTAAGCACGCCGATGGCGCGTCCGGTCCAATCGTCGAGCCCGCGACGAGCAAAGAACGAGCCGTGGCCGCAATCGTGCTGGATCATGAAAAGCCGCACGAGGAAGGCTGCGGCAGGAATGATTGCGATCAGCCCGTACCAGAACCCGTGAGCGAGTGAAAAATAGGCGATGGCCCAGAAGCCGGCGAACGGAATGACGGTGACAAGAAGCTCGAAGATGCTGCGCCCGATGCGGGGCTGACGGTATTTAGCAAGAGCCTTCAACCATGCTCCCGCATTCTCTTCAACAAGTGAGGCCGGCGGATAGATATGTGCGTTCATTAAACTGGTCCGTATTCCTGGTCCTGCAAATTATCTGCCAGACCCGTGGTTACCCCTGAGCCTCAGGGGCTATGGTTGAGCGTGTCAGGCTTGGCGAGCTTCGCATGCTGCGTAATGGCGATCTCGCTCGGCATCAGCTCCGCCAGCAGTCGCTCGTTTTCGGCGTTCGTCAACGCTTCGCCTTCGGTTCGACGGCCCCGCATGCAATCGCGGCCGGCAGGCCGCTCCTGCACGTCCGGAACAGTTTCCTTGGGGGTGGAGGCGAATTTAGCCAGAAGCCGACGCTTGGCATTTGCCGCAGCAGTACGGCGTTCGGCAGGGCCATTGTCGCTGGGCTGTCTCAATAGAATTCTCTCTTGTGGGTCACGAGCTTTCCAGTCGCCCGCGTTCTCGGGAAGGAGACGCGGATGTCGTGCCGGCAAATGGAGCCTCAGAACAGAAAAAGGCCAGACATCCGTCTAGCCTTCTCAAACTTCCTGCCGCCATGCCAGTACATCCGTGGTCATCGGCGGCCAAAAGCCTTAGGCAGCGCGGAGCTGGCCGGCGGACATTTTGCCCGACTTTTTGTCTCGTTCGAGCTCGAAGCCGAGCTTCTGGCCTTCGACAATCGAATTCATTCCTGCACGCTCGACGGCCGAGATGTGAACGAACACATCGGCACTGCCGTCGTCAGGCTGGATGAAGCCGAAACCTTTGGTGGAATTGAACCATTTAACCGTGCCAGTGGTCATAACGAACCCTTTCTTAGCAACATTGATCACCGCTGAGCGACGCGCAGCAGGTTTTTTCGACTTTTGAAAGAGGGAAGTTCGTCAAGAGGCGCGAGGCGCAGCAAAAACAAATATCGGCAAACAAAGTATCGATGTTTCCAAGTACAGGACATTGACGGCAGCGTCAACTTTTTGTTCTCGCATTCCTTACCGCTACCTATGGTGGTTCTTGGCGAACGAAGTCGCCCAATCACACTGCCGTTCTGATCGTTCTAATTCTCGGTTTGGCCATTCAAGCCGCGCCGCGTCAAGCTATGAGTCCTCAAAGGCCGGCTTCAGCTTTCGAACAGTCCATTTTTCTCGCCGTGCGCTAGGTGATTGCGTCTGGATCAGAAGCGAGCGCTTCCGCGTGCCCTGAAGACTCTTATCCAACGCTTGGTCCTACGGGCGTCTCTTCGATGTCGGTGCCTTTCCCCTTGCGAGAGGGCGAGCGGCGAGCGATCTTCGGGTGCGGCAACGTGATCGGTCGGGGTATTTCGTCCGACAGAGCTTCCCGAACCGCCTCAACGATCGCAGATACTGCGAAGTCCGCCTGCAACTCGTCGACGAGGACTTTTGCATCGGTTCGCCATTGACCATTCTCTTGCCAAAGCACAATGCCGACCCGGGTCGCAGGGGCGAGGCGTTTTAGACGGCGCACGATGAATTTGGCGTGTCGCAGGGAATCCTGGTCGAGGAAGCTCACGACAATGGCGTTGCGTCCTTCGAAGGCAAGAGTTCTGATCTTGCCCGGCTTGAGGTCTTCGTGGCTCGCGGGAGCGACCTCCGCACCCTGAATCCGGATGATCTGGGACAGCATGGAAGCCGACACATCATCAAGTTCACCGCGCCCTCCAATGCAAAGGACGGATTTCCCGTCGCCCAGCGGCAGATCATATTCGCCGGCCTGATCGTCGTCTTCCGCATTTTGCGCGCTGACATCCTCCTCCTCGCCTTCCTCCTCGCCCGCAATTTCCTCGAGATTGGCAACGAGCGTGCGCGCGCTCTCGGCAAGCTGTGCGACCTGCGCATCCGTCAACGCTCCCCGCGCCCGGTCACGCTCGGCAAGGAGCAGGGCCGGAATCGCGACGGTGTCATAGAACTCGACCAGATATTTCTCCTCGAGCATTTCCTCTGCATTGTCCGTTGCCTCATCCGGATCACCGGCAAGCAGACGCTGGTAGAGGCGCTCCTTCGGGTCTAGAACGGGCTCGTTCCCCAAAAGTATCTCCAGGAACTCGAACTGCGGGACATGGCGCCCGAGAACGACGAGACAAACGGTCAGCGGCGTCGACAACACCAATCCGACCGGACCCCAGAGCCAGGCCCAGAAAATCGCGGCAACGATGATCGCAAGCGGCGACAGGCCAGTGCGCGAACCATAGAGCCAAGGCTCGACAACATTGTTGCTGAGGAGCTCCAGGGCTATGAACAGGGCTGCCGTCCAAGCCAACAGGCTCCAGCCGGGGGTCGCCGCAAAAGCGAGGAACAGTGGCAGAGCGGCTGCAATGACCGGACCGATATAGGGAACGAAACGCAACACGATCGCGAGCATGCCCCACAGGATCGCGTTGGGTATGCCGAGCAACCAGAGACCGACGGCGAGCGGAATGCCGTAGGTAATGTTCACCACGAGCTGCATGAGCAGATATTGGCCGACCCGTGCGCCGGCATCCTGCAGGGCCTCGGTCGTGCGGTGCAGATCGCCGTAGCCGACCAGCCGGATGAAGCGATCGCGCACGTCCTCCCTTTCGAAAAGCATGAAAATGACGACCACAATGACGAGACCGGTTGTGGCCAACGGGCCGATCAGCGGATTTACGATGTTCCTCAGCATTTCGAGCGGGCGCTGTGGAGAAAATATCTCCACAAGAAGCGGTGTGCGCTCGGGTTCCGGTTCGGGCGAGACGCGGGTTTCGGGTCCCGGTCGGCTGATTTCCGTCCCGATCCGCTCCACGGCGCGACTGAGCCGGTCGAGGATCTGGTTCTCCGATCCCGCCTCTTTCAAGGTCCTGATCTTTTCGACGATGTTGTATTGATAGGTCGGCAGATTCTGCGCCACTTCGCTGACCTGCATGGCAACGACGATGCTGAAGGCGGACAGGAGCAGAAAGGCTGCAGTCACGCTGCCGATGACGGCAACTGAACGCGGGCAGCCGGCCCTGCGCAACTTCGAAATCACGGGCGCGAGCGCGAAAGTGAGTAGAATTGCAATAGCCAACGGCAGGAAAACCTCGCTGGCGAAATAGAGAACTGCCACCGCGGCAGCCGTTGCCGCAAGCGTCGGAAGCCTGGACGGCTGTGCTCTGGCCGGCGTCTGCATGAACGCGGCTCGCGGCGATGGACCTGCAGCTGCCCGATCCTGGTCGAGTCTCTGAGAAAACCTCAGCATCGTGCCTCCCAGCCGTGATGCCTCAGGCCCGCCGCAGGAGCTCGGTCCACGCAGACCAGCCGGCTGTGAACGGTCCGGCACTCGTGGTCGCCAGGGCAAGGGCTGGGAAAATCAGCATCGGGGCCGCGGCCGAACAGAATAGGACCACGGCGATGACCGTCGTCGTCGGCAGGAATGCCTGAGAGGGCGAGAAACGCCGAAATCGGTGAAATCATCAGAAAATGAGATCCCACTTGAGCACAGTCCTGCTTTTCTTGCGGAGGTATTGTTAAGCAAGTAGGGCAGTTTCCGGAGAAGCCCAGAGGCGGACGCGCTTGCGAGAGTCCGCGGCTCTTTCTCAGGCGATTTGCGGCCGATTTGTCACTTTTGAACGCGAAATGCGGCGGGTGCAGTATCGCGGCCGCCCGCACTCGCCATTGCCTGGCTTGGAAATCTATGCGACAAAATGCCTCGCGCCGTGCTGGGGAGAGCATGGCTGCATGGGAGCAGAGAGATTTCAGTGATGTTCAGAGTCGGTTGAGGCTGCTCCCTTAGCTAGGAAGTATTTAGGGAGGAAGCCATGCCGCGGACCGCTTTGTCCGTCCCTTCGCTTTCGATAAAATCGGCCCTGGTGATCGATGATCATCCGCTCTATTGCGACGCTCTGGCCGCAACGATGGAAAGCACCTTCAACACGCGCCGAATTCGAACAGCGACTTCGCTGGGTGAAGCGTTGCAGCAATTGCGGATGCGGTTTTCACCCGACCTGATCATGCTCGATTTGAACCTGCCCGATGCGTCGGGACTGAGCGGTTTTCTTAAGATCAAGGAAAAGACGCCTGATATCCCGGTGATCGTGATCTCGGCGATCACGTCCAAAGGTGTCGTCCAGTCGGTCATTGCTGCCGGTGCGGCGGGTTTCATTCCCAAGGATATCGGCCGTCAGAACTTCCAGGAGGCGATGCAGGACATCTGGAACGGGAAGACGTATTTGCCGCCCGGCTACGCGATGCCGGCCCGCACCCCCGCCACGGATGGGTCGGTGGAAACGATTTCGCGCAAGATCGCCCATTTGTCGCAGCAGCAAACGCGCATTCTGGGGCTGATTTGCGAAGGGATGCCGAACAAGCTGATCGCCTACGAGATGCAGCTGGCCGAGGCGACCGTCAAAGCGCATATCACCGCGCTTCTGCGGCGGCTCGGCGTTCATAATCGCACCCAGGCGGCAATGCTGGTGCGCGAAGTCTCGATCCGCCATAGCCTGCAGTAAGGTGCCGCACGAGGCAGCGGGCTTGGAAGGGGAGGATGACGGCGCATGACAGCTGTCGACGATCTTGATCGCAAACCTGCGGAGGCGGTGCGGATCGCCATATCGCGTGCCGATGATGCGGCCGTTGCCCTGGCCGAGATCAGGCAGCAACTCGCCACGGCAAGACCAAGCTTCGTCCTTCTGTTCTTGCCGAGCAGGCTGCAGCCGGACGAGCTTGCCAATGCCCTTCGAAAGTCGTTACCGAACACTGTTGTCTTCGGCTGTACGACGGCCGGCCAGATCACCTCTCGGGGGTATGAAGACAGCGCCTTGCTCGCGATCGCATTCGAGCGGCGTCACTTTCGGGTGGCCTCCACCCTGTTCAAACCAATCTCGCCGGTTTCGATTGCCGATGTCGTGTCGCAGACCGAGCGGCTCGTCTCGCAGTTTCGCGCAACGCCGGGCCGAAAGCGGCTTGCCCTGATTTTTGCCGACGGATTGTCCAAACAGGAGGATATCCTGGTCGCAGCCCTGGAGGCCGGGCTGAAGGACATTCCCGTGTTTGGCGGGTCGGCGGGCGACGGGTTGCGGTTCGAGCGCACGCAGGTGCTGCACAATGGAGAGTTCCACAGCAATGCCGCGCTTCTTCTTCTGCTGGAAACCGATCTGACCTTTAGCGGTCTGGGCTTCGACCATTTCCAGCCCACGGAAGAGCGCATGGTGGTTACCCGCGCCGTCCCGGAAGAGCGGCTCGTTCTGGAGATAAACGGCTCACCGGCAGCGCAGGAATATGCTCGCCTCGTCAAGGTGCCGGTTGCCGAGTTGTCGCCGGCGATTTTCGCCGAGAACCCCGTTCTGGTGCGCAATCGGAATCTCTATCATGTGCGGGCGATCCAGCAGATCCAGGGCGAACATGGCCTCACTTTCCTTTCGGCGATCGACGATGGTCTGCTGTTGACGCTCGGTCGCGGCAAGGAAATCATCCGCACCCTCGATACGGGACTTGCCGTCAGCGACAAGGACGGTAAGGCGCCGGATTTCATCCTGGGTTTCGACTGCTACCTGCGCAAGCTCGAGATCGAGCGCAAGGGCCTGGACGGGGAGGCGTCGGAGCATTTCCGCCAACGCCGGGTCGTCGGCTTCAGCACCTATGGCGAACAGCATCTTGGCGTACATGTGAACCAGACCTTTGTCGGCGTCGCCTTTTTCCGGCCAGAGGGGGGCGCGCCGCTGTGATCAATCCCGACGAACCATACGAGATCCAGATCGCCAAGCAGGCCAAGATCATTGAGGCCCTGATCAACCGGGCCGAGCGCGGTCATGAAGTCGGCAGCTCCGCCTATTCGCTCTTCGAATCGGCCATCGCCCTGCAGGCCGAGGTCTGGGAGAAGACCAAGGATCTCGAAAAGGCCCTCGACACGCTCGGCAAGGCGTCGAGCGAGCTGGAGATCGCCTATCAGGCGCAGGAGCGCATCCAGAGAAACCTTGCCGATGCCATGGTGGCCATGGAAGGTGGCTTCGCACTCTTCTCCGAAGAGCGGTTGCAGGTCTGCAACGCCCAGTTCCGCCACTTGCTTCCCGACATCGAGCCGCTGATCAAGCCGGGCCTGGGTTTTGACGATTATCTCGCAGCCGTCAGCGCCAGCAAGTATCTGAACCGAAGCGACAGCGGAGGTATCGGCCGCCCGCAACCGATGGCGAAGGAGCAGAGGCCCGGTCAGCGCTTTTCGTCCTTCGTGATGGTGCTCAGGAACGACCGCTGGTTCCAGATTTCCTACCGGCAGACCAGTTCCGGCAACATCGCCGTCTTGCAGACCGAAATCACCGACATCGTGCGGGAGAACCGACGCGAGAAGAACCGGCTAATCGACCAGCAGGCCCATTTCCTGCAGGCCGCTTTCGATCACATGTCGCTCGGCATCTGTACCTTTTCGTCGCGCGGCGAATTGCTGGTTCGCAACGAACGCTTCGGCGAGCTTCTCGGCGTGCCGCTTTTGCTTCTGAAGAAGGGGAGTCGCTTCCAGCGTATTGTCGAACACGTCGAGCGCCATGAGATTCTCGACCGCAAAGGCCGCCGCTCCCAATTTGCCGGCTGGTTCAAGGCCATGCGTCGCGGCGAGTCGGTGCAGGAGCGGTTCAGGCGGAGCGATGGGATGAGCCTCGACGTTCGCATCCGTTCGTTGCCTGACGACGGGTTCATCGTATCGATCATGGACGTGACGATGGAGACCCAAGCAGCCGCGCTTCTGGAGCAACGGGTCCAGGAGCGGACAGCCGAACTGATCGAGGCCAATCGCCTGCTCAAGATTCACGCCGATGAGCAAACCAAGATCGAAGGCGCGCTTCGGCAGGCCAAGGAGGCGGCCGAAGCGGCCCACACGTCCAAGACCCGCTTTCTGGCGGCAGCCAGCCATGACCTTCTTCAGCCGATCAACGCCGCGAAGCTCTATCTCTCGATGTTGACGGAGACGGCGGGACAACCGGGCGCGAAGGACGTGGTCAGTCGGCTCAATCGGTCCTTCACCTCGATCGAATCGCTTCTGCAGGCGCTTCTCGATATTTCGCGCCTCGACAGTTCGGGGGCCGAGTTCAACATCACGTCATTCGATCTCGGAAGCCTGCTGCAGGGCCTGGCCGAGGATCTGGCACCCTTGGCGACAGAGAAAGGGATAGGTCTCCGGATCGTCCCTTCGACGCGCTGGGTGACCAGCGATCAGCGCTACCTGATGCGCTGCATCCAGAACCTGGTGGTCAACGCTATCCAGTACACAGAGCGTGGCCATGTGCTGGTTGGTTGCCGCCCGCGCGGCGATCGGCTGCGGATCGAAGTGTGGGATACCGGTATCGGCATCTCGGAGGAGGACCAGACGCGGATCTTCAACGAATTCACGCGAGCGAGCGGTGCGGAAAGGGGCACCGGCATGGGACTTGGCTTGTCGATCGTCGAGCGCGCCTGCCGGCATCTCGATCATCCCGTTCGACTGGTGTCGCAGCCCGGCCGTGGCTCCGTCTTTTCGATCACGGTGCCGCTAGCCGCGCCTGGCCGTGCCAGCGCCTGCGAAAATCCCATGATCGAGCCGATGCTCGATGGCAGTCTCGATCTCATCGTCATGGTTGTCGAGAACGATGCCGACGAGCTTCACGCGATGACGCAAATATTGGAGAGCTGGGGGGCGAGCGTTCTGGCGGCCGGCTCGACCGCCGATGCGGCGGCGCTGATGCAGGAAATCGGCACGGCGCCCGACATTCTGCTGGCCGATTATCAGCTGGACGACGGCGACAATGGCGTCGAAACGATCCGTACGCTGCGCGCGCTGGCCGGAGTCGAAATCCCTGCGGTCATCGTGTCGGCCAACCGGCAGCGGGAACTGCTGCGGCTCGGCAATGAAATGTCGTTCGCCGTTCTCGCCAAGCCGGTGCAACTGGTGCGGCTGCGGGCACTGATCGACTGGAAGACCCGGGCGCGCGTGGCGTGAACACAGACAAAGGTCTCCGGTGACATTGCCGCAGCCACTGCTAGGCTTGTGGCCAACAAACGGGAGCCTGAAAACGGGCCCCAACACGGGAGGCCCGCGATGCGTGTTCTGCTTCTGCTTTCTCTGTTCCTGCTCGGGCTCGGCCATGGGCCGCTGACGGCTGCCGAAACTTACGAGCTTCTCTTCCGGTCGACGGCACTGAAGGGCCTCGAGGCGGTACCGGGCGGTAGCGAAGGCGGCCAAAGCACTCTCGTCTACGACAGGGTCATATCTGGTGTCGGCGAGGGGCCGGTAGCCGGCAGCTTCAGCATCGGTCTGAAGATTAAGCCCGACGACAAGGTCGCCCTGACGCTCCATCAGGGCACACGGTCCCGCGGGCTTGGCAATTATCCGGCCTCGGTCGGCAACCCCGTGATCATGTATTTCCTCGAAAGCGTGCTTGCCGACATCGCCGCTCAATCGGGCGGCAGCCCATTCTATATGCGTAACCGGATCAAGGAGGCCCTGCTGCGGGATGCGCAAATCGTGCCCAAATCACTGCACTTTCAGAGCCGTGAAATCGCTGTGCGAGAAGTGACGATCCGGCCGTTCGTCAATGACAAGGCGCGCGAGCGGATGGGCCGGTTTTCCGAACTGGCGCTTGCCGTCACTGTGTCGGAAGACATTCCTGGCTGGTACTATTCGCTCGTTGCGACCGTTCCGGCGCCCGCTGGCGGGACAGCCGCCGGCTATTCAAATGCAATAACCCTGAAAGCGAGCGAGGAGGGCCGGCCATGATGCGGACTGTCATGACGGTGCTGGCCATCGCTGCGGCGGCCGTGCCGGCAAGCGGGCAGAGCATGTCGGAGCGCCTGAACGATTATCCGACGGAAGCGCGGGCCGACTATGTGTTCGGTTGCATGGCGGTCAACGGCCAGAGCCGGACGGTGTTGAGCCAGTGTGCCTGCTCGATCGATGTAGTCGCTTCCATCCTGCCCTATGAAAAATATGTCGAAGCCGAAGCGGTGCTGTCGCTCCAGCAGGTGGGCGGCGAACAGGTGGCCATGTTCAAGTCGGCGGTCGCACCCCGCACGATGGTAGCCGACCTGAGACGCGCCCAGGCGGAGGCGGAGATGCTGTGCTTCTAGGGGAATGCCACGAAAAGCGCGTAAGGTCTTCCGTCCGGAATTGCGTTGTTTCGAGGCGTTCAGGCGGGCGGCGTCTTCGGCAAAACGCGGTCGAAGACATTACCATCCGTATCGACCGCATGGACGGTGATGTCCGGTGCGCCATTGTCGGTATAGCTGAAGCGAAACACCGGATTTTCGCTCACCGAAATCCCGCCGTTGACCGCAAACAGCAGGTCGTCGCCCTGCTTCACCTCAAGCTGGGCGATGAAATTCGCGCCGATGAACAATTGGGTTATCTGGTCGCGCTGAAGGCCGGAATAGTTCGGATGGCGGATCATGATCTGCGCCTCACGGCGATTGTTCGGTGAAGATTCCTTGCGATCGAAAAGCTTCAGCCGCATCTCTCCCATGCCGTTGAGGGCCGCGACCGGATCCTTCGTTGCTGGCGCCGAGCAGCCACCGGAGGCTTTGACGAAACGGCCGGTCATGAAGGTTCCTTTCGGCGTCTCGGCAATGGCGCGGATGTTGGAATACTGATTAACACGGACGCGGGTTTCGAATTTGAGTGGCGCCATGGACGGGCCGAAGCGAATTTCCGCCGCCACCGGCGCGGGGTTCTCATCGATCACCAGTTTGATGGAATCGATCGACTCGGCGGCCGGTTCCCTTTGCTCGATGGTGACGGGCACCGTTGCGGCGTCGTTGGCACGATAGGGGGCCGTGACGGAGAACAGGGCGGCGCCGTCGAGAAGAGCCGTCTTGCCGACGATATCGTCCTTAAGTTCGTTCCAGGTGGGGCCTTCAACAAGCGGATTGTCGGGTGTCGCCTCCTGGGCGGATGCAACGCTTGCCGTCAGCATGACGGAAAAAGCCGTGAGCATGAGCTTCATGGTTCAAGGTCCCCTCTTCAAGGACAGGCACGACGCCGCGTCGGACACTCGTCAGCATAGGACGAAATGCCAACGATCATAACCGAGCCTTTCGGATGTGTTGCGGACCAATGCACGCCACCCAAAAGTGTGTAGCGGTTTTCCGACAACGACATGCGCAAAAACAAAGATGTGAAGCGCATTGCGTGAATTCGCTTGAACGCGACGCGTTTAACCGCCGGAAGCAGACATTTGAGATCGCTGGCAACGGGAGGTTGGACAGTGTTCGAAGCGTTGGTGACAATGTGCATGCTTGCGGCCGCCACCCCTGAAGCACCGCTGCCGGGTGAGACCTGCCGAGCCGCACTGCTGCCCGGCTTCGCGGCGGAAACCAAAGCTGCCTGCGAGCGTGCATCGCGAAGAGTTCCGCGCCAGCCGGTCGCAGGCGCCAAGGAGGAGGGCTTGCCATTCTGTGCGCCGAGGCCTGCCTCGGTCCTCACCTTCAGCGAGGTGGCCTCGGGCGTCTTCGTGCATCGCGGCGCGGTGGCGGAGCCGGACCCGGCCAATGTCGGCGACGTTTCCAACATTGCCTTCATTGTCGGATCGCGCAGCATCGCCGTGATCGATGCCGGCGGCTCGCGCAAGGTGGGCGAGGAGGTCTATCTGGCAATCCGCGAACGAAGCGCCCTGCCGATTACCCACCTGATCCTCACGCATATGCATCCGGATCACGTTTTCGGCGCCGAGCCGCTTCAAGAGGCCGGGGCGACGATCCTCGGCCAAGCCAACCTGCCGCGGGCGCTTGCCGATCGTGCCGAAACGTACCGGGCAAATTTTGCCCGGCTGATCGGCGGGCCGGCGTTTCTCGGTACCAGGGCACCCGTGCCCGATCGTGTGATCGCAAAACAGGAAGTGGTCGACCTGGGCGACAGGCTGCTGGAGCTGCGCGCGTGGCCGTCAGCCCATACCGCCACTGATCTGACGGTCTTCGACCGGACCTCCGGTATCCTCTTCGCCGGCGATCTGCTGTTCGACACGCATACGCCCGCTCTCGACGGCTCGCTGCGCGGCTGGCTTGCCGTGCTTTCGCAGATGAAGGGGCTTCCTGCACGCTTGGTCGTGCCCGGTCATGGCGGGCCGCTCCTCGACTGGCCGCAGGCGGCTGAGCCGCTCGAGCGTTACCTCGGCGTGCTGGAGGCCGATACGAAGAGGGCGCTTGAGGATGGACTGGGGCTCGGGCTAGCGAGCGAGGCAATAGGCCGGAGCGAAGCGGGCCGATGGCATCTGTTCGATCTCTTCAACCCGCGCAATGCGACGGCGGCCTACACGGAGTTGGAGTGGGACCCGTAGCGGTATGGGTCAATCCGGCATGTGCTTGAGCAGGATCTGGGCAATGGCATAGGCGCGCTTTTCAAGAAGCACCGGCGTTTCGCAGACATAGGTGAGGGCCTGCGATCGATCGCGATAGATGCGCTCATCCCAGTCGATCTGTTCCTCCAGCTTGTCGATACGGTCGAAATCCGGCTTTCCCTCGCCCGAGAGTTTCGCCACCTCGACCCGACTGCCGTCGATCCGGGAGGCCAGCGCGATCTGGCTGCGGGAATATCGGGCAATCCCCGCCATCAGCCGTTGCCGGGTATCGGCGAGATTATCAAACACGCCGTAGAAGATATTGCCGAGCAGCTGGCCGTCGACCGGAGCATTCTCCTCGACGAAGGCCTGAACATGGGCCCCTGCCTCTTCCAGGGTCACCCGGCGAAGCGACAGAATCGCCACCAGGTCGGTTGCCGCAGGCGTAAGTGGCGCTCGGGTTACCGGCGCCGGCCACATCAAGCTCGCCGAGAGGTTCTCGACCTTGCGCTGAATGCAGGGCCAGTCGGGATCGGAAAAATCCGCCGCACCTGCAATGCCGGGAGCTTGCGCCAGGCAGAATGCCAGACCAAGCGCGTGACATGCGGCTCTCATCTTACGTGTCTCCGTGGTCGAACGAGCGTCAGTATAGGCGCACCCAGAGAGAAGCCAAAGGTCGCGATTTACACACTAAGGTCGCAATTGTCATTGCGCTTGGCCCGTCGGTAATCTGCAGACAAGGCCCCATAAGGCGACCCCTACATAACGCTGTTACCGGGAGGCATTTCATGCGCACTCGCGCTGCTCTGGCTGTCGAAGCCGGAAAACCCCTTGTTGTGACCGAAGTCGAGCTCGAAGGTCCACGGGCCGGCGAGGTGCTGGTCGAGGTCAAGGCGACCGGCATCTGCCACACCGACGATTTCACGCTCTCGGGCGCCGATCCGGAAGGGCTGTTCCCGGCGATCCTCGGCCATGAGGGCGCCGGCATCGTCGTCGATGTCGGCCCCGGCGTCACGAGCGTCAAGAAGGGCGACCACGTCATCCCGCTCTATACCCCGGAATGCCGCTCGTGCCCTTCCTGCCTGTCGCGCAAGACCAATCTCTGCACCGCCATCCGCGCCACCCAGGGGCAAGGGCTGATGCCCGACGGCACCTCGCGGTTTTCGCTCAACGGCGAGAAGCTCCACCACTACATGGGCTGCTCGACCTTTGCGAACTTCACCGTGCTGCCGGAGA
>NZ_JASKLT010000024.1:0-43597 GCF_030124405.1 Sinorhizobium sp. 7-81 | reverse complement strand
CGTGGAGTATCAGCCGGGCATGGACGCGCATCTCCAGACAAGAGAGCAGATGAAGGTTTCCCTTCGGCGCGCCCTTGTCAATGGCGAGCTGGAAGTCCATTACCAGCCGCTGGTCAACCTCCACACCGGCCACATCACCACCTGTGAGGCGCTCGTGCGATGGACGCATCCACAAAGAGGCCCTGTGTCCCCAGCCGAATTCATTCGATCATCAGAGCGGTCGCCGGAATTGGTCGCGCGCTGGCAATAACAACGACCATCGAAGGCGTGGAGACTGAGACCCAGCTCGAGGCCATCAAGGCAGAAGGCTTCGATGAAGCGAAGGCTACCTGTTCGCACGCCCTCTGCGCGCTGCGGAGATACTCGAGGTGATTGCGAAGCGACCGTGACCCGACGGCGACGCTCGCGATCAGGAAAAACGATCGGCAGCACATCGATCAGCCCATCCTGCAGCTTAATGGAGTGACCAACAGGACAATGCCGTGGTCGAGCAAAATACGGCGATGACGCACCGGCTTTCGAGCTCGCCTTGATCTACGACTGGCGCACGGCACGGGGCGACGTCCGGTCGTGACCGCTGACCAAAGAACTGGAACGACGATTGCTTGTTCAGATGCAGAGCACGGACAGCCTCTCCCATCAGTCCGGCTCTGGCGGCTGTGAGCAACAGCCGTCGAAAGGAGGTCCCCATCTGCACCAGACGATTGTCGTCAGCCGAAGATGCCTATGTCGTATTTGTCGAATGTGCGACAGCAATTGTCGGCTCTTATTTCAGCCCAGTTGGCTATCTCAGGCAGTCTGGCGATACTTTCAACATCGTCGACAGAGTTGGCATCAATTTTGAACCTATTGTCGAAAGGCTGCGGGCAGTGCCGACTGACATTCAGATGGGGGAAGACAGTGATGCCTGACGGCAAAAGCATGGGCATGGGATCACATTTGATCCAAAGGGAAAGGACGCGTGGGGCCTCCTCTCGCTCCGATTCGACACAAAAGTCATCCAGCATTGCGCGGCCGACCTCCGTCCATGCAAAGTATTATGATGCCCGCCTGCCTTGGTACACCATCTATCCCACTGTCCCCGAGTTTTCCCCGGCGGTCGGGGCCAAGGCTTACGAGAAATGGCTGAAGGGCCTGCCACCTGAGGACGCTGTGTCGCTCTATCTCCACGTTCCATTCTGTCGGTCAATGTGCTGGTACTGTGGTTTTCCTACTAGCATCACTCGTCGGGATGCGTCGATCCTCAATTACTTGGCGGTACTACGTGAGGAAATCCGTTTGGTCGCGGAGCAAGCGCCGCAGGCGCTGCCCGTGAGCGACGTGCATTTCGGCGGCGGAACACCGACCATCATGCCACCGGCGGAGTTTCTCGCCCTAATGGAATTCCTGCGCAGCCGCTTCACGTTCAAGAATACGGCCTCGGTCGCAGTCGAGATCGACCCGCGCACGTTTACGACCGAAATGGCCGAAGCCTTAGAAACAGCCGAGGTGAACCGCGCGAGCCTCGGCGTGCAGAGCTTCGATCCAATTGTTCAAAAGGTGATCAACCGAGTCCAGAGCGAGGCGCAGGTGACGGCTGCCGTCGAAAACCTGCGCAAGCACGGTGTAAGCCGTATCAATTTCGACCTCATGTACGGTCTCCCGCATCAAACAGTGCAGTCCTGTGTCCAGAGCGCGACGACAGCACTCGCGATGCGCCCCGACAGGCTTGCGGTGTTCGGCTACGCGCATGTTCCATCTTATAGAAAAAATCAGCGGCTAATCGATGAGACCGCACTCCCGGACGTGGCTGCCCGCGCTGAACAGGCAGCGGCGGTGGCCAATACGCTGGTTGCCGCCGGCTATTGCCCAATTGGGCTCGACCATTTCGCCTTGCCGGACGACGAGTTGGCGCTGGCGCAGAGAGCCGGGCGTCTGCGGCGCAATTCCTTGGGTTACTCGGCCGATACCTGCCAAACCGTGATCGGCTTTGGCGCGTCGGCGATCGGGCGTCTGGGCGGAGGCTATGTCCAGAACGAAGTCGCACAGAGTTCGTATAGCCGACAGATCGCAGCTGGCCACCTGGGGACATCAAGAGGCTACCGTCTCACCAACGACGATCGCGTGCGAGCCGCTATTATCGAGCGGCTAATGTGCGATTTGGAGGCCAACGTGCCGGCAATCTGCGCCGCCTACGGACTTGATCCGACCCCTTTTCTCAATTCAGCGGAGCGCTTGGGGATGCTCGCCGAGAACGGGATAGTGCACATCGAAAAGGGGCTCATTCGCGTGAGGCAGGAGCACCGCTTCTTGATGCGCGTCGTTGCTGCCGCATTTGACGCTTATCTCGACCGCTCACCCTACTAGCACCGTGACCGTTCGATTTGCTCGGTTTCCCGCTGCCGCGGGCACTGGCGGCGATTGGCCCACGTCACAAAGTTTATCAGGCTGACGACTGAAATATCTACACGCCGCGGCACGTTCCCTATGCCGATCTAATCGGACATCTGACTTTTGTCCTGCGCCATGAGGGGTTGGACCTTGCAGACCTTAAAACGCTATTTTGCACCCGTTCCAATAACCGAGATAGTGGCAACACCCCGAAGATCCGGGGCGAGCACGGAGGAATTCTTCAACGAAACGTGATCTTAAAGCTCGCTATTGGTTCAGTTCAGCAGGCGGTCAACGACCAAAATACCGGATGGCGTAACGAGGTCGTTCGCGCCGTTGGTATGGATTCAAACACGTTTCAAATGGCGCGAGGCACCCTCGGCCTTCAAAGCGCCGATTCCAGTGTGCTGTTTCTGAGCGGATTCGGTTTCGCCATAATCGACCACCCGTCTATTTCGATCCATCGGGCAGAGCGGTCGAGTGCTTGCCACCAGATGCTGCATACCATGCTGCCTAGCACCTCGAGCGGTCTTCGCGCTGCGCTCGGTGATCAATATTCCAGCTGGATAGCTTACAGGAACGCCGACACCAGCGCCGGCTGACTCAGGAATTGCGGTTGTCGTCATCTTGGGGCGGGCCGATTGTCGGTTCGGACTCAAAAACGTCGGCAAGCTGACAATGCGCGCGGTCAGACACCACGAAATCAGAGATTTTCAGATTGGTACGCCGCTTGCTTTGTTCACGGCATTCACCGATCGCTTGCGAGCGACGCTGGGAGTTTGGCAACAGTCGAGCAGAGGCGGGAGAGATTAGCCATGCAGCTAACTGATGTAGAGCGGTTCGTCGACGATTTAGGGAAAAACGGTAGTCTGATTGAAACGGTCAAACAACGTGCGACAGGTCTTGCATCGATTGTAGAGATCGGAAAGAGCCTCGACTACAACATCACGCTTGACGAGGTTAGAAGGTACGCTCGACTGGGCGGTCGACAGAAGTTAACTAGTAAGAAGCTCGACGCAATTGCGGGCCGCAAGCATGGACCGACCCTTATACAGACCACCGCGCTGGCTAGTTCCGCTACGGACGTGCTCACGAACCCTGCGCAACTCGCGGAAAAGTTCCCTAGTTTCGCCGCGGTCGTTGTACTTGTTGTAATTGTTGTTGTGGTCACGACCTGACGCAATTTCTACCTCTGACCCCATTCGCTCGGGACGAGCCGCTGCGAAGAGAACATGAAAACAAACCTCGTCGAGGATGAGATCATGTCATCAGGCCTACAAGATGCCGCTTCAAGGGCTCACCCGTACCCTCCGGGCGATCACGTGCGACAGATTCTTGACCGGCACACGCCCGAGCAGCGGCGTACATTGTCACACGTCAAGCGCTTCATGGAGCGGCTAGCTGGTGACATCAAGTTCCGCAGGGCGCTTTTGGAGAACGTCGACGCCCCTCGAGCGGTAACAGAGCGGTACGGCATCGAAGTTGACCCAATGGAGATGCTGCCGCTCTGGCGCGGTGACCACCTCCAATACCGCTTCAAGCCAGAGTCTGCCCCGTGGCCACTGGCTATGATGTGGGACGAGCATATGCGGCAGATGTTGCGCCATCGCGACCTGCTGCGCGATGAAGGGGAAATGTCGATTTTCAACCCTCGCTTTCATGCCTGGCGCGAGCGCCAAATCCGTCGCTGTAACGACGAACTGGGCGGATCGGCGCCGTCGGTCACGCACCCCATCATCGCTTTCGAGCTGAGCGAAGGCTGCACCGTCGGTTGCTGGTTCTGTGGCCTCTCGGCCAATCGTTTCAAAGGCTACTACGACTATAGCAAAGAGCATGCAGAGCTTTGGCGTGGCGTAGTCGGTGTTGCGAGCGAGATGTTCGGTTCGGCAGCCCGCACTGGCTTCTGCTATTGGGCCACAGAACCGATGGACAACCCAGACTACGACCACTTTCTGTTCGACTACTATCAGATCACGGGCGCATTGCCGCAAACAACAACGGCCGCCCCGTTGAAGGATGAGGCACTCACCAGGCGCGTGCTAGGACTCTTCAACCTTTATGGCACGACGATGAACCGTTTCTCCGTGCTGAGCACAGCACATCTAAATCAGATTCACGAGGCGTTTTCGCCTGAAGAGCTTCTAGGAGTTGAACTGATCCAGCACAGCAAGGAGGCGCCGACCGCAAAGGCTTTCACCGGGCGCGCGCGGGAGAGGAGGGAGAAGCTCAGGGTCGCCAACAAAGATGAAGCAATCACCTTGACGGAGCACTCCCACACGACGATCGCCTGTGTTTCGGGCTTCCTCGTGAATATGCAGCAGGGACGCTTACAACTGGTGACACCGGTACCGGGTAGCGAACGCTGGCCTCTCGGGTACCGCATCGTGGGTCAACGTTTCTTCAGGACGCCTGACGAGTTCCGGACCGGGCTGCAAAGCATGATAGATCAGCATATGCTCGAGAGCCCACCCCCCGACCTGCCGATCCGCTTCCGCAGGGACCTGCAATACAAGGCAGGAAACCGGTACTTCCATCTCCGCTCACGCAGCATTGAACACCGGGTGCTCGACGACGTCGCTCCGATCTCCATTGGGCAACTAATCGAGCGCGGTAACTGCACAGCCTCGGAGCTCGTTATGCGGGCCACGACGGACGGAACGAGTGTACTTGCAGTCGCAGACCTGCTCGACCAGTTATACGCGGCGGGAGTAATCGAAGAGGACCTTGATGACCGCTTCGCTTGGCAGACTGGCGACAGGCTGACGCGCCGCATCGAAGGGCGGCCTCACCTAGTCCATCCATTGAATGAATGATGCCCATCCAAACAATCGATTTTGCGGATGATGCGGCGTGTTGCATGAAGAAGCCTTGATCCGAAGGACAGTGGAATGAATGGGAGGCACGGCCCGGGGCGCACTCGCATGCACTCTCTTGATAACGCTACCGAAGACACGACATTGGTGAACACAGGACAGCCCTGGCCGGGCGAAGGTTATACTTGCGAACAACACTGCGGGCGAGGTCTCTCCGCCCCAGCTGTTCCCCGCCGCCGCGCGTACGCCCTCCGTCGGCGCCCCCGACAATCCCACAAGACTTGCCCTCGCAGTCCTCGGCAGGCTCGACGAGGTTCCTGGAGGTCTGCGTTGCCGAGGAGGGTCAGGGGGAGTGTGAGGGCTGGGGCGAAGCGGCGAGAAAAAACAGGGAGTGGGTAGAGACCGGCAATGTCCGCGCAGCGCTGAAGGTGTCATTGCTGCGCCTGAGCAGTCTGTCAGACGGTCTCTCAATCCGGCTTCGGCGGCTCGACGCCGCCAATAACCGGCTGGTCAGCCTTATTCAACACCCTTCCCTCGGACAATCTCTCCAAGGCCGCCCGGGGCTTTGATGACGCAGGGCTTTGAATGCATTGTTGGGGTTTGGCTGCTACTCGTGAACACGACGACCTCGGCCAGGGGATTAAGGCCTCGCGCCGTACCGAGATCAAGCAAAGGCACAGCTCCATTACGCTGGCGTGGATTGGCGTAGTGGCATTTCGTGAATTTCGAGGATTCATATTTGAGAAAGCCGTCTATCCCACTCGCCACGTTCCTTGTCTGCGCAGGATTGCTTCCCTTCGGGATTGCCATGGCGGATCAGCCGGCAGCACCCGCCCTAACCGTCTCAGTGGTGACACCGGCGACACGGGACTGGCCGGAAACCGTTCCTGCAAGCGGTTGGCTGAAGCCCTGGCAGGAGGCGGTCATCGCCTCCGAGATGAGCGGCCTTCGCATAACCGAAGTCCTGGTAGATGTCGGATCGGTTGTGACAAAGGGGCAGACGCTGGTCCGGCTTTCTCGGGAGAGCATTCTGGCGGACCTTCGAAAGCAGGCGGCGGCCGTCGAGACCGCCAAAGCAAATCTTGCAAAGGCCAAGGCGAACGCCGAGCGAGCCCGGCAGCTCCGCGCCTCGGGAGCAGTTTCGGACGAGAAGATCGCCGAGCGTCTAACTGACGAGCAGAAGGCCATAGCTAGCCTCGAATTCGAACAGGCCGCGCTCGACAGCCAAAAGATCAAGCTCGCTCAGACGACGGTCACCGCCGTAGACGACGGGCTGATAACGTCACGCAGCGCGGAGCTCGGTGCAGTCGTCTCGACTGGCACCGAGCTGTTCCGCCTAGTCCGTCAACAGCGCGTCGAGTGGCAGGCCGAAGTTTCGGCGCGCTACCTGCCACGCATTTCGGAAGGACTGAGCGTCGAGATCAACGGCCCGGATGAGCGCCCCATTCAAGGCAAGGTGAGGCTTATCGGACCGTCTGTCAGCACCAATACCGGCCGCGCGACAGTCTATGTAATGCTTCCCACCGGTGTTCATCCGCGTGTCGGTCTTTATTTCACCGGCAGCATCGAATTAAAGACAACTTCGGCCGTCACGGTTCCGGAGACGGCGATCGTGTTCCGCGACGGTCTCAACTATGTCTTCACGGTTGGCGCAGACAAGCGCGCACGGCGGGTCCGGGTGGAGACGGGCCGCCGCAACAACGGCGAAGTCGAGATTGTCTCCGGCACAGATCAGTCCACGAGCATCGTGGCGTCCGGCGGAGCATTTCTGTCGGACAACGACCTCGTGAATATCGCCGAGTAAGGCTGATGAATTTCTCCGCTTGGTCGATCCGCAATCCCATACCAGCGATACTGCTCTTCGCAATGCTCACCATCGGTGGCCTGTTGGCCTTCGAGCGTCTGCCGGTCCAATACTTCCCCGATATGGATCTTCCGAGGATCAGCATCACCGCGACAATCGAGGGCACGACGCCGACGCAGCTCGAGACCGAGGTTGCCCGTATTATCGAGGGCCGGCTCGCTTCGCTGAGCCATCTCGACCACATCGTTACAACGATCGCAGACGGAACCGTCTCAATCAGCGTCACCTTCAAGCTGGAGAAGAACAGCGACGAAGCTTTGAACGAGGTCCGCGATGCCATCGACAGTGCAAAGGCGGATCTGCCGGCGCAGATGCAAACGCCGAGCGTCACTAAAATTACCATGCAGGCCGCGCTGATCACGTATGCGCTCCGCTCGACGCATCTCAATGAGACCGAGCTCTCTTGGTTTATCGATAACGACATGACCAAGGCGCTCCTATCGGTACGGGGAGTGGGCCAGGTCAGCCGTGTAGGTGGGATCGACCGCGAGGTTCATGTCGACCTCGATCCCGCAACAATGGCGCAGCTCGGGGTCACGGCAGCCACGGTGTCTGCACAGCTCAAGTCGGTCCAGGCGGATACGTCGGGCGGCCTCGGAGAAATTGGTAGCACCCGCCAGACAATCCGCACGCTTGGTGCTGTCGCGTCCGTCGAAGAGCTCAGGGGACTGCAAATTCCGCTAACCAACGGCCAGCAGGTGCGTCTTGATGATGTCGCTTCCGTCACTGACAGTTTTGCGGACCGGTCCTCGCTGGCCTATCTAGACGGCCAGCCCGTGATCGCCGTCGCCATCAAGCGCTCAAACGGGTTCTCGGACACCGGCGTTGCCACAGACATCGACAAGGCGATAGGACGGTTCGCCGCCGAACATCCCGACGTTCAGATCGATAAAGTCTACAGCACCGTCGGGGCGATCCTCGAGAGCTATCGTGGTTCGATGCACATGTGGTTCGAGGGCGCGATCCTCGCCGTCGTGGTCATCTGGCTCTTCCTCAGGGATTGGCGCGCGACAGTGCTGTCCGCCGTGGCGCTTCCCTTGTCGGTCATACCAACCTTCCTCGCTATGTACATGGCCGACTTCAGCCTGAATGTGCTCACACTGCTTGCACTGTCGCTCGTGGTAGGCATCCTCGTCGATGATGCCATCGTAGAGGTCGAGAACATTGCCCGCCACCTCAGGATGGGCAAGCGGCCGATCGACGCGGCGCTCGAAGCGGCCGACGAGATTGGCTTGGCGGTTATCGCGACAACGTTCACGCTAGTAGCGGTCTTCCTGCCGACGGCGTTTATGAGCGGCGTACCCGGGCTTCTCTTCCGCCAGTTTGGCATCACCGCAGCCGTCGCCGTCCTTGCTTCCCTCGTGGTCGCACGTCTGCTGACGCCCATGATGGCCGCATATTTCATGAAGGCCCGTCCGACGGAGGAAAAGGATGGCCGCATCATGCGTGTCTACATGGCACTCGTGAGGGCAGCCTTGAACCACAGGAAGACGACGGCGCTCTTGACGACTGTCGCTGTCGCACTTTCGCTTTCCACCATTCCACTCCTGAACTCGGGCTTCCTGCCGGCCGCCGACGACGCACGGACCCAGGTAAGGCTGACCCTGCAGCCCGGCGCTACCATCGAACAGACCGCCGCAGTGGCCAAGAACGCTGCAGACATCGTCGGCAAGCTTCCTGACGTGATGCATGTCTTCTCCTCGGTCGGTTCGGCATCGTCGGGTAGCGGCCCTGAGGTCGGTATTGCTAGGGCCACGCTCGATGTCATGCTGACGCCTATTGACGAACGAAGCCGCAAGCAGGCAGAGATCGAAAAGGACATCCGGTCGGCCCTCTCGTTGCTCCCCGGCGTCCGGATTGGGGTCGGTAGCGGGGGCAACGGCACCCAACTCGTCATCACCCTTGCCAGCGACGCCTCCAATGCCCTTGACGAAGCAAGCAAGGCTCTTGAGGAGCAACTCCGAACGCTCAAAGGTATCGGAGCGGTGACTTCGACCGCCTCCAGGCAGGCGCCCGAGGTTCAGATCACCCCGGATCTTGTACGCGCAGCCGCACTCGGGGTGACGTCAAGCGCCATCGCGGAAACCGTGCGCGTTGCGACACATGGGGACTACTCTTCCGCCCTGCCAAAACTCGATCTGCCTCAGCGGCAAATCCCCATCGTCGTCCGGTTTAACCCCGCGGCACGCACAAATCTCGATGACATCAGGAACATGAGGGTAGCCGGAGCGAACGGGAGCGTCGATCTCGGATCGATTGCCGACATCCGCATCGGCGGCAGTCCTTCCGAGATCAACCGCATCGATCGATTGCGCAACGTCACTCTTGCCGTCGAACTCAACGGCCGCATCCTGGGCGACGTCTACCGCGAGGCAAAGGCGTTACCGGCGCTCCAGCATCTGCCGCCGGGCGTCACTCTTGTTGAGCAAGGTGAACTGCAACTCCGTTCGGAACTGTTCCAGAGCTTCGGACTGGCAATGGCAATCGGCGTGTTCTCAATCTACGCCGTGCTCGTGCTGCTCTTCCATGACTTCCTGCAACCGTTCACCATCCTGATGGCCCTGCCCCTTTCGCTTGGTGGTGCGCTGCTGCCGCTTGTGGTAACCGGGACCAGCTTTTCGTTACCGGTGGTCATCGGGCTGCTGATGCTCATGGGCGTTGTGACGAAGAACTCGATTCTCCTGGTCGAATACGCGATCGTGTCGCGGCGCCAGGGGCTGGGGAGGTTCGATGCTCTCGTCGATGCCTGCCACAAACGTGCGCGGCCCATCGTGATGACCACCGTAGCCATGGCATCGGGAATGCTCCCGGTTGCTCTCAGCCTAACGGGAGTTGATTCAAGTTTCCGGCAGCCGATGGCCATCGTGGTGATCGGCGGCGTAGTAACGTCGACGCTGCTCAGCGTTATCGTGATCCCCATCATCTACACATTCGTCGATGATCTGCTTGAGGCACTTAAACGGCTGGGATGCCGGACCGCGCTACACGGCGAGACCGCCGGGCAGGATACGGATGCGTTAGACGATTGCGAGCCCATCGCCTTCAAACGTAGCCTTGTTGCGATTCGAGTATCCGGCCGGAGATGACTACACCTCAGTGGAAATCCAGGAGGGCATACCTGCCAAGTTGATCGGGCTCAACGAGCAAGTCGACGAGCAGCGCTCGCTTGCTCCGTTCCATCCTCAGAGACGATCGACTTGGCTGCGGCGTGGCATTTTTGCTCAACGCCGCAGCTCGCGCCTGGTCTTGGAAAGGAGCCACGCGAGATTCGGCGAAGAGTTCGTGGACTTGCCGCAAAATTGCGAAATACACGCTGGTGCGCATTGTGATGTGCCGAGTGGGCGGCACGGTGTACGTCCACTTCGTCAACACCGTCCAGTTAGTAGGCTCACTAGTCGTGAGCGGGTCGTTGACCGCCTCTCCTACTTGCCTCTCAAGGAGTCGGCAGGCTCGACGCGGCTGGCGTCCTGTCGCTTCGCCCTTGCGAAGCCCCTGTCTGTCTCCATGAATCGGGTAATCATCGGCACTATGAGCTTCGCCGGATCTTGCGGCGATGCATGCCCACCGGTCCGCGCAAGAATTGCTGCATAGGCCTGCAGATCCCGGAATACCTGCGCCGGCAGCTCGACGGTGATTTTGACGGATTTGTCATCAGGAATGGCGGAGAGCTTCAGTTTGGTCATGTCGGCTCCTTCGCGGCTCCGTAAGGCTGCATGACGAGATCGCGATTGACGAGAATGCGAATCGGGAATCCTGCCCGGACGGTAAGGGTCGGCCGAATGCTGAGCTGCCTGCTGACGATCTGCTGACCGATATTGGAGGCCGCGCCTTGGGCGCTTTCACGAATCGCCTGAGCGATCTCGCTTTCTTCGTCGTCGCTGCCGATCTGCGTGCCCACGCTCAGAAGGGTCGAGAGCGCTGCCGCCTTGAACAGTTGACCCCAGTGATGATCAACCTCATCCTTCAGCCCGGAGAAGCCCTGTGGATCGGTCCCTTGCAGGCGTTCGAGCACGATTGACGTACCATCCGGCATGACGACGCGGTTCCAGACGAGGAGCACGCGCGACTGCCCGAACGCTACCTGGCTGTCATACTGACCGATGAGGCGAGATCCCTGTGGAATGAGGAGATGCGATCCGGTTGGGCTATCATACACGTTTTCCGTCACCTGCGCAGTTATCGAGCCGGGCAAGTCGGAATCGATGCCAGTGATGAGGGCAGCGGCGATCACTGACCCGGCCTGCAAAACATAGGGCGAGGCCTTCTCCTCGAGGCGATCCGGGCTGACCGTCCTCCGGTCGGCTTCGGCACTGACGAAGGCGAGCTTGCGGTCCTGCATGTTCTGGGCCGAGCCGACATCGAGCGGCGGGACCGTGTCTGGTTGGTTTAGCGCGGCATTGGGATCGGCTGTGCTGGTCCGCGTATCGGTAAAGAGCTTGGCGACCCGTGCCGCCTCGATCTCCGCCAAGCGCCGCTGTTCCTCCGGATCGGCGCGCGGCGTCTGAATCGTCGGGATGTTGACCGGTTTGCCTTCCTCGCGCGCTTTGAGGATCGGACGGCCGAGATCACCCGGAAGCGCCGGCCCGAGTTTCGGGATGCCGGTGTAATCCTTCGGCAGGTTTATGAGACCGTCAGCCGGCGGACGATTTTCGGTGTTGTAAAGCTCGGCGGGCGCTTGGCTGCCCCGCGGGCTCGTATCGAGCGCGAAGAACAAGGCCGCGGCGATGACGAGGCCTGAGACAGCCCCGAGACCGATCAGCACCTTGCGTGACAGGCGGGTGACGGGCGGCGGCTCCGGCCGCAGCCGGAACTCCGCCTTGAGGTCGGACGGACCGGTCATCGACTTTTTTCCGAAGAAAAGAGCGCCGGGCGGTTCGCAATTCGGCGACCATCGGTGCGGACAATGCGGACACGGCGCTGACTTTCCTTGTCGCCGAGGCGAAGCTCGGCCGCTGCAAATAGGCGGTCGACGACATAGTAGTTCTGCCGCGCGCGATAGTTCACGAGCTCCGAATTGCCGGATGCACCGATCACGAAGAGAGGCGGCATGTCGCCCTGGGCGATGCCGGAGGGGAATTCGATAAAGACTTTCGAGCCATCATCGAAGGCGCGTAATGGTCGCCACGGGGCGCTGTCGCCTTCGATCCGGTAGCGGAAATTCAGCCGCGAGATGTCGACCCCGCTTGCCACCGCCTGCGTTTCCGCAGCCCTGTTGTTCTGGCGCCGCAGCGCTATCAGCTGGTCGGCCGGATACTGCCAGGAGACCGAGGCCATATAGGTCTTTTCCGTTGACCGCAGTTCGAGATGATAGGTGCGCAGGTTGGTGTTGATGACCAGATTGGTCTGCAGCTCTGCCCGGGTCGGCTTCACCAGGATATGCACCTGCTTTGCGGCGCCCGTACCACTTTCGGTATCACCGATGATCCAACGCACTGTGTCGCCGGCAGCAACGGGACCGGAACCAACGAGTTGCTCGCCCGGCTGGAGCGCGATGTCGGTGACCTGGCCGGGTGCCGCATAGAGCTGATAAAGCGCACCGATGGTGAAGGGATAGACCTGCACGGCGTTGATGAAGCCGTCGCGGACCGGCTGAATGCGTGCCGCCTCATTGGCAGCGGCGATCCGCGCCTTTGGATCGAACGCTTCCGACTTCTTCTTGCCTTCCTCGATCGGCTTCAGCTGGCCGGGCAGAGGAAGAGGCTTCGATAGTTCCACAACCTTCACCGGACCCAAGGGATCTGCGAGTTTCACAGCCGGTGCGGCATCGTCATAGTCAATCTCGGGCGGAATATATTTCCTGGCGCAGCCGGCAAGGACGGTCGCCGCCAGCACAGCCGTGGCCAGGACGATGGCGCGGCTAAACCGGATTTTCTTCGCGGATGTTCTAGTTGCCCCCTTCATTGCGAAAGCTCCTTCGACCAGCTGATTGCGTTGACGTAGACACCGAGCGGATTGGCGCGCAGCCTGTCGGGGTCACGCGGCTGTTCGATCACGACGGTGAGAATGGCGGTCCAGCGCTCGGTTCCGGACAACTGCCCGTTCTCGTAGCGACGCTCGATCCAGGCGACACGAAAGCTGTCGGGGGAAGCGCGAATGACCGAGGAGACATCGACGGCGACCTGCGTCTTGCCGACCTTGGTGAACGGGTCATTGGCGCGGGCATAGTCGTTGAGCGCGAGCGCGCCGCGATCAGTCGTGAACTCGTAGGCGCTGAGCCAGTCCTCGCGGACGATCACGGCATCGGCGGGGATCGAACGGACATTTTCGATGAAGCGGCCAAGATGCCAGGCGATCTGCGGATCAGTCGGTTTGTAGTCGGCAATCGCCGGCGCGCTCGCCTGAGCTTTGCCGAGCTCGTCGATCTGCACCACCCAGGGTACCACCGTCCCGTGGGTCGATTGCCAGATAAACGCGGAGGCAAAGCCGCCGGCCAATAGCAGTAAACCGAATGCCATCAGCCGCCAGTTCCTCGCCTGGACGCGGGCGGATCCGATCCGCTCGTCCCAGGCCTGTGCGGCTTTCTGATAGGGAGTTTCGGGTTGCGGCGTTCGGGCATAGCGAACGGAGGCGCGTTTGAAGAGGTTCATCTGCGGTCATCCTGATTGAGGGAAACGGACATGGAGCCGCCGCCGTGATCGCCGGAGCGCACGCTGTGGGCGGCTGTGCCGACGCCGTGATGAAAGGCGTTCCTGCGTTGCATGCGCTCCGCCCATTTCGGCGGGGAAGAGGATTGCGATGCCCCGCCCGTGGCCGCGCCGGCCATGCCCGACGTACCGGCGCCGACGTCGTTCTCGCCGCCTGTGGCCTTCCAGGCGGCAGACTGCCCTGCCCCATAGCTGGAGCGGAGCGTTTCGCTCGATCGGGTTGCTGCTTCCCTCGCCTTGCTCATGACAGAGCCTACGCCGGCCTTGGCCATGCCGGCCAAACCTGCTGCCACTCGTCCCGAGCTCCCTGCATCCGTCGAAGCGTCGGCGAGGCGATAAGCGGTCCGGGCACCACCGGCGAAAGCCGCCCCTCCCCTGATCGCGCCACCCGTGGCGCTGGCAGCCGCGCCGATAACCGCCCTGGCGCCGACATAGCCGGCGGCACCTAGACCCGCAGCAGCGAGGCCCGTGCCGACGGCGGCTCCCGCGCCGAGCTGCGGGGCGCCAGACACAAGTCCGGTCGCGATGCCTGGGCCGAAGATTGACAGGCCCATCAGGGCGAGAGCCCCGAGCACGAGCGACAGCGCCTCGGAGATGGTCGGCTGATCGGAGAAGCCGGCTGTGAACTCGCTGAAGAGGCCAGAACCAATGCCGACGATGACGGCGAGGACGAGGATCTTCACACCGGAGGCGACAATGTTTCCGAGCACCTTCTCGGCAAGGAAGGCCGTCTTGTTGAAGAGGGCGAACGGGATCAACACGAAGCCGGCGAGTGTCGTCAGCTTGAACTCGATCAGCGTCACGAAGATCTGGATTGCCAGAATGAAGAAGGCGACCAGCACGATGACCCAGGCGGTCATCAACACGAAGATCTGCACGAAGTTCTCGAAGAAGCTGACATAGCCCATCAGGTCGCCGGCGGCCTGAAGAATCGGATTGCCGGCATCGATTCCGACCTGCGCCACACGCCCGGGCTGCAGGAGCTCGGTGGTGGATAGCGATGAGCCCGCCGCCTTGAGACCAAGGCCGGAGAAGCTCTCGAAAACAATCCGAGCAAGATTGTTGAAGTTGCCGACGACGAAGGCGAAGAAGCCGATGTAGAGGGTCTTTCGGACGAGGCGCTGGATGACGTCCTCATCCGCGCCCCAGGCCCAGAAGAGACCGGCAATCACGATATCGATCGCGATCAACGTCGATGAGAGAAACGACACTTCGCTGCCGAGCAGTCCGAACCCGGAATCGATGTAGGAGGTGAAGGTCTCCAGAAAGCGATCGATGATGCCGGTATTGTTCATCGCGTCGCCCCGCCGGCGCCGGATGCCGGCGCGTCGGGCCGATCGGACTCCGGGCGCGTTAGGAACCGCCGGCGGCTCTTGATCCAGGCCTCCAGGCAGGTCTTGTCGTTCAGAGCTTCCGCACCCAGATCACGGCAGCGGAGCAGCTCCGTTCGCGCTGGGTCGCCGCCCGGATCAAGCGAACGGAATACGGGCGTCTCCTCCGGTCTCTGGCGCTGACTGAATGCCATGAATGTCGCGGTCAGTCCTGCTCCAATGGCAAGCACAGCGGTGATCCGGGCGGCGATCTTGGGGTCCATGGGGTCCGGTGCTCCTACTGGTGAAACATGCGGACGCTGGACGGGCTGTAGGCCGTGCCGGTCATAAAGCGACTGAACTGCTCGCGCGCCTGTTCCTGAGCGGCGGCGGCCCTCGCGTTCTCGAGCGCTTCGGCCCGTCCCTGCGCGGCGAGCATGGCGGTCAGATCGGACATCTGCTTTGCCTGGACCGCAAGCAGTTGGTTGCCGGCCTGGGCGGCCTGCAGCACGCCGACGGCCGACTGGCTGGCGCTGACGAGCGTGGAGGTCTGGACTTGTGTGCTGGAGATGCCGTCGACCGCGACCGCCCCGGTTTTCAGCGAGTCCTCGAAGGCTGAGACCGACTGCTGCCAGCGCTCGCGCGCCGCCGTCACAAGCTGGTCGTTGGACTTGCCGGCAGCAAACGTCTCGTAGGTGCCGCTGAACTGCTGGTCGATGGTCTGGACGTTATAGGCGAGCTGCTGAGCCTGATCGAGCAGACTCTTCATCTCGGAGAAGTTTCCCTCAATCTGAGAAAGCATCGACGTCGGAAGGCTGGTGAGATTGCGGGCCTGATTGATCAGCATCTGCGCTTCGTTCTGAAGCGAGGTGATCTGGTTATTGATCTGCTCCAGGGCGCGAGCCGCGGAAAGCAGGTTTTCCGTGTAGTTCTTCGGATCGAAGACGATCAGCGCATGGGTTGGCGTCGGCAGGAGGGTGACAGCGGTGATCGGCATCAGTGTGGTGGCGCTGAGCGCAAGCGTCAATGCACGGCCGGCGTGGCCGGATCGAAAGACGGAACGGGTCATCGAATGATGTCCTCTTCAAGTGATCGAGGGATGGAAAGCTGTTCACCGCGCTCGATTTCGGCGGGTCCAGCGATGTTGGTAAGGACCGGAACAAGATCGGCGGCCCAGTGGAGGCCGCGGGCGGAAACCCAGGCCTCCAGGAAGCGGTGCCGCTTCCCGTCGTCGACCAGTTGGTTGATGGCTGCATGAGCGGCCCTGTCGGAGGCAGCGCATAGCGCGAGCGCTACCTCGCCGAGGCCGAGCTCAAAGAGCCGGTTGCCACGCCGGGACTGGCAATAATAGTCGCGCTTCGGCGTGGCGCGGGCGACGATCTCAATCTGCCGGTCGTTCAAACCGAACTGCCGATAGACGCTCGCGATTTGCGGCTCGATGGCGCGCTCATTGGCGAGAAAGATGCGGGTCGGGCAGCTTTCGACGAGCTCCGGTGCAATCGGAGAGGCTTCGATGTCGGCGAGTGACTGCGAGGAGAAGACGACGCTGACGTTCTTCTTGCGAAGCGTCTTCAGCCATTCCTTGATCTTCTGGGCAAAGCCGCCGTCATCAAGCGCGCGCCACCCCTCATCGATGATGAGCAGAGACGGACGGCCATCGAAGCGCGCTTCAATGCGGTGGAAGAGATAGGAGAGTACCGCAGACGCCGCTCCGGTTCCGATCAACCCTTCCGTTTCGAAGGCCTGGATGGAGGCATCTCCGAGCCATTCCATCTCTGCGTCGAGTAAACTGCCATAAGGCCCGCCGACGCAGTAAGGACGAAGCGCCTGCTTCAACGCGGTCGACTGCAGCAGGACACTCAGACCGGTAATGGTACGTTCCGCCACAGGTGCGGAAGCGAGCGAGGTCAGCGCCGTCCAGAGATGCTCCTTGACCTCCGGCGTGATCTTCACGCCCTCGCGCGTGAGAATGTCCACGAGCCAGTCGGCCGCCCAGGCGCGTTCCGTCATATCGTGGATGCCGGTCAGCGGCTGCAACGCCACCATGCTCAGGAACGATGTGGGGTCGGAGATCGAGCCGCCGAGATCCTGCCAGTCGCCTCCCATCGCGAGGGTCGCGGCGCGGATCGAACCACCGAAGTCAAAGGCGAAGACCTGGGACCGCGCATAGCGGCGGAACTGCAGCGCCATCAGCGCCAGCAGCACCGACTTTCCGGCGCCGGTCGGGCCGACAACCATTGTGTGGCCCACATCGCCTACATGCAGCGAGAAGCGGAACGGGGTTGCGCCTTCTGTCTTGGCATAGAAGAGTGGCGGCGCATTCAGGTGCTCGTCCCGCTCTGGCCCCGCCCAGACTGCCGAGAGCGGAATCATATGGGCGAGATTCAACGTCGAGATCGGCGGCTGCCGGACATTGGCATAGACATGGCCGGGAAGAGTGCCGAGCCAGGCCTCGATCGCATTGACGGTTTCTGCGATGCAGGTGAAGTCGTGCGACTGGATGACCTTTTCGACTAGCCGCAGTTTTTCCTCGGCGATACGCGGATCTGCGTCCCAGACGGTAATGGTTGCGGTCACATAGGCTTTACCAATCTGGTCGGAGCCGAGATCCTGGAGTGCTGCATCGGCTTCGGTCGCTTTGCTTGCGGCGTCGGAATCCACCAGCACCGATTGTTCGTTGGTCAGCACTTCCTTGAGGATCGCCGCGATCGATTTGCGCTTGGCAAACCACTGCCGTCGGATCTTCTTCACCAGCCGCGTCGCATCGGTCTTGTCGAGCATGATCGCGCGGGTCGACCAGCGGTAGGAGAAGGCGAGCCGGTTGAGATCATCGAGGATGCCCGGAGACGTGACGGTCGGAAAGCCGATCACCGTCAGCGTGCGCAAATGAAAGTCGCCGAGCCGCGGCTCGAGGCCACCGGCAAGCGGCTGGTCCGCTAGAAGCGCATCGAGATACATCGGGAATTCAGGAACACGGACGCGATGGCGCGCTACGGAAACGGTCGAATGCAGATAGGTGAGTGTCTCAGCATCATCAAGCCAGCCCGCTTCCGGAACAAAGCCTTCAAAAAGATGCAGCGCCCGGTCGGTCCGGTCGATGAAGCTCTTCAACAGCTCCCATGGATTGACATCCGAGTCCTCGCGCCCTTCATAGAGCCAGCCCTCCATGCGGGAGGCCTCTTCGGCCGGCGGCAGCCACACGAAGGTCAGGAAATAGCTGCTCTCGAATAAGAGACCGCTCTCCTCGAACTGCTCGCGACGTTCGACCTCCACGAGGGCGGAAGCCGCATCGGCAAACAAGCTTTCGGGATAATCATTGGCGGGATTGCGCTGCGCTTCGACGAAAACGGCCCAGCCGGATCCGAGACGCCTCAGCGCATTGTTGAGGCGTTGGGCGGCTGCGACCAGTTCGGCCGGTGTGGCGCTGTCGAGGTCGGGCCCGCGGAACCGCGCCGTCCTTTGAAACGAACCGTCCTTATTGAGGACGACCCCGGCTGCGACAAGTGCCGCCCATGGCAGGAAGTCAGCAAGGCCCGCATTCGTCTTACGGTATTCGGCAAGGTTCAACATGACTGAGCCTCACACGCTCATATGCGCCGGGTAGCGCAGGTGCCGGCGGCCGACATCGACGAATTGGGCATCACGCCTTGCGGCCCACACCGCCGCGAAGTGGCCGATCGCCCAGATCAGTAACCCCACGATCCAGAGGCGAAGGCCGAGCCCGACAGCGCCGGCGAGCGTGCCGTTGACGATGGCCACTGCACGCGGGGCGCCGCCGAGCAGGATCTGCTCGGTTAGTGCCCGACGGACGGGTGCATAGAAGCCGCGAATCTCCTCGTGTTCCGAGCCGAACGCCGTCATCAGACCAGCGCTCCGCCGCCGAAGGAGAAGAAGGACAGGAAAAAGCTCGAGGCGGCAAAGGCGATCGACAGGCCGAACACGATCTGGATCAGGCGCCGGAACCCGCCCGACGTGTCGCCGAAGGCAAGCGCCAACCCGGTGGCGATGATGATGATCACGGCAACGATCTTGGCGACCGGACCCTCGATGCTTTCGAGTATCTGCTGTAGCGGTTCCTCCCACGGCATCGAAGAACCGGAGGCATGGGCGGGGAACACCGTCATCAACGACATCGAGATCAGCGTCGTCGCCGCAACGACACGACGGCGGGATTGGGGAAGAGCGGACATTCCAGGCAAGCTCATGGTTCTTCTCCTTTCAGGAGCGGTTGGCGGTCGGGAGCAAGTCGTGCGTTGATCGTGCGATAGTCGGCCGTCACCGGATCGAGCCCGTCGACCATGGCGATCTCGGCGAGCCGCCGGTCCGTACCTCGGCCGGAGAGCACCGCAATGAGATCGATGGTGTCGGCAATCAGGATCCGCGGGACGGTGACGACGGCTTCCTGAATGAGCTGTTCGACCCGCCGAAGAGCGCCGACGGCGGAATTGGCATGGATGGTGCCGATGCCGCCCGGATGACCGGTGCCCCAGGCCTTGAGAAGATCGAGCGCTTCGGCGCCGCGCACCTCCCCGATCGGGATGCGATCGGGCCTCAACCGCAGCGACGACTTGACGAGATCGGAAAGAGAGGCCACGCCGTCCTTGGTGCGCAGCGCCACGAGATTGGCCGAGGCGCATTGCAGTTCACGCGTATCCTCGATCAGCACCACGCGATCGGATGTCTTGGCGACCTCGGCCAAAAGCGCATTGGTGAGCGTCGTTTTGCCGGTGGAGGTGCCGCCCGCTACTATGATGTTCTTCCGCTTTTCGACCGCAAGCCGCAGCACATCGGCTTGGGGCTCGCTCATGATCCCGGCAGCGACGTAGTCCGAGAGCGTGAAGACGGCCACCGCCGGCTTGCGGATCGCGAAAGTTGCCGCGGCGACAACGGGGGGAAGCAGGCCTTCAAAGCGTTCGCCGGTTTCCGGAAGCTCGGCCGAGACGCGGGGACTGCCGGGATGGACTTCGGCGCCAACGTGATGGGCGACAAGACGGACGATGCGCTCGCCATCCGCCGCGAGCAATGTTTCACCGGTATCGGCGAGCCCATCCCTCAGCCGGTCTATCCAGAGCCGTCCGTCCGGATTGAGCATCACCTCGACGACCGCGGGATCTTCGAGATGGCGCGCGATGACAGGCCCAAGCGCCGTGCGCAACATGCGCGCGCCGCGTGAGATCGCCTCCTGGTTCTGATGGTGATGTCCCGGCATCTGGCCCCGCTTCCGGCAATCCGGCCAAGCGGCGGATCGCAACGGGGACAATCAAGAAAGGCAGAAATTCGCGATCAGCAACAAGATAATCGCCGGGTTCGCAGAGGATCGTAGGGAAGCGAAAAAATACTTGGCAGTCGCGGTTCGGCTCCGGCCGTCCTCAACGGGTCGATCAGCCTTTAGCGGAAATCAATCCGCGAGACGCAAGCTGCTTATGAAGTTCTTGAGGACGGGATTGGAAGTGTCCGGCCGCCAGCAGGCGATATAGCCAAGCCGAATGCCGCCATTGCCGTCGTGGACGGGGCGAAAGACAACGCCCTGAGCGGCAAAGCCCGACGCCATTTCGCACAGCAGGCCGATGCCCTGCCCGCTACCGACTTCGCTCAGGATGCTTTCGCGGCTCAACTGGCGCATGACGAGCTCCGGGTGATTTGAGGGTGCCGCCAGGTGACGCAGGAGAATGTTGCGAATGTCCGGGCCTGGATCATCCTGGCTGACCAGGAACCGCTCACCTTTCAACTCCGGCCAGTAGATTGTTGTCTTCTCGGCAAGCGAATGATCCTCCGGCAGCGCGACAACCAATTGGCCGGACCACAGCGGCATCGAGTCGAGGAGTTCGGTCTTGCCCGTATCGCCGAGAACGATGGCGAGATCGATCGCACCGGACATAACGCCGGCCTTCAGTTCGATGTAGGAGCCTTCCATCAACTCGACCTCGACGCCGGGGAATTTCTGGCGAAAGGCCTTCAATGCGACGCGGAAGCACCCCGAGCAAAACGACTTGTAAAAACCGACCACGACGCGGCCGGTCTTTCCGGCGCCACTTGCCTTTGCCCGTTCCGCAAGGCGCTGAAAAGCTTCGACGATGCGCCTGGCACCGACGACGAATTCCTCTCCGGTGGGTGTCAGCCGCGCACCGGCCGTCGAGCGATCGAACAGGAATACGCCGAGTTCGTCCTCCAGCTCCCGGATGCGTTTGCTGATGATCGGCTGGCGCACATTCAGTTCATGGCCCGCCGCACTGAAGCTCCCATTGCGGGCCGCTGCGACAACATATCGGAGATGACGAAGGTCCATCAATTTTCCTCACAACAAGTTCCATGGCATCAAAGCGTCGGTATAACGGGCAAAGCCGGGACGCCGGTAGCAACCGGGTAATACGTGCCAATCCGCCCGATTTGATCCGGTCGGGCGAACCCCCAGTGGCTCTTCGACGTTCTGAACGAAACCGGTTGGTCAAGATCTGTTGACGCGAAGACCATAGCCGGAGAAGTGCTGGATTACGTCGGGCATAGCGATCTCGGTGAGAGTGTTCGGGATCGCTGCAAGCCACCAGTTGGGTGGAAGTCCCGTCGGCCGACCGATATATATCTCCTCACACGGACTGCGCCCCGGCGCGCCCGCCGACGACTGGTTCGCTATCTTCTATGGCGCCGCCCCAGCGCGTCGTCGACTCCGCCACCGCCGAGGATTTCTTCCCGGCTCTCGCCTCGATCTTGGGCGTTCCCGCGGACAAGAACGCTGATGAACTCGCGAGCTCGCGAATCCTATGAGTAACCCTGCTGGAAATCAGATGTTCGATTACGGAATGTTCAAGGTCTCCTCGAAGGAGGAGGTGTTCGAGAAGTCGGAGTGCTACTGGAATCCTGGAAAGACCCGCTTCTGGCGCGACGTGGGCATCGACTGGGGGCGGAGGCGATCGACGTCGCGATAAAGTCGGCGCGGTATGCCACCGGGCGCAAGATCGTCTCGATCGTCAAGGGCTATCACGGCCATACCGGCCTTTCGGTAGCAACCGGCGACGCGCGGTTTTCGAAGATATTTCTTTCGGATCGACCGGATGAATTTCTGCAGGTGCCGTTCAACGATCTCGAGGCGATGCAGCAGGCTCTCTCTTTGCGAGATGTGGCTGCGGTCATCATCGAAACGATACCTGCTACCTACGGCTTTCCGATGCCTGACCACGGCTACAACCGCGCCGTCAAGGAACTCTGCGAGCGCTACGGAGCGCTCTACATAGCGGACGAAGTGCAGACAGGGTTCTGCGTACCGTCAAACGTGGGGATGGCAGACATTTGGGGTTCAGCCCGACATCTTCATCAGCGCCAAGGGCATCGGCGGCGGTGTTTACCCGTTCGCGGTAACGATGTTGACCAAACGCTCAGGCGCATGGATGGAGGAAGACGGCGCCGCGCACATCTCGACGTCCGGTGGCGCGGACGTCGGCTGCTTCGTTGCGTTAAAGGTGCTTGAAACCCTCGTCCGACCCGCGGTCGTGGCGAACGTGGAGTTCCTCACACGATATTTCGCCGACGCGTTTGCCGAGATAATCTGGAACAACGGCGACGTGCTTGCCGGCATAAGGCAGAAGGGCGTGATTATTGGTCTGGAGTTTCGCCATCCTCAGGGCGTCAGTCACGCGTCGCGGGCGCTTTACTAACATGGCGTCTGGGCGATTTTCTCGTCGCTCCATCCACGGATGCTTCAGTTTAAGCCGGGCGTTCTGATGCCAGAGGCGTTGGCGGAGGAGGTGGTCGACCGTTTCGATGCCGCCCTGCCGCGCCTGCGAGAATTGATCGCTCGAGCACCGCCGCCATGGCGGGCCATAGCCGCGGACAGGCAGCGACCAGTGGGTCCTGACGGTCTCGCCCCGTTCCTTCGGGAGGCGGCACGCCAGTGACAGGCGAGCGTCCGTCGTTGATGGAGACGCTCTGGAGGTCAGAGAGGCGCTTCTCCGACTGCACGGCGTGGACGGTCCAGAGCTGTTCCGAGCCTGCGGAGAGAGCCACGGCGGCGTCTGTCGGTGCGGCTAGCAGCGCTCGACAAGCTCTTCGCCTCGTCCAGCCCCTGCGCACTAGCAAACTGGCCACCACGGTCAGCAACAAGCTTGTCGTGGCTGTCGGCTTCAATCGCTGTGCGGTCGAGAGCGGTGACGCAGTGCATCTACGGCAGCGCTCAGCAACTCGCTCCAGGCGGAGCTCGGTCGGGCGTCAAGTTTCAATGCCCTGCCAAGCGCGCGCAAGCGACCCGGGATTCTGAACAATAGCCGGACCTTTGGAACAAACACACGCACCCTCAGCGGCGTCCGGTTCCCCATTTTTTTCAGCGTGCCCGCTCCCTGTCCCCAGCGCGGGCACTCGGCAAATTGCTCTAACCCAGGCGCTCAGCCTGCGATTCTCCATTTACTTACAGCGACAGGAGCGCATCGCCCCGCCTATAACGGTTTTCATGTCTGCTGAAGAGCTGCCGTTTTCGATCCAGTGGGCCGCCGACCAGTGGTCTAGAAAGGGCCATTTGACTGCAGATAGACCCCGACCCCAGCTTTAGGTGATGTTGTCCATGAAGGTCTCGAACTCGTGGGCCCCAGTCCATCCGAGCGACGCTGTGGGGCCGCTACTGAACTATCCTTTCGGCGAGCGTCTCGCTTATTACCAATGACATTCAGCCATTGATATTCTGCGCACCATTGGAACCAAAAAAATGCAAGCCTCGTCTCCTCCTCAACCGTTCAATTGCGACCTGGCCGATCCAGCCTCTTTCGGTGATATTCGCTTTCAACATCTCTGAACGCGCGCCTACTCAGAAAGTGCATAGCCGACGGACCTGACGGTCCGTATAAGATTCTGCCCGCCGGCCTCATTGAGCACCGCGCGCAACCGGCCGATGTGGACATCGACGGTGCGAGGGCCAACATGAACAGCGCGCGGCCAGGCTGCATTCTGCAGTTCTTCCCTCGAGTACACCCTATGTGGATTCTTCATAAGCTGGTGCAGCAGGCGGAACTCGGTTGGGCCGAGATGAATTATGCGGCCGTTTCGCCGTACGCGGTGTCTAGTCACATCCAATTCGAGATCGAGAAAGGTCAGCAGTTCTCGTGGGAGAACCGGGATCCGATTCGAATCGCGCCACATCGCACCGATGCTTGTCATCAGTGTCTCGGGCGAAAATGGTCTGCTGAGGTACTGGTCCGCACCGGACTCGAGAAACTCTTGCTCACTTACTTGATCACCTTCGGCCGCAAGGACAATAATCGACATCAACCGCGTCCGACGATCGAGACGCAGGCGTGCACAGAGTGTCTGCGTCTCAATACCGGGTAGCAGTGATTCGAGGAGCAATACGTCTGGAGTGAATCCTTGAAGGCGCTCAGCCAAGCCTTTCCCGTCGCTCACCCCGGCAACAACAAGCTCTTTTCTCCTAACGGTGTATTCTAGAAAAGAGCGAAAGCTGTCGTCTGCCGCAGCGATCAGGACGATCGGCGGCGGCAGCGACTCGGGACTAGTACTCTCATTCAACATCGTGCCAGACCTTCCAGATGTAGCTTCGACGGTTCTGTCGCGAATCGAAATTTTGGACGTGGAGAGCGGTATCAGTGACGCTGATCATGCTGTAAAGAGTTCAGATTTACACGGCCTGGACGATCTGAATTGTGGGAGTGGATTACTTGCTTGCCCATCATGTGAACGACGCGGTGCTCGATGCGAACTAGGCCGGCGATCCAGCTCGATTGCATTAGTGACTTTGGCTTCGATTGATGCACGTAGCCTTCAGCAGCCGTAGGGCTCAATCGGCCAAACCACCTTTGAGCGTCACATGCGAGAATGGCTTTCCGATTGGTCCAGTGGTTGTCGGTCCCAATGAGATTCGACCTACTGTAGCGGTGCAAGGCCTTGTGCAGGAAGCGTTTGGCAGTCACCAACTCGCACTGTTCACTGAAGAAGATCTCGACCAAGTCGTCGACGCGGTAGAGGTGAATCCATAGACTGTGGACTTTGTTGTAGTCCTCGTTAAGCTGCGATCTGTCGCTAACTCTCGGCTTACGCGGATTGAAGCGCGTCGGAAGCGGCGCCGAAAAGCGCACGCCCCTGTATTGGGTCGTCGAATGGTAGACCAACAGACTCTGGTCAGCTTTTATCTCCTTCAAGGCGCACTGGTGGAGATTGTAGGGCACGCATCGGCGTGACGCCCCAGCGGTGCAGGACGGAGCGGTGGTGCCTGCTCTAGCATTGTCCGCGAGCGTCATCATCGGATCAATTTCCTCCGTCCATGACAGGTTATGGGAGTCGAACTGCATAAGCCGTGCCAACGGGGACTTCTTTTTGAAACAATGTCATAGGCCTAATACTGTTGTCTCGGATGTCCGACATTGTCGGACATCAGCCAAGGCGGAATATGGTTAAACGATGTGTGTTCTAGTTCGCTCACAAAGCCTGTTGAACTGCTCCGTGGAAATGCCGTGGAAACGACCCTGGGTTCTGTGACGAATCTGGAGCGAAGAGCATGTCCACGGCGCCCCTCATGTAGCGGCATTTGAGATTGCTCGACGATGGATGGTTCTGGATCCGCGAGCCTGGTTTGACCGCGGACAGAAGATGCGGCAAGCGGGTTTCGCCCCCCGAATGGATCTCCTCGCCAAGCAATTCGATGCCGTGGTGGTCTGAACAAGAACGGAACCAAGTCTCTTCAAGTTCTCCATCGTGCGACAGCTTGAGAGAAGATCATACCGCCTGCGTTATGACTTATCCGGCGAGTAGTGCACAAATGTGGCCTATGCATTGGCAAGCTAACTAGTTTCCGTCCATATAACACGCCTATTTTGTAGCGTTTGCAAGCGCTTGTCTCAGATCGGCCTCCTCTTGGAGGGGTGTGGACGGGGTCTAAGGCTTAGTTTTTTGTCAGAGCGGAGTTTGCTGGGTAATCGCGCGCACTGCGGGAGGCGGGCTGAACTGCGACGCGGATTGGCATCAGGTTTGAGGCGCGGGAGGAGGACGAGGTTATAGGCCCGACCGCGGACCAGACATATCTCTTGACGTGATCAAGGCCGCGCCAGGTGCAGCGCGCCAAGCCGCAGGCGCGCTTCAGGCAGGAGATGCTGGCCTCGATGCCGGCGCGGAAGTTGCGCAGCTTGCGATGGACCCATGTTTTCGATCCGCAGGCCGGCCTTTTTGTGGAAGGCCAGATCGTGGCCGCCGCACGCCTTCGCTGCGACCAAGTTGTTGCGCGTGGCAAAGCCACCACCGGCCGCCGCCTGCCGTGGCGCGTTGCCATAGAAGGCGATGTGGCGTTCCAGCATTGGTAAGCATCCGGCCAAGGCCGCAGTCTGAAGGACTTTCAAATTTTTCGGCGTGATTTGCGGGCCCACCTTGCGGCCAGATCGTCGACGGCATTGTTGAGCTCGGCGAAGTTGGCCTTTTCCGGATCGTAATCGGTGCTGCCCCACCATTCGACGAGCTCGGCATGCCGCTCGTGGGTTGGATCGGCGAGAGCCTCGCGGAACTCCTGATAGCCCCATGGCCCGCCGACGTCCTCGGGAGGGCAGCGGCCGGTTGCTTCGAGGAGCATGGGCTCCGCGAGACCGACGACGGGGAAGGTCCGCTCGATCTTGATGCTGTGTGTCCACCGTCGCCGAAGTCGTAAAGGTACTTTAACGATCTCGCGCCGATATCTTCGATCGCCGCCAGCAGGAGATCTTGCGCGCATCGAGCGGGCCATCTCCCCAGTCCGGATCAGCCAGACCAAAGCCGACGTCGCGGATACGGAACTCGTAAAGGTGGCTGTTGGTCCAACCCATCGCCGCCTGCAGCACCTCGTGAAGGCGATGGAGCCTGATACGGAACGGCACCACAACGCGCCGCATCACCGTCGGTTCGACGTGGTCGAGGGTGACCTTCAGGCGGGCCAGAGAAGCCGGCATCTTTAGGCTGCCAGCCTGTGCGCAGACGACGCGCTCTTCCAATTCCAAGGCAAGAGTTCATCGATCCGATGCGCAGGATAACCGGCGATGCGGTGAAGCACGTCGGCGAGCCAGGCCTGCGGATCGACGCGGTTCATCTTGGCCGAGACGATCAAGCTGTACATGGCAGCGACCCGCTGGCCACCGCGGTCCGAACCGGCGAATAACCAGGGCGTAGGGCGCGTTCGGCGGCATTGTTCGAGAGACAGACACGCCCGTCGTCGAGGAAGAGGCTGAAGGCAGGCCAGCGGTTCAGCAGGTAATCGAAGGCCTTGGCGAGATCATGATCGCGCGACAACTTGGCACGCTGAGCCTTCATCCACGCTTCCAGCTCCAGGACCAAAGATTTGCTGCGCTCCTGACGAACGGCCTTTCGGACCTCCGCACTTTGACCGTTGATGTCGCGCTCGATGCCGAACAGGGCGTCGATCCGCTGCACCATTTCCAGGGCGATCGGCGAGATGACGGCCGGCTTCTTGCCCTGCGCTCTTCGACGCGCATTCGCCTCGACGTCGGCCATCGCATAAAAGGGCCGCCTCGCATGAACCCAGCAGGTTGCTTCCGTTATCGGGCCGGGCCGTCGATCCGGAAGATTGAGCTTGGTGTAGCCGCCATAGGCGTCCGCCTGCAGAATGCCGCTATAGCCGGCGAGATGCGCCTGCGGGTGCTCCCCCCCCGCGCGCGATCACGGGAATAGTAGAACATCGCCGACGGTGCGGCTGAGCCGCCAAACGATCGATCGTCGCGGACATAGACCCACTTCGGGCAATATCGGTCTTCCCTGCGGCCGGGACCGGAACCGTCGTGTCGTCGCCATGCAACCGCCCCGCCGCAAACGTATGGGCTTCGATCCGCTTGAGGAGCGGATCGAGCACGGCACAGCAAGCGCCGATGCTGTCGGCCACCGTCGACAGGCTGAGGGCAACGCCCTCGCGTTCGAAGCGCTCGACCGGACGATTGAGCGGCAGATGCTGGCCGAACTTGTCGAACAGGATCATCGCCAGAAGATGGGGGCCGGCCCATCCGCGCGGGATGGCATGGAAAGGGGCCGGAGCCTGGCTGATCTTTTCGCAGTCGCGGCAAGTGAGCTTCTCGCGCACCGTCTGGATCACTTTCCATTGGCGCGGAATGACCTCGAGGGTCTCGGTGATGTCCTCACCCAGCTTGCGCAGTCGATCGCCGCCACAGCATTGGCAGCGCACGGGACCGGGCACGACGACGCGTTCGCGCGGAAGATGCTCGGGGAAAGGCTTTTCACCGGCCGGCTGCGGATAAAGCCGGCGACATCGACGGCCGCCACCGCCATTTCGGCTGCGAGTTCGTCCTCGGTCGCCGCCATCTCCAACTCTTCCAGTTGGAACTCCATCTGGTCGATCAGCCGGCACGACGCTCCGCCTTCGGGCCATAAAGCTGCCGCTCGAGCTTTTCGATGCGCAGTTTCTGCCGGGCGATGACGGTAAGATCCTCGGACGCCTTGGCCTTCGCGACGGCAAGTTCAGCCTCGACCTGCGCGCCTTTGGCGCGTGCCGCGATGAGCTCTGCCCGCAGGGCAGCCACATCGTCATGAAGCAAATCAGGGCTGTTTTCCATGCCCGAAGTGAATCACAGAAGCCCTGATTTACCCAGCGTTTAAAGGACTTGCCCCGGAATATTCGCCTTCAGATGGCTCACCCGGCGCTGGTCGGACGCCAGCTCTGCTGCGGGTTTCGCCAATCAATCCCCTCCAACAGATAGGACATCTGAACCGGCGGTCAGCGCGATCGCGCCACCCTCCGTCGCCGGCCAAATGAAGCGGCCGCGCTCGAGCCGCTTCGCATACAGCGATAGGCCGATCCCATCCTGCCAAAGGGCTTTTATCAGTCGGCCGTTGCGCCCGCGAAAGACGAAGACATCGCCCTTAAACGGATCGCGGCCGAGGCCCTCCTGCATCAGCAGTGCCAGACCCTGCATGGCCTTTGCGGTTATGCGGAGCCGGCAGCAATCGGGCCATTTTGTCCTTTTCATTCCAGTAACTTAGAGCACCTAATCTGCTTTTATGCTCGGCATAATTGTTGTGGTCTCCCGATGGTCTTTTGACCTCGGGAGGAGACCAACGTGTCAAAGTCGAAGGAAGTTCTGCTCGAATGCCCGCAATTGATGGACCCAGGCGCCTTGCGACCGTCCTTGGAAGCGTTCACGAATCGATTATTGGGCCTAGGATACACGCGCCTGACGGTGTCCGGCTACGAAGCCTCGGCTCGTCATTTCGGGCAATGGCTGCAAACTACGAAGATCCCGGCCGCGGAGATCGACGGACGAGCATACGGTTCGCCGCTTTGCTGGGCATCGATGCCGCTGCCCCGGCAGTCGATCGGCAGACCGTCTTTCCATCAAATACGTGAACCGCGCACGCCGGTTCGTAAATTTCCTCGCGGAGTGCAGGCTGGTGGCGCCGTTAAAGGAGAAGGCGCCACGCGTCCACTACGAGCAAGTTCTTGCATTCCAGATTTGGCTGAGACGCCATCGGGGTATCTCGGAGCGCACCGTCCGGCGCCATGGCCTTATGGTCATGCGACTGATCCCCGCGCTGGGCAATGATCCAAGGCGGTACGATGCCGCTCTCGTCCGGCAAGCGATCCTAGATGGGGGAAGCGAAGCTCGCCAGCTTACCTCAAGACTATGACGATGGCGCTGCGGGGCTATCTCAAATATTTGGCGGTGCAGGGGTTGTGCCATCCGGGGCTGGATCAGGGCAGTACCGACGATCCCGCAATGGCGGTTGTCAGCGTTGCCGCGCTACATCTCCGCGGCGGAAGTCGAGCGGGTCATCGCGTCGTGCGACGTCACGATGCCAATGGGCATCCGCGACCGCGCAGTGCTTCTGCTGCTTTCCCGCCTTGGCCTGCGCGCTGGCGACATTTCAGGCATGTGCCTCGAAGATATCGACTGGAATGAAGGAACCTTGCGCGTTCGCGGCAAGGGACGCCGCGAGATCCGGCTTCCACTGCCCCAAGACGCTGGGGACGCGGTTATCGACTATTTGCGACACTCCCGTCCCCCGCCGGTTGTGACCACATTTTTCTGCGGACCATTGCGCCGTTCCGGCCATTGGTCAGCACGAGTGTTTCAAGCATCGTCAGTCTTGCGCTTGCGAGGGCGGGCATCGATCACGCTCCGTCCCGAGGCGCCCATCTCCTCCGGCACTCGGCTGCAACCAATATGCTGCGGGCCGGCGCCACGCTGGATGTGATCGGAACCGTGCTTCGCCATCGGTCAGTTGATACCACCGCCCATTACGCAAAGGTAGACGTCGACATGTTGGCCCAGATCGTCCAGCCCTGGCCAGGGGGTGCGTCATGCTGAGCCAAGACCTCGCACGCTATGTAGACCTGAAGCATAGGCTGGGGTTCAAGTTCCGCGTCCAGCACACGCTTTTGAAGAGCTTCGTTGCTTTTGCCGAGCGACACGACGACCGACATGTCCAAGCGGCGCGCGTGCTCGAATGGGCGAGACTTGCACCGTCGCCGCAGCAGCGCCGCAACCGACTATTGACGGTTCGCCGCTTTGCACTGGCGCTGTCAGCGAAGGATCGGCGCCATGAGATTCCGCCGCCCGCGGACGCTTTGGGCGGCGGCCTTTTCGAGCGGCGGCTTCCACACATATACGCCGCCGACGAGATCGCCGCACTAGGGTCTGTACTCAATTAGGATTCCATCTGGGGGGAAGTTGTGATTCAAGGCTTCCGCATGATGGAGGCCTGGATGCGAAAATAACTCTATTGGCTGAGTGACGAGGATTGGAAGCAGCTCGAACCGCTTTTGCCTCGCGGTCGACGCGGTGCGCGTCGGGTGGATGACCGGCGTGTGATCAGCGGCATCATGCAAATGTTGCGCTCGGGGGCGCGCTGGCGTGATTGCCCGCCCGAATACGGCCCTTACACGACGATCTACAATCGCTTCAATCGTTGGAGCCGGCAGGGCATCTGGCTGGCGATGTTCGAGGCACTGACCGGCAGCACGGGTGTGATCGGCACCGCTGCGATCGTTCGCATGTTAAGGCGCACCGCTCCGCCGCCGGCGGAAAAGGGGGGTCTTCGCAGAAGCCATCGGGCGATCCCGCGGTGGCCGCACGACCAAGATCCACGCGTTGACCGATACCGCCGGCCGACCGCGCGTCCTCATGATCGCTCCGGGCAATCTGCATGACGTGATGATGGCTGCGGAACTTCTCAGCGCCGCTGCACCAGTCGAGCGGCTGCTTGCTGACAAGGCCTATTACACCAATCGCCTGCGGACTTTTCTCGCTCAGCGCGGAATTGAGCCCGTCATCCCGTCCCTCGCCAGGCGCAAACGATGATCCCTTACGATCGCGAAGCCTATCGCCAGCGCAATCTCATCGAACGCATGTTCGCCAGGCTCAGGGACTTCCGCCGGATCGCTACGCGCTACGACAAGCTCGCACGGAACTTCCTTGCTGGCGTCCTGCTCGCTGCCGCAATAACCTGGTGGCTCAATTGAGTCCGGACCCTAATGCGGGTGGCTGCCCGCCTGGAGCCATTGGACTCGCTAAGACCGCTGATGTACGAGACCCTGTTCGGCTTGCTGGCCGCCACCGGCATGCGCATTTCCGAAGCTCTCGCTCTTCAGCTCGATGACATGACCGCCGATGGTCTGATCATCCGACAAACCAAGTTCCAAAAGAACCGCTTGCTACCGCTCCACCCGACAACGCGGGGTGCATTGGATCGGTATTTGGCAGCGCGTCGTCGGGTCGGAACCTTGAACAGCGCGCTGTTCGTTTCCTGCACCGGCGCTCCGCCAGCCTACAGTACCGTGATCGCCGTCTTCCTTCGGCTCGCGCGATTGGCCGGGCTGCGCGGGGAGCCGGTCAAGTCGGACCTCGCATTCATGATCTCCGGCACACCTTCGCCGTACGCTCTTTGGAGCGATGCCAGCATGACCGCAATGCTGGCCGTCATATCGCCGCCCTCAGCACCTATCTGGGCCACGCTCATGTCACTGACACCTACTGGTATCTACACGCGACGCCGATACTGATGAGGCAGATTGCGGCGGCAGGCGAAGCGCTACACCAAGGAGCCGTCGCATGACCGCGTTGGCTCCGCATCTCACTGCCTTTCCGCGTGAGCACCTGCCGCATGAGGGGCGGGCAAGCCAACATACCTGCGCGGCTTACGCCTACAGCTTCCAGCTGCTGCTCTCCTTCGCGGCGGCTCGTTTGGGGACCACTCCGTCCCGCATCGAGATCGAGCAGGCCGAGCCCGCCTTCGTCCCGGCTAAAGTCGTTGACTTTGCCAGCCGTGATGCTTTCGAAGCGGCCATGTTTGTGAACTTCCCGAATGGCGTGAAGGTGAGAATTGGCTCCGCAGCGCCATCCGAACTGGCGGCCGCGGTGATGCGAGCGCTCAAATGATCCCGATCAGTTCCGGGGTGCGGGTGTGGATCGCAAGCGGTCACTGACATGCGTAATTATGTTATCTGCGCGCGCTCTTCTACCGATCATCGCCGCCGCCGCTCTGGTCCGGTCAGCAAAACTGCATGTCTCATGAATTGCTCAGTGCGCTCTTAAGTCCACTCTTAAGAGAGCAGACCACGGATAAGTGGAACTTCGCAAGGCGGTCCCCGCCGGAGGGATACCAGCATTGGCAGCAAGCGAGCGTTGTTGGCCGGATCGCCAGCCTCCACCACCAGATCGAGCATCGTTCCGCTCTGGCCGGGCGGTCAGATTGAGTTTCTGGCCGTATTCGACGTCGCGATTGCCTTTCACGATGATATCGCATGGGGCTCGAACCCGCCGGCACAGTTTCGCCGGCCAGGACGCGCCGCTCGCTCTGTTTCATGACGCGTTCGATCAGCGGCCGGCAGTGACTGACCTCAATCTGCCACGCTGGTCCAGATAGGTCACACGGTGTGTTCGTGGCGCATTGTCGGCTCCGGCGGTGGCAGGACTTAGAATCAGTGGCATGATCCAGGATACCTGAAAATTGCCGGGCCTTGCCCGCGCAAAACTGCAGTTTATTTAATAAAATCAAACGCTCGTTTATGGATGAAAGTAGCTAATCGAGCGTTAGCGCTTGCGCGGTGATGGCCCGGAGCGGCCATACGGTCGAAATTTCGGCGGCAGCCCGCTTTACCTTCTCGGCTATCGCTGTGACGCGTTCCTCGCCTAGACGAAAGGACGGCGCCACCACGGCGAGTGCCGCAACACTTTCGTCACCGACCCTCACCACGGCTGCGATCGAGGACACGCCTGGCTCCGCCTCCTCCCGAGCAAAGCCGAATCCTTGGCGACGGGTTTTTTTCAGCTCGGATAGAAGCGCGTCCACAGAGCCTACAGCGTTCGGCCCGAAGTCGCGCCTGTTGCGAAACCCGGAATCCAGCACGACCTTCAGCGCCACGTCGTCGGGAAGTGTCGCCAGCCATGCCTTCCCGCTGGCGGTGACATGCGCTGGCAGTGTCGGGAAAACCCTTAGTTGGCAGACTAAGCTACCCCGCGCGCCTTGAGCACTGGCAATCGTGGTAAGACGCCCGCTCGCCACAACACCAAGTCGGACCAGCTCGTGGATTTCTCTTGCAAGCCGGTCGACGGTCGGCCGACACACGTCAGTGATCTGCGACGCGTGCAAGAAGCGGAAGCCTACCGCAGGCAGTTTTAGGGTGAGCCGATATAGTTCAGTTCGCTCATCCTGTTCCACCCAACTGAGCCCGCAAAGGGTCGAGAGAATTCGATGCGTGCCACTTCGTTGCAGACCGAGTTTGTCAGCAATCTCGCTGAGGCGCATACTGCGGCCCTCTTCTGCCAGTAGTTCAATCACCGAGAAGCAGTTCTCTAACAAGGAGTTGGCAACCTTCATTTGGTGGAATTCCCTTCTATGAAGAACAGCGAATAAATAACGCTAGGGTTACGCATGTTGTCAAACGAGCTATCGTTGTGTCATAACCCATTTCGAAGTAGCGTTCCTGCCATTCTTTCGGATAATTTTGGATAGCGGCCTGATCGCGTCGGACCGGCTTCATAATTTTTTGATCGAGTGTGAGAGGCCCATAGCGGCTGCGAGAGCTGGCCATCGATGCCGCTCGAATTCGCGAAGACCGCGACCCTCATATAGAAATGTATTGCGGCAAGTTGCAAGAAGGTGATTGTTTTATCGTCGATTTCGCGGCCGCATGATCGAGCAAAGCTCATGGTCGCAAAGCTGCCATCTTGGCCGTGCAAGGGAATACTAATGCCTGCCTTAGGCTGAACTTCGCGGCCTCATCGAAAATGCGAGTTCCACCTCAGTCGTGCTAACGTCGTTGTACACATCGCTCCATCGAAAGGCGCACACCTCTTTTCGACACTTCCTGATTTCAATGACTTAAATAGAGTGCATCAGGGAACCTCGGCCGACGCCACCGTGTCGCGGACACGACAAACACAACAGACTATATCGCGACCTCATCAGCAAAGGAAAGGTGGTGTTCGTCACGCTCACGATCCCCATCACACCACAGGCCGTGCGAATGCCATAGATAAGCTGAGGAGGGTTAGGGGTCTGGACGGGACGACATAAGACGAAATTGTCGCAAAAACTTAGCCAAACCTTATTTTGCATATACGGCCATGGTCGCTAACAATTGCCCCTGTAGCTTCAACATTCAAACTTGAGTCGAGAAGCGCCGGCAATACCAAAACGAAGTGAAAGTATTGCCTTACAATCGGATCGCTGGTTAAGCGATCTTCCGTCGACACTCATCGCCAGGGTACGCCCGTAAACATATGCTCGAGATCAATCCCGGACTGTCGGAAATCACTGGTCCACAAGGTTTAGGTTTTATCTCTTAAGAGTCCTGTCGATAGGGAAAACCGAAGGAGTCTGTTCTTGGCCGGGCCGGGCTCTCACCATCTTGCGCCTTCTCTGCATCAGGCCGTTTTGTTGTTAGAAACAGTCCGAGCCAAACGCGCGAATATCGAGAAGAGGCAGTATCCCGCCGCCGGATACGGTGCACTTGCAACCGCGACGCGTTGGTGTTCGAGACGGGGTGAGCTTTAGCCATAATACGCTTTGACTAACATGCGGGCACTTTCGACTCCTCGCTAGACCACGGTGGAGCGCAAGTAACCAAGCGGCCAATATAATACTCAAGTCCACGCGACTTCGTCCATATTCTGGTACCAGCGGCCGTCGCGATGAGCCTTACATGCATATTCGAGACCTATGAGGATCCTGACAAGTGCCGAGCGATGGCCCCAATACGAGACCTCTGGAGATGATGCCTAGACCTCTCAAACCTACAGGTTCGACACTCGGCAAAGTATGATCCGATAGAATACACATACAATGCCGGCTCAGCCACTCATCAACGGGCCAAGGGCGAAGGCCCCTGGCGCGGTAAAGCAAATAGGAGCAGTCCATGCCACAGTTTCCGCCTGTGCGATTCGCAGTTATTGGCCTCAACCACGACCACGTGTTCCGTCAGACAGGCATCCTCCTGGCAGCTGGTGCAGAGCTGCACTCCTTTTATGCGTCGGAGGAGGATCTCGCGGCCGAATACGCCACGAAGTATGCGCAAGCACGACGAGCATGCTCCATCCAGGAGATACTGGAGGACGAAACGGTTCAACTCATTGTCTCTGCAGCAATTCCAGACGAGCGAGCCAGAATTGGTATTGCTGCCATGCGCAACGGTAAGGACGTGATGCTCGACAAGCCGGCATTTGTAACCTTACAAGAACTTGATCAAGCGCGAGCCGTGCAGAAGGAGACGGGCCGCATTTGTTCGGTGTTTTTCGCCGAGCGCTTCGAGAACGGCGCCACGGTGAAGGCTCTGGAACTCGCGTGTTCCGGTGCAATCGGCAAGGTAGTTCATACAACTGGTCTGGGGCCACATCGCATCAATCTGGCAACTCGACCACCGTGGTTCTTTGAGCCTTCACGCCAGGGCGGTATCCTCACAGATATCGCTTCGCATCAATTTGACCATTATCTCGCCTTCACCGGTAGCACATCGGCGGAAATCGTGGCAGCACACGTCGCAAACTACGCGCATCCGAACTGTGCGGAACTCGAAGATTTCGGCGAGGCGCTCGTGCGCGGGAATGGCGGCACCGGGTATGTTCGTGTTGATTGGTACACGCCAGATGGTCTCGGCGCTTGGGGTGATGGCCGCATCGTAGTGCTTGGCACAGATGGGTACATGGAAATCCGCAAAGTTGTTGATATTGCGGGACGGTCCGGCGCCAGCCATCTTTTCCTCGTCGATCGAAGAGGCACTCATCATTTCGACTGCAGCAGAACTCCCCTTCCCTATGGCCCGCAACTCCTCGCCGACATCATCCAACGCACCGAAACGGCGATGAGCCAGCACCATTGTTTTCTTGCCTGCGAGCTTGCGCTTAATGCGCAGATCACTGCAACCAGACTTGGCCATCTAACAAAAGCAACGACGCACAACGCGGCTACCGGCCTGGCGCGCTCGACGAGGCAGCGTCCTCGTTCCATCTGAATAGGAGGGGCATCATGCCAGTTCGGATAATCCAAGTAGGACTCGGTCGGTGGGGCATTGACTGGGCTCAGACCATTATACCTCGAGTACCTGAGGTCGTCGCAGTGGGTTGGGTGGAGCCGAACCTTGAGGTGCTGGAGAGAGTGAGGTCGCGGCTGGGGGCTCGCCCGAACCAATGCTTTGCAACTCTCGACGCAGCGCTCTCGCACATTGATGCCGACGCAGTCTTGATCACGGCTAACGTCGCGGCTCATGCTTCGCTCGTTGCACTCGCTCTTGAGACCGGCAAGCATGTATTGGTGGAGAAGCCGTTTGTGTCTAACATCCTCGAGGCACAGCACCTAGTCGATTTGGCAGATCGTTACCACCTCGTCCTAATGGTGAGTCAAAACTTCCGTTTTTTCCCTGCAGCCATCACCGCCGCCAGGCTCGTTAGAGAGCGAGCAATCGGCCCGGTCGGCGCAGTCCACGTCGAGTTCCGACGCTTCGTGAATTATATGCCAGCCGATGAAGCATACGGGCATTATGCCTTACGACAACCGCTACTCGAGGAGCTTAGTATCCATCACTTCGATCTGATGCGTATGGTGCTCGGGCAGGAACCCCGGCAGGTCTATTGTACGGCTTGGCAGCCGCCCGGGAGTTGCTTCCAAGAATCGCCGGCGGCGACGGCGACGATTATCTTCGACCAAGGCACCGTCGTTAGCTACCGCGGCAACTGGCTTAGCCCCGGAGAGGAGACGCCCTATGGCGGTGTGTGGCATGTGGAATGTGCGGAGGGAGAGATACTCTGGACCTGCCGCGGTGATCGGGATCTCACGTTGAACGGTGACCGCGTCGTGATCCGAAGGCGCGGCCGACCGGTGGTACAGGTCGACCTTCCCAAGATGCCGTCGTTCGGACGCAGAGAAAGCCTGGCAACCTTCGCACACACGGTCGAGACTGGCATAGTCAAACCTTACGCCAGCCTGGGTCGTGACAATATTGGAAGTCTCGTTCTCATGCAGGCCGCAATTGCGTCGGCTACAACGGGATCTGTGGTGCCAATCGAAGGCTAGGCATTAACTGCTCGTCGATCGGATCGTGGAACAAACTACCCTGATGCTCCGCGCGCTGGCCCTTGCAAGCCGCGTCCTGTGTTCAAGATGCAGATATGGCGCCTGCAGAGAGGCAGCGCAACCGAGGCCCGACCTAGGAGAGCAAGCTGCTGATTCCGATGGGGCCGCCCTTTGTTCCAGGATGATCCCGCCCCCTGAGGCTGGGTCCTGCTGGCTGTTATTATTGTTTGGTGTCGGGAGTCAAGATTTTCGGCCCTGATTTCGCCGTACTTTCACCGGTTAGATCGACGCGATGGGCGTTATGGACCAGCCGATTGAGAATGGCAACGGCGTAGATTGGATTGCCCATGATCTCGTGCCACGCAGATACGGGTAGCTGGCTGGTAGTGATCGTCGAGCGGCGTCCGTAGCGATCAAGAAGGTCATGGCATGCTTGCTCATTAAGCGGCTCTAGACCCCAATCATTAAACTGAACCGCATGCGACACCGTTCAGCGAGAATGCGCCGCAGAGCAACGCAATCGTCCGATCCGATTGCCGACGCCACGCGGCTGATGCGCTCGATTGTCCAGTCGGCAAAGCGGCGATGCGATGATGGCCTGTGCGCCGGCGTTCGTGTGCTTGCGCGCCTCGACTTGCTCGCGGCAGATCGGTTTGCAAAGACGTATCATTCGACGCGCAGCGGCCGCAGAGGAGGATGATCGATCTCTTCAAACATCTGGCGTCGTGTGCGCCCGACGCAGCGCAGAACACGGGTGTCGTTGAACCAACGAACAATTCACCAATCGCCGCATTGACGTCGGCGAGGCTGTAAAGACGCGGCGGCGCAATCGGCCAAGTAGCCAACACTCGACGATACGAGCCGCGGCTTCGGCTTTTGCCTTGTCCCACAGGCGGCGCGGTCGCGTCGGCAAACCGGCACTGCCATGATGGGCCGCCAACCCGGCATAGGTGCATTGGCCCGCGGATCAAAATGGCGGTCTTGATGACGGCGACCTTAGCATTATGGGGAGCAACAGCGCCGGCGCACCACCAAATGCCTCAAGCGTAAGCAGGTCAGTGGCATTCAATTCGTCATAAAGATTTTACAAACGTGTTACTCGCCTTCTTCCCGTTCGAAAGGCAGTGTATCAGCAGTGAGATGGGCATCGGCCACTTGCCGTACGCTGCCCTCAGTTCTGTTTCTTACAAAATCACGAGGCGGGTGAAATGCACCCGCGCGGAAAGGAGTGGCGACCTTGACTGATTGCCATCATGTGCGCGTGGGGGATTTGACCATAGGCAACGATCTACCACTGACTTTGATTGCAGGGCCCTGCGCACTCGAAAGCCGCTCACACGGCTTGGAGATGAGTCAAGCACTCGCGGAAATGACCACAAGGCTCGGGCTAGGTCTTATTTACAAGTCGTCGTTCGATAAGGCGAACCGGACCAGCCATCAATCCGATCGCGGGCTGGGTCTCTACGATGGATTGCCGATCCTAGCCGAAATCCAGGAGACGGTAGGCTGTCCAGTCTTGACGGACGTTCATGAACCCAACCAATGTGCTTCGGTCGCAGAGGCTGTTAGCGTTCTTCAGATTCCGGCGTTTCTTTGCCGCCAGACAGACCTTCTCGTGGCAGCTGCCAGAACAGGCCGCGCGGTAAACGTCAAAAAAGGTCAGTTCTTGGCGCCATGGGACATGAAGCATGTCGTCACGAAGTTGCTTCACAGCGGAACTGAACGTGTCTTGGTGTGCGAACACGGCGCATCCTTCGGTTACAACTCACTCGTTTCTGATATGCGAAGCCTGCCGATCATGGCAGCGGAGACAGGCTGCCCTGTTGTTTTTGACGCCACGCATTCTGTCCAGCTGCCAGGCGGGCAGGGCAGCAGAAGTGGCGGCCAGCGTGAGTTCGTTCCTGCTCTGGCGCGCGCCGCCACAGCGGTAGGTATCGCCGCGGTCTTCCTTGAGACGCACCAGGACCCAGACAAAGCTCCGTCGGACGGACCCAACATGCTACCCCTGAAAAGCTTGCCCGCGTTGCTGCAGACCCTGGTCGAATTTGACAGGTTGGCTAAGGCGAATCCGCTGAGCGCACTTCCTAAAGGCTTAGCATGAGGCCGGTGCTGAGTACGATCGCATCGACGCGGATGAAGTCTCCAACCCGTGCAACCTTAGAGATACCAGGTTTTAGCGCGCCCGTTTGGGTGTGAGAGCTTATTGCTCCCTCCGAAATCCTCCGTTAGTGCCCCTCAACAACCGGGCCATTCGCGAACCAAACGCATTAACGAGGTTCTTCATCTCGGAGATGCCGACCCGTCGATTGCCCATTCGGGCACAAAGAACCAATGCTTTCCCGCAGCGCGCGTACTTCGATGCAGCGCAGCGTTCATAACACATGAGAGGCAGTTACCGACTGTATCTAGGACCACGTAGGCAAGCTATAGCGGTTTTACGAAAAGTATAGGAAACGTTTGCCTGAAGTTTGCTTGATCTAATGTCGTGATAGCTGGAGTGTTTGCATAGGAGTTCTAATAAGCTGGAGGAGCTCAAGCCATGAAGACGAATCAAGAAACCACTGGGCCCGAGTCCAGCGAGGCCAGTGCTCGCAAGATGCTTAGTCGTGCCAGGGAATTCCTGCGCATGGAAGCAGAAGCTCTCCACCATCTCGCGCGAACCATAGACGACCAAATCTGCACGGTTGCTAATCTTATCTTGCGATCTAACGGCATTGTTGCCGTCACTGGCGTTGGAAAATCTCGACTCATCAGCGAGAAGATCTCGGCCACCCTCGCGTCGACTGGTACCCGCTCAATCCCCCTCAATCCCACCGACGCACTGCACGGGGACCTTGGTCGACTGCGGTCAGAAGACATACTCCTTTGCCTCAGCAACTCAGGTGAAACCGAAGAGCTGACAAGATTTGTAGTTGCAGCAAGACCGCTTGGAGTGACGATCGTAGCCATGACTGGAAATGCAGGGTCGCCTCTTGCAAGAATGTCGGATTTCGTCGTGGATATGGGTTCGATGCCTGAAGCCTGTCCTCTTGGGCTGGCCCCAACGACGACGACAACGGCACAGATGGCACTAGGCGATGCCCTCGCGTTGGTGATGCTCGAACAACGTGGTTTAAGTTCGGAAGACTTCGCGCGCTATCATCCTGCTGGTAGCCTAGGACAGCGCCTATTGCGTGTTCGAGAGGTCATGAGACACGATGACAGGTTGCCAATCGTTCTCGAGGGGACACCGATCAAGCTGGCTCTCTTAATCATGTATACGACGCCCGGGCGGCCTGGTGCCGTCGTGGTCGTTGACGGCCATAGCAGTCTCCTCGGCGTTTTAACGGATCGCGACTTAGAACCCATCATAGACCAAGAGGATACTATCTTCAGCAATCCTATCGAGAGCATTATGCACCGGGACCCACCGACGATCGCGCCTGAAGCACCAGTACATGCGGCGCTGGATCTGGTTCAGCGGACGTCCCGTGAGCATCTGGTTATTGTCGATGATCTTCAGCACGTAGTCGGATTACTCGCCGCTTCAGACATTCCGGGCTTCAGCTGCACCTCTGCAGGCGCCAAGACAAGGATTCCGCTGGCGTCATGAGTAGATGCAAAGAAAGTCGCAAAGAGCGCGGATCCCACACGCCGGCGGGGCCGCTGGCGCAGGACTTCTCCGTGGTCTACAGATCGCCTAGGCCTTCCAGCATCTTTTGCTACACGCCGGGGATTACTCGGTCTGATACAGGGCGGCTAATTGCCACTCTCGACCTCGGTGGCGATGGGGTCGCCGATCTCTGCGGCCCGAAAGCGTCGCGTGCTGCGGGCGCGCGCTGCGGGAAGGGAAAACTGTTCATTTCCGATGACGGTGGCGTGACATGGTTGCACCGCATCGACTTTCCATTCTGGCATGCGCGGCCATTTTTCGCCGGCGGTGTCCTTTATGTGATAGGGCAGGCAAGCGATATGATGATTATGGCGTCATTCGATGATGGTGACAATTGGACCGCGCCCGTCCGGCTAAGTTCTGGCGAGAAGTGGCACGGTTCGGCTTGCAACGTGCACTATTACGGCCAGCATCTTTACTTGGCGATGGACCAACGGAAGGATCTAAATATAGAGGGCTGGAATGTGGCGGGCTTGGCGCCGCGCGTCTTACGCGCGCGAACAGGTGCAAATCTTCTAGATCGTGCCGCCTGGACCTTCTCGACCGCGCCGGCATTCAACGAAATCATGAAAGACGAATTCATAGATTGGGTGGGGGTACCGTTTTATCGCACTCCCGAGCGGCAGGCTGCTCAACTTGAGGGCAATCGTGTCTGCGCCCCCATGGGATGGTTGGAGCCCAATATCGTTCGTTTCCAGGATCCCTCGCACATTTGGCACGATCCCAGCGGGAAAACCGTCCATTTATTACTGCGGACCAACACCGGAGGCACTGGCTACGCAGCACTTGTCAAGGTTGTCGAATGCGAAGATGGAGAAATGCGAACTGACATCGAGCGCGTCCCTTCAGGCAACAAAGCGCTTTTCGTGCCGCTACCAGGAGGGCACCTCAAGTTTTTTATTCTCTATGATCCCATTACGTCGCTATTTTGGCTCATCAGCTCGCAACCGACCGACTCGATGGCTAAGCTGAACATGCTGCCCGCCGGGCGCTACAACTTAGCCAACAATGAGCGACACAGACTTCAGCTGCACTTTTCAAAGAACTGCATCGATTGGTGCTTTGCAGGCGTCGTAGCTGTCAGCTCTGATGAGCGGCACGCGCGCAATTATCCGAGCATGACGATTGATGGGGAGGACCTGGCTGTATTGTGCCGCTCAGGAGACGCCGGAACGCTTGACGCACAATACACGAATCTCATCACTTTTCATCGAATCTGCGACTTCCGATCCTTGAGCTACTAACGTGACGAGGCCGGCGCTTAACTGCAATTATCAGAAGATTAGCATGAACCAGGGAAAGTCCCCTATCTCGTCCCTATTGCGGAGAGTGTGAATAATGAACATTGCCCTGATAATCCCTTCACGATACGGCTCGACGCGACTTAAGGGTAAGCCGCTAAGGCTCGTTTCTGGAAAAACACTCATCTATCGGGTATGGAGTTTGGCCAGTGCCGTAAAAGGCGTTAACTCCATTCACGTTGCAACCGACGACAGACGAATAGCCGATCACGTCGAGGGTTTCGGCGGGCTTGCCACAATGACACCGGAGAGATGTGAGAACGGGACCGAGCGCGTGTTTGCGGCAGCTAAGTCCCTGAGCCCAGTTCCCAGCCACGTGCTGAACTTGCAGGGCGATGCGGTGCTGACTCCGCCGTGGGTACTCGAACGGGTGGTCGAGGAAATGGTCCGTCAGCCGGACCTCGAAATGGTGACTGCTGCCGTCCGGATGGATTGGAGGAGCTATCAAAAGGCAGTGGAGGATATGGCATCCGGAGAGGCTGGCGCCACCACCGTAGTCTTCGATCGCCATGGAAATGCTCTCTACTTTACCAAGGGCGTAATTCCCTTTGTTCGCCGCGACTCTCCGTCGTTTAGCACGGAAGGGGCGCCTGTCTATCAGCATGTCGGCATCTACGGTTATAAGTTCGAAACACTGACACATTATCTCACGTTGAAACCTGGGCCGCTTGAACGTGCCGAAAAACTGGAGCAGCTACGTGCCCTAGAAAACGGGATACCGCTGCGTGTCGTTGAAGTGGACTATCGTGGGCGCACAAATGGGTCGATTGACATTGAGGATGATATCTGCCGCGCCGAGAATATAATTTCATCTGAAGGGGAGCTACTCGACGCAGAACTGTGAGATGCTAGTCAAGATCGCTCCGATATTGTTGCAACAGCGGTGACCAAGCGCTTAATTCTGCCCCGTCACGGCAACGCCTTTCAGCCCGGAGTCAAAGTGATTTGATGATGTCCCAGGAGATGGTGTAGCTGGCAGGGTGGCCATCAGTGTTTTTCCGGTAGGGTTGGGTTGTTCAAGACCAACCTGATGGAAAGATCACCGATGACCGACGAGATGCGCAACGGTGAGGCTGACGCCGGTGATCGTGAGCAGCCGCTTGACGGCGGGATCAACCATCGTGCCTTCGGCGATCTGCCGATCGAGGATCACGAGGT
>NZ_JASKLT010000023.1:0-48816 GCF_030124405.1 Sinorhizobium sp. 7-81 | reverse complement strand
CGGGCGAAAACCCATCGAGGCTCGCGGCGCTGAACATCGAGCCGCATGAAGAAGCCGGATATACGTCAGCAGTTGTGACCATCAACCGGATTCAGCCAATCTGTTGCAATCGGGCGGGGTCCATATACGTCCACATATGGAATTGGTCACCTGTTGCCGTCATCTGCGCCGAGGCGGCATGATGGCAACAGTCACTTATGTCCGCACCATCAAATATGTTGCCGAAATTCTTGGCGAGGATCCAGGGCTTCTCCAGGCGATCGTCAGCAATGATGACAACCTGACCTACGGCAGTATCACCAGCGTCTATAACGGTGAGGACGAATCCATCACCGCCCTGACAGACGACGGCATGGAGGAGTTGGAACAGATGCTCTCCTATGCTCGCCGCTCAACTCAGGAATGGAACGACTTCCTCAACAGCTTTGTCGACGACGAAGAACTCATCGCCCGCATCAAAGCAAAATCTCCGCGGTAGCAATCGGCCGGTTACCCTTGACAAGTCAGGAGGCCGCTGGAATTGGTGAGGTGCAAATGGTGTTATGGCGAACGGTCGAGCCGGAATCGGACAAACCCGATCAGTGGGTACCGCTTGAAAGCGCGTTGACCTGTCTGGGATCCGATCAGCGGACTACATCAGGGCCAGCGGCATGAACAAGCCGCAATCAAAGGCCGAATACCTGCTTCCGCGAGGGCTTGCGCACACGCCAAACCGATATTTCTTCCGCCTCCTGTCACGACGGCTGTGCGGCCTGTCAGGTCAAATTGCTTCCCATAGAATCCTTCGAGCGGCCGAGGTTTAGGTGTCTTCTTTGCGTCCGAAATCATGCCGCACTTTCCCAATGGTGTTGTCCCGCCAGTTTATTCTTGGTACAGTTCACGGGACAGGGCCGCTTGGCACCGTTGCAGGAGGCCAATTCGGTTTTTTACGCAACCGAATCTTGAGAGAGGAAGAGTCGAGCAAGCCGCGAGGCACTTAGTTTTATCTCGATCTCGCTAAACCCTGCAAACGCAAGCAAAAGGCCTCGGACGTCTTTCCGTTTGATACACATTGGACTGACAGGCTTAAGCGCCACGCCCACGTCCGCTGCTCGGCGACAAAATTCGACATCGTCAATCCGCTCGTCTCTTAGGTGCGCAAATAACTGGGTACCTTGGACTGCTGGCAATATTTCAATGTGCTCGCTCAAGAAGCGATAAATGATCTCGAAAACTTGGTCGCGGGCCTCGCGGTAAATCCTACGCATTCTGGAAAGGTGGCTCGATAGATGTCCTTCGGCTAGGAAGTCCGCCATCACCAACTGCTGAAACATGGGGGGCTGCCGGTCCGCCAGAAAACGGGCGGCAAGGAATGCCGGCATCAACCGCTGTGGCACCACGGCAAAGCCTACTCGTAGGCCAGGCATGAGCATCTTAGAGAACGTCCCTATATAGATCACCCTTGAGGCTTCATCCAGACCCTGTAGTGAAGCCAAGGGTCGGCCCTCGTAACGTATTTCACTATCGAAGTCGTCTTCTATGATCCAGCTATTGTTCTCACGCGCCCAACGCAGAAGTTCTATCCTGCGCTGTAGTGAAAGGGTCACACCAAGAGGGTACTGATGCGATGGCGTAACGAAGGCCAAACGGGCGTTCGTGCACTCAGCTACACCGAAACCTATGTCCATGCCGTCACTATCCACGGCGACGGGAAAAATCCGGCCTCCGACGCTCTCGACTGCTGCGCGTGTCGTCATGTAGCAGGGATCTTCGAGCCATATGTAATCACCCTTGTCGACTAAAACTTTGAGCGCCAAGTCGACTGCCTGCTGTGCTCCACTGACAACTACGATATTGTCCGCATCGCATCGTACTGCTCGCGCAGCTCGAAGATAGACCGCTATTTGCTCCCGCAGTTGGGGGAGCCCTTGAGGATGCGAATAGGAGGCGTGTGTTTCGCCTAGCGTTGTCAAGTGACGTTGTGCCAGTCTCCGTAGAGTTTGCAGACTTCGCGCGTCGAGGGCGCAAACGCCAGGATTGAATGGCTGCCGGCCTCCGAGCGGAAGCGACGGCCACCAGCGCTCGGCGATTTGTCCCAACTGAGACATGTCATTGGGGGGACAACTGGATCGTTCTGCGGCATCGCGGCGCTTGTCCGGATGAAATAATTCGGTCGATACGTCGGCTACAAACGTTCCCGACCCAATCCGCCCACAAATGTATCCTTCGGCCATCAGTTGCTCATATGCCTGGGTGACCGAGTTTCGTGAAACGTGGAGTTCTTCTGCGAGGGCACGCGTCGACATGAGCCTAGACTCTGTCTTCAGCCGACCGCCAATGATCGCCTCGCGCAATGCGAGATAGATCTGGCGGAAGATGGGAACGTCAGAATCCCGGTCCACCGCTAGACCGATCAATTCCGCGATAGAACCCCGCGGAGAGTATATCTGTTTAGCAGACGCTCTCGGCAAACCGGACCGGTCCATGCGGCAAACCTCTTCGCCTCTAGTTTGGCCTTAATGTCTTCGGAGCGTGATCTTACAACACGCTGGTGGCATCTTCGATTCTTGATCAAAGATTGCTGATTGCTGCACATGGCAGGCTCTCGCCGGCCACGGCCACGGCACAGCTCGGCCTTTGTCCATAACGTCGCCGACTCAGCAGATATGACGTCGCCGAGCCAGCGACGTTTTGCTTGCGGCGGTTCAGCCGACAGCCTTCACTTCGTGCGACAGGCTAAACTCAGCCAGCACCTCCTGCGTGTGTTCCCCCAAAGCGGCTGCAGGCCGGAGTGAGACGAGAGGAGTCTTCTCCATTCGGAGGGGCTCCGCGATGACTTTGTATTCGCCGCCATAAGGAGTTTTAACATCTTGGATGATGCCGGTTTCGACCACTGCAGGATCCGCTAGTGCCTCGCGAAGTGTGCGGACGGGTGCAGTCCAAGTTCCGGTCGGTTCAATGATCGACATGGCCTCCGCTTTCGTCATCGGTGCGAGGCGAGCTGCGATTTTATTAGCAATCTCATCCCGATTGAACCGGATCTTCTGCTCTGTAATGTCATCTTCCGAAAAATCTTCGATCTGCAGTGCAGCCAACAGCCTTTTCACCATAGGCACGCCACCGAACGTCGAAAGCACGATTGCCCCATCTTTTACTTGGTAGACGCCATAGGGAGCCGACTGGTTTACATGAGCAATGCCGGCGCTGCTCCGCTCGGGATTCGGATTGACGTTGAGTATATAGGACGCCTCTTGCGCCATCAAATACAACGACGACGACATCATGTCGGCGCGCAAAGCTTGGCCTTCGCCGGTCGCATCACGGTGGCGAAGAGCGGCAAGAATACCCACAAGCACCTGCATCGCTGTGAACCCGTCTATAATGTAGGCACCCACTGGAATTGGTGGCCCGTCGCCGCGCCCCGTGAGGCTCGCGATACCGCTTAGAGCTTGGATCAAGAGATCCTGCCCCGGGCGGTCGCGTGCCGAACCCTCGGGGTCGTAAGCGGAGATAGATGCGTAGATGATGCGAGGATTGATCTTCTTGACTTCTTCGTATCCGAGGCCGAGCTTTTCCATAACGCCGGGGCGATAGTTTTCAATCAGTACATCGCTCGTTGCGATCAACGCTCTTGCGGCGGTCATGCCATTCTCTGTTTTGAGGTTCAAACACACATTGCGCTGATTGCGATTCGTTACGACAAAATAGGGGCTGATGCCCTGGAGACGGCCATCCGGATCGCGCAACGCGTAGCGGTTGACGTCTTGAGCAGGGCTCTCAACCTTGATGACATCGGCACCAAGTGATCCCATATATTGGGCAGCAATCGGGCCGGCAGCGAAATGCGTGAATGCCGCAACGCGGATTCCGTCGAGTGCAGTCTTAGGCATTATGCAGCCTCTTTCTTAAGGTGACGTGCAATGATCATTCGTTGCACTTGATTGGTACCGTCCCAGATCTGGTGTATCTTGGCGTCCCGGAAGAGCCGCTCGATCGGATATTCCTTCGAATAGCAGTAGCCGCCGAAGACCTGCATGGCGTTGGTCACGTTGCGCATGCACATGTCACCAGCAAAGGTCTTTGCGAGGGAGGTCGCGTAGGTAAACGGTTGGCCTGCGTCCCTAAGCGCTGCCGCCTTGTGCATGAGAAGCCTCGCAGCTTCGATCTCGATCGCCATATCGGCAAGCATGAATTGAACGGATTGGAAGTCGAAAACAGGCTGCCGGAACTGTTGACGTTCAAGCGAATATTTGAGTGCTACATCCATGGCAGCCTGAGCGACTCCCACCGCCATTGCGGCGGCCCCCAACCGACCAGCTCCGTCAAGGCCGTGCATGACCGCGCGAAAACCTTCATCGCCTCCAAGCTGTTGGCTCTTTGGAATTCTGCAGTTATCGAAGAACACGGGGGCAGTTGCGAAGCCTCTGATGCCCATCAAATCCAGCTTCTCACCAAAGGACAGTCCTGGCGTGCCCCTTTCGACGATGTAGGTGCGAATGCCTTTGGAACGCTCTGATTTGTCGACCGTGGCCACAACGATGAAGAAATCGGCGACAAGAGCGCCCGAGATCCACATCTTCTGGCCGTTGAGAATCACGTCATCCCCATCGATGGTTGCCGTCGTGGAGACGGAGGCGGCATCGGAGCCGGCATTGGGTTCGGTCAGGCAAAAGCTGCAGAGGGATTCGCCGCTGGCAAGTCGGGGCAGATACTTCTTTTTTTGTTCCTCCGTACCCATGGCGACAAGGTAGTGCACCATCGACTCCGTGAGAGTGACGCCGTTCGCCACCGCTGAGGACGCTTTTGCGATTTCTTCAACGACTATGCACCAGGTTACGGTGTCAGCGTCGCTACCTCCGTACTCGGAGGGTGCTGTCATACCCAGCAGCCCGAGCTCTCCCAATCTCTGATGAAGAGCGCAGTCAAAAGTAGAGGTCTCGTCGATCTGGCGCGCCTTTGGCGCGATCTCTTCGCTGGCAAAGCGTCGCGCCATGTCGCGGATCGCCTCTTGTTCGGGGTTTTGTGTTATCTGCATGTTGCAATCATCCCTTTACTGCACCGGCACCAAGTCCAGCCATGAAGTGCTTTTGAATCAGGAGGAAAAGGATCACAGGCGGCAGAGTGAAGATCGTGGCTGCAGCCAGAATTTGATCCCAAGGTGTGACGTAGATCCCAATGAACGAAGCCAGCCCTACGGTGCCCACCCATTTTTCGGTCGCCGTAACGACGGTGCGTGCGAACATGAATTCGTCCCAGCCATTGATGAAAGTGAAGACGGAAACCGCTACCAGCCCTGGAAGTGCGATCGGCAGAGTGATGCGGGTCATAATGAAGAACCAGGACGCCCCATCGACTCGCGCGGCCTCTTCTATCTCGACGGGTATCGTGTCGAAGATCGACTTCATCATCCAGATTACAACGGGCAGCGAAAACGCGAAGTTGCCAATGATGAGGCCAAAGAGCGTGTCCGTAATGTTCAAACCGATATAGATCGTGTAGATCGGAATAATGAGTACAAGAGGCGGCATCATTTGAGTGGTAAGAATCACCAGCGCGAGTGTGGACTTGCCGCGGTATCGGAAACGGGACAGCCCGTAAGCCCCGGAGACGCCCGCCGCCAATGCGAGTACTGTTGATCCAACCGAAACCACGAACGAGTTCCAGAGCCAGAGAGCGATGTCCGTGTTGTTTATGACATCGGCATACGCATGAAAATCATACGACTGAGGCAGCAGCTTGGGCGGATACGTAAATAGCGCTCCGCCGGAATCCATGGACGTTTTGAACATCCAATAGAATGGGAATAGAACAGCAAGTAAAAGACTGGCGAGAATTACATAGAATGCCGCTGACCAGAGCAGCTGCTGTGCTTTGTTGGCGCTGATCATTGTTGCCTTCCTTTGCGGTAAACTAGGGCAAGATACGCTGCGGAGAATGTCAGCGACAGAAGCAGAACAATTGTGCCAATTGCGCTTGCTGTGCCTACGCGGAAGAACTTGAATGCCTCCAGGTAGCTGCGCACCACGATGGTTTCCGTGCAGCCGGCTGGACCACCCTCGGTTAAGAGAAAGATCGCCGTGAAACTCCATCCAAAGCTCCATATGGCGATAAGCAGCGTGAGCATGACGGTAACACCCCGTAGGCCCGGCAGTGTGACATACCGGAACGCTTGAATGGGCCCGGCGCCGTCAATTTTTGCTGCTTCGTAATATTCCGAAGGGATAGTCTGCAGACCTGCCAGGAACATCACTGTGCCAAAGGGGACGAGCTTCCAGATCGACAAGGCGCCCACGCTATAGAAGGCTGGCGGGCATGCCGTGAGGAAGTTGATTTTATCTGATGCAAGCCCGGTCGCATGGACGAGGTAGTTCAACACACCAAACTCATAATCATACATCCAGCCCCAGACGATACCTGCTGCTACGTACGGCACGGCCCAAGGCAGAAAGAATAGCGCGCGAACAAGACCACGCCCTGGAAAATTCCTGTCTAGCATGAGAGCAATGGCAAGCGACAAGCCGCATACAAAAACGACATTGCCAACAGTCCAGGCCACCGATGTTTTCATCACAGAAGGGAACCAGTCGCTGGCGATGATGTCGCGATAGTTCTGCCAGCCGATAAATCGCGCAGCACTCCCGATATTGTTCGAATAGAAGCTGATTACGATTGCGTGTATCATCGGGTAGAAGAATACGACCGCCAAGGCGAGGAAGCTCGGTAGAAGAAAGGTGTAAGGCACCATCGCCTCGCGCCTTTGATATCCAAACCAGGGGCGGATTTCTTCGCCCTCAGGGCTTAATGCAGCCACTTCGAGGCCGCCTCTTCGCATGTTGATATCCATTTCGTTTCCCCTGGGAAGTTGTGGTTCTCAGCAGGTCTCACTTCTTTGTCCCTATGAAATCCGTGAGTTTCTGTTGAAGGTTGTTTGCTGTTTCTTCTGGCGAAACACCCTGGAAAAGCATGTTCTCCAAGCCTTCCGAAACGATCTTGATGATTTCCGGTCCATATTGCTCCACACCTTCCGGCGCATACGAGTGAGCCGTAAGGGAGGCGGTTTCGAAAGCCTTGAACCAGGGATTCTGATCGAAGAACTTGGCGGGCAACATGTTCACGCGACCCGGATAAGCCTTACCGATCTGAGCGATCTTCAACTGAAAGTCACTTTTGAGCATGCGCATGAGCACGGCAGCAGCAGCATCCTTGTTCTTGGCGCCTTTTGGTATGCCGAGGAAGACGGTGACGGAAACCGTTTGACCACCAGGGAACGGCAAGGGGATCGCACGCAAATCCTTGTAAACTTCCTTATCGGCGCCCTCGACAACGCCGGCGATGAAGGAGCCGGCTGCGTACATGCCCACTTTTCCGTGAGCAAACATGTCTCGGTAGACGCCAGTATCGACGCCGCGCGGTATTAGGTTTTCATCGAAGAGTTGTTTGTAAAGACTAAGGGCAGCAATAGTTTCCGGCGAGTTGGCACTTGGACGACCATCCTTGAAGAACCCGCCTCCGAAGCCACCAATCAGAGGTGAGATCTCGATGAAGTTCAGGCTAGCGTTGCCCGGCTTCGAGGCAGTGGCATATCCGAATTGCTGCGCTTCTGGTTTGCGCAGCTTCTTGGCCGCTTCCAGGAACCTCGCGGCATCCTTTGGTGGTTGCATGCCGGCATCACGGAAGAGCTTGTCATTATAGAAAAGCGCACGTGCGTTAACGACAATAGGTACGGCATAAACATGGCCGCCCTTCTGACCCAGCGACGCCGTCGGCACAAAGCTGGCGCGATCGATGCCTGCAGTACTCAGATAGTTATCTAAGGGTTCGAGAAGACCTTGCTCAATGTAGGCGCGGACGTCCGGATCATAGAAAGTACCGATGTCTGGCGGGTTCCCGTTGCTGACGTCCGCAAACTGCTTGTCCCAGAACGTCGCAACCGGAATGAGCACATTGTTGATGTGGTTCTGAGGGTTGTCCTGCTCATATGTGCTTTTCAGTTCCTTCAGTGCCGGGGCCAAGCCGGGGTCCTTCCAAAGGAAGCTCGGCCATTGGATATCTGCTGCGTGACTTACAGTGGATGATGCGAGCACGAATGCCAGCGTCAGTGCTCGTGTGCGGAATGCAGCCTTCATATGGACTTCCTCCCAAAGTCGTTTCGTATGCGATTGAATGAATTGGTTGACCGATACGGAAAAGCAGTCTACGCTGAATATAGTTTCTAATAGAATGGTATTCCACGATCATGAAGGTTGTCAACTCACTCATTGAAAATTGCTTTGCAATCCTGGAACTCCTGGCCACCGAAGCCCAAAGTATGCGGCTTTCGGACCTTGCTGACAGACTCGAGTTACAGCGAAGCGGAGCCCATCGCGTCCTGACAACCCTTGTGGGGCTTGGTTGGGTCGAGCAGGACGACGCTACGGACTTTTACAGGCTGTCTCTGAAGCTTCCGGCCATCGGATATCGCTTTATGCAGGCGGCGTCGATGCCCGACGTTCTGCAGCCGATTTTGGATAAGTTGGCTAAGGACAGCCGAGAGCTCATTCGTCTGGCTGCTCTTGCCAGCGAAAACCTTACGACGATTGCGCACGCACAGGGGGCTCAGGGTAGCCTGATCTGCCGGTCCCGAACATTTCCTGTGTTGCCTCTGCATGTTAGCGCGAGCGGGAAGGTCTGGCTGGCAACGTTGCCGCGCGAGGAGGCCCTAAAGCGCGCGCTGGAGTCGGGACTAGGAAAGCCGGGCGTTTATGGCCCGCGAGAAATCAAGACTGTCGATGAGTTCATGTCCGAGCTCGATCGCACAACCACTCGCGGCTGCGGCATTGCCCTTGAGGAGGCAGAGGAGGCGGTCGGGGCAGTAGCAGCCCCCATCATTACCGCCTCAGGTCAATTCGTAGGGGCGCTCGCTATTGTCGGCCCGGCTTTTCGGCTGAGCGAAACCCGTTTGAGCGAGCTCGGCGAACAGGCCAAGGCTAGCGCAGCGGAATTGGCACTGGTGTGGCCGCTGCGCTCCGTCGCTGGCCCCGATGCACGGGATGGCGACGCAGCATGAAAAATCGGATCTCTAATCGTTTGTGCTCGGCAGTGGTCGTCCGCGGCTCCAGAGAGCAGGGGCCAAAAACATGAAGCCGGTCGTGATTATCCCTGCGCGCATGAACTCCAGCCGGCTCTACGGAAAGCCGCTTGCCGACATTCATGGTGAGCCGATGATCCAGCATGTTCTCCGCAGAGGCTTGGAAGCGGATTTGGGCCCTGTTTTGGTCGCGGCAGGAGATCCCGAGATAGCAGAAGCGCTGGCTCCGACGGGTGCCCACGTCATTGTAACGGACCCTAACCTCGCTTCAGGGTCCGATCGATCGCACGCGGCATTGGCGAGTTTCGACCCGGACCGCATTTACGATGTGATCGTCAATCTGCAGGGTGATATGCCAACGATTTCACCTCTACTGTTGCGTAAGGCAGTTTCTGTTCTCGATGATCCTACGTTTGACATCGTCACCCTGGCGACACCAATATCTGACCCACTGAACGCAGATCGAACAGCTGTAGTCAAAGTTGCGGTGGAGCCCGCGTCGGAGGATTCGGTCCCTGGCAGAGCCGTTTACTTTAGCCGCTTGCCCATTCCGCATGGCGCCCAGCCGCTTCTTCATCATATAGGACTTTACGTCTATCGACGCGAAGCACTTGATAGATTTGTCGCGGCGAAACCATCTCGACTCGAGCGCCTCGAAAGACTCGAGCAACTAAGAGCGCTGACCCTGGGTCTGACCATCGGGGTCTCCGTTGTTGATGCGTCACCCCTTGGTGTGGACACATACGAAGACTTGGAAGAAGCGCGCCGCCAGTTGGGCCTTGATGCGGGATCGGCGTCATGAACAAAGCTCTGCATGATGCTGCGCTGCGACTGGTGGCGAAGCGAACAAGGCCTTGTTGTGGCGAGGTGAGACTCACGGGCATCGATACGCTATCGGGAGCTTACGAGGTACAAGAACATACGCGCCGGCTACTGGATGCGAGGGTGGTGGGTTGGAAAGCTTCACTGCAACCCGACGACACCCTGTTGTCAGCGCCTGTTCTTGATTGTGACACCTTTAACACAGGATGCACGGTATCTGTGCCAGGGCGAATTGAGCATGGCTTGGAATGCGAGCTCGCGTTCTTGATCGACAGTTCACTCCCGCCTCGACCCAGCCATGGCTATAGAAAATCTGACGTTGCACCGCATGTCAGCGCAGCTATGCCGGCGTTCGAGATGCTCCAAAGCCGTTTAGCGGACGCGTTCAGATCACCTCAAGCGCATGTAGTGGCCGATAGCCTTGGTAATGGCGGGGTCGTGCTTGGAGTTCCCTCGTACGATTGGCAACACAGCAACCTTTGCGAACTCGGCATTACTCTCCACATCCATGGGAAGGTGATCACGTCGAAACGGTACTCACATCCCGCAGGAGATCCGTTCGATGTCCTGGTGGCCCTAGCAAATCATCTGGCCGAACGGAAATCGGAGCTCAAGCCCGGTCAGTTCGTCATCACAGGATCGTACACGGCTGCGCAGAAGGTTCCGCCGGGTTCCCACGTCACGGCTACTCTCGACGGCTTCCAGCCAATCAAGGTGCGAGTTGCGGCCGACCATGAGTCTCTGACACATTCACTGGCTGGGCAGTTTACCAGTTCGTCATGACAACCCGGCTGAGATCACTGCAAAACATCAGTACGCGACAAAAGGAAGGGAACATAACAATGGCCAATCTGAAGATAGCAAATCTGCGCAAGGCGTACGGTATTCATCCCGTCATCCACGGAGTCGACATCGACATCGCGCACGGTGAATTCGTAATCCTAGTAGGGCCGTCTGGCTGTGGAAAGTCGACGTTGCTTCGCATGATCGCTGGCCTCGAAACCATCACCTCGGGCCAGATCCGCATTGCCGATAAAATCGTCAACGACATCTCTCCAAAAGAGCGTGACATCGCGATGGTGTTTCAGAACTATGCGCTTTATCCCAATATGACGGTCGCGCAGAATATGGGTTTTGCGCTAAGACTTCAAAAGGCTCCAAAAGCCGACATAGACCAGCGGGTATCGAACGCCGCGGGCATCCTGGGGCTTGAAAAGCTGCTCGATCGCTATCCTCGTCAGCTGTCGGGCGGTCAACGCCAGCGCGTCGCGATGGGAAGGGCGATCGTTCGAAACCCCAAGGTATTCCTGTTCGACGAGCCTTTGTCCAACCTGGATGCGAAGCTGCGTGTTTCGATGCGCTCCGAGATCAAAGCCCTCCATCAGCGGCTGGGCAGCACGATTGTGTACGTGACGCATGATCAGATCGAAGCCATGACGATGGCGGATAAGATCGTCGTCATGCACGACGGCATCGTCGAGCAGATAGGCACTCCATTGGACCTCTACGACAATCCGGCCAATCTGTTTGTGGCAGGATTCATTGGCTCACCATCGATGAATTTCATTGAGGGAACGATGTCTGTCACCGGCATGAAAGATGAGAGCGGAACGATCTGGAACGTTGGTGAAGGGCACAGGGCCAGTGCCGGCAGGCCTGTTACACTCGGAATTAGACCGGAGCATATCCGGATTGATCCTCATGGATATAAAGCAAGGGTCTATGTCGTCGAGTCGACAGGCTCTGAAACACAGATCATCGCAGACGTAGGACAGGCTCGACTGACATGCCTCATCCGAGACCGAGTGGATATCAGGGTCGGCGACGAGATCGGGATCACCTTTGATCCTACGCTTGCGCACCTTTTTGATCGCCAAAGTGGCGACCGTATCGTGAGGATGGATCGGTTAGCAGCCTAGCGAAATTCGGACGACGCCCGTGCTCGCGGATCGACCGTCTGCTGATGACTTCAGCGGAGAGACGAGAGCCTGTTCGAGATTAACGTGCAGCGAGCCCGTCCGATACAGCTCGCTCAATTCGTACCAGCCGCTATTGATGATGGATAAGGACAAGAGACGTTACCGATGAAGCTTTTTGTGTGCGTAAAGCGGGTGATCGACTTCAACGTCAAGATCCGGGTGAAGCCAGATGGATCTGGCGTTGAATCGGCAAACATCAAGACAGCGATGAATCCGTTCGATGAGATCGCTGTGGAGGAGGCCGTGCGACTGAAGGAGCAGGGGAAAGCCGCAGAGGTCATCGCTGTCTCCATCGGTCCTGGAGAGTCCGCCGATACGATCCGCGCAGCACTTGCAATGGGTGTCGATCGCGGAATTCATGTTAAGACCGCTGAGCTTGTCGAACCCCTATCCGTAGCCAAACTTGTCGCTCGCCTAGTGGCGAAAGAAGCTCCGGATCTTGTTCTCATGGGCAAACAAGCCGTCGATGACGACTGCAGTCAAGCTGGTCAGATGCTTGCAGGCTTGCTTGACTGGCCTCAAGCCACCTTTGCCTCGGAACTCCTCGTCGATAATGGAACGATCAATGTTACGCGAGAGGTAGACGGCGGCCTACAGACATTGTCGCTGGACCTTCCGGCGGTTGTCACGACTGACTTGCGCCTCAACCAGCCCCGCTACGCGTCGCTTCCCAATATCATGAGAGCCAAGAAGAAGCCCATTGAGGAGACTTCGCCGGAAGCACTCGGGATCGATATAAAGCCTCACCTCAGGATTCTCAAGACGACTGAGCCGGCAACCCGCAACAGCGGCATCAAAGTTGGATCAGTCAGCGAGTTGATTGCACTGCTGCGGGCCGAACCCGGTTTGCTTTAGGAGAACAAGAACGTGTCTACGCTGCTTATCGCCGAGCACGAGAATGCTGAGCTCAAGGAGAGCTCGCATCGGGCTCTTTCCGCGGCCACCGCACTTGGGGCGCCTGTTCACATCCTGATTTCTGGTCTGCATGCCCGGCCAGCGGCCGAAGCGGCCGCGCAGTTCATCGGCGTGGAAAAGGTCCTGCTCGCCGACGATCCGCTTTACGAACATCAGCTTGCCGAGCCGATGGCGGAACTCGTCCTTTCGCTTTCTGCGTCTTACGATGCATTCGTCGCGCCTGCGACCACCACCGGAAAAAGTCTCATGCCGCGCATTGCGGCACGGCTGGATGTGATGCAGGTCTCAGACGTGATCAAGGTCATCTCTCCAGACATTTTCGAACGACCCATATATGCCGGCAATGCGATCCAGACGGTCCAGACAACTGACGCAAAGAAGGTGATCACCGTGCGCACGGCTGCTTTCCCGCCCGCGCCCCGCGGCGGCGCGGCGAGCATCGAAACGATTTCAGCGTCCGGCGATCCGCAACATTCTCGCTTCGTGCGCCAAGAGATTGCTGAGAGTAGCCGACCCGAATTGACAACGGCGCGGATCATTATTTCGGGGGGGCGTTCACTCGGGAGTGCCGAGAACTTCACCCAATTGTTGGCGCCGGTAGCCGATCAATTGGGTGCGGCTATCGGTGCGTCTCGAGCAGCGGTTGATGCCGGCTACGCTCCTAATGACTGGCAGGTTGGCCAAACCGGAAAAGTCGTCGCGCCTGATCTTTATATTGCGGTCGGAATTTCTGGAGCAATTCAGCACTTGGCCGGAATGAAGGACTCAAAAGTGATCGTCGCGATCAACAAAGATCAGGACGCCCCGATCTTTCAGGTAGCCGACTACGGTCTCGTGGCCGATCTGTTCGAGGTTCTTCCGCACCTCCAGCAGCAGCTTGCAACAGTCTAACAGTGGTTACGGGGCTGCCGTCGACAGCAATGGATTTCGCACCTTCACAATGGTATTGGAAATGAATTCCGTTTCGGAAAGATCATTGTGAAGAGCGGAGAATATCAGATGACAGTTGCGGCGGTATCGAGATGCCTATCGTTGTTGGAAATCCTGGCTGGAGAGAGTGAGGCCGTTGAACTTTCAGAACTGGCCGATCGACTTGATATGCCGGCAAGTGCGGTGCACCGGCTGCTTGCCACTCTGACAGGTCATGGTTGGGTGGTACAGGACGCTGCGAGCCAAAAGTATGCTTTGTCCTTGCGGATGAGCACGCTGGCATTTCGCAATCTCGATGCACGAAACGTTCCGGACGTTGTGCAGTCTATCCTGGATCGGTTGGCGTCACAAACTCGGGAGTATTGCCGGCTGGCCATACTTGAAGGTCAGGATCTCGTTTGGGTCGCGCGGGCGCAAGGTGCCGCCCACGGTCTGAAGTATGATCCCGACATGGGGCAGGAGATAATCTTGCACGCGACGGCGAACGGTAAGGCGTGGCTTGCGACCTTACCGGAAGAACAAGCAATTTCGATCGCATATTCGCGGGGGTTCGGCGGTGGTCGGAAGCTCGGGCCGAACAGCGCGCGCAACATCGATGCACTGCGCGTTCGGCTCGCGGAGACCCGTCGCCAAGGATTTGCAACTTCGGTGGAGGAGGCCGAAGCCGGCACCGCAGCAATTGCTGTTCCTTTTCGCGCGAGCGCCGACAGCAGTGCCGGAGTCGCTGGAACCATTTCGGTGGCCGGACCGCTAGTTCGGATAACGCCGGACCGGTGGGAAGAGCTGGCGAGCGCACTTCATCGTGCGGCCGCTGAGCTCAGCGAGATCTGGCCACTCCGCAGCCGTCAACGCGACGCAGCGCGACCCAGAGAGCGTGTGCCGTCGATGATCTCCGGCTGATAAGTGACCACCGCTGACAGATGGAGGTTATGGTCGGCATGTCCGCGAGTAAAAGCGTTTGTAGATCTATTGTCATCAATCATGCCACGGTACGAGATCGTGCTGATATGCCGACTTTCGTGCGTCTATGCGCCGAACGAGGCATCGAGACTGTTTCCATTTGGGGGGATGAGATTGAAAGGGTTGGTGAGGCCACGGCGCTTGCCGCGCTTCGGACGCATGGCATCGCCGTATCAGGCTACAACCGGATTGGCCCTTTCACCGACGAAGGTTTGGCCCGGGCGCCCTTTGAACTCGAGCGCGCAGCAAGGTTTGGCGCTGACCACGTCTTCCTGTTTACCGGCGGCCTAGCAGAGACGGAGCACGATCTTTTCGCCGCTCGAAAGCGTGCTGAAGACAGGATTGCCCAATTGCTTGAAATGGCAAGGCGCGTGGGGATCAAGCTCGCGATCGAGCCCCTTCACCCAATGCTTGTCGGCGATCGTACCGTGATTGCCAGCCTTTCCCACGCAAACAAACTTTGCGAAGCGCTCGGCTCAGGCATCGGAGTCGTCGTGGACGTCTATCATGTCTGGTGGGATGAACGGCTGGAAGCGGAGATCCTCCGTGCTGGCCAAGCTGGCCGGCTCTTCGGCTTTCATGTCAACGACTGGCTCGTCCCGACAAGACACCTTCTTACCGACAGAGGCATGATGGGTGATGGGATCATCCATCTCGCTTCCATCGACCGCATGATGCGCCAGGCAGGGTTCGAGGGCCCTGTCGAAGTGGAACTCTTCTCGACCGATTGGTGGGCGCGCGATCCCGCTGAAGTCCTGGATATCGCCCTCAGCCGTTGTCAGCGGATCTTCCGGAGCAATTAGCATGAAACACATACCCAATCTCGACGGCCGTTCGCGCGTATATGCGGTTTTTGGCGATCCCATCGCGCAAGTGCAGACGCCGCACCTCATCAATCCCATCTTTGCAGCAGCCGGCGCCAACCTTTACGCGGTGCCCTTTCATGTTACGGCTGAACATTTCGACGGTGCATGGAATGCATTTTCCGCGATGTCCAATCTCGCTGGAATTGGCGTGACGGTCCCGCACAAAGTAGCCGCGTGCGCGCGCTGTGCAACTTTGACCGCCACAGCAAAGGCGGTTGGCGCAGTCAACGCGGTCCAACGCGGCGCTGACGGGCGCATGCACGGAGCGCTTTTCGACGGGCAGGGCTTTGTCGACGGCTTGGGCGAAGCGAAGAGCCGTTTGCGCGATGCCCGGGTGCTCATGGTGGGCGCAGGCGGCGCTGGCCGTGCCATCGCGTTTGCCCTTGCAGCGGAAGGTGTCGGTCAGCTCGACATCATCGATCCCATGGGGTCCTCCCTTGTTTTTACGCTTGAGATGTTCAACGCCGTTCGAGGAAGAGAATGCGCGAGAGCGGCCGACGTTTCGGGAGGTTGGGACTACGACGTAGTCATCAATGCTTCGCCTATTGGAATCAAAGGTTCAGCACAATTTCCGATGCCGGAAGCATCTCTTCACGCCGACCTCCTTGTGGCAGATATCGCCAGTTTAACCGCCCAAACGCCCTTACTTCGCGCAGCTCGTGCCGCCGGGGCTACGACCTCCGACGGTAACGATATGCTTTCTGCTCAAATCAAGCTGATCGCGGGGTTTGCCGTCGGCCTGCCGGCAGGTACCCCTCTCGGGCAATAAGTGATCGACCCACGTCAATTTGGATCTGCCGGATGTGCCTGCAGGCATCCTATCGTTGAATTGCGAGTGGACGTCCTTGTTCCAGCGGCTGTTCAGCCTTAAAATCACGCGCAGGATTACCTTTGCGTGCATCCCACTCTTCGATTCGACGGATGCTGATTGCAATATCAGCCGCAAGAACTGGTCGGGCGACATTGCGCAGATGAGGGCTTCGGAAGCAAGCTCCTGCCAAGTCATCGATCTCTTCCGACGTAGGCGAGTCGAGCCCCATGTCGGCGAGCCGTGCAGGCAGCCCGATCTGCTGAAAGAATTCCGTCATATCGTCGAGTTCATCCTCACTGCAGCCTTCTACGGCGAGCTCAACAAGAAGTCCGTAGGCAACGTGTTCGCCATGTTGGGCATGTCGCGTTCCGCGCGTAACGAGAAGGCCAAGCATCATGGCATGGGCTATCGAGAGTCCGCCATTTTCGAAGGCAAGGCAGCTCAGGAGAACAGCGGCCTCAACTGCGGCCTCCACGTCTGCAGTGACTTCCCCGCGCTCTACCGCGCGCATTGCGGCCACACCATGAGCCCGGATCATTTTGTAGCAGCCCTCGGCAACAATCAATGCAGAACGCAGCGGCTTCAACCCGTGCTTGTTGACACCGGTTCCAGCAAACATCCGTGCGCTTCGAAGGACTTGGTTATTGCATCGCCGATGCCAGCACAAAAAAAGCGGGCCGGCGCGGCCGTGATCACGGCCGTGTCGACGATCACGCAATCAGCTACGGTTCATATGCTCAACTGCCACGAGCCGATGGTGATCATCATAGACCCCCAGTCCGCATTCCGGCAAGAAGGTGCCGATCGTCGATCGCAAGACCGGCGACATCCGCGAGGCGAAGCTGTTCCTCGGCGTTCTCGGTGCGTCGAGCTTCACTTTCGCCGAGGCCACCTGGACCCAGACCTTGTCGGACTGGATCGGTTCGCATGTGCGGATGTTCACCTTCTTCGGCGGCGTGCCCCGTCTGGTCGTGCCCGATAATCTGAAGTCCGGCGTCAAACGGGCCAGCTTCTACGATCCGGAGATCAACCGCAGCTACCGCATGATGGCTTAGAACGGCGTGCGCTTCGCCCAGTGCAGCCGATAACCAAATGAGACGCGATCTCAGCCAGATTGTCGCTCTACAGCCCAGAGCTGCATTCTCGGTCGGCTGCGCAAGCAGACGTTCTTCTCGCTCGCCGAGGCCAATGCCGCGATTGCCGACGTGCTGGAGCGCATCAACAATCATGTCATGCGCCGTTTGGGTGTCAGCCGTCGCCATCTCTTCGAGACGGCGCGCGGCGCTCGCAAGCTTGCCCGCCGACGAGTACGAGTTCGCCGAATGGCTTTGCGCGGGTCTCGACCGATTACCATGCCGAGTTCAAGACCTTCTTCTATTCCGTCCCGCACGCGCTCATTCGCCAGCAGGTCGATATCGCGATATCGGGGCGACCGCGCGGATGATCGAGATCTTTCATCGCGGCAAACGCGTCGCGGTCCATCAGCGCCGCTAAGGCGGGCCGCGCTATGAACAGACCCGGCGCACATGCCGATCTCCCACCGCCGATACGCCTAATGGACGCCGGAGCGCTTCCGGCGCTGGACCGCGTCCATCGGTCCGCAGACCGAAGAGCTGATCGTCGCCATTCTCGCCAGCCGGCCACATCCCGAGCAGAGCTTCAGAACCTGCCTCGGCATCCTGCGCCTCTATCGCGACATCGGCCGCGAGCGCGCCGAGGCCGTTTCGGCGCGGGCCGTCGAGATCGGCGGCCTGACCTGCAAGACGATTGCCTCGCTCATCGTCACCCACAAGGCCACCAGACATTCCACCGAACCCGCCGCCGTCATGGAACACGCCAATCTGCGTGGTCCCGGCTACGTTCATTATGGAGACACCAACGATGCTGACCCAATCCGACCATCGACATGCTGCGCGAACTCGGCCTGACAGGCATGGCCAGTGCCTATCAGGAACTCGAGGCGCAAACGGAAGCGAGACACCTCGAGCATGGCGAATGGCTTACACTGCTGCTCGAACGCGAGGTGACGACACGCCGCCAGAAGCGCTTCGAGGCGAGAGCCCGCGCTGCAAAGCTGCGCCATGACGCCCAGATCGAGAACGCTGACTTCCGCGCCGCCCGCGGCCTGAACCGCAATCTCTTTATGAAGCTCGCCGGTTGCGACTGGCTCTCTCAGAGCCATAGCCTGCTGTTGATCGGACCCGCCGGCATCGGAAAGAGCGGGCTTGCCTGCGCGCTCGGAAACAAGGCATGCCGCGGGGACTTCTCCGTCGCCTATCACCGCCTTCCAAGGCTGTTCGCCACCCGAGAATTCTATGTTAGGTTTCAGCGGTATAAATCAGATTTTTTTCATAGCAGACTGTAGCACCAGGTGAGCAAGTTCTAAACTTTTCACGTTGTCCTCAGCTGACGGAAAGAAGTCTTCACACTGCCCGCTTACCACCGCTGCTTGGAAGTCGGCCAGGACAGCGGCTCGACCAAACAAATCCCGGGTGGCTAATTCTTCTTCAGTGGAAGTTTCGCCGCGTCGCACCTGAAGGCGCTCTCCATTTAGTGATACGTCGCGATCTCCGCGGCTACACCAGTCCACGCATCCGTTTTCAAACTCCATTCGCCAATCGCCCGAGAAAGTCGTTTCAGGGGCCCGGGTTATCCAGCTACCGCTCCAGTTGACGACCACCCCGTTGGCAAAACGGATCAAGGCCGACGCTGACGCCGGGTCGCTATATTTACTCCAGATGGGGCTTGAGGCGAGAGCATCAACATGTGTTGGTTCAGCGCCTATAATCATGCGCATAAGATCAAAGTGATGGATTCCCATGTCAAGGAGAAGCGGCTGCACCATCGTCTGGTGCCAGCGAGCTCGAGCTTCTGATTCGAAAGTGATGCGGCGGCGAAAATCTACGCGCACGTCGCCGAGCAGTCCCAGCTCTTGTTTCCGCACTATTTCGCGTGCGCGGACAGCCGCGGGGTAGTAGCGGAAGTTTTGATTGACCATCAGGACGCGACGCGCTTCCCGGGCGATTTCTGTCAGACGACGCGCATCGCTCAGTTCGTAGGTAAAGGGCTTCTCGACGAGAACATGCAGCCCGATCTGCAGGGCCTCTGTGACAAGGTCCGGATGAGCATCGGTTGTTGTGAGGACGAGAGCGGCTTCTGCGCCAGTCGCGGCGGCCGCTTCGCTGATTGAGCGGAAGAAGAGGGACGGCAACACATTCAGACGGCTTGCTGCCTCTGCGACTTTTGAGGGCTGCCGGTTTACGAAGGCGACTATCTCGATACCCGCGACTTGCGGAACAACTGTCAATGCCCAGTTGACACCCCAGTCGCCAATGCCAACCTGGATGACTCGCATGAAATTTCCCTTGCTGCTGATGCGGTTGATCGCGCTTTGCAAATGTGTGGAACTAGTCCCGTAGGCGATTTCACGGGGCCGGCTTTGAATGGGTTGGTCAGCCGCGTGTGGCTTTTGGCACCAGAACCGCATTCTCCGTTGGGAACCGCAGTCCGACCGTCTGGTCGAGTACGAAACGACGCGACGGGCTCGGCTTCGCGAACGCTGTTACTGTTCCCACCGGCGTGTCGACCTCAATCCGCGTGAAACTACCCAGGTAGACGGACTTCGTTATTCGACCTTGCAACATGGCCTCGCTCTCGGAGCAGACCTCGACGTTTTCCGGGCGGAGCAATAGGAGATATTGCTGCGCCGGATTGATGGCGAAATCCAGGCTACAACGCAATACACTGCCGTCCGCGAGTTTGAAGTCGCTTTCGGACGACTGATTGACCGGAAGGAGGTTTGCCTCCCCCAGGAAGTTAGCCACGAATTCGGTCTGAGGGCGCTGGTACAAGCTCTCAGGTGATGAGACCTGTTCGAGCCGACCATCTCGCATGACAGCTGCGCGATCAGAAAGCATCAGGGCCTCACTCTGGTCGTGAGTCACATAAACGATCGTGAGCCGCAGCCGCTCCTGCAGGTTCAAAAGCTCCAGTTTGAGCTCCTCGCGAAGATTCTTGTCCAACGCGCCCATGGGTTCGTCCATCAGGAGCACATGGGGCTCGTAGACCAATGCGCGGACAAGAGCGACGCGTTGGCGTTGGCCGCCTGACAACTGGAGCGGCAATCGGTTGGCGAACTTATCAGGCGATAACTTCACCATTTCCATTGCCCGGCGCACGCGTATGTCGATGTCAGCTTTTGACAGGCGTCTGAGCTTGAGGGGATAAGCGATGTTGTCGAATACGCTCATATGGGGGAACAGCGCGTAGCTTTGAAACACCATTCCAATGCCTCGTGCATATGGCGGAACCGATGTGACATCCTGGTGGCCGATGTGGATTGATCCCGACGTTGAACTCTCAAACCCCGCCAGCATCATCAGTGCTGTCGTCTTGCCCGACCCGGATGGGCCGAGCAGAGAAATGAACTCTCCAGGCTCGATATCGAGTGAGACGTTGTCGACAGCGCGAACTATCCCATACTCTTTCGTGAGACCTCGCATTTGCACCCGAGAACCGGCTACTGAACCAATTTTTTCTAACACCGGAACTTCTCCTGTATAACTTTGCGACTGCACGATTGCTGATTGGATGCCCACGAAACCTTCCTTCTAAGTCAATTTGACAGACGTCGCTTCACATTGCAGGGGCGGCTTCCGCCCACCGCCGCTGCCAGCGCTGGAGGATGCCCGCCATCCACATCAGCACGACTGCAATTATGATCTGGACTGTTGAAACGGCAGCGACGACCGGCGAGGCTGCCATGGACAAACTGGAGAAGATCCGCACAGGCAGTGTCGGCGCAAGGGATCCCGACACGAAAACTGTCACGACGACCTCATCGAACGAGATCAGGAACGCGAACAGCCCTCCAGTGATGATGGCCGGCAGATTGACGGGCATCGTCACGTCGCGAATTGTGCGCCAGCGATTTGCTCCTAGGCTGAGGGCAGCGAGTTCGATGCTGGGATCGATCCGGGCCAATGCCGAAGCTACGATCAGGTAGACATAGGGGACACCCAGCACAGTGTGCAATACGGCAAGACCAATATTGGAGCCGATCATGTCCAGCTTTGCAAAAAGTGAATAGCCACCCGTTGCCAGGATGATTGGCGGAACCACCAGCGGTGCGATTGCGAGAGCTTCAACCAGACGCTTTGCTGGAAGTTTTGTCCGCGCCACGCCAAAGGCTGCAATGCTGCCAATGGTCGTAGAGAACAAGGTGGCCAGACCACCGACAAAAAGCGTCCGCAAGACCGCCTCATTCCACCGTTCGTCAAACACAAACTCCTGATACCAGCGCCAGGAAAACAGTTGCGGAGGAAATCTCAGGACGTCGTCGGTGCTGAACGACAGCCAGACGACTACCAGTGTCGGGCCGGTAAGATAGAGAGCTACCGCTGCAATGAGCAGAAAACGCATGCGGCGGATGTTTGCTGTGTCGCCCATCTCTATCTCCTGTAGTGAGCAGCGACGCTGCCGATTTTGCTGGCAATGAAAAGCAGGCAAAGGGTCACTAATAGTAGGAGAACGGACATCACTGCACCGCCCTTCAGATTGTAAAACGTAATGACCTCCGTGCTGATCATATTGGAGATCATTGCGCTTTTCGGTCCGCCGAGAATTGCTGGTGTAATGTAGAAGCCGAGGGAAATGACGAATACCAGGATAGCGGCCACCGCCGCTCCCTGCTTCGTGAGCGGCAACACAACCTTGGTAAATGTCTGCCGCCCTTTTGCACCGCATATCGCAGATGCTCGTAGGAGGTCGAGGTCAAGACTCAGAAGCGTCGTGTAAATAGGGAGGATTGCAAAAGGCAGCATAGCCTGCACCATGCCAATCAGGACGACTGGTTCGGAGTTCAGCATCGTCAGCGGCTGGTCGATTAAGCCGAACTTGAGCAGCACTGTATTGATGATGCCAAAACGACTGAACATTGCCGTCCAGGCGTACGTCCTGACGACGATGCTCGTGAAAAGCGGAAACATGATGAGGGCCAGGGCGATTGAGCGCACGGTTTGTGAACTCCTCCACATCGCGTAGGCCATGGTGTAACCGACAACAACGCTGATGATCGTGACGATCAACGCGACCCGAAATGTTCGGAACGCAACGGAGTGAAACAGATCATCTCGCATAACGTCATATAACAGTTGACCAGCGGCTCCTACTCCCTGATCGAATATTGCTAAAATCAGTGCGATAATGGGTCCGAAGAAGAATACGCCAAGTACGGCAAAAAGCGGGGAAACGCTCGCAAAGCCAATCGGCTTCGAAAGAACAACTCCCTTGTCGACTTCCGCGACGGCGCTTCCCCGCTGAGGTTTGAATTTGTACGTCGATTGCATAACAAGGTCCAATTGGTCTTTCGCCTGACTACTCAGACTAGATTATCGAGCCACGTAGGCCTGCCAGGCTTTGCCAAGTTCGACTTCCTGGTCCGACATCTTCTCTAACAGATCATCAGTCAATGTCGTGAGAACCGCCTGTGCCTCCGGCGTCACGCTGAGAAACGGCTTTAGTTCCTCTGGGAGGTAGTCAATCGCCTCCGGATTCGGCGCGCTATAGCCGACTTGCTTGGTGAACTCCGCCTGCCGCTTCGGATCCAGCATGTATTCGACGAAAGCATTAAGAACGTCCGCGTTCTTCGTTCCCTTCGTGTAGACGAAATAGGCAAAGAATTGGATGCCGCCGTTGTACTGGATTTTCCATTCCGGGTTCGCTTGCGCCGCTTGAATGATCCGGCCGTCCCAGCAGAGGCAATAGTCGACGTTATTGTCGATCATCAACTGGGCCATCTGACTTCCGTTTGTCCAGTAGGACGTAACCTGGTCTTTGATCCGGTCGAAGATCTTGAGGCATCGATCGACGTCGATACCTTTGCTGAGGTCATCGACACTGACTCCATCGCTTATCAGTGCCAGCGTGCAATTGAACGACGCTGAGCCGGCGTTCGAGCCCATGGCGCGGGCGCCCTTGATACTCGGATCAAAAAAATCTTTCACGCTCTTCATTGGTGTGACGTTGTCACCCGAGCGATAGGAGACTGTCACGACCTGATTGATAACTCCCACGCCGTTTCCATGTATCGCCGCCCTGGGAAGCTTGCTTAGGCCGGGAATGGCAGACGCGTCGATCACTTCGATCACTCCGTCGCTAACCAGCCTTGGCATGTAAGGGGCATCGACCGACGAGAGGCCGTCCCACTGGATGTCCTTCGACTTGGCCTGGGCTGAAGCCGCGGTAACCGCTTGGTCCATACTCGCCTCAACCAATCGAATCTTAGCGCCGGTCTCAGCTTCGAACGGCTTTACGTAGGCCTCCTGGAGGGCGGTCGTATATTTCCCACCCGGGCTCCAGATAACGGCTTCTCTGCCTTTAAGGTCTGCCGAAAACACGGCAGACGTCGCAAATGCAAATGCGGCAGTGATGCCGACGTAAGGCATCGGTTTCTTAAGCAATGATTTCATGCTCATGCTCTCTCTCCTTTGGTGAATCGCCCGGTGTCGTAATGCTCCCGCAAGCGGTTGCAGATCGTGTTTCTAAGCATCGTACAGGGCAGCTGCAGAAGCTCCGCTCGCAGCACGAGGCTCTGAACAAACTCAGCCTCGCGGCTGTTGATGTCTCGCCGAAACGTTAGTCGTGTTCCCCGCCGCCTTGAGGCGGTCATTGGTTATGCGGAATGCAATTCCATCTAGAACATCAATACAAAACTGTGTCAAGCTGATTCATGTCGGTGCACAAAAAGTGACGACATGCCGATACAAAACGCTACAAGTTACAAAATTTGTATCGTTCCCACTTGCGAACAGAATGTACGCAGCTTAACTTCGGGCCACTTAGATTTTTTGCGGAGCATTTGCCGTTTTGAGCAAGAGTGAAGACCTGTTAGCCACAGTTCTGGCCGACTTGAAATCGGGGCGATATCGCGTTGGCTCCAAACTGCCGCCCTTGCGTGAATTGGCTCGGCAGAACAAGGTTTCCGTTTCGGTCGCCGTCAAGGTCTACGACGAATTGAGACGGCGAAATATCATTAAGACCGGGGGGAGCCGCGGTACAACCGTCACCGCGTTCGCCACCGATCCGAATGAACATCCATCGAACGCATGGTTCGGCTCTGTTATCGATCTTAACCAGACCTATCCTTATGTGCCAGAGCTGATCGGCGAACTATCAGAGCTATTTTCCGACACTGCCCAACGTCAGGGTTATATTGGTCCGGGAGTGGCCGATCCTCGGATATTGCAAAGCGCCGGCGATCGCTGGTTTCAAATGACGCAGGTGCCGATCGTTGGCCGATCCGTGCAGGTTACAGCCAGCGGGCAATCGGCCTTGTTTTCCATTCTGCTGATGCTGCGCCGGAGATTGCGCTACGTTTATGTCGACACCTTCACTTATTTCGGCCTGCGTTTCATCTTGGAAGCTTTAGACTTGAAAGCGCTTGCCGTTGAGGGCGACGAGGATGGCATGCGGCCGGATGCCTTGGAAAAGGCGCTGAGATCTAACAAGCCCGGCGCGATTTACCTCATGCCTTCAGTTCACAGTCCAATGGCATATTCTATGCCCGCCGCACGAATCGAAGATCTTGCGAGAGTCGCGAAGAGCCACGATTGTCCAATCATCGAAGACGATCCCTTCCGCTATTTGCTAGACGTGCCGCCGCCAAGTTTCGGCGAATTCTATCCCGAAGGAACATTTAGTGTATCGAGCTTCTCCAAGGTCTATGGAGCGCAGACACCACTGGCGTTCGCCGCCGTTCCCGAGTCAGCGCGCGGGGACATCGTGCTCAATGCGCGTAGTGCCTTTTGTGAATTTGCCTTGCCCCAGTCGTGGATTATATCCCAATGGATCATGTCAGGCAGAATCGAGGAGCATCTCGCCGTGACGAAGTCGGTGTGCTCGGCGTTTCAAGCCATAGCCGCAAGAATCTTTCCCGCGCAGGCGGTTTCCGCCCAGAAACAGGCGCCGTTTATATGGCTGAAGCTGCCGCCCCAATGGGTCAGCAGTTCTTTTGTCGGATCGGCGATGCGCAACGGCGTGCACGTTGCGGGAGGGGATGATTTTTGGGCTGGCGGTGAACGTCGGGGCGACTACGTCCGGATCTCCGCCTTTCCTACTTCTGGACCGAAGCATTTGCCCCAAGCCCTTGAGATTCTCGGCACAATTTATAGCCGCGATCGCCTGAATCTGGCGTAAACAAGGCTCCGAAACAATCACGCGACACCACGTCACTGCGCTCCCTTCGTCAGGCCGCGCACTGGGAATGCTAAAGCACGCCCATACAGGGTACTTGACAACTCAATCTTGTTATGTTCATTAGTAGCAATGTTCCGGTACAAAGACAAGCTTGTACCCGATGGAGCACCTCACCCCATTCCCCGAAGTTGATTCATTGGCAATCCAACCCGATTCTAGGAGATAACATGAGTTCGGTTTTTCATCGGCAAATCCACGGACACCCCGAAACTGCCGAGTACGGTGATGGTGTTTTCGTGATTACCAAGCAGGGCAAGCGCTATCTCGACGCGAGCTCCGGGGGAGTGGCGGTTTCCTGCCTTGGGCACAACAATGCAGAAGTCATCGATGCCATTGAACGGCAGCTTCGGAAGCTGCCGTTTTTCCATGGCTTTGTGTTCACTACCGAGGCACTTGAGGAACTCGCCGAGGAACTCGTTTCAAACGCACCGTCGGAACTGACAAAGGCCTTCTTCGTATCGAGTGGTTCGGAGGCAGTGGAAACCGCAGTCCTGCTGGCGCGCCAGGCCGCGGTAGAGCGTGGTGATACGAAGCGCAAGCGTATTATCGCGCGCAGGAACAGCTATCATGGCGCGACTATCAATGGCTTTGCAGTGGGGCACAACGTGGTGCGGAGGAGTCCCTTTCTGGACATGGCTGTCGAAATGTCGCACATCGCGCCATGTTATGAATACAGGCATCGCCTTCCTGGGGAGAGCCTGAAGGAATACAGCTTGCGAGCCGCCAACGAGCTCGAAACACAAATACTTGCGTTGGGAGCTGATGAAGTTCTCGCATTCGTCGCCGAGACTGTAGGTGGTAGCGCGTCGGGCGCCGTACCTCCGGTTCCGGGCTATTTCAAACGCGTGAGAGAGATCTGCGACAAATATGGGGTAACTTTGATCCTCGACGAGGTTCTCTGCGGCCTCGGCCGGACAGGAACGCTTCACGCGTTCAGTGAGGAAGGTATCGTTCCGGATTTGGTCGCTCTCGCGAAAGGCCTTGGGGCTGGATACCAGCCAATCGGCGCCGTACTCGTGTCGTCCAGGATTCATGAGGCGATCGGAGCGGGCTCAGGCATGTTTAGGGGTGGTGGGACGTACACAGGACATGCATCGGCCTGCGCCGCCGCTCTTACAGTGCAGCGTATTGTTCGCCGTGACCGGCTCGTGGAGAAGGTAGCTGTTCAGGGGCAGCGTCTGCAGGAACTTTTGAAAGCTCGATTTGGCAACAATCCGTTTGTCGGAGATGTTCGTGGTCGCGGCTTTCTGCAATGTATCGAGTTGGTCGCGGATCAACCGACGAAGGCACCGTTCGAAAAGACACAGGCCATCAGTTCGCGCATCCGCGACGAAGCCATGAATCTTGGCCTTATATGCTTCCCCGGGGCAGGGACGGTTGACGGATTGGTTGGCGACCATATCGTCCTCGCTCCGCCGTTCATAACGACACCGGACCAGATCGAAGAGATGGTCGACAAGCTCGGGAAAGCGGTGGATTCTGCCTTGGCGCATACCTGTTCAATGTGAACTGACCTGGCATAGCCGGTCACAGACTTCAAGCGTAAACCCTAGCCTCATATTGCGGCGGCGATGCGTTCGCCCCGCTTTAATTATCGGGGCTGCGGCAAGTGCTATCGGCGCACCATCCACGCTTCCGTCGAATGCGATATTGCGGTTTCGCGCGACATATCCCGCCAGAGCACCCCCTTCGTGAAATTTTCCCACGATGACGGTGGGTGCGAATCCGCTGCCAATTCCACGGTGTGGACTGGAGTAATCAATGAGCTGCTCTCGGGCGGGAAGATGGCATAGAGATCATGCTAGGGTAAGAACTCTCCACCTTGCACTGAAATCAGCTGCTTTTATGCGCGTTCTGCAATGTAACGCCGATTCACGTAAACCGCCCATTTGACGTTGTTGGATTCAGATCGGCGCATTGTTGCAATAACTACAAGGAATTATCAGGATGAATCCGTCGACTGACATCCGTCCTGCCCGTACGTCCGACCATCCGGTCCTGGTTAAGGCCATCCAGACATGGTGGGAAGAATCTCGCACTCCTGAACAGGCACGGATGCTGTCCTTGCTGCTCCCTCGGTTGTTTCTGCAGCACTTCGCCTCCAGTAGTTTGGTGGCGGAGGATGAAGCAGGAGTCCGAGCTTTCTTGGTAGGTTTTTTCTCTCCCGATCATCCCGAGCAGGCCTATATTCACTTCGTTGGCGTGGATCCGCACTGTCGTGGACAGGGACTTGCACGCCGGCTCTATACGACCTTTTTTGACCACGCGATTGCCGCCGGACGATGCGAGGTCCACGCCATTACCTCACCCCAAAACACCGGCTCGATCGCCTTTCACAAGGCCCTCGAATTTACTGTCGATGGTGAAGACAAAGGTATATCCGTCCACAGCGACTATGACGGCCCGGGTGAGGACCGCGTGGCCTTCCGCCGTAGCTTGATACACTCTGTGCCACGTGGGACCTAACCGGAACGAAAATCCCTATTCCCTTCCGATCACTCGACCAGTTCCTGACGCTTGTGGGTGGCCTCGATAAGTGGAAGATTGGAGCAACTACGAGTTCGGAGCCCACAAGGCTTGACGGGGACGTCGAGCCATTGACGGTCCAGTTTTCAAATTTTGCTCCAATGAAGATGGTGCTGGTCATGCCAGCTCTTGCGCCTCAGGTTGCTGCGCATGCATCCAGTCTGCCGCCTGTTGCGTCTTGCTAGCGGCGATGAATATGGCTTTGGGATCGTCCTTCAACACCAGCAAAGAGGCGACATAGGCGGCATGATCGGGGCGCGGATGGTGGGCGATACCCAGATCAGCCAGGACAAGCCCATTGAGAATTTCTGTCACGTTTCTTCGGCGGCATAGGCCGCTGACCCGAAGCGGCCGGAAAGATCGCGGTGAAGCCTGTCCTTCGAACCGCGGCGTGACCGGTTCGTGGATCATACGGCATAGAATGACGCGGCGTTGCGCGGCGTCGCGAAATGAGGTGAACGGCGGCATGGTGTCGGAAGACGGGAGGTGGTAGGCTTCCGACCCGCCGAATACGGTCTTGATGCCCAGGTTCGCAGTGCATGCTTTGGCATGTGGGTGTGGGATACGTTAGGTCTCGGGCAGGTGGCGGGCGCTCGTAGCCGTCAACCTGCGCGCCGGCCGCGGCCCGCGGCCCAGAGCGCCAGCGGTAGAGTAGGCGCGAAGCACCTCTGTCGAGGCCGCGATAGCGCTTGCCGGATGAGACGTTGGTCGGACGGGCAATGGTGGTCCCAATGTGGAACCTGGGCGCCTGCCATCCACCTGTGCCTTGCTCGATGGTGGCAGTGATCTCGGCCGTGACGCGGGAATAGACGTCGGCGCGCTTGGTCCGGACAGCGTGGCTCCGGCCCGTCGCTCGTCAAAATAGATCAGCACTTCGTTGAGCGTTGAGTTGGCCGAGGCTGCGCCGGTTCTCGACCTCCGCTCAGAAGTCGGATCGGCTGGAGCCGGAATAGCGTTCGAAAGCGGCGACGGAGGCATGTTTAGACTGGATCATGCCGGTGATTGTGCCCAACGGACGGTTGGTATGTGCCATGCGATCGTGCGTCTGAACTGCCGCGTCGTGATCCGCCAACGTTGCCCACCTGGCTCGTTCGGGACCGCCGGCCTGCCGGGTGTGCCGAACAGGTGGTTGAGATGGTCGCCGAAGTGATTGAGCTGGCGGACGATTTCGGCCGAGAGGTGGTCCTTGCAAACAGGCCCTGCCATCAGAACGGGCCAGCGTTATGGGGCCTCGGGTGGATGCCACCCGGAACGACGGGCGTTCCAAAACCTCGATTGCGTTGGCTAGGGGCTCGACGGTAATCCACCCGGCAGGCTCACCGTGGCTGGATTTGCCCTTGTATCAGCAAGGCACTCCACAGTCCGGAAACGAAGAAAACAAAAGGAACGTGCTTCCCGCGTACAGTCTTGTTTGCCGTCTCCCTTGACTGCACGGTCCGAATTGCGCTGGCCGCATAGATCAGACCCTCGAAGCATGTGGAGAGACAAGACGTCCAATCGCACCGGTGGTCTGACGACAAAGCATTGTAGGTCTTCATAGATGCCAGTAGCACGGCGAGGCCGTGCATGCCTAGGTTGCCTCGCCAGTCGTGTACAACAGGCCTGAGTCGGGTCCTTCACAGGCCGCGTTAAGCGAAAACTCCAGCATGCCACAGTCGCGGCACGAGGGACGAATACCATTGCGAGTTCTCTTTGAATCTGGCCATTTCAGAGATGGATGTGCCTCAGGCCCACGGCGGACAGACACGTCGGCACCGCTCCTCTAGCACGCGTTGGCTGAGATCCATAGCACTCATTGACAGGTGCGTCTGTTGCTAGCAATATCGCGTCGGTCCGAACAAATGGAACATTATTCCACGATGAAAGTCACTAATTCATTAGTCGAAAATTGCTTCGCTGTCATTGAACTCTTGGCTCGCGAGGGACGGAGCGTGCGCCTCAGCGAGATTGCACAGACGCTTCAGCTTCAGCGCAGCGGTACACATCGGTTACTTTCGACACTTTGTGCTTTGGGATGGGTGGAACAGGACCAGAAGACAGAATTTTATCGGCTAACACTCAAGTTGTCCGCTATTGGATATCGGTATCTACAAGTGGCCCAAATTCCTGACATATGTCAGCCAATCATTGATCGCGCTGCGACTGAATGCAAAGAACTTGTTCGCTTGGCTGGCATAGTTGGAAGCGATCTGATTACATTTGCTCATGCACAAGGCGCCACCGGAAGTCTGATTTGTCAACCACGTACATTTCCGGTCTTGCCGCTGCACGTGACGGCAAGCGGAAAAGCGTGGTTGGCAACCCTTGCAGACGAGAAGGCACTCAAACTGGTACTCGACGCAGGCTTCGACTATCCGGGAGGATTTGGCCCCAATGCGCTACGTTCCGCCGACGCGTTGCTTCAAGAGTTGGCTAGAACGCGCGACCAGGGCTACGGAGTTGCAATAGAAGAGGCTGAGGTTGGAGTTTCATCTGTTGCTGCTGCCGTTATCTCCAACCAAGGAAATGCTGTTGGTGCTGTGGCGATTGTGGCCCCGGCCTTACGTCTGCATGAACGTCGAATCCCAGAGTTAGCCGAATTGGCGCGACGAACTGCCGAGGAACTCGCTTTCATGTGGCCCCTGCGTCAACTGCTGACAGAGCATGAACCTAGCAGTTAGTCTCGGGCAAAACGGCATGATTGGCTTTCATCAAACTGGCGCGCGGTGGGATCTCTTGTCAGGGCAGCCGAGGGGAAGTTGGCCTTCGGAGACACTGAAGAATAGGACTTGCCAGCACTCCCAGTACATCGGGGTGCTTTATCTGTATCGATGTAAATGCTTCAAAAGAGGTCTGTTAGTTTGCACGGAGTAAATGATCTGCGCAAGAAGTTGCGCTGCAAGGAAGATGGCTAAGGTTCTGCGAAATGCCCTATGAACGTGATTGCAGCCGAAGCCTGCGGGCTACACTCCGACGGACCGGCTGCTCACGGACCTGGGGCATGTGGCCAAGTAGTGTTGATCGCCCCACAGCTTGATCATTGATCCCGGTGTGAACCTAGGCCGATGATGTTTCGGCGTTTCGGCGAGGCTTGCCAATATCCGGTTGAATTCCGCAACGATGGTCGCACGGCCCGATGCTCGGTTGTTTCCATTGGCAGGTTCAGGGGCCTCTGGGCAGGTCAACTCCGGGATCCACTGACGTGGGTCGATAAACCCTCGGGCCGATGATGAGAGCCGTGAGATAGTAAGATAGCCGTCGAGGCCGCTCATCGACTAGATCCTTGGCTGTTCCGTGTCGTCCGCTTCACCCGGACAACCGCTGGCACGCGGTCGAGCGCCTCGCAAACCTCCCTGCCGATGCAATGAAATTCGAACGAGCAGCACGGGCAAATCTTGCTCTCCGGCTCGATGAGTTCTTCATACCGCGGGAGGTGATCGGGCAAACGACCGATGTTGCGCGACGGCGATCGCCGCTCCCGCATTGACCCGTCAGCCACGGGCGCAACGTCGTCATTTGCCGCCTCGAGAATATCGCTGAAATCGCCAAGGTCAATCGTCGCCTGCGTCGGGTCAATCGCCGTCATCCTCTCCGATTTCGGCCCAAAGAGTTGCTGCTCCAGGAAGGCAACGCGCGCCTTGAGGTCGGCATTCTCTGCATCGAGCGAGAGAATGATCCGGCTCAATTGCGCGGCATCCTGAGGTAAAGGGTCGGGTCGAAGCGGTATGGAAGACCCTCCACATGATCCTGAATCTTCAAGCAAATCCAATAAGATCAGCCCGCTTCCGATGGCCGCTTTACGGCGTTTCGCTTCACCCGAGTCAAGTCGATACCGGCCAGCAAAAGCGAGAACTCCTGGGCTACTCATCTGCATCGCGCCATCGCGGATCGGTAGCCAAACGAACTTGCCCTGCTCCAGCCAGATCATGCCAGAGCCATCCCAATAAATGGAGCGTAGGCGATCGCGTCGCTTGGCCCGAAACACGAACACGTCACCACAACAGGGATCGGCCGCAAGGGCTGACGCCACCAGTGCAAGTCGACAGGTTGCGTCGCCGTCATGATCTTTACATTCGGCGAAAGTCCAATCACCGGCGCCCTCGCAACGCCACGAGCCGATCACGGCCATGCGTGCTCCGGCAATCTCGATCTCAATTCGACTGGGGGCAACGGAAGCGATGTCCGATGACGCGCTGGTGAGGCGTTCGTTCTCCAACCACTGTCACCGGCACGAACATGGCCTGCTGTGCGCAGGCTTGCTCGGATCGTCGAGAGGTCAGCCCGGCTTCGCGGCGCCAGACATTCAGCAAACCGCGATTGACGCCCCAACGCCGGGCGACGGCCGAGATGTTCACGTCGGGTTCTGCGCTTTCGGCAAGGATCCACGCCTTCTCTTTCGGTCCAATTCCGCCGCTGGCGTCGACCGGTAATCACCTCGATCCGCCGGTAGACTCCATCATGCCTGGCTTCATCCATGACTCCAAGCATGGCACCAGCGCGATCTCCGTAGCGCTCACGATCGATGCGGCGATGGAAGCGGCCGTCCTCAGCACCGTCACCTCGGGTCGCGGGTAATACCTATAGAAGGTGTTCACCGCCCCCGAACCGCGACATCGACCCCCAATTGGAGGAAGCGTTGTCGTCGTCAGAACGATACAACCGCGTTATTGCAATGCCGTTCTTTGTGGAATAGAGTTTCACTCGCTCCGTTGCCAACTTCCAAGCTGAAGGGGCATTCACCTAGAGAGTGCGCAGTTGAGCCGCTGGAGCCATGATAAATGCCGAGTTCTGCGAGCCATGATTTGTGCGTTGCGAGCCCACATTGGAGGTTCGCAATGGATGGGCAGGTTACGCGCCAATGAATTCGGCTTCCGTAACCAATAAAATTGGAGAAGACTATGATTAGTGAAGATATAGATGAGGGACGCGAGCTTCCTCACGAACCTCTTGAGCACTGGGGCGGATTCATTCCAAGACCCCAAGGCTTCGATGCAACTCGGTCGAGGTCTTACGAAACAGTGATTGATGATGCGCGAGTAGCGCAGGTCTTCTGTTATACAAACCTCCTTTCGTACCGCCCAGGCGACGACGTACTTATCCATGCGAGCACAACTGCTACCGAGATATCCATTGAAATTCGAAGAGATGAGATTGGGTCAAACCCAGTAGATGTCATTCAGCAAATCAAAGCGCCGTTTTCACTGCTGCCGGCCGACTTTGCAGCAAACGGCTGCGGCTGGCCCGTTGTCGCTCGTTGGACTGTGCCGCGCGATCTACGAAGTGGATTCTATTTAGTGATCGCACGTGCAGCGGATGGCCAAGGGAATGTTCGCGAACACGTGCACGGGATTACAGTACTTCCCGCAAAGCGGGGCGCTCGAGCCCCTGTTCTGTTCATTCTCGCGACAAGTACCTGGACCGCCTATAATGACTTTGGCGGCTCATGTCATTACCTCGCTGATAACGAGCCGGAGGGTCTGCCCTTTGCCCCTAAACTGTCAATCCATCGGCCTTGGGCGCGAGGATTCATGTCGCTTCCCGCAGGTGCGCCCAGAAAGGGATATGCCACAGCACTTGAGGTGGGCGCGATTCCGCGCTACCCAGCAAGTGAATTCGCGACCCTGCGTGGGTATAGTAGATATTATGCCAATGCTGGTTGGGCAAATTATGACCGCCATTTTGCCCTCTGGGCCGAACAAAATGGTTATAATCTCGACTACGCCACACAAACCGATTTGCATAACGACCCAGATATTCTCGAGGCTTACCGATGCGCAGTTATTGTCGGACACGACGAGTACTGGACATGGGAGATGCGCGAAGCAGTCGATCAATATGTTGAAAAAGGTGGAAGAGTTGCTCGCTTCGGCGGCAACTTCTACTGGCAAATCCGTCTTGAGGATGGCGGCACCAAACAAATTTGTTACAAAAAACTTGCTAAAACACACGATCCACTAATGGGTTCAACGCACGCTCGAAGGATAACTGCTGAATGGGAAGATCCGTTGGTGGGCCGGCCTGGAGCAGCCACGTTTGGCCTAAATGCAACGTGGGGCATGTATGCTAATCACGGCGCCTTTGCGCCGCGTGGATCCGGCGGCTTCACTATCTATCGCCCTGAACATTGGGCGTTCACTGGAGGTAATTTCTACTACGGCGATATTCTCGGGGGAAGCGCGCGAATTTTCGGCTACGAAGTAGACGGACTTGAGTACGAGATACGCGACGGTTTACCTTATCCGACTTTCAAGGATGGTGCACCGGAAAATCTCGAAATTTTGGCGATGGGATTGGCCAACAATCGTGAGGTCCCCCATTACAGCACCGGCGAGAGCTTGTACTATTCCGACGAGACAGACACTTTCACCGTACCTAGATATGGAGCCGACACTCCCGAAAATCGCGACAGAGCGTCGCGCGGTAGCGGAATGATTGTACACTTCACACGTGGCAAAGGGGAAGTGTTCAACGCGGGTGCGGCTGATTGGGTGGCTGGATTGGCGGCACGTGAGCTAGGTACGGAAATTGTTACTAGAAATGTTCTAGATCGATTTTCTCGGTGATGCTCTATCAGGGTGACCGCTCCCACATGCGCAAGACCACCACCGGGGGCTAAAACTCCGGTGGTGGTCACAGATTTTCGTTGGATGGCGTCCTCTGCAGCGTTTTTTCAATCACATCCCCTCGCTTAATCATCTCCCGGAACATCTCCGTGGATAAATACCTCTGAAGCATGACGTGCCCGCTGCTCGGTCGTGATGTCGCACTTCGCTACGGCGCGTGTTGAGACCACCACCTCAACACCACATCCCAACAAACAGCTGATATGCCGTTGCCGTTGCCCAGGGGACCTCGAGGCTCAATTTTTGTCAGGTGGCTCCAACCGGACTATCCACTCCTCCTGTTCGTCACCCAGCCGACGCCCCATGCGGGGAAAATCGCTCAGACGACCAGCCACGTGCCTGGACTGCTACTCTGTCGAAGCGAGTCTAGGACTTCTGGTAAATCAAGAGCGGTTGTGAGGCTTGGCGCCACAGCTGATCGGCCTTGGTGGAGACTACATAGCCATTGGGAACGTGGTTGGGCATGCAGCGATCGCGCTGGCCGGTCTCACTGAAGCAATCTCGAGCTTAGTAGAGCGCGGATGGCTCGGAACTGAATACGTGCCCGAGCTGTCGGATGGTCTCACGCGTCAGAACGCTGAGCTTTTGGGTGACATGTTTCGCTCGCACCTCTTTAGTTTAGGCCCAAATTTCGCAGATGTGGTCAGCGATAAGCCCGACCTGACCGGTGATCATGTGCATGCCCGAGTGAATTTCGACGTCCTGTGCTTGCGCTTGCAACAACAGTGGTGTGATCTCTGGCTCAGCAATAACTTCAGCAACGGTCATTCCGGGCTTCAGCATGACAGGGTCGAGGGGCAGGCGATCCGCCATCTTCAGGCCAAGCGAGGTGGCATTTATAACAAGCTGCCCGGGCGTGGGCTCGGGCTTTCCGGCCTTGGCGACGCTACGTCCGAAATTTGAATTGACCGCTTCTGCTAAAGCCACGGCCTTTTCGACCGTGCGGTTCGAGACCGCGATCGTTCTTGCTCCTGCCTCGACAAGTGCGAAGGCGATGGCGACCGCGGCGCCGCCGGAGCCGACCAACAGCACATCCCGGTTCTCAAAGACGACGTTTCTAGATCGCAGGCCGCGAACGAAGCCCTTTCCATCAAATTGGTACCCGCGGAAGCTGCCATCCCGTTCGCGACGCACGAGATTGACCGCGCCGACCCGGTCGGCGACCGGATCGAGAGTGTCGCAGAGTCTGATGGCAAGCTGCTTGTGGGGCAGAGTAATGCCGAACCCCACGAGGTTCGGCATCGCCTTCAATCCTGCCCAGACCGTGGAAAGATCGGTTGGCGATACATGCAACGGCACGCATGCAATATCGGCGCCGCGCGCTGCAAAGATGGGATTGATAGCGGAGGGTGACTTTGCCTGAGCGATCGGATCACCGATCAACCCTAGCAACCTCGTCGTCCCTTTGATCTCGACGCTCACCACGAGAGTTCCTCGCGTTTCAACCAGACGATGCTGCCGTCCTCAATGCCGACTATGAGGTCGAGCGAGCCTCGGCCGGCCCAATCCACAGCTTCTGGAGAGGCTACATGCATCGCCATGGCGATGGTTTCGTTCCGAAACTTGAAAGGGACAGGCAGAGCGAAGCGTGGCTCTTCGGGTGTACCGACATTGCGGGAATAGAAAAGGCCCGCTTGCTTCGTCGTGTTGCGCGGCGCTCCTGTATTGGGATCGGGAGGTACGCAGGCGCGCGCGTGGGTCCCAAATATCAGGTCGGTGCGGTCAGTGCCTTCCCAGTCGCAGAAACACAGCTTTACACGGCCACGGCCGCCGCCGACATCGACGGTAAACCGCATGGCCTCTCCGTTCTCCCAGCGAACATGTTTTTTGTCGACCAATTCGGTATCGGACGCTTTCTTCCAGTCGCTCAAAACGCCGTCTTCATCAAGAGCGAGATAATGTAGCTGACGATTTTTCTCCCAGTCGACAACGGCTGGTCGCACTCGCCAGACGGTCTTCAGCGGCTTGCCTGCATAAGTGAGGAACACCTCTTCACTGAAGCGTGGCGGCAGGGTGTTCTCCCCTGTGTTACGATAGAGCCGGTGACGGCCGGTAACGTCGCTGACGAGGATGTCAATATGGCCGGAGCCGGTCCAGTCTGCGAGCGTCGGGCAAGAATAGCCGAACATCCTTTCGGATGGTCCCTGGATGGAGCCCGTCAAACCGGCTGCTAGCCTGATCGGCGCTCCGCCCGCTTCCAGCATGAACTCCTTGTCGAGGAAAATTTCTCCATTTTCCTCGCGACTTTGATAATATAAGAGTTCACCTGTGCTGTTACCGACGACGAGGTCGAAATGACCGTCGCCGCTGAAGTCATGAGCTGCCGGGCTTGGTAGTACGCCGGCATGGATCAATGGTTTAGTGGTCTCGACGCGTCCGCGCTTTTCGAAGCGTGGCAGGCCGTCTTTGCCGTTGCCGACATTCTTCAGAAACGTCACGTAACCGTCCTCGGCTCCGACGAGAATATCCTCAAGCCCGTCACCATCCCAGTCCACGACGCAGGGCAGGTGGATGCACTGGTCGAGTTCGAGGACTTCGTCATTCACCGTGCGGATCAGGCTGGTCGGTGCAAAGGTTCCGTCCTCATGCTGCCGGGCGATATGCAGAATATTCCAGAACTCGCCCGCGATAACAGATTGACCATCACTCCCGAAACGGCCGAATGCCGGGGCAAGCTGACCATAAACTTCGAGCGGCGTTTCTCCGGATATCAATGCCTTACCGCGTTCAAGCGACGGCGCTGTCAGCGTGCCCTTGTTCTTGAAGGCATAAAGAAATCCGCGCAACGGACCGCCGAGCCAACGGCCGGCATCGTCATAGCCACGATAGCCTTCATCGTTCCATTCGAGACCGTTCGGCCAATAGTCATCCCAATAGTCGCTGCCGACGATCAGTTCCGGAACGCCGTCGCCGTCGATATCATGGAAACGTGCCATATGGAAATATTCGTTGCCCTTGATCCAATCCGCGTCCAGATCAAGCCGCACCGGGTCAGCAAACTCCGGCGCACCTTTTTTCCCAATATTGGGAAACAAATAGATTTGCTTACGCATGCGGGACGCGGAAACCAGGTGAAAAACATCACCGTCGCGAACGGCTGTAACGTACCCTCTGACGCCATCGACCAGTTCTTCCTGACCGAGGATCGGCGTGCCATCTTCGCTCGTGCCGATCTGGCGCCGCAAGAATACACGCCCGTCATAGCAGGGATCCCAAGCCGACAGCAGGAGATCGCGGGTTCCCGTGCCACTCCAGTCGACAACCTCGACGCATGTGATGATGCGACCTGCGACGGCGGCGGACTCCACGTCTGGATGATATTCAAGCACTTCCGAACTGTAGTTAGGCCCATGCCAAACTATCGCATCGTCCTCCCATCGTTTCACACTCATCTTGCGCTTCTCCCTGCTTTCTTGAAATGGAATTCAATTCTAAAACGAAATCAGCTTACAAATCTAGTGGAAAGTGGAAGAATGGCCCGAAGCGCGCATGGTATCGTCCCGGTAATGCTAACTCCGCTCACCCCGGAGAACGTGATTGATTGGCCAGGGCTCGAGGCTCTGATTGAATGGTATATCGGACGGGGGCAGACGCGCTTTTTGCCGTATGCCAATCGAGTGAGATGCAGAAGTTGTCACTCGAAGAGCGGGTGGCGCTGGCGAAAGGGACCGTTTCGCTCGCAAGAGGAAGAATCCCAGTGATTGCCTCTGGTCACATAAGTGAGAGCCGGGAAGATCAACGGACCGAACTGAAGGCCATGGCCGAAACCGGGATCGACGCCCTCGTACTAGTCTCGAATCGGCTTGACCCCGCTAATGCAGGATCCGAAGCTTTCCAGGCCAGCCTCGAAGCGATCTTGAGTTGGTTGCCGAACGACCTTCAACTCGGACTATATGAATGCCCTGCACCTTACCGCAGGCTCCTGACTGACGACGAGTTCAGGCTCTGCCGCGACACTGGCCGAGCGTCGATCCTGATCAACGCGAAGGGGCAAAACATGATCGCGGTTGCACCAGGAGCGAATTCAGAAGCTTCGGCCGACGTCATTGACGACACGCTGCTTCGGGATGCGACAATAGTCCTAATGCAGATGGAAAACGACGTGTCGGAGATCGAGAGGCTCATCCGCCGGGCGAAGAACGTCGGAACAAAGACTATCCTAAACCTTGCACCAGCCATTCCTCTCGAGATCGGATCTTTGTCCCTCTGTGATCTTATCGTCGTCAACGACGACGAGGCTGGGGCGCTGGCCGGCTGGCTCGCCTGTGAGCCTTCCGCGCCAGCACTTTCGAGGCGGTTGAATACCGGTGTTTTAAGAACTCTCGGCGGAGAGGGCGCGGAAGCATTTTCGGATGGGCGAGAGGTGAAAGTTTCAGCAATGGCAGTCAACGTCGAGGATACAACTGCCGCCGGGGACTGTTTCGTGGGCGTTCTTGCATCGGCGTTGGATCGCGGACTTTCTCTCGAGGCTTCCATGAGACGGGCTACGAGGGCAGCAGGAATCGCATGCTCTCGCCGAGGGAGCCAGGCAAGTATTCCTTTCGCAACGGAAACCGACAGCTGGCCAGGCGGCTGATCTCTCCTGCGACTGCGGCCTTTGACTCCTCGTACTCGCGAAACTTCTTATGCCCTATACTGCTTACATTTCTGCTGTGCTCGCCCTTCTGCTAGCCCCCGGACCAACGAACACTTTGATCGGACTTGCTGCTGCCGCAATGGCATGCGGTCGGTGTTTCGGCTCCTACCAGCCGAGTTGTCGGGCTACTTCGCGACAATGCTGCCCTTGACCGCGCTTGGTGCAGAGATCGGTTTCCGTTGGCCTTCCAGCGCGATTGTTCTCAAAGCTATTGCGGCAATATGGGTGATGTATCTCGCCATCAAACTTTGGGGCGTGGGCAAGGGCTTTGGCAACAGCGCTCAGATAACTTTCTCGCGAGTCTTTGCGACCACCATGCTGAATCCCAAGGCGCTGGTATTCGCGCTCGTTCTCCTACCTTCCCCTCATGATAAAGAGTTTCTTTCGAAACTCTGCATTTTCGCCATTCTGGTCATTGGTGTCGCTATTCTTTGGAGTGGATTGGGTACCATCATAGGGAGACACGGCAGGCAATGACTCCCGGCTCCTTGTGATACAGCGAATAGCCTCGGCTTGGCTGGCGATCGGTTCAGCAACACTTATCGCCGGAATAGTTCAAGGTTAAGGAGCCGATCGAAATGAACCTACTCCTCCAGCGCGAGAGCATGGAATTCGACGTGGTGATCGTCGGCGCCGGTCCGGCCGGGCTTGTGGCGGCGATCCGGCTGAAGCAGGTCAATCCGGAGCTCTCGGTCGTCGTGCTCGAAAAGGGCGCCGAGGTCGGCGCCCATATCCTCTCGGGTGCCGTCGTCGATCCTATTGGTATCGACCGGCTGTTGCCCGGCTAGCGTGACGAGCCGGACCATCCGTTCAAAACCGAGGTCACCGACGATCATTTCCTGTTCTTGGGTCCCGCCGGCTCGATCCGCTTGCCGAATTTCCTGATGCCGCCGCTGATGAACAATCACGGCAACTACATCGTATCGCTTGGGCTTGTCTGTCGCTGGCTGGCGACACATGCCGAGGCGCTCGGCGTTGAGATCTATCCGGGCTTTGCCGCAACCGAGGTGCTCTACAACGACGAAGGCGCAGTGATCGGTGTTGCCACCGGCGACATGGGCATCGAACGCTCGGGCGAGCCGGGGCCGAACTTCGCCCGCGGCATGGCTCTTCTCGGCAAATACACGCTGATCGGCGAGGGCGTGCGCGGCTCGCTCGCCAAGCAACTGATCGCCAAATACAAGCTCGGTGAAGGCCGCGACGTTCCGAAATTCGGCATCGGCCTGAAAGAGCTCTGGGAGGTGAAGCCGGAAAACCATAAGCCGGGCCTGGTGCAGCACTCCTTCGGCTGGCCCCTCGACATGAGAACCGGCGGCAGCTCGTTCCTCTATCACCTCGAGGACAACCTCGTCGCCGTCGGCTTCGTCGTCCACCTCAACTACAAGAACCCCTATCTGCACCCCTTCGAGGAGTTCCAGCGCTTCAAGACCCACCCGGCGATCCGCGGCACCTTCGAGGGCGCCAAGCGCCTCTCCTATGGCGCCCGCGCCATCACCGAGGGCGGCTATCAGTCGGTGCCGAAGCTTTCCTTCCCCGGCGGCGCGCTGATCGGCTGCTCGGCCGGTTTCGTCAACGTGCCGCGCATCAAGGGCAGCCACAATGCGGTGCTGTCGGGCATCCTGGCGGCGGAAAAACTCGCCGCGGCGATCGCCAGCGGCCGCGCCAATGACGAGCCGATCGAGATCGAAAACGGCTGGCGCGACAGCGCCATCGGCCAGGACCTGAAGCGGGTGAGGAACGTCAAGCCGCTGTGGTCGCGCTTTGGCACCGCCATCGGCGTCGCGCTCGGCGGCCTCGACATGTGGACCAACACGCTGTTCGGTTTCTCCGTCTTCGGCACGCTGAGACACGGCAAGACCGATGCGGCGAGCCTCGAGCCGGCGGAGCAACACCAGAAGATCGACTATCCGAAGCCGGACGGTGTCTTGACCTTCGACCGGCTCTCCTCGGTGTTCCTGTCGAACACCAACCACGAGGAAGACCAGCCGGTCCACCTGCAGGTGAAGGACTGGGAGCTGCAGAAGCGCTCCGAATACGACGTCTATGCCGGCCCTTCGGCGCGCTACTGTCCGGCCGGCGTTTACGAATGGGTGGAGAAGGACGGCAAGCCGACCTTCGTCATCAACGCCCAGAACTGCGTGTACTGCAAGACCTGCGACATCAAAGACCCCAACCAGAACATCAACTGGGTGCCGCCACAGGGGAGCGAAGGCCCGGTCTATCCGAACATGTAAACGACTTCTCAGCGAGGTAGCCTGTGCCCATTTGGAAGATACTTGTTGCCAACCGCTCCGAAATAGCCATCCGCGTGTTCCGCGCGGCCAACGAACTGGGACTTAAAACGGTCGCGATATGGGCTGAGGAGGACAAACTGGCGCTGCACCGCTTCAAGGCGGACGAGAGCTATCAGGTCGGACGCGGCCCGCACCTTGCCCGCGATCTCGGCCCGATCGAAAGCTATCTGTCGATCGACGAGGTCATCCGCGTCGCCAAGCTTTCCGGCGCCGATGCCATTCATCCGGGCTACGGCCTGTTGTCCGAAAGCCCGGAATTTGCCGAAGCCTGTGCGGCGAACGGCATCACCTTCATCGGCCCGAAGCCGGAGACAATGCGCCAGCTTGGCAACAAGGTGGCGGCGCGCAACCTGGCGATTTCGATCGACGTACCGGTCGCGCCGGCGACGGAGCCGCTGCCGGATGATCCCGACGAAATCAAGCGGCTGGCCGAGGAGATCGGCTATCCGGTGATGCTGAAGGCGTCCTGGGGCGGCGGCGGCCGCGACATGCGGGCGAGCCGCGATCCCAAGGACCTGCTGCGCGAGGTGATGGAGGCCAAGCGCGAGGCCAAGGCCGCCTTCATCAAGGACGAGGTCTCGAAAAGCTCGTCGAGCGCGCCTGCCATGTGGAAAGGGGGACCTTCGACGTTCTCTATGCGCTTCCTCACCGAAGACCCACTGCCCCTCGAGACCGTCGACTACGTCGCGAAGGTGGGGCCCGTGATCGACACGAACGCGGCGCTCGTCGCGCAAGTCGCCGCGCGTTCAGAGCGCAGTGGCTGGGCCGGTTCACCGTTGTTGGCCGTGCAACAGAACCACGCGAACATTTCCCGTTCAAGAAGCCCGCCGACTGACCTTCGGCCGCTCGGAGCAGGAGCTCGCCATTGTCGATTTATCGGCGCTCGTGCCGGCGTCCGGCGGCCTGTTCGTTCGACGCGCGGCGGAGTAGGGGGCCAACGATGAGCAGCGTAGCTTTGAACGCTGGCGCGAAGCCGACGGCAGTCTTAGCGGAAAGGAGCGGGGGAGCGAGGGAACCGACCGGGCAAGGCCGCACATCGCGGCTTGGACGGTCGGTTGTATTGATTGGGTTTTCTGGTCATATGCGCACATCGTCAGCGCGAAACGTGATGTGCGCACTGGCAAATTACCCTGCTGTTACAATGCACTGCGCACCTCGCGCCGTATTTCTTGATGAATAGGGATGATGATTTCCGCGTCCGGCCTGGCCGCATCCGATCATCGAAAAGCCAGCGGGCAAGGCCCTTCATTGCCCAGGCACTTGCCGCTGTCGAGAAGGCCGGCGGTCGCGTCTCTCGACCCGGCGAGATCCGCAGGGGCTCTGGACGCGGACCGGGTTTCGCGCGCGGCCGCGTCGCAAGCGTCCGCGCCAATCGCTTGATCACCAACCGGACGCGGCCTTGCACGGTCAAGGCGCGGGTCGTGCGCAACAATGGCCGTCGTGCGCCTCTGTCGCGGCATCTCGACTAACTGCGGCGCGACGGCGTCACCTGCGACGGGTAAAAGGCGCACAGTTCGGCTCCGACAGCGACAACGTCGATGCGAGAGAGTTCGCTGAAGGGGGCGAGAATTGCTGAATGTGGAATTCACCGGCGCGCTTGGTGTCCTTGCAGTAGACGATTTCGTCTTTTCCGAATGGAGCATCAACCTGCACGCGGTGAACCGCCGTTCCAGCACCGCCCGGAGAACCACGGCTTGTCGCTCGCTGCGGCAGTGGCAGATGATGTTATCCGCATACCGTTCGAACGGTATGCCGGGAAACCCGGTTTCGAGCCAAACGTCAAACACGTAATCCAGGAACAGGTTTGCCAGCAGGGGCGAGATGACCCCACCCTGTAGCGTCCCCTTGTCCCTGGCAACCAAGCTGCCATCTGCCATCGACACCGGAGCCTTCGGCCAACGCTCGATATAGAGTACGACCGACAGGCAATTGGTGTGCTTTCGCACGGTCCTAAGCAGCAACTCGTGATCGATGTTGTCGACGAATCCTTTGATGCCAATATCGACGACCCAGTCGTATCGCCAGCGGCGCTGACGTGCGACCCGGACCGCGTCGACCGGTGGCGGCATATAGCTGCCCGAAGACAGCCGGTTCCAGAGCTTATAGAGATTATCGGCAAGCCGAGCGTCGAAGTCCTGGATTGACTGTCCGTCTACCCCAGCCGCTCCTTGGTTGGCCTTCACACTTGAATCCGAAACCTCCCGCTTCGGGATGTCGAGCGGCTTTGCCTTGTTCATGCGGCTCCTCCCGTCACCGGTTGCCGTATGCCAAGACTGAACACCACAGCCCCTTCAGTCCAGTCCCATTACAGAACCCTTCATCCCTACTACGAGCTGTTCTGTCCCTGTGCCTTGCATCGGTACTCTGGACCTCGCGGGGATCGCCCGCTCGGTCTTCTCCCTTCAGATCAGGACGACAGGTTCCCACGTTCCATGTAAAAGCCTGGTCCAGGTTCACGCCGACTTTGAGCCGGCTGTCGCCCGGGGCCGGCCTTCAGGTCTCCGCCCAGACTGATCCCAGGGTGACCACCAACCCTGACATCGTCGATACGATTTCGGCAGTTCATCATCGGTTTGCTTTCGCTCGTCTCCCTGAACCTCACCTGACGGAATCTCGTCCCGCCTTTTCCGCGTCGCTCACCACCATCGCTCTTTGCGAGAGCAGCACGCGGTGGTTTGCAGCCAGTTCCTAATCGCCGGCTGCGAAGGGCCCTCCTTCATCTTCTACACAGCTCCACACCTCCATCGTTGGTGTGTTCGTGGCACACAGTGGTCGGCGTATTGGGAGACCAGCACCTGCGCGACGGTCGCGTCCGTCGGAATGCCGCCTTCGATCAGTCGCGCGGGCGCCGGAGCCTGAACGACGACGTCTTCGCAGGCGCGGCAGGCATACTTCGTCCGGCGCATGACCAGCACGCGGAACTGGGCGGGAACAATGTCGAGCCTCTCGCTGACGTGCTCGCCGATCCGGTGAAGCGGATTCTGACAGAAGGGACAGGCATAGTGATCGATGTCGACGACCGTTTCGATGCGCGGCAGATGGGCGGGAAGCGCACCTCGGTTCGTCCGCCGTCTTGCCGCTCTGACGCTCCGCAATGGAGGCCTGCGCCCTTTCCTCGTCTGTGGCCGCTTCGATCTGTTCGGCTTCTTCAAGCAGGAGTTGGTCCTCGGGCAAGCTCTCGGCTCGGTCGTCGAAGCGATGGCGCTGCAACTCCTTGATGATCTGCCGCAGCCGCGCATTCTCCGCCTCGCGCGCAAGCACCATCGGCTGGCGCCAGGTCCGGCAGACGAGCTCTGGCAGGCCCAGGTTCGCCACTATCAACCGCCGATCACGCAGATTATCGCTCAGACCGAGCGGCCGGTGCTGGCAGGCGAAGCGGTGCCGGCCAGAAGCTTGTGAGTCTGTTCGAGCCGCATGCCGAATCATCGTCAAGAGCAGCCGCGACGTCGAATACGGACACAAGATCAATCTGACCACCGGCAGGAGCGGACTGATCCTCGATCTCGTCATCGAAGCCGGCAACCCGGCCGCAGCGAGCGGCTGTTGCCCTTACTGGAGTGCCACATCGCCTTCTATGGCGAGGCGCCGCGGCAGGCGGCCGCCGACAGCGGCTATGCAAGCCGTGAAAACCTGCGCCAGGCCAAGGGCTGGATGCGGGCGGCATGGCCTTCACAAGAAGAGCGGCCTCAGCATCGAAGACATGGTAAGAAGCCGCTGGGTATATCGCAAACTCAGAAACTCCGGGTCGGCATCTTCTGCCTGAAGCGGACCTGTGGCTTGGCCCGCTCAACCCGGCGCGGCTCGACTACTTCAAGAGACCTAGGTCTGGTCCTCGGTGGTCGACTACAAAATCGCCCCGGCGCCCGCCTCGGGCCAACTTGACCCATTGTTTTACTTCACTGAGCGTGTCCCATTTCCGACAACGCGGAGCGTTTGGGCCATCGAGCTGTAAACCATCCTATTGTTCATACATCGGTTTTCCTCTGGCATGATACTTGCGTTGTCTGGCAAGGACAGTGGCCCGGGCGATCCTCGAGCCATCCTTCTAACCTCCAAACGTCACAGCTTGAAACGAAACCTCAGAGTGTCGGTATGCATCATTTGCAACAGTACAGCCGGCCAGCTCCTGCGAAGCAGATTAGGAAACTATTCCTCCATAGAGAGGCCGCCGGCCATCGTGTCCGTTATCGGGAGATCCTATATTTGAACAACCATTGCAATAATACTCGTCGAAAATATTGGACGGGAGTCTTAATGATGTGCATTGCAGTGGCAAGCCTCAGCATCAGTGATGCCATCGCGAAAAACTTAATCGGCAGCTATTCGTCGGCCGAGATTCTGTTCCTGCGCAACGCCATTGCACTTCCAATCGCCCTTCTAATTACACTTAAGATGGGTGGCGTCGCATCTTTATGCTCATATCGTCCGTTTGCTCATCTGCTGCGAGGTGCACTCTGGCTTGGTGCTACTGCGCTTTTTTTAACAAGCATGGTGCATTTGACATTAGCCGAAGCCACTACGCTTAGCTTTATGGCGCCTGTCTTCATTACTGCTATTTCTTCGTGCTTCCTTGGAGAACGTGTAGCATGGCACGGTTGGTTGCCGGTGACGGGAGGCTTTGTCGGAGTGCTAATCGTCACGCGTCCTGGAACGGGGGCTTTCCAACCGGCATCGCTGTTGTCGGTGGGCAGCGCCTTTTTTCATGCTTTTTTGCTCATCAGCGCCCGCTTGGTCGACCCTCGCGAAAGCGTTTGGACGCTTTCGCTCTACCTTACCGGCACCAGCGCCATTCTAAGCGGCTTGATCGTGCCATTCGTGTGGTCTGCACCTCGAGTCGATGATCTCTTACTATTCATCGGAATCGCTTTGTTTGGAACCGTTGGCCAAACATTAATGACGCAGGCCTTTCGTCTCTCCCCTGCTGCCGTAGTCGCGCCCATTGATTACAGTGCGCTTCTTTGGTCGATAAGTTTAGGATGGCTGTTTTGGAGTGAGATTCCAGACCTCACCACCATTTTGGGAGCAATCGTAGTCGCTCTAAGTGGCATTCTCCTTATCTCTGGGGCAAAAACTTAACAGCGGTACTAAGAACGTTTGGTGCATGGTCGCGAAGCGTGAATGAAACAACAGCGCATTCTGATCCCAAAAGATGCAAACCGTTCCAACAACCTGAGGAAGGACCAAAATGTCAAGTGTATTTCATCGAGCTTTGAACCGGAAGCTACCTCTTATCACCTCCGGGGAGGGAATTTACGTCGTTGACGATAGCGGAAAGAGATATCTGGACGCAAGTTCAGGCGGCGTGGTGGTGTCGGCACTTGGCCACGGCAACAACGAAGTTGCTCAGGCGATTGAGGAGCAACTTCGCAAGGTTCCTTATTTTCATGGTGGAGTCTTCACCAACCAGCCCATGGAGGAATTGGCTGTCCATCTGGTCTCACGTGCTCCGACTGGCTTGAAGAAGGCCTTCTTTGTTTCTGGCGGATCCGAGGCCGTTGAGACTGCCGTTCTTCTCGCAAGGCAATACGCAGTTGAAACGGGGCAGGCCAAGCGAACACGCATAATCGCTAGACGAAATAGCTATCATGGAGCCACTCTGCACGGTCTTGCGATAGGCGCCAATATTATGCGGCGGACGCCGTTCATGGATATCGCACCAGATATCCTCCATGTGCCCACCTGCTACGCTTACCGGGAAAAACTCGATGATGAAACCGAGGAAGAATACGGCCTCCGGGTTGCAGACGAGTTCGAAGCTGCGATATTGCGCGTACCACAGGACTCGGTGCTTGCTTTCGTCGCCGAGACTGTGGGTGGAAACGGCTCTGGTGCCATGCCTCCCCCGAAAGGGTACTTCAAGCGGGTTCGTGAGATCTGCAACAAATATGGGATTCTTCTTATTTGTGATGAAGTTTTGTGTGGCCTGGGGCGAACGGGTGATCTGCATGCCTGCGCCGCTGAAGGGATCACGCCTGATATTCTTAGCGTTGCCAAAGGACTTGGTGCTGGTTTCGTGCCAATCGGCGCGGTTATGACCACCGATGCCATCCACGAGGCAATTCGAAATGGATCGGGAGCGTTTCGTGGCGGGTTTACGTATTCTGGTCAGGCCGTCGCCTGCGCGGCGGCATTAAAAGTACAGCAAATAGTTGAACGCGAAAATCTCATAAGCAACGTGCGCTCGATGGGGGAGGCCCTTCGGCAGGCTTTGATAAGCCGATTTAGCAACAATTCTTATGTCGGAGACATCCGCGGTCGGGGCCTATTGCAATGCATTGAATTAGTTTCGGATAGATCAAGTAAGGACGCTTTTGATTCAGCTCTTGGTGTAAATTCTCGAGTTCGCGATGCGGCGATGGCGCGAGGACTGCTTGTCGTTCCCTCCGGTGGCACCGTCGACGGCCGTAAGGGCGATCATGTTGTGATTGCTCCACCGTTCATTGTGACCCACGATGCGGTGAACGACATCGTCGAGCGTCTAGGAGATGCTGTCGATAAAGCGCTTGAGTCTTTATAATGGATCCAACACGAGACGTGATCGTGTCCCGCCAAGTGATGTAGGCCCTGATGATTAGAGTCGGTCAGCTTTAGCTGAATCGCTCCAGATTTAACTGACCCGCTGACGCGGGAGAGGTGGTATTTGGAGGCGCGGTCTCCTGATGGGATGTTGGGGTGTTGACAACCAACCCCTGACCAGGAGACCGACCGATGACCGACGCCCCGGCAGCGGTGAAACCGCTGCGCCGCCGCATGATCGACGACATGACGCTCCGCAACCTGTCGCCGGCCACGCAACGATCCTACCTGCATGCCGTGACAAAGTTCAGCCGTTATTTCGGCCGCTCCCCGGATCGTCTGGGGCTGGAGGATGTGCGCGCTTTCCAGGTGTACCTGGTGTCGCAGGGCATCTCCTGGCCGGCGCTCAACCAGACGCTTTGCGCCCTGCGGTTCTTTTACGGCGTGACGCTGGATCGGGCGGAGATACCCGAGCGGATTGCCTATGCGCGCACGCCGCGCAAGCTGCCGGCGATCTTGAGGGCCGACGAGGTCGTGCGGTTTCTCGAAGCGGTGCCGCGTTCGCTCGCGCCACTCGCGGACAACATTACGGATCCGGGCTGCATCATAGTCGAGGGTCGCCGTGCCGAGCTCTGGTAAAAGCTTTTGCAGGTGGCGA
>NZ_JASKLT010000022.1:0-48857 GCF_030124405.1 Sinorhizobium sp. 7-81 | reverse complement strand
CTTCGAGGGGGCGGTCAACAATGGGCAGTTCGTCACCGATGGCGGGGTAGCGCTTCCAATGCCTGAGGGCTATCAAGGCGCGACGGCAGCGGTCTACGGCGTCCGGCCGGAACATCTGACGATCGTCGATGAGGGTGCACCGGCTAGCGTGGTCGTGGTCGAGCCAACCGGATCGGAAACGCATGTGCTTGCAAAGCTCGGATCTTCGGACGTGAACATCGTGCTGCGCGACCGAGTCAACCTGCAGCCTGGCCACCCCATCAAGATCAATCTCGACATCAGAAGGATTCACCTGTTTACAGCTCATGGCACCCGCGCAAACTGATCGAGGTGGAACCGACGGCGCATGCCCCTGATTAATGCGGACCACGTGCGATCGACCATCAGATCGCACACGTAGGTTCTATTCGGGACGTTGCCCGTTGTTTATCCTTTGACCGGCGGATCAATGCGGTCAAAACACTCCTGCGGCCTATAGGTGCGGCGACGGCGCTGGCGGCATCAAGTTCCACGATCTGCTCGATTGAGAGAGCCCGCCCGATTGCGCTTAGTTTCCCTCGAAGCTGCTCCTCCTTGCGCGCGCCCATATAAGGCAGGAGACGGTCCGACAGTGGATGAGCAAATTGAGCGCTACCGGCGGCACACTCTTGCTGGTCTCCTTTGGGTGGCCTAGCGGTTCGAGCGCTACTGACGACTTCTGTCGGAGTCGCCATTACGCTGCGTTGGGATACCCCTTCAGGAGCGGCGATTGCTCCAGCGTCTTGATGATGTACTCAATGAAGGCTCGAACCCGATGCGGCAGTGGCCCGCCGCCGACATAGATGGCGTGGATCAATTCGAGGTCGCCTGGATTGCACTCCTCGAGCAGAGGCACGAGCCTTCCGGCGGCAATATCGGTGGCGACGTGAAACAGTCCCAGCCGGGCAATGCCGGCTCCGGCAAGCACCATCTGCTTCATCGTCTCGCCATTGTTGACGACCAAGCTTCCGGTGACCGGCTGGCCGACTTCCCGGCCCTCATACAGGAAGGGCCAAGACGGGCGTTCGCGGCGAAAGTTAAAGGTCAGACAGTCATGACGATCTAAGTCGGCCGGCGTTGCGGGTCTTCCTTTGCGCTCGAGGTAAGAGGGAGCGGCGCATACGACACGCCTGCTCTGCCCGAGCTTTCGCGCGATTAGACCGCTGTCCGGCAGGTTTCCCATGCGAATGGCCACGTCCGTCTTCTCGGCCACCAAATCGACGATACCATCAGTGAAGCTCAGATCGACGATCAAATCAGGGTTGCGCTCGATGAAAGCGGGCATGGCCGGCGCCACAAACATGGTGCCGAATGGAATCGTGGCGTTCACCCGAAGCCGGCCACGAACGGCACCACCGGACACTTCCTGATCGGCATCGTCCAGAGCCTGTATGACCTTGAGCGCGGCATGATGAAAAGCTTCGCCTTCTTCGGTCAGCGTCAGCGCGCGCGTCGTGCGCATTAGAAGGCGAGTGCCAAGCCTTGCTTCCAGACGCGCGATCAGTTTGCTGATCGCTGACGGCGTGATGTCGAGGCTGCGCGCGGCTGCCGAGAAACCGCCCTCCTGCACGACCCGCGCAAACACCTCCATCTCGCCAGACCGTTCCATGAGAATGCGCGGCACTGATGATCTCCATTCACAGGTGCATGTCCATCTGGGGCAATAGTTCCGCTGGTTCTCAGATCATAGATTGCGTTCGGACACAATCTGGAGCCACGTTATGGACTTACAACTGACCGATAAAACCGCTCTCGTCACCGGCGCCACCGGCGGCATTGGGCTCGCAATCGCCCGCGCTCTCGCCCTCGAAGGCGCAGAAGTGATTATCACCGGCCGCGACCAGCTGAAACTCGACAAAGCAATCGCCGATATCAGGACGGCCGGCGGCGAGGCTGCCACCGGCGTTCTCGCGGACGCTGCCACCGCTGAAGGCGCGGCAATCATCGCCAAGGCTGCACCGTCGGTCGATATCCTGGTCAATAATCTCGGAATTTACGAAAGCAAGGACTTCGTCGCCATCACCGATGCGGACTGGAGCCAGCTCTTCGAGGTGAACGTGATGAGCGGCGTGCGCCTTTCGCGCGCTTACCTGCCCGGCATGCTGGAGCTGAACTGGGGTCGGATCATCTTTATCGCGAGCGAGTCCGGTCTCGCCATTCCGCCTGATATGATCCACTACGCGACCACCAAGACGGCGCAACTGTCGGTCTCGCGCGGCTTGGCGCAATTGACGCGCGGCACCAACGTGACCGTCAATGCGGTGCTGCCGGGGCCGACCCGTTCGGAAGGCATCGAAGCCTTCCTGCGCAGCCAAGCGAACAATCCATCTGCTCCGATCAAAGAGATCGAGGCGGAATTCTTTGCCACTGCGCGCTCCGCTTCGATCCTGCAGCGGATGGTGGAGGCAGAGGAAGTCGCAAATCTCGTCACCTATCTCGCCAGCCCGCGCTCGTCGGCCACCAATGGCGCAGCCCTGCGCGCCGAAGGCGGCCTCGTCAACACGATCGCTTGAGAGGAGAGCTCAATGTCCAACTCCCCGCTTACAATCATTGCCATCACCACCGCCAAACCCGGCATGGAGACGGCGCTTGGGGATGCCCAGGAAAAGCTGGTCGCCGAAACACTCATGGAGGACGGCTGCCTGCGGTACGAACTGCACCAGTCTCTCGATGACGGCCGCGTTCGCATCTTCGTCGAAAACTGGAAGACGGAAGCCCAGTGGCGTGCCCACATGGAAGGCGCTGCCATGCAGCGATTTCTGGCAAGCGGCGTCGGCGACTATTTCGCGGATTTCTCGCTGCATCGGCTGGTGAAGGTCGCCGGCTGAAACAGCCATTCACTCCCATTCACAACACGATTTTTGAAGCATGCGGAGACAAGCCGATGAAACACCTGCGTCACCTCGCCATCACCCTTGCCCTCAGTTTCAGCGGCGCTAGCGCCCATGCGGCAAACGTGCTGGTGGTTCTTTCCGATTCAGACCACCTCGAGCTCAAGGATGGCAAGGTCTTCGAGACCGGCTTTTACCTCAACGAACTAATGCAGCCGGTCAAGGCGCTGCTCGATGCCGGTCACGAGATCACCTTTGCCACTCCGAAGGGCACCGCTCCGTCCGTCGACAATACGTCCATCGACAAGATGTATTTGGCGGCGACGAAGGCGCAATGAAGGCGAGCCAGGCGCTGCTCGACAAATTGCGCCTGTTGTCGAGCAGCGCATCTCCCGCTGTCAGTCTCGCGCGGGTTGAGCGGATCGGCTACGACCATTTCGATGCCGTCTATGTGCCTGGCGGCCACGCCCCGATGCAGGATCTTCTCGTCAGTCCCGAACTTGGCAAGTTGCTGAGGCATTTCCATGATCGCGGCAAAACGACCGCACTGGCCTGCCATGGCCCCATCGCGCTCATCTCGACACTGCGCGACCCGAAGGCTTTCACCACACAGCTTGAAGCCGGAGACGCGGCGAAAGCAGAGGGTAAATGGATCTATGCAGGCTACAATCTGACTGTCATCAGCAATGAGGAAGAGGATATGGCCAAGGGATTGCTCGGCGGGGGCGAGATGAAGTTCTATCCGCAGGATGCTCTCACTCAAGCCGGCGGTCGATATAGTCGGTCCGAGGTGCCCTTTAGCGCACATGTCGTCACCGATCGGGAACTGATTACGGGCCAAAATCCGGCCTCCGCTCCGGCTGTCGCCCAGGAACTACTTAAGCGTTTGAAGTGAGAGCCGACTTCTCCAGCCCAGGATGTGGCTCAACATTTGTGCGCGTCTGGCCGCGGGGCTGTCCTCAGCCCCACGTTGGCCCGCATCTCGGGAAGTCTGGCCCGTGCGGAATGCGGCGGTCAGAGGCGGAAAAGGCGAATGACCGCGCTTGATCCGCAAACTAGCCGTCCGGCGCGTCGGCGTTGGACTTCCGCGATCCACCCGGACAATGGTGCCTACGCGATGAATGGCTCGATTGAGCCCAAAGGGGTCTCTGAAATTTGCAGGCAGCTACGGCTCAAGGACAATCTCCCTTGGCAGAAGGCAATTACTGCCCAAAGGAGGCGTTAGTCTTTTCGGTGCGCTAGCCACTGGACCACGGCCGAAGATATTCTTGGCCACTGCGCCATCCTCCATGGCCCTTCCCTTCTCAGAGACCAACCATCATTCCTATCCGTGGGAACGGTTCAGCTACCTTCGCGACCTACTCAGAGGCACACACTGTGGAGCCCTGGCGGCTGTCGCGAAGAAAAATGTGATGGACGAAAGGATGTACATGGCCGATCAACAAGTTTCGGAAGGCTATCACGGCAGCGTCTCGGTAGGAACATTGAAAAACGGTGAGCAATGCGGATCGTCCCAAGCTTCTTTATCAGGTCAATGAGGTTGGGGAATGGGATAAACGAAACAAGGTATCATGCCGCGCGTCAAATCGACTCACCGGGAAACCACGTGAGGGAGCGTGATGCTCACGATCGGTCATTTTCGACCGCCCGAATCCCCTGCCCAGTCCTGATCCTCTGGAAGTATTTCTCGTTTTTACAGTTGGAAATACGAAGCTACCTGCGTCGTGCACAATGAGCTCGACGATCGGCCGCTGGCGGAGCCGAAGCGGCTTGCTCTCGCTGATGCGCTCAGGGTGGCGAGTGAGCATTTTCGAGGAAACATTTCGCGAATGCGGCGGATTTCGTCGATAGCGGTCGTTTTTATCTAGACGAATCCAATCTCACCCTCGCCGCTTTTGTTCCCCATCAGGCGCAATGCACTTCGAGATCACCGAGGAAGCACTCGCTGGCTCATAGAGCGAACCAACTCTCTCACCCGGCTCTTCGGAACAATCTGTGAAGAACGACTGGCGGAATTGGAGCGCGAAGCAGCGGTCGGCTAAGATCAGCCTTGAGGCAGGACCAAGGCGCGAACTGTTGTAGGAACGAAGCAGAGCCGGTAGACAAGTCATTTAGAAGCCTGTTTTGAGATCGCTAAGTACCGCGGCAATACGCGAATTAGGCTGACAGACAAGGGTTGAACGTGTAGGTAGCGGTGGGATTTTCTGGGTCTAGGCGCAGACGACAGTGACGTGGCAACGTACAGAAGCGGCCGAACTCGGCTTTAGCCTCATCACACCTGCCAACGTATCAGGGCAGGTGATGACTTTTGCTGTCCACGTCACGGAATGGAAAAGAGCCTTTGTCCAGCAGTACTTCCCTGGCAGATGCTTTCGTTTCCTACCGAAGAATTTGAGTGAGCGCGATTTCGAGCACGTCTGGAAACCAACAATTCTCGCCCGCGATACAAGCGAGATCTTCGTCTGGGGTCCGGAACTACCGCCCGCTCTAGCCGCGCTCGCGACGGCGCGGAGCATCCCCGTTTGGTTCATGGAGGACGGCTTTCTCCGCTCGGCGCGCCCCAGCGCCAGCCGCACTGCTCCTCTTTCGCTGACGCTCGACCGCCGAACACCATATTTCGATTGCCGGCAGCCGTCCGATCTCGAAGTTCTGCTCATGACCTATGATTTCGTAGCAGACCAATCGCTAGTGGCGCGTGCCCGCGCGGGCACCAAACTTCTACTTGAAAGCGGTATCAGCAAATATAACAACGGTCGCATACGAACGACCGAAGAAGTCTATGGTGAAAAGAGGCGCTTGGTTGGGTTCGCCCTTCTATTCCGGTTGGGTCCTGGCGGACGACCGGCAACCGAACACGCGCCGCGGCCGGGGGCTCAGCCTGGAGGCACTTTTCGCGGGCGCCTATCTCCTCTATCCTCGCTACGTCGATCCCGAAACCGGAGAGCAAACGTCATTCGAAGCGACTGTTGCAGCAACACGAAGGCAAATCGAGGAGCCGGAGGCGACGTCTCCTGGAGGGCCGGGGTGGCGCGCGTGGGGCCTCTACGGCATTCTCGGCTGGCGCCACCTCCTGACCGCCGCCTTGGTGCCGGGCCATCCAGCGCGGTGGCAATGACCGCGATGTCGAAGATTTCAGGGCAGACCCAATCCAGTTCTTCCGCGGCCTTTCAGACCGGCGGCTCAGGGCCATCGGCCGCCTTCTCTATCCGTTCGGGTGACTGATGTGAGCTACCTTTCCACGCATTTTCGTGTCGTCGGCGCCCTGCTGGTCAGAGAGATGTCCACGCGGTTCGGCTCGAAACCCGGCGGTTATGTCTGGGCGCTGCTCGACCCCGCCGCCCACATTCTCCTTATGACCTTGGTCTTCCAGGCGATCGCCCGCGCCCCGGCGCTCGGGACGAGCTTCGCCCTGTTTTTCGCGACAGGCTATATCGCTTTCCAGTTCTATCAGGCTATGACCAGCTATCTGAACAGCGCAGTCAGGGCCAACAAGGCGCTGCTCAGCTACCCCAATGTCGCGCCGATCGATACGGTCGTCGCACGCTTTGTACTCCAAGTGGGCACGACGACGCTCGTGGGCTTCATCGTTCTCGGCACGATCGTCGCGACCATGCGGGGGGAGACAAGCCTACATTGGCCGGCGATCTTTGAAGCGGTGGCGCTGGCGTGCCTTTGCGGGCTCGGCGTGGCAATGGTCAACAGCGTGCTGTTCTTGAAATATCCGCTCTACGAACAGATCTTCAACATCGTCAACCGTCCGCTGTTCATGATATCCGGGGTATTCTTCCTGCCTGATTCGATCCCCGCTCCCTATAAGGACCTCGTGCTGCTCAACCCCTTGGTTCACATCATCATGGGCTTCCGGCAGGGCTTCTATCCGGAGTACAGGGCAATCGGCCTTGATATGGAATACCTCTATGGATTCGCATTTCTGACATTGTTTGCCGGAATGCTTGTCTTCACGCTTTCCAAAAAGGCACTGAGAAACGAATGATCCGGTTCGAACAGGCGACAAAATATGCCCGGACCAAGGGCATCAAGAAGCCGATCATCGAGGACGCTTCTCTCACACTCAATCGGGGAAAGAGCGTCGGCCTGCTCGGTCGCAACGGCGCCGGCAAATCGACGCTCTTGAGACTGATTGCTGGCGCGATCAAGCTCGACAAGGGCCGAATCATCCGGCGCGGCAAGATTTCCTGGCCGCTCGGCTTTGCGGGCAGCTTCCAGAGCTCGATGACCGGCGAACAGAATGTGCGCTTCGTCGCCCGCATCTACGGAGTAGATACCGAGCAACTGATCGACTATGTCGAGGATTTCGCCGAGCTCGGCCCGTTCTTCAAGGCCCCTGTGGGCACCTATTCCTCGGGCATGAAAGCGCGGCTTGCCTTCGGCTTGAGCATGGGCGTCAATTTCGACTATTATCTCGTCGACGAAATCACTGCCGTTGGTGACTCAAATTTTAAGAAAAAATGTCAGGCTGTCTTCGAGACCAGGCTCCAGGATTCCGATGTGATTATGGTGTCGCACAGCACCGGGACGATCCGCGCCTATTGCGACTGCGGCGTCGTGCTGGAAAAAGGCAAGCTGAGCTATTATGACAATGTCGAAGACGCGATCCGCGTGCACGACAGAAATATGGAAGGGAATTAAATGGCGGTCAGCAACGACGCGGCGATGAACAGGCCAAAAACCGCGCACGCCGACGAGAATACCCCGACCGCCAAAGGCGATACGAAAAGCAAGGGTATCGCCATTCTTGAGGGGCTATTGGGGCGCGAGAGCGCACCTGTCATTCCTCTTCCTGAGCGGCACAAGAAGACTGAACCTGCCACGAAGTCGGATTGGAAGACCCGCTGGCTCAAGAACCTGCGCTGGCGTCACGCCATCATCAGCGCCTCTTTCGTCGGGCTGGTCGCCGTGCCCGCAACGCTCGCTTCACTCTACATGGCCTTCATCGCCGCCGACCAGTATCATAGCTCGACGTCCTTCGCCGTGCGTAGCATCGAGGGCGGCGTTTCAAGCGACATTCTGGGCATGTTCACCCAGGCCTCCGGAGGCAGCACCGTCTCGGACAGCTACATTCTCATGGATTACATCCTGAGCGAACGGATGGTGGCCGCCGCCGATCGGAAGTTCAAGCTCGAGGATGTTTATGCCACCCGTGGGCTCGACTATTTCTATGGCATCGGCTCCAACCTGCCGATCGAGAATAAGCTCGCCTATTGGCGCGACATGGTGAACGTCAACTTCGACCACGCTTCCAGCATCATGGAGGTGACCGTCAAGGCATTCGACCCGCGCCGTGCTCAGGAGATCGCTCAGTTCATCGTCGATCAGAGCGATAATCTCGTGAACAGTCTCTCGCTTTCGGCGCGCAACGACGTGCTACGCGCCGCGCAGGACGAGGTGTTGGCGGGAGAGGCGCGGCTTTCAAAGGCGCGCGTGGCGCTTCGTGAGTATCGCGACAAATCACAAGAAATCAGCCCGGAAGAAGGAGCAAAGCTCGCGATTCAGCTCATCGGCTCGCTGGAACAGCAATTAACCCAGCTCCACGCCGATCTTGCCACGGCGAAAAGCCAGATGAGCGAGGACACGCCGCGAATTCGCGTGCTGAAAACCCGCATAGAAAGCCTTGAGCAGCAGCTTGCCGTCGAACGCCAGAGACTGGGGACGGGTGAAAGGACATCTGCAACAGAGGATCGCAACTCCCCGGACGTCGCGGGCCGCATCGCTCAGTTCGAAGAACTGGAGACCGAGCGCGAATTCGCCGAGCGTGCTTACACGGCCGCTCTTGCCTCTCTTGAGAAGGCACGTATCGAGGCAAACAACCGTCAGCGCTATCTCGCACTTTTCATCGAGCCGACGCTATCAGAGTTGGCGCAATATCCCACGCGACTGGTGAATGCACTGCTCGTGATCCTCGGGCTGCTCTTTGCTTGGGGGATCGGCGTGATGAGCTATTACAACGTCAGAGATCGGGCATAACGACCAGTCGCTGGCGCTAGGCTTCTCCAAGAGCAGTAGTTGTGTCCGAGTGTTAAGACGCACTGCAGACGTGTCAAGGCCGCGTCCGCGCTTAATCGGAGCGTCCTGTCTTGCAAACACGCGAGAGTTGCGATGCTGTGCGCAGACTATTTCACGGCCTCGTTGGGTGAAACGGCGGCACATCTTGGACCGAGAAGCTTTAATTTTCCGTGTCTCTGCGCCACTAGCTGTTGCTCACGCTAATCCATTTGGATACTGATGCGCCCGACGCGCTTTCTCTCATGGGTATCATCGAGTTAAGCAACGAAGTGATTGCGAGATAACCGGCATGAAAATTTTGACAGTTTTTGGAACTCGGCCCGAAGCCATCAAAATGGCTCCTTTGGTTAGAGTGCTGAGGGAACAGCACACGATAGACGCTCGGGTCTGCGTGACCGCTCAACACCGCCAAATGCTCGACCAAGTTTTAGAACTGTTCGAGATCGAGCCAAACTATGATCTGGATATCATGAAGCCTGGTCAAACCCTTTCAGGGATCACTAGCGAGATTCTGGTGCGCATTGAGCCAATTCTAAAGGGTTTTTCACCGGATGTGGTACTGGTCCACGGGGACACATCCACAACACTGGCTACCACATTGGCCTCTTACTACCACCAAATTCCAGTAGGCCATGTGGAAGCGGGGCTGCGGACAGGAAATATCTATTCCCCCTGGCCGGAGGAAGCTAATAGGAAGTTGACGGGCGCGTTGACGAAACTTCACTTTGCTCCGACGGAAGAATCGCGTTTGAACCTACTAAGAGAAGGTGTTTCAAGCGATGAAATACACGTTACCGGCAATACGGTCATTGACGCACTACTTCAGGTTCAACGCAGGCTGGAGACCGACGCGCGACTGGCGTCCGATCTAGCAGAGCGCTTCTCCTTTCTACGCGGCCGCCGACTCGTACTGATCACCGGCCATCGTCGAGAGAATTTCGGAGGCGGCTTCGAACGCATCTGTTCTGCTATACAGCAACTAAGCAAAGAATTCCCTTCTGACGACTTTGTATACCCCGTGCACCTCAATCCAAATGTTCGTGAGCCAGTGGGGCGCATCCTAAACGGGCTTCCAAATGTTCACTTAATCGAACCTCTGGAATATCTGCCATTTGTGTACCTGATGACGCGAGCGCATATCATCCTCACAGACTCCGGGGGTATTCAGGAGGAGGCGCCTTCCCTGGGCAAGCCGGTCCTCGTCATGCGCGAAACGACCGAGCGTCCGGAAGCAGTGAAGGCGGGTACGGTAAAGCTTGTAGGAACCGATGCGGCTCAAATCGCGGCCGGCGTGGGTCAGTTGATGAACGATAAATCGGCCTACGATCAGATGGCGTTTGCTCACAATCCTTATGGCGATGGGCAAGCCTGCTTTCGCATACTGTCTGCGATTCAGGACGCGTTCTGTAAGTAAAGAGGGAATATAATGCCGCAGCACTTCATCAATAAAACTATATCCATTATCGGCCTCGGCTACATTGGATTACCATCGGCCGCCGCATTTGCCGCACGAGGCGTTAAGGTAATTGGCGTAGACGTTAATCAAGAAACCGTCGACATAATTAACCAAGGGAAAATCCACATTGTCGAGCCGGAGTTGGATATGGTGGTGCATGCCGCCGTCACCGAAGGCTATCTACGGGCAACAACAATCCCCGAACCCGCGGAGGCTTTCCTTCTTGCCGTTCCAACACCGTTTCGGGATGGTCACGAACCGGATCTAAGCTTCATCGAAGCCGCTTCCAAAGCCATCGCCCCTGTCTTGAAAAAGGGGGATCTTGTAATTTTGGAATCAACTTCTCCAGTTGGCACAACTGAACAGATGGCCGCTTGGCTGGCTGAGGAGCGGCCCGATCTGAGTTTCCCGCAAGACAGGGGTGAGGAGTCAGATATACGTATTGCCCATTGCCCCGAAAGAGTCCTGCCCGGCCATGTCCTCCGCGAGCTTGTTGAGAATGACCGGGTAATTGGCGGCCTTACAGGAAAATGCTCCGAAGCCGCGGTAGCACTCTATAAAGTATTCGTACAAGGCGAATGCATCGTGACCGACGCGCGCACTGCGGAAATGTGCAAGCTGACGGAAAACGCGTCGCGCGACGTGTCGATCGCGTTTGCTAACGAGCTGTCTCTAATTTGCGACAAGTTGGACATTGACGTCTGGGAGCTAATCAAGCTCGCAAACCGACATCCGCGCGTAAACATACTGCAACCGGGACCCGGTGTCGGCGGTCATTGCATCGCGGTGGATCCGTGGTTCATTGTCAACAAGTCACCCGAGGAATCTCGGCTGATCCGAACCGCCAGATTGGTAAACGATAGCAAACCCCATTGGGTTGAAGCAAAAGTCCATACTGCGGTGGCTGCCGCGGTCGCCAAGGACGGATGTCACCCCAGTTCGGTCAAAATCGCGTGCATGGGCCTGTCGTTCAAGCCAGATATCGACGATCTCCGTGAAAGTCCCGCACTCGAAATCGCGCTTCGCTTGGCCGATAAGTATCCTGAGCAGATATACGTAGTTGAACCCAATATCGACGCCCTACCGGCGGATCTTGCCAAGCGCGGCGCGCGGCTTTCGACCCAAGCTGAAGCTCTCGAAATTGCGGACGTCGTTATAATGCTTGTTGACCACAAGGAATTCAAGGAGCGCGTACCAGTGCTGCGGGATGGTGCGTTGTTGGTTGACACTCGAGGAATCTGGAGGGTCTGGAGGTAACCGCATGTCCATAAAGGATCTCACCCATGATCGGGTGTGGGAAGCATACTACGGAGAGCTTGGGCGCAATTTCATGCGCAGCACGCAAAAACGAATCCATTGGATCTGTAGTATGGTCGAGGGAAAAAGGATCCTTGATATCGGTTGCAGTTCCGGAATTGTACCCATCCTTCTTGGGCGAGAAGGAAGGGAGGCGGTGGGCATCGACAGCTCTAAAAAGGTGATCGAACAAGCTCGAGAACACCTCTCAAACGAATCAGAAACAACGCGGGAGAGGGTCAAGTTTGTTGAAGCTGATTTTCTCACCGTCGATCCGAAAAAACATCAACCTTTCGATACGGTTGTGATTTCAGAGGTCCTTGAGCATTTAGTTCGACCGCAGGACATGCTTGATGCCGCGGCAAAGTTCCTCAAACCAAACGGTCACATTATTGTCACGGTGCCGTTCGGGATAAATGACTTTATCGATCACAAGCGCACGTTTTATCTCACCGAAATATACGATCTTTTAACGCGCAATTTCAACGTTATTGCGTTGGAGTTTCTTGGAACTTGGATCGGACTGGTTGCAGTCAAACCGGAAAATAGGCCGCTTCAGAACGGCCGAAATTCCGTTCCAAGCGAGGAGGTACAGCAACTTGAACAGTCGTTCTTTCTTGTGGAGCGGGCTATTCGCGACGAGTTGGCCGGCAAGAAAGATGAAGTGTCGCGCTCAGAAGATATGTTAAAGAAGACCACGGAGGCAATGAAAATTGTCGCCGCCGAAAAGCTGAAGCTCGAAGAGAACATCAAGAAGAAAGAAGGACGAGAACGGGAGCTTTTGTCCGAACGGGAGAAGTTGACGGACCAGCTTGCGTTTTTCTCAGCCGAAAGGCTCAGACTTGAAGAGAGCGTCAAGAAGAAAGAAGGGCGGGAAAGAGAGCTTTTGTCCGAGCGGGAGCAACTGGCGAACGAGCTTGCGCAACTTCAAAGCACCATTGCCGAAAATAAATCAGACAAGGAGAGGATGGGAAAGCTGGAGGCCGACCTGCGGCGGTCTGAGCAATTGTTGACCCGTTCAGAACAGCAAAGATTGGCTGCAGAGACGCGTGCCACCAACACCAAAAACACGCTGTCGTATCAACTTGGCGCAGCCCTAATACGCGCGACAAACTCGTGGTCTGGTTTCGTGGAGTTTCCCAAAGAGGCGTTGCGTATTCACAAAGAGGGGAAACGTCGTCGTGCGGCCAAACTGAAAGATCTGGAGACCGGGATTAAAAAAAAAGAACGGGTTCTAGATAGCGCGTTAGCGACGCCTCCCTGTAAGCTAAATGTCGACAGCAAGCGCAGGTTGCGTGTAGCCGGGATTATGGATGAATTTACTGTCCATTCCTACGAGCCCGAATGCACGCTCCTGCAGCTTCATCCGCAAAACTGGCGGCAACAGCTTACAGAATTTAATGCCGATTTGCTCTTCATCGAGTCCGCTTGGAAGGGTCTGGATAGTCTTTGGCAGGGGAAGATCAGTAACGCTGACCCTGAGGTGTTGGAGCTTATTGACTGGTGCAGACAAAGAAAAATACCATCCCTCTTCTGGAACAAAGAGGATCCGGTTCACTTCAGTACTTTTGTGTTTATCGCAAAATGCGTTGACTATGTCTTCACAACGGATATTGACTGCGTTCCAAAATATAAAGAGGCTGTCGGCCATGAACGAGTGTATTTGCTCCCGTTCGCGGCACAGCCGCGGATTCACAACCCAATAGAATTATACGATCGTAAAGACGCTTTTAATTTCGCCGGCTCCTACTACTTAAGATATCCCGAGCGGCAACGCGATTTCGCAGCCCTGATTGATGCTGTCGGGTCGCTGCGCCCTGTCGAAATCTATGACAGAAACTTCGACAATCCGCATCCACATTATACATTCCCTGAGCAATACGCCCCAATGATATTGGGAAAGTTGCCTTTTGCCGAGATTGATAAGGCCTATAAAGGCTATCGATACGGCATCAATATGAACACCATCAAGCAGTCGCAAACCATGTTTGCCCGGCGTGTTTTCGAACTGCTGGCATCAAATACCGTCGTTGCGTCCAATTTTTCTCGCGGCGTGAGGCTATTATTCGGTGATCTGGTGATTTCGTCGGATAATGCCGCCGAACTACATCGACGTCTCGGGGCGATCTGCGAAGATGAAGTTGGATACCGCAAGTTCCGCTTGCTCGGCCTGCGCAAGGTCATGACTGAGCATACTTATGCCGACCGGTTGTTCTATATTCGGTCAAAGCTAAGCGGAGACATGCAATCGTCGGCTCGGCCACTGATTGTTCTGTTCTCAGTTGCTGAGACACCAGATGAGTATGCATCGGTGGTGCAAAGCTTCAGCCGACAGCGATATCCCAATAAGCGTTTGGTCGTATTGAAGCGCTATCCCGGCAGTGCACTGAACCACGTAGAAGGCATTGTCGAATGCACGAACGAAGCAGCATGTATCGAGCACATTCCAGCCACGAACAGCGATGCTCTTGTTGGATTCTTTCATCCTGAAGATTATTACGGCACTGAATACCTAACAGACCTGCAGCTAGCTCAAAGATATTCTCCGGCGAAGGCGTTTGGAAAAGTAAGTCACTATCAAGCGGAAAATGGCGGCCTTACCTTTCACGAAGACGGGCGCCAGTATCGCACGACAGACAGATTGTTTGTTCGGTCTGCGCTAGTTCGAGCATCCACCATCACTGAGGATTGGATTGGTTCAGCGATTACTGATCCAGGTGGCGCGACTGTTCGGCTTCAGGAAATGCTAGCGACTGATGAATTCCATTACATTGAAGGTGGCGCTCGCTTACCCGAATCCATCAGGTCAGACGTTGAAGACCTGACGATTGCCGACAAAGGCGCTTCGTTAGCGGATCAAATAATGCCAATCGCGGAGAATCCGTCGGTGGCCGGCAGTTCAACTTCACAAAAACCTAACGAGCTGCCGCAGCTAGGCGCTGCGCAACTCAATGGCATGCTTAAGGCAACAAGTGGGGTAGACTTGCGAATGGAGGGCGGCAAACTCCAATTGCGCTCCAAGCTCGCAAATGACAAACACATCTATCTTTACTGCCAGCGAGAGTTTGACAGGCACGAACTGAACCTAGTGCTGAACAGCCAGTTTGAACTGGTTTGCGGGGGTGATCTGGACTTGAGGACCGTTTTCGAGTTTAGGGACGGAGATGGCGCAAAGATTTCACACCAGATAAATAAGGCGGGCGGTCGCCATTCACTCGCTATTCCAGAGAATTGTACGACAGTTCGATTTGGCTTCCGGGTGCAGGGAGCGGGTGAGGCAAAGATCGAGGCCGTAGTGCTCGGGAACCAGATAGAACGGCCTGCAGCACTTGCCGTTCGCTCGCCGTACCTAGTCCTCTCCAAGCAGTACCCTGCCTATGACGACCTATATCGCTATGGCTTCCTCCACAGTCGCCTTCGTGCCTACAAAAAAGAAGGGCTCGTTTCTGACGTATTTCGCATCAGCAAAGATGCCTTCGGCTATCGCGAGTTCGAAGGCATCGACGTCGCGACGGGAGACGCAGAACTGCTTCGATCCACTTTGCAGGCAGGGCAGGTCAGGCATGTGTTGGTACACTTGCTAGACGAAAATATGTGGAGTGTTCTGAGAGACTACCTTCATACCATCAAAATTACCATTTGGATCCACGGAGCCGAGATTCAAGTGTGGCAGCGACGGGCCTTCAATTTTGAGGGCATGGAGGAGCAAGAAATCACCCGCCAGAAACGATTAAGCGACAAGCGCAAGGTGCTCTGGCGGAAGGTATTCTCCGACTCAAATGACAATGTGAACTTTGTATTTGTTTCAGAGTACTTGCTGAAAGAAGCTCAGAAGGATATAGGAGTCAGACTAGATAAATCGAGTCATGTTGTACACAATTTTATAGACTCGAACATATTTAGATATGACGAGAAAAACGAAGATAAAAGAGGTAAGATTCTGTCCATAAGGCCGTATGCGAACAGGGTATACGCCAATGATCTGACTGTATCTGCCATACTCGAGCTTTCGAAGCGAGATATATTCAAAGACCTTACATTCTGCCTTTACGGAGATGGGGAGTTATTTGAGGAGACGACGGCTCCGCTAAGAGCCTTTGAAAACGTACGAATAGAGCGCCGCTTCTTGCCTCAGCCAGAGATTGCGGAGATTCACAAGGGTTTTGGTGTTCTCTTGTCGCCTACGCGCATGGATAGTCAGGGCGTTTCACGCGACGAAGCAATGTCTTCAGGCTTGGTGCCAATCACAACTGATGTGGCATGCATCCCAGAGTTCGTTGATGAAAGTTGCGGGATCGTGGTACCAGCGGAGGACTATGTCGCAATGGCCGATGCTGTCGAGCGTCTGTACTCCAATCCCGCCGAATTCACCAAGCTCTCCGAGGCGGCTTCGCTGCGCGTTCGATCCCAATCGGGTTATGAGATGACTGTGAAGCGTGAGATTGCGCTGATACAGAGAGATTAATGCTCTCTGCTCTTTGAGTACACGCTTCGCCCCAGGCTCGTACGGGCACCTCTAGGCGGGCAGACCTTGTCGACCGGTCGGCCCACTTGATCCGAAATACATAAGAAATCGGAATCCGTGAATGCGAACAAGTGAGTTAACCATTGCGCTAATTTCTGACAGCCTTACAGCGGCATGCTTGTCAAAGGAATGTCGTGTACTGACGTTAACGCCGCTGAACTATAAATGGGTGCTCCGCCTGCAGAAGCCGGACTTGTTGTTCGTTGAATCCGCTTGGGAGGGGCATAGACGCCGGTGGAAGTATAAGGTTGCATCGTATCCAGGGGGGCACACCAACAATAAAAAGCTAGAGAAGGTCGTGTCGTATGCTCGCGATCGCGGAATACCGACTGTCTTCTGGAATAAAGAAGATGGTGTCCATTTTGATAGATTTATCGATAGCGCAGAACTATTTGACCACGTCTTCACTGTCGATGTGAACTGCATGGACAGATACAAAAAAGTAATCCGCGATGGGGCTACGGTAAACACGTTAATGTTTCCCGTACAAACAGCCACCCATTATTTTCGCGGATTTGATTTCAAATTCAATAAGGCAAATTTCGTCGGAAGTTACAGTCGAAAAATACACGAGGCTAGGCGCAATTGGCAGGACCTAATGTTTTCCGCCTGCGCAACCGCCGGGGTTAAGACCGTCGTTTATGATCGGAACTCTGAGCGCAATTCCGCAAACTATCGATATCCTGAGTTTGAAGGAATAGAGGTTCGAGCGTCAATTCCGCATTCAGACACGGCTCAGGTATACAGAGACCATCTAATTTCACTTAACGTGAACACGATTGAGGACTCCCCGTCAATGTATTCGCGCCGCTTGGTCGAGATTCTCGCTTGCGGTGGAATTGCAGTGACAAATCCAACTGTAGCTGTCGATCGATACTTCTCGGAATACTGCCACGTTGTCAGGGATTTTGCCGAGGCCACAGATTTGTTCTCCAGATTGAAGAGGGGCCCCTCGCCCCGGGACTTGGAGCGTGCGGAGGCAGGCGCACGTTATGTGCTCGCAGAACACACCTGGTCCCAACGGTTGGACGACGTAAGAAGGGTGGTTGGGCTTTAGAAAATGGTTGAGTCCTGTGACAGTTAAGACGCGCAAGAAGGAAGCGGTCTGAGAATGGCCCGGATTGGAGCATGGAAATGGCTTTGAACCACCGGAAGCCGAGGACCGTTCACGCTCAGAATGCTGAACGCCCTCCGCTTTTCCTGTACGGCTTCAGTCGCTGGAAAGCCTACATACGTGACTGGTTTCCAGATGCGCACGTGATCCCTTCGCGTCCCCGTCTTTTGCCATTCGAATTCGATCTCTATTGGAAGCGTCGGCTCCTTCGCGATCCGCGGGCTAAAGTGTTGGCCTGGCAATATAACGGGCCGCCAAGGCTGAAGGAATTCTGCGCCCGCCACAGCATCCCCTTCCTCTATGTCGAGGACGGATTTCTCCGATCTGTAGCACTCGGCGCGTTGAAGGTACCACCGCTTTCGCTGGCCTTTGACGCGCAGGACATGTATTTCAACGCCAACGGTCCGACCGACCTCGAAGACATTCTAAAGACCTACGATTTCGAGGGCGACAGCGCCTTGGTGAGCCGTGCAAAGGCCGCCCGGGAGCAGCTCCTCAAGAGCCGGCTCAGCAAGTACAATTCCGGTCGATCACTCGATATCGCCTCGGTTTACGGCAACAAGACCCGACAGCGCGTGCTCGTTATCGGTCAGGTGGAGCGCGACGCATCGATCGCCTACGGCTGCGCAAAAAAACTGACGAACAACGACCTCGTCCGCCTCGCAGCGTCAGAAAACCCGGACGCTCAGATCATATACAAGCCGCACCCCGAAATATTGAAGGGCACGGCCAAAGCGAAGTCCAAGCCCGAGCTCGTTCGCGACATCGCGATGATCCTTACGCAGGATATTAGCCTCGCTGATTCGCTTGAAACCGTCGATCACGTCTATACCATCACCTCGCTTTCGGGTTTCGAGGCTCTCTTGCGCGGAATCAAAGTGACGACGGTGGGATGCCCTTTCTATTCCGGTTGGGGGCTGACAGACGATCGCCAGCCGAATCCACGCCGCAACCGAAAACTCTCCATCGATGAGGTCTTTGCGGCAGCCTATATTCTTTACGCCAAATATCTCGACCCGGTCAGCAAAACACCGATTGAGCTTGAGCGCGCATTAGAAGTCCTCGCCAGAATGCGCGCGGAGCAGATGGCGGCTTAACGCGCAGCACGCGCTAAAGCGGATTCTGCCAGTCTAACGCAGCAACACCGACCACGGCATAGGCCGAACCTAAGGAAAACTTGTTTGCTGAGCAGTCGGTCGCGTGAAAGTGGCGCTGGAGACCGAGTTCATCCTCGACGTAGCCCTCCGGTGACGGCCGCCTTGCCGAGGTAGGCTGAAGGCTGCAAGTCCTAGTGCAAGCACTAGGAGTAGTCCTATGACTAAGCATCAGATTGAGGTCATTACGTCGGTCGAGCGCCGTCGGCGCTGGTCTCGGGAGCAGAAGGAGCGGCTGGTCGCGGCGACGAGCGAGGCGCAAGCGTTTCAGAGATCGCTCACTCGGCCGGCATCCATGTGAGTCAGCTCTTCCGCTGGCGCAAGGAGCTCTGCCAGATCTCCGCGCCGTCCGCCCCGCAGCTCGTTCCGGTGGAGGTCGTCGAAGCGCTGCCAGCGCCAGCGACCCCGGCCGAGCCGCCACCGGTCTCCCGGCCGCGCAAGAAGGCAAGCATGGTGATGATCGAGCTTGGCGGCGGCCGTCGTCTCCGGGTCGAGAGCGACATCGACACTGAAGCCTTGGCTCGCATTCTTGATCTGCTGGAGCGGCGATGATCCCGGTCCCGAGCGGTGTGAAGTTCTGGCTAGCGACGGGCTATACCGACATGCGCAGAAGTTTTCCCGGCCTGACCCTGATGGTGCAGAAGACGTTGAACCGCGATCCGATGAGCGGCCATCTGTTCGTCTTCCGGGGTCGGAGCGGCGGCCTGATCAAGGTGATCTGGCACGATGGCCAGGGTGCCCGCCTCTTCACGAAGAAGCTCGAGCGCGGCCGCTTCATCTGGCCGTCAGCGGCCGACGGCACGGTGGTGATCACGCCGGCGCAGCTCGGCTATCTGCTCGAAGGCATCGACTGGCGAATGCCGCAAAAAACCCTGGCGTCCGACCTCGGCGGGATGAGCAAAACGCTGGCACGGCGGGAGCGAATATGATTCCATCCCGCCATGACCGATGCGGTCGATCAGCTTCCCGACGACCTTGCAAGCGGCATGCGATGATCCTCGCCGAGCGTGCAGCCCGACGTGAAGCGGAAGCCGTTGCCGCCCGCGCCCAGGCGGTGAACTCGCATTCGGATGCACTGATCGCCCGGCTCCGACTCGAGATCGAGAAGCTGAAGCGCGACATCCATGGCAGCCGCTCGGAGTGCAAGGCCCTGGCTTTTCGAACAGATGGAGCTGCAGCTCGAGGAACTGGAGGCCGACGCCAGCGAAGACGAAGTGGCGGCGGAGATGGCGGCACGTTCCTCGGCGGTCAGGGCGTTCGAGCGCAAGCGTCCGTCGCGCAAGCCTTTCCCGAGCATCTGCCGCGCGAGCGCGTCGTCATCGCCGCGCCATCAAACTGCCCGTGCTGCGGTTCGGCCAAGCTGGCAAAATGGGCGAAGACATCACCGAGACGCTGGAGGTGATCCCGCGCCAGTGTGTGTAGCCCGGGGACATAACTGACGGGTGTTCGGGGAGATGGCTTAGTACTCGAATTCCCTGCTCGAGTGACGATATTCGCGGCGGAAGTGGTCCTCCCAAGGGTCGAATGTTTTCTCTTCTTTGCCGAGTTGGTCCGGCTCGCGTTCATCATCCCGGAGTTGGCGTTCGAAATCCATCTTAGAGTCCAAAAAAATTTCCGAATTGGTGGCCTTTGATGACAACCACAATAGGATCGGACTTGCGATTCGAATAGCGCGCGCCGTTAGTTTCGAGGGCGACGGAAAGGGTATCCCGAACCATATGTAACCCGGCTGTTGGGGAGCACGTTTCTGCACGTCTCTGCGTAGGACATGTGTTTGCCCCTTGTTGGACGAGCAGCTAATTGCCTATGGTGGCATCACGTCCAATGAGAGCAAGTACCGAGCCGAACTGCAAAGAAAAACTGATGGCCATTGTCGATCTTATCAAGGACCTCGAGACGGCGAAGGAACCAAGCCGCACGTTAGACGTGGCCTTGGCGATCTTGCTTGGTTACAAGCGTAAGGTCGAAAACATCAAGGATCCAAATTCTGGGGAACAGACTAGGCGCGTTCTCTGGCTACTCCCCGGCGGCCAAGATCCCGGTCGCGTGCCACTGTATACTGCCTCGCTTGAAGACGCGCACTCATTTGCTCAGGCCACGGCCCCTGGACTCGCTGGAGGTGTCAGTTGGGATGATACTGGCGGATATGCTAAGCTTGGTGATGGACCCTATTGCTCTGGCGCCAACCCAGCCATTGCGCTCTGCATTGCTGCTTTGAAAAGCCAATCTTCTGAGAACAGTGACTAAGTGTACAACCTCGAGCAAGGCGTCCGAGGGCAGCCTCAAACAATCGTTAGCCACCCTCAAAGCTCCGACACGTCATCCCTCGCAGTGGCGGATTTGTGGATCAGGCCAAACGCACGAGGAACGAAGGATTGCGTTCCAAATCTTCCAATGATTAAACACCTTCGGATTGCTGAAGTGCATGCATGAGCTATGGCGACAAACGCGCCGGATTCATCTTCATTAGCTCGCTCTTGCGTTGTGAGGTCCGCTTTGAAGCTAGCCATTTTTGGAAGTTGCGTTACACGCGATGTTGTCGCGCATCTGCCGCCGTCCATTCAGCTCGTGTCGTATATCGCTCGCTCCTCCGTCGTAAGTGCGGCACAAGAAACGCCATATAGGATTGAAAAAGAACTTCCGGATTCTATCGGAGCGTTTGAACGACGGATGATTGGGCATGACCTGGAAAAGACGGGTATTGAGAGCCTGATCCAGCGCAACCCCGACATTGTTGTCATTGATTTAATCGACGAAAGATTTCAAGTTTACGAGTATTCCGGCACGCTTGTAACTCTTTCCGCACGAATCGCTAAGGAACAACTGGGGATGGAAATCAGGCAGAAAGGCAGACTTTTCAGACGTAACGAGGCCTTTTGTAAGTATTTTTCGCAGTGCGCTGAACTTATTCTCCGTCGGATTTGTGAAGGAAACACCAAAGTCCTGGTCAATGAAGCATACTGGGCTGAATACCACGCCTCGGACGACGGGACAAAGAGTTACGACGACCTAGGAAACATCCGCCGAAATAACGAACGACTCAGGCAATATTACAACAGCTTGAGGACTTTTCTTCCGAGGAAAAATTTCATTCGATACGACGGTCAATTACTAGGAGATCCAATGCATAAATGGGGCGAGTCGCCTTTCCACTATACGGCGTCCTACTATCAATATATCGCCAGAAAAATCATCGAATTTGGCGAAGAACAATGTGCTTGAGGCAGGAGCGTCGAATTAAATTTGTAGTGTGCGCCCAATTTCGCGCACACCTTTGCTCTGCGCCCCAATGAAGGAGATAAGTGGCCGATTTCGAAATCAGCAAGGTTCAAGATCCGCTGCCTGAACAAGAAGCCGCGCCCGATTACTGGTCTGGTCGTGATAATTTCGCGGGTTATGCAAGTCGACCTTCATGGCGTGCCGCATTCTCTCTTCTTCCTCGAGCATTTTTTGCGTTCGGTTGTAACGCCGTTAAAAAAAAATTGCTGGCGATCGAGACAGCAATTCGGCCGTGTTCGCCCTGTGGAACAGACGTCAATGCAGCCGCAGTTAGTCACGATGAGCAATTGGGGACTACGACTGACAGCGGGTGATGAGGGATTGCTGAAGATCTTTCCAGATCTGACCTTCGACGTCACTCATCGAGCCATGGCTCGGCGAAGAAGGCAAGTGGAGCGAAACGTCAACATCACCACTGGCGAGATGATCGACACAACGCATACTCCTATACGTAGGACTATCATCGACTTACCCGTCAACATCTCCCAAGTTGGCAAACCGAAGATGTGCGCGGCAAGGCGGCAAGCGTTTGGCCATACTTTGTTCCGACAAGGTGCGCCGTTCAACCAATTGCAGCCGCCGCGTTTATGATTTGAATAGCCGCCCTTATCTCCGAAAGCGAGTTCGAGGGCGGCGGGAAGGGTTTCCCGAGTCAAATGGCCGACCTTATTGTTGCGTTTGTTGTCGGCGATGGGCTAGGTTCACCGCCCCAAGGAAGGGACAAAATGACAGGGGCATAGATTGTGCTGTTGTACTTTCAGGAATTGCTGAGCAAATTTGGACACAAGACGCCATGGGGCACGCTCATCCAAACGGAAGAACCAAAACGGTTGGTTGATGTTGCCGTCGATCCGTTGCTCGACCAGTTCGACGGACTGCTTACCAGGGGCATTCCAGACGCGTATAGAATATGGTGTGCGGCGCAGGAATATTTGCGATTGGGTGACACGAAAAGAGCGATCAAGTGCCAGAATCTCAACTATTTGCTGCACAATTCATCCATCCCGAACTCACTGAAGCTCGGCGAAGGCGTTAGGTTCGGATACGGTGGTATTGGGCTTGTGCTTCATCGAGATTGCGAAATTCGCAAAGGGGCACTAATCGGGGCAAATGTCACCCTTGGCGGCCATTCCGGTGGAAGGACGCGTTTGAATTCAGCGGGGAAGCGCATTGGCGTTCCTTTAATCGGTGAGTATGCCTATCTTGCCACCGGCAGCAAAATTCTGGGCGGCGTTGAGGTCGGGGCACTTTCAATTGTTGGTGCAAACGCAGTAGTTCTGAAGGACGTGCCACCGTTGGCGATTGTGGCGGGGGTGCCGGCCCGACAAGTCGGGCGCATCACGACTGAAAACTGCCTCCGATACAAAGGCGTATTTGTCGCGCTGCGCGAGAGCCCGAACGACGAATACGTGGCACTTGTCAAGCATTACCAGGAACCAAGACCACTGGATAGGTAAGTCATGACGCGGCAGGAAATCATTGAGCAACTAGGAGTTCTGAAAGAGCCTAACAGGCATCTTGATCTGCAAATTGCCGTGCTATTCAAGTATCGTCGCGAGAAAAACACCATCCCAGCTGACGGTGACAAACCAGCGCGGATCCAAGCCATATGGTACGACCCGAACGGGAAGATGGTGGGAATTGTCCCTCGTTTCACTGAAAGCATCGATGCCGCTAAATCTTTGTTTGATTACGCGCTCCCAAAGGCGGCGGGCGGCTTCAGTTTCCACAGCGGATACGCCCAAGCGACAGTTAATGGTGGCGAAGCCGTAACAGCATTCAATGAGGCAACGGCGCTTTGTCTGGCGACGATGAAAGCGGTGCCTTCCTTAGAATCGTCCGTTGAAACCGAGAAAGAACAGTGAACCAGATGCATCCTTCCGGGGTCGCTCCCACACTAGTCCATACGGGGACGGACGGTGTGAAGACGATCGTTCACCAAAGCCTGTCTGGCGACGACAAATACGACCACGATGGCAGGGTCGATTGGTCGCCGAATGAAGATAGAGCGACCGGCGAAAAATGGCTCATAGTCCAGTTTGATCCTAGTTGACGGGGAGCGCATGCTGCACAGGGCATTTTCAGCCTTCTCAACGACGGCGCGTTTTTCGGTTTCGCCATGGCACGAGAGAAAATTAGGCCTTCTGACAGAAAAGCAGGCTTCGTCCGGTCGAGAAATAATCGTCTCTAGGACGTGGCAGTCGTCGCAATTCGGGGCCGTCTCGCTCGATGACGGCCATTGGAATCACCTAGACGACAAACCCCGCACGCTCGGGTGGCAGATCCACCAGTTTGCATTCATGCACGACTTGATCGCTTACGATCGACACAGTAGGAGCAAGCATGGCTCGGAGCTCGCGCTTGCTATGATCGATCAATGGTGGGCGAAGTTTCGGGCGGTCCCTATGGTCCGAACCAACATGGCCTGGCACGACCACGCAACGGCATTGCGACTAAGCAACTTTCTGCTGCTCCGCAGCCACTTCGGCGCGCGAGGCAGTGCGTTGTTGGACGAGATTTGTAGACGACATGCGTCCCTGCTGAAGCAGGAAGACTTTTACGAGCGGGGGAATAACCACGGCTTTGACCAGAGCCTCATCCTGTTCGAATACTCTCAGGAAATGGGCGACAGCGAAGCGGAGCGTCTCGCGCGAGATCGGATCCGTTTCGAGATTTCTGCAGCCTTCGCGCCAGACGGCGGCCATGTAGAAAACAGCACAGGCTATCATCATTTCGGCATTGCGCAGGTGAAGCACGCGAATGAAATAGTGATGGCCTACACAGGTGAGGAGATCGATACTCCCGGATTCATGGAGAAAGCCGAATTAATCCTTGCCCACATGACACGCCCGGATCGCAAGCTGCCTCACATCGGAGACACCGCCGATTTCACCGTCCGACGGCTACCCCAGCCGGCTTTTAGTGATCTTGCCCTGCAGGACAGCGGCTGGGCTTTCTTCCGTAGCGGCTGGGATACACAGGCGCTGCACGGCTCGTTCAAATCCGGGTATCGTAGCCAAGCGCATCGCCATGATGACGATCTGTCGCTTTCCTTGTTCGCGCTCGGTGAGGAATGGCTGATCGATGGTGGAATGTTTGCGCATCAGCCAAAAGACCCAATGCGTATCTACATGCGATCCGCCGATGCCCACAGCCTGCCTTTTGTTGTCGGTGTGCCGGCGTGGCGAGACATGGCTGCGATCGGCCAGCACTCGCGGATCGCGTCGTCGCGAAGCTCCGAAACCAATTTCGAAGTGACCGGTGAAACGAAGATGTGGCGAGGGTTCGATGCCAGACGTACAGTCGTGTTCGATCGTCTCAAGCGCACGATTACCATCAGAGATCAGATCGAGCCCGTTTCGGACGCAGCCCATCAACGAGTAAAGTCAAGAACTGACAGGGGCTATGCCACCTACGGGACACGTTTCCTGACCCCCAACGACAAGCGGGTTATTCGCATGCCAGATGGCGTCCGCATCAGTGGTCAGAGCGGGACGCTTAGCATTCAATCGAGAGTAACATGCAAGATCATATCAGGGCAGTCGGTGCCAACTATTGCAGGCTGGCGCTCGACAAAGCCTAACAACGTTGAACCGGCTTCCGATGTGTCTTTTCTCGTGACAACACATTCAATGGACGAGACATTCGTGCTCTGCTGGGAGTAGCCTTGAACCTCAAGTTCTGCGACTTCGACAGTGGTCGAATCGCGGGAGGTGCCGAGATGAACCGTAGTGGTGAACGACAAGTCTGCAGCGTCGGCGGTGGCCTCCGGTGACGGCCGCCTTGCTGAGACGGGCTGAAAGCCGCAAGCACTAGGGATTAGTCCTATGACAATGCAGCGTGTTGAGTTGATTACAACAACCGACCGGCATCTGGGCTTGTCTCGGGAGGAGACGAAGCGCCTGGTCGCAGTGCACAAACCCTCCGCGGCCAATCCATATTAGGCGCGCTCACCCACGATCCGCTGATCCGCTCACAGTCAGCGCGGAGCATTCCCAGTTCGGAGGCTCCCGAACACCTTGTATTGCGGCTCTTCGATATCGGCGTACGGCCTTCCACGAGCCTTAAGACCCGAGTGTAGCGACGTGGCGCGAGAAACTCGTCGGCCGAACAAGCCCGCGCGTGCCATAGCTAGACTAAGCTTCGTGACTGCGATCATTCTCTGCTTCACTGTTCCTTTGGAGGAGAATGGCCGTCAAGACTGAGCGGCCGGCATCGGACTATGGGCAGTTGGTCACGAACCGGAGGCGGTTCGCTTTAGTGATTGCAGCCCCATTCCACCTGCGCACGGTGGCAAGCACTTACGGCGGTCGGCTGACCGTGGCCGTGAATCACGTCGCACGACGCGCGGTCGCCTTACTCGACTTTGCGCATGGATTTGAAACAGGATCGTCGCGCCGACGGACGCAGCTTTGTCCATGGATCACCTTTATTGTTTATTGCCGAGGATAATGCCGAGGCTTGCCCGCAGCGGGATGTTAAGGGTAAACAGGCGCGAAACCATCCGGAGTGCAAGGGAATGAGTTTGGCCACGACCCATCTTCGCGTTGTCTCCGCGATGATCGTTCGCGAAATGTCTACTAAGTTCGGCAGCAAGCCTGGCGGATATCTCTGGGCGCTACTGGAGCCTATTGGGTACATCGCGATGATGACGGTCATCTTCGGTGCCATTGCGCATACCCCCGCACTAGGCACCAGTTTTATTCTTTTTTTCGCCACAGGGTATCTTGGATACCAGATGTATCAGGCAAAGGTGATGTATCTGAGCTCAGCCGTGCGGGCCAATAAGCCCCTGCTCAGCTATCCGAACGTGGCGCCGATCGATGCGATCACTGCGCGATACGTACTGCAAACGCTGACGACAACACTTGTCTCAGCAATTGTATTTGCTGCGATATTTTTAACATTACCGCACAGCCCTGAACTGAATTGGCCGAGATTGCTCGAAGCTGAACTATACGCAGGGTCACTGGCGCTTGGCGTCGGATTGTTCAACAGCGTCATGTTCGTAAAATACGCCCTTTATGAGCAAATATACGGCATTCTCACGAGACCAATGTTCCTTTTGTGTGGTGTGTTCTTCGTGCCAGGCGACATGCCTCATCCGTACAGAGACATTCTTCTGAGCAATCCCCTTTGTCATGTGATAATGCTTTTCCGCACTGGCTTCTACCCAGAGTACAGAGCGATAGGTCTGGACCTCCCATACCTCGCCCTGTGCTCTGCCTTGGTGTTCTTCGGCGGTATGACCGTCTTCACGATTTCCCGAAAGACGCTGCGAAACGAAACATAGAAAAGGCCGCGTCGAATCCATCGAGGTGGAAGCACGCCTTGGGGCTGACGGGGACCTGATACGTCATTGGAGTGTCTCGTCCGTCTCCAGCCTCAGAAAGATAGCAGCAGTTCAACTACTGCCGATCATCGAGCACGTCGCCTCCCACTCGCAGGCAATAAAATTGTGCTCACTGGCGGAAGCGCTGGTGGTTTTGCCGCTCTGTATTACGGCTCCCTAGTGCCCAGCACGATTATGGTTGTAAACCCTCAGACCGATTCTGCACTACGAGTACATCCGAAATTCCGTTTCAAGGTGCTTCGGTTGGACAGCGGGTGAGAGCCTGGAAGGCTGCTTCACGGATCAGGTCTTATCACTTCACTCATATCTTTCCGGCCACCCTCCAATGCGCGCTGTCCATTTCCAGAATGACAGCGACACCCATCACCTGGAGCGCCATGCATTCCCACTGCTAAGAGCGCTAGGCGGAGATGCCAGCCACAACGGAATAGATTTCTACTTCCGGAATTGGGGAAAATGACCGCGCCCCTGCCGCCCGCCACGTATGCAGACTGTGTGAACCGCATCCTCGCACACGGGACGGATGAAATTGCGGATATCTTGGTCGCCAGTCTCGGGAAGCACGGTGCGGCGCGCCTAGAGGCAGGAAACCAAGATTTCGTAACATTCAATCGTCGTCGGCGACAGCGTCGACTAGCGTCACGATCTGAAGCGAAACCGCGTGTGACCGTTCCCAAAAAGCCTTAACCATTTTCGATCAAGGCGGCAGGTGGCCCGACTGGGAGGTGAGGCATAAGAGCGTGTATGCTTCCTCTGGAGTAGGGGTGGCTCGTGACCTGCTCCCCAGGAATGTCCTCGCCGCACTTTCTTACTTGAAGCCAGCGTCGAAGCGCCACATACAGGCAGGTCGTAGAACGCTCTTGACCTTTGCCGCTTAAATCGACAAACGATTACAAGCCCTCAACTTTATCGCGATTAATTCAGCCTAATAGGGCTATGAGCCGGATGAATGTCAGGACGGGCACAGCGGCGTATATCAAGACCGGATGGTTAGCATGGTAGTCGGGATCAGAGATGAAGCAGAGTTGGCAGATATTGCCTTAACCTTGAAAACTCCTGCGGATGTTCGCCAAACCGAATGGCAGTCTGAGGTTATTGCGCTTGAGCAGTCATTGGCCAAGGCTCGCCGCGAGATCGAAGTGTTGCAAACGGCGCGGGAAACCAACAGAGAGCGCGATGCGCGAACCGAGGTTTCGATCACCGCAGCTTTAGCTCGGTTCGAGGCACTGCAGGAAGAGAAGATCGCACTGGCGGCAGAAGTGGTAGAACTCCGCGACCAACTGGCAGCTTCTGAACGCGCGCGAGCCTCAGAGCAGGCTAAGGTTACTGCACTGCAGAAAGAGAAAGCTTCCCTGGCGACACAGGTCGCATCACTGCGCGACCAACTGGCGGCCTCTAAAAGTGCCCGAGTGTTAGAGCAAACAAAGGTTAATGCACTGCAGAAAGAGAAGACTGTACTCTCGGGACAATTTGCGAAACTGCGTCACGAGTTGACAATCTCGGAGCGGAAGCTCAAGGCTGTGTACAAAAGCACGTCTTGGCGGATCACGAGGCCGCTTCGTAGCGTGAAACTACCCTCCATATGGAAGACGGCCCGCTGATTCGGCGCGCTTCGCCCCACCAAAAGCCCTCGGCAAGGATGTTTTCCCGGGATGGGGAGGTTGCTTGTCGCGCGTACGAAAGCATACGGGAAGACGGAGTTCTGATCGGTGGACAACAATATCATTGCTCTAATAGACCAAGGGATATCCTACCAGATATACCTACCCGACTATGCGACCGACTATATTCAGAAGAAGTTGGCCGAAACTGGCACGCCTTATGAATTGGACATGTTGCGCGACATGGGGACGCGCCTCGGGCCAGGGGATTTGGTGCTCGACATCGGCGCAAATGTTGGCAACCATACCCTGTATCTTGCTGCTGTCTATGGTTGCAGCGTCATAGCATTCGAACCGAATGCTCATCTGGCCGAATCCTTAATCCGGAGTGCGAAACTCAATGATCTGGATGCCCGGATCAAAGTCATCGCCAAGGGCGTGGGGGCCGAGCCTGGTCTGGCTGCATTCAGTGCCGATCGACCGGACAACCTAGGGGCTCAAAGCCTCCTCGAAGGTCATGGGGAGATCCCGGTCGTCACATTGGATAAACAGCGTCTCGGAAGCGTGGTCAAGCTTATAAAGATCGATGTGGAGGGCATGGAACTAGCGGTTCTACGCGGAGCCGAAAAGCTAATCGCCCGCGATCGCCCCATAATCTACGTTGAAAGCGCCACTGAAGCGGCATTCCACGAGCTTATGGGCTTTCTGAAAAAGCAAAATTACTTGTTCTGGGATACGTTCAACGCGACACCGACCCATCTTTTTCTGCCTGCGGAAACAGTCACCACAGAGCAACATCTGGAACACATGACAACACGGGAGGTTCTGGAATCCTATCGCAATGCAGCTGATCGAGCGAAGCTGCGAGAGTCATTGAACAATGCCAATCTGAAGTACCGAACGGTGACCCAGCAGCTTGCAGAAGCGCGGGACGGATTGGGCGCTGCCACTGTAAGGGCCCAGACCGCGGAGCGGGAGGCCGAAACACTGCGGGTGAAAGTCACGGAACTTGAGGCCCGATTGCACAATACTTTGACTAATATCGCTCTCCCGGCCGACGCGGAAGCAGGCACCTCGGTTTCCCCTGAACTTGTGGCCGCATGGACGTTGGCTCTTCCGGTGTCGCCTGAAGATGCTGCTCGGCGGTGGGCCGCCTTAGCTGATCGAATACGGGCTCGGTTTCCGAACCAGGCCCTTGCACTGCTACGTGTGGCTTATGAACTCGATCCTTCGCGTCGAATTGCTCGGAAACTTGGTTTTGCATTAATCGAAACTGGCTCGCCTGAGGACGCTCTCAAAATACTTCAGCCGGTGGTGGACGGACTGAACCTCTCCTCGCGCGAGGAGCGATTGCTGAAGCTTGCGCGCGAAGGCCATGACGCCGCGACTTTGAAGGCGCGCGCTGCCCGCGTCCTGCGCAGCAGGCTGCGTGTCGCGGCAATCATGGATGAATTTACTTACACGGGCTATTCGCCCGAATGTGATCTGCAGCAGCTATCGGTCGGGAATTGGCAGACCGAGCTAGAGGATTTTCGGCCCGAACTGCTTCTTGTCGAGTCTGCCTGGAGGGGACTCAACGAGGAATGGGGTCCGAAGGTCGGGCGATTGAGCCGGGAAGTACAGGGCGTCCTTGAATGGTGCCGCTCCCGCAATGTACCAACCGCCTTCTGGAACAAGGAGGATCCGGTCCATTTCGAGACCTTCCTGACTACAGCGCAAAAATTCGATCTGGTTTTCACCACAGACATTGACTGCATCCCAGGCTACAAGGAGGGACTGGGACATGACCGTGTCCACCTTCTGCCTTTTGCCTGCCAGCCCGAGATCCACAATCCGCTCGAGATCGCAGAGCGCAAGGATGCCTTCTGCTTTGCTGGAGCCTATTATGCTCGTTATCCCGACCGCACCCGGGATTTGGACGACTTTCTGGACAAGCTGAGTGAGTACCGTCCCTTCGAGATATTTGACCGCAATTTCGGCAAGGATCATCCAGACTACATGTTCCCGGAGGGTTACAAGAAGTACATCATCGGCACATTACCGCCTTCCGAGATCGATCGAGCGTACAAGGGTTACACCTTTGGGATCAACCTGAACTCGGTGAAGAATTCCCAGAGCATGTATGCTCGCCGGGTCTATGAATTGCTTGCGTCCAATACGCGGGTCATAAGCAACTATTCACGGGGCTTACGACTTATGTTCGGTGATCTGGTCGTCTCGACCGACAGCGGCGACGAGGCACTGCGTCAGGTCCGCAGGCAGGACGATATGGGCCTCACCGCTAGGTTGCGGCTGGCGGGGTTGCGCAAGGCGCTGTCGGAACACACCTACAGCCACCGATTAGCGCGGGTCGCCCATCGCGCGGGGATCGATATGCCCGATGCCTCCGCCCTTCCGCAGATCACCGTTTTGGCGCGGGCCACGACTCTGTCCGAGGCCGAAAGCCTGGTTGCGCAGATCCGCCGACAGAAGCTGGCTGGTTTGAGCCTGGTTCTGGTCCTCCCCGCGGAAATCGATCTGCCCGCGGCCGATCTGCCCTGCCCGATGCGCCGGCTGACCCCGGAAGAAGCCGACCGAATCCGCCTGGGCGACTTGGTGACGTGTGACGAGTGGCTGGCGGGTTTCGTTCCTGGCGATTATTACGGCGCGAACTATCTGACAGACTTGATCCTTGCGACCCTGTACAGCGATGCAGCCGTCCTAGGCAAGGCAGCCTATCACTACCTCGACGAGGCTGGCATAGTGCCTGTCGATGGTCCCAGCTATGTGCCTGTCGATCGTCTGGCGGCCCGCCGCTCGCTCCTGCGCGGCGATCAAGCGCCTGCGGCCCGCCTGGCCCCCTGGTTGCAGGCCCTACCGGAGGCGATCCTCGAAGGAGACGACATACTCGCGCTCGATCCGTTCGGCTATTGCGAAGGTGGCGCTCTTGATCCGGATGATGCAGAGCGAGTTACGGCCGCGGTGGAGGATTTGCCCGGGATCAATCCGGGGCTTGCCGAGGCCGATCTTGCGGCGCGGGCTGATGCGATGGCTCCGGCGCGGAACGCCGAAATCACCGTTCCCTTCGTCGCCGGCGCGGCGCTTGCGGCGGACATGCTGAAGCCTGCGTCAGGCAAGGTCACTTGGACAACCGATGAGAGGGGGATTTGGCATCTGACCAGTACGCTGGGCGACGAGGAACATGTCTATATCTATGAAAGGAAGTGCCGCCCGCTGTCGGATCTGCACGGCGACGATGGCGGCTATCGCCTGCATCCGTTGGTCGGGCCGGGGCTGAGCACGCAATTCGTTGCGGTCTGGCTCGATGCGCAGAAGCAGAAGCTCGGCCATCAAATGTTGACCACAAACCGAAATGCCCGACTGAAGCCACCTGAAGGCACAGAATTCGTCCGGTTCGGCATCCGCCTACGTGGTCCGGGTAGTTGCGCTGTGCACGGCGTCTTGCTGAACGATCACCACCCTGCCGCGCGTCCGATTGTCTCGGGATCGAGATTGCTCCTGTTGACCAATCATTACCCCTCCTATCGAGATCTCTACCGCAACGGTTTCGTCCATAGCCGAGTCCGCGCATATCGCGATTTGGGCGGGATCACGCCGGATATCTACCGGTTGCGCCCCGAACAGGATCTATCCTGGCACGAATTCCAGAACATCGACTGCATGACCGGCTCGGCCGAACAACTGGATCTGTTGCTGGACTCCGGTCAGTATGACCATGTGCTCGTGCATTTCCTCGATGCGGACATGTGGCGGGTGCTCTCGCGACATATCGACCGAATCCGGGTGACGGTCTGGGTCCACGGCGCCGAGGTGCAGCCTTGGTGGCGGCGGAGCTTCAACTTTTCAACGGATGCGGAACGGGAGAATGCCAAGGCGATCAGCGATCAACGGCTAGCTTTCTGGCGCGGGCTTTTCGCGCCCTTGCCGAAGAACTTGCGTTTCGTCTTCGTCTCTCAGATTTCAGCGAATACCACGTTCGAGGATCTGGAAGTCGCCTGTCCACCGGACCAGTACCGGATTATCCACAATCCCATCGACGACCAACTTTTTGCCTTCCACGAAAAGCCCGCCGAACAACGCGGTAAGATCCTGTCGATCCGGCCGTTCGCCTCACGCACATATGCCAACGACCTTTCGGTCGAGGCGATTCTGGCGCTGCAACCGTGGGAGTTCTTCAAAAATCTCGAAATCCGCATCGTCGGTGACGGCCCTCTCTTTGAGGAAATCACCGCTCCTCTAGCCGGCATTGGCAACGTTACCTGCGAACGGCGCTTTCTTACTCAGGCTGAAATCGCGGCCGTCCATCAGGAATACGGCGTCTTTTTGGTGCCGTCCCGCATGGACAGCCAGGGTGTGTCGCGTGATGAGGCGATGAGTTCGGGCCTTGTCCCCGTCACCAGTCGCGTGGCGGCGGTTCCTGAATTCGTGGACGACAGTTGTGGCTATCTGGCTGAGCCGGAGGATGCCGAGGGCCTCGCGCGCGCTATCATGGATCTGTGGGAGAACCCCGACGTCTTCCTGCGCAAGTCGCGGGCGGCGGCGGAACGCGTTCGCCGCCAGAGTGCATACGAGAGCGTTATCGCAGCGGAACTGGCGTTGATTTCCGCTCCGGAATGACAGACGAACAGAGACCCTGTAATTAAGAATAGGCCGAGGTTGCTGCATGTCATACTCTTCGAGCCATGATTCACCATCAGAAGCCTCATGTAAAAAGTAGGGTAATTTACTGTAAATGATCAGCAAGGTAAGCGAAAAGCTCCAGTGTTCCTTCGTCGATCAGGCAGCGCGCGCCCGGGCAGCGAAACAGTTAAGCGACCGCGACGTTATCTGGCAAACCCACCTGTGTTTATCGGGCGCCTCCGGCACCCAGCCGCTCGACGCTTCTCGATTGAGCTGCGGTTCTGGCAGGATCGCGACGGAAGCCGATCACATCCGAGTCGATTTCGGAGCCTCGGGTGATGGCGCGGCGACCAGCCAGCAGCTTCGCTTCGCCCTACCGGAGATGCCCGTGGTCAACGGGTTCGGCATGCGGGTCCGACTGCGTGGCTGGGAAAGCATCTCCTATATCGCTATCGGGCATACCGAGGACGCTAGCTATCGGCATGTCAAAGCGACCCACCCGCAGCAGGGCGCATGGTTCGATCTCGATGTGGGCTTCCGTGATTTAGCCTGGGGCTGGCGCAACGGCTGGGAGCATCCCGAGGAAAGGCCCCTCGGCGATGTGCGCTTCTATATTAAGGGCGTGCCAGGGCCAGATGCGGGCTGTGACCTCTCCGAGGTCAGGGTCTGGCGTGAAGCTGAGCATCCCGATGCCGTCTTCGGCGAAGAACGGCCGCTGCGGCCTGAGGTCGTAAGTAACCTCATCGACTATCACCGTGCATACTTCCCAGAATACGAGCGACTGGCCCGCGATTTCATGACTAAGGGACTGTGCCCGCTGGGCGGCAACATCCAACTGGAGTGGCCGGCGGGTGAGCCCCTACCCCCCCGGCTTGGCGAGGTAGGCAGCTTCCAATTTTCATGGCATTCGCAGCATTCGGCGATCATTCTGATGCTGCTAGCTGTCGACTACAGCGAAACCGGCGCTCTGTTCGCCGCGCGCGATATGGTGGCGGACTGGCTAGCGCGCAGCTTCGATCAACCAGATCCCAACGTCAAATACACATGGTACGACCATGGCGTGGCCGAGCGTGCCCTAGCCATGGTCACCCTTTACGGCCAAGGCCAGAAGCACGGCTTCGACACACGATTCATGGCCCGCCTGCGCCGCGCCATTCATCGCCATGCGCAGTTGCTGGCCTCTGAGGTCTTCTATGCTGGCCACCAGCCGATCCGCTATCACAATCATGCTTGGTTTCAGGATCTGGCACTGATGACGGTTGGCTTGGCCTTTCCGGGCTGGGCCTGTGCCGATCTCTGGGTGGAGACCGCATTATCACGCGCCACAGATCAATTCGCACAGTTAATTGCCCGCGACGGAGATTTCGCGGTCTTTGCAGAAAACTCCATCGGCTATCACCTCGGAATCGAGCGGCTCGTCGCAACCATCGGCGTTTTTGCATCTCTCAGCGGGCGCGAGACAGAGATTCCGGCCCTCGCAAAGGCATTGTCCACATTCTCTGCCCTGATGCGTTATCCCGATGGACAGCGTACGCTGGCGCAAGGGGATACGTTCCGCCGGTCTAACCCACCCGAGGGCGACCCGAACGGACGCCAGCCATATAGCAGGCGGGAGATAACCATTCTGCCGCGGGCCGGATATGCCATCGCTAAGGCAAATCACACCGAGCGGCCCTTCATGCTCGTATTCTTGGCTACCTCGCTGGCGGCGACCCACAAGCACGCCGACAACCTTTCCTTCACGCTTTATCTTGACGGGATAGAATGGCTGATCGATCCGAGCTTTTATTCGCATGAATATGCTGGGGATCTGCCGCGTTATTTACGCGGACCTGAGGCACACAATGCGTTTGTCCTGCCCGGCACGGATTATGCAATCGAGCCTGGGCTGGCACAGTTGTGGGGCAAGGAAACCCCCGAAGGCTTCGTGTTCGCGGGCAGCCATACCGCTGTGCGAGATCTTGAATTCCATCGCCGGATCGAGGGCGTGACCGATCGGCTGGAACTGCAGCTACGGGATACGCTCCGCGACGGAGCAAATCTGCCGGCGAATGCTCGACTGATGTTGCACTGTGGCGAAGGAGTTGAGGTAAAGCCAGAGACCAGCGGCTTGCGCCTGTCTCATCCCGCATCAGAGCTGTCACTGCAAATCGTTCTACCGGAAGGCTGTGACATCTACCTCTTCCATGGTCGGCTCGAGGATCCAATCAGGGGCATAACCGGGCTAGGTTTTCTGCAGTCCAGACCGATCACCACGATTGAGATCGCCCCACCAGCGGGGGTCAACAGTTTGGCGTGGCGACTGCGCGCCGTGTGATTGCGACCTCGGTTCACAGGATCAGGCGGCTAACCTCTCGAGTGCCGAGAATTCCGAGCTACGCACCCACCCAGCATGCGCAGTTCGAACAGATGATCGACTGCACCGCCAAGTTTGGATGAATACGTCGATGCGAGATCGGCACAGTGTGCGTCTGTGCTCGATGCACTCTCAAATCTAAAACAGGAGAGGATAGATGGGGATATCGCTTCAAAAGAAATTTATATATTTTGTGATTCCTAAAACTGGTTCCGCCACGGCAAGAAAAGCTTTTAGTCCGTATGTAGATGTCAAGCGCCCGACCCAGCATTTTTCGGAACACGTGCCGATTAAGCGCTTCCTGACATCGGATTATTCTCATCTTACAAGAGAATTCTTCAAGTTCACATTTGTGCGAAATCCATACGACAAGTTATACTCCGGATTTCGGCAAGATCTGCTCGCTGCATACACGTTCAAACACTGGGAAGAAGCAAAGAAACCCATCTTTGAAAAGATCGGCGAGGATTTCAATCGATACATTTCGGACTACGTTGCCCACGCCGATATTCGCGATGATCCCTTCTGGATCTGCTTTTGCCCAATGAACGAGTTCACGCATTTGGACGGCAATCTGTTTGTTGATTTTATCGGGAAAACGGAAAACCTGTGGGACGATGCAAGAAAATTAGAGAAAATTCTGAACTTGGAATGCGCGCCCACAGAAGATCTTAATGTCACAGATCCGTCACGCACGCCCCTCAAGTACGCAAAGCACTACAATCGGCGATCGATCGAAATCGTGAATGAGCTTTACTTGGAAGACTTCCAATACTATGGCTATGACCTCCTATCTCCGCAAGATTTCCCGCAATGAAACGGACGCTCCTCGTCTACGCATGCAGGCGGCCGCGTTTGGAAATCCGAATTCCCTATCGATGTAGGATAGGAACGAGCTCTTCCGTTGCTCGACAACCTTTAATTTGATGTCGTGCGGCTCGATCGCTGCTCAAACACTCGGTCTAGTTGCCGACGAAGGCCGTCAATGCGGCCGTCGATGCCCTCGATTGCGCACAGACGGCTGCAGCCTGCTCCTGCCTGCCACAGCGTGCAGCTTATGGGCGGCGAGATCGCGACGGCCCCGGCAACTTCTTGCGCTTGGCGGTGTTTCGCCACCGGCCAAGCGCGCGACGCAGCGCAGCGCTCCGCGTCGTAAAGCCCCGGCCGGTCGTGATCCAAGCGACAGGTCAGCGAGTTTCCTTCATATGCCACTAAAAGCGGGCCTGAGCCTTGCGCACCGGTCCCTTCGCCATCGTCCGCCCTCGCCTCCGACGCCTCGTAGCCCTTGCGGAATGCGGAACGGGCCCAGCAGGATGAGGATCATCCCAGCGACGCTTCGGCGGGAGTTATCGATTAGGGGCGCAGCCAGGCTTGGCTCAGGGTTGCTCTGCTGGCGCGAAGGTGTACAGCAGCCAGCCATTTCTTGTTGACCCTATTGCCCACCACCGGAACCAGCGTCGGCCAAATAGGCGCTGGTGACATCGAACTGGCCTGAATGCGTCCGCCACTGACCGTTGAATTTCGCGACGCAATCGCGGAGCGGATCCTGGTATCTCGCCGTCTCGTCGATCAGTGCGGATCGCATACGTGAGAGTACATCCGCGTGGTCGGCCTCGGCTGCGAGGTTGCGCATCTCGCCAGGATCGCTGTCGAGATCGTAGAGTTCATCCATGTCGCCCGGCGAGAAGATGTATTTGAAGTTGTCGTGCGAGACGAGTATGCGCTGCGAATAAAGGAAGCGCAGGCCGTGATACTCGGCCAGCAGATAGTCCCTGCCCTGCTGGCTTGTCCCAAGTACCTGCGCCGAGAGATCCTCCGCCTGCCGCGGCGCGTAACTGACGCCGAGCAAGGACAGGGCCGTCGGCAGGATGTCCATGTTGAGCGCCAGTGCTTCCCGCCTGCCGCTCTGCAACGATGGATGGCTGAAGATCAGCGGCACCCTCATAGCCTCGCCATAGGGCAAGCCCTTGTCGATGAGCCCGCCATGCGCGCCGGTCATGTCGCCATGGTCCGACGTGAAGACCACAAGCGTGTTTTCTGCCAGGCCGCACTGTTCGACATCGTCGAGCAGCCGGCCGATCTCATAGTCAAGCATCGCCACATGATCGCAGTAGTAGCCGATATAGGCGACGAGCTCCTCCTCGGTTCTCGGATGCTTGCGATAGAAATCATCCCGCTCGCGCTTAACGCGTCGCGGCTTGCCTGAAAGATCGTCCGAGAAATTGTCCCAAGGCGTAATCTTCGTACGGTCGGTGACGCCGTAGAATTCGTCCGAGATCAGGTGCGGCCCATGCGGATCCCAATATTGCACCGTGGCGAAGAAGGGTTCGCTTCCACTTGCCAGACCCTGCAGCATGCCGATGATCTGATCGGTCAGGAAATGGCAGGGCGTCGAGGCCTGTGGGCCGCACCATCGGCCAGCCGCCATGGTCTGCTGGTCGGGGTTGAAGTAGAGCTCCGGTTCGATGCGGTAGCTCAAACCGTTCGATGAGAGATAATCCATAAAAGCTTCGGTCTTGACGATGTTGCCATAGCCGGCCGGCGCGTTGCCCTCGAAACCGTAGTCACCCGGGCCTTTCTCCACGCCTACGTGCCATTTTCCGACAAAGCCGCAGCGAAAGCCGGCGCGGCGAAGATCATGGTGCAGCAAGCGCTCCGGCCGCACCAACTCGCGGGCGAGCGCATGATACATGTCGCAATTGGTGCCCATGCCGTGGGTAAAGGCGTAATCGCCGGTGAGCATCGAGGCGCGCGATGGGGTACAGAGCGGCGAAGTGCAATAGGTCCGATCGAAGCTCACGCCGTTCTCAATCAACCGATCGAGGTTCGGGGTCTTGACCGGCACTGTCTTGTGCGACCCGATGCAGTCCCATCGAAGCTGATCGACGCCGATGAAGAGCAGGTTCTTCATGGTTGAGATGCCTCCCTATTCCTTTGGATCAGCGAGGTCGTCACGGATGCAGGCCTTGAAGTGCCCTTTCGCCGTTTCTCGCAGGGGCGGCACTATGCTGGCGCACGCCTCGATAGCGACCGGGCAGCGGGTGCGGAAGACGCAGCCGCTCGGAGGGTTGGCCGGGCTTGGTATGTCACCCTTGAGGATCTGCCGGTTGGCGCGTCGCGAAGGATCGGGCGAAGGAACGGCCGAGAGAAGCGCACGCGTATAGGGGTGCTGCGGGCTGGCATAGAGCTTCCGGCTGGGCGCCATTTCCATGATCCGCCCGAGATAGAGCACGATGACCGTATCGGCGACATATTCGACCACCGCAAGATCATGCGCGATGAACAGCATGGTAAGGCCGAGGCGCACCTGCAGGTCGCGCAGCAGGTTGACGATCTGCGCCTGGATCGAGACGTCGAGCGCCGAGACCGGTTCGTCAGCGACAAGCAGATCTGGCGCGAGCGTCAGCGCCCGTGCAATGCCGATCCTCTGGCGCTGGCCGCCGGAAAACTCGTGCGGATAGCGGGAGATCGCGTCGGGCGGCAGGTCCACCGACGCAAGCGCCTTGGCGGCCTTCGCGATCCGATCGGACTTGCTGCCGATACGCTGAATATCCAGCCCTTCCGTGAGAATTTCACCGATGGTCATGCGCGGCGAGAGGCTCGCAAAGGGATCCTGGAAGATATATTGCACGCGCGCATGCAGGCGGCGAAGTTCGCGGCGGTTGAGGCTCGTCGTTTCCACACCGTCGAAACGAATGCTGCCGGAGGTCGGCGGGACCAACTGAGCGACCATGCGGCCGATGGTGGTCTTGCCGCTGCCCGACTCCCCGACGAGGCCGACAACCTCCCCGCGCCTGATGTTGAACGAGACGTCCTGGACGGCACGGACGACCGGTCCGCGCCCGAACGCCACCGGGGCGAAATCCTTGGTCAGCCCGCTGACCTCAAGGAGCAATTCATCTGACATCGTTCAGATCTCCTGCCAGCGAATGCAGCGACTGAACTGGCCGTCGCCGGTTTCGACGAGCGGCGGGTAAGCCTTAGAGCAGGCCTCTATCCGATAGGGACAGCGCGGCGCAAATGGACAGCCCTCAGGCAGGTTCATGAGACTTGGAACCGATCCGGCAATCGTCGGCAGCGGCGTGCCCGCTTCCTTGAGGCGCGTTGCTGTTCCAAGCCGCGGCACAGAGCGCATCAGCCCCTGGGTATAGGGGTGGCGCGGATGGGCGAAGACCCGCGCCACGCTCCCGGTCTCGACGACCGAGCCGGCATACATGACTGCCACGCGATCGGCGATCTCCGCAACGACCCCGAGGTTGTGGGTGACGAACAGCATGCCCATACCACGTTCCCGTTGCAGATGGCCGAGCAGGTCGAGGATCTGCGCCTGGATGGTGACATCGAGGGCAGTTGTAGGCTCGTCAGCGATCAGCAGCGTCGGGTTGCATGCCAGAGCCATGGCGATCGTTGCCCGCTGCCGCATGCCGCCCGACAATTCGTGCGGATATTGTCCGGCACGCCGGCGTGGATCGGGAATGCCGACATCCTCCAGCCGCTGGATGGCATCGGCCAGAGCCTCGCGGCGGGACTTGCCGAGGTGAATGCGGATCGGCTCGGCAATCTGCTCACCGACGGTATAGACCGGATTGAGGCTGGTCAGTGGTTCCTGAAAGACCATACCGATATCGTTGCCGCGCACCCGGCGCAACGCTTCGCCGCCGATGCTCTGAAGTTCGACGACCTCCCCCGTCTTGCGTCTGAGGCGAAGCGTTCCCGCGGCGATACGGCCAACGCCGCGCGGCAGGAGACCAATGATCGACAGGCTCGTCACCGACTTTCCAGAGCCGGACTCGCCGACCAGCGCCACGGTTTCTCCCGTCGCGACGGTGAGATTGAGATCGCGCACGGCGACGATCTCGCGATCGGCAATGCGAAAAACCGTGGTCAGTCCCGAAATCTCGAGGATCGGCTCTACATTCATCATCAGTCCAGGAGGCCGGTTTGACGCAGGATGCGATCGATGATCGCGGCCTCTTCGTCATTGAGGGATCGTTGCGGACGGGCCATGATGTTGGTGTCGATGACGCCGAGCCGGCGCATGGCGGTCTTGAAGGCACCCACGCCAGCAGAACCTGCACTGGTCCGCTGCAGGCTGACCCACACCATCTCAAAAAGCCGGCAAAGCCGCTCCTGTTCCTGGCGTGCGGCCGTGAAATCGCCCGCCTGGCACAGATTCCACAGGCGCACATAGCCGTGTGGATCGACATTTCCGAGGCCGGGCACAATGCCATGCGCCCCCATGTTCACGACGCTGTCGGCGACGATTTCGGATCCGGTCATGACGAAGAAGTCGGCGAGATCGGCAGTGTCGGCCATGACGTAGCGAAGATTGCCATCGTCACCGCTTGAATCCTTGAGACCGACAACGGTGCCTTCGCGCGCGAGGGTGACGGTGGTTTTCCGTTCGAGCTTTGTACCGACGCAGACCGGAATGTCGTAGGCGATCACCGGTATCTCGACCGCCTCCCGGATGTAGCGGAAGTGGTCGATGGTCTCGGACTGATTGGTACGCGTGTAGAACGGGGCGGTCACGACGACAGCGTCGGCACCTGCCGACTGCGCGACCCGTGCGTGGGCAATCACGCGCTCCGTCGTGGGGTCGATCACTCCGACCAGGATCGGCACGCGACCGCGCACCCGCTCGACCGCATGTTCGATGATGCGCCGCCGCGTGGTTTCGTCGTGGAACACGACCTCGCTGGTCGACCCGAGTACGAACAGGCCGTGCACACCACCATCGATGAGATGGTCGATGACACGCGTGAACGAAGGGTAATCCACTTCGAAGCTTGTGGTGAGCGGGGTGACGACAGGGGGAATGACGCCGGTAAAGAGGGGCATTTCAGACCTTTCACTTGAGTTCGGAGCGCGGGTCGAAGGCATCACGAAGCCCATCGCCCACGAAGTTGATGGCAAGGACGGTCACGACGAGCGCCGCGCCGGGGAACATCCATTGCCAGGGGTAATTTTCGAGGACATGTGTCGCGCGGGCGGCGTTCAGCATGTTGCCCCAGCTCGCTTCCGGTGGCGTGACGCCGAGGCCGAGGAAGGAGAGGCCTGCCTCCAGCAGGATACCGCTCGCCACCTGCAACGTGGCATAGACCACGAGAATATCGATCGTATTGGGCAGAGCATGCCGAAACAGCAGGTGCCTGAGGCCCGCGCCCATACCGCGCGATGCCACGACGAAATCCCGCTCGCGCAGCTCCAGCAGCCGCGCCCGGACCATGCGCGAGAGCACCGGCCACGACAGCAGCGAAATCACGAGGATCGTTGGCATGATGCCGCTACCGACGATCGAGGCGAGGACCAGAAGGAAGATAATCGGCGGCAAGGTCATGGCAAGGTCCACGAGGCGCATCGTAGCACCGTCAACGAGGCGCCCTCCGAAGCCGGCGACGGAGCCGACGAAGAAGCCGATAAACGTGGAAATCGCCATCGACGCTGTCGCCACGAGCAGCGAGATCCGGCCGCCCTGCAGGAGTCGCGCCATGATATCCCGCCCCACGCCGTCGCTTCCAAGCCAGTGAGCTGACGACGGCCCCTGGTTCATCGCCAGGAGGTCGATGTCGTTGGGTTTGTAAGGCCACCACAGATCATAGGTAAGGGTGAGCAACAGGATCGGAATCAGGATGGCCGAACCGGCCACGGCCGCGCCGTTGTTAAGAAAGCGCGACATCGCGCGACGGATGGGGCCGGCCGAACGTGTCTTCGTCAGGCTGGTCATCTTACGCCACCTTGATACGTGGATCGACAGCGGCATAGGCGATGTCGGTCAAGAGGTTGACGAGGATGACGCAGGCGCCAGTCAGCAGCGTCGCACACATGATGACGGGATAGTCGCGTCGGACCACGGCGTTGATCATCAACAGGCCCATTCCCGGCCAGTCAAACACGCTCTCAATGAAGATGGCGCCCCCGATTGCGATACCGATCGTGGATCCGATCACCGTGATCACCGGCAGCAGGGCATTGCGCACAGCATGTTTGACGATAACCCAGAACTCGCGAACGCCTTTGGCGCGCGCCGTCCGCACGTAATCCTGCGACAGCACCTCGAGCAGTGAGGAGCGCATATAGCGCATGATCAGCGCGCCGTGGCCGATCGAAAGCAGGGCCGCCGGCAGGATGAGGTGCGCCAGCAGGTCGCCGACGGAGAAGGGAGCGCCCGGTGTCAGCATGCCTCCGGCCGGCACCCACCGCAAGACGACCGCAAACACATACAGCCCCAAAAGGGCCGTCAGGAAGGCCGGGCTGGAGATGCCGACGAAAGCCGCCGTGGACAGCGAGAGATCGGCGAACTGGTTGCGCCGGACTGCGGCAAGGATGCCGGCTGCTATCCCAACGACGACTGAGATAGCAAGCCCGCTGAACATCAGCAGGATCGTCGGTCCAATGCGGCCGAGGACGAGCGGCAGCACTGGTTCGCCGCCGCGCTGGATGGAATAGCCGAAATCTCCGGTCACGGCGGCACCAAGCCAGGCGAAATACTGCACCGGCAGCGGCTGATCGAGGCCGAGGCGCGTGCGCAGCGCCACAAGATCCGAGGCTGACATCGGGACCGACGGGTTGATGTAGGCATCGATAGGGTCGCCGGGCGTGAGCCGCAGCAGCGTAAAGATGAGGACGGTCAGGGCCAAGAGCATGAGCAGGCCGACAACCGTGCGGCGGAGGACATATTGCAGCATGTTTCACCAACAGGGTCCCCTACAGCGCCGCGCGTCTTATCAGACGCGTAAAAGACGCTGTAGCGCTTTGAATTGCTGCATATTTTTGTCCTTAAATCGGCTCCGATTAAAGGAAACATGCAGTGGGGATGCGGCCGGACTTGACCGTCCGGCCGCCCCCTCGCCCCAGCCCCCATTTACGGAGCGATATCCCACTTCTCCGGGTGCGAGACGAATGGACCGCCGCCCGGAGCGGGCGTCCAGAAGAAGTCCTTGAGCTTGCTGGACGCGACCCCGTAGCGGCTCGCGACCCACATCGGGCTCCAGGGAAGCTTAGCGTTCATTTCCTTGCAGACCTGCTGCCACTTGGCGTCCGCCTTGGTCGGATCAGTCTCCGCCATCGCCGTGTTCAATGCCTCGGTAAGCTGAGGCATCTCGACACGCATGATGTTGTTGCCGGCGGGCGGTATCTGCGCGGCGTTGAGCCCGACGTTGAGCGAAGCCGGGTTGGGGCCGTTCTGCAGGCCGGCATAGACCAGCGGGAACTCCGACCACTTCTCACTTCGGACGATGCCGTTGTAGCTCGGGACATCGAGGGCGCGCGGTACCACATTGATGCCAACCTGCGCGAGCATGGCCTGGATCGCCGCCATGACGTTGGCTACCTGCGGCGTGTTATAGTAGGTGAGCCACGGGATCGGCTTGTCGCCGTTGATCTCGTCCCAGCCTGCCTCCTCAAGCAGTTCCTTCGCCTTCTGCGGGTCGTAGGCATAATCGTCAAGGCCGTTCGGAACGAGCTGCGGCACGACATAGCCGCAGTTGGCCATCTTGGCCGCACCGCCGAACAGACTTGAAATGATCGCGTTCCGATCGATGGCGTGGGTGACCGCCTGCCGCACGCGAAGGTCGTTCCAGATTCCGGCCCTGTGATTGAAGCCGATGTAGTTCACCACATAGGAGTCGCCTTCGATGATCTCGAAGTCGTCATTGCCCTTGAAGGTCTTGGCGTCGTCAGGCTCGGCGAAGGTGAACTGGATCTCTCCAGCCGAGAGTGCCGAGACGGCCGCAGCGGGATTGGCGAAATACCGGTTGATCAAGCGATCCACCTTCGGCTTGCCACCCCGATAACCGTCATAGGCAGCCATTTCGACATACTGATCGCTGACATACTTCACAAATTTGAACGGACCTGTGCCGACCGGTTTTGTCGACCACCACGGGCTCTTGGCGATTTCCTTGACATCCATGGACGACAGGGCGTGCTCCGGCAGCATCATCACCTGCGCCAAGACGGACAGGAAGGCCGAGTTGGGCTTGTTGAGCTTGACGACTGCCGTGTGCTCGTCAGGAGCCTCGATCGACGCGATGTCGGCGAGCCGGGCGGCGAAAATACTGCCGCTGTCGGCGTTCTTGGCGAGTTCCAATGTGAACTTGACGTCCGCCGAGGTGAAGGGCTCGCCGTCGTGCCACTTCGTATCGACCAGCTTGAAGGTGTAGGAAAGGTTATCTTCGCTGACGATGAACTCGGATGCGAGCGCGCCGACGAGCTTCGACAGATCGGATGTGTAGATGACCAGCGGCTCGAAATAGGTGTTGAGCCAAGTAAAGCCGGCGGTTGCGGTCTGCGGGTTGAAGTTACCGGGAAAACCGCCCGGCCCCACGTCGAAGCCGCCGACAATGGTCTTTTTCTCCTGCGCCAGAACCGGCGTGGACACCATCGCGGTGGCACTGGCAAAAGCAAAGGCTGCCACCGCCAGAAGGCGGCCGAAATTTCGTCGATGCATGCTCTCCTCCTCTTGTATTCAGTTTATTGCTGGACCGGATCGAGCTCCTCCTCGGGCCGGTTCATCGCGATCACCCTCCTGATTCCGGAATAATGTTCGCCAAGACGCCTGCGCGCTGCCTCGACATCTCTGGCCGCAACGGCTTCGACAATCTCGTGGTGATCGCGCCAGGTGGCCAGAGGGTTCGGATTGGTCAGATTTGTGAGGTCCGAAGCCTTGTAGAAAGCAGACCAGAAGATATCGATCAGCGCGCTCAGCATCTTGTTGTTTTGGCAGCGGAACAGCAGCTGATGAAATTGCTGGTCTTCCTCGGCAAAGCTCTCGCCGCGTTCAGCGCGTTGACGCATGCGATCGGTGAGCTCGCGGAGCTCGGCAATATCCTCCTCGCCGATCATCTCGATGGTTCTATCGATCAGGCCGGTTTCCAATACGCGACGGATCTCCTGCAACTCTTCGACGTCGCGCAGCGAAGCCTGCAGACCGTAGGCAAGATTGTCCAGCAATGGCGCAAACGAGAATTCCTTGACGAAAACCCCGATGCCGCGTCGCGTCTCGAGGATGCCGACCGATTCCAGCGCCTTGATCGCCTCGCGCACGGAGTTGCGTCCGACCCCCAGTTGCTGCGCCAGGAAAGTCTCCGGCGGCAGGGCCGCGCCCGCGGAAAGCTTATTATCCTCGATATAGCTGCGCAGGCTCTCCTGCACGCTGACATGCAGAAGCGGCGGACGCGCCAACGGCTTTATCGGCTTTGCCAAGCATCACTCCCTGTGCACAGGCTTCCAACATGGTTGAGGTATATCGACTTGTAGGATATCTTGCAAGTCTATAAATGAACGACGAATGGATTCAGCCGCCGGCATAGCTGGAAAGCGCAGCTGAATCCCGAGGCCGCGATGGGAGGCGAGGTGTGGTGGCAGCCGTAAAGTTCGAATGGCAGAATGGTCGCTGGGGGCGCATTCGCGGAAATTGGGCGACGCTGCTCTTGCCGATAAATGACGACGATTCGATCGATTACGCGCGCCTTACCGACGAAATCGACCACCTGATCGCAGCCGGCGTGGATGGCATCTACTCCAACGGCACTGCGGGTGAATTCCACAATCAAACAGAGGCAGAATTCGATGCCATTCAGCAGCTGCTGGCGGATCGCTGCAAGCCCGCGGCGATGCCTTTCGTCATCGGCGCCTGCCAACCTGATCCACGGATATCCCTGGAACGCGTGCGAAGGGCGGCAAGGCTCGAGCCGGAGGCAATCCAGGTGATCCTTCCGGATTGGTGGCCCGTGACCACAGACGAGGCATCGGATTTCCTCGGGATGGCTGCAGAGGCGGCCGGCTCGGCACCGCTGGTTCTCTACCATCCGCCGCATGCAAAGCGCGTCTTTGCCCCGGCCGAACTGGCGGAGATGCTCGCGCCGGTGCCCGAGATCGTTGGCGTCAAGCTCGGAGACGGAGACTCATCCTGGTATGAGCAAGCCCGCCAGTGGCTCGATGCCTGGGGAATTTATGTTCCCGGACATCATCTTGCGACGGGCGTCAAACAAGGCGTTGCCGTCGGGGCATTCTCTAACGTCGCCTGCCTGAGCCCGTCGGGAGCGCAGCGCTGGACCGCATCGATGGCCAGCGACATCGAACAGGCTCTCAAGGTGGAAGCACGGCTGCGCACTTTCCTCGAAGTCCACATCACACCCCTCGCCAAGGTGCACGGTTATTCGAATGCTGCACTGGACAAGCTGCTGGCCGCGATCGGGGGATGGGCGGACATCGGCACGCGGCTGCGCCGGCCGTATCGCTGGCTCGATCCCCAGATCGTATCGGGACTACGGGAGAAAGCCAAAGCCGCCCTCCCCGAAATCATGCTGTAGTCGTCGAGGTAAGCATCATGACACCGCCGAACATTTTGATGATCATGACGGACCAGCAACGTAGGGATACGCTTGGCGTCTACAGCTGCGACTGGATTCCGACACCTAATCTCGACCAGTTGGGTAATGCCGGAGCGGTCTTTGAGCACTGCACCGTCGACAACCCCATCTGCACCCCTTCGCGCGCCAGCATCCTTACAGGCAAGCCCGTGCCGGGCCACGGGGTTGAGCGGGTGCATGACAATCTGCCCCCGGACGAAGTGCTTTTCACAGAACGACTGCGACAGGAAGCCGGCTACCGCACCGCGCTTTTTGGCAAACTCCACGTCAGCAGCCGTCTTAAGGAAGAACACGAGCGGCACCCGCATGACGGTTTTGATATTTATGAATGGTGCCTGGAACCGTCGGTCGCGATGCAGAGCCCGTTCAACGGCTATACCGCTTGGCTTCGCGAAACCGCGCCGGACTTCCTCGCAGCGCTTCAGCGCAACGGCCGCGGCGAGCTTCACCACCCTGAAGCCGTCCACATGAGCAAGTGGGCGGCGGATCGAACCATCGCATTCATACAGTCGATGAAAGCGGAACGGCAGCCGTTCTTTTGCCTGATGAGCATGTTCGATCCCCATGATCCCTATGAGGATTACCCGTTCACGTTCAGGAATCGAATAGACGCAGCGACGATTCCAAGCCCGATCCCTTCGCGGGCGACGCAACCCGACTGCGTCCAGCGGGAGCAGCAGAGTTCCTATCTCGGCCGTTTTACGGATTTCTCACCGGAGGAAATCCGCAAGATCCGCATCGGCTATGCCGTTTCGATTGCGTTCCTTGACGAGCAAATCGGTCGAGTTCTAAGGACGCTGGATGATACCGGGCTAACGAACGACACGCTGGTCATCTTCATGTCCGATCACGGCGACCAACTTGGCGACCATGGGCTCTTCGTCAAGGGAGTGGCACTCTACGAGCCTACGGTCGGAGTGCCGTTGCTATTGCGCTGGCCAAGCCGCATCGCTGCTGGAACCCGGTGCACCGCGCTTGCGCAGGGCCGCGACGTCGCTGCCACCTGTCTCACGGCAGCCGGGCTCAGCACGCAATCATGCCCGCAAAGCGAGGATCTTGTTGCCATGGCATCGCGGAACGCAACGAGGCGCAGCAGCGCAATCTGTGCTTATCGCAACTCCGGCGTAAACGACAGGGGCAGCTTTTGGGATCCATCGATGCAGGCGACCATGGCGCGGAACCAACGCTTCAAGCTTACTCTCTACACCAGCGACGGCTTGAGCCAACGAGAGTTATTCGATCTCGAGACCGACCCACGGGAAACGGTGAACCTCTCGGGCGATCCCGCATACGCAGCCATCGAGCTCGCGCTGCTCAACGACATCGCCTCGTTTGTCCACGATGAAGCAGCGGCGGCGCCACCACGCGCAACATCGTCCATTCCCAGTGCGGCCCAACGGCTGCGGAACAGAATCAAGGAACGGCCTCACTCTTGATCACACGCACCGTGATGGGCATGCTCATGGTCGTGGCGATCGTCTGCCCGTATTCGCGCCAGTGTGCTTGCTTCAGGAGTGACGTTGACGTGACGCCGCTGGCTTCGGCGGATAAAGCGCTGTTTGATCTACCACTGAGTCGATCAGATGAACGACACAGTCACACGAACTATCACCCCATCCGCTCCGACGCATAGCTTCCCGGGCTCGGCGGGAAGACGACGACGCGGTTGCCGTTGATGAAGCAGCGGTGGTGGATATGGGCGTGCACGGCCCGGGCCAGCACCTGGCTTTCGACATCGCGGCCGATCGAGACATAATCTTCGGCGCTCTGGGCATGGGTGATGCGGGCGATGTCCTGCTCGATGATCGGACCCTCGTCGAGATCGGCGGTGACGTAATGCGCCGTCGCGCCGATC
>NZ_JASKLT010000021.1:0-53973 GCF_030124405.1 Sinorhizobium sp. 7-81 | reverse complement strand
AAGCAGGACCTTGACCACCACCACCGACCCGAAACATACGTAAAAGGCGGGTCAATTCTCGGCGCAAATGCCGGGTCACTTCTCAGTGCAAATCAACATTCAACGGTTCTGAAGCGAGTGCAAAGGACCGCGAGCGCTACCGCCGCCGACCGCTCTGCTCCTGCCGAAGCCACGCCTTGCATGTCGCAAATCCATTTGGGCAGGGACTCTGCGCCGACGGGAGAAAGAAACATGCCTTTCGATATTCGCCAGCTTCGGCATGCAATCGCGGCTGCGGACTGTCGCAGCTTCCATCGCGCTTCGGAGGCACTCAACATCAAGCGATCGACGCTTAGCCGAAGCATCTTCCGCTTGGAGGATTGTTTAGGCGTAACGTTGTTCATGCGGACGCCTTCCGGGATTTCGCCCACCCGGGTTGGCAGGGAATTCATTCGTGAGGCGCGCCACATCGTCAACAAAGTCGATCAACTCGTTGCGGACATGCATGCTGCCGGACAAGGACGCGTCGGGGGCCTGACTATCGGCTATAATGTCCCCGTTTCTGCCGGGAACCTGCACGCTACACTGCTCAGCTGGCGCGAAAGCAATCCCGACGTGGAGATCGATGCCGTTGAAGCTCAACGCACGGATCTCGTGGACGGTCTCAACAAGCGCGCTGTCGATATTGCCATATTACCCGGCGAGGTAAGCTATTCTGAGATCAAACGGGCCGCCTTCTGGAGTGAGCGGGTGCTGGTCGCGATGGCGGCCGACCACCCGCTCACTGCATACGAGTCAGTGCAATGGTCGGACCTGCGCAACGAAACTTTCTGGCTTACTGCAAATGATCCGGGGCCCGAGACTCGCGACATGCTATTGGGTCGTCTATCGGCATTCGGAGCGCGTCCAAAAATCAAGATGCAACCGGTCAGCCGCGAATCGATCATGAACATGCTCGGCGCTGGGGTCGGCGTAACCATCACCTGCGAAGGCGCCGCAGGATTGCAGTGCCCGAACGTCGTCTTACGGGAGGTTCGCACCTCTCGCGGACTCTGCTTGATCGCATATTCCGGATACTGGCGCGAAGACAATTCCAATCCGGCGTTGAAGAATTTTCTTGGCTTCGTGCGCGATCGCTTTGCGCTGCCGTTTTGCCTCCCCTAGCGGCCATAAGGATCCTTGGCGGCATTCGCCTCCTGGACAGATCAGGACAGGACAGCCCTTGGGGTAGTGAGAGGAGGAATGGTGGGATTTCTTATCAACCATTTAGTCTACGAGCAGGTATGCGAGCAAATCTTCGCTCGCCCTCACTTCATTGTTGGGGGCGTTGCTGCCAAACCATTGGCGCACGATATCGGAACAAGCGTCATGCCGGTTCGCGAGGCCCTCATCCGCCTCGCCCAGCAAGACGCGCTCGACAGCATTCCTTCGAAGGGATTCTTTATTCCTCCTCTCAAGGCGCGTTACATCGAGAAGGCATTCAATATTGCGCGCCAACTCGTTGCCAAGCAGGACAGACCCGCCTCGGACGACGCTCGAGCCGAACTGAAGGACGCCATCGTGCAGAACGTGCTACTGGCCTGGCATTGGGACGTTTTTGAGTGGGTTGCCGCACCTTCAAGCTACAGTTCACTTAAGAGGGGGCAATGCGCTGATTTCGACAGGAAATTCCTTGCGGTGGCATCAAAGAGGATGGCGGAGGTCGATTGGACGATCGTGCGCTACATATGGGGCAAAACGATCCACTATCGATACTACATCTACAGCAACTTTGACCTCTACGCCGCCCCGGAGCCAAATGTAATCAAACAGCCCAGCCACTGGGACGAGGTCGCGTGCTTTGTCGACGAGGTGTTCAGGCGATATGCAAGCCTGGCCGGAATCGTCGCAGCATTGGCCGACGCCAACCAGCGCCCTTCGCCCTATATGTGATGGCAAATCACCGCTGCTCTATACGCATTCAGTTACGCCTGCCCGATCGTGTAGATCGACGACGTTGTCTGTATGATGGATCGTGCTCTTGCGATGGGTGATCGCCAGGACGGTCACTTCGCCTACAATCTTCCGAATATGGTCCATGATAGCCGCTTCCGTGGTCTCATCGAGGGCGGAACTCGCCTCGTCCAGGAACAGAAACTTCGGTTCACCGTAGAGCGCCCTGGCAATTGCAATTCGCTGACGTTCGCCACCAGACAGCTTCAGGCCACGCTCCCCTACGATCGTTGCGAACCCCGCGGGATACTCTTCGATCCGATCGAGGATCGCCGCCTTTGCAGCGGCCTCGCGCAGTCGCTGCTCAATTATCGGCCGCCCGAGAGCGATATTGGCTGCAAGGGTGTCGTTCAACAGCATCACGTCCTGCGGAACAACCCCTACCGCTCCATACCAATCCTGGCGGTTAACATCGCGCAGGTCGACTCCGTCTACACGAATTTGACCCTTGCAGGGTTCGAGTGTTTTCAACGCAAGCCTGAGAACCGTCGATTTTCCCGAGCCGGTCTCGCCAGTGATGAAGGTAATGGCCCCCCGCTGGGCGACAAAGCCTACGTCCGCTATTCCACGCCCGTCTTCGTAGGAAAAGCTAACGTTCTCGAATTCGAGCCGTCCGTCGCCTGTCGCGAATTCGCCTCGCGCGGCAGTCAGATCACTCTCCTCCGGATATGCCCACATGTCGGCGAAGGGCCTGAATTGCGCATAGGATCTCATCAGGCTTTCGATCGCCGAACCAACCATCTCGAAAGGCTGGTTGAGTTGAATGAGAAGTGCATTGAACAGCACGATGTCGCCGACAGAAACGATCCCCTGTCGGTAGCTGGGCAGGAGAATGGCGAAGGTGACCGCGTACTGAAGCGCGAGAGCAAGACCGTAGATGCCTGCATAGGCGATCCGTTTGAGACAATAACTCCGCCAGTTGTGGAGGACCTCTTCAGCGCCGCGTCTGAACCGGTCACTCATCCATCCGCAGCTTGCGAAGTAGCGCAGAGTCTCCATGGAGGAAATCGCGTTACCCACCAACTGCGCATTGGCTTGCCCGGCCGTTGTCGCTTTTTCAAGATGCGGCCGCGTCCATTTGTTGGAGAAATACGTCAGCGGGATGAACACCGCCCCGTATACGAGGACGACAAGGACGACCCTTGCATCAATGGCGGCACTCAACACGGCCAGGGTCAAAGCAAGCTGCACCAATCCGGGTATGAGGGCCATCAAGGCCAGTTCCACCACGACGATGAGGGCTTGGGCCCCTTGCATCTGCGCGGACTGAATCTCCGCGGGATTGTGCTCAACGAAGAACCGAGGTGACTTCTTGACCAAGCGCTCGAAAAAGCGAGTGTCGGCGATGAAATTCAGATCCTCGGCGCTCATCGCTGCGAGGTAATTCACGATGCTTTGCAGCGCGAGCGAGAGCCCAATGACGACGGCGTAAATCAAAAGACCCGCAGAAATCGTCTCCAGCCACGGATCAGCACTCAGGCGATCGACAAGCCGCGAGAAGAGATAGGGCGCGAAGACCGAGGCCAAAGACGCGCCGATCACGACGGCAGCAGCGAGCACTATCGTCTCCCGCGAGGCCTTCCAGAAGCTCAGAAGGATCCCGCCGAGCGGAGCCATCACAATGCGCCAGTCGCTCGGCTTTTCCGAAGTGGGCATCTCTAATGATTTCCTTCGGGCTAGCGGCGTCGACACGGGTCATGTCGCCACAAGCATCTGAAAGATGCCCGGACGCCGCGACTACGGCTAACGTTAATAGGAAGGGACCCACCGAGCGTAATAAGCGAAATATACCTCGATTATAACGTACGACTGACACGGAGCGACGACGCCATCACGGCAGGAAACGTGCTTTATAGATGATGCGGCTGAGACGGCTTGTTGAAGTTCTGGCAATATCAGCCGCCTTCACTCTGTCGTTCTGGTCTCCCCAACGTCAAAGAGTTGGTTTCGCCCGGCTTCTGCGCTTCAAAGATCACGCGGTGCGCGCATAACGTACGTCCTCGCTTTCGGCCATGTCCACGTTTGCCCCATCCAACAAAGCCACGAGCCGTCACTATCGGCTGGCCGTTGCCCTCGTCCAAACGCGCCTACCGCGGCCACTCGTGCTCAGAAGATAGATGTGACGACGACGCGAACACTGTAGGTCCCGGCCGTGATTGATGCTGTAGGGCGTCTCGTAGGTGCGGATGCCGATCTCGCGGATTTGCAGCGCGCGACATCAAGCTCGGATGGTCTTGTGGCGTAGGAACCGCGTGCCTGAGCTTGCTCTTCGCCGCCGAGGCGACGCGTCCTTGCGCGGGATGCCACTGGCCGGTGCAAGACAAGGCCCGTCCCAGGCTCCTTTCCATTGCGGCCCCTCGGTTCTCGCGCTTCTGCCGGACGGCGCCTTGCCGTCAATGGCCTGCCCGCGCCGGCCTTCGTGGGCGAGACGCCCCGGCGAAGGCCCGTGTTGGCCATGACGGCAGCGGTCGATGCCGCCCGGCCTTTCACGCCGCGTCCTTCGGGACAGAGCAACGAAAGGAGAAAGTCATGGGACTCGACATGTACGCCTGCACTCTTCGCGAACCGCCTGCCGCGCCGGTCGACTTTGAAGTCGAAGAGGCCACGGCGCTCCACTACTGGCGCAAGCATCCGAACCTTCACGGCTGGATGGAGCGGCTCTACCGCGAGAAGGGCGGCAACGACGTAAAATTCAATTGCGTGAACCTTCAGCTAACCGCCGACGATCTCGATCGCCTGGAAACGGCGATCCGCGATCGTACCCTACCGCCGACCGAAGGCTTCTTCTTCGGCGTGTCCGACGGCAGCGAAGTCAACGATGATCTCGCCTTTGTCGCCAAAGCCCGCGAAGCGCTGGCAGCAGGCTTTGTTGTCTTCTACACATCCTGGTGGTAGGCACGCTGCACCGGGACGGTCGGACCGTCCCGGTTTTCCGCCCGTCGGGAGGCGCCAGGCGGCGCGGCGGCGCTCGATTGATCCGTTGCTCATGAAACTGTCGGATCCTCCTTATGGTTGTTATCTGGAACTGTCCCGGCAATCCAGCGCCAGTTTCCCGTCCCGGGAAGCCCACGATGTGAGACTGAGCAGACTTCCGGCGCCGCCGGAAGTGCTTGATGCGACCTGTCCCGGGCAGCGGCTTCGTCTCGGCGCCGCTCGCGCCGTCAAAAGGTCGCAGTCACGACGACGAGATCGGTGTAGGTGCCAGCGGCGGGTGCCAGCGGCAACGGTGTGGTTAGTTGCCCGCAGACCTGGTGCTCGTTGATGTAGCGCACGACGGTGCCGATGCCGCCCAGCGCAGATGTTGGTGCCGTTGTCCAGGGAATGCTGCAGCCCGGCTGGAACAGCTGGTAGGCGAGGAAGTTGGTGCCGCTTTTCATTTGTCGCACGCCACCGCTGGCATTCTGTCCGTCATCGATGGTGATGGTGTAGTCCGTCTCGTAGGTGCAGCGGATCCCGACTTTGCCGAAGGCCCGCACTCCCGTCGAACTGGCCCGCGCTGCGGCGACAGAGCCCCAGGACCCGAAATCGATATTTTCGAAGTTTTCGAATTGACAATTCTCCGGAACACCCGAGGTGACGGTGACGATGGTGCCGGTTGGGTTGGGCAAGCCCGTGTCGCAGGTCGCATTGCCGGAGTTGACCAGGTACTTCGTTACGAGCTGGTAGGTGTTGGTATACGGGCCGGGCCGCACGCGATCCTGCTGCTGGCGGTCGAGATAGGTGAGCGTCAGCAAATTCTGGCCGCTGCCATTCGTAATCCACCCGCCGTTGCGCTCAAGAATCTTCAAGCCGCCGATCGAAATGCTGCCGCCGCCGTCCCGGGCATAGCGGCGGTTGTACTGATCGGTCATCTGCCAGGCCAGCCGGGAATCGGCATCCTTCGTCTGATAGAAGGCGTAGTCGCTGGGGCCCTCCTGGTCGCGCGGTTGGCTACTCCGACGTAAGCGCACAGCCGGACGTCTTTGAAGGGTACGAAGGATGAGCAGTTGTAGACGACCCTGCCAGATGCCGACGCCGCCGCATTCGGCACGATGTCCACCGTTGTCGTCCCGAAGTTGCTGATCTCGGTGACTTTGCAGGTCTGCGCCTGAGCGTCTGGGACCGCGAACAGCATCGCAAGCGCAACAAACGGTATGAGTAACAGCAGGCGGGAAGGCTTGGTCATCGGGGGCATTCAGACATTCTCTAATAGACGAGGTGAGACGGAAAAGTCGTGCAATTTGAGCGGCTCCTTGTGGCAGCGGATACCGACGCACAGAAGATGCAGCGACGGAGCGCGTCGGGTCCGGCGAGCCGAACCACGCATGTCCGGTCAACATGTTCGCAGACCGCCAACTTGCATCGAGAGCCGGTCCTAACAGGCGACACGGGCGCATCGCTCCCTCCTCTCTCATTGGCAAGGGACGGGACCGATCCCGGGCTAAGCGCCCATGTTCGGCCTCGTAATCGAAGCTGGCCCGGCACGTACCGGCCGCCTCGGGAAGCGTAACAGTGACCGTGTTTCGCCCTGCGAGGCCGGTCAAATAAGCCGGGCCGTCATGCCGGCCACCGTGGCCTGGTCGGGGCCGTCAAGCTGAACGACCGACCCAACGGGGTAGTGGCGATCCATCGGGGCCCGTCAGGGTGACGATGGCGGCCTCCACTTTCCTCACCCCGAAATCAACCACGGCCCCGGAGCGGTCGGCCGGCACCACCACCGTCTGTGTCGCTTCCGGCTGCACGTCGAGCGGCAGGTTGGTCTCCCCATTTTTTTGCCTTTGGCACAACAGTCCAAGCCGCCTCTGGTCTACCGAGCACAACCACGACGTCTGAGAGCTTTGGTTCCCGCCCGCGCGTGTTTCGGACGCGCTGATCACGCATGCAGTTCCAAGCGCGCCCGTTCCGGACCCGGGCCGGACGAACTGATGGCGATCGCCAATAAGATCATTGCCGAACTCGAAGCCGGTCGGTCTCCACTCGCCCGTACGCTCGTGCCGCATGTCCAGGTGCTGACGTTGCGCGTCGCCGAGCGGGATCACCGGGATCGACAGACTGCGCCCCCGATCCGTTGGACGCCAGTCACTCCACTGCGGCGTCAGTTTCACCACGGCGCCGGCTGAAAGCCGCCCACAGTCCTCATAGCGTCCGGTCCCCGCGCGCCGATCATGGCCGGTGCCTCCCGTGCTCGCCCGTCGAGGTGGGTCTCGGATGTGGCAGACGCTGCCGACCCTTCAACCCTGTTCCGCACCAGCACCGAGAACAGGGTGTGACAGGCCGGCCGATCGCGTCTGCCCCTGTCGCCTCGCCCTCGACGAAGAGGCGAACTTAAGGAGGCAGCCATGACCACGGATCACATCCCTCACACCCGGAACGACATCTACGAGCGCGTCACCAGCCAGATCATCGCCGCCATTGAGGCCGGCGCCGGCGACTACCGGATGCCCTGGCACCATGACGGATCAGCTATCACCACGCCGATCAACGTCGCCTCGTCCAAGGCCTATCGCGGCGTCAATGTCATAGCGCTCTGGGCCGCGGCACACATGGCGGGCTACCCTGCGAGCATCTGGGGCACCTATCGGCAATGGCAGGAACTCGGCGCCCAAGTCCGCAAGGGCGAACGCGGCCACCTGGTCGTGTTCTGGAAGATCGCCGATCGCCGCTGCGACGATCACGACCGGAACGGCGACACGGATCGCGATGAAGCCGGCCAACGCATGTTCGCTCGCAGCTACACGGTCTTCAACAGTGCACAGGTCGATGGCTACACACCGCCCGTGACGCCGGTGCTCCCGGAGGCCGAGAGAATCGGGCGAGCCGATCGTTTCTGTGCGGCGCTGGGCATCGACATCCGACACGGCGGATCACAGGCCTACTATCGCCCGTCTACCGACCACGTGCAGATGCCCGATTTCGCCTGCTTCCGGGACGCCGTCGCCTATTATGCCGTCATGCTTCACGAATGCGGGCACGCCTCCGGAGCCAAGCACCGCCTGGATCGCGATCTCTCCGGACGGTTCGGCTCGGCCGCCTACGCAATGGAGGAATGCACGGTTGAGCTATTGAGCGCGATGATCTGCGCCGATCTCAACCTCAGCCCCGAGCCGCGCCCCGACCACACCCGCTATATCGCCTCCTGGCTCGAGGTGCTGCGCATCGACAAGCGCGCCATCTTCACCGCCGCCAGCAGGGCGCAGGAGATTGCCGATTGGATGCATGCACAGCAGACTGACGCCCAGCGAGACAAACTGTCGGGTGCCGTATAGGCACCCCGGAGCTCACAGCGGTGTTCTGGTTCACGCGGTGGTCTCCATCGGCAACCCGGCGGCATTCCATTGCGTTAGCCCTCCCCGAGTTGGCGGACGATGTGGCCGCGCATTTTCGGGGCCGCAACCGCTTCGACAGGGACAAAGTAGGACTGCGGCGGTAGGCGATCAGTTCCGGATCTTGACTCCCCGCACGATGAGAACATAATAAGAACATTCATCGGCGCTGCGGCGCGCCAATCCGACAGACTGAGGTTATAAGGACTGCCTTGCAGTCGAGGGAGACGCGTGCCATGCGAACACTTAGGGATGAAATCGAAGCCGCCGTCGCCGTCGATCTTGCAGTCTTGGAGCCCCATCAGAGACGAGCCTACGCCGGGCTTGATCAATACCGTCGACCGGTCGAGGTGCGCGGAGTCCAGGAACTCGCCCGGAAGATAGCAGAGTCTTTTGGGGCTTTCGCGATTTTCGACGTCGGGACCGTGCTCCGCCATCCCGCGATTGCGCCTTTCGTGACTCAGACCCTTTACTCGGTTCCGATCGAGCTCCGGCGGGCGGCCTGTGACCGCGATCGGTTGAAAGCAGAGGGGGCGCGGAATGAGATAGCGCGGATGATCTCGGAGGCTCTGCTGAAAAGATATCACTTTGAGCCTCTGAAGCATGTGGGTACTTCCGGCCATCCCAATTGGGATCAGGCGTTCGAAGAACAGTTCGGCTCTCGCCGAGGAGAGCGTAAACATGAGTGATGAGGCGAGCACCACCGCCAACCCCCGGCAGGACCTGGCACTCTTCGTCCACTATTGCGAGAACCCAGGCTGCACGAAGTGGGGCAGCTTTGGCTTCGCAGTTGGACGGGCCGAGCCGAACTGGTTTTGTTTCGAGCACCGCCCGGACTGGAAAGCCCGACCGACCACCAGACCGTGTTGACGGCGCTGTTCGCCGCGATACCTTTGCCGCCGGGGAGGAAGGCCATGTGCGGACGCATCTACATCAAGAGCACGCTTGGAGACTTGCTGCGCAATTTCTCTTTCGTACAGCGCGGAGGCGTCGAGGGGCTCTCAAACCAGTTCCCGCGCTACAACGGCGCGCCCTCGCTCTACTATCCGATCATCATCAGAGATGTTGTTCGTGATCCGGATGTCTTCGGACCCACCTTCGTCAGCGCACGCTGGGGCTTGATACCGGGTTGGGCCAGGGAACAAAGGCCCGGCCACCCGCCTCCGGTCAACGCCCGACGCGAGGGCATTGCAACGAACGGCATGTTCAAGAAGGCCTATGCCAGCCGGCGCTGTCTCGTCCCGATCGACGGTTTCTTCGAGTGGAAGGACATCTACGGCACGGGTAAGAACAAGCAGCCCTATGCCATCGCCATGAAGTCGGGCGAGCCGTTTGCTCTCGCCGGTATCTGGGAGATCTGGCGCAATCCGCAAACCAGCGAGGACATCCGCACCTTCTGCGTGATCACCTGCCCACCGAACGAAATGATGGCGACGATTCATGACCGGATGCCTGTCATTCTGCACCGCGAGGACTATGAACGCTGGCTGTCGCCAGAACCGGACCCGTTCGACCTGATGAAACCGTCCCCAGCAGAACTCATGACCATGTGGCCGATTGAACGAAAGGTGGGCTCGCCGAGAAACGACACCGCCGATATCCTCGACCCAGCCGACCCCGTCCCATGAAGCCTTCGCATTTTCTGTTCGTCGCGGTCTCCCTCGGGATCGCCCTGCCCGCCCACTCTGCCGGTCCGATCATCGGCCGCGCCACTGTCATCGACGGCGACACGCTCGAAATCAAAGGCGAGCGCATTCGACTGCACGGCGTCGATGCTCCAGAGAGTTGGCAAACCTGCGAGGATGGCGACGGCGGCACCTACCGGTGCGGCAAGGAGGCAGCCTTCGCGCTCGATCAGTTTCTCGCCGAGTCCCGCCCTACGCGCTGTGAGTTCGTTGAGCGCGATCGGTATAAGCGGTTCGTCGGCGTCTGCTTTCGCGCCGACGGGCCGGAGGTCAATCGTTGGCTTGTCAGGAGCGGCAATGCAGTGAATTGGGAAAAATACAGCAAAGGCGCCTATGTAGGCGCTGAACAGCTCGCGCGTGCACGCGGAGCCGGCATCTGGCGCGGCAAGTTCCAGTTGCCGTGTCAGGCGCGGGCGGAGCGGGCCGGACAAGAGCCGGCTTGCTGACTGGGACCGAATGGATGCCGACAGAAGAAACGAAGAACGATCGTCGATCGATTGACCAGGAAATCGGAGCGCGGGTCCGGGCAACGCGAGAGGTGCTGGGCGTCAGCCAGCAAGCGCTCGCCGAGAAGCTCGGCGTGACCTATCAGCAAATCCAAAAGTACGAGCAGGGTATCAATCGCATATCCACGGCGACGTTGATCAGGCTCTGCCAATCGCTGAACATCAGTCCGATGGAGATCATTGGCATGTATTTCCCGCTCGAGAGGCCAAGCGGCGACCGCATGGACCGATTGCAGGAGAAGCTGCTGACAGCTGAGCGAAAACTTGCCGGAGTCCGACGGGCACTGCGGGACGAATAGTGCCCGAGCTGGAGCGGGCGCGAAGCCTGTGATGCCGGGGACGGCGCCCGAGTCTCGAATCACCGACTGTCGGGATGTTCTCCTTGAGACCAGCTGTCAGTCCTCCCGCTCCCCTGCGACCTCTTCAATGGCCTGATCTGCCCGAAGGTCGGCTGTCACCTCGATCGCCTGGCACGCAATGGCGTGGCAGCGACTTTCTTCCCCTGGGCTTCGCCCATTCCTCGCGAAATAACAAAGTCGCCTCCGCGCCATCCTCCGCTGACGCTGCGGTCGCAAGCGATGCGTCGTCGCTCGCCTCCGGCCGAAAGATCGCCATCGAGACCGCAATGGCGCGGGCTCGAAACACCAGATCAAGGAGAACTACCATGACGACCATCGGCACCTTCAAGAAGTCCGGCAACGAATTCGTCGGCGAAATCGTCACCCTCTCGGTCCAGGCCAAGAACGTTCGGATCGCCCCCGAAGCCGGCAGCGTCGGCAACAACGCGCCCAGCCACCGGGTCTTCGTGGGTCGTGCCGAAATCGGCGCCGCCTGGACCAAGCGCTCCAACGAAGGCCGCGACTATCTCGGACTGAAGCTCGACGATCCGAGCTTTTCCGCTCCGATCTACGCCAACCTCTTCAATGATGAGGACGGCAAGGGCTGGTCCCTCATATGGTCCCGTTCCAGCCGCCAAAACGTCGACTGAGCCCCACATCACCCTCGCCTCGCCCGAAACTCACCGGGCGAGGCGATGACCCTTAAACGACCGAATCAGTTCGCGCCAAACTGCTCTTTCTCAGGCGAATTGGGGCTACAAATGCTTGCTCATTTCGGCGAAGAACGACTATTATAGCCGTAGTTGTGGCGCAGGCGCTCCCGTCAGTGGGAGGTGATCGTTCATGATCACCGCCCGCCAGACGCGGGCCGCACGCGCGTTGCTCGGTTGGAACCAGGAGACGCTCGCTGATAAGGCCCGAATATCCCTGACTGCGCTCAAGCGCCTTGAGTCACCAAGTGACCTCAAGGTTTACGAGTCCACGCGTGATCAGGTTCGTCGCACGCTCGAGGCCGCCGGCATCGTCTTCATCCAGTCCAGCGATGGTGAAGGAGTGATGCTTGTACGTCGGAAACACACGAGCCGCGACTGACTTGGGATATGCCGAATTCAACTTGGCATGCAGATGTAAGGACGAAGGCCGGCGAACACGAAAAATCGCGCCGCCGATCACTAACAAAGGCACGGTTTCGCAGGCGCGTCGATCAGACGTTGTCGTCAGGCATGACCAGTTCGACGTGATTGACACCCAGGGCTTGGGCCAGCTCGTAAAGCGTAATCACAGTCGGGTTTCGCCGACCGCGTTCGAGGCTGCTAAGGTATTGTTGGCTAAAGCCGGAACGTGCTTCGACCTCTTCCTGCGTCAGGCCCTGCTCCCGACGCAAGCGGGCGAAGTTACGACCGACCAGTTTGCGCATGTCCATGCGCCGGAGGATCGTAATTTACACACTTTAAGTTTATCAACTATAGTATGTAAATGTGGTCGGCGCGACGAGTACGGTGATCAGGAGGATTGAAGTGACCGAGCCATCTTTTCTGGACGAGCCGCCGCAAAAACCGGCGCTTACGACCTATGACCGCCAGCACATGAAACTTTACACGCGCCTTCTCGACGCCGCAGCGGACGGGGCCACCTGGCAGGAAGCCGCGGCAGTTCTATTCGGGATAGATCCACTACTGGAGCCGGTGCGTGCACGGAAAGTCCATGACGGTCATCTGGCTCGCGCCCGATGGGTCAGCGAAAGCGGCTACCGACAGCTTATCGGGGAAGGCAACCGCTGATGTTTTTTGTGTTACATGAAATGCAACACGTGGCCCCCTCGCGGGGACTTCCGCAAGGCAATTAGCCCGGGAATCATCCTCAGAGCGCATGCGGAAAGGTTGCATGCGCTTGGAGGAAGCGGATGCGCCCAGATACGTCACAATGGCGATCCTCATCGACATACGACTATGTCGATGACCTTTCTTGCCCCGACCTCGCTTGGGAATTCCTGCGTCGTAACCCGGGCTACCAGCAAGATTTCCTGGCACTGCAACAAACCACCGCTGACCGCAAAGCGCTCTTATTAGCGCTCCGTCAGCGATGGGGGTTGCAATTTCGCAATTGCGCCGACACTCAAAGCCACTCAAACGATCGTAGCGTGGTCGCCGGAACTGAATACCGGCACAGTTCTGCTGACATCCACCCCCACCGTCCTGCCGACGGAGCAGAACCTGTTCCATCTGCTCGACCAGACCCAAGCTCAAACAGACGAGTTCGGCTCGTTCTCCCGCCTCGTCCTGCCTGACGGGGACGCGGTGCAGCTCCTGCGTCTCGCCGGGGTCGGGGCCGATCAACCCCTCGCCGCCCTCATCCCCCTCGATTTAGACGCGCTCGATCGGATCGAGGCGCTGCTTCGATTGGTCCAGAGCCTTTTGGGCCGACGCGTCTCAGAGGACACGCGTCTGACGCACCAGAAACGTCGTCGCGTGCGACGCATGCTGCAAGCCGTGGACGCGCGCACAAATGGCGCCAGTTACCGCGAAATCGCTGGTGTTATCTACGGACGAGAACGCGTGGCCTTCGAGCCTTGGAAAACCTCGGCTCTGCGTGACGCGACCATCGATCTCGTGAAGGACGGCCTCGCCATGGTCGCCGGCGGCTACCGAACCCTTTTGCGCCACCGCCGCCGCCGGTGAAGGGTACCCTTCCGCAGGGGTGGGACTTTTGGCTTCCTTATCTTCGCACTCCCCTCCGCCGGGTGTTCTTCGCCACCCTGCCCTTCGTCCGCCGCTCACGTCCGGCGCGCCCCATCGACATCCACGGAGGCTCTACATGGCATCGAATACCGCCGGCTTACCGCCACGCTATCTGCGCACGCCCGAGGCTGCCCGGTTCCTGGGCTTGTCCGGCCGCACTCTCGAAAAGCACCGAACCTACGGAACGGGGCCGGCCTACAGGAAGCTCGGCGGCCGCGTGGTCTATTCGATCGAGGATCTGCAAGCCTGGGCCGATCGCGGCATGGTGACTTCGACCTCCGACCCAGGAGGCAGCGTCCTTCCGGCGAAGCGCCATAGCGCCGTCGCGCAGGCATACACCAGCCGCCAATCACGTTGAGGCCGCCCTCTCATGAAGCGACCGCGTATCATCGCCCTCAGCGAACGGGCCAAGCTTGCCCCCTTCATCGTCGCCACAGGCGTCGCCAGTCCGCGCGATCAGCGCGACCTCATGGAGCGCCCCTTCTTTTCGTTGGCCAAGGCCAAGCGGGTTACGCCAATCCTCTACAAAGCCGGGGACGTAGAGGTAGAGGTGTTTGCCTTAGCCGAGCATGGCATGGCCACGATATGGGACGCCGACGTTCTCATCTGGGCCGCGGGCCAGATCGTCGAGGCCGAAAATATTGGCCTGAAGACGTCCCGCTTTCTGCGCTTTACGCCGTATCAGCTCCTGACATCCATCGGCCGTGATACCGGAGCTCGCGAGTACAACCTCCTCAAGGGCGCTCTGACACGGCTTCAATCCACTGCGATCCGGACAACCATACGGCAGGGAGAGCATTGGCGCCGGCATCAGTTCTCCTGGATCAACGAATGGGAGGAGTGCACCACACATGACGGGCGGACAGAGGGCATGGAATTTGTCCTGCCCGACTGGTTCTACCGCGGCGTCATCGACCGCTCACTCGTGCTCGCGATCGACCCGGCCTATTTCCGCCTGACCGGCGGCATCGAGCGCTGGCTCTATCGTGTTGCCCGCAAACATGCCGGCCGACAGATCAATGGTTGGATCTTCGAGATCGCTCACCTCCACGTGAAGTCCGGCAGCCTCGCTCGCGTTTCCGATTTCGCCTTTGATCTCCGGCGCATAGTCAGGCGACAACCGCTTCCTGGCTATCACCTGCGGATCGACCGAGATGGCCGGCGCGAGTTGTTGCGGATCCTCCCCGCCACTCGACCCAAGTGCCCTGTGGACGACGCTGAGGAACCACTCGGGACTTCGGGCGCAATGGCTATCGGGATTTCGGGCGCATCAACATCGGGATTTCGGGCGCATGGATCGCAACCAACCCTTTGGCCAGAAACGACCGTTCCCGGGCTTAACGTAGAATCTAACAAGGAATCTAACTTTCTTTCTGGCAGCGGCGATGTGGAAAGCACGTCCGCCGAACAACACCCGGACAATCGCGGACATCCTTGCGACGTCCAGACCTGTGAATTCCCAGCATCAATCGGAGACAACTCATGACCGGCACCGCGAAGCGCCGCGGGCGTTCGACGCCATTCGCCCGCACATCCGATAACCTGACCCGCGTCGAACTGACCTGGATCGAGAAGAAGATCGAAAACTGGATCCGCTTCGGCGAACCCGCGCACGAAAAGATGCTTAGTCGCAGCCGGCGTATCCTGTCTTTTCGCCCGGCGACAATATTTGCCTTTGTCCGCTGGGCGTCGAACGACTTCGGCACCATCATCTCGCGGATTGACATCGTTCGCACAGTTGCACCAGGCGAGGCTTACCAGACGCTCCCCTTCGTGCGGCCCGGCGGCGAGATTCTCCTCAAGGTCGAAGGCTGGCCGAAAGTCGAGCAGGTGCTTCGCAGGATCGATGCCATAGAGGCGCTCGACATCGCCGCGCCTGACGTCTCTCCGGATCACTGGCGTCACATCCATAACCGGTTAGCCGCAGGTCATGAGCCTCGCGCCTACACGCGCGAGCAACACCAGGCATACCTCCTGCGCCGGAAAACGACGTCATGACCCGCTTCGGTTATTTCATTACGACGCATCTCGCGACGACCGCGATTTTGCTCACGTCCGGCTTCCCAATTCCGCTGAAGCTTGTCTGGAACGCGTCGGCCAGCGCGCCGATCGGTCTCTATGTGATCGAGGCTCCTGAACAGCTCAAAGTGGCTGACTTGGTCGCTGTTTCTGCGCCCGAGTCGCTTGCAACCTTCCTCTCCGACCGTGGATATCTGCCGCGCGGCGTGCCGCTGATCAAGCACGTCGCGGCCCTGCCGAAGCAACAGGTCTGCCGCTTTGGTCGCATGATCATCGTCGATGGCGCGCTCATTGGCGCCGCGCTCAATCGCGACCGCCTGGGCCGCAATCTGCCCGTCTGGCAGGGCTGCCGCCTCATCGCTGATGACGAACTCTTCCTCATGAACTGGCAGGTCCAGGACAGCCTGGATGGCCGCTATTTCGGACCAATCCCAGCCAGTCTTGTTCTCGGCCGCGCGGTCCCGCTTTGGACCAGCAAAGGCGGCTTCAGCGAGCATTAGTCTGTGCACTGAATCTTCCATCCTCACACATAAAAGGAGACTTCCATGCCCAAGATCGGTCAATTCTTACGCACGAACACTGGCTATGCCGGCACGCTGCGGACCCTCTCGCTCAACGTTGAACTCGTGCTTGAGCACGCCGAGCCAACTGATGCCGAGAAGGCTCCGGACTTTCGCGTCCGCATCGGGGAAGACGGGCCAGAAATTGGCGCCGGATGGAAACGGACCGGCGAAAAGGCAGGCGAATACGTGACGCTGCTGATCGACGATCCCGCTTTCGCAGCACCGATCCGCGCCAACCTTTTTCAGTCTGGCGAGGACAGAAGCGCGTGGGATCTCTACTGGAACCGTCCGCAGAGACGCGCCGAGCGGAACTAAGCCGATGCATTTCAATCCATCGGCCCGCTTCACCCTCCCCGCGCTCGGACTGCCTGGTGGAGTCCGCCTCGGACGGCTCCTCCTCATTTCCGGCGTGCTCTCTGCTCCCACCCTCGACGTTAGCGTCTCCGCGCAAACTCAACCAGCAGCCGGGGATGCATACGCCGCTCACATCAACGAGGCGGCCCGCCGGTTCGCCATTCCGACGCCGTGGATACGCGCAGTGATGCGCGTTGAAAGCGCAGCCGAAGTTCACGCGCTTTCCCACTCCGGCGCCATGGGTCTGATGCAGATCATGCCTGAAACCTGGACCGAACTGCGTAACCGGTATCGTCTCGGCAACGATCCCTTTGATCCACACGACAACATCCTCGCGGGCGCGGCTTACCTTAAGGAAATGCATGATCGCTACGGTGCCCCGGGCTTTCTCGCCGCCTACAACGCGGGACCGGCCCGCTACGACGAGTACCTCGCGTCAGGTCGCGCCTTGCCCGACGAGACACGCGCCTATCTCGCGGCGATTGCTCCCCTCCTCGGCACCGGAGGTCTCCCGGTCTTCAACACGTCGAGCGCGGCGGATGAACCATCCTGGCGCCAGGCGCCGATCTTCTTCACCCGAACCGGCGTGGCGTTCGACGCCAAACCAATCCCGCAGCCGTCGCGCACCGACGGCGCAGAAAATATGGCATCACCGCGCGATTTTTCCGCGGCGAGACCGCGCCAGGACGGGCTTTTCGTTGCACGAAATGATTCAGGTGGTGCGCCATGAGCACCACCTGAGCGAAGCGTATCCCTGAGGGGTCCGGCGCATATCGGCGGGCGTTGGTGTGGGAAGCCGCGGCCACGGACGGGCGATGGCAGGATAAAGGGCCGCGATGTGCAGCTTGGGACGGACGTGGTTTTTCAATGGCTTGCAGTATGAATTCGCGAGGTGCGCCGGGGCGCCACGCCTCGCTATATCAACGATTATCGCGTTATTTCAATACGATATGACGATGTGCGGAACTATTCCATGAGCGATGACATTGAATTCCGCATCCGGCCTGGCCGCATCCGCTCGTCGAAGGCGGAGCGTTCGCGCCCGTTCGCTTGCCGCTGCCCAGCGCGCCGGGGGATTTGTGTCGCGCGGTGGCGCGATCAATTCCGGCCAACGATCTCACTTCGGCCGTGGCCGGCGCGCCTCCGTCCAGGCCAATCGCCTGATCACGTCGCGTTCGCGCGGCGCCGTCGTAAAGGCGCGCGTCGTCCAACTCCGCGGCCGCCGCGCACCGCTTGCCACTCACCTCGCCTATCTCCGCCGCGAGGGTGTGACACGTGACGGGGAGAAGGCGCGCCTGTTCGGCCCTGGTGGAGACGATGCGGATCCGAAGGCGTTCGCCGAACGCAGCGAGGATGACCGGCATCATTTCAGGTTTATCGTGTCGCCAGACGATGCGCTCCAGATGTCCGACCTCAAGGGCTTCACGCGCGACCTCGTCAGGCAGATGGAGAAGGATCTCGATACTCGCCTCGACTGGATCGCGGTCGATCATTGGAATACCGGGCATCCCCACATCCACCTGATCGTCCGCGGTGTGCGGGACGATGGCGAGAATCTCGTCATCTCGCGCAGCTACATCACGGAAGGGATGGGCGACCGCGCCCGCGACCTCATCACCCAGGAGCTAGGGCCGCGGACCGATCACGACATCCGCCAGACGCTCGAGCGCCAAATCGAAAGCGAACGCTGGACCAGATTGGACCGTCAGCTCGCGCGCGACAGCGACCGCACCGGCATGATCGATGTCGCACCCTATCCCGATCGACAGCCTGACGAGTTCCAAGCCCTCAAGATCGGTCGCCTGCGCAAGCTCGAAAGCCTCGGCCTCGCCGATCAGGTCGGCCCGGGCCAATGGGTCATCGCCGAGAATGCGGAAGCAACGCTACGCGAGCTCGGCGAACGCGGCGACATCATCAGACGTATTCATCGCGGCCTATCGGAACGCGGCATCGAACGCAGCACCGCCAGCTATGTCCTCGCGGGCGAGAACCTCGACATGCCCGTCATCGGGCGGCTCGTCGACCGTGGTCTGGATGACGAGCTCAAGGGCACGGCCTATGCAGTAATCGACGGCGTCGACGGACGCACTCACCACATCAAGCTTCCCGATCTCGACGCGGCGGGCGACGGACCATCCGGATCCATCGTCGAACTGAGAAAGTTCGATGATGCTCATGGTCGTCGTCGTGTTGCCCTCGCTGTCCGATCTGACTTGAGCATCGAACAGCAAATCACGGCGAGTGGCGCCACCTGGCTCGACCGGCAGGCAATTGCTCGCGAACTGGTCTCACTTGGAACCGGCGGTTTCGGCGCCGAGGTGCGCGACGCGATGGACCGCCGAGCCGAAGTGCTCGTTGAGCGCCGGCTTGCCGAGCGCCAGGGGCGTAGTGTCATTTTCGCGCGCAACCTGATCGAGACCCTGCGCCGGCAGGAACTCGATGCGCTCGGAGAGAAACTCGCCACGGGAATGCACAGATCATTCAACAAGGCCGCTTCAGGCGAGTATGTCGCCGGCACCTACCGCCAGCGCTTTTCTCTCGCCTCCGGCCGCTTCGCGATGATTGACGACGGTCTTGGATTTCAGCTCGTACCGTGGTCGCCCTCACTCGAAATGCACCTCGGCCGCCATGTTTCCGGTGTCGCTCGTGGCGACGGCGGGGTCGATTGGGGCTTTGGCCGCCAGCGGGGGATCGGCCTTTAGCACCCGTCTTTTGTTATTGTGCCGGAGTAACTGAGCGACGGTGGAAACGAGGTGTCGACTAAGTGATCGTTTTGGGTGGATCAGTTGTGTTCAGAGGATCTTCACATCGCCGATTAGCTGGCCCGCGCCTTTCCCGTCGATTGTCGCTCGACCAAATGACAGGCGAGTTCCACCCGTCGCGGCGGCATAGGCAAACCGGAAAGCTTGTCGCGCAGGAGATCGAGTGCGACCGACCCGATCTCCCGCATCGGAATATGCATCGTCGTCAGCGGAGGATTGAGGAAAACCGCCTGAGGCAGGTCGTCCATGCCCATCACCGAGACATCGCCAGGTACCGAAAACCCCATTTGTTGAATGCCGATCATCGCGCCCACGGCGAGGCTGTCGCCTGCAGCCAGAACGGCCGTGAAATCCAGACCGCGGGCCGAAATCCGCTGGGCAACAGCCTGCATGGCAAGCTCCGGTAGCCAGTCGTCGACGGGAACTATCAGATCATCCGTCGCCGGCAGTCCTTTCGCCAGCAGTGCATCGCGCCAGCCTTCGAAGCGCCGCTCGATGGTTCTGCGGCCAGGCCGCATGAGAAAGAGGATGCGGCTATGGCCGAGATCGATGAGATGATCGGTTGCCAGCCGTGCGCTCGAGCGGTTGCAGGGGGTGACGCTCGATAGCCTCATGAACGGGTCGTCACCGTTGAGCAGGACCACCGGCTTGTCGAAGTCGCGCGTCGCGGCAAGCATGCCCTCGTCATCAATGGTGAGGAACAGCAGGCCGGCGACCTGGTCGTCTTGCTGGGCCTCCTTCAGCACGGCCAATTCCTCGTCCCGATCCGCGATCGGACGGGTGACGATCTCAAGGCCGAGGGTCTGCGCACGATCCTTCAGCCCCTCCAGCACGTAGAGGGTGAACTGATTGCGCACATAGTCAATCATTGCCGCGCTCGATGCGGCGAGTATGACCTTCTGACCGGCGACCGCCGTCGGGATGACATAGTTCGCGTTCTTTGCCGCTTCGAGGACCTGATGGCGGATCTCCGGGCGAACACCTTTTTCGCCGGCCAGAGCGCGTGATGCCGTGCTGAGAGAAACACCGCATACCTCGGCGATGTCCTCGAGACGGACACGCTTGCTTTTCTTGCCACGCTTGCCGGACGGCGGTTTGGCGATCACTTCGCTGCTCCTTTTTCGCAATCATGAGAAAAATTTTCAGATTGCGCAAGAGAAAACCTCATGCCTTTATCTTCTCCGAGGAGCCGCGCAGGCGGTAAATATGGGAGGAACGTCATGGGTCCGAATGCCCGCGATATTCGCGTTGGTCTCGATCGTCTTGTCGCCGGCATGACCGGCCTCAGGCATGAGGGTCGTTTCCACGAGCCGAACCTCGACGGGACCGCGGGTGACTACATCAGCTTCGACAGTTGGGAATGGCCACAGGGCGTCGGTCTCTACGGCCTGATCAGGCTCTGGCTGTTCACCGGCCGCGACGATCTGCGCCAGCTCGTCGAGAACTGGTATGAAGCAAGGCTTGCAGCGGGCCTGCCCGAGCTCAACGTCAACACGACGGCGCCGATGCTCGGCCTCTCCGTGCTTTGGGCAAAGACCGGAAATCCGCGGTGGAAACCGGTGCTCGACGGTTGGGCGGACCGCGTGATTGCGGAAATGGGGCGCACGTCGGAAGGCGGCTTCGAGCATCATGTCTCCGACAAAGTCAACGACAACGAACTGTGGGACGACACACTTTATATGGTGGCGCTTTTCCTCGCCTCCTACGGCCAGGCGAGCGGCCGGCGTGAGCTCGTCGACGAAGCTTCGCGACAATTCCTCGTCCATGCCCGCTATCTCTCCGACCCTCAGACCGGCCTCTGGTTCCATGGTTGGACCTTCGACGGGCGGCACAATTTTGCGCGGGCACGCTGGGCACGCGGCAATGCCTGGATCACCGCCGGCATACTCGATTTCTTCGACCTCGCCGAGATCGCCAACCCGGTCAGGACCTTCCTTGAAGGAGTCCTTGTCAGCCAGGTCGACGCGCTTCTGCCGCTGCAGACCCCATCTGGCGCCTGGCGCACCCTTCTCGACGACTCGAGTTCCTACGAGGAGATCTCGGCCACCGCGGGGATCGGCTACGGGCTGCTCAAGGGCCATCGCCTCGGCCTCGGCACACCCGCCTGGCAGACTGCCGGCTTGAAGGCGCTCGAGGCGGTCATGAACAATATCGATGAGAACGGCACCGTGCTCAACGTCTCCTACGGGACGCGCATGGGCCCTGATCTCCAGTTCTATAAGGACATTCCGATCCAGCCGACCGGCTACGGACAGGCGCTGGCGATCCTGTGCCTTTCCGAAGCCCTTCAGCATGTCGGCGCAGAAGGACAGGCGGCATCACGATGAGAGTTTTGTACGGGGCCGGCCCCGAGGACATCAAGGGCTACGATACGGAGCGTCTGCGTCGCGAGTTCCTGATCACGGACCTCTTTGCCCCGGATGCGGTTAACTTCACCTACACCCATGTCGATCGTCTGCTGATCGGCAGCGCCGTGCCGGTAGCGAAAATCCTGACCTTCGGATCCGGCGCCGAAATCGGCACGCCCTATCTGCTTTCGGCACGAGAGATGGGTATCGCCAACCTCGGCGGCAGCGGCACGGTCATCGTGGACGGGCAGGAATTTACCCTTCAAAACCGCGACGTTCTCTATGTGGGACGGGGTGCAAAGGAAATCACCGTAGCGAGCCAGTCCGCCGATGCGCCGGCGCGCTACTACATGAACTCCGTTCCGGCCGGCACCGACCTGCCCCACCGGCTGATCCCGAGGCAGGAAGCCAAGCCGCTCGAGCTCGGCGACGCCAGGCGGTCGAACAAACGCCGCCTCGCGATGTACATCCATCCGGAAGTGGCTCCCTCCTGCCTGCTGCTGATGGGCATCACGGATCTGGCCGAAGGCAGCATCTGGAACACGATGCCACCGCATCTGCACGAGCGCCGCATGGAGGCCTACTGTTATTTCGACATGGCAAGCGAAGACCGGATCATCCATCTGATGGGCCGTCCCGAGGAAACGCGCCATCTCGTCGTCGCGGACGGCAACGCGGTGCTCTCGCCCGCCTGGTCGATCCATATGGGTGCCGGCACCGGACCCTATGCCTTCGTCTGGGGCATGACCGGAGAAAATCAGGAATACAACGACGTGAACCCCGTGGCCGTGGCTGAGCTCAAATGACTGATACGACGTTCCACCTGAAGAAGAATCTCGCCGAGGGCGAAGCCATCCGCTACTGGCAGCTTGGCGCGATCGCCGAAGAGCGTTTCGACGTGCCGGACCAGCCGATGAAGGGCGAGATGGATCCCTTCTTCTTCCTGACCAAGCACAAGAACTTCATTCCCCACGAATATCCCTGCCGCACGATCTTTGCCGAGCGCTATCGCGGCAAGCGGCCGGACGTGCGCGGCACTTTCGAAGCCACGCGCTGGTGGTTGCCGTTCGGCTCGCCACGGCTCGATCTCTCCGGCTTCTGGTTCCGTCCGACGCGGCTGTCGACCTGGGCGCGGACCTATATCGAGGCGGCAAACGCCGGGACGGCGAAGGTCCGTCTCGGCACCTGCGGCGGCGCGGTCCTCTGGATCAACGATGCCGAAGCGGGCTGGATGGCCCCCTATAGCCGCAATCTCGAGGCTCGGGCCGAGTACGACCTGCCCTTGAAGGCCGGGCTCAACAAGATCGAGATCTTCTTCGACGACCTTGCCGAGCGCGACGCGCGCTACTTCTTCCAGCTCGACTACCTCTCGGGTCCCAAGGCCAGCGTGGCGCTTCCCGTTCCCTGTGAGAGCGAGGCGGCAAGCAGGATCGAGGACGTGCTCGACGGCATGCACTTCGACCGCCCCGCCTATTTCGAGGGCGACATCACGCTGCTTTTCGCCACACCACTCCCGGTTGACGTCGGGGTCAATGTCACCGTCGAAGGCGATTTCATGTCGACCGAGCGTTTCGACCACGACTTCGTTCTGAAGGCCGGTGAACGGCGCCTCGTCATTGGCCCGGCCAAGCAGGCGCCAGCCGATTTCCGCCATTTTCGGATCACGCTCGATGCCGGCGGCTTCGTCGCATCGCGCTCGCTCGGCGTGGAGATCTGCCACGCCGGCCGACAGGGTGAAGCACCGTCGTCGCTTGCGGCTCGCATCACTGAAACGCTCGACGAGATTTCCGAATTCTCCGAGCGCGACACAGTGCGCGCCTTCGCGCGGCTGGCGAGCGGGCGCACGGGCGCGGACACCGACGCGATGATCGAAGAGATCCTGCCGTCGATCGAGGATTGCCACGACTGCGCCGATTTCTCGCTCGTGCCGCTGATCTGGTCCCGCACAGTCTGGGGTGAGGATATCGGCGAGCGGACGCGCGCCCGCGTCGATCAGGCCATTCTCAACTTCCGCTACTGGATGGACGAGCCAGGCAACGATGTGCAGTGGTACTTCTCCGAAAACCATGCATTGCTGTTCCATACCTCGGCCTATCTTGCCGGCCACCTTCTTCCGGGCGCCACGTTCCGCCGCTCCCGCCGCAAGGGCGAGGAACAAAGGGCAGTCGGCGCCGCCCGGGTGCGGGCCTGGCTCGACCATTTCGAAGCCTGGGAAATGGCGGAATTCAACTCCGCGCCCTATTTCCCCATCGATCTTAAGGGCCTGACGGCGCTTGCAGCGCTTTCGCCCGATGCCGACATCGCCGAGCGTGCCAGGAAAGGTATCGTCCGACTCTGCGAGATAATTGCCCGCTCCGCCCACCACGGCATGATCACCGCCGCCCAGGGGCGCTCCTACGAACACACACTTTGCGCCGGCCGCTCGCTCGAGCTTTCGGCCATCGCGCGCCTGCTCTGGGGCAAGGGCTGGTACGGCCGCCGCGTGCACGCGCTGCCGCAGCTTGCCGTTTGCCTGCGCGATCACGGCCTCGTCGTGCCGGAAAGCCTGGCAGCGGTTGCCTGCCACCAGGGCGACGAGCACCAGGAATGGCGGTTTGCCCAGGGCGAAAACCGGTTCGCCGCGCTCTATCACTACAAGGGACGGAATTTCGCGATGGGCTCTGCCAGCCACTACCGCTGGCGCGAGTGGGGCTATCAGGAAACCGTTCTGCATCTCAGGATCGGCGAGCGTCCGGAAGCAGCGGTCTGGATCAATCATCCGGGCGAGACGATCCAGTTCGGGTACGGTCGACCCTCCTTTTGGGGTGGTTGCGGCGCCCTCCCTCGCGCGCACCAGTACAGAGGGTTGGCCGTACTCGACTTTTCGACTTTCGAGGAGCAGCCTGATTTCACCCACGCCTGGTTCCCGATCGCCGAGTTCGACGAGAGCGCAATAAGAGGCAAGCGCGCCTTCGCGCGTAGTGGACGCGGCGCTGTCGCCCTCATCGGCAGCGGTGACCTGGAACTGGTGCAAGTAGGCCCCTCGGCCAAGGTGGAACTGCGCCAGTACGGCCGCATGACACGCTGGATCGTCCGGGTCTGCGACGCCACCAGGATCGAATCCGTCGAAACGAGATTTGCCGGCCTTTCGGTGGAGGAGGCCGAGGAAGGCACGGTTGTCATCGATGACCCCGATTATGGTCGTGTGGTGTTCCGCAAGGATGGATCGACGTTGGCCGAGGGCCGCACAATCGCACCGCTGGATTTCCCGGTCGCCGGCGAGGTCGCCATGCTGACCGCAGGATGACGAACCGGGCGCCGGTCGGGAGAAACCGGCGCCGGTCCAAAAGGCGAGCGGGAGAAGGCTCGCGCATGAAGAGGAGGAGGAGAAGATAATGACCAAGACAGGGACAATGCTCGCGGCTTTCGCGGTTGGGCTTCTGACGTCCACGGCCGCAACGGCCGGCGACGTGCGCATCATGTGGTATTCGGACGGGGTCGAAGGCGAGGTCCTCAAGGATCTGCTCGACCGCTTCATGAAGGAGAATCCGGGAATCAACGTCATCCTCGACAACGTCTCCTACAGCGTCGTTCGCGAACAGTTGCCGGTGCAACTCGAGGCCGGAAACGGCCCGGATATTGCGCGTGTTACCAACCTGAAGGCCCAGAGCCAGCACTGGCTTGATCTTCGCCCGTTTGTTGGCGATCCCGCCTACTGGGACGCGAACTTCGGCGACCAGGCTGACTGGATGCGCCCGGACGGCTCCAACCAGATTTCCGGCTTCATGACGCAGATCACGATCGCCGGCGGCTTCGCCAACAAGACGCTGTTCGACCAAGCCGGTGTCGCAATCCCGGGCAAGGATGCGACCTGGGACGAGTGGGCGAAGGCGGCGAAGCAGGTTGCAGAGAACCAGCAGGTGCCCTTCCCGATGGCGCTCGACCGCTCGGGCCATCGGCTTAGCGGACCGAACCTCTCCTTTGGAGCCAACTACATCGGTGCCGACGGCAAGCCGGCGCCGCTTGACGAAGGCTCGAAGGCCTTCCTCGAAAAGTTCGTCGGCTGGATCGCCGATGGCACCATGAGCAAGGACGTCTGGGTGTCGGCCGCCGGCTCCACCTATCGCGCCGCCGCCGACGACTTCATCAACGGCCAACTCGTCTACTATTATTCCGGCTCATGGCAGATTCCGAACTTCTCCACCAAGATCGGCTCGAACTTCGACTGGGTGGCGACGGGCAGCCCCTGCGGACCGGCGAACTGCACCGGCATGACCGGCGGGGCCGGGCTCGTGGCGGTCAAGTACACGAAGAACCCCAAGGAAGTCGCCAAGGTGATGGACTACCTCGCCCGGGAGGACATCGTGAAGGAATTCTCCGAGCGCACGTTGTTCCTGCCCGCGCATAAGGGTCTTGTGGCCAAGGGGCTCGACTTCAAGACCGACGACGCCCAGGCGAAAGCTGCGCTCGCCGAATTCATCGACGCAAGCAAGACGCTGTCCGATCTCGCGCGCAAGCTGCCCGGCTGGCACTGGTCCGATACGGTCTACGGCGCCCTCGTCACCCGCGTGAGCCAGGCAGCCGCCGGCGAGATGCCGCTCGACGAGGCGGTCACCCGCATCGATGCCGACATTGCGGCCAAGGTGAAGGACTCGGGCCTCTAGACACAGTCACCAAAACGCGGCCGACGGCACCAAGGCTCCAGGAGGAGCGCGCCGTCGGCCCCGCGCCATCCGCTCTCCACAGCACGTTGAAGCGCCAGAAACCGGGCTGTGCCGCAACTTATAGTCACTCGCTATCTGCGTCGTCAGGAAGGCAAACGATGAAGGCAGAAACTCCTAAATCGACCGGCTCCGGTTTCGGCGAAGCGATCATGGTCCCGGTCCGTCTCGCGATGGGCCTGGTCGATGCCCCCTTGCGTTGGGTGCAGCGGAAGTTCGGCCTTGGCGGCATGGCGGCCTTTTTCCTGCTGCCAAACATGCTGATCTTCGGCATCTTCGTGCTGCTGCCTTTCTTCATCAACTTCGCCTATTCGATGACCGGCGGAACGGCACTCTTCCTCGACGACCGAACCTTCGTCGGCACGGATCAATACACCCGGCTTTTCGACTGCTCAAACTATCTCGATCCGAATAGCTGCACCGAGGACACCTTCTGGACCGCCGTCGGCAATACTGCCTGGTTCGTCGTTCTCCAGGTGACGCTGATGATCCTCTTCTCGCTCGTCACCGCGCTGATCCTCAATCGCGAGCTGACGGCGCGCAGTTTCTGGCGAGCGGTCTTCTTCTTTCCCGTCCTTTTGTCCCCCGTCGTCGTCGGCCTGATCTGGAAGTGGATCCTGCAGCGGCAGGGCTTGTTGAACTTCGCGCTCTACGGCTTCGGATTCCAGCCTTATACTTGGCTCAACGACCGCAACTGGGCCTTTGCCGCGACGGTCGGCGTCTCGATCTGGGCGCATATGGGTTTCTATACACTGATCCTGCTTGCCGGCCTGCAGGCGATCCCGAAGGACCTCTACGAGGCGGCAGAAATGGACGGCACCCGCCCGGCGCGCGCCTTCTGGCGCATCACCTTGCCGCTGCTGATGCCCAACCTGCTCGTCGTCATCGTGCTCGTCCTCATCCGAGCCGTGCAGATCTTCGACGAGGTCTACGTCCTCACCGGCGGCGGTCCGGGCACCAGTACGCTCTATCTCACCCAATACATCTACGAGACCGGCTTTGCGACGCAGTTGCGAAACCCCGGCCTTGCCGCGGCCGCGTCGATCCTCATGGGCGGCGTGCTCATCGTCCTGACGCTGATCCAGCTTGGACTCGGCCGCTCCAGTGAGAAGAAGGGGAGCCGCAAATGAGCCGGATTGCCGCATTCATCTTCCGACGCAAGGGAGGCAACGGCTGGCACTGGACGGACATCGTCACCTGGATCTGGTTGGTCGGTGGCCTTCTCATCATGTTTGGCCCCGCCGTCTGGCTCGTCGGGTCCTCCTTCAAGTCGCCGGCGGCGCTCGCCGAGTTCCCTCCGACGCTCCTGCCCTATGTCACTCAGAAGGTAACCGTCGAAGGCTATGACAAGCCGCTCTATCTCTATGACGCGACGTTGCCGGACGGCAGCAAGGCGGTTCTGGCCGAAGTCCGCCGCATCGGCATCATCAGCCAGATGGTCGATCCGGAAAAACCCAGAGAAATCATCAAGGTCAACATAGCGCAGCGCACGCCAGTCAGGACCATGGCTTTCGCGACAACCAACTACACCGAGCCATTCATCCATTTCGACTTCGTGCGCTACCTCTGGAATTCGGTGTTCGTGACGGTGACCGCAACGCTGATCACCCTCGTCGTCAACTCGATGGCGGCCTTCGCGCTCAGCAAATACGAATTCCGTGGCCGGGCCGTCGCGATGCTCCTGATCCTCGCGACGCTAATGGTGCCGCTTTCCGTCATCATGGTGCCGCTTTATTCGATCGTCTCGGCACTCGGCCTCTTCAACAATCTCTGGGGCGTGATCCTGCCGACGGTGGCGACGCCGACCGGCGTGTTCATCCTCCGCCAGTATATGCTCACCATTCCCGACGAGTTGATCGACGCCGCACGCATGGACAAGGCTTCGGAATGGCAGATCTACTGGCGCATCGTCCTGCCACTGACGGCACCTGCCCTCGCCGTTCTTGCGATCTTCTCCGTCGTCTGGCGCTGGAACGACTTCCTCTGGCCGCTGATCGTGCTGTCGCGCAAGGAGCTCTATACATTGCAGGTGGGCCTGAGCATCTATTCCGGCGAACTCAACGTGCAGTGGCATTTCATTCTCGCCATGACGGTCGTGACCATGATCCCCGTCGTTCTGGTCTTCATCTTCCTGCAGCGCTTCATCACCACCGGCATTGCCGGAACCGGACTGAAATAAGGGGGCACCATGGGCCACATCAAGCTCACCAACGTGACCAAGTCATTCGGCGCCGTCGACGTGCTTCATGACATCAACCTGGAGATCAAGGACGGCGAGTTCGTCGTCTTCGTCGGACCGTCCGGCTGCGGCAAGTCCACGCTCCTGCGCACGATCGCGGGCCTCGAAAAGCCGACGGGCGGCGAGCTTGCCATAGACGGCAAGGTGGTCAACACTGTGCCCGCCGCCGATCGCGGGCTCGCCATGGTCTTCCAGTCCTACGCGCTCTATCCCCATATGAGCGTGCGCCAGAACCTCGCCTTCGGCCTCGAAAACACCAGGATGCCGAAGGACGAGATCGCCGCGCGTATCGCCGAGGCGGCGCGCATGCTTGAGATCGAGCCCTATCTCGATCGCCGGCCCGGCCAGCTTTCCGGCGGGCAGCGCCAGCGTGTCGCAATCGGCCGCGCGATCGTGCGCCGGCCGGTCGCCTTCCTGCTCGACGAGCCGCTTTCGAACCTCGACGCCGAGCTGCGCGGCTCGACGCGCGCCGAACTTGCGGCGCTGCACGCTCGCCTTTCGGCCACGATGATCTATGTGACCCACGACCAGGTCGAGGCGATGACGCTCGCCGACCGCATCGTCGTGCTCCGCGCCGGGCGGATCGAACAGGTCGGCACACCCCTGGAGCTCTACAACCGGCCGGCAAATCGCTTCGTCGCCGGCTTCATCGGCTCGCCGCACATGAATTTCCTCGAAGGTACGGTCGAAGCGGTTCCTTCACAGAAGGCGATCGCGACACTCGCCGGGGGGCATCGGCTGGAGCTTCCGGTCGGCGCCGACATAGAAACGGGATCGCGCATCACCCTCGGCGTCAGGCCGCAGCACATCGCCCTCGGCGCCGGCGACAACAGCGTTCCGGCAAAGGTTAGGCTCGTCGAGGCGCTCGGCTCGGAAACGGTGCTGCATGCCGACGTCGCCGGACAGAAGGTTCTGGTCGTCGCTCCAGGCCAGTACGACCTTTCGCCGGGTGCCGACATCGACCTGTCGCTATCGGCCGCGCCCATCCATCTCTTCAACGAAAGAGGGCTTCGCCTTGAACGCGCTGTTTGATCTTACCGGCAAGACGGCACTCGTGACCGGCGCCCGGACGGGCCTCGGCCAGGGCATGGCATTGGCGCTGGCACGGGCGGGCGCCAATGTCGCAGCGCTCGGCTCCTCGCCGATGCCAGAAACAGCAGAGCTGGTTCAGCAAGCGGGCGTACGCTTCCGTGCCCTGCAGGTTGACCTGTCGAAGCCCTTTGACGCAGCCGCGATTGTCGACGAGGTCGCAACGGCCTTCGGCGGCATCGACATCCTCGTGAACAATGCCGGCATCATTCGTCGTGCCGACCTCCTCGACTATACCGATGAGGATTGGGACAGCGTCATCAATGTCAACCTGAAGGCTGCGTTCCTCCTGTCGCAAGCAGTCGCGCGGCACATGGTTGCGACCGGACGCGCCGGGCGGCTCATCAACATCGCCTCCATGCTGACGTTCCAGGGCGGGATCCGCGTCCCGGCCTATTCCGCTTCGAAGCACGGCCTCGCGGGCCTCACCAAGGCCATGGCGAACGAACTGGCCCTGCATGGAATAACTGTCAACGCCATCGCCCCGGGCTACATGGCGACCGACAACACCGAGGCGCTGCGCAATGACGCCGAGCGCAACGCCCAGATTTTGGCACGCATCCCTTTGGGGCGCTGGGGCAGCCCGGACGACCTGAGCACCGCGGTCCTCTTCTTTGCCTCCCCTGCCTCCGCCTATGTGACCGGTGCTGTGCTACCGGTCGACGGCGGCTGGCTGGTGCGCTAAGTGTTGCGTTGACCGGAGTACTGCTCGGGAATCGTGAAGACCGCATACGCGCAAATCCACGCTTCCGCGACCCTGCTTACGAGGCGGCCATTGAACGCTAGGGCCATTGTTTGCCTCTTGATCTTGCTATCGTATATCCGTCTGTATCGGATCGCTATGGGTCAGATTTTCACCACTAGATCGTTGGCGCTCGGCTCTCTATTGACGAGCATACCCTGTGCTCGCACAGCATGTCCTCAAGGTCGCTGTGGCTCACAGCGCAGGCCATACCACCGAACCGTCCGCAGAATGATGCCGCGGAAATGCAACCCAGCCTCAAACACAGAAGGCTCAAATCCCGCGATCGCCGTATTTTTTGCTCTCCCAACTGACGGCGTCTAGGGGGTAAAGACCTCGTTGGCGGGGGAAGCCGAGCCGCCCGGCGTCGGTCCGCCGCCGATGACGAACATCCGGCCATCGACCACGGCCGCCCCCAGGCCGTGCCGCGCCGTCGGCATTGCTGCAAGGCGCTGCCAGTCGTCGCTCACCGGGTTGTAGGCCTCGACCGTGTTGAAGGTGCCCTGGGGCGCTTCGCCGCCAACCACAAGGATGCGTCCGTCGATGACGGCCGCAGCGATCCCGCTGCGTGGCGTCGGTAAGTCGGCGCGGCGTTCCCAGCGGTCGCTCGCCGGGTCATAGACCTCGTTGGCGGCGAGGTTGCTGGCATAGCTGCCGTCGATGCGGCCACCGATGGCATAAAGCCGCCCGTCCACCACGGCGACTGCCAGATGGTCGCGCGCGGTTCGAAGAGCCGCATGGCTCGACCAAGTGTCACTGGCGGGATCATAGACCTCATGCGCAGGCGTATTGCGCCGACCGTCTCCGGCGCCGCCGACGACGTGGATCTTGCCGTCGAGCGCCGCTGCAGCAAGCGCACCTCGTGCTGTTGGCATTGATGCCAGGCCGCGCCAGCGATCGTGCGCCAGATCATATTCATAGAGCGTGGCAACCGGCGTCCAGCCGTCAGAATAGCCGCCGACCACATAGAGCTTGCCGTTCAGGCCGACCGCCCCTGCATGATGCAGCGGCTGCGGGGGTGGCGCGCCGCGGCTCCACCGGTCGGCGCGCGGATCGTAGATCTCAAGCTCACTGGCCCCGGAGAAGCCACCGACCACATAGATCTTGCCGTCCAGCCCCGCGACGGCGACCTCGGACCGCTCGGAGGCCATCGGCGCGGCGCTACGCCACTGGCCGGCACCCGGCTGCGCCGTCGCCGCGCTGCTCAGCAGCAGCCAAACAAACAGGAGCGTGAGGAAGGGGTATGTTTGGGATAATGGCATATTGAGCCTCTTCGCCGGTGCCAAAAAATGGGCCAAAGGCGGGACACAGAGAACCATCCGCCGAAGAATACCTGAAAGGTTACGGCAGCCACAGACCCTAAGCTCAGGAAGCTCGGCTGGAAATCGCCGTTATCTCCTTGATCCGGCGTTCGGCCGTTTTCGCTGACTGGTCAAGCCGGTGCCGTCATTGGCGCGATGTGCACCGGCCGGCGATGGGCGCCCCAGTGACCCGGGTGCGGCTCGAAGATGCCGGGGCAAGGCGTGCCGCAGCGGTGGCAGAGGCCTTCGGCGTCGAGTGCCCAGGTCAACAGGCTGTACCAGTCGCGAGCGATAAGGCATGCGCCGCAGGCATGGCACCAGGTGCTGCCACCGATGTCATCATGCACGTTACCGCAGTAGACGTACCGCAGCCCGTTTTGGAGGCCGATCCGGCGCGCCCGTGTCAGCGTTGCGGGCGCGGTGGGCGGCTTGTCCATCATTTTCCAGTCGGGGTGGAAGGCCGTGAAGTGAAGCGGCACATCCGGGCCTAGTTCTTCCATGATCCATTGCGTCAGGGCCTCGATCTCCGCCTCAGAATCGTTCACGCCGGGAATGAGCAGCGTCGTGATCTCGAACCAGACGGAGGTCTCGCGCTTGAGATAAACAAGCGTGTCGAGCACCGGCTGGAGTTGGCCGCTGCAGACGCGTTGGTAAAAGCGCTCGGTGAAAGCCTTGAGATCGATATTGGCCGCATCCATGTGGCGGTAGAATTCGGTGCGTGGTTCGGAGCAGACATAGCCGGCCGTAACCGCGACGCTTTTGATCCCCAACTCGCGGCACGCATCGGCCACGTCGGTGGCGTATTCATGGAAAATCACAGGGTCGTTGTAGGTGAAGGCAACGCTGCGGCAGCCGAGATCGGCCGCCGCCCGGGCGATCGCCGCGGGAGAAGCGGCGTCGGCGAGTGTATCGATCGCGCGAGACTTGCTGATGTCCCAATTCTGACAGAACCGACAGGCGAGATTACAGCCGGCCGTGCCAAACGACAGGACGGCGGTGCCCGGCAGAAAATGGTGGAGCGGCTTTTTCTCGATCGGATCCGCGCAGAAGCCGCTGGAGCGACCGTAGGTCGTTAGCACCATCCGGTCGCCCTGACGGGCGCGGACGAAGCAGAGCCCCCGTTGCCCCTCATGCAACTTGCAAAATCGCGGACAGAGGTCGCATTGGATGCGCCCGTCGGCAAGCGCATGCCAATAGCGGCCCGGCACAATCGACGCGTCATGCGGCTGCAATTCCGGGCGGACTGCGGTCGTGGCGTTGGGGATTGAGGACATGCTGGCATGATAGACCTGTCATGGTATCGTTCAATGGGTGATGGACCGCTCCCGGGGAGCACGTGCCCCCTCGGCGATCGCCGACGGCACGCAGGTCTTCTCGGCGATACTGTTTCTGCTCTGTGGGGTCGGTTCCGGCCAGCGCACTCGGTATCTTGACGGTCTCCTGCGGCTTGCCGGAACATTTTTGGCGGCTTCGGCCGCTCCGTGCCTTTGATGCCGTCTCTTATGTTTTGGCATTCCGGCCCACGTCCTCAAGGGGCGATCTCGATGGGGCTACCGACCGAAAGGGCAAGCTCGCGATCCGCGCGTCCGCGGTTGACGGCGACCTCGGCCAGCCCGTTCGAATTCTCGTACCAGAACGCGCCACTCGGCAACTGGGTACTGAACGTTCTGGCCCGTTCCAGGATGTGGCCGAGGGCCGAAAATCCGTAAACAGCACGATCGTGTGGCCAGCTTGCGCCTAAGGGAGCGGAGGGATGCGAGCTGGATCGGGGCCAAGGTCTTCGTCTCCCCGGCTCAGGTCTGGTACGCGCCCGGTAAGCGGACTCTGGTGTCAAAAGCCAAGAACAGCCACGAGCCCTTCGGGAGAGGCGACAGGAGAGCATGGCGTGCTTCGGCCCGAGGTCTTCGCCCTCGAGCAGCCGGTCCAGCCGCTCGGCCCCGCAATAGCCCAGGTCGTAGTAGGGCAAGGCGGCTGTGGTAAGCTCAGGCTTCCGCGCATGGGAAATCGTCGAAGCCGACGATGCTGACATCATTTGGGATGTTCAGTCCCAGGCACAAGGCTGCGCAGTCGTACCACCCGGCAATAAACCCGCCGACCGGCTTCCGCGCCGCCTGATGATGCTCACCCAGTCGGTCGCGATCGCGCTCGCAGTTTTTCTGGCGGTCATGGTGCTGGGGGAGGAGCGCCGATCTGGGCCATCTCGCGGCGGCGGCGGGGCGTGGCCGACGCGCGGGCACATCCACGCGGTCGTCAGGACGCCGAATGGCAACGACTACGGCAAAGACTTGCTGCGCCAGCACCACGACCTTCGGAACAAGAGTTGCTCGACATCGTACGCTAGGCTCGACGAAACATGAACTTCCGAGTTGGAACGCTTGAGAGAGAAGAGGATTCCAATTGACTATTCGGGAGTTAACGTGTCGCGTCCCCTCGACCTGGTTCCCTCGCATGTGCCGCCAACTGATTCAGTTGCTCGGCTTACCCGCACTGCAATGCTGTTGGATGAAGTCCGACAGGAAGGTTGAAGCGTGAACACACCTCCGATGCACAGCGATCGCCTGAGGCACTTTCGAGAATGTCCCCTCAACAATGCGGAAACCTGGATTCTCTTCGCAGAAACGTGACAGGGACTCGGTCAATCCCGCAGCCGCATCGCACTGGGAGGATACAAGCATGTCCAGGGCGGAGGCGGGACTTTCGGTATGGAGGACAATTGCATTTCTAACCTGTCGCTCAAGCTGCTTTGTATACGCAGCGGTTCTTGCGGCGGCAATGCGCACCCCTTCGACGTCAACATGCTCCACGCTGCCTAGCGGGCTACCGTCTGACACCAGAAAGCTGGCGGTTACCGCGGTATAGGGGGGCGAGAAGGAGAACCTGTCGGCACGTGATGGATCGGAAGCAATGAACGCAACGTCCCACTCGTTGCCTTCGGCAGCCGCAAGAATGTCAGCGGCCGATCCGTATTGAACCAGCGACAAACCGCAGTCGAGTTCTGCCGCAAGTTCGATCGCGATCTGCGCGCTCGGCCCCGTTAGAGAGCCTGTCACTGGATCGAGTTGGACAAGTGCGGCATTCGACATGTTGACCGCCGCTCTGATGACTCCCGTCGGTGCGATTTCAGTGAGGAGCTCATCACGTTGCGACATCGTGGTACGCTCCCTGAGATGCAAATCGTGCCGCGAGTGCTTCCGATCCCCTTGCCAGAACAGCGACATCGACACCAACGGCAGTAAATAGCGTCCCCAGCGAGAGGCACCGTGCCGCGAACTTCTCATCCGGGGTAAGAATGCCCGCAGGCTTGCCCAACGCTTTCAGGCGTTCAATCGCGTCGACAATTGCGTCGACGACCTCCGGGTGGCTCGGTTGGCCCCTGTGTCCGAAACTCGCTGCCAGGTCCGCCGGTCCTACGAATATGCCGTCCACTCCCTCTACCGACGCAATCGACTCGAGGTTGCCAAGCGCTTCCCGCGTCTCAACTTGCAGCAATAGGCAAATTTCCCGTTCCGCATTTTGCGCATAGTTCACAACTCGGCCGAAACGAGTGGCGCGCGTCAGGGCGGAAACCCCACGAATTCCATCCGGAGGATATCGCACGGCCGCCACGGCGGCTTTCGCCTCTTCTGCGTTCTGAACGTAGGGAATGAGCAGTGTCTGAACGCCAATATCCAGGAAACGTTTGATGAGAACGGGGTCGTTGATGGCCGGGCGGACGACTGGGGAAACGTCGTATGGTGCGACCGCTTGCAATTGCGGCAGGACAGTCAGAACGTCACCCGGAGAATGTTCCGTGTCGAACAGGAGCCAATCGAAACCTGAAGGCGCGACGATTTCCGCGGCGTAGTTTCCCGGCAAGCCACACCACAGGCCGATCTGACTTTGACCAGTAAGAAGCTTCTGCTTGAACCGATTGACAGGATGTTCCATCTAGCACCTCACACGAACGACACGCCGATGGAGCCAACAGGGCCATAGTCGGCCTGAATGACATCACCTTTCGCGATATCGACAGGACGCGTGAAGGAGCCGGCCAGGACTATTTGTCCCTTCTTCAGGCCACCGCCCACAGCATGAAGCTTGTTGACCAGCCACGCGATGCCGGCTGCCGGATGTCCCATGATCGCCGCCGACACGCCCGACTCCTCGATGATGCCGTTCTTGGAAAGAGTCGCTCCGACCCAACGGATATCAATGTCCATCGGGCGAATTATACGGCCGCCAACGACGAGGGCACCGAAAGCTGCGTTGTCCGCAATGGTGTCGGTGATCGCTCGAGGGACTTCGGTCCGGTAGTCGATAATCTCGAGCGCCGGGACAACGAACTCGGTCGCACGCATGACATCATATATCCTGGTGCCGGGCCCGACGAGATCCTCACCCATAACAAAGGCCAGCTCGACCTCGAGGCGCGGTTTGATAAACAAGTCAGCCCTGATCTGCGCTCCGTCGTTGTAAAGCGCATCGTCAAGAATGCAGCCGTAGTCCGGCTCCGTCATCTTCGAAGCCATCTGCATTGCGCGTGACGTCAGGCCAATCTTATGCCCGACGATCCGTGCGCCCTTGGCTACCCTCGCCTCCGCCCACAAAGCCTGAATTTGGTAGGCGTCCTCGAGTTCGAGGTTCGGGTAGGTCTCGCTAGGCTGTATGATCGGCTTGCGCTCGATTTCAGCTTTGAGCAGCGCGTCTGCCGCGGCCCGGCGTTCTTCTTCGGTGATCATATCGTTTGCTCTGCTGATCGTGATTTATTTGATCGGGGGACGCGGCAAAACGGCTTCGCCGGGCTCCATGACATAGGTGTAGTCGAGCGAGAACCACGGACCAGGAATATCCGCTTCGGTCGGATGGGGCTCCTCATGACGAATGAAGTCGCCGGTCAGCGCTGCCGTGACACCGAACTGAACATCGGAGTCGATGTTCGGGTCGCTGGGGTCGAAGACCTGGGAAATCAGCGTCTTGTATCCATGCTTGAAGATCAGTGCATGCAGGTGCGCTGGTCGGTACGGATGGCGTCCCTGAGCTTTGAGCAGGCGTCCGACCACGCCATCGACCGGTATCGGATACCCGACCATCTTGACGGTCCTGAACCAGAACCGACCTTGCTCGTCGGTCATGAATTTGCCGCGCAAGTTCATCTCGGCCTGGTCTGGGTCCTGGTTTTCATAAAGACCGACGGGAGATGCATGCCACACATCCACTTCGGCGCCGGCAATTGGCTTACCGTCGCGGTCAACGACCTTGGCATGCACGAACAGGGGAGTGCCCGGCGTCTCGGATCGGATGATCGACCCGCCATTTTCGACTCGCGGAGAGTTGAGGCGCCAGAATGGACCCAACAGCGACTGGGAGGTCTCAGTCTGTCCTCTGTCGCCGTTGTTCAGCAGACAGACAAGTGAAGACACGCCAAGAGAACCGGCCATCAGCACAAACTCGTTGTGGTGATCAGTATGCAGCTTCCCGATCTCATTCAGCATGGCTGTCGCCTCCCGAAACTCGACCTCCGTCAGTCGAACTTCGCGCACGAAGGCATGAAGATGCTTGACCATCGCCACGAGGATTTGTCGCAGGCGGGGGTCTTCAGTGCGATTCATCACAGCGAGGACGGCTGGCGTCAGATCGCTTTCAGTTTTGATCACCATGTGGGCTACCTCCCGATTTCCCCGACTATCTCAATAATCGATTATCTGTCAAGGCCGCCATACATTCTCGCGGCGCCACTAAGCCGAAAGAAACAGGAGGGCGGCATACAACGCATTGAATAAATTGCATATCGTTGGCGAAGAGGAAGCTGAGGCTTAACTTTGTGCAGATTCGAGCGCTCTCAAGTTGACACGAATAATCGTTTATTGTATCGATCATCGACAATTAGTTCGGGGAGCCGTGGGAGGAACAATGGTACCGGATGACGACGGCGCATTTGCTCCGACGACAGAAGATGCTCCGTCGTCTTCTGGCTTTCTTGACGACGGCAAAAACACAATTGGGAGCCAGCTTGCATCCCGTCTTCGTGAGGCGATCATCTCCGGCGAGCTTCAGGCCGGCAGCAAGATCAATCTCGACAAGGCGCGCAAGACGTTCAACGTAAGCCTCAGTCCGCTGCGTGAAGGCTTGGCGCGGCTGATATCGGACGGTCTGGTGGAGTTCGAGGACAATCGCGGCTACCGCGTTTCATCAATTTCCTTGGCCAATCTGGAAGAGGTCACCACCCTGCGCGAAGAGTTTGAAGTCTTTGCGCTTCGCGAGTCCATGCGGCTCGGCGATGTGGAGTGGGAGGGCAACGTCATGCGCGCGCTGCATCGCCTTAACCGCACCGAGCGTGACGCGGCTCGGCCAGAGACACTGGAGCGCTGGGAAGAGCTCCACCGCGAATTTCATCTGACACTCATATCTGGCTGCGGGAAGCCGATCCTGCTCCATTTCTGCAGATTGCTTCTTAATCTCAACGATCGTTATCGTCGGGTGTTTCTGACCCGCACGTCGGGCGACCGCAACGTCAGCCAGGAGCACAGCGAGATTGCTCAGGGAGCCGTCGCGCGGGATCTTGACTATTCGTGCGACATGTTGCGTCAGCATATTCACCGCACGGGAACCAATCTGCGCAATCACCTCGCGACAAAGGGGATCTTGTGATGACCGTCGCGACGCCAGGACCGAGCCTTGAACTGGGCGTGGCGCATTTTTCATCCATCGCGCTGCCGCCCAAGGAATTCGCCGTGATGGCTGCTCGGGCGGGTTTTGCATCGATAGGTCTGCGTCTGCACCCCGCCTTTCCCGGAGCCCCTTTCTACGAGTTGCCGGTGGGCAGCCACAGTGCCCAGGAGTTCAAGACAGTTGCCGATAGCGAAGGTATCAAGGTGTTCGATATCGAGTTCTTCGTGATCGACGAGAACTTCGTTGCGGCCTCCCACGAGGCGACCGTGGCAGCCGCTGCGAACATAGGGGCGCGCCGGCTGAGTGTTTGCGGCGATGATCGAGACGGCGGCCGTCTTGCCACAAACCTTTCTGAGTTTTGCGCCCTCGCGGCGCGATATGGCATGTCAATCGACGTCGAAAACATGGGCTGGCGGACGGTAAGAACCTTTCGCGACAGCGTAGGGCTCGTGAATTCCTGCGGAGCGGAGAACACCGGTGTCCTTGTTGACGGGATTCACTTCTTTCGAAACGGAGCCTCGATCGACGAGCTTCGCGCAAATGCAGGGAAGGTAAAACACGTCCAGCTTTGCGACGTCCGCGGGCCTGCTCCCAAAACATCGGACGCAATGATCGCCGAGGCGAGAAGCGGCAGGCTCGCTCCTGGAGAAGGCGAATTGCCATTGAAGGACCTCTGGGCGGCAACCGAATACGGCGCTGCTATCTCGGTTGAAGTGCCACTCGTCGGGCCGGTGGACCCGGAGGCACATCTAAAACATCTGCATGATAGCGCACTGGGGATTTTGAAACCGGATCATTGATCCGGCGCCGACGCGGCGTAAGCCGGTCGGAGGGAGGAAGTCTTACATGACTTATACGTTTGATTTCGGTGCGGTCCTCGACCGCGCCCCGGAATTGCTATGGGGTTCGCTTGGAACGCTCGGCCTTGCGTTGGCTGGGATGCTCCTCGCACTCGTCGTCGGAATCCTGGGCGTTGTTGCAAGGACTTCCAAGAGCGAGATCACGCGCACCCCCGTCATTGTCTTCGTCGAGGTCGTGCGTAATACGCCATTTCTGGTGCAGATCTTCTTCATATATTTTGCCCTTCCTCTCATGGGCATACGCCTCAATCCGACCGTCACGGCGATCATTGCCCTCGGCATCAATGGTGGGGCGTACGCAATCGAAATCATCCGAGGCGGGGTCGAAAGCGTGTCGCGCGGCCAGATCGAAGCAGGTTTCGCACTTGGTCTGCACAAGGCGGACGTCTTCCGGCTCATCGTGCTCAAGCCGGCGCTGCGGGCGATTTATCCCTCGCTCACAAGCCAGTTCATCATGCTGACACTGACAACGTCTGTCTGCACGTCAATCGCCGCCTACGAACTGACCTCGGCCGCGCAGCGCATTGAGTCTGACACCTTCCGCAGCTTCGAAGTCTATTTCACGGTGACCGCTATCTACCTGGTTATCTCGACGCTGATGATGGGCCTCTTTGCCCTCATTTCTCGTCACTACTTCAACTACCCGACGCGATAGGAGGCAGCCATGGGTCCCATCGGCGAAAATGAATTCTTCTTTTTGATGCAGGGTTTGCAGTGGACCGTGCTGCTCGCGATCGTGGGTTTCATCGGTGGGGGGATATTCGGAATCCTGATCGCGCTGCTGCGCACCTCGAAGAAGAAGGTCGCCCGGACGATCACCGCAGGCTATATCGGCGTCTTCCAGGGCACGCCCCTTCTGATGCAGCTCTTCGTTGTCTATTACGGCGTTGCGCTGTTGGGCATCGAGGTCAACGCGTGGATCGCGGTCGCAATCGCCTTCACGCTCCATGCCAGTGCTTTCCTGGGCGAGATCTGGCGCGGCTCCATCGAGGCTGTGCCGAAGGGCCAGACGGAGGCCGCCAACGCCCTCGGTCTGCATTATGTCTCGCGGATGAAAGACGTCATCCTGCCGCAGGCCCTGAAAATCTCGATGCCGGCCACGATCGGCTTCCTTGTCCAGCTCATCAAGGGCACGTCGCTGGCAGCAATCGTCGGCTTCATTGAACTCACTCGCGCCGGTCAGATCATTTCAAACCAGACCTATCGTCCGCTGCTCGTCTTCGGGATCGTCGGCGCAATCTACTTCATCATTTGCTGGCCGCTCTCCCATGCCGGAAGTGGCCTCGAAAAACGGATGGCGAAAGCTGCCCGCTAACCGCTTCGCTCGAAGCAAAACTCTTGAGGAGGAGAATAAGCATGCATAACAATCGTCGGAATTTTCTCGGGCTTGCACTGGCAACCGTTGCCTTCGCAACCGTTGGCGCTGCCACCGCCTCTGCGGCAACTGTGGAGGAAATCAAGACCAAGGGCACGCTTGTGGTCGGCATCCAGGGCGACAATGCGCCATGGGGGTTCGTCAACACAAGCGGCGTGCAGGACGGCTTCGACGCTGACGTCGCCAACCTTTTTGCCAAGGAATTGGGCGTGAAGGTTCAATTCCAGCCGCTCGCCGTTGCCAACCGAATTCCGGCGCTTACGACCGGCAAAGTTGACATCCTGTTCGCAACGATGGCGATGACGGAAGAACGCGCGAAATCAATTCAATACAGCAAGCCCTACGCCGCCAACACGATTTCGCTTTATGCCGCGAAGTCCGACACGGTTACGAAGCCTGAAGAAGTTGCGGGATGGGAGATCGCCGTTCCGAAGTCCAGTTCGCAGGATAAGGCAGTAACGGACGCCGTCGGAGCCACCGCAACGGTCCGCCGCTTTGATGACGACGCCGCTACCATCCAGGCTCTCATCTCCGGCCAGGTAAAGGCGGTGGGCGGCAACCAGTTCTATGGTCAGCGTCTGGATGCGGCGAGTCCCGGCACCTATGAGCGCAAGATTGACTTTCTGACGACCTACAACGGCGTCGGGACCCGTCTCGGCGAGAAGGACTGGAACGAAGCCGTCAACGCCTTCCTCGACAAGATCAAGGCCAATGGTGAGCTTGCCGCCATCACGAAGAAGTGGATGGCGATCGATCTGCCGCAGTTCCCGGAATCCATTCCGAACATCCCGTTCACCGTCAATTAAAGCCCAAATGGAGGGTTCCGTGCTCAATTCCGCAAACCATCAACCGACGCTGATTTCCCTTGAGGACGTGCAGAAGTGGTACGGCGCTTTCCATGCCTTGAAATCCATCAGTCTGTCGGTCCGCAAAGGCGAAAAAATCGTCCTCTGCGGGCCGTCAGGCTCCGGGAAATCGACGTTAATCCGCTGCATCAATGCCCTCGAAACGATCGAGGAAGGCAAGATCGTCGTCGAGGGTCAGGTACTGGACGGAAGCACCAAATCCGTCGATGCGATACGTCGCGAAGTGGGAATGGTCTTCCAGAGCTTCAATCTGTTCCCCCACATGACCGTACTTCAGAACTGTACGCTCGCCCCGATGCGTGTTCGAGGCACAAGCCGGACTGACGCAGAGCGACTGGCTCGAAAATATCTCGAGCGCGTTCGAATCCTTGATCAGGCGGAAAAGTATCCTGCGCAGCTATCCGGCGGACAACAACAACGCGTTGCCATCGCTCGCGCGCTCTGCATGGAGCCGAAGGTCATGCTCTTCGACGAACCAACCTCTGCCCTCGACCCCGAAATGGTGAAGGAAGTGCTCGACACCATGATCGGGCTCGCCCGTGACGGCATGACGATGATCTGTGTCACGCACGAAATGGGGTTTGCCCGTCAGGTCGCTGATCGCGTGATCTTCATGGCTTCCGGAGAAATCGTCGAAGAGGCCGAACCGGAGGTCTTCTTCAAGTCTCCCAAGCACCAACGCACGAAAACCTTCCTCGGCGAAATCCTGGCCCGCCACTGACCTCCGAAAGCGATGCCCATGCACGACAAGAAATTCCTCGTGGGACTGATCGGTGCCGACATTCAAATGTCAAAGTCCCCGGCGCTCCACGAAACGGAGGCTCGACATCAGGGCCTCGATTACCGCTACGAGCTTTTCGACCTGGCCGAGCGAGGCCTTCCCGCCTCGGCGCTGCCGGACCTCCTCGACGAGGAATCGCGGCGCGGTTTTGCCGGGAGCAACATTACACATCCGTGCAAGCAGTCGGTGATCGCCCACCTCAGTCGCCTTTCCGAGGATGCGGAGATACTCGGTGCGGTCAACACCGTGGTCTTTCGTGACGGCGAGAGGATCGGCCACAACACTGATTGGTACGGTTTCTACGAGAATTTCCAGCGCGGCCTTCCGGACGTCGCGAAGTCGCATGCCGTCCTGCTTGGCGCCGGCGGCGCCGGTGTCGCCGTGGCGCATGCCGCAATCAAGCTCGGTATTGAGAGATTATCGATCTTCGACCAGGATTCGAAACGGGCAGAAACCTTGGCTGGGCAGTTGAACGATCGGTTCTCAAGGGATTGTGCTCGTGCCACAACGGATGTCGGCAGCGCCCTGCGCTCCGCCGACGGCCTCATCCACGCGACGCCGACGGGCATGAAGAGCCATCCTGGTTTGCCGATCGACGCGGAATGGCTTCTGCCACGGCATTGGGCCGCCGACATCGTCTATATGCCGCTCGTCACAGAGCTCCTTGCTCTCGCCGAAAGAAAAGGCTGCCGGACCCTTCGTGGCGGCGGCATGACCGTCTACCAGGCAGCAGCGGCTTTCGAATTGTTCACCGGGATCGCACCCGACGCAGAGCGCATGTCCCGTCACTTTATGGACTTGTGCCGCCTGTCGGCTTGATGGGGAGATCCCAAATGCCGCATATCATCATCGATTATAGCCGGGGCGCAGGCGAGCATGTAGCCATGGACCGGCTGACGCTCACCGTGCATCGCTGCGTTCGCGATGGCGGCCTGGTGAAACCTTCCGCCGTGCGCACGCTTGCGCGGGAGGCGACATACTCCTGCGTGGGCGATGAGCATGTCGATAATCATTTCATCCAAATCATCGTGCGGATGGCACCGGGTCGTACCGCAGAGACCAAGCAGAAGCTTCTCACTGCCGTTCTCGACGCCGCGCGGGCGATCGCCGCGCCTGCTCTCGAAGCGGGAAGGCTCGGCTTGCGCGCAGATCTCTACGAGTCGGACCCTGATTTTGCCGTTCAAGCAATCGCGTTCGTCTGACCAGGACGACGTGCTCAAGAAGGACACTATACTATGAGCCTGATCTACGTTCTCAATGGACCGAACCTCAATCTGCTTGGCAAACGCCAGCCGCACATCTACGGGCATGAAACGCTCGCAGACGTAGAGGCGGACTGCCGCAAACTGGCAGCCGAACTCGGCCATGAACTCCGCTTTCATCAGAGCAACCGGGAATACGAGATCATCGACTGGATTCATGAGGCGCGCGAGGACGGTGCGGGCATCGTCATCAATCCGGCAGCCTTTACCCATACCTCACTCGCCATCCTCGACGCTCTGAACACATTTGAAGGGCCTGTGATCGAGATCCACATTTCCAATGTGCACAAGCGCGAAAGCTTCCGACACCATTCGTTCGTTTCGCACCGCGCGGACGGCGTGATCTGCGGCCTTGGAACAGAAGGATACCAGCTTGGCATCCGGCGCGCGGCGACAATGATCAAGGCGGCGAGCAAGGGCTGAGGTGACCATGACCCAGCGGGTTAAGCTGGCCGTACTTGGCGCAGGCCTCATCGGTAAGCGCCATATTCAGCACGTCCTGACCGAGCCCTCGGCGCAACTCAGTGCCGTGGTCGATCCCACCCCGGTTGGCGAGACCATTGCCAGGGAAGCCGGCGTGAAGTGGTTTACAAGCTTCGCACAGATGATTGCCGCAGACCGACCTGACGGGATCATTGTGGCTACGCCCAACCAGGCTCACGTCCAGAACGGGTTGGAAGCCGTTGAAGCCGGCGTTCCCGCACTCATCGAGAAGCCTATCGCCGACGACATTATATCCGGGGAAAAGCTGATCGCAGCTGCCGAGGCAAAAGGTGTTCCTCTTTTGACCGGCCATCACCGCCGACACAATCCGGTGATGCAGAAGGCAAAGGAAATCATCGAAAGCGGGAAGCTCGGCCGCGTTCTTGTTGTCAATGCGATGTTCTGGCTGTTCAAGCCCGACGATTACTTCGACATCTCGTGGCGTCGTGAGCGCGGTGCGGGGCCGGTTTTCCTCAATCTCATCCACGATGTCGATAATCTGCGTTACCTTTTCGGCGATGTGGCCGCGGTTCAGGCACGCGAGTCCAACGCAGTGCGCGGCAACGCAGTTGAGGAAACGGCTGTGATCCTGATCGAGTTCAAGAATGGAGTTTTGGGAACTGCAACAGTCTCGGACTCGGTGGTCGCACCGTGGAGCTGGGAGATGACAACGGGAGAGAATCCGACCTACCCTAGAACCGAGCAATCCTGTTACATGATCGGAGGAACGCACGGGTCGCTGGCTGTTCCGTCGCTCGAGGTCTGGCGCAATCCTGGTAAACGCAGCTGGTGGGAGCCACTTGACCAAAAGCGTATCGAGGTCGACGACGAGGACCCGCTCGTCCTGCAGATCCGGCAATTCTGCAAGGTGATCCGCCGAGCCGAACCGCCGCTTGTCAGCGGGCGTGAGGGGCTCGAAACCTTAAGGGTAATCGATGCGGTAAAACGCTCGGCGGCAACGGGAGAACGTATTGAGTTGAACTGACGCCTGAGCAATGTGTAACGCAACGGCCTGCTCGCCCTTCGCGTCTCCTTGCATCCGATGCGAGGAGAACGCCGGCTCAACACCGACGAACGAGCAGTTGCGGCGGTCCTGTTTTCGAGCGCTTCTGTTCGAGATCGCTGGCAGTTAAGCCACTTCGACATTCCTGAAATCGGCTGCATGCGCCGCATGTCGGATAGCTGGCCACGCTCGGCTTAGGCATCGCCCTTCTGGCGGACGAAATCGTCGCCGAGGATTTGGCCGATGGCCGTCTGCGTCACTGCGGCCGCTCTGTCTTCGCCACCATCGAAACGCGCCCGCTTCCGGCAACGACGCAACGCTTCATCGAATTTCTGGGTGACTGGTTGGAGCCGACTCAGGCGAGAAATCAATGTCCGCCTTGAGCGTACCTTTTTGTCATTCGGTACTTGGGTCCGGATGTCCGCAACGGGTCGAAACGCGACCTTCTCGAAGGCCGCACGGTTATGCTGGAAATGTGCCTTGGCACGCCCGACGGTCATCACCGCCCGTACATGCACGGCGTCGCCACTTGCGCCTGAAGCTCGTGCGGGGATGATGATCAAGTTGCGCGACGGCCTGTATTTATGCGCCTAGTCCACCGATTCTTCTCCCTACCCCTTTGGCGGCTTGAACACGCCGATCAATATTTCCGATCTTGGCGCCAAGTGCCGTCAAGAAAGTCGGAGCATGTCCGCGACCAAGATCCTCTGGGGCCAGATTCTCGCCGTCTTCCTGATCGTGCTCGCCATGGCCTGGGCAGCAACGCAATGGACAGCGTGGCAGCTCGGCTTTCAGCCGCAGCTTGGTAGACCCTGGTTCGCGTTCGCCGGTATGCCCGTCTATTATCCGCCCTCGATTTTCTGGTGGTGGTACTTCTATGACGCTTATGCGCCCGACGTTTTCTGGAAAGGCGGCATCATCGCAGCTTCCGGCGGTTTCATCGCCATTGCGGTCGCCATCGGCATGTCGGTATGGCGGGCACGGGAAGCGAAGGACGTCGACACCTACGGCTCCGCCCGCTGGGCACGCACCGATGAAGTTAAGGCCGCCGGCCTTCTCGGGCCTGACGGCGTCGTGCTCGGCAGCCTGGAACCGGATTACCTCCGCCATGATGGGCCAGAGCATGTGCTGTGCTTCGCCCCCACCCGATCCGGCAAAGGCGTAGGTCTCGTCGTCCCTTCGCTTCTAACTTGGCCAGGCTCGGCGATAGTCCACGACATCAAAGGTGAGAACTGGCAGCTCACTGCCGGCTTCCGGGCCCGACACGGTCGAGTGCTGCTGTTCGATCCGACGAATGCGAAATCCGCTGCCTACAACCCCCTGCTGGAAGTACGTCGGGGCGAATGGGAGGTGCGTGATGTCCAGAACATCGCCGACATCCTTGTCGATCCAGAAGGTTCACTCGAAAAACGAAACCACTGGGAGAAAACCAGTCACGCGCTGCTCGTGGGCGCTATACTCCACGTCCTGTACGCCGAACCCGACAAGACCCTCGCCGGCGTCGCCGCATTTCTATCCGATCCGAAGCGGCCCATCGAGTCCACCCTCGCCGCTATGATGAAGACCGCGCATCTCGGCGAGGCAGGCCCCCACCCCGTCATCGCGAGTGCCGCACGCGAGTTGCTGAACAAGTCGGACAACGAGCGCTCCGGCGTGCTCTCGACCGCCATGTCGTTCCTCGGGCTCTATCGCGACCCGGTCGTCGCCGAAGTGACGCGACGCTGCGACTGGCGAATAGCCGATGTCGTTGGCGGCGATCGGCCCACCACCATCTACCTGGTCGTCCCGCCCTCTGACATCAACCGGACGAAACCGCTCATCCGGTTGATCCTCAATCAGATCGGCCGGCGCCTCACGGAAGACTTGCAAGCAAAAACCGGCCGCCACCGTCTCCTGCTCATGCTCGACGAGTTCCCGGCACTCGGCCGGCTCGACTTCTTCGAGAGCGCCCTCGCCTTCATGGCGGGATATGGCCTCAAGAGCTTCCTGATCGCGCAGTCGCTCAACCAGATCGAGAAAGCCTACGGCCCCAACAATTCGATCCTCGACAACTGCCATGTGCGCGTCTCCTTCGCGACCAATGACGAGCGCACAGCAAAGCGTGTCTCCGATGCCTTGGGCACCGCCACCGAGATGCGTGCGATGAAGAACTATGCCGGGCACCGCCTCTCGCCATGGCTCGGCCACCTGATGGTCTCGCGTTCGGAAACGGCCCGTCCCCTCCTGACACCCGGCGAGGTGATGCAGCTTCCGCCTGCCGATGAGATCATCATGGTTGCAGGGACACCGCCAATCCGCGCCAAGAAGGTCCGCTACTATGAAGATCCTCGACTTGTGGAGCGCATCTTGCCGCCACCCCAACTCAACGGCGGCAACGGCCGAAGTCCCGACGACTGGAGCACCTTACCTCTTCCGCGCCGGTTCAGCGTTGAACCCGCTCCCTTGGAAGTAAACGGCAATGGAGAGGATGCGACCGGTTCAGAGCGCCGCCAGCAGCCCGAATTGAGTCTCACCCGCACGATCGAGAAGAAAGAGCCGATTGACAACGAGTTCGACTACGACCTGCCGGAGGATGCGCAGGAAGACGCAGACCGAAACCGTCGCATGGGCCGGCTCATGCAAGGTGTTGCCCGTCAGGCTGCACTCGACCCGAATGACGGAATGGAGTTGTGAAACACGCGATGACGAAAGCTCCCAAGAAACAGCGTCTCTCCGTCTATCTCGACCCACCCGTTATGAAGGCACTTGTCGAATATGCGGCGCGCCGCAATCAATCGCGCTCGCTCGTCGCCGAAGCCTCCATCGCCTCCTTCCTCTTTCCCGATGCGGCGGAGCGCCAGGAGGCCGCGACCACACGGCGGCTCGATCAGCTCGATCGACGTATGACCCGGCTGGAACGAGATCTCGGCATAGCGGTCGAGACGCTCGCTGTATTTGTGCGCTTCTGGCTGACCACCAATCCCCCATTACCCGAACCGGCGCAAGCCGCCGCGCGAGCCAAAGCGGGCGAACGCTACGATGCCTTCGTCGCTGCCCTGGGGCGCCGTCTCGCCAAGGGCCCTCAGCTGAGGCAGGAGATTTCAGAGGATGTCGCGGCGCTGCCGACAGAGGATTAGGACTGGCTGCGGGGCAGGTTTCAACGGCTAGCATAAAAACGCCGTTGCGCCGGTTTCCGTCTTCGGCTTTGGAAAAGTGGAGAATGCCGAACAGCTCGGCGTGAACCTGCCCGCGATTGGTCCGCGGTGTCGACACGATCTCGCCGATCACGAGCGCAGAACAAATCTCGACGAGGGCCCACACATCGTCCATGTCCAGCCTTAGCGTTACCGTTTCCCGCTACTCAGAGCCTTGGGCTAGTACCCGGTCATCTCAAGGTAGCCCCTCCCACGGACACTGCCCTCGAAGGCGATCGGTCCCTCCCAATACGGTATGGACGTTGACATCCATGCTTGGTCGTTCAGAGGCTGGGTTGTGACGTCAAAGCCGCGACTGGGAATCCGAACGTTCCAGGAGACCGGTATTTGACGCCCCGCGACTTTGGCGGTACGCACGGGAACGATCTTCAGGGCTGCCGGCGGTAAGGGGTCCGGTCGCCCGTCGGCAGTGATCCAGGTGGCGGCGGTGAATCCCTCCCCCTCGTCTCTGAGACGGAAGCCCATCAGCTTCTCCCCTGTATCGAGGTGCAGCGAGAACCACTCCCAGCCGGTCTGGTCTTCCGCGAGCGGCTGTGACGACCATTCGCGGTCAAGCCAAGCCTTCCCCGTCACTGCGACATTCCCGGTCGGCAGCGAAAGCGAGCCAGTCACCGCATAGAACGGTTGCGAATAGTAGTAGCTGGCCTGTCCCGTCGCTGATTTCACTGAATAGCCGTTATCGCCCTGCGGCACCAGCGGGCCCGTGGCCAATAGGCGGAGTTCGTAGCCGAATTCCTCTGCCGTCGCAGTCAGGCGGATGTCGGCCAATTGATCCGCTCCCGGGACGGCATGTCCCGTCATCTGCCAGTCGTCGATCCAAGCCGAGAAGGGCCCCGTGACAACACCAGCCTGCCCCACTCCCCCGCGTGAAATGCGTTCGGCGGCGAAGTGATTCTCTGATGTGGTGACGGCTGCGTGACCCATCCAGAGCTGTGGGCTCGACCATCCGTTGGCCTCCGTTGGCGCAAGCGCTGACCGAAAAAGGGTCCACTGCGCTCCGTATTCAGTCCCGTCGGGAGCTTCAAGATTGGCCGTCAGATACCACCACTCTATCCGGAAGTCCGGATGTGGGCCGTGGTCGGCAGGGAAACGGAACAGCAGGCCGGGCTGCGGCACCGAAAACCCTTCGGCCGCCGAGCCGAGGCCAGCAAAACCCTGGTAGGCCGCTTGGCTTCCGGACAAGCTGGCCATGGTCGTTATCGCAAAAGCGATCGCTATCGATCTAACGCTCATTGGCGAACACCTTCAGAAGTTCCGACGGCGCGATTCCCGCCAGCCGGCGAAGGGGGATGAATACCGACACGACCGCAGCGGCGAGCGCAACGAGACCGAGCCTGCCCCACTCGAAAGGAAAGATATACATCGGCAGGCGCCAGCCGAAGGCTTCGACGTTCACCACCGCGAGAAGCACCCACGCCAGCGCCAGGCCGAGTGGCAAAGCGGCAATAAATGTCGCCAGCCAGAGCACCAGCGTCCTCAGAAGCTCGAGGAGAGCGAGATCGCGTCTTGTGACCCCCGTGGCCCACACGGGTGCAAGCTGCGGGAGGCGCATTTCCGAAAGCGTGAGCAGGCTCGAGAACATAGCCAGTCCTGCGACCCCGAGCGTGAATATGTTCAACGCGCCGGTAACCAAGAATGTGCGATCGAAGATCCGCCGTGACTGCTCCTTGAGTGCCGCTTGGTCGACGATGTTCTCCGGTGGTAGCCCGAATTCGTCCGAGAGGCTCGAACGCAGATCCGCAACCTGATCAGGCTGGACTCGCAGACCGTAGCGCAGGCGTGAGACTTGCGGGTAGCGAAAGGTCAGGGCGTCTATTCCGGCGATGACCTGGCCCTTTGGGTTTCCGTAATCCGAATAGACGCCGACAACCGCCGCCTTCCAGTCGCTCGCCAAATCCAGCTCATCGCCGATGCGGAGCCGCTCCCGCCTCCAAAACTGTTCGTTGACCAATATCCCGTCACCGGACGCTACCCGATCCCAGACGTCCGGCGTGCCAACGAACAGCGGCCAGTGCTTCCTGTAGGTCGGATCGTCAACGACACCGAAGATCTGCACCGGCTGCCCCCGGATCTCGGCGTCTACGCTTGAGATCGGTAGCACCGATTCCACCCTCGTCGCGAGCCATGCCCTGAGCCTGTCTGCCTCGGATTCGTCCCGGGCGGCGACGTAAAGCTCCGCGGCGAGGCGTTGGTCGAGCCAGCCGACGAACGTGAGACGGAAGCTCGACACCATCGTTCCGACGCCTACGTTTGCCGCCAGCGCAAGAAGCAATGCCATGAGCGCAAGGGAAAGTCCCGGCAGCTGCTGCCACGCGTCGGCCCAGAACCACGTGACGAGCGCACGCGAAGACGTCCGCTGCATCAAGGTGAGAAATCCGGAGAGCACGGCGGGGAGAAGTAGCGCCGCGCCGAGCAGCAGACAGCCAAGCACGCCAAAGCCCGCCTGGAGTCCATCGACCCACAGAAGAAGAGCTCCCGAGAGGGCGAGCAAAGCCGCAGCGGCGAGCACCTGAAACCGCCGCCCCTTTTCCGACGATCGCCCCCAGGCCCGAGGCTGAGCCGCCGCCAGCAGGGGCACCCTCATCAAGCGCAACAGGCTCTGTGTCGACGAAACCAATGTTCCGGCCAATGCGATGGCAAAGCCCGATACCCACCACTCCGGCCGTAGAGAAAGCGTGCCCGGCACGCTGGCTCCGTAGAGACCTTCGAGGGTTGCGGCCACTCCGGGTAGCAGCAGCGACGCGACTAGATATCCAATTGCGATACCCACCGCCCCCGCGGCAACGGCGAAGAAGACAAGCTCAGCGAGCAGCAGGACCGCAAGCCTGCTCAATGAAACGCCAAGGCAGCGAAGCGTCCTGAAGGTCGGCCGCCGTTGCTCGAAGGCGAGACCGATCGTCGAGTACACTATTAACAACCCTACCGCGAAGGCGAGAAAACCGAAGGCCGTCAAATTGAGATGGAAGCTCTCGGTAAGATGCTTCACTTCGGTTTGTGCATTCGGCTCGCGAACCGAGAGCGCCGGAACAAGCCTTCCGAGCGGCTCCAGACCGGGACGTTGCTCTTCGGCGATCACAATCCGACTGAGTTCGCCGTCTCTTCTCAATAGCCTCTGGGCCAAGCCAATATCGATGAACGCGGCGCCGTCGAGCATCCGATCCGAAACACGCAATGCGAGGCCGGTCTGCCCTCGGATCTTCTCCGCTGTTTTAGGAGAGACGACCAGCATGCCCGGAGGCGTGATGAAGGAAAACAGCTCCCCGGCATTTTCCAGATCGACGCTGTTTGTCTCCGCGGGCATCGTCAGTGGCTCTATGCCGATCACCCTTAACCGGGTGGCTCCGAACCGATATTCCCCTTCCAAGACTGGCGACACGTTCCAACCCGCACGTCTGAGCCGCACGAAGGCCGACTCAGGAATCGCGAGGCCGTTTGGAGACACCAGGTTCGCCAACCCGTTCTGGTCAAGCACAGCCGCGGCGCGGGCGTAGCTCGCGCGGGCTTCTGCGTTGATCGCCTGCACTCCGGACCACAGGGCCGTCGCCAGCGCCAGGCCCGACAAGAGAGCGCCAAGTTGCAGCGGCCGTTGTCGCCAGTGAGACAGAAGTGCCGTGGCTGCGGTCCACATTGTCATTCGATCTTCCCGGATCGCAAATGCACCTGCCGGTCGAGCCTGTCCGCCAGTCTTTGCGAGTGTGTCACCAGGAGCAGCGTCGATCCGGTTTCCTTCGAAAGTGAGAGCATCAGTTCCAGGACGACGTCTCCGTTGGCCTCGTCCAGATTTCCTGTGGGTTCATCTGCCAGAATCAACCCGGGACGTGCGGCAAGGGTTCGCCCGATCGCCACCCGCTGCTGCTGTCCGGTGGAAAGCTGCTCGGGATATCTGGTCAGCAATGTCCCTATTCCGAGGTGCTCCACGAGTTCAATTTCCCATTTTGTATCGTGGCGTCCCGCAAGCTTGGCGTGGAAAGCGATGTTCGCGGCCACGTCTAATGACGGGACAAGGTTGAACTGCTGAAACACGATGCCGACTTCTGTCCGCCTATAAGCGGCGCGTTCCCGCTCGTTCAGCTTGGAAATGTCTCGACCCCCGATCACGATCTCGCCTGAGTCCGGGCGGTCAAGGCCGGCTACGAGATGCAGGAGAGTGCTCTTTCCGCTACCAGACTCCCCCGTCAGGGCAACGCTGTCTCCGGCTCCGAGATCGAGGTTGATCCCTTTCAGCACGTCAAGCCGCCCTTCGGCAGTCTCATAGGATTTCCAAAGATTGCGGAGAGCGATCACCATGGGGCGGCCATGAACGGGACGATTGCACTTATGTAACTCTCTGCGGCCGCTTGAAAAGGCCTACGGTGAGGCGATGCGAATGCAGAGCTCTTCGATCGTCAGGTTCTTCGAAAAACGGCTCGTCTCTCGAAGCATAACAAGCCGTTTTTCGAGGCCTCCCGTCCTGGTTCGGCTCCTCATTTATCGACCAGTTCCACAACTGTGCGGGTCCCTACGTCAGCGATCACGCGCTTGTCGTTCACCAGCGCAAAGCCGTACCGCTTATCTGCGGGGACCACGGTGAGAAACACCGTGTCCGGGACCGGCACGCCGATCGCAATCCGCTCTTGAATGACGAGCGAATGCGATGGAAGCGGCTGCGCCACAACAAAGTCGACGACCCTCGGCGGCGGCGGGTCGATTACCGCGCCACCCGTCGCTCCCGCGGCTTCAGTGGCGTCCTCCGCCACCCCGGCGGTCGCTACGCGGTTCTCAGATGTATCGTGGGCTACAGCAGGCGCGGCCACCAAGAAAATCAACCCAACAGCGACCACGAATCCCGTCATCGCCGGCTTCTCCAACAGAAGCGTCCCTTCCGATAGAAAAAAGTCGCCCCGAGCTTTGTTCCAAAGAGCGTCCAGCGCCCACGAGACGTGTCGGACTTTGGTCTGGATACCCAAGCGCAAGGGTCCTAAGCGGGTTGAACGCTACTCGCCCTGGTCCATACTCCCTCGACCTCGGCGGCAACCTCGTCAGCGCAGGGGTATGAATGGAAGTCTCAGCGCCTTTGCGATTGTCGAACCCAACCGTGCTGGGGCCTTTCTTCCATAACGCGGGCCCGTACACGAGAAGCGTCGATCGGCGAAGTGCTACGGGAGTCTCCAAGCATTCTGTGAAGCCGTTAGCCTTAGAAAAGCTACCAAACTGTCCGGATCTCGCCCACCACATGATCGCGTGAAGGTACGACTTGCGGCGGGAGCTGGACGGTCTTCGACGTCTTTCCACCGGCAATTTTGGACGAGAGATTGGGATTACAGGCTTGCCTCCGGGCCACTCCAGACGAGGCCGATCAGGTGCTCGATCTGCCGAACCTTGCGGACGCTCTGCGGCGGCGGCGTTCTCACATGGCCTAGGGGGAAGCAGTAGGAAGAAGGCTTCCCTCGTCGCCAGCCAACAACATTTTCAAAAGCTCCTGTCGATCGGTCAGCTCGAACTCGCGGATCATATACAGAACCCTCAGGCCTTCGCTCACGGCAGCGTGGCTCATCGGGTCCACCCGCCGCAGGTCGCACCAATCGGCGACGACCTGCTCGACAAGCGCGGCCTCAGCTGCTTTTGTCGGTGGCTTTCCTCTTCGTAGATGTTTGACCATCGCGGCTTCTCCAAAAGCACGAAACTGTAACCAGGGATGATGGTTCCGATCGGAGGAGAACTCGATCCTCCCAGATTGCCACTGCCGCAGCTTTCCTTGCCCCCTCGGATAGTGTCCGCGGAGATGGTGTAATTTCGGGGGCGATTTGAGTGGAAGTTGCGGTGGAAATTACACTGCGGTTTCCGCAAGACGTCGGGTGGGCACCG
>NZ_JASKLT010000003.1:0-688126 GCF_030124405.1 Sinorhizobium sp. 7-81 | reverse complement strand
CGGGCGATGCGAGACCGCTGGCATCGTCGATACGGCGGATTCTCCCGCGCCGCCGACGCGACGCTGCTGGATTCCTGTGACAAGCACAGGAATGAGGGGAGCGTGGGTTGAACGCCAATGGCCACAAGCAGCCGCCCGAATACTCCGTGCTATTTTTGCCGCGCCACGACAACACCTCCCCCATTTCACGGCGGATTCTCCCGCGCCGCCGACGCGACGCTCTGGATTCCTGTGACGAGCACAGGAATGAGGGGGCGTGGGTTGACCGCCAATGGCCACAAGCAGCCGCCCGAATACTCCCGCTACTTTTGCCGCGCCACGACAACACCCTCCCTCATTCCTGTGCTCGTCACAGGAAGCCAGCCACGGCGTGTCGGCGCCGTGAATGACCTTGGGGGTGTTGCATGGCGGAGATGCAACTCAGGATCCGACCACTTGTTCGAGAACTCTGAGCAAGCGACTCTCCTCGGTCGGCTTGCCGACATTGGGCGCCCCGGCGAGGATGTCGCCGCCGATGAGCTCCGGCTCGGCATATGCGCTTGCCACGACGAAGGGGACATTCTGCGCGTGCAGCGCCTCCGCCACCGGTCTCACCCCGCCATCCTTGAGTGTTACGTCGAGGAGTGCCACGGCGGGCAATTCGTCATCCAGCAATTGGAGCGCTTCCGCTACCGTCGCCGCCGGCCCGAGCACGCACCAGCCGCCTCGCTCGAGCAGCAGCTTGAGATCCATCGCGATGAGGAACTCGTCCTCCACGATAAGTACGGTCTTGCGCATGAGACCAGTCTCGATTCATGAGACCGATCCTAACGGGGCGACGATCTCGACCACCAAACCCGCTGGTGCGTAGTTCAGTTCCACCCGTCCACCCAATTCGCGGCTCACGGCGAAGTCGATGAGCTGCATGCCGAATCCCGTAGAGGCCGGCGGTGCAACCGGGGGGCCGCCGGTCTCCTGCCAGACCAGCCGCACACTTGGGGCGCTGGCCTCCTCGACCGTCCAGCGGACGCGAACCTGTCCCGCGGATGTCGAAAGGGCGCCATATTTAATCGCATTGGTCGCGAGTTCGTGCAGGATCAGGCTCATCGACATGATTTGCTTCGACCCGAGCGGTACCGCCGGCCCCGATTCGACGAGAACGCCCGTGGGACCTTCCGAATAGGGCTCAAGCGTTTGCCGAAGCACCTGCTGAAGGTCAGCCTCGCCCTCTTGCGCGTAAGCCGCATCATGGGCCTGCACGAGCGCATTGAACCGGCCCATGAATGCGTCGCGATATGCCTCACCAGAGCGACCCGCGGCGGTGGTCTGGCGTGCGATCGCCTGAACCAGCGCGAGCAGGTTCTTCATCCGATGCCGGAGTTCACCCAGGAGCACATCCTTCTCGGCCTCGCGCTGGCGTCGCTCCGTGGCATCCACGATCGAGAGCAGCAAGGTGCGGCTGTTGTTGTCGGGATGGAACAGCCGGTGCGCACTGACGAGCATCGTCCTCGGGCCGATGCTCGGAAAGTCTTGCTCGACCTCATAGTCCACAACCGCCGTGCTCTTCGGAATGACCTCTTCGAGCAGGCGGCGCAGCTCGGGGATATCCCACTGCCCGTTGCCGAGTTCATAGATGTGCTGCCCGATCGTCTCAGCGCGGCTGACCTGGAAGGTTGTGAAGAAGGCACGGCTGGCGCTCTGGACGCACAGGTTCTGGTCCAGGACAAGCAAAGGATCAGGTACCGTGTCGACTATGCCTTGCGCCTGCACATGGCCATTGCGCAACAGGCGATAGAGGTCTTCCAGCGTCATCACCACCCCGCACGTTGAACTTCCTCGGGATATTACAACATGCCGTCAGAGGCATGCAAAGGGCGTTGTTGCCGGGCAGGGCGACAGAATGGGGCCCCATGGGCAGAATTGCGGCATTAGGTAGCAAAGACCACCAAAAGCGGCTTACGCATCTGAATTAGAATAGAAATTCCAGCCCTTCCGGGAATGCCGCTGACCTTGATCGCGCTAGTGGCAGCGTTGCGTGTCCTGAAGATTGGCTGGGTGAGAGGCTAAAGGACGTTCCTCCGCCGTAGCCTGATCGAATACCTCACTAAGATAGGACGCTCGTCCGGTGTCGGGTTCAACCTTGTGGCACTTGCTCCATAATGCCGGAAATTTAGGAACAACGGGTTGCTCGCCTAACTCTTCCTTCAATTTTCGAGTGTAGGTTGCCGACCATACTGTCACGGATGTGCTTGTGCCGCTCTGTCGATCTTCTTTCCTTTTTTGGCGGCACGGAATGGGGTGTGCGGCATGGCGGATACCGTCTGGGTCAGCAGCGTGATGAGCGATTACTCGATCGGCAACAGGCAAGGCATCCGCGAAAAGTTCTATGGCGAGGATTGGGCACCTCCAACTTTTCAGCTTGGCGTTGAGCCGAACCACGTTGTTCAAGCGCATCGGCGTCACAGCGCGGGTGAAGCGCTTGAACGGACCGATTTTCCCGAGGCAATGTATGTATTTGCCGAAAACAACTGGAAGCGGGTGGGCGATCTGTTCTGTGCCGGTCCCTTCTATGCGGTGAAGGGGAGGCTTGCCGACGTGTTGAAAGAGTTCGACCTCGGCAAGGGAGGACTGCTCGAATTTCCCATCTATGAGGCCGACAAGAAGACCCGGCTTCCGGGTCCCTTCTACCTGCTCAATTTTGGCGCGGTGAAAGACAGCTTCGTGCCGAGCGAAACCCGCAGCAAGTTATTTCCCCGCCGGACGGTGGAGCGGGACGGCTACGAACTGTGGGCAACGTATGATCTCGAGGGCGGCGATATTGCGCTGACCGCGGCCGCTTTCGAAGGCGCAGACCTATGGCACGAGCGCAAACTTCAAAGATTGCTTTTCATGAGCGGGCGGCTCCATGAGGCCATACTGGCGGCAAAGGTGAAGGTCAAGTTTCGGTTCGCACGAGTGCGGATCGTTGGCGAAGCGGCGGCGAGGTAGCTTGTCAAATGAACCAGTCCGACGGCGTGTGGGTGAGTGTCCTGTCGGACGCACAGTGCACGACAGCAGAAGGGCGCCCGCTACAGGCTCGTGGCGGCGCGACGGCGCCGCGCTTCCAATCGGACGCGCGAAGATCGCTGTAGCACTTTGAATTGCCGCAAGATTTCTTAGATCGATGCCGAGTTGAGGAATCATGCCGTGGCGGCCTGCATTAAAGGGCGTCGCATTCAATTGGAGTCACGCGACGCGCTTCATGCATCTCGTTGTCCCGATACCGCTGCACACTTTCGGGCGACATGCATCAGTAGCGGTAATATCCGTAGATCGGGCGAGCGCCGCGCTTGCACTTGATCTCTTCCTTGTACTCGTCGTCGTCCCATTTCCGCTCGATCTTGCACCGGCCGCGACGATATTCTTCCTTGTAGGCCCGGCGTTCATAGCGGGGTCCATCGTAATAGCCGCCCCCACGCCAGCGCCCATGGCCGCTTTCGTCCTTCCAGGGATCGGCGAACGCGTTCCCGGCGCATACAGTCAGTGCCACGCCGGCTGCGGCTGCGATGGTCAAAAACTTCATGGCTCGGGCTCCTTCGGCATTTATCCAGATCAACGCATATTTCGTTGCTTAGTTTCATGGATCGAACCTGAACGCCAGATGAACCCTTGGCAACGCGCTGGCGCGGCTCAGGAACGCCAAGAGGATTCGCCGGCGCGGTCCGACACGAGTTTCAGGGCAGGGGCTGTCTTCGTCGCTGATGGAGGCGCGGTGCCGACCGGCTGCCTGGCCTCGACGTTCCCATGGCCGGGCTCCTGTTCGAGCGCGGCGGCGATCTTCTTCAGCATTTCCCTCACGCGAAAGGCATGCCTGGCGGCAGCCTCGGCTTCGGTCGCGTAATAGGCGGCGCTCATCGCCTCGATGAGGTTCAAGGCGGCGAGATTGACGACGGCATAGGTTTCGGCGCGCATTGGGAGCTCCAAGGCAATTCCAGGAAAAGTGTGAAGCGGTTTTCCGTCCGGAATTGCGTAGGTTGAGAGCAATTCCAGGAGAAGTGTGAAGCGGTTTTCCGTCCGAAATTGCGTAGGTTGAGAGCAATTCCAGGAAAGGTGTGAAGCGGTTTTCCGTCCGGAATTGCGTAGGTTGAGAGCAATTCCAGGAAAGGTGTGAAGCGGTTTTCCGTCCGGAATTGCGTGGGTTGAGAGCAATTCCAGGAAAAGTGTGAAGCGGTTTTCCGTCCGGAATTGCGCAATCTAAAAGTCTAAAACTGCTGGCGGTGATTGTGGGTTCCGACCAGGCGCTGGTTCATGCCCGTGCCGCCGCCGGAAAATTCGCGCTCGCGGTTGAGCTCGTAGAAGGCGTCCTCGGTAAGCTCGGAGGCGGGCAGGGCCTCGCGCTGAAAGACATTGCCGTCCGCGCCGAGGTGCCAGGCGAGCGAAGCGAGGCTGGAATAGACGCACGTCAGAAAAGTCTTCAGCGCCTGCTGGTTCTCGGCATCGCTCGACCGGCGGAGATCGGCGGAAAAGAGTTCGTCGATGTGGCCGTGCAGGTGGGATCTGATCGTCAGGATGGACATATGGCCGCGCTCGGTCTCCCGGTGTCCGATGGCCGGGGGTGCCGGGCATCGATCGTGTCGTTCGTGTTGAATGCAACATCGCGCGCGACACGAATGGTGTCAACACGTATCGTGTTGTTTTTGGTGTTGCCGACATGGTTTGTGTTTGAGGGGGAATCGAGGGCGGTGGCGTCTCGCGGGGGCAAAGATGGGTTGGGCATCCATCGGTTTTCGGCGGGACTGAGTCTCTCGCGCCCAAGGACTTGGGCGCGAGGGGGAGTTTCTGTTTGCCGCATTCTCACCCAGCGGGTTCGATGCTGTTTGTTGCATCCGGTGCATGAGCCGCAGGGCCTGCGTTGTGATTTTCACTCGGGCCTAGCCCAAACTCCCTCATTCCTGTGCTTGTCACAGGAATCCAGCCACGGCGCGTCGGCGCCGTGAATAACTCATGTTTCAGCCGAAGAAATGGGAACCGCGTGGACTGATCTCTCGCGCCCAAGGACTTGGGCGCGCTGGATTCCTGTGACGAGCACAGGAATGAGGGGAGTTTTTGGCTGCGGTTGAAGCAGTTTCGCGCCGAAGGCTCGGCAGTTGGTCTCTCATCACCCGCCGTCAATCACGCGCACCTTGGTCCGGGGATGGGTGAAGGGACGTGCAGAGGGAATGAGGAAATTTGAAAAGCTGTTCAAGGCAGTCGGGGAGGCTCGGCCGTTGATGCTCGTTGGCCAACCCGGAACTCCCTCATTCCTGTGCTTGTCACAGGAATCCAGCCACGGCGCGTTGGCGCCGTGGATAACTCATGTTTCAGCCGAAGAAATGGGAACCGCGTGGACTGAGTCTCTCGCGCCCAAGGACCTGGGCGCACTGGATTCCTGTGACGAGCACAGGAATGAGGGGAGTTTTTGTTTGCCGCATTCTCACCCAGCGGGTTCGATGCTGTTTGTTGCATCCGGTGCACGAGCCGCAGGGCCTGCGTTGTGATTTTCACTCGGGCCTAGCCCAAACTCCCTCATTCCTGTGCTTGTCACAGGAATCCAGCCACGGCGCGTCCGCGCCGTGAATAACTCATGTTTCAGCCGAAGAGATGGGAACCGCGTGGACTGATCTCTCGCGCCCAAGGACTTGGGCGCGCTGGATTCCTGTGACGAGCACAGGAATGTGGGGGAGATTTTGTTTGCCGCATTCTCACCAGCGGGTTCGATGCTGTTTGTTGCATCCCGTGCATGAGCCGCAGGGTCTGCGTTGTGATTTTCACTCGGGTCTAGCCCAAATTCCCTCATTCCTGTGCTTGTCACAGGAATCCAGCCACGGCGCGTCGGCGCCGTGATTGAGCAGGTACGGAGGCGCGCCCGCTGCTGCGGCGGCGAGGGCCACCCGTCCGCCTTACGCATTCCCGGCGAGTGCGATGTAGTGGACGCTGTGGACGGTGTTGGCGTCGAAGCGGAGTTCCTTCGGCGGGTTGAACTGCTCGAGCACCAGTTCGGCGCTGTTGTGGCGGACGAACTTCTTGACGTAGGCGAGCAGCGCGCCGTTTTCTTCGAGCCGGATCTGGGCGATCACATAGTCGCCGCGCTTCACCCGGCGGCTGGGGTCGACGAAGCAGACCTCGCCGTCCTCATAGCGCGGAGACATGGAATCGCCGGAAACCGAGACCGCATAGGCGCCGGAAATGTCCGAGAGGATCGGCGGTGCCATGACTTCGTACAACACATTGCCATTCATTATGAATTCACCGTCCACTCCGCCTACGGCCTGGCCGAAGACGGGGATCTTTTTGCCCTTGCCGACGACCGGGGTGAGAAGCGTACCGTTCGGCTCGGCGACCCCCACGGGCCCCGCGGGCGGAGCACCGTTGCCCGCCCGCCGGTCGCCGTCCAGCAGCCAGACCGGATCGACATTGAAGCGGCGGCCGTAGATCTTGGCCTCGGCGAGTTCGAAGTCGTTCTGGCCGTTTTCGTGGGCGCGATAGGTCGAGGCGATGACGCCAAGCGCGTTCGCGGCGTCGGAGGCAAACCGATAACCTGCCTTCAGGCGCGCCTCGCGCAATCTTTCAGCTTTGTCGCTCATGGCTCGCAGCTTTGTTGCTCATGACTTGGGAACATATCGACACGAATAACACAAATCATGTTGACATGACAACATGAGTAATGTCATTCCTGACGAGGTGAAACGCAACCGGGAGGAGGGCGGTCGATGAAGGGCCGGCGTAAGATTTTACTGACCTTCGTCCGCTTCACGCCTTTCAAGGCGTTGGCCGCGCCCTAGATCAGTCTCGTGGGCATCCGCGCCAAGGATGCCCCAGGAATGTCCCAAGGGGGGACTGGGCGGGGGTTAGCAGAAAATCGTTTCGCGCCTATTCCTCCCGGCCTTTGGGCTGCAGGTGCAGGCGGAAACCGGGTCGCACGTTCCTGCCCCGGGGTTCCTCTGGGATGCGGGGTGCGGAAGCTTTTCCTGCGCCCCCGGGGTTTCCTTGGGTGCGAGGTGCGGACGCTTTCCCTGCACCTGGGGTTCCCATGGGATGCGGGGTGCGGACGGAAAACCGCTTCGCACTTTTCCTGCACCCCGCGGGAACTGATCGCCGCTCTCCTCCCCGGCGATCAGCGCGAAGCCCTGTCGGCTGGTTTCAACCGACAGGGCTTCGCATCCGCCCTGGATGGGGCGCCCGGGATGTGCCGCGCGGTCTCGGCCGGACGCGTGCGAGGGAGGTTCCGGCGGACGGCGCGGCCCGGCGGGAATTCGTGAACATGGATGGGTAGGCGCAGCGAATTCGGCGTCGCGGCGCGGGGTCCCGCGCGTCCCGGAAGATGCGGCGCTGGTGAAAGGTGGAACGGAGAATGCGGATGAGCGGGATGCGGATCTCGGCGATCGTGGAGGCGCTGGTGACGGCGGGGGCGACGCCCGAAATGATCCTTTCGGCGGTCTCGGCCGCGGAGGGGCATTCGCTCGAAGCGCTCGAGCGGCGCCGGGCCTCCGACCGCGCCCGCCAGCAGCGCCGCCGGCAGAGGGTGGCGCACGAGGCGATGGCAGTTGACGCAGCGGAAGGCGAGAGCGCGACATGTCACGGGACGGCGGGTGACAGCCACGTGACCGGCCGTGACGCGCCCCTTCCCGATAAAGAAAGATCCCCCGCACCCCCTAAAGAAATTAACCCAACCCGAAACCCAATTTCCGCTGGCGCGGTTCCTGCCGGTTCGATGCCGGCTGGTTCTCGGTGCCCTGACGTACCGGGCGAAGCCGCCGGGATCCTCCCGGCCGGACCTCGGGAAGGCGAACATCCGGCGGCGGGGCATGGGCAAGGCGGGGATGGGCAAGCCGGACGTTCGGAGGCGAGGCGGGGCGAGGGAAAGCGGGGCGAGGGCCAACGGGCCGAGGGCAAACGGGGCGAGGGAAAGCGGCGGGCGACGCGGCTGCCGGAGGGGTTTGTCCCCGATTGGGCTTTTGCGGCCGGCGAAGGTTTTGGCCGGGCGGAGGCGGAAGCCGAGTTCGAAAAGTTCCGCGACTACTGGAACGCCAAGGCGGGGCGCGAGGCGACCAAGCTCGACTGGCCGGCGACCTGGCGCAACTGGATCCGCAATGCCGGTCGGCCAAGGCCCTTCGGCGGACGGGCGCCGCCCCGAAGCGGGCTCAGACCGAAAGGCGATTTCAGGGCGCACCAGGACGAGGTGCAGCGCGAACTGGACAGGGCGCTTGGACGGACATCGGGACGAGCAGGGGCATCGGGACGGACAGGCGCATCCGGGCGATCAGGGGAATGGGGAACGGCAGGCGATGACGACTTTACCGGCACGACTTTCGAGCTTGAGCGAGGAGATTGGCAGGCTCGCCGATAGGCTGCGGCCGGCGCCGCCGGAGGGCGTGGCCGAGTGCCTCGACGCCCTGAAACGCGGCGGCATGGTGGCCCCCGCCAGCATCGCGCCCGCCGACTTCCTGCGCGAATACGTGCTCGCGCTTTCGAACGTGCCAGCCTGCGGCCTCATGGCGGCGATCGTGAAGCTGAAGCGCGGCGAATATGCAGCGGTCAGGCCCGGCTTCATGCCGGTGCCGGCGGAGCTTGCGGCCCTTGCCCGGCAGGAGGCGCGCGGCGTCCGGGAGGATATGGCCCGGGCGCGGGCGACGGCGGAAACCCTGCGGGCGCTCTCGAAGCCGCCGCCCTCGCCGGAAAGCAAGGCGAGGGTGCGGGCGATTCACGCCCGCTTCCGGGCCGAGGCGCGGGGCGAGCCGGCCGAGGCCACGCCGCCTTCGGCCGGGCAAGGCCAATGATGGGGGTGCGCGCGGCTGCCGCCGCTCACACTTGGAACTGCATGTCTGTGGCGAACACAGGGATGACGGAAACCCGGTTGGCTGCACGGAGAGCATTAACCGCCGAACACTCCTCGGTTGGCTCGACCTTGCTCAGCCGCCGCCCAACCCTCCCTCATTCCTGTGCTCGTCACAGGAATCCAGCGCGCCCAAGTCCTTGGGCGCGGGAGAACCTTGCGCGCGGCGGGAGGTGGCGCCGCTTTCGCGGCGTCGATGTTGCGGCCAGACGGAGTCATTCACGGCGCAGACGCGCCGTGGCTGGATTCCTGTGACGAGCACAGGAATGAGGGAGTTCTGGAATGTTGGCCGCACAAGACAGGCGCAGGCGATGACGGAATGCCCCGGGGGTGGTCGCACAAGACGGGCACAGGGATGACGGAGTGCCGGAGATGGCTGCACGGAGAGCATCAACCGCCGAACACTCCTCGGTTGGCTCGACTTTGCTCAGCCGTCGCCCCCTCATTCCTGTGCTCGTCACAGGAATCCAGCGCGCCCAAGTCCTTGGGCGCGGGAGAATCTTGCGTGGAGTGGATCGGTGGCGCCGCTTTCGCAGCGTCGATGTTGCGGCCAGACGGAGTCATTCACGGCGCAGACGCGCCGTGGCTGGATTCCTGTGACAGGCACAGGAATGAGGGAGACCTGGGGTTGGGCGTACAGGGCAAGTACGGGAATGAGAGCGGATAGGGGCCTAGCGATAAAGTTCAGCCAGAGCTGAAAATATTAGCCGGCGAAATAATTGGGCCCTTCAGGGGGCACGGAAGCACGAAACGAGGCCGGAATCGCGCCGGCAGGGGAAACAGGAGTAAGCAATGACGAACCATTCGGAAGGGACACAGTCGCAGCTGGCGCGGCAGCAGCGGCACTACGGCGCCGTGCGCGAGCGGCTGATGCGGCCGGCGAACGCGGTCGTCTCGGCCGCCGCGGCGGCGGAGCTCGAAAGGCGGCTGGCGGCGCTTGCGACCGATAACGCGGCCAAGGCGCGGCGGATCGCGGCGCTCGAGACGGAGCTTGCGGATGCCGGGGCACGGCTCGTCGCCCAGGCGCAGGCGCTGCTCACGGGGCGGGTCGAGGAGGCCGAGGGCGGCGACCGCCGGCCGCCGGTCGAGGAGATCGTCGCCGCGGTGCTTGAAGGTTTTCCGGGGGTGACCTGGGAGGACATCATCAGCGTGCGCCGCGAGCGCCGGCTGGTCGAGCCCCGGCACGCCTGCATGCGCGCGGTCTACGAGGCGCGCAAGGATCTCTCGCTGCCGCTGATCGGCCGCATCTTCCGCCGCAACCACACGACCGTACTCGGCGTGGTGCAGCGGCGGTCCGCCGATGCTTGAGGCGGGCGTGGTACCGGAGATTGGCGCAATTATTTCAATGGCTTGTGCGATGTTCCGGAGAAATGGATCATGTCCCTTCGATCGGACGGACAGCCGCAAAATTGTCTCACCCTTAGCCGGATTTCCGCCGGCGCGAGGCGAGACGGAAAACCGCTTCACACGTTTCCTCCCCCCGCTTCTTCGCTGGCGCGGGGTGGGACGGAAAACCGCTTCACACTTTTCCTACCCCGCTCTTTGGTGACGCGGGGTGGACGGAAAACCGCTTCACACTTTTCCTACCCCGCTTGAAAGGACCCCGAAAATGACGAGCAAAGCCCAGAAACTGCGTGCAAAGCGCAAGGCGCAGCTTGGACGCCCGCGCAAGGCCAATGCCGAGCGCTTCGCCTGCGGCAAGATCCGGCCGGAATGGTCGAGGCAGGAGAGCGAGAAGGAGGCAATGGCGGTGGCGCTTGCCGCGCGCAAGCGCATGCATGGGCTCGTCACGACGAGCGCCTTCGCCGGCTACACACTCGGCCGCCTGTTCCTCGATGGCCGCATCACCGCCGAACAGCGCGAGGCCGGCGACGACTATGCCGCGGCGATGGCGCGCTACTATCACCTGAACGGCATCCCTTACCCGAGCGTGCGCGCCCAGGCGCTCGACCGCGTGGCGGGGCATCCGGGCGAGACGAGCGAGGAACGCGCCCGGATGGCGCTGAAGGCGGCCGACCGGATGATGCGGCTCGAAGGCGTGCTTGCCGGCTGCGAGGAGGGCCGGCAGGTGAAAACGACGGTCTTCAACGCCTGCGTCATGGACTACGAGGGCCTGCGGCTGATGCCGGAGCCGCAACTCGCGTGGCTGAGGCGCGGGCTGAACGCGCTCATCTTCGACAAGGGCTTGCGCGAATATGGGGAGGGCGGTGCTTCATTTGAGCAGTGATAGGAATATATTCCCTGATGATCGCGGCGCGGGAGTTCCACTCATCACGTCCAGAGCTGATCCGGCCAGCAATACAGATGCTCTCGTCCCTGTGCTCGTCACAGGGACGAGCGGCCCACATCGGCGGTGCGGGAGGCTCTGTTTCGACAGCCGTGGCGGCGTCGGATCGCCACACGCGTATCGCGTCGCCCTTCAGCCCGCCGGTTGTCCAAGCCCCTTGCCTTCCGTTTTAGGCATATCCGACGTCAATCACGGCGCCGACGCGCCGTGGCTGGATCCCTGTGACGAGCACAGGGATGAGGGAGTTCTGGGTTGGCCGCCCAACCAGCATCAACCGCCGAACATTCCTCGGCTGGCTCGATCTTGCTCGGCCATGGCCGCGGTTGGCTCATTCCTGTGCGCGTCATGCGGATGCGGGAGTGCGTTGTCATGGCAGAGGAAAAATGAAGGCGGGGAGTGCTCGGAGGGCTGTTGGCCGTCTGCGGCTGACCATCCGCACCTCTCGACGCGAGGATGTAGACATAGCCTTTCATGTTTCTCGGCTTGATTGAAGAATTCGGCATGAGCAAGCAGGAGTTGCTTGCGGCGCGCGGGCGCTGGTACGCGTTGCAGTTTGGCGCGCGAACCGCGCTGGCCAGCGAGATCATCCAGCCCGGCCCCCGCGCCGGCGGCGCGGGAGACTCCCCCTTGATCAATGGCGCGAACGGCCGCGGCGTCGCGTCACCCTTCAGCCGACCGTCGTCCAGAGCCCCTTGCCTTGTCGGCATATCCGACGTCAATCACGGCGCCGACGCGCCGTGGCTGGATCCCTGACGAGCACAGGGATGAGGGAGTTCTGGGGTGGCCGCCCAACCAGCATCAACCGCCGAACATTCCTCGGCGGCTCGATCTTGTTCGGCCATGGCCGCGGTTGGCTCATTCCTGTGCGCATCATGCGGATGCGGGAGTGTGTTGTCATGGCAGAGGAAAAATGAAGAGGGGGAGTGTTCGGAGGTCGCTGTTGGCCGCCTGCGGCTGACCATCCGCATCTCTCGATGCGAGGATGTAGACATAGCCTTTCATGTCTCTCAGCTTGATCGAAGAATTCGGCAGGACCAAGCAGGAGTTGCTTGCGGCGGGCGGGCGCTGGTACGCGTTGCAGTTTGGCGCGCGCGAACCGCGCTCGCCAGCGAGATCATTCAGCCCGGCCCCCGCGCCAGCGGCGCGGGAGACTCCCGCTTGATCAATGGCGCGAACGGCCGCGGCGTCGCGTCGCCCTTCAGCCGGCCGTCGTCCAGAGCCCCTTGCCTTGTCGGCATATCCGACGTCAATCACGGCGCCGACGCGCCGTGGCTGGATCCCTGTGACCAGCACAGGGATGAGGGAGTTCTGGGTTGGCCGCCCAACAGCATCAACCGCCGCGGCTGGCTCGATCTTGCTCGGCCATGGCCGCGGTTGGCTCATTCCTGTGCGCGTCATGCGGATGCGGGAGTGTGTGGTCATGGCGGAGGAAAAATGAAGGCGGGGAGTGTTCGGAGGTCGCTGTTGGCCGCCTGCGGCTGACCATCCGCACCTCATTCCTGTGCTCGTCACAGGAATCCAGCCGCGCCGCGTCGGCGGCGCGTGCGGGACTCGCTCCAACAATGAGCCAGCGCGGATCACGCCCGCCAAAACTGCAACGCGTACCAGCCGCCCGCGCGCCGCAAGCAACTCCTGCTTGCTCATGCCGAATTCTTCAATCAAGGTGAGAGACATGAAAGGCTATGTCTACATCCTCGCGTCGAAACGAAACGGCACGCTTTACACAGGCGTCACCCGCGACCTGGCCCGCCGTCTCCTTGAGCACCAACACGAGCTCACACCCGGTTTCACATCGAAATACGGCGTCAAGACCCTGGTCTGGTTCGAGGAATTCGACCTTTTGACGGCTGCGATCACGCGGGAAAAGACCATGAAGAAATGGCCACGGCAGTGGAAGCTGAACCTCATCGAGGCCATGAATCCGGAATGGCAGGACATCTCGCACTATTTGCACGGCCTGTGAGGCCACGCGATACGCCGCGGCTATTCACGCCATTGATCAAGCGGAGTCTTCCGCGCCGCCGGTGCGGCGCCGGGCTGAATGACGTCTCTGGCTATCCGTCGATCGCCTGTCACGAAACCCCGATATTCCGGTTTCAGCGCTGCTGCTTTGATTCTGCGCGCTTTGTGGAAACGACATCTCCGGGCGCGCGCCCATGGTCACACAAGTAATGCGATACAACTCCGCCATTATCGACTTTCAAAGAAAACGCGGGGGCGATTCCATCGCGTTTTTCGTGCCGTTTCTGACGCGCGATATGGACCTGCTCGACGTCGGTTGCGGGCCGGGCACGATTACGGCCGGCTTCGCCGATGTCGTGCGGACTGTTACCGGCCTTGACCTGGAGCCGAAAGCCATTGCCGCCGCCAATCAGATGGTCGCGACAGCCGGCCATGCCAATCTGGGCTTTGTGGCAGGCGACATGACTTCGCTGCCATTCGAGGACGGCAGTTTTGACGCGGTCTTCTTCCACGCGGTGCTCTATCACCTCGATGCCGCGAAACTCCGGCAAACGCTCGCGGAAGCATTGCGGGTGCTGAAGCCGGGCGGGCTGATCGCCACGCGCGATGCCGATGCCGGCGGCAATGTCATATACCCGGAGACGCCAGGCATCCTGCTTTCGCTGGACCTGTGGCAGCGCTGGTACGAGCACTCATCGAACGACGCCGTTTATTTCGGGCGGCGCCAGGGGGCTGTGCTGCGATCTCATGGTTTCGTGCCGGTCTGGAGCGGCGCAAGTCATGTCAATCACAGCGCCGATGCGCCGACCCGGCGGGAAACCGTTGAGGACGCGAAAAGGAGCCTCGAAAGCCTCGCCGAAGGCCTTGTTCAACGGGGTCTCGCCGACCGCCAGGAGATCGAGACGGCGCTCTCGGCCTGGGACAGGTGGGGCAGCGATCCGGATGCGGTCTACCTGCGTTGTCGATGCGAATGCGTCGCTACAGCGCCGCGCGTCTGATCAGGGCGCGCAAGGGTCGCTGTAGGTCTTTGAACTGCACACATGCAGTAAAACCTTTGGCTGCGGCTCGATGACCTGCTCCCCGAACGGCGTGACAGGCGCAGCGCCCAAGGCTGTGGCCGACCTGTGAGTGGCCTCGGAATCGATTGGCCCATCCAGTCAGTTGTGTCTCGCGCCGCCGACGTAGCGCTGCTGATTGTGGAATGGGAGCCTCAGCGCCCGTTGCGGACCATCGGAAATCAGTTAATGGATGGAGAGCTCATTGGAGGGTCTCTGATTGTGCGCCTGAACCAGGTGACAGTTACGATGCCGGACTTGGACGCGGGATGGCGTTTCTATTCCACGCTGGGCCTCAAGCCTGTGGTTGACGCGCGTCCCCGGTATGCACGTTTTGTTTGCCCGGACGGAGAGAGCACCTTTTCCCTGGTTCAGGGCGAAGGTGGTGGCCGCGGAACAACCGTGTATTTCGAGTGCGAGAATCTGGACGCAACGGTCCGCGCTCTTCGCGACGTCGGCCTCCAGTTCGCAAGCGAGCCCGAGGATAAGAGCTGGCTCTGGCGAGAGGCCGAGCTATTCGACCCCGGCGGAAACCGAGTGGTCCTTTACTTTGCCGGACGGAATCGCATCGATCCTCCGTGGCGCGTGTTCCCACGGTGACGCGACACGGACGGAGCGCCTTGTGACAAGGTTTCCGGACGAAAAACCTTTCCCGGAATTGCTCTAACTACGCCCGGTCAGCCGCTCAGGGGGCTGTCGGCGGGGGCGTGACTCCCAGGTAGTAATCGCCCTGGTGGCTACCCTGGTATTCGTTGGTATAGCGATCGCGGGCTGCGCCGAGGTTGGCCGGCGGTATCCGCTCGACGTAGATGCTGCCGGTCGGCGCCGGATCGACATAGATCACTCCCGGGGGTGCCGGCTCGACATAGACGCTGCCTGTCGGCGCGCGATCTACATAGTACATGTCGGCAAGGGCCGGCCCGGCCGCGCCGAAAAGGGCGGCGGAGAGGACGAATGCAGCGGATGATGTTCTCAGGGATACTCTCATGGCATTGCTCCTGTTCCGTTCGGCATCCGGCCGCGGCACGCCCCATCGGACATGCAAAGGCCGCTTCGATGCTGCGGTCGGAAGAATAACGCCTTATCGGTCAGACCGTTCCGACGGTCGTGAGGACTCCGGGGGGTACCGGATACGGATTCCGGCAAATTCTCGGTTCCGTTATCCCGCAATCCGGATCGGCGTGCCGTCCGGCACCCGCGACCAGATTTCGCGCATTTCCTCGTCGGTGACGGCGATGCAGCCGTCGGTCCAGTCGAGGAAGAGGTGGAGCCGGCCGATGAAGCCCCAGCCATTCGGCAGGCCGTGGATCATGATGTCGCCGCCGGGGTCTTCGCCGGCGGAGGCGGCGCGGGTCTTGTCGGCTGCGTCGGGGTAGGAGATGTGGAGGCTCAGGTGGTAGCGCGATTTCGGGTTGCGCCAGTCGATCAGGTAGTCGCCCTCCGGCGTCCGCCGGTCGCCCTGGCGCTCCTTGTGGCCCAACGGATTGCCGCCGAGCGACACACTGTATTCGCCAAGCGTCGTGCCGTCGCGCAGCAGCCGCAGGGTGCGCTCGGACTTGTCGACGAGCACTTCCTTGGCCTGGAGCTCGGGCGCCGCCATTTCGGGCGGGGTGCCGGAGCCGTGGTTTCCCGCCGAAAGCGTGTAAACGCCGGCGCCGGCGATGAGGAATATCGCCGCCAAAAGCGTTTGCTTCAATATCCGTAAGACCGTCATCGAACGTCCGTTATCGAGAACTAAAAAGCGGGGTGAGGAAAAGTGTGAAGCGGTTTTTCGTCCCACCCCGCGCCAAAAAAAGCGGGGTGAGGAAAAGTGTGAAGCGGTTTTTCGTTCCACCCCGCGCCAAAAAAAGCGGGGTGAGGAAAAGTGTGAAGCGGTTTTCCGTCCCACCCCGCGCCAAAAAAGCGGGGTGAGGAAAAGTGTGAAGCGGTTTTCCGTTCCACCCCGCGCCGACCATGTTTGCCTAAAGGATAAAAACATGCAGCAGTTCAAAGTGCTACAGCGATTTTGTGCGTCTGAAAGCATGCACGGCGCTGCACGCATCGCTATGCAACCTACGTGCCGGTTTCGCGTTGTTCTACTACATGGCGGCCGTTTCGATCGGTGCGTGTGATCGGCGCGTTTTGCGAGCGACAAAATCGCGATTTTTCCGCGCCGGGCGACGCTCCACCGCGATTCGGCCATTATTGACAGGAATGATTTCCTGTTGCTGCATAATTGCTTGAACCGGAACAGGATTTCGGGACAGAATTATGCGGCAGGTTCAAGGTGCTGCGGCGTCCTTTGCGCGTCATGTCCGACGGCGGGCGCCGTAGAGGAAAAGGTGAAGCCAATGAAGAGGCTAGCAATCATTGCCTTGTCGCTGGCGACGGCGCTGACCAGCGTCCCGCCCGCCATGGCGTTTCCTACCATTGTCGTGCCGAAGATCGATGTTCAGGAGGCAGAGCCGGTCCAGTACAGGCGCTACCGTGGCGGCTATCGCGGCGGCTATCGTGGTGGCTACCGTGGTGGTTATCGCGGCGGCTATTACGGGCATCGACGCCATTACGACGATGACGATGACGAATTGGGCTGGGCGCTCGGCGGGTTAGCGGCCGGCGCGATCCTCGGCGGCCTGTTGGCGCAGCCGAGGTATTACGGCCCAAGCTACTACGATCCTGGCTACTATGGCTCGGGCTACCCGGCCTATCGCCCGCGCTACTATGGTGCGCCGCGTTATTACCGCCCGGCCTATGGCGGCAATGCGCACACGCGCTGGTGCTTTGCGCGCTACCGGTCCTACAGGGCTTACGACAACACGTTCCAGCCCTATTACGGCCCGCGCCAGCCCTGCGTCTCGCCCTACTATTGACGGCGAGCCTGCGTGAGGCGATCTCAAGCGCCGTGCGCCCTTCCGGGCGCGCGAAGGTCTCGGTCGCGACGGTCCGAAACTTTTGACGCCCGCGTCATCGAGCCGGAAGGTGCCTTCAAGCGCCGCCGACTTGCGGCGCTGCCGGATTCCCGTGATGAGCGCAGGAAGAGGGCGTTAGCGGCTGCGGCCGGGCAAAAAAACCGGCGACGCGGCGGACGGTAAATGGTCATCGCCCGTGGGCGGTTTTTACCGCACACCTCATTCCCGTTACTCGGCGCGTCTGCGCCTGAGCGAGTCCCTTGGCACCGGACGCGCGGCGCCATAGGGCGAGCGGGCGCTTTTCCGAATCGTGCGTCCTTTCGCCGGCAGATGGTATAAGGTGGCGCGTTGGATCATTTCCTCCATGAAAATCGTTCCCTCTTGAGAAAAGGGAAAAGGTGAAGCCCGTTGAAGATTGCAGCCACCATCGCGCTTGCGCTTATAACCGCCGCCTCCAGCGTGCCGCCGGTCGCGGCCCAGACGACGTGCATCGGCATATGCCCGCCGCTCAGGGGCGATTACGGAAAGACCTACCGGAACAACCCCGCGGGTCCCTCCCGCCACGAGCTCTTCATCGACCGGGAATACCGCGACTTCCTCAACAGGCGCTATCCGAGCTATGGCGGGCGCTTTCGCGGCCAGCGCTACGACATCGGCATCGGCCCGGGCGCCATCGTCGGCGGCCCGCCGCCCGCCGCGCTCGACCGGGGCCGCGTGCGCCAGCGGCTCCGCTACGACGCCACCGCGCATGCTCGCTGGTGCCGCCAGCGCTACATCTCGTACCGGTCGACCGACAACACGTTCCAGCCCTTCGACGGGCCGCGGCGGAGCTGTGACTCACCGTATAATTGAGGCGGGGTAGGGGCGCCTGAGTGTGTTGCCGCCGGAATCGGGCGAGGCCGTGAGGGAAGGGCGCCTCGACCGCTTGCGACCGACGCGTCTAAATCGACTGCGATTCAAGCGGTAGCTGGACGAGGAGAAAATCCGATGACCAGCGAAAAGGCTGAAGGATACGAGCTCCGACTGGAGGGCCTCCTGGATGCGCCGCGCGCGAAAGTGTGGCGCTGCTGGACGGAGCCCAGGCTCTTGGAGCAATGGTTCGCGCCGCAGTCCTGGACGACCGAGGTGAAGATCCTCGAGCCCCGCCCCGGCGGCACGTCTCACATCGTCATGCGCGGCCCGAACGGCGAGGAGTCGGACGGCGTCGGCGTGTTCCTGGAAGCGGCTCCGGAGCGTCGGCTGGTGTTCACCAACGCCTTTGCCCCGGGCTGGATCCCCTCCGCCCAACCGGCGGTCGTTCCCTTCATGACCACGATCGTCGAGATGTCCGACGAAGGCGGCAAGACCCGCCATGTCGTGCGCGCCCTGCACTGGACTGAGGAGGCGCGCAAACAGCATGAGGAGATGGGCTTTTATGAAGGCTGGCGACAGACGACCGGCCAGCTCGAAGCTCTCGCCCGGACGCTCTGAACCGGACCCCAGGATAACGGGAGGCCGCACATGACGGTCGCCGCGGCAGGGCCGGGCCTGACCCGGTAGCGCCGCCGCTTCAATGTTGCCCGGATCAAGCTGATGCGGCAGCGCACAATAGCGGTTGTCCTTGACGGCTCATTTTCATATAAGGGCACCACTCACCACGGACCCGGTGAAACTCCGGGTGGCTCTTCTGGCCGCCGATCCGCCAGACAACGCAACAGCATCAAATCCAAGCAGGACCTCCCGCCTGCAGCGATCCAGCGTGTTACAGCGGCCTTTGTGCGTCCGAAAAGACGCATGGCGCCGTAGCGCAGTACTTTTGCGAAGAAAAATCATGACATTGACAATTGCCAGCTACAAACGCGAATGGTTCTCCAGCATCCGCGCCGACGTCCTTTCGGGCATCGTCGTGGCGCTTGCCCTGATACCGGAGGCGATCGGCTTCTCGGTCATTGCCGGCGTCGATCCGAAGGTGGGGCTGTTTGCCTCCTTCGCCATTGCCTGTGTTTCCGCCTTCGCCGGCGGCCGTCCGGGCATGATTTCGGCGGCGACCGCCGCCACCGCCGTGCTGATGGTCACGCTCGTCAAGGAGCACGGTCTCGAATACCTCTTCGCCGCAACGCTGCTGATGGGCCTCATCCAGATCGCAGCCGGCTTCCTGAAGCTCGGCCGGGTCATGCGCTTTGTCTCGCGCTCGGTCATCACCGGCTTCGTCAACGCGCTTGCCATCCTGATCTTCATGGCGCAGCTTCCGGAACTCATCGGCGTGCCGCAGGCGACTTATGTGATGATCGCGGCGGGATTGGCGATCATCTATCTCTTCCCCTATGTCACAAAGGCCGTTCCTTCGCCTCTGGTCGCGATCGCCGTTCTGACCGGCATCGCCTACTGGACCGGCATGGATATCCGCACCGTCGGCGACCTTGGCGAATTGCCCTCGAGCCTGCCGATCCTTGCCCTGCCTCACGTGCCGTTCACGCTCGAGACGCTGCAGATCATCTTCCCCTATTCGGTGGCGCTGGCCGCGGTGGGGCTGCTTGAATCCCTGCTGACCGCCCAGATCGTCGACGACATGACGGACACGACGAGCAACAAGAGCCAGGAATGCATCGGTCAGGGCGCGAGCAACATCGCTTCCGGCCTCATCGGCGGGATGGGCGGCTGCGCCATGATCGGCCAGTCGGTCATCAATGTCAGTTCCGGCGGGCGAGGGCGGCTCTCGACGTTCGTCGCCGGCGCCTTTCTCCTCTTCCTCATCCTCGTTCTCGACGATCTCGTGCGGATCATCCCGATGGCCGCCCTCGTCGCCGTCATGATCATGGTGTCGATCGGCACCTTCTCCTGGCGCTCGATCGTCGATCTCGGCCGCAATCCGCTGCCGTCCTCCGTCGTCATGCTGGCGACGGTCGTCACCACGGTCGGCACGCACGATCTGGCCAAGGGGGTGCTCGTCGGCGTGCTGCTCTCCGGCGTGTTCTTTGCCGGCAAGGTCGCGCGCCTCTTCCATGTGCGCTCGACGGTCGACGAGAGCGGGAAGGTGCGCACCTATCATGTCGACGGCGAGATCTTCTTCGCTTCGACCGAGGCCTTCATCGCTGCCTTCGACTTCGCCGAGCCGCTCGAGAAGGCCATCATCGATGTCAGCGAGGCGCATCTCTGGGACATCACCGCCGTCGGCGCGCTCGACAAGGTCGTGCTCAAATACCGCCGCCATAATGTCGCCGTCGAGGTTATCGGGCTGAACGAGGCGAGCGCGCATATGCTCGACCGGTTCGCCGTGCATGACAAGGGTGAGGGCGGGGCACTGACGGCGCATTGAGCGGGCCGGCAACGGAACCCACATGGCAGTCGCGGCTCTTCCGGCTGGAAACCGGCGATGGCTGGCAGGTGGGGTCCTGCCGTGCGTTTTTCTTTCTTCGGGCAGTTTCCTGCCTGGAAACGCACCTTCTCCGATCGCCGTGGCGCCGCAAGCGTCCGGCGGAGGGCTCCAATGGCCTGCGTACCTGGCGGTGTGGTAAGGTCCCCGTTCGGCCCATCTGGAGAGGCCATCTGGAGAGTGCCATGACGGGTGCATCGACGTTCAACGCCAGCACTGGTGAGGGTTATGAACTGCAGATGGGGCGTTGGAGCCGCCGGCTTGCTGTACCGTTTCTGGCATTTGCCGGGGCCTCGAGCGGTGAACGCGTGCTGGACGTCGGCTGCGGCACCGGCAGCCTGACGTTTCTATTGTCCGAGCGGCCCGACCTCGAAGCGATCTGCGGAATAGACTACGCGCCCGCCTACATCGAGCACGCGAGCCGCAGCAATTCGGATCCGCGCGTCTCCTTCCGCGTCGGCGACGCATGCGCTCTGCCTTTCCCCGACGCGGCATTCGACCGGGTCCTGTCGCTCCTGATGCTGCACTTCGTTTCCGAGCCGCATCGGGCCGTCGCGGAGATGCGCCGCGTCGCGCGGCCGGGAGCGACGGTCGCGGCCACCGTATGGGACGCGCGCGGCGGCTTCGTCGCCGGTCGCATGTTCCTCGATACCGCGGCTACGCTTGATCCCACCGCTGGATTGCTTCGGGCGCGCGCCTGCACGCGCCCGATGACCCGGCCGGGCGAACTGGAATCGGCCTGGCGTCAGGCCGGCCTTGCCGAGGTCGAGACGGCAGAGCTTGCGATACGCATGGAGTACTCTTCCTTCGACGACTACTGGGCGCCATACCTCGGCAAGGATGGGCCGGGTGCCGAATACGTCGCGACACTCGATGACAAGGCACGCATGAGACTGCGCGATGCGGTCCGTTCCGCTTACCTCGACGGTGACGTCGATGGCCCGCGATCCTACATGGCGGTCGCCTGGGCCGTGAAGGGAATCGTGGCACCCTGAGCCTGGGGAGCGCGCATCTGCTCGATCGGTTCGCCGTGCCTGATAAAGGCGAGGGCGGGGCGGCGCAGTGCCCCCTCATTCCTGTGCTCGTCACAGGAATCCAGCAGCGGCCAAGTCCTTGGGCGCGAAAGACTCCGCTGGATTTCACGGTCCCGCTTCCGGTGTCTGCTTACGTCCAGGCGCTGAATGCAAGTCATTCACGGCGCCGACGCGCCGTGGCTGGATCCCTGTGACGAGCACAGGGATGAGGGCCGGGAGAGAGCACTGTCGGCCGGTACGGGAACGGGAGCTCTCCGCAATTCCGGACGGAAGCTGGAATTGCTTAGGCCGGACGCTCCGCCATCACCAGCAGCAGGAAGGCGGCGAGGTCTCGCCAGCGGGCGAACCGGGGAACGGCGTCGCAGGCCTCGGGCGATGGCTGCGGCTCTTCAATTCGCCTGATCCGGAACCCGGCCGCGGCGATCGCATTGAGGTAATCGCCGATCGTTCGGGGAAAGCGCGGCACGGCGAACGGCACGACCTCCTCGTCCTTCGGGCGGTCTCCAAAGCGCCAGTGCTCGGTGAAGCTGGTCCGATCGAAATAGTTCGAGACGCAGAGCGCCACCGTGCCTCCCTCGCGATCCTTCTCCCAATGCAGCCCCGGCGTGATGAAGCAGGGATGAAGAACGCTGAAGGCGATGAAGCCGCCGGGGCGCAGCAGCCGATGGGCCTCCTTCATCGCACCTTCGAAATCAGGCCCGTCCATCAACGCCATGGTGGAAAGGACGGCATCGAAGGAGGCATCGGGAAACCCTGTGTCGGCGCTGTAGGACGACACCCTGTAGCCGATCCCCAGCGGGTCGGCCTCTTCCTCCCGGCGGGCGTGATCGATCAGCCGTTCGGAAATGTCGATGCCGGTCAGCCGGGCACCCATCCGTGCGAGCCGCCGCGTGTTCGTGCCCTCGCCACAGCCGAAATCGATGACGTCAAGGCCATCGAGCGGCGGCAGGAATTCCTGAAATGCAGGGAAGGTGAAGAGGTCGCGGTAAACGTCGTAGCCACCCCGGACATCGCGCGTCCACTGATCGGCATTCGCGTTCCAGCGCGCGGCCACTTCGGCGTGAGACCCATCCGTCATTGCGCAACCTCCTGCTGCATGATTCCTTAAATCGGAATCGATTCATGGGCAAAGCCATGCGGAAATTCAAAGCGCCACAGGGTTACGTCCCAGGCGGAGGTAGCGCGCGCCCAATCCGGCGAAGTGTCCACAGAAACAATGCAGTTTGAGGATACCCACCCGCAGGCGCTTCGGGTAGCGTGCGCATCAGGATTAGGAGGACACATGGGCCTATCAGATATTTTCGGTCGACTGGTCGCACTGATCGGCGCCGTAGCAATCCGTTTGCGGCACCAGGACGGTGATTCTCTGGAACCGGCCTATGGCAGCGCACCGAAAATCCCGAGAGCCAAGCCGCAGGGCATTCCGACCCTGAAGATGCCCACAGCCAAGGGATGGACAGCGGAGCAAGTGCCGACTGCGGCGGCCGGGCTCAAGGTGAACGCATTTGCAGCCGGGCTCAAACATCCCCGTTGGATTCACGTGTTGCCGAATGGCGACGTACTGGTCGCCGAGGCACTGAGCGAGCCGGGGGGCATCAAATCCGCCTTCGACTACGCCATGTTCAGCACAATGAAGCGCGCTGCCGCAGTGGGCGCAAGCCCGAACCGCATCACGCTGTTGCGGGATGCGGATGGCGACGGCGTGGCCGAGACACGTACGGCATTTCTCGAGGGACTCAATCAGCCGTTCGGCATGGCGTTGCTGGGCGATACGTTGTACGTCGGCAACACGGACGGGGTGGTTGCATTCCCGTATGCAACGGGCGACACGCGTATCGGCGCGACGGGGCGAAAGCTGACGGACTTCAAGCCCGGCGGGCATTGGACGCGGAGCCTGCTTGCGAGCCGCGATGGACGAAAGCTTTTCATCGGCGTCGGTTCGCTCAGCAACATAGGCGAGCGCGGCATGGCGGCAGAGGAAGGCCGGGCCGCCATTCACGAGCTTGACCTCGAGAGTAGTGAGTGCCGCATATTTGCCTCCGGCCTGCGCAACCCGGTGGGCATGGCGTGGGAGCCAACGACGGATGCGCTCTGGACGGTGGTCAATGAGCGCGACGGCCTGGGCGACGAAACGCCGCCCGACTATCTGACATCGGTGCGCGACGGCGGCTTCTATGGATGGCCCTATTGCTACTGGGGGCAGATCGTGGACGACCGGGTGCCGCAGGACCCGGCGATGGTCGCAACCGCTCTGACGCCGGACTATGCCTTGGGCGGGCACACTGCATCGCTCGGCCTTTGCTGGCTTCCCGCAGGCACTCTGCCCGGCTTCCCGGACGGTATGGTCATCGGGCAGCATGGCTCCTGGAACCGCAGCACGCTGCGCGGCTACAAGGTTGTCTTCGTGCCGTTCGTGAACGGACGTCCAGCCGGGCCTCCGCGCGACATTCTGACCGGTTTCCTTTCGCCTGACGAACGGGCGTCCTATGGACGGCCGGTTGGGGTTACCATCGGCCCGGACGGCTCCCTGTTGGTGGCGGACGATGTCGGCGATGTGATCTGGCGCGTGACGGGCGAGTGAGGCTGAACGCGCAACGGGCGCCGCGCACCGCAGGGGCCATGGCGTTGCGGTCATGGCATTGCGCGCTTGTCAATCTTCGTCGCCGATAAAGCGGTATCCGACGCCCGGCTCCGTGCGGATGATTCTCGGGTCGGCCGGATCGCGTTCGATCTTCCCACGCAGCTGGCCTATGAAAACTCTGAGGTAGTGCAGGTCTTCGCCGTGCGCCACACCCCAGACCGAGGTGAGCAGCGCCTTGTGGGTGACAACGCGGCCGGCATGCCGCGCGAGCATGACGAGCAGGTCGTATTCCTTCGGCGTCAGCCGCAGCGCCTTGCCGTCACGGCTCACCAGCCGCTTGATGATATCGACCGTCAGTCCGTCGGCAGCAAGGCTCGTTTGGCCGCCCTCCATCTGGATACGGTGGCGCAACGCCGTGCGAATGCGTGCGGTCAACTCGCCGATGCCGAAAGGCTTTTCGATATAATCATCAGCGCCGAGATCGAGTGCCGCAACCTTTTCGCTTTCCCGATCACGCGCCGAAAGAATGATGATCGGCACATTCGACCATGCGCGTAAATTGGTGACAACGTCCTTGCCGTCCATGTCCGGCAGACCGAGGTCAAGGATAATCACGTCGGGTACGCACGTCGCGGCTGCCTTCAGCGCCTCGCCGCCGGTGATCGCCTCAACAACTTCGTATCCGGCAGCCCCGAGGGCAGGGCGGAGAAACCGCTGGATTTGCGGTTCGTCGTCGACCACCAGAATGCGCGCAGCCTTCATCGCTACTCCTTCTCCGGCAGCTGATGCTGGGCTGCGGGCAGGCGCATGGAAATGCGCGTGCCGCGCCGCCGGACTGCAGGGCTTTCGGCCTTGATCTGCCCACCCATCGCCTCAATGAAGCCCTTGGCTATCGCAAGCCCGAGCCCCGTCCCGAGCGAGCGGCCGTCCGGTTTTCCCTTCCGGAAAAACTTGTCGAAGATTCGTTCGAGATCGCCCGGCGGGATGCCCTTGCCGAGGTCGGTCACGGCAAGGACCAGCTCGTCGCCCTCGCGTCGGGCGTAGATGCTGACCGGTTCATCGCCGCCGAAGCGGTTCGCGTTGTCGAGCACGTTGAAGAGCACCTGGCCGAGCAGCACGCTATCGCCGCGTATGAACGGCAGATCGGCAGAGATGCTCGTTTCAAAGACGCGGTCGGGGAAATACTTTCGCGCTCGCTCCACGGCCGAACGAACGACATCCGCGACATCGACCCAGTCACGCTTGGCGTTCACCGTTCCCGCCTCGACGCGCGTCATGTCAAGCAGGTTGGCGACGAAACGCGTCAGCCTCTCGCTTTCTTCCTCGATCGATTTCAACAGGTCGTCACGACTTTCGGCGGGCATCCGGTTGCCGAGTTGTCGAAGGCTCGTCACCGCGCCGGTGATTGTCGCCAGCGGCGTTCTCAGATCGTGCGACATGGAGGAGAGCAGCGCGGCCCGAAACTTGTCCCCCTCGAGCTGCGCAGCCCGATCGAGGCTCTCGCGGGAAAGCCGCGCGCGATCGATTGCGATGGCCGCCTGGTCGAGGACCGGTGCGAGCGCCCGCTCCTCATCGGCGTCCAGTGGCTGGTCCTTTTGCAGGAAACCGCATACTCCGACAACACCGTGCGGACTGAGAAGCGGCCGGAACTGGAACGAGATGTTCGGCAGTGTTCCGGTATCGTCGCCGGCTGCCTCGCTTTTTTCGAAGGCCCAGCGTGCAGCCATCATGTCGGTCATTCCGAGTTCGGTGTCCGGCGGCCAGGCGGCCTTCAGGGCAATGTCGCCATCTTCCGGCACCAGAAGCACGGCGTTACGCCTTAGCGTGGTCTGTATCTGGGTGACTGCGGCGCACAGCACATCCTCGGCATTGGCGGTACCGGAGAGCTTTCGGGAGAAATCATAGAGCGCCTGCATTGCCGCCGCACGCCGCTGGGCCGCCTTTGCCTGGTCGCGCACGCGAGATGCCAGCCCGCCGGCAAGGATGGCGGCGACGAGAAAGACGAAGAGGGCGAAGACCTCGTGCGGCTCGGCCACGGTGAAAGTACCGATGGGGTCAATGAAGAAGAAATTGTAAGCAAGCACCGACAGCAGTGCCGCCCCGATCGCCGCGATGTAGCCGGCATAAGTAGCCGAGATGAGCACCGCCAGCAGGTACAGAAGCGAAATATTTTGCAGAACAATGAAGCGCTCGATCAGCAGCCCGATCACCGTGGCCGCTGCGGCGGAGGCGCCGGCGATGGCGAGCGCGCGCGCTGTATTCCTGGGAAGCGTCGGAAACCGCGGTCTCTTTGGCTTTTGGACCGGCTCATCCTTGTCGGTGACGAGGTGAATCCCTATCCCCGACGCCCGCGCCGCCAAGGCATCCGGCAGAGAGCGCCGGATAAGTCGAAGCGGGAACCGGTGGCGCCGCGTGCCGATGACGATCTGCGTCGCATGCTCCCGCCTCGCGACTTTGAGAATCTCCTCGACGAAATCGCTGCCTATGATGCGGCGCGTCTCCGCACCCAGTTGCTCGGCGAGCCGAAAGGTCTCATCGAGCTGCCGCATCGCCTCGCTGTCTGCCACCTCATGGTCCGCCCGTTCGATGGAAACCACGATCCAGTCGGCGTTCAGGCCCGAAGCGAGCCGGCTTGCCGTCCTCACCACCTTGTCCGACAGCCGGTCCGGCCCGATGCAGACGATAAGCCTTTCGCCGGCCGCCCAGGGGCCCTCGATGGCGTTCTGCCGGAGGTAGTCGACCATCTGGTCGTCGACCCGGTCGGCGGTGCGCCTGAGCGCCAGTTCGCGCAGCGCCGTCAGGTTGCCGAGCCGGAAGAAGCGGTCCACGGCGCGTTTGGCGTTGTCGGGCAGGTAGATCTTGCCCTCCTTCAGCCGCTCGATGAGCTCGGCCGGCGGCACGTCGACCAGAATGACATCGTCGGCGCGTTTCAGCACCGTATCGGGGATGCGCTCGCGCACCGGGACGCCGGCGATCTGGGCGACGACATCGGAGAGGCTTTCCAGGTGCTGGATGTTGACGGCCGTCCACACGTCGATGCCGGCGTCGACAAGCTCCTTGATGTCCTGATAGCGCTTTGGATGGCGGCATTCGCCGATATTGGTGTGGGCGATCTCGTCGACGACGATGACGCGCGGACGGCGGGCGAGCGCCGCGTCGAGATCGAATTCGGAAAGAGTGCGGCCGCCATGGACGACCTCGCGGCGCGGCAGCACCTCCAGCCCTTCGAGGAGCGCAGCCGTCTCGCCGCGGCCATGCGTCTCCACAAGCCCGATGACGATATCGGCGCCCTCCTCCTTCAGGCGCCGCGCCCGCAGGAGCATGGCATAGGTCTTGCCGACGCCGGGCGCGGCGCCGAGGAATACCGTCAGTTTCCCTCTGTTGCCCTGTTCCGCCAGCGCCAGCAGGGCATCAGGATCGGGGCGGCTCGTCAGCTCGCGGTCATTCTCGGGCATTCAACATCTCGAAGTCGCTCAGGCCCCGGACGCGTCCAGGGCGAGGTTCAGTTCTAGCACATTGACGCGCGGCTCGCCTATGATCCCGAAGAGCCGGCGCTCCGTTGTCCTCTCGACGAGAGAGGCGACGTCGGCTTCGGAAAGGCCCCTTGCTTTCGCGACGCGGGCGACCTGGGCTCTTGCGAATTCCGGCGAGATGTGCGGATCGAGACCTGATCCCGACGCCGTGGCGGCGTCGGCGGGAACATCGCTGCCGATGCCTGTGGCGCGGAGCCGTTCGATATCGGCGGCAACCCGCTCCTTGAGCTTGACGGATGTGGTGCCGAGATTGGAGCCGCTGGACGCACCGGCATTGTAGGCATCCGGGCCCGTCGCCGAAGGACGCGGCCAGAAATATTTCTCGGAGACGAGGTTCTGGCCGATCAGTTGGGAACCGATGACGGTGCCATGCTTCAGGATCAGGCTGCCATTGGCCTCAGCCGGCATCAACGCCTGCGCAGCGCCGGTGATCGCCAGCGGATAGGCGAGACCCGTGATCGCAGTCAGACCCAGGATGAAGACGAGGGCGGGGCGAAGTTGCTTGAACATGATCACACCAGATTGAGGTTGGAGACGACGACGTCGATGAGCTTGATCCCGGCGAAGGGCAGCACGAGACCGCCGAGGCCGTAAACCAGCAGGTTGCGGCGCAGGAGCGCGGCCGCGCCGACGGGACGGTATGTGACGCCCTTCAGCGCCAGCGGAATGAGCGCCACGATGATCAACGCGTTGAAGATGACGGCCGAGAGGATCGCCGACTGCGGCGAGCCGAGGCCCATGATGTTGAGCGCGCCGAGCGCCGGATAGGTCGTCACGAACAGCGCCGGGATGATGGCGAAATACTTCGCTACGTCGTTGGCGATCGAGAAGGTGGTGAGCGAGCCGCGCGTCATCAGCAATTGCTTGCCGATCCCGACGATCTCAATGAGCTTGGTCGGGCTCGAATCGAGGTCGACCATGTTCGCCGCCTCGCGGGCGGCCTGTGTCCCGGTCTGCATGGCGACACCGACATCGGCCTGGGCAAGCGCCGGTGCGTCGTTGGTGCCGTCGCCGCACATGGCGATGAGCCTGCCGCCCTTCTGCTCCTTGCGGATATAGGCGAGCTTGTCCTCCGGCGTCGCTTCCGCGAGGAAATCGTCGACGCCCGCCTCGGAGGCGATTGCCGCAGCGGTGATGGGGTTGTCGCCGGTCACCATCACCGTGCGGATGCCCATGGCGCGCAGCGCTGCGAAGCGCTCCTTGATGCCGGGCTTGACGATGTCCTTCAGGTGGATGACGCCGAGAAGCCCGCTGCCATCCGCCACCGCAAGCGGCGTGCCGCCGGTGCGGGCTATCCGGTCGACCGCCTGGCGGAACTCGACGGGGACCTTATCCTCAGCGAGGCCGGCGAATTTCAGGACCGAGTCCACCGCCCCCTTGCGCAGCCGGCGACCGCCATGGTCGACGCCGGAAAGCCGGGTTTCGGCGGCGAAGGGAATGATCGCGTCGATTCTCGCATCGGGCGCCCGCCGTCCGAACTCGCCGGTTGCGAGCGCGACGATCGAGCGGCCCTCCGGCGTCTCGTCCGCGAGACTGGCGAGCAGCGCCGCATCGGCAAGCTCCGCCTCGGTGACGCCCGGCACGGGCAGGAAATCGCTCGCCATGCGGTTGCCGAAGGTGATCGTGCCGGTCTTGTCGAGGAGCAGCGTATCCACGTCGCCGGCGGCTTCGACGGCGCGGCCGGAGGTGGCGATGACGTTGAAGCGCACCAGCCGATCCATGCCGGCAATGCCGATCGCCGACAATAGCCCGCCTATGGTCGTCGGGATCAGGGTGACAAGCAGTGCGGCGAGCACCGTGACCGAAAGCACGGTCGCGGAATAGCCGGCAAGGCCCCAAAGCGTGACGACGGCGATCAGGAAGATCAGGGTCAGGCCGGAGAGCAGGATCGACAGCGCGATCTCGTTCGGTGTCTTCTGCCGCTGCGCCCCCTCGATGAGGGCGATCATGCGGTCGACGAAGGTCGAGCCGGGCGCCGTGGTGATGCGGACCTTGATCCAGTCGGAAAGCACCTCCGTGCCGCCGGTGACGGCAGAACGGTCGCCGCCAGCCTCGCGGATCACCGGCGCCGACTCGCCGGTGATCGCGCTCTCGTTGACCGAAGCCACGCCTTCGATGACTTCGCCATCGCCGGGGATCAGTTCGCCGGCCTCGACGAGGACGAGGTCGCCGACCTTCAGCATGGTGGCCGGGATCTCCTCCGTCTCCCGCCCCTCGGGGGACAGAAGCTTGCGCGCGGCGAGCTCCGATTTGGTGCGGCGCAGGAAGTCGGCCTGGGCCTTGCCGCGCCCCTCGGCGACCGCTTCGGCGAAGGTGGCGAAGAGCACCGTGAACCACAGCCAGGCGGCGATCTGGCCCGAAAAGAGCGGGCTTCCGCCAGCGGTGACGAGATCGCGGACGAAGAAGAGCGTGACCATCGCCGCCACGACCTCGGTCACGAAGATCACGGGGTTGCATACGAGCTGGCGCGGGTCGAGCTTGATAAAGGCTGCCTTCGCCGCCGGCAGAAGGATCGCCGGATCGACAACGCCCGCAGCCATTGCTTTCTTGGACATGGTGGTTTCCTTCAAAAGGTCTGGCCCGCGAGCATGGCGAAATGCTCGATGATCGGACCGAGGGCGAGCGCCGGGAAGAACTGCAGCCCGCCGAGAATGAGGATGATGCCGATCAGGAGGCCGACAAAGAGCGGCGTGTCGGTCGGGAAGGTGCCCTTCGAGGCCGGGACGCGCGCCTTGGCGGCAATGGAGCCGGCGATCGCGAGCACGGGGACGGCATAGGCGAAGCGGCCGAGCAGCATCGCGACGCCAAGCGTGGTGTTGTACCAGAGCGTATTGCCCGAAAGCCCGCCGAAGGCCGAACCGTTGTTGCCGGCGGCGGAGGTGAAGGCATAGAGGATTTCCGAAAGGCCGTGCGGGCCGACGGTGCCGATGCTGGCGACGGCCGAAGGCAGGACGGCGGAAATCGCCGTGAAGCCGAGGATTGCGAGAGGCAGGATCAGCACCGCGAACATCGCATATTTCATTTCGCGCGCTTCGATCTTCTTGCCGAGCAGTTCCGGCGTGCGGCCGACCATCAGACCGGCGACGAAAACGGCGAGGATCGCGAAGACAATCATGCCGTAGAGGCCGGAGCCGACGCCGCCGGGCAGAACCTCGCCGAGTTGGATGAGGAACATCGGAACGAGGCCGCCGAGACCGGTGAACGAACCGTGCATGCCGTTGACGCCGCCGTCTGAAAGGCCGGTCGTGACCGTCGCATAAAGCGCGGTCATGGCCTGGCCGAAGCGGACTTCCTTGCCCTCCATATTGCCCTGCGCCGGATCGAGCCCGAGCGCGGTGAGGATCGGGTTGCCGGCCGCCTCCGCCCAATAGACGACGCCGACGCTGACGATCAGGAAGGCGAAGGTAACTGCGATGAAGGCCCAGCCCTGGCGGCGGTTGCCGACGAGCTGACCGAAGGTGTAGAGCAGCGCCGCCGAGAGCGACAGCATGGCGAAGATGTTGAGGTAGTTCGATAGCGCCGTCGGGTTCTCGAAGGGATGCGCGGCATTGACGTTGAAGAAGCCGCCGCCATTGGTGCCCAATTGCTTGATCGCCTCCTGGCTGGCAACCGGACCGAGCGCGATCGTCTGCCTTACGCCTTCAAGCGTCGTCGCCTCTACGGACGCGCGAAATGTCTGCGGCAGGCCCATCGCCACGAAGGCGAGCGCCACGACGACGGCGATCGGCAGGAGCACGTAGAGGGTCGCACGGGTGAGGTCGACCCAGAGGTTGCCGACCGTAGACACGGCCGAGCGTGCGAAGGCCCTCGTCACGGCAAGCGCGATCGCGATGCCGCTCGCGGCGGAAACGAAGTTCTGCACCGTCAGGCCCGCCATCTGGCTGAAGTGGCTGAGCGTCGTCTCGCCACCGTAGTTCTGCCAGTTGGTATTGGTGACGAAGCTGACGGCGGTGTTGAAGGCGAGATCCGGAGGCACATTGCCGAAGCGCTGCGGGTTGAGGGGCCGCAAGGCCTGGCATCTCAGGATCGCGTAGAGCGACACGAAGCCCGCCATGCTGAAGGCGAGCATGGACAAGGTGTAGGCGAGCCAGCCCTGCTCTTTCGCCGGATCGACGCCGGCGGCGGCATAGAGGCCGCGCTCGACGGGACCGAAAATGGGCGAGAAGACGTTGCGCCCGCCGGAAAGGACCTGAGCCATGTAAAGCCCCAGCGGCTTGATGACGATCAGGACGGCGAGGAAGAGGAGGCTGATCTGCAGCCACCCGATGACAGTCATGGGAATTCTCCGTGGAGGCGGGTCAGAAACGTTCGGGCCGAACGAGCGTCACGAGCAGGTAGGCCGCGAGCGCAATGGCAACGGCGAGGCCGATGAGGGCTTCGAACATCGAACCTCCTACAGCCGGCTGAGCGTGCGCGCGTATACCGCAAGCACGATAAAACCGCCGATGCTGGCGGCAATGAAAAGAATGTCGGACATGGGCATTCTCCGATTGTCTGTGACATCCGGATGATGCTCCTGCCTCGGGTCAAATATCGATTGGGATCATTGGGCGGCCGCGTAAGGGAAAGATAAAGAGCCGGAATGGGCGCGGGAGCACAATTACGTGCGGGCGCGGACAGGCAGCGGCGCCATTGATCCGTGAAGTAATTGATCCGTGAAGTAGAATTTGGCGATGACGAGAGCATCTGTCGCAAAGTCAGGAATTTCGGCGCGCCTTTACTTCCGCGGGCTCGCCTGCCGGAGCAATGCCCGGTTTTGATCGAGCTACTTTCGTGCTAGAGTAGCCGAAAAATTCGGGGGCCATGTCTTGAAACGGGAGGAAGAAACATGGCTATTCAGGTCCCGACGGATTTCCGCCGTGTGATCATTGCCGCGTCGGTTGGAAACATTATCGAATGGTATGACTTCTATATTTTCGGGAGCCTGGCCGCGGTTCTGTCGGTCAAGTTCTTCGAACAGTCGCACCCGGTCGCAGCTCTGTTGAGTACGATTGCGCTGTTCACCGCGGGCTTCCTGATCCGTCCGCTCGGAGCGTTTCTCTTCGGCTGGATGGGTGACAGGGTCGGCCGCAAATACACGTTCCTCATCACGCTGAGCGGCATGGGGCTCGGCACCGGCGCGATCGGGCTGATCCCGACCTACGAGGCGATCGGCCTCACCGCTGCGTTCCTTCTCTTCGGCCTGAGGATGATCCAGGGCCTGTGCCTGGGGGGCGAGTATGGCGGCGCCATCACCTATGTCGCCGAGCATGTGCCCGACGAACGCCGCGGCTACTATACCGGCTGGCTGCAGACCTCGCCGACGCTCGGGATCGTGGTGTCGCTGGCCGTGATCATCGCGACGCGCACCTATTTCGGCAACGAGGTCTTCGACGCCTGGGCATGGCGCGTGCCGTTCCTGGTGTCGTTCCTGCTGGTTGCGGTCGCCATCTACATCCGGCTGCAGCTCCAGGAGACGCCGATCTTCGAGGAGATCAAGGCCAAGGGGCAGATGACGCGAAACCCTTGGAAGGAAGCCTTCCTCAGCTCCAACATCAAATATGTCGGGATCGCCACCATCGTGCTGATCGGGCAGGGGGTGGTCTGGTACAGCGGCCAGTTCTGGGCCTTGTACTTCCTGCAGCAGGTTTCCAAGGTGGACGCGCTGAGCTCCTCCTACATCGTCGGCGCAGCGCTGCTCATCGCAACGCCGAGCCTGATCTTCTTCGGCTGGCTCTCCGACATCATCGGCCGCAAACCGGTGATCCTCGGCGGCATGCTGCTTGCGGCGATCACCTACTATCCGCTCTATCTGTGGCTCGGAACCGTGACGCAGCCCGACAACATCAATTATCCGACCGCGATCTTCATCATCTTCATCCTCGTCTGCTATGTCGGGATGGTCTATGGCCCGGTCGGGGCGTTCCTGGCGGAATATTTCCCCGGCAGGATCCGCTACACCTCGGTGTCGGTGCCTTATCACATCGGCAACGGCTGGGGCGGCGGCCTGGTGCCCTTCGTCACCTCGGCGGCCTTCGCGGCCACCAACAGCATCGGCTACGCGCTGATCTATCCGATCGCGGTGCCTGCCGTGTGCTTCCTGCTCGCCCTGTACCTGATGCCCGAGACCCGGCAGGTCAGCATATGGAACCCGGTCGAGCCTAAAGTGGGGTGAGGAGAGGCGGCCCCGGAATTGCGTGGACTGACGGAGAGGATCGGCGCGGCCCCATCCTCTCCGGAGCCTTCGCCTCCTGACCGTATTACAGCTTGGGGCAGCCGCTATTCTCCCGCGCCGCAGACGCGGCGCTGCTGGATTCCTGTGACGAGCACAGGAATGAGGAGAGCGGGGGGTGTGGCAGAGCGAAAAGAGCTGGCGGCGGAGTGTTCGGCGGCCGATGCGTCGATGCAGCAATTCGAAGTGCGACGGCATCCTTTGCGGCGCTGTAGCCGCAGAACAATGGCCGCCCACGTCGCGTTGGTTTCCGCAGTCGCGGCCGGCAGCAGGTTGCCTCACCTCGGCCGGGCGCTGCCTTCGTACATGAAGGTCATCGGCTTTGGTCCGGCCATGTAGCCGGTCTCGACACGGTCGATCCGAAAGCCGGCGCCCTCGATCATCGAGCGGATCGGCCGGTTGAGGTGACAGCCGCCGCCGATGCGCCGCCAGATCGGCGTGAGGCAATTCTGGCACCAGCGCACGCCGCGGTCGGGCGACAGCCCGTGTTCGACAAACAGCAGCGTCCCTTCCGGCCGCAGCACCCGGCGCATTTCCGACAGAGCCGTGTCGGCCCCCGGAATCGTGCATAGCGTCCAGGTCGTCACCACCGTGTCGACGCTCCCGTCGTCGAGAGGGATCGCCTCAGCCGAGGCCTCGATGAAATCGACCCGTACGCCGGAATGCGGCGCGCGGCGGGCCATCTCCAGGAGACTCGGGGAGGGCTCGAGCGCCAGGACTTCCCGGACCGTCGTACGATAGAAAGGCAGGTTGAGGCCGGAGCCGGCGCCGATTTCCAGGACACGGCCCGCCGCCGCGCCGATCACCCGCCGGCGATAGGGGTGCAGGCGGTCGTTGCGCATGGAACGATCGCAGAGTTTCGGCAGGATGACGTCGCGGTAGATGCCCATATGCGCCCCTCCCGTTTCAATTCTCCCGCAGGTTCCGGCTTCTGACAAGCCGGCGTCCGCAAAGCCTGTCATAACCGGGCAAGAGCGCCGACTACGCCCGAACAGGACGATATCCGCCCCCGAGGCAGGGATACAGGCGTCCCTGCCAAAGCCAGTGTCAGAGAGGCGCGAGCCGCGACACATTTCCTTGGAATCGGCGTCCGCTTTGCGCCGATATCGGCCGTAGAGGAACGCTCCTCACCGGTAAGCGATCGGTTCTCGAGGTCAATCCAACCCGTCAATTCAGGCCGGCACGGGCAAGTCCCTCGATCAGGCGCGCCCGATCCTCGGCGCGGACGAAAGAAGATGTCGCTCCGACCGCGTCCCGTGAGATGTCAGGGACTAGCGACTTGAGCCGTCCGAGCAAGTCCGTGGCAGCCTCCTGGTTGTCCAGAAGTCCGGCACAGGCCGTGCCGATGATCAGCGGAACCGCGTGGCCGGACCGCAAGCGATGCGCCTCCCGTGCATAACTCAATCCAAGCTCGTAATTCGCGCCCTGGAAGTAAGCCATGGCGTAGTAGAACTGAAAGTCGCCGAGGAAAGCCTCGCGCGGGCTCAGTCTGAGGGCGTAGTCGATGCAAGGAATGGCGTCCGCCGCGCGGCCCCCGTTGGCATGCGCAAGTCCCAACTGGCCGTGTGCAAACGCGGAGTTGGGGTTGATCGCGACAGCCTGGCTGATCGCCGCCATCGCCAGGACATTGTCACGCGTCGCAAAGGCTATCATCGCCTGCGCAAGGTAAGCCCACGGTTCCTTATCGTCCGCGGCAATGGCTTGTTGGACGATACCCCTGGAAAGGGCCAGGGCAAGTCCCATGTGCTCCCACCCCTGGAACGCGCGCCACACCGTAATCCAACCTTTCATGGCGAGCGCCTGGGCATAATCGGGAGCCAGTCCGATTGCCCGATCGAGCAGGGGGAGCATCTTCCGGCTGCTCTCCTCAGACAACTGGGAACACAGGAACACCGCCCGCACGACACATTCCCAGGCATCAAGGCCATGATGCGGCTTGGGGCTTTCGCGGGCATGCTCTGCCGCCAGGAGTTCCGGCCCGATGCGGCCGACGACGCTTGCGGTGATTTCGTCCTGAATGACGAAGATGTCGCCGAGGTTGCGGTCGTACCTCTCGGCCCAGAGATGGGCTTCGGAGGCCGCATCGATGAGCTGCGCGGTCACCCTCAGGCGGTTGCCGGACTTGCGGACACTCCCCTCGAGAACATAGCGGATCCCGAGTTCGCGCCCGATGGCGCGCACATCCACGGGCTTTCCCTTGTAGGTGAACATCGTGTTGCGGGCGATCACGAAGAAGCCCTTGAGCCTGGATAGCGCGGTGGTGATGTCCTCAGTGAGCCCATCGCTGAAGAAGTCCTGCTCCGGGTCGGCGCTCATGGCGTTGAAGGGCAGCACGGCAATGGATGGTCGGTCCGGAAGCGCGGGCCTGGGCGATGCCGTTCGTGCGGTCGTCCCTTCCAGAAGGGGGCGGTACAGTCGCACCGGCCGCTCCATGTTCTTGAGCGCGCGTTCGCCGACGTACTCGTAGTCGCAGTCAAGCTTGCCCTGAAGGTGATCGTACGCCGTGCCGGAAATGCAAATGCCGCCTGGATCCGCCAAGGTCTGGAGGCGGGCCGCGATGTTGACGCCATCGCCGTAGAGATCCCCATCAACCTCGTGGATCACATCACCGAGATTGACGCCGATCCGGAAGATGATGCGTCGCTCCGTTGGGATATCGGCCTGGTTCTCGGCAACGCCCTTCTGGATGGCGACCGCGCACGCGACGGCATCGACCACCGAACCGAATTCCACGAGCGCACCGTCGCCCATCAGCTTGACAATACGGCCCTGATGCTCGGCCAGCAGCGGATCGATCACCTCCCGGCGCAGAACCTTCAGGGCCGACAACGTCCCAGCCTCGTCATGTTCGACGAGGCGTGAATAGCCCACGACGTCAGCGGCCAGGATCGCGGCCAGCCGCCGCTCCGCTCTTGCAGTTGCCATGGCTGTCTCTCCCTCAGGAGATCCGCCGGATGAAGCCCAGGCGATTGACGCGACATGCACCATCCGGCTGCCCGACACCGCGACCGTGCTGGTTCATGATACCACTGAGACGGCCATGTTGCGACGCTTCACGAGAGTGCCGCCTTCAACAGGAACAGGATCCGCGAAGCGGTCTCAGGCCTCGGGCTCGTGGCAAACCACTTCGATGTTGTGGCCGTCCGGACCAATGACGAAAGCCGCATAGTAGTTCGCGTGGTAGTGCGGGCGCAGACCGGGCGCACCATTGTCTTTGCCACCTGCCTCCAGAGCCGCGCGATAGAAAGCTTCGACTTGCTGGCGATTTTCGGCCGTGAACGCCAAGTGAAGATGCGCCGGCTTCTCTTCGGTCTGGTACAGGCACAGGGAAGCCTTCCCCTTCGGGCTAAGCTCGACGCCGTAGGAAGGCGGCCCCTCCGAGACCACAGCTACGCCGAGCGGTTCGAGTGCCTTGAGGAAGAACGCCTTGCTCGCCGCATAGTCGCTGACTCCGAATTTGACGTGGTCGAACATGAGTCCTCCTGAAGCGTGGGTCCTCGCGAGGCCTAACGCGGTTTGCAGGCATGGGCAAGCGGACGTGCCTACTGAATGTTTCCTTAAATCCTAGCCGATTTGAGGAGACATGCAGTAGCCGAGCCGGCTGCTTTGGGCCGATCTTTCCGGTTCCTATCCGTCGTGGAAGGGCATTTGCGGACTTGTGCACGCCTCCAGCGCGCCATGAGCCGCATGATCGCGCTTGCCATCCGCGAAGACTCGTAATAATTAAAGTTACATGAAACGCGACAGCCGCCTCTCGTCCGTCCTCCACGCGCTCCTGCACATGGCCGAGCACAACGGCCCCATGACTTCGGAGACGCTTGCGGAGTGCATGAACACCAATCCCGTGGTGGTGCGCCGCACGATGGGCCTCCTCAGGGAGGCCGGGATCGTCGCCTCCGCGCGCGGGCATGCCGGGGGATGGACCATCACGGCCGACCTTGGCACCGTCACGCTCCGCCAGTTGCATGAGGTGCTGGGGGAGCCTGCGATCTTTGCCATCGGCAATCGCAACGAGACGCCGGACTGTCTCGTCGAGCAATCGGTGAACGCCGCGCTGGACGCGGCCTTCACTGAGGCCGAGGCGCTGCTGCTCGACCGCTTTGCCGATGTCACCCTCGCCGATCTTGCCGCCGACTTTGCCCGTCGGCACGCGGAGCGGCGAGCCAGAAAAGGAGTGGGTAATGCAAAATGACGTGATCGTCGTCGGGGGCAGCTATGCGGGCATGGCCGCCGCCCTCCAGCTTCTCCGTGCCCGTCGCAGCGTCCTCGTGATCGATGCCGGGCTCAGGCGGAACCGCTTCGCCAGCCACTCCCACGGCTTTCTCGGCCAGGATGGCGTGGACCCCGCCGAAATCGCCGCGAAGGCGCGGGCGCAACTCGGCGCCTATCCGACGCTGACATGGATCGACGGCCATGCGGAAGCGGCCGCGGGGAGCAAGGATGCCTTTACAGTCACGATGGCGGACGGCGCGCGGCAGGAAGGGCGGCGGCTGCTCTTTGCCGTCGGCGTGGCGGACAGGCTGCCTGAGATCGACGGCGTGGCGGAACGCTGGGGGCGAAGCATCTTCCACTGCCCCTATTGCCACGGCTACGAACTCGACCGGGGCCGGATCGGCGTGATCGCGACCGGGCCGATGTCGGTGCATCAGGCCCAGCTCATTCCCGAATGGGGCGAGGTGACCTTTTTTACAAATGGTGCGGTGACGCTCGACGAGGCGGCCAGCGGCGACCTGAAGGCGCGGGGCGTGACGATCGAGGACACGCCCATCACGCGGATCGAGGGCCACGCCGACGTCCTCCTTGCGGACGGGCGGAGCCTGTCCTTCGCGGGGCTCTTTACCGCTTCGCGCAACGCCCCTGCGACGCCGATTGCCGCGTCGCTCGGCTGCGAGATCGAGGAGACGCCGGTCGGCACGCAGATCCGCACCGATGCCGCGAAGGAAACGACTGTCCCCGGCGCTTTCGCCTGCGGCGACGCGGCGCGCACGCCTCACTCGGTCTCGCTCGCCGTCGGCGACGGAGCCTGGGCGGGTGCGCAGTTGCACCGGTCGCTGGTGTTCTGATTTCGGTGAGGATCGCCCGAGCTTCGGAACAACGGACGGGGCCGGGGCGTTAATCCGGCCTCCGTCGCGTTTGTAGCTTCCCTACAGTACCACGCGTCTTACTTCCGAGAGACCAAGATGGCCATCCACTTCAATCATACCATCCTGTCGGCGCGCGACAGCAAGGCGTCGGCGGAGTTCCTGGCCGAGATGCTCGGGCTGCCGGCGCCGCGGCGCTGGGGGCCGTTCCACATGGTCACGACCGACAACGATGCCAATCTCGACTATATGGATACGCAAGGCGAGATCGGACGCCAACACTACGCCTTCCTGGTCGGCGACGCCGAATTCGACGCGATATTCGATCGAATCCGCGAGCGGAACCTCGAATATTGGGCTGACCCCGGCCAGCGGAGGCCCGGCGAGACCAACGACCACGACGGCGGGCGCGGCCTCTATTTCGAAGATCCGAACGGCCACCTGCTCGAAATCATCACGCGCCCCTATGGCAGCGGCGGCTGGAATCCCTGAGCCTGGCGCGGACCTAGCCGTCCTTGATGCCGACTATGCCTAGTCAATGTCGAGCAACGCCTGACGGTGCCCCCTGGCCTTGCTCCAGGAATTCACGCAGTCCGCTTCACCATGATTTTGCGCATCCGTTTCTCGTCGTTTCGTTCCGTGTGGCGCGCCAGACGTGCGACCGGCGTTGCCTCCGCCGCGTCTCGCGAGGAAAGCGAGTCATTCACGGCGCCGACGCGCCGTGGCTGGATTCCTGTGACAAGCACAGGAATGAGGGAGGGTGTTGTCGTGGCGCGGCAAAAAAATGGGGCGACGTGTTCGGCGGCCGCCCGTGGCCACCGAGCGGCCAAACCATGCTCCCCTCATTCCTGTGACAAGCACAGGAATGAGGGAGGGTGTTGTCGTGGCGCGGCGAAAAAAAATGGGGCGACGTGTTCGACGGCCGCCCGTGGCCACCGAGCGGCCAAACCATGCTCCCGTCATTCCTGTGACAAGCAGAGGGGATGAGGGAGGGTTTGGGGTCGCCGCATTGCCATTGCGCCGCAACTGCGGCGCGTTGCCGGCTTCGCTTCATCAAAAACAGGCGGCTCGCCGGTGAGCATTCTCCGGCTGCCGGATCTTGCTCAGTCATGGCCCAATCCACCTCATTCCTGTGCTTGTCACAGGAATCCAGCAGCGCCGCGTCGGCGGCGCGTAGACTCCGCGGCCTGTGACGAGCACAGAGACAAAACAGGCGGCTCGCCGGGGAACATTCTGCGGCTGCCGGATGTTGCTCAGTCATGGCCCCAATCCACCTCATTCCTGTGCTTGTCACAGGAATCCAGCAGCGCCGCGTCGGCGGCGCGTAGATTCCGCGGCCTGTGACGAGCACAGAGACAAAACAGGCGGCTCGCCGGTGAGCATTCTCCGGCTGCCGGATCTTGCTCAGCCATGGCCCCAATCCACCTCATTCCTGTGCTTGTCACAGGAATCCAGCAGCGCCGCGTCGGCGGCGCGTAAGACTCCGCGGCCTGTGACGAGCACAGAGATGAGAGAGGGTGTTCTCGTGACCTGGCGTTCAACAGAGCGCACCCATCACCCTTCGCCGGCGGCGCTGGCTGCGGGAGGTCGGCTTGTCTTGCCGAAGCGCTCCACGAGCCACTGGATGAAGGCCTTCAGCCTGGCGCTCTGATGCCTGCCGGGCGGATAGACGACATGGAACGGCAAGGGCGGGTGGCTCCATTCGGAAAGGATCTCGACGAGTTGCCCCGACTGCAGATAGGGCAAGAGGAATGACTTGAGGTTTTGCCCCACACCTAGTCCCGCCAGCATCATCGCGATCTGGCCATTGTCTTCATTGGTCGAGAACTGCAGATCGCTGACGACGTGTCTGCGGTCGGGTTTCATGAAGACCAGCGGCTTCATCCTGCCGTCGGCGTGGGAGAAGAAGCCGACCTTGGCGTGCTTGCTGTCGAGGTCCTCCGGCGTCATGGGCGTCCCCATCCGCTCCAGGTAGGCAGGCGACGCGCATGTGACGAACTCGGCATCGAAGAGGTGCCTTGCGACCAGGGATACATCGCCGATTTCCCCGGCCCGGATGGCGCAGTCGACGCCTTCTCCCATGATGTTCGCAGGTCGATTGCCAATGCCCAATGCGATGGAGACGTGCGGATAGCGCCGATGGAAATCCGGCAGATGAGGGATCAGAACATTCTGCGCGAAGGTCGGGTGAGATTCGATGCGAAGATGTCCTCTGGGCGCAAGCTTCTTGCCGCGCACGGCGCTGTCGGCCTCGTCGACCTCCGCGACCAAGCGCGCGGCATATCGGTAGTATTCCTCGCCCTCCGGCGTCACCACGATGCTGCGCGTGGTCCTGTGCATCAGCCTTGTTCCGAGATGTCTTTCGAGATCCGTCACAAGTTTGCTGACGGTCGAGCGCGGCACCAGAAGCTGATTGGCGGCTCCCCGGAAAGACCCTGATTCAACGACCCGCACAAACGCTCGCATCGCAAGCAACTGGTTCATCGCGTTTCTCCAAGTATGGGAGATTGTCCACGTTCATGGACAGATATGTCACGGATGAGCCATTTTGTTTCCGATTTCAATCACCAGCTATGTCCTGCTTCGGCCAGAGCGCCGATCAGAACTCCAGACTTCTGACAGGAAAGAGCGAGACCATGACAATCGATCCGAAAAAAATTCTGCGCCTGAACCTGCCGCAATGGCAGGGCGGGGACCACCCTGACTACAGAACAGGCGCGCGTGTCCTCGCCGCGATCGCCCCGGAAGCGCTGGGACCGGAGGAGACGGTGGCGGTCCCCGAAGCCCGTGACGATGTCAGGCCGGTCGAGCAAGGCATCGTCTCCCGCCGGCCGCTTCTCGATCTCATTGCTGCCGCCAGCGCGGCGATCGACCGGCACAAGCCCGACGCCGTCGTCACCCTCGGAGGCGACTGCCTCGTGGATCTCGCGCCGATCGCCTATCTCAGCGAGCGATACGGCGACGATCTGGCGGTTCTGTGGGTGGACGCCCACCCCGACGTGATGGGGCCGCAGCAGTTCAGAAACGCCCATGCGCATGTCCTTGCCATGCTGATGGGAATAGGCGATGCGGATTTCGTGGCCTCGGTGCCGAAGCCGGTGAAGGGGGGTCGAATCCTTTATGTCGGCCTCACCGAGACCACGCCGTTCGAAACGGACTTCATCGCGAAGCATGGAATGGCGCGTCTCAGCCCGGAAGATCTGGCCGGCTCGGCGGAACCGGTGCTCGCGTGGCTGCGTGCCTCGGGCGCGAAGAAGGTAGCGGTGCACTTCGACCTGGATGTGCTCGATCCCTCGCTCTACGACTTCCTTCTCTCCCAGGATCCCGCCGCCGCGCCGGATGCCTTCGAAGGCATCGCGAAAGGGCGGATGCGCTTCGAGGAGGTCGCGGGGATCCTGAGAGCAGTGGATGCCGAAGCCGACGTCGTGGGGCTGGCGATCACCGAATACATGCCCTGGAGCGCGATGCAGCTGTCGAGATCGCTGCAGACGCTCCCGCTTCTTGGCGAGCGGTAGACGGGGTACGTCACGGGCGGGGCCGCGAAAGCCCCGCCTGTCCATGCAATTCCGGCCGGAAAGCCATTACACACTTCCTGGAGTTGCCCTAAATGGACACCGGCCTCTCGAGCGACGGCCAGTCTCCAAATTTGCGCAAGTAGGCGCGGGAGAATGCCGCAGCGCTGCCGAATCCGACTTCCCGCGCCACTGCCTTCACCTTGGCCCCCTTGGATAGCTTCCGCCGGGCAATGGTCAAGCGCCATCCCGTCAGATAAGCCAGTGGCGTCGTGCCGACCACGTCGCGAAAAAGAGCCATAAAATGACTTCGGGACATTCCTGCCGCGGCAGCAAGCTCTTCGCTGTTCCAAGAGCGGGTCGGCGCATCATGCATTGCTGCCAGTGCGCGGTGCAGAGCAGGGTGGGACAGGCCCGCCAGCAACCCGGGTCGGGTGGCCCCGCGGTCAATTGCCGAGCGTAAAATAAGCAAAACCATCACTTCGCAGAGCCGATTGAGTGCCGCGCTCCGCCCGCAACGGGATTCCAAGGCCTCTGCCAAGAAAGCGGCTGTCGTGTCGCGCAGGGCCGGTATGTCGTTGATCTCGACCCGGACTTGATCCGGCAAGGCGTTCATGAGCGGGTTATGCGCACCCTCGAAATCGACGGCTACAGTCACGAGAACCGGCGGCTCGGGCGTCGCGTCGCCGCGCACACAAAGGATGACTGCTTCCGCGGGACCTCCCGGTGCACCTACCACAAACAGCATCGCTTGGCCGTCGCTGGCACGGGCTGGCTCTAACGAGGCCGCCAGCTCGAACATGTCGAAGAAGGCTGAGAGGCGATCTCTTTTCGGGTGAGAAATCAGATTTTCGATCATGTTTTTCGGACCAACGATTGCTTCAGGTATGGAAGGTTAAAGGCCCGACGTCAACGCAGCAGCGTCGGCAGCATCACACCAATGGAGTTAATCAATGTTAATCCCGCGAATGCCGGCCCCTGGCCTGACGGTCAGAACGCTGGATCATGGAACCTTCGATCTCGCCAGCGAAGCGCCCTCGCTCATGACGCTGGTGTGCTTCTACCGTGGCCTCCACTGCCCCCTGTGCGCAACGTATCTGAAGGAGCTTGACCGACTGACGCCATCCTTCGCGGAACGAGGCGTCAGCACAATCGCCATAAGCTCCGACGGCGAAGAACGCGCCCGGCAAATGGCGAACAAGATCGGCGCCGAGCACCTCCGCGTCGGCTACGGGCTCCCATTGAGCGTGGCGCGGCAATGGGGCCTTTACGTTTCGACCTCGCGCGGCAAGACGTCTCTTGGTATCGAGGAGCCCGAACTATTCTCCGAGCCGGGGGTCTTTTTGGTCAAGCCGGATCAAACGGTTTATTGGCTCTCCGTGCAATCCATGCCGTTCGCTCGACCCAATTTCGCTGAAATGGTGCAAGCGTTGGATTTCGTGATCAAGAACGACTACCCGGCACGCGGCGAGTATACCGGCGAGGTGTGATCCTCGCCTGCCGCTATCCGTCCCTCGCTCGCGTCGATGGCATTCGGACGCCGGAACACAGCTCTGGCGCATTCGGCCTCGTTTCGGATCGTGCAACCTTCGGCGTGATCATTGATCAGGCCCATCGCCTGCATGAAGGCATAAACCGGAGTGGGGTGGCCCGCCGCGAACCTTCGGGTGCTTCTCCTCCGGTGAAGCGCGATCAATGCATCGGAGGGATTGACAGACCTCATAAATAGGTAGATCGGTCTACATAGTGGTTTTGGAGAGACGACGTGACCGGGAAGACGCCAGCCAGGGAGCGCCTGCTGAACGCCGCAGCCGAGCTGTTCTATCGCGAGGGTGTCGGGGCGACGGGCATCGATACGATCACCGCCCATGCGGGGGTCGCGAAAATGAGCCTCTACAACAATTTCTCGTCCAAGGCCGATCTCGTTGAAGCCTATATGCAGAGGCGCCTCGAGGAATGGAGGGAACTCCTTCAGGAGCGGCTGAGCCATGCGGCGACGCCTCGGGAGCGCGTGCTGGCGGTCTTCGATTCCTATGTGGACCACGCGGCCCTTGCCTATGAGTGGGGATTTCGCGGATGCGGCCTTCTCAACGCCGCCGGGGAACTCGCCCCAGGCGATCCCGGCCGGGCGGTCGTCGCCTTCCAGAAGGAAGAAGTGGAGCGGCTGTTCAGGGAACATCTTCTCGACATGCAGCCGGCGGCCGGCACATCGATCGACGAGACGGCGCAGCATCTCTCCTTTCTGCTCGAAGGCGCGATGTCCCGCGCCGGCCTCGAGGGGCATGACGCGCGGCTGAAAACCGCGCGCAAGATCGCCGTCTCGATTTTGGAACAGCTATGACGTCGAGGTTCCCGCGATGTCGGGACCGTGCCTCCTGCCACCCCCGGAAACCGGATCCCCATAGATGAGTGAAGCTGTTGCCACGGCCCCGTGCCGTCCAAGGAGCGGAATCTCGGCGATTGTCATCCTGGTCATCCTCGAGGCGGCGCTGGTGATTTCCTGGAGCGCCGGGTTCGTCGGCATCCGGTTTGCGATCGACCATGCTCCGATCTTCCTGATCCTTCTGTGGCGAAGCCTGTTGTCCGGGCTGATCCTGCTTCCCTTCGCGCTCGCGATGGGGCCGGCGATCCGGTGGAAGGACGCGCTTCCGCAGATGCTGTTCGGCGCGCTCGCCATGTCCGGTTATCTCGCCGGCTTCGCGCTCGCGATCTCCCATGGCGTCCCGACGGGGCTCGTCGCCCTGATTACCGACATGCTGCCGCTGGCTGTGGCGATATTGTCCTGGCCGGTTCTCGGACAGGCGCTGACCGCGCGCCAGTGGCTCGGCTCGTTCATCGGTCTCGCAGGCGTTCTGATCGCTTCGGGCTGGTCTCTCGACATGGGCGACGTGCCGCTCTGGGCCTATGGCCTGCCGGTTCTCGGCACGCTTTCGCTGGCGATGGCGACGCTGCTCCAGAAACGCAGCCCGACCAGTTCCATGCCTGTCTATCAGAGCCTGTGCATCCAGTGCCTTGCCGCATCGGCGATCTTCGCCGTGTTCGCCTGGCACGAGGGAGGCGTACTGCCGGTGCTCGACAAGGGTTTTATCGGCGGCATTCTCTGGCTCGTCTTCGTGGCGACGTTCGGGGCATGGAGCCTCTACTACATCGCGCTTCGGAAATCGTCTCCGGCGCGGGTCACGGCGATCCTGTATCTGAGCCCGCCGGTGACGATGATCTGGGCCTGGGTGATGTTTGGCGAACCATTGTCCTTTGCGATGGCAGGGGGACTGGTCGTTTCACTGTTCGGCATCATCATCGTCGCGAGATCGCAGAAGCCGGGTGATGCGGTTTAGCCGCATGGCTCTGCAGGACGGCGCTTGCAACACGGCGTGGCAACAAAGAGCTTGGCATGGCGTGTTCGGCGGCCATTGTGCGTCCGATCGGACGCACGGCAGCCGTTTTGCTCCGCCACGAGCAAACGCCCATCCTCATTCCTGTGCTCGGCACAGGAATCCAGCGGCGCCGCGTCGGCGGCGCGGGAGACGCCATTGGATCGACGGCGCGAACGGCTTCGGGGTGCCGGCCGCCCGATTGGCAGCTCTTCCACCCCGTCTCAAGCCCTGAAAGCAAGTCATTCACGGCGCCGACGCGCCGTGGCTGGCTTCCTGTGACGAGCACAGGAATGAGGGAGGGCAAAAAATAGCACGGAATATTCGGGCGGCTGCTTGTGGCCATTGGCGGTCAACCACGCTCCCCTCATTCCTGTGCTTGTCGTAGAAATGGGGGAGGCATTGTCGTGGCGCGGCAAAAATAGTGGGAGTATTCGGGCGACTGCTTGTAGCCATTGGCGGTCAACCACCCACGCCCCCTCATTCCTGTGCTTGTCACAGGAATCCAGCAGCGTCGCGTCGGCGGCGCGGGAGAATCCGCCGTATCGACGATGCCAGCGGTCTCGCATCGCCCGCTGGAGGTATCACCGGCATCTCCTCCGCCGCGTCTCCAGCGAGTCATTCACTGCGCCGACGCGCCGTGGCTGGATTCCTGTGACGAGCACAGGAATGAGGGCGGCGGAGGGTATGCGACGGCGTGTTCGGCGGCCATTGTGCGTCCGAGCGGATGCACGGCAGCCGTTTTGCTTCGCCACGAGCAAACCCCCATCCTCATTCCTGTGCTCGTCACAGGAATCCAGCGGCGCCGCGTCGGCGGCGCGGGAGACGCCATTGGATCGACGGCGCGAACGGCTTCGGGGGGTGCCGGCCGCCCGATTGGCATCTCTTCCACCCCGTCTCAAGCCCTGAAAGCAAGTCGTTCACGGCGCCGACGCGCCGTGGCTGGATTCCTGTGACGAGCACAGGAATGAGGGAGGGCAAAAAATAGCACGGAGTATTCGGGCGGCTGCTTGTGGCCATTGGCGGTCAACCACGCTCCCCTCATTCCTGTGCTTGTCGTAGAAATGGGGGAGGCGTTGTCGTGGCGCGGCAAAAATAGTGGGAGTATTCGGGCGACTGCTTGTAGCCATTGGCGGTCAACCCACGCCCCCTCATTCCTGTGCTTGTCACAGGAATCCAGCAGCGTCGCGTTGGTGGCGCGGGAGAATCCGCCGTATCGACGATGCCAGCGGTCTCGCATGGCCCGCTGGAGGCACCACCGGCATCTCCTCCGCCGCGTCTCCAGCAAGTCATTCACGGCGCCGACGCGCCGTGGCTGGCAACTGTGACGAGCACAGGAATGAGGGCGGCGGAGGGTATGCGACGGCGTGCCCGGCGGCCATTGTGCGTCCGATCGGACGCGCGGACCCCGTATCTTGAACTGCTGCACACACCCGAACGCATTGACAGCCACGACCTGGGGCGGAACACTCCGGGGCATGGCTTCTGCTTTCATCATCGGCGGTACCGGACAGATAGGCATCGCGGTCGCCAGGCGCCTGGCGGAGGAGGGCTGGGCGGTGCGGCTCGGTTCGCGTACGCCGCCGCCAGCTGAAGGCCCATGGCAGCACGTCCCCTTCGACCGCAGCGCTCCAGACGCGCTGAAGACCGCGATCGACGACGGTGCAGATCTATTGATGGACTGCATAGCGTTCGACGAAGCGGATGCGGACGGACTGCTCTCGGCGCAGGCGTCCGTTGGTCACATTATCGCGGTGTCCAGCGCGAGCGTCTATCGCGATGAGCAAGGCCGCACCCTGGATGAAGCCGGTGAGCGCGGCTTCCCGCGTCTTCCTGTTCCAATCCGCGAAGATCAGCCGACAGTTGATCCGGGCCCCGGCACCTATTCCACCAGGAAGGCAGCAATGGAGAGGCGGCTCCTCGATCGCGCGCAATGCCGCGCCACCATCCTTCGTCCTGCGGCGATCCACGGGCCCTACAGCAAGCACGCTCGGGAGTGGTGGTTTGTGCGCCGGCTGCTCGATGGCCGGCAGCGAATTCCGTTGGCCTATGGAGGGCGAAGCCGGTTTCAAACGACCTCGGTCGCCGCAATCGCCGAGGCGGTGGTGTGGGCGGTTGCAGAAGACCGGCCGCCGATCCTCAACGTCGCCGACGCCGACGCGCCGACGGCTGCTGAAATCGGCCGCGCCATCATGGCCGCGATGGGGCGCAGTGCCGAGATCGTCGGGCTTTCCGACGAGCGCTATCCGCCATCCGCCGGAATGAGCCCGTGGTCGGTCGCAGGTCCGTTCGTCTGCTCGAGCCTCGCGCCGAACGCCGGTACCTATGCGCAGACCGTGCGCGATGCCGTCATCTGGCTTATCGAGGCGACACGCGGGCGAGATTGGCGAAGCGTCCTCCCGCAGCTCGCTGCCTATCCCTGGGACCTGTTCGACTATGAAGGCGAGGACCGCGTTCTGAGTGCGGCGCGATGACCGGCGCGAGCGGTTTCAGGCGGCTTCAGAAAGCAGGCGCCCTGAAGCACTCGGCCAATTGAGTCCACACTTTCAAGATCAGGTATTCCTGACCGTCTATCCGTCCACTGCATGGTTTCTTAAACGACTTAAGGATAAAACATGCAGCAATTCAAAGTGCTACAGCGTCCTTTGCGCGCTTCACAAGACGCGCGGCGCTTCAGGTGGAGTGAACGCAATGGCTGACAAGTCATCCGTCAAATCAACGAAGGCCGCAAAGACGCCGGCGGCTGCGAAGGCGGCCAAGACCACGGAGGCCAAGACCACGGCAGCCAAGGACGCCGCGATGGGCGCGAAGCCGACGCTTCTCTCAGGCGGCAATCCTCAGATCGCCAAGGCCGATGGCGATGCGCCGGTGCAGGCCTATATCGCGGCGATGCCGGGCTGGAAAAGCGACGTCGGGCGCCGCTTCGACGCGCTCATCGTCCGCACGGTCCCCGGCGTGCTGAAGGCGGTCAAATGGAACTCGCCGTTTTACGGAGTCGAGGGCCAGGGCTGGTTCCTGAGTTTCCATTGCTTCACCAGGTACATCAAGGTGACCTTCTTCCGCGGTGCGTCGCTCAGTCCCGTTCCGCCGGTCGAGTCCAAGGACAAGAACGTGCGCTACTTCCACATCCACGAGGATGAAGAGATCGACGAGGAGCTGGTGGCGTCCTGGATCCGGCAGGCATCGGAGCTGCCCGGCTGGGTGCCGTAGCGCAAGTGGACGCCCAAAGATCGCTGCAGCAAGAAATGCGGTGTCGATGCCGGACCGTTTCACCGTTTCCTCGAAACAATGAAATGGTCTAACTCTTTGGAATTGCGCAATTCCGGACGGAAGCACACTTTTCCTGGAATTGCTGTGAAGCGACGGGGAGCGACAACAAGATGAAGAAAGCGACACCCATGGAGAATCGAAAGAGCAGCTCGAATGAAGGAGACGCTTCTCCCTCCGAGCTGATAGACGCGAGAATCGAGGAGCTGAGTGACTGGCGGGGCGAGACGCTCGCGCGGATCAGGATGCTGATCAAGCAAGCCGATCCTGAAGTGGTCGAGGAGTGGAAGTGGAGAGGGGTTCCGGTTTGGTCGCATGCCGGAATCATCTGCACCGGAGAGACCTACAAGGCCGTGGTGAAGATGACGTTCGCCAAGGGCGCCTCGCTGGAGGACCCGTCGGGCCTCTTCAACTCCAGCCTCGAAGGCAACACCAGGCGAGCCATCGATCTCCATGAGGGCGAGAAGATCGACGAAGAGGCGTTGAAGGCGCTCATTCGCGCCGCCGTGGCGCTGAACACATCGGTGCAGGCTGCGCGCTCCAGGAAGAAAACGAAGAGCGCTTGAGGAGCGATAACCCGAGGTGCCTCCTTCACGTTTCCTCGTGGTCGCCTTGCTACCAGCGAGCGAGCATGATGGTGGCATGCCTGCGCTTGTCACGGGCAGGAGGTGTTGTGGCGCAACTTCGGATGGAAAACCGGTACACAATTTTCCCCGGAACTAATTCGTTTTAGCTAATAGACATTGCAATTCTGATTATGCAAAGTGATTCGGCTACAACTTTGTAGCGTCGACCATTACCCAATCCTTTTCAGTAGCAATTTAGAGCAGAGCCCCTGATAGAAGACTGGGGGCTCTGTTTGCTCATGCGCGCGGGTGGGCCTGCCGAAGGGCTTATTGTCCGTCGCAAGGTGCAGTCACGGTTTTCCCGGCTCGCCCTGCGTGGCGCGCAGGAGATTGTCGCGCAGCCTCGCCACGTTCCTCTGCACGTCCTCAAGTTCGTCTCCGAGCCCGGTGGCGTCGATCAGCGATGCGGCGGCATCGGTTTCAAGAAGCTGGCGGCCGGCGGGCGTCAGGGTCACGCGCACCTGCCGCTCGTCGTCGGGATCGCGGCGGCGCCGGATATAGCCGACCGACTCGAGCTTCTTCAGGATCGGCGTCAGGGTGTTGGATTCCAGAAACAGCTTTTCGCCGAGCTCCCGCACGGTCTGGTCATCCTCCTCGGAGAGCGCCTGCAGGGCGATGTACTGGGTGTAGGTCAGGCCGAGCTCGTCCAGGATCGGCTTGTAGGCGCGACCAAAGGCGAGGTTCGCCGAATAGATGGCGAAGCACAGGAAATTCGAAAGCTTCGGGCCTTTGCCGCCGGCCTGCGGGGATTGGGGCGGCGCCTTCGTTTTCTTGGAAGTGGGCATATTCACGGGTCCTTGTTGTTCGGTCCAGATATAAATCGGATCCGATTAAATTGGAAGCGCTTGACATCGGATTCCGTTTCGCTTATTTAACTCGCATCCGAATGAATCGGATCCGAGCAAAATTGGACAGAAAGGATTTCGCCATGACCGAGAAGCTTCTTTTCACAGGTAAGACCCACAACACCGGCGGCCGTGACGGCGGCACCCGCAGCAGCGACGGCAAGCTCGACCTCAGGCTGTCGCAACCGCATCCGGCTGCGGAAAACCTCTTTGGCGCCGCCTGGTCGGCCTGCTACATCGGGGCGCTGGAGCTTGCTGCCTCCCAGAGAAACATCAAGCTTCCGGCGGGTACCGCGGTCGATGCCGAGATCGATCTCAACGTCGACGATGGCTCCTATTTCCTGCGGGCGCGCCTCAATGTCAGCGTGCCGGGCATCGAGCGCGAGCTCGCGCAGGAGCTGATCGAGGCGGCGCACGGGATCTGTCCTTACTCCAAGGCGACCCACGGCAACATCGACGTCGCCACCAGCCTGGTCTGACCGGGCAGGGCCGCCGCAATTCAAAGTGTTGCAGCACCGTGCGCCTGAAAAGACGCACGGTGCTGCAAGCGGCGCCGTCCGGCACGCTCGACCGACAACTTGCCTGACAGGGGCGGACGGGTCAGCGAAGGCTCTGTTCGTCGACGAGAATTTGATGGATCTCGATGCGCTCGGGCAGCGCAATGAGGAATTCGGGGTCGCGGTCGAGGTGGTGGACCTTAGTCGGCTCGCCCTTGGTGAACGAGGTCATGGCCTCCATGTCGGCCCAGTAGGAGATCGTGGTGAACCAGATCTCCTCGTCGCGATCCTCGCGGAAGAGCTGAACGCCGAGCGCTGTCTTCTCGAGCGGCGGGATGCCCTCGGCACGGATGTAACGCTCGTATTCATCGGCGACATCAGGGCGGGTCCGGCCGCGCCAGATGCGGGCGATGGTCGGCTTGGTCGGCATGGCATTCTCCTTCGTGCAGGCAGGAGCCACAGCGCCCCGGCGCCGGCCGGGACGGCGCGGCAGTCAGGCGTGGTGACGGGTGAGAAAGTCGCGAACGAGCGGCAGCGCGGCGTCGAAATGGGTTTCCAGAAGCCAATGGCCGGCCCCCTGGATCAGATGCAGTTCGGCATCCGGCAGGTCGCGGAGATAGGCCCGGGCGGACTCGGCGGGCATGTAGCCGTCCTCCGGCCCCCAGACGATCAGCGTCGCCGGACCATGGTCGCGAAGGTACGCCTGATAGCGCGGGAACCAGGCAAGGTTCGCCTCCAGCTTCTCCATCAGCGCGACCGCCACCTGCCGGCGCACGGCGCTGTCCATCAGGGGCCAGTGCAGCTTCCATAGGTCAGGCGGGACTCGTGCGGCCACTTCCTCGGACACCTCGCCGACGAACTCGGCGCGGAAGCCTTCCTCGCTCACCGCCTTCTCGAGCGGGCGGTGCTTCTCATCGCTCTTGTCCGCCCACCAGGCCTTGATGGTCTTGTACTTCGGGCCAAGCACATCCTCGTAGATGTCGCCGTTCTGGATAATGAGCGCGGCGATGCGCTCGGGATGGGCGATCGCGTGGCGCAGGCCGATCTGCGAGCCGTAATCGTGGAGCCACAGCGCATAGCGATCGAGGCCAAGATGGTTTGCAACCGCCGTCAGCACGCTTTCGTAGGCGTCGAAGTCGTAGCCGAACGAGGCCGGGCCGGGCGTATCGCTGTAACCGAAGCCCGGCCAATCGAACGCCACGGTCCGCCAACGATCGGCGAGCGCCGGCATGAGGCGGCGGAACTGGTAGGACGAGCAGGGATAGCCGTGCGGCAGGAGCAGCACCGGCGCGTTGGCCGGCCCGGCCTCGCGCAGGAACAGGCGGTGTTGGCCGATTGTCTCATGGCGGTGTTCGACGAAGCAGTTCGGCATCGGGCTTCTCCGCTGGGTGCACTGGCCAAACGCATTTAGCCCGTCCCGGTTCCGAGCGGTTCGCCGGGCATACGGAGGAGCGGCAAGAAATCGTTGTCAGGCGTCAGCGAGCCGACCGTCGCGAAACCACCACCGCCGACGCGGGATGCAAGCCGGAAAACCGCTGCGCACTTTTCCTCATCCCGCAGTTTTTGAGACGCGGGATGCGAGCGGAAAACCGCTGCGCACTTTTCCTCATCCCGGAGCTTTTGAGACGCGGGATGCGGGCGGAAAACTGCTGCGCACTCTCATCCCGCAGCTTTTTGAGACGCGGGATGCGAGCCGGAAAACCGCTACGCACTTTTCCTCATCCCGCTTGGGGATCAGCCGCGTCTCTCGAGGAGCTTCTTCGCCGCATGGGCGGCGGCCTGCGCCTGGAGCGGGGAGGCAAATTGACCCTCGGCCGGATAGGTCACGCCGCGATAGGTGAGCACGAAGGCCCAGCGGCCGTTTGCTCGCTTCTCGACCTTGATGGTGGCGTCGGGCGTGTTGTCGGCGTTCAAAGCAGTTTCCTCGAAAATTCTCGTCGCGTCGGGCAGGGCCCATTCGCGCGTAACTTGCCCATTCGCGGGCGAAAGGCAAGACGGGATGGGGCGGCATGCCGCCTTCGTCGATGCTCCAACACTACGCTTGCGCCGGGGCGCGGTTTTTCTTCGCCCGATTTTCCATTTCTTAAGAAGAACCCATCAAGTTACTGCATGATTTCCGAGGTCGCAGACGATTTAAGGAATCGCACAGTAATTCAAAGCTTTACAGCGGCCTTTGCGCCTCGGGAGAGACGCGCGCTGTAAGGCGAGTGAGTGTTCGGAGCACATGATGGGCTACGATTGGACCGGCGAGAAAACCCGGCGAATGAAAATGTTGCGCGCCTGCGCCTATGCGGTGCTCTGCGGCGCCGTTGCCGCCTTCATCGTCACGGCGGTTGTCCGATGACCAATGCGGTGCGGTGCGTCTTTCCGATGCAGCAGGCAATGAAAAACCCCGCCGAAGCGGGGTTTCGTCTGGTTACTGCATGATGACGCAAGGCGGCTCACAGGATGAAATAGTCCTTCGTCAGCGTGACGGCGTCGTCGAGATGGATCTTGAGGTCGGCAACCTTGTCGCCGTTCACGTCGGCATAGATGTAGGTGTCCGATAGCTGTTTCTCGTAGCGAAGCTCCCCCGCGACACCCTTGAAGGCCGCCGTGCCGACGAAGCTGAACGCCTGGTTTCCCGTCAGTTTGGTGCTGGCGTCGATGGCCGAAAGATCGATCCTGTCCTGCTCGCTCGTGAGAAAGTCGTAGATCGAATCATAGGACGTTCCGGCGGATTCGGTCGTGGCCTTGAAGACGAACCGGTCGGCGCCGGTGCCCCCGTAAAGCAGGTCGCGGCCGGCGCCGCCGTAAAGCAGGTCGTTGCCGGCATAGCCCGCCAGCAGGTCGTTGCCGGCGCCGCCGGTCAGGCCGTTGGCGACGGCATTGCCGTAGAGCTTGTCCGCGTAGCTCGTGCCGATAAGGCTTTCCACCTCGGAATAGATGTCGCCCTTGGCGTCGTTGGTGTTTGCCGCAGCGCTCGTAAGATTGGCGACCACGCCGGCCGTGGCACCCGCATAGGAGACGGTGTCGGTGCCGCTGCGGCCATAGAGCCTGTCCGCACCGGCGCCGCCGATGAGCGTGTCGTTGCCGAGCCCGCCATCAAGCGTATTGGCGCCGGCATTGCCGGTGAGCACGTCGTTGTAGCTCGACCCGGTGAGGTTCTCGATCGAGGAGTAGGCGTCGCCCCTGGCGTCGTTGGTGTTTGCCGCAGCGGTGGTGAGATTGGCGACCACGCCGAGCGAAGCGCCGGCGTAGGAGGCGGTGTCCGTGCCGGTGCCGCCATAGAGCTTGTCACCGCCGGTGCCGCCGATCAGTGTGTCGTTGCCGTCGCCACCACTCAGAATGTTGGCCCATCCATTTCCGATAAGAATGTCGCCATAGCGCGAGCCAGTCAGGTTCTCGATGGAGGTGTAGGTGTCTCCATAGGCATCATTGGTGTTACTCGATGGCGTTGCGAGACTTGCCCTGACCGATGCCGAGGCGGTTCCGTAAGATGCTGTGTCGCTTCCGGTCCCGCCGTTGAGCTCGTCCTGACCGGCCCCTCCGATGATCGTGTCGTTGCCGTCATAGCCCCAAAGGACATCGCTTCCGCTGTTGCCATTGATCCAGTCGTTGCCAGCAAAGCCCAACAGCACATCGGCGAAGTTTCCGCCGGTGAGAGTATCGTTACCGCTGAGGACCTGAATCATCAGGCCATAGTCATCATTGAGACTGTAGGTTTGCGCCGCCGCAACGATTGCCGTGGCGGCGACGGAGCCTTCGACGGAGTAGAGCCGCTGCCCGCCATAATAGCCGGCGAAGCTCGTCACCGTGCCGGAGATCGCTTCGCCGTAGGCGTTATAGGTGAACCCATAGCCCTGGAACTCTTCCACGAAACCATTCGAGTAGGTGACCCGGAAAAGCGTTCCATCCCCGTAGTAGGAAACGCCCGAATAGAACGCGCTAAAATCCATATTCGTCTGATCGAAGCTGTAGTTCGACGCAACGGTAATCTTTGCCATGCCATGCCCCCATGCCTGTACACGCGATGCATAAAACAGTTTCAGGTTGCAGACAATCGCCATATTGGACGCAAAATTTGCTCGCCGACCACGAATGAAGTCGAATCGAAGCGCTGTGCTGAGAGGCACGGTTCAGTCGGTTTCCTTTCCTCTTGGGCAAAGAAACCTCCGCAGTAGCGGGTGCATTCAGGTACTTTCTGGAACTTTTTCCTAACACTGCCAGTTAACTCACTCTACGTCGTCGTCAGACGCGTAAGGGATGCTGTAACGCCTTGAATTGCTGCATGCTTTTTTAACCAGGGAAACATGCAGCAGCTCGTCGAAAGAATGCGAGCGTTGGCATGGATTTGCAGAAGGCAGGGATGGCCAGGCTGCTCTTGGCAGCCCCTGAATTGCGAGACAGTCCTTGGATGGCCCGGGATCTCGTATTCCTGCATCTATGCGAGGTCTATGAGCATGCGTGCTTGCGGCGCGATGCCATGCGATGCTCTCCCGAGAAAGACGATGAGACCCTGCTCCGGTTCGAGGAGGAGTGCAGAGCCCTGCAGGCTGCGGCAGTCGCTTACATCCGCGAGCAGCGGAAATTTTCCGGCATTGTCTGAACGGCGACGTCGATCAGGGGAGCAGCGTTGCGATCATTAACGCCGCGACGAGAGCGAATGCGGCAACCACTGCAATCCACTCGATCATCCTGGCACGCCGGACAGGAATCATTGCCAGTCCTCCGTACTTTTGGGCGCATGCACTGTTGCAGGCTGCAAGGAAACGTTCGGCGAGCAAAAATGTTCATGTCACCGCTGCTCGACACCGGCAACGCGACGATGAAATCTTCCACGCTCGGCTGCGACAGACGACGCCACAACACGATCGGCCGGAAGCGCCAGCGTGTTTTCCGGCCGATTGCGATGCGGATTCAAATCAAGGACTGGCTGCGCGGCGGCTATTCCACCGAGCGCGCGGGGCCGAAGCGTTCCATGACGAACGACGCCTGGACGGCGGGGCCCTGGACGCGGTCTGTCTTTTCGAGTTTCACCGTCGGCATCCCGGTCGGCGGCGTGCGCTGCCAGGAAGTGGCGAGAAACAGGCCGGCGCCGGCAACAAATCCTAAAGCAACATAGATCCAGTGATTACGCATGACTGAAACTCCTTCTGTCGGAAGGCAAATGCGTGGAGGGCTTGTCTGGTTCCCCCGGTATCGGTCCGGGAGCCATGGGGTTATCAAAGACTAAAATATATGCGCCGCACCGTCATTTCTTGGCATTACAAGTATAAATATCTATCGGCTTGCCGGTTTTTCTAGCCTCGCTCACGCGTTTTTTACCGGCAGGTCAGGCAATGGCTTCCCTGGGCACGCGCATCGGCTCGCCATCGGCCTCAAAGGCGCGATCGGTCTTTCCGTCGCTCTGCTTGCGGAGATTTCCACCAGTATAATCATGCCCAAGCCCCTTGAGCATCGACCCGTTTTCGATTGAAGCAGAGGGCTTTGTCTTATGCAAGAAAATTATAATATACGTTCGTACAACAACGGCTTGAGCCGGATTTACGTGCTCGCGGCGTGAGGCAAGCCCGCCGCGGCCAAGGCCAGGGGAGGTGCCGGCTGCGGGTCCGGGCGGGCAAGGCGTGAGCGGCGGCGGGCAAAATTGCTGTCGCTAAATGGGCGATCGGAAGCTTTGTCCTTTGCCGGCTCTTGCAAGGGCGAGGTGAATCGGATTATTCCGTAAATCAAGGATAGGAATTTTGTCCTGATGCGACGGCTGCTTCGGCAGCCGTTTCGATTCCGGCGGCTGATTGCCGGATGAGCTTATCAAACCATCGTCACACAACGGATTACGGCAGCCGCCGCGCGTCTCACGCTGCGGCGCGGCGCCGTATGCGGCCGGTGATGCGCCTGAACGGAACAGCGACCTTGAGGCGTCCGAAAGGATGCGCGGCGCTGCGGCCGTGGCAGTATCACCGGCCGCTCCCCGCAGCCGCCCGGCCGATCGCAAGGCGCAAGACGCTTGAACGACGTTGACTGAGAGGCGCAACGCGACGGCCGGGCGGGTGCGATGAGCGGGAGAGAGTCTACGGGGAACCGTATAAAAGCGAACCTCAACTGAGAGGTGAAGAGTGGGCGCCTTGGGACAATCCAAACCGCATGCGTCCTACTTTGCGAGAGCCGCTTTCCAAATAGGTCGATGATCCGGCTACCGCAAATCCTCGAGTGCGATGAAGAGCGTGCCGAATTCCACGCGACCCCTGTCCGCGAGCGCATCGGGGGCCGAAAATAGAGCTTCTCGGCGTGTGGCGATCCTCCGCCGACGAAAACCTCTTCGGACCTGTTGGCGAAGACGCAGCAGGTGGCGGGGTCGTCGGGCGTTGCGCGCACGCTCAAGCGGTAGCTCTCGCCCGACAGAAAGAAGCGAATGCGGATATCGTGCTCGCCGACTTTGAGCGTGCAAAGGTCGCCGGTGCCGCACCAGCCGGTCGCGTGTACGAAACTCTTGTCGTATTTCTGAATCCATGCCTTGACGAGGTAGCGCGGATCCCCGGTCTGACCCTCTGCCAAGGCCGGGGAGCCGCATAGGGCGGCCAAAGTGGCGGTGGCAAGAACCTTCAGCATGTTGCTGCTCCGTGACATTGCTGCGTGCCGAGTCCGTATCCAGAGTGTTGCGGGCGGTCGCGAGCTAATCTGAGTCGCGATTCTGGCGCAATTGTGGGTAGCGAAGCGCGAACTGTTGCACGTTCGATCGCGGGAACTCCCGGCGGATAGAGACGGATGCAAAAGAGGCGGTGCAGATGATCGACGACGATTTCTCGAGCATGCCTTCGGGCGAAGCAATCAACGACGTTGTCGACGAGACTAACGTCGGTCCTACGTGTGCCGCGAAGGGCTCGCGGACCCGGCTCGGCGGGGCCTTCCTCGAGGCGGTGCAGGCGGATTTCGAGGCGCATGGCGTCGACGTGATCGCGCGGCTGCGCGAGGAGAAGCCGGAATCCTATCTGAAGCTCCTGGCCTCGATCCTGCCAAAGGATCTCTCGGCGAATGCCAACGCGCTGGACGAGCTTACGGATGAAGAGCTTGTCCGGCGCATCCGGATGCTCGATCAGACGATCCGGCCGCTGATCGAAGCGCCGGCGAAGAACAGGGCGGCGCGCAAACCCGCACGGACGCGGCGCCCCGCGGGGCGGTGCCCCGGATCGAAACTGGCTCAGGGCTGAATCCTGCGGCAATTCCCAAGTGCTGCAGGGCGTTTTTAATGTCAGGCGTACGTGTGCCGCCGCGGGTGGATCTGCGCAGATTGCTTCAGGATTTCAGCCTTAACAGGCAGGTAGGATGAGGTGGAGGCCACCTCATCCCGATTGCATCAGCGCACCGGCGAGACACCGGCTGGAACCGTGGCCTCGCTGCTCGAGAAGATGATGACCGCAAACATCAGGACGCCGGCGAAGGCGATGAGCGAGGAAATGGCGACGACAGGCTCCATCGCGGCGTTTCCGGAAAGCATCAGGTAAAGCGACGGGATCAGCACGGCGACGCCGAAGGTGTAGACGACATACTGGATCATCGCCAGGCGCTTCTCGGCCTTGCGCGGATTGAGCGCGTGGTAGACGCCGAAGAGCGCCATGGTGACCCAGCCGAGCAGGTTGGCGTGGGCGTGGGCGCCGGTTGGCGCGTGATTACCCGAAATCGACATGTGAAGGCCGATCGAGATGCCGGCGATCAGGAAAATGATGGCGGTTTTGAAAAAAAGATTTGCGATACGTGGCATTGGTTCTCCCCCTCTTTTTGCCGAAGGAATTTTAGCACGTTCTCAAGGGTCTGAGAACGAACCGATAAAAGGATCTTTGGCGCGCCGGCGCTGTTACCGATGTTACATCCGAAATAGCGCCGCGCGGCGAGCGGGCGAGCGGGATTTACCTGACCGCCGGGCGTGCGGTTCGCCGGAACTTATTGCTCCGGTAGGCATTCGTTAGGAATGACAACCATCCGCTGCGGCAGCGCGTCCGCGCCAATAATTGCCGCGGCACGTTGCATTGCTGCAGGAATTCGTCCGCGGGTCGAATCATGCAGCGGAGGACCGCGACATGCTTGGAACCGTACTTCTTGTTATTCTGATCCTGCTTTTGATCGGCGCCATCCCCACATGGCCGTATTCGAGCGGCTGGGGCTATGGCCCCTCCGGTATTCTCGGCATTCTGGTGATCGTGCTGATCGTCCTCCTGTTGATGGGCAGGATCTGAGCGGGGGAGGACAGGCCAAGGCGCGAGTCGCGCCGGCTACCAGCTTGCGCCGTCGATCAGCCGGTGGGGGATTTCCTCCCAGACCGAACGGTCGAATATCCGCATGTTGACGCCCATGCGGGTGCCGTCGCGCCCGCGCGGCGACCAATGGGTCGTGCAGCCGCAGCGGCCGCAATGGTGCATGGTCAGGCTCGCGGCACCCTGGACGTAGCCGACGAGCGTTTTGTGCTCGTCGCTGACCGTGACACCGTTCACAGGATAATAGCCCCAAAGCGCGCCGAGCCGGCTGCAGAGCGAGCAGTTGCAATCGCCGAGCGTCTCGGGGCGGCTGGGAACGGTGATGCGCACCGACCTGCAATGGCAATGACCTTCGATCATGGGAATGCCTCCTTCCGTGACCCGGCTCGTCCAAGCATTGGCCAGTGCCAGTGGAAGCGCAAGGGGCTTCGAAGATTTGGCGAAGCGAGACCGGGCATGGAACCGAGGCTGGGGCCCGGACGTTTTCAGGGCAAGTACGAAGGCCCAGCGCGGCCACGGCGCCCGCGTGTCCTGGCAGGCGCGCAAAGGTTGCTGGAACATGTAGATTGCTGCATGCAGCAGGCCGCGCCAGAGCCCCGTCCAGCCGGGCCTTCCCGGACGGGGTCTGTTCACATCATCGCGGGATCGACGAGGTGATTTCGCCTGACACGGCGGGGAGAGCGCCTGTGCGGTACTGGGACAGCGCGAAATGGAGAACGCCGGCGACGACCAGCGAGAAGGTGAGAGCGGCTAACGAAGCGCCAAGACCTGTTTTGACCATGCCATACCCCCTTCAAGGCCTCGTTTTCGGCCCGTTGTCTTCAGATCGTGACATGGAGTTATTCTTGTGGCGCCGGTCGCTCTGTTCCCCGAGTAACGCGAAACATGGTTAACGGGCGGTTTAAGACCAATTCGGCCGGCGCGTGAAATGCGCTGCGCGCGCGGCGCGTGAGCGCAGCGCCGTTTGTTGCGGCGTCCTTTGCGCGTCGAGCGCGCGGCACACGCGGGTGGCTTATTTTGTGGTGACGCCGTGGTCGGGAGCGCCTGCGCTCGACCAGCAGGAGCAGGGTTCGCCGGCCGGACCGGTGCCATAGTAGCACTGCGTCTGGCGGGTCGTGCATTGCCGCGGGGAATTATCCACGACGGCGGCGGCCACCTTGGGGCGGCGCGTGGGCGCGGGGGCGTCGGCGATCTCGGTGCACGAGGACGCCAGCGCCGAGAGGCAGAGCGTAATCAATAAGGTACGGCTGATTCTCATTCCGATGGAATTTCCACGCCTGATCGCCAAAGGCAAGAGCCAATAATGGAACAATGCGCGAACCGGCGGGGAAAAACGTGTCAAACCGATCCTGCGACCCCCTGACCGCAACGCCTGAAGCCTCGTCGCGCCCCGAGCCCTCCGATCTGCACGCGCTGCTGAAGGAGCAGGCTGTGCTGATGGCGGAGCTCGACCGCCGGCGGCGCACCAATATTCTCGCCGGCTACCGGCCCTATGCCAGGCAGCGCGATTTCCATGCGGCGGGTGCCACCTTTCGCGAACGCCTGTTCATGGCTGGAAACCAGCTCGGCAAGACGCTGGCCGGCGCGGCGGAAGCGGCAATGCACCTGACGGGGCGCTACCCAAACTGGTGGGTGGGCCGGCGGTTCGACAAGCCGATCGTGATGCTGGCGGGCTCCGAATCCTACGAGCTGACGCGCGACGGCGTGCAGCGCTTGCTCGTCGGCCCGCCGCTCAACGAGGAGGACTGGGGCACCGGCTTCATCCCCAAGGCGGCGATCCAGGCGACCACGCGGCGTTCCGGCGCCTCCGGCGCGCTCGACAGCGTGACGGTGCGCCATGTCACGGGAAACACCTCGACGCTGCTCTTCAAGGCTTATGAGCAGGGGCGCGGCAAATGGCAGGCGAACACGGTCGACTATGTCTGGTTCGACGAGGAGCCGCCGGAGGACGTCTATTTCGAGGGGATCACGCGCACCAATGCGACACGCGGGTCGGTCGCCGTCACCTTCACGCCGCTCAAGGGCTTAAGCAGCGTGGTGGCGCGATATCTCATGGAAAAGTCGCCGGATCGCGAGGTCATCACCATGACGATCGAGGATGCCGAACACTATACGGCGGAGGAGCGGCAGCGCATCATCGACAGCTATCCGGCGCATGAGCGCGAGGCGCGCACGAAAGGCGTGCCGGCGCTCGGTTCGGGGCGCGTCTTCCCGATTGCGGAGGAGGCGATCCGCGTCGATCCCTTCGAGATCCCGAAGCACTGGGTGCAGATCGGCGGGCTCGACTTCGGCTGGGACCATCCCTTCGCGGCCACGGCCTGCGCCTGGGATCGGGACGCCGACGTTTTTTATGTGACGAAAACCTATCGCGAGCGCGAGGCGACGCCGATCATCCATGCGGCGGCGCTGAAACCCTGGGGGCCGTGGCTGCCCTTCGCCTGGCCGCATGACGGCTTGCAGCACGACAAGGGCAGCGGTGAACAGCTTGCCGCGCAATATCGCGGGCAGGGGCTGGCGCTGCTTCCCGACCGAGCAACCTTCGACGATGGCACCAACGGCGTCGAGGCGGGGCTTTCCGACATGCTGCAGCGGATGCAGACCGGGCGGTGGAAGGTGTTTTCCACCGCGACTGAATGGTTCGAGGAGTTCCGCCTCTACCACCGCAAGGACGGCCGGATCGTCAAGGAACGCGACGACCTCCTCTCCGCCTCGCGCTACGCGCTGATGATGAAACGGTTCGCGAGGGTGAAGGCCGATGCCGCGGCGTGGAGGTTCACGGATCGGAAGGTGGTTTGAGGGGGGATGCCGAGGAAGCGGCTGACGAGGGATTAGCCCGCAGGTGGTAGAGATCCACGCTTCGTTCGCGAAGCGTTCCGCCGCCGTTCGTAATTACTTGAGCCGAGCGTTGTGTAAGCGGCGAGCAACGGGCGTGGCGAACTGCGCAATCGCGGACGGAATTGCTTCCAGATCTAGTTTTCCGGAATGATTGGCGGCGTGGTGGGCGGCTGTGGCGCTTCAGGTTTGAACGCGAGGATGCTCACCACCAGAGCGATGAGGATGAGTATGAGCGCCAGAAACGCGATGCCTGCCTTGTCCATTTCCCATCATGGGGAACCGAATGTGAGCAAATCTAGGCATGATGGGCTCGCGGGACGCAAAAGCCTTGTTTTCAGGTCCAGCCTGTCATTGCGCCTGGGTCTGGGCAGCCGGCAAGTAAACCTTGGCGGCGGCGTGCTCCTCGCTGGTCAAGGATCCTGCGAGTAAAAGATAGCCTGATATGGCGACCGCAGAGAGCAGTAGAATGCTCACGGGCAGGCCCGTCGAAGCGTGATATTCCGGTCCTCGGTAGTCTTTTCCAGCCATGATAACGAACTCCACTCTTGCACATACGACAACGTGCCATCTGCGCGGCTGGTTCCGGCAAGATGGTTGGTTATGGATAACAAAGGTCGAGGCTTTGTAACGCACCGGCATTATACCATGCCGGTCTGCGTACGGCCGGAGATTACGGGTGATGGGCAGCCATCTGCCGCCACAAGTTCACGATCCGTTCGTAGCTATTCCTGGCAACGCTGGGAATCCAGGAAACATGCAGCGGGGGGCGCCCTACCGACATCACTGCGTCAGGCGATCGGACTGGTTGATTTGATCTGCCGTTGGCGGCGTTTTGTAGCCGGTAAAGATGGTAGGCTCCGGTCGGAAAGCCCAAACCACCATGATGCTTATCGTGACGAGGATCAGAGAGAAAACAAGACGATGTGACATGGCGCTTACCTCCTTGAGTGGAGCGCTGGGAATGCAGGTTTCAGCATTCGTCGCCGTTGTCAGGTCAGGCATCTCTGGCAAGGAAACGCGCAAGCGGCTTTTTAAGTCCTCGCGGGCCGTGCGGCTCAGGAATGGTCGCCGCATGGCAACACGAGTGGGAGCGTAGCATGTTCTTTGCTTGCCGTCCCCGACCGTGGTCGCGGCAGCCTCAAATTATCAATTGCACGATATGGGAGAAGGGCGTCATCGCCCACTTGCCGCTATCGTCCTTCGCCGTCTTGTAGATGATGAAGTCCCGGCCGACAGTGAACTTTCCGTGCATGGTGATCTCATTGCCGGTCGAGAGAATTGCTCGAAGTTCGTTCGTGTGGCGTTGCTCGATTTGGGCACTGATCAGATCGGCGAGGACCTGATCCAGAGTATCCGGTTTCGTATCGGTCATTGGAAGCCCCAGAGCGTGTTGCGACAGGCAGGCTGTTGATGGCGCCATAAATCGAGGCGGTAGGCAAGGGTTACGCGGTTTCTCCAATTATCGCCATCCCATTCACGAGGAGGCGGCCGATAGCTCGCCAGCCTCCCCGCAACCATTTCGCAACGGCCGTTCAAGGCGTCGGCAATCGTTCAACGATGTCGAAGCGCTGGCATGTGCTGGCTGCTGGCACGATATCGAGGCGATCACCGATCTTGTAGCCGTCCTCCGGGACGCCCAGTTCCACCGACGCTTCGCACTGATAGGTCTTTCGGTTGTGCGTCCTGGTGAATTAAATCGTGCCCACCGTGACAGTCTTTCGCCGGCCGGTGTCCAAACCTCGTGATCTGACGGCAATCACCTCGTCACGCACGCTCGTGACCGTTGCGACCGAATGCGGGAAACTGTTCACGCGCCATGCCCAAAAGGCAAGGCAAAGGGCGAGAAAGATCGCGGCGCTTCCGCAGAACGCGCCGTAAACGGCAAGGCTTATCGCCTTCCGGTCTTTGTCAATAGTCATTTGTGCCCCCGCAATCGATGCGCAAGCTAACGGCTCGCGCAGGCTTAGCCAAGCGCGCCGAGACGAAGCCCCGGGCGCACCATCACAACACAAAATGGAAATCCCACCGCCCGAAAGGTTCTCCGATGGCTGCAATGACCGATGAACGCCTGGCCGCACTGGTCAGCCAACTGGTGAAGGACTGCGAAGACTATCGCGATACGCTCGCGGTCGATCGCATCAAGGCGATGGAATATTACGACGGCACGATGAGGGACGTTCCGGCGGACGCCAACCGCTCGAAAGTGGTTTCGCGTGATTGCCGCGCGGCGATCAAGAAGGTGCTGCCGTCGCTGATCCGCACCATCCTCGGCAACGACAAGGTGGTGGAATACGCGCCCGTCAACGAGGGCGACGAGGCGGCGGCGGAACAGGCGACCGACTACATCAACTACATCGTCTTTCCCGAAAGCGACGGCTACGACGCCGTGCAGGACGCGGCGCACGACGCCTTGAAGCTCCGCAACGGCATCATCCGCTGGTGGTACGAGAACAAGATTTCCGTCGCGGTCTCCACCCATACGGGGCTCGACGAGGCGGCGCTCGTCCAGCTCGTCGGCGACGACGCGGTGGAGGTGCTGGAGCAGTCGCGGACGATCGAGAAGATCCAGACACTCGAGGGCGTGATCGAGCAGCCGAGCTACAGCGTGAAGATCCGCCGAAAGGTGGAGCGCGGCACGCCGCGACTGGCGGCGGTGCCGCTCGAAGAGTTCATGATCCATCCGGACGCGCTCTCGATCGAGGAGAGCCCGATCACCGGCATTGCCACACGCATGCGCCGCTCGGATCTCATCGCGATGGGGCATGACCGCGACCTCATCGAAGGCCTGCCGGCCTCGACCGGCGATAGCGGCCGCGACGACGAAGAGTTCATCCGACGGCGCGATGCCTTCGCCGCAAGGGATGCGGTGCCGAAGGCGCTGGAGGAGGTGGATTATTACGAGCTCTACGTGAAGGTCGACGCGGACGACGACGGCATTGCGGAGCTACGCCGGCTCGTCTTTGCCGGCGGCACGGGCGCGGAGAACCTGCTTTCGAACGACGAATGGGACGAGGTGCCGTTTGCCGACTTGATCGTCGAGCGGCGGCCGCACCAGCGCGAGGGCGGCTCGGTCACCGACGACATGGCGGAAATCCAGCGGGTGAAGACCGTGCTGATGCGCCAGACGCTCGACAATCTCTACTGGCAGAACAACCAGCAGCCGATCGTCCAGGAAGGGGCGATCGCCAATCCGGAAGCCGTGCTCAACCCGAAATTCGGGCAGCCGATCCGCGTCAGCCAGGGCATCGATGCGCGCGCGGCGCTCGGCTACACGATGGTGCCGTTCGTCGCGAAAGAGTCTTTCGCGATGCTTTCCTATCTTGACCAGGAGGCGACAGACCGCACCGGCATTTCCGACGCCTCGAGCGGGCTTGCCCCGGACGCGCTTCAGAACATGACGGCGCGGGCGACGGCGCTGGTCGAGCAGGCGGGGATCGGCCAGACGGAACTGATGGTGCGCACCTTTGCGCAAGGGTTGCGGCGCGTGTTCAAGGGGCTGCTCAGGCTTGTCATCAAGCACCAGGACCGGCCGCGCACAGTCAGGCTGCGCGGCCAATGGGCGAGCTTCGACCCGCGCCACTGGAACGCCGAGATGGACGCGACCGTCAATACCGGGCTCGGCGCCGGCACCCGCGAGCGCGACATGATGATGATCCAGATGATCCAGCAGCTGCAGGAAAAGCTTCTGATGACGCTCGGGCCGGACAATCCTTATGTCTCGCCGGACAACCTCTACAACGGCATTGCCAAATCGGTGGAGGCGGCCGGGCTGAAATCGCCCGATCTCTATTTCACCAAGCCGACGCCGGAGGAGATTGAGCGGCGGATGCAGGCAAGCGCCAGCCAGCCGAACCCGGAAATGCAGAAGCTGGAGATGCGGGCCAAGGCCGATGCCGAGAGGGCGCGGCTTTCAGCGGAGAACGACCGGCGGAAGCTGGAGATCGACCGCGAGCTGAAGCTTGCCGAGATCCAGCAGAAGGGTGCTCTCAAGCGCTACCAGATTGACGCGGAGCTGAACCTGAAACGTCAGCAGAACGCCGCGGAAATGATGGGCGGCGAGCCGCTGGCGGCGGCGCATATTGGGGGGCTCCCGGGGTGAGGAGAATTAGCGACTTAGACGACTTTTACGAAGCGCCGATGGGAATCGGCGGCGCCCTAGAACTGCGCGATTTCGGCGAGGGGGCGAGAAGCCACTTACCGACGTGGGGCCGCAGCGAGAGCCGGCATAGCTGGGGCGGCACTGAATTTGCCCAGGCTCGGCCGCCTGCAAGGCGCGGCCTCCCGGCAAGAACGCCGGCGCAAGAACAGATGGCGGATCAAATAGGGATCCTCATGAGGCAGATACGACGCCTCAACCGACGCGTTTCTGGAGCCGCCGGGCGGCTCCTCTTCCATTCAGGCGAGAGACAATTTGCAGCGGCGGCTGGAAGAGCTTCAAAGAGCTCAGACTGTGGATCCCTGCACCGGGCTACCCATTCAACGCTACATCGTCGACCGGAGAGGCAACATCGCCTTCGAACCGCTGGGAGGAAGTACGGTACCTGGCGCAAATCCTGTCGATACACACACGCGCTATCCGAATGGCTCGAACTATCACAGAATGAACCCCCAGGGGCATGGCTCCAGAAAAACGCCGCATGGACATGGACACCTGTTGGGCACTGGTACAGGCAAGACGTATCAGGGCCCTTCGATTGACATTTGGGGTAATGTGGTGCCGTACAACAGCCCTGATGCACATTGGCCGATGAGGTAAGAGAATGAAGCCCGACGAATTCCTGAACACGATCTATCTCGGCGACCGCGCCTGCAAGACCATCATGCTTGATGGTTGGAAGAAGGAGGTCAAAATCCAGGTCGACGCCATATCGCGGGTTCGCGGAGAGACCTGGGATTTCTATACGGCCGAAGATATTGAGGATGGCTTCTTGGTGTTCGAGGGGGTCGATTACATCTCATTCGATCCGCCTGGCATCATCCCGAATGACGATTTCGGTGATATCGAATTCCTGGGTTTTGACGACGGCCGATTCACGGTGATGATCAGTATGGGTTTTTGTGACGAAGCTGGAGTTTATGGTTCCGTGAAAACCAAAATCCGGGCGAAGGCGGTGGCCATCGAGAAGCCGGGCGAGGAAGATGCGCGGATTCGGGACTAGATTGGCGGCTGCAATTATCGGACGAGGCGAGTGCGCCTCCGTTGACCGTCCGGGGGCAAATCCTTAATCACCAATACGGAAGTCGTGCCTCAACCCAAAATCGGTCAGAGACTGGCCTACGATCCGGGCGGGGCAATGTCATCCTGGTGCCGGGACGGAACTTAACGCCATCACAGCGGCAACGTCGGCGGCAGGATCCGACCGGTAGCCAGACTCACGTTTTCGTCGCAACGACGAGGAATATAACGAGCGTAAATCTGCCGCAGCGAGGAGGCGAACTGGGAGTGGCCGTAGTCCATGCAGCCGTGGCGGCATTTCGGCGGAGGCCCTCGTCATCGGCGGTGCGTGCATTCGGGGAGTTGAAACATGTTTCTGGGCAGCGGCGAGTTGGAAGAGATCACGGCGTTTCGGCGCGCGCTGCATCGTCGGCCCGAGCTTTCCGGCGCGGAGGCGGAGACTGCAAGGTCGGTCGCGGCGGCGCTTGAAGAAACCGGGGCGGACGAGATCGTCACCGGGCTTGGCGGGCACGGCGTGGCGGCGATCTACCGCGGCCCGGGCGATGGGCCGACGGTGATGATCCGCGCCGAGCTCGACGGGCTGCCGATCGAGGAGGTTTCCGACCTGCCGCACCGCTCGGAGGTTATCGGCAAGGGGCACCTCTGCGGGCATGACGGGCACATGGCAATCCTGATGGCGCTGGCGAGGGGGCTCGGCCGCTTGCGGCCGGCGCGCGGAAGGGCGATCCTCCTGTTCCAGCCGGCCGAGGAGAACGGGGCAGGGGCGGCGGCGGTGCTCGCCGATCCGAAGTTTCACGCGCTGAGGCCCGACTTCGTGTTCTCGCTGCACAATTTTCCCGGCCTGCCGCTTGGTCATGTGGCGCTCGCCGAGGGGCCGGTCAACTGCGCCTCGCGCGGCATGAAGATCGCGCTTTCGGGCAGGACGGCGCACGCCTCTTCGCCCGAAGACGGGATCGCGCCGACCTTTGCGCTGGCGAAGCTACTTAGCGGCCTGACCGCGCTTGGTGTTGGCGGGGCGCTCGACGAGAATTTCACGCTGGTGACAGTAACGCATGCGAAGCTCGGCGAGGAGGCCTTCGGCATCAGCCCCGGCTACGCCGAGATCTGGGCGACGCTGCGCACGTTGACGGACGAGAGGATGGCGGCGCTGGTGTCGGCCGCGGAGGTTCTCGTCCGCAAGGAGGCCGAGGCGGCGAAGCTCAAGGCGACGATCGGCTACGAGGACGTCTTCCACCAGTGCAGCAATGCGGCGCCGGCGGTCGACGAACTCAGGCGGGCGCTCGACGAGGAAGGCGTCAGCCATGATCCGGGCGCGGGCGCGCTGCCGATGAAGGCATCGGAGGATTTCGGCCTTTTCGGCCGGGTCGCGCCTTCGGCCATGTTCTTCCTCGGCGCCGGCGAAAACCATCCGCGGCTGCACAATCCGGATTATGATTTTCCCGACGCGCTGATCGGCATCGGCGCCCGTGTCTTCATGCGCGCGATCCGCAACCTGGCGGGGTGACTGCAGGCACCAAGATCGTCGGCGCCGCGAAAGGGGATGCAATGAGATATGCCGTCCGTAAGTTCGCCCTTTCGTTCGCGTTCGCCGTTGCCAGTGCTGTGGCCGCGCTTTCGGCCGAGGTCGGGGCGGCCACAGGAACGACTCAAACGCAGGACGACAGCTTGAAGGAATTCATGGTGGCCAATCCGGATTGCCTGGAGTTCAACGACCAATGTTCTTTCTGTGCGGTGGTGAACGGCGCGGCCGAGTGCTCGACGCCGCAGATCGCCTGTGTGAAGCAAAAGATCCAGTGCACCAAGCGGGCGGACAAATAGGCAAGCGATGTGCCGGCGTCGGCTGCCGCCTTGACCGGCGTCCAAACCGGGCGTGAATATAGCGGTGCAGTTCATCGGGAAATGGACCGACGGTTCAGCTACCCCTCGGGTTCCCCGGAAACGGCTCAACTCATTCGCTTGGTCACCGAGGTATGGCAATGGCAGGAAAGACGGAAATCGGCGACGGACGGCGCGGGCGCTTCTGGAGGATGACGCCTTGGGCAATCGCAGTGCTTCTGTTGCTGCTGCCCTTGCTGGCGATGCAGTTCACCGATGAAGTGAACTGGGATGTGACCGATTTCGCTGTCTTCGGCACGATGCTGTTCGGTGCTTGCGGCGCCTGGGAGCTGGCGGCGAGAATGACGAGCAACAAGGAGTACCGGGCCGCCGTCGGCATAGCACTCGCGGCGGCATTCCTCCTCATATGGATAAACCTTGCCGTCGGCATTATCGAAACCGAGGATAACCCTGCCAACCTGATGTATGGCGGAGTGCTTGCCGTCGGGCTCATCGGCGCTGTCGTCGCCCGTTTCCAGCCACGTGGAATGGCGCGCGCGTTGATCGCGATGGCGCTCACTCAGGCGTCGGTCGCCGTCATCGCGCTGATCGGCGGATTAGGCTCCACGGGGGCGAGCATCGTCCTGGCCGGGTTCTTCGCCGCGCTGTGGCTCCTGTCGGCCTCGCTGTTTGGCAAAGCGGCGCGGGCGCAAGCTTCCGCTTAGGTTCGCCCCGGCTACCGCTTTCATCCTTTGCGGTCCAAGACCGCGGTACGAGGATCGATGAGTCATGTGTGGCGACGTGTGACGTCGCTAATCCTAACAAACAGTGACGAAACCAGCATCCCGCCCGTCTCCATATGCGGGCGGGGCGTGGGCTTCGCGCAACAAGGAGAGTTTTATGTATCCTTTCTTGATCAAACAGCGACTGAAGAAGGTCGGCCGCAAGCTGGGTAAGTCTATGTTCAACGACACCCTCAACCCGGATGAAGCCTATGCGGATCGCATAGCGCGAGACTTCGGCATCGAATGGCACGATGCCCGTGATGCGTACCATCAGAATCCGGGGTTCTGGGAAGAGTCCTACAAGGAAGATCCGGTGGGTTCCCCCGGCGGCCCGGCAATGGCACCGTCGGAGCGTACGTCTCGACTACCTGCCGCGACTGTACCACCCGACGGCGTCTCTTCACCGGAGAAGAGCGGCATTTGGGATAAGTTGTTTCCCGGCAGAGTTTCCCTCAGGCGGGCGCAAGACGACTGGCGCGAATGAAGCCAATGCGGGGTCACGGAGAACCGCACGCTTTTCCTCGAGCTAGACCCCGCGGGTGAAGCTCAGATAGGCGACAAGGCAAAGCAGCCAGAAGAGCGCACCGGCAAACTTGCTCATGGTGGAACTGAGAAGGAAGCGGCCGGACGGAAGGCGCTTCAAACCCAGCCAGTTGAAGGCGATGTCGTCAGTATAGATTTCTTCGACTTTCACTCTACCGAAACTGACCAGCGGCACGACGATGCGCGCCGTCCGATGCAGGAAAAACTCGACGATGAGAAGGTCGAGGATATCGAGGATGAGGCCGACGACAGCATCGAACGCGAAGCCGATTTTCTTCATGTTTCAGGGACCCATTGGCGAAATTGCCGGATACAAACTTGATGCTCCAGCGGTCGTCGGGTTTTGAGGAATCTCTCCACAAGGACGATGCTGCGCATGCAAATGGGTAGTCCAGAACAAAACAGGAATCAATCCTGCCGTGTAACGATTTTTTGGCACGGGAGCGTGCACGGCGCGGATCCTTCAAGGGGGGCAACGTGACATGAAACCAGAGGAAAGGGCTGCCGCGGCGCGGGCGCTCATAGACAATCCGCTGTTCGATCGGCTGATGGACGAATTGGAAGCGGCGGCGATCAACGGCTGCATCAATGCGAAGACTACAGACCATGAGACGCGCGCGGCCTTTGCGGCGGAGGCGCGGGCGATCCGGAATTTCCGCGGCAAGCTCAGGTTCCTGACGGAGCAAGCCGGGGCCGAGGGAACGAGCGCGCCGGCGTAACGCGTATCATGGGCGGCGCGCCCGATGGCGCTTCGCCGTTGGCCGGTTTTATTGTCGGTTTGATTCAGGAAACCGATGTAGCCGTTTGAATTATCTCAAGGATTTCGCGAAGGGGCGTCTGCCGTTTCGCCGAGGTCCCTCTCTTTAGCGCATTTGGGCGAATCCCACTTCGCCTGAAAATGCTTTGAAAGGTCATTCCATGATGAACGATAGTGCCAACCTGCCTTTCGGCGGGAGCAAAACCGTTGACGGCTCGCTCGAGCCCGCAAGTTTCGACGACCTCGATTTCCGGGAGCTGCACGAGGCCGATCCGGACGACGAGGGTGAAGAGGCGCGGGGCGCAACGACCACGGAATACGCCGATGAGGATGACGATCCTGACACCCAAGGCGACGAGCCGGGCCTCGATGACGAGGAGCCGGCCAACGAAGCCGAGGATCTGGTCGTGACGCTCAAGGGCGGCGAGCAGGTTCCGCTTGAGGAACTGAAGCTCGGCTACATGCGCGACCGCGACTACCGCCACAAGACCCAGGACCTTGCCAACGGGCGCCGGGCGCTGGAAACGATGAGCAGCCGCGTCGCGGCCACCGCCAACGCCGTTGCCGAACTCATCGCCGGCCAGATCCCGGACGAGCCGCCGGAGGAACTGAGGCTCTACGATCCGCAAGCCTATCAGCGGCAATGGGCGCTGCACCGGGCGGGGCTGGAACAGCTCTCCCAGGTGATGGCGCTTGGTGATGAGCCGGCAAGCGTCACGGCGGAACTTCAGGCCGCGGCGAACGAGGAGAGGCTGGAGGCGGAGAACGCCAGGCTTCTCGAAGCCTTCCCCGAGACGGGACACGACGAGGGGCGGCAGGCCTTCTTCGCCGATGCCTTCGAGACGGCGCGCGAGCTCGGCTTCTCCGACGAGGAGGTGCGCGAGGCTGTCGACCACCGGCTTTTCAAGCTGGCGCACTACGCCCGGCTCGGCCTCATCGCCGAACGGTCGCGGGCGAAGGCCTTGCAGAAAGTGGCCGCGGCACCCGCCGCAGCGCCGCGCATGAAGGCGAGAAACCAGGCGCAGCGCCACCAGCGCCAAAGTCGCGAGGCGATGCAGCGGCTGGCAAGGACCGGCTCGATCCGCGACGCGATGGCGGTCGATTTCGAGTAGCACCGCTCGCGGGGCGTTTTGCACGCCCCTCATCCGGCCTGCCGGCCACCTTCTCCCCGCTTGCGGGGCGAAGGAGACGCGTGGCGGTGCCCCGCCCAATTCTCCCCGCGTGCAAGGGAGAGAGGGTCGGGCGAGGGGCAAGCCGGGCTGACACCGATCATTTCAACGACATCAAGGCTTTACCGCGTGAACTCCACGCGTGGGCGGCCGATCTCATTTTCACAGAAGGACCAGAAAATGGCAGTTCTCACCAATACCTTCCAGACCACCCAGGCCGTCGGCAACCGCGAGGAGCTTTCCGACGTCGTGTCGCGCATCACGCCGGAAGATACGCCGATCTACTCGCTGATCGAAAAGGGCAAGTGCACCACCTATCATCCGGAATGGGAGACGGACGAACTGGCCGCGCCCGGCGCCAACATCCGCGAGGAAGGCGAGGAATACGCCTTCGGCGCGATCACGCCGCCGACGCGGCTCGGCAACTACACCCAGATCATGCGCAAGGACTGGATCATCTCCGCCACGCAAGAGGTGACGGCGGAGGCCGGCAACGTGCAGAAGCGCAAGTACCAGAAGCTGAAGAAGGGCGTCGAGATCCGCAAGGACGTGGAATTCGCGATCGCCGACACCAATGCGTCCGTCAGCGGCGCCACCCGCGAGTTCGGCTCGCTGAGCACCTGGCTCACGTCCAACGTCTCACGCGGCGCCGGCGGCGCCAATGGCGGGTTCAATGCAGCCACCGGCCTGACGGTGGCGCCGACCGACGGCACGCAGCGCCCGTTCACCAAGGCGATCCTCGATACGGTGATGCAGCAGGGCTACCAGAACGGCGCGAACTTCCGCCATGTCTCGGTCTCGCCCTATGTCAAATCCGTGTTCGTCACCTTCATGTCCGACAGCAATGTCGCGCCGTTCCGCTATGCGGTTTCGCAGGGCGGCGAGCGCAACACCATCGTCGCGACGGCGGACTATTATGAAGGCCCGTTCGGCACGGTGATGATCCACCCGAACCGGGTGCAGGCGGTGAGCGCCGGGCTCGCGCGCAACGCCTTCTTCATCGACACGGACATGCTCTCCTTCCTGTGGCTGCGCCAGATCCAGGAGGACCGCGACGTCGCCAAGACCGGCGACGCCGACAAGGGCGTCATCATCGGCGAGGGCGCACTGAAGGTGCATAACGAAAAGGGCCTCGGGTTGCGGCCGATCTCTTCGGATTGAGCGACGCAAGCTGAGCATGGCGGACTACTCCCCGGTTCCATCACCCCTGTTCAACACAGGGGTGATCATTGCAGGAGATACAGATGGACAAGAGCAACATCAAGAAGCGCATAAAGCTCCACTTCGATGGAGAGCGCTTAACGGCGACCGAGAACGGCAGACATGCTGGCTCCTGGGCTGGGGTGAGCGGCAAAGAGGGTCTTCAAAAGCCGAATTTGCAGCACTTAGGGAATGAGGGCCCGATACCCGAGAGTGTATATTCAGTTGGACAACTGCAGTATCCGCCGGAAAAGGGTACTTGGGATCGGTTGTGGGGGCGCATGCACCACGGTACTTGGCCCGGTCTTGAAGCCGCGTGGGGGAACTCAAGAGCATGGCTAAAGCACAAATCCGGCGAGAACCCGGTCTTCCACTACCGGGGCAAAGACGGCTTCTCCATTCATGGCGGCGCCGAGGCGGGTTCGGCCGGATGCATTGATCTCACGGATCAAATGGATAGTTTCGCAGACTTTTACAGAAAAACGGGGCAGTCAGCGGATCTGATCGTGTCCTACCCCAACTACGACCCAGCATCGGACCCGGCGATCCAGTCTATACTAAGAAAGCAGTCAAGAGAGCAGCCAGAGATGAGGAGTCCGAGCGAAGAAAATCGATGGGAACCGGATCCAGCGTCAGAAACCCGACGTCCTTTCGGCGGTCTTTCGCTAAGGGATGCACTCAGGATTTTTGAGTGACGTTCGGCCTTGGTGGCAGCAGCCGGCTGACGTGTGAATATTTTCCTTCTCTCCTTGCGGTTGTTCCCGTAATGTTCTATTACTTGGCGGATTTCGCGTAATTTTTGACGTCGGGGGCTGCAGAGGGGGAATGAAGAACTGGTTGCTGGGCACCCTCTATTTTTTTGTCGTGCTGTCGATCCTGGGCGGTGTGGCTTTAGGTGGCGCGATGCTTTGGTCCTCCTATCCTTATGGATATGAGGACCAAAGCCGCGCGGCCATTTGCAAGAGAAGCGCGGGGACGGCGCCCGAATGTGCGATGTTGCCAGAAAGCGCCGAGAAGGTGCTTGATGCCTTGCTTGCCTGTGACAACGACTTCTTCGAAGTTTTGAAGGAGGAAAGGGCGGCATTCGGCCGCGTCCCCGAGATTGTCCACATCAACAGGTACGGTTATCGGCGAACACACGTCGCTTTCGCTAAACCGATCGAAGCCTATGGTCTTCGCCTGACCGCCTACACGCAAGTCGCCGTCGATTCGGACCACGGATGGGCGCCGACGCAGTACGCTTGGGGGTTTCAAGTAATAGCGCTGCCAAAGGACGTCGCAAAGGCGATAGAGTTGCGGCGCCCGCAAATCGAAAAATTCAGAGAATACTATGGCGGGTGGCTGCAGGAGAGTGCGTTTGGAGCGCCGGTCAGCTTTATGATCCATGCCCGCCGGGATGAGCTCTTTCCGGGAACGTATCTCGAATGCAACGCGGGAGAGGAGGCTTCGGCGAAGATGGGGAAACTACCCCGGGTTTCGAAGCTTTTCCAGGTTTATGGCATGTGAGTTGTCCAATTTCCGAGGAAGGCCCGTCCCGCGCTGTCACCGTAACCGTCGGCGTGTACATGTCGACGTTAATGTAGCCCCTCTCTTACGCGAACGCGACGCGCTTTAGTGTCCACGCGGCGTGCCGGGTTGTGAATATATTCTCTTTCTTATCTTGCGTGTGTTCATGAAATGTTCTATCCCGCAACGATTTAGTAGACGGGGCGCAAGACGCCGGGAGAACGCATGAGAAACTGGTTTTTGCGCATCCTCTACCTATTTGCTGGCGTCTTCGGGCTATTCCTCGTTCTGGGCGTCATGGTCTTCGCTACAATCGATCCATACTCGGACGAGGACATGAGTCGAGGCGGCATTTGTGAAAGAAGCGGAGATGTGGCACCAGAGTGCGTCATGCCGCCCGAGGACCCGGATAAGGTGCTTGATGCCTTGCTTGACTGCGACGCCGGCTTCTTCAAGGTCCTCGCAGAAGAGAGGGCGGCTTTTGGGCGGACGGAAATTCAGCCGCTCGCCTACAATATGCTCGATTCCGAAGAGCCACGAGCAACTTTCGTGAGGTTCCGCGAGCCGGTGGAGGCTTACGGACTCCACCTGATCGGTTACCTGCAGGAGATGGATCCAAGCAACGTAAGTTGGGGTTTTCATGCGACCGAGAAGCCGGCCGACGTCGCGAGGGCAGTCGAAGCACGGCACCCGGAGAAGGGCAGATTCAGCCAGCATGGCAACTCCTGGCGGCCGGAGGTATCGACGGCCAACGCGCCCCGCCAATGGATCGTTATCAGCCCACCGAGCGAGTCCCGGAACGAGCCTTTATTGCCACCGTGCCCGGGGGACGGGTGCGATGGAAGAATTGCCCGATGGTTTCGATCTGTTCCTGTCGCAAGGATTGGCAACGAATTTTGTCCGAAGGGTCGACGCGTTCACTGCTGTCGAGAAGACGATTTCCGATTTCGCCCGATAATCGCGGTAATCGTTGGCGTCAGACCTGACGATGGCATCGGGGCGAAGTGGCTCCCCCGATTGAGACGTTGGAATTGCCGAAGATAACAAATGTGCAGTGCGGCGCCGCCGCCGATATGACCGGCGGCATGAATGCCCCGCCGGCACATCGCTCCTTGACCGGCTATGAATATTCTCCGCGCGACTCTTGCGTGTGTTCTCTGTTTGTTCTACAACAAAAGAGTTGCGCGATGGACTGTCAAGCGGCTCGTGGCACGGAGGGGGCCGGGCGGATGTGCGTTCCTGGGGCCATCCGATCTGAAAGACGGCGTCGGCACACTAGCGATGGTCGCCGCGCAAACGGAAATGGTGTCTCACGCGTTTCCTGTCGGCCAGGGCACGGGCGATAGCGAGCGCGGAAACAAGCAGTTGAATTCATTTGCGTTGAGAGGAGCAATGTTGTTCAGGAGTTTCATCGCGGCCCGGGTCGCTCTCGTCGCACTCACTTTCGCCGCACTCACTTTCGCCGCACCGGCCTTTGCCGCGCCGGACCGGCTGTTCGATGCGCTGCTTTCCTGCAAGCCGGAGTTTTTCTCGGTGCTGAAGGAGGAAAGGGCGGCGCTGGGACCGGTAAGGATCGATTTCGATGAAGGCGAGAGCAACTCGCCGCACGGTCCGCCGCGGGAAAACTACTACAAGCAAATGGCGATCTTCGCAAAGCCGATCGCGATAGGTGGTTTCCCGATTATCGGTTATTCTCAAGACTACTCTGTTCGAAAAGGCGAGGCGCTCTCCTGGTATAATGTGTGGCTTCACGTTGCTTGGCCGCGGGACAAAGTTGTCCAAGCGCTCGAGGCACGAACGGGGATCACATTTGAGGAATCACGATATTACGACTGGAGGAGCAACGAGGCGAGGGAGGACGGTCGTGTATCACCGGAGTTCGCAGTTTCGGAAATGGATACCCCGGAGGGGCAGTCGATTTTGATATGTGACAGTGTTGGTGCCAACGACACGGAGGTCTTGCGGCTCCCCGATATTACGGAATTGTTTGGAGCGCCCGAACTGGGCCCGCTGCCGCTCGGCGACGCCGACCGGCTGATGAAGGGGTTGCTTTCCTGTACGCCGGAATTCTTCGATTTGTTGAAAGCCGAACAAGAAGCCTTCGGAGCGGTGCAAATTAGCCGCATATCTAGATGGGGCAAGAGCAGCGACCCGATTGAAACGCGGGTAAAGTTTCAATCGATCGTGCACGCGTGGGGACTCGATCTCACCGGCTATGTCCAAAGGGTAGATCGATCGGGCGGCAGGGAGAAGATTTCGTGGGGATTTGAAACAGCAGAATGGGTGCTCAAGCTCGAGCATACCATCGCAAAGCGCACCGGAAGCGTACACGTGGAGGGACAGGGATGGATGTTGAACCTGCCCACGGAAGCAACAGGCTACACGCCTTCACAGAGCTTCGCTATCGGTGATGCAGGTATCGAAGAGGGAGGACTCTTGTTCTGTTCATTCAGCTCGGGTGATTTTCCCGCGGCCGCCCTGCCTGAGCCCTCCGATTTGTTCCTGACGGCGGCGCGGTAGTTCAGAAAACTTACTGGTGCGTAGCCGCAATTGCGGCCGAGAGTATTTCCTGGAACCCCAGATTTTTCTCCGATCAGCCGACGGATTCTTTCGACAGTTGTGCAGTGGTGGCGGGCGACTTCTCAGGTCCTGAGACGTCTGGACCGGCCGTCGGCGCCTGCTCTGGATTCGTCGTTTCAATCCAATTGCTAAGGTGAATGAATGACCAAGCGAAAGTTAATGAATGCCGAGAGAAGCCTGAATTGGATGGGCTTCCCAGTGCAGAGCTATTCGATGCGCGACGCAATGGAGGATTTTGATGATCGTCCGACCGTTGACCTGAGGTGGATGAAAGAACTTGGCAACCGGGATAGCGGTGGCTCCCGTCCCTTTGCGCCGGACCATAGGCGGCTCGTCGAGCCAATGGCGAAAGCGCCGATGGATTATCGAGGAGCGTTGACGGAAACGACGGCATTTGGCAAGCGGGCGCAATTGCCGGCCGATCATTTTCAGAAGTTGAAGGCCACCGATATACTATCGGACAATATCGCCGCCCGCCTGAAGCGCGATTTTCAGCAAAAGCTGAAGATGAGCGAGGAGCAGGCTGCCGCCATCGTCGGAAACTCCGACCACGAGAGCGGCGGGTTCGGGCGAACCTTTGGCAATCTTTGGCAAAACGGACGTGTGGGTGAGAACGCATTCGGCTATGCGCAGTGGGACGGTCAGCGGAAGAAAGACTTCTTCGAGTGGGCGAACGAGCGAGGGTTGGATCCACACTCCTACGAAGCCAACTATGGCTTCCTGGAGCACGAATTCAAGAAAGGTGACGAATTCGATAATGGTGAAGAGCGCAGGGCACTCACCGACTTTTATGCGACCCAGAATGTTGATGAGGCAACTGAACTGCTGGCTCGAGGGTATTTGCGTCCCAACGACAGGAAGCTGCAACTGCGTAAACGGCAGATGGCGGCGAGAAACGCAATGAAGCTCCCAGGCTACCAGAAAGATATCCCTTATGACCATCCGCCGTGGCGAACGCCGGTCCCGGCAGCCCGCCGGGACTTTGATGGCAAGCCCTGGCGGTATTGAGCGCGCATATCGAAACATCGTTAGCAAGGCGGTTCTTCGGAGCCGCCTTTTTCATTGGAGAAAGCAATGTCCGAAACAAAGAAGTCGGTGCCCGTGCGGCTGGTCCATGACGTCTGGCTCAACGATGGCGAGCGGACGCCGGCCGGAACCGTCGTATTCTTGAGTCTCGCCGAGGCTAAGGCGCTGATCACCAACGGCAAGGCCGAGCGGGCCGATCCGCTGCCGGGAGAGTGACCATGGTGATCCGCGACGGCGAATGGAAGCTCTTCGACTATGATTTTCAGACCGGCCGCTCCGTCTGGGTGATGGAGGACGGCAACAGGACCCATTGGCGGACCGACTATCCGGTCGAGAACCTCGTCCGCCAGAACGAATTCACGCGCCACGCCACCGCCGGCAATGCCTTCGGCGAGTGGACGAAGGTCGCCTCGATCCCGCTCAACCTGGCGCATTCCGAGAACCTGGTGCGCGCGCATTCCGAAGGCGACGACCGCTATGTGAAGCGGTGGCTCAATGACGGCGACAACCGCGCCTGGCGCAGCTTCGAGGGACATCTATGACCATATCCGACTATGCGTCGCTCCTCGTCGACGCCGGCGACTATTCCGGCCGCGACGACATTGCCCATCTCTTCCCGCGCTTCCTCGTGATCGCCGAGCTCAAGCTCAACCGCGTGATGCGCGTTGCCGACATGGAGAAGACGGCGACGTTGCCGCTGGCCGAAGGCGAGGGCAGCCTGCCGGCGGATTTCCTGGAGGCGCGGCAGGTGCTTGCCGGCGACGGCCGTGCGCTGCGGGCGCTGGCGTTGCAGGAGCTCAGCGGTCACGGGACATCCGGCGGTCCGCCGATCGGTTACGCCATCGCCGGCAGCGCGATCAAGGTGCGGCCGAAGGATGGCGAGGACATCTGCCTGACCTACTACGCGAAAATCCCGCCGCTGACGGCTGCAGCACCAAGCAACTGGCTGATCGAAAAAGCGCCGGACGTCTATCTCTACGCGCTGGTCGAGGAGATCGCCATCTGGGAGCGCGATGCCGCCAAGGCGGGTGCTGCCGAGGCACTGAAGCGCCAGGCGATGGCGGGGCTCGGGCTTTCCGACGAGCGCCTGCGCTGGGGCAATTCCGAAATCGTCATCGGAGGGCTGACGCCATGACGCTTCTGACCGTGATCAACGAAGTCTCCGACATCGTCTCGCTCGACCGCTTCGACAGCGTCTACGGGACGAACGATCCGAATGCACAGACGATGGTGGCGCTGGCCGAGGAGGCGGGCGCGGAGATCGCACGGCGCGCCGACTGGAGGCGGATGCTGAAGACGCATGCCGTCTCCGCATCACCGGAGATGCTGGCAGCCGACTATCAGCGGCTGGCACCCGGAGGGCCGGTGCGGGCGGCGGATGGCCGCTTCTTCCGGCCGGTGACCAACGGCGCGCAATGGGCCGTGATCGTCGGCGTCGCCTCGGCGGAACCCTATTGTCACCTCCGGGGCGGGGAGATGCTTTTCTCGCCAGCCGCTTCCGCCGCCGGCGCGACGATCGATTATGTTTCCAAAAACTGGGTGCTCGGCGATCCCTACGAGGAACGCGATGCGTTCCGGGCGGACGACGACACTACGCTCTTTCCCGAGCGGCTGCTGAAGAAGGGGCTGATCTGGCGCTGGAATCGGCAGAAGGGCCTCTCCTTCGAGGATAACCTTGCCGAGTTCGAGGCGGATCTGCTGCAGGAGATCAATGCGGACAGGGGGACATCATGACGGAAGTTCGCATGATGACAGTTCGCCCTGGCCGCCTGCCGCAGACCAACCGCGGGCAGGCGAGCATCGGCCGGCCGCAGACCTCGCAATCAGTGACCTTTCCGGCGCCGAAACAAGGTCTCGTGACCACCGCCGACATGGCGTCGCAGACGCCGGGCTCGGCGACCGTGCTCATGAATTTCCTGCCGACCCTTGCCGGCTGCAAGATCCGCGGCGGCTCACGCAAGGTCGGGCTTGCGGCCGAGGGCGGCGCCATCCGCAGCGCCTTCAAATACAAGTTCGGCAGCAACGAGAAGCTGTTCATGGCAACCGCGAGCGCGATCTACAACATGACCGCGCCGGCCGCCCCGCCGGCGACGACGGCAGCGGCGGTGAGCGGGCTTTCCGGCGGCGACTGGTGCGCCTTTCAGCACACGACCGCCGGCGGCTCCTTTCTCGTCTGCCTCAACGGCGCCGACACGCGCCGCATCTATGATGGCACCACCTGGACGACGACGCCGACGATCACGTTTTCGGATGCGACGACCATGGCTCAGCTCAACTACGGCTGGCTGTTCAAGAACCGCGAATTCTTCCTGAAGAACGCGACGCTCGACGCATACTACCTGCCGGTGAACGCCATCGGCGGCGCGGCGGCCGTGTTCCCGCTCGGCGGGGTGATGAAGAAGGGCGGGTCGCTCATCACCGGCTTTTCCTGGTCGCTCGAAAGCGGCGACGGGCTTTCGGATCTCTGCGTCTTCGTTTCGACCGAAGGGGAGATCGCGGTCTATGCCGGCTCCGACCCTTCGAGTGCCAGCGATTTCGCGTTGAAGGGCGTCTACCAGATCGGCAAGCCGCTCGGAAAGAACGCCTGGATCCGCGTCGGCGGCGACGTGCTGATTGCGACCTCGGACGGGCTGACGCCGATGTCGCAGGTGTTTCAGCGCGACCGGCAGGCGCTGAGCCAGGTTTCGGTCTCGCGACCGATCGAGCACGACTGGCGGCAGGCGGCAAACGCCACCGGATCCGGCTGGACGCTGAAACCCTGGGCCGAGCAGAACCTGGTCTTCGTTGCCTTTCCGGACAACAGCGTGGTCAGCGACAGGACGTTCGTCTTGAATGTCTTGAGCGGGCGCTGGGCGACGATCAGCAACTGGCGGGCCAACTGCTTCGAGACGCTGCAGGGTGGGCTCTTCTTCGGCTCGCGAGAAGGCTATTGCTGGCAGGGCGACACCGGCGGCACCGACGACGGGCTCACCTTTGCCGCCACCTATCTCTCGCAGTTCACGCCGGCCGGACAGTTCGGCAAGCGGACGGCGGCGACGATGGCGCACATGTATTTCCGCGCCAAGACCCGGCCCAAGGTGCAGCTTTTCGCCCGCGCCGATTTCGACCGCACCGCGCCGCCCTTCGACCGGGTGACGGAAGGGGACGCGGCCTCGCCGGAATGGGACGTGGGCGTTTGGGACGTGGCGCGCTGGGACGGCGTTTCGGAGGCGCTGCGCTACGATTTTCGCCAGAACGTGCGCGCCAGCGGCGACATGCTGGCGGTCGGCTGCGTCATCACCTCCGGCGGCGCGGTGAAACTCGACATCGAAGTGGACCTCGCCACGCTGCAGGTCGCGGCCGGGGAGGCGAGCGCGTGATGATCATCTGGGGCGGGGCGGGCGACCCTGCGAAGAACGACGCGATCGCCGGCTTCGTCGCCGCCCATATCGACGGCTGCGGACGCGGCTTTGCCGACTTCACCACGCTCGGCGTGACGGAGGAGGGCAGGCTCGTCGCCGGCGTCGTCTACCACAACTATTCGCCCGAAGCGGGCGTCATCGAGCTTTCGGCCGCCGCCACCAGCAAACGCTGGCTGACGCGGCCGGTGCTGAAGGCCATGTTCGGCTATCCCTTCGACGAGATCGGCTGCCAGATGGCGGTGCTGCGCGTCTCCGAGGAGAACGCCGGCATGGTCGGGATCGCCCGGCGCTTCGGGTTCACGAGCCACCGCATTCCCCGCCTTCGCGGGCGGGAGGAGGCGGAAATCATCTTCACCCTGACAGACAACGACTGGCGGGCGCATCCCGTCAATCAACGATAGGTGCTCTATGGGAAAATCGAAAGCGCCCACTCCCCCGGATCCGAAGGCGACGGCGGCGGCACAGACCGCGACCAATGTCGGCACGGCGGTTGCCAAGGGCTACATGGGCAATGTCAACCAGCTGACGCCGGACGGCAGCCTCACCTACAGCTATACGACGCAGAAATGGACCGATCCCTTAAGCGGGAACGTCTACGATCTGCCCGTGGCGACGGCGACGCAGAAGCTCTCGGAGATGCAGCAGAAGATCAAGGATCAGAACGATGCGGCGAACCTCAATCTCGCAACGCTCGCCACATCGCAATCGAGCCGGCTGAACGACCTGCTCGGCAAGCCGATGGACATTTCCAAGGCCCCGGCCGCCGGCGACCCTTCGAAGCTCCAGCTCCCGCAATACCAGCAGTTTTCGGGCGGGCCAGCGCTAGCAACTTCAGTCGGCAATGCGGGCAACATCAACCGCAGCTACGAGACGGATTTCGACACCTCGAAATACGAGAATGCGCTGATGGCGCGGCTCAACCCTGAGCTGGAGCGCGACCGCGCGGCGCTGGAAACGCGGCTTGCGAACCAGGGCCTGCAGCCGGGATCGGAAGCCTATAACCGCGCGATCGACGAGGCGAACCGGACGTCCAACGACGCCCGCATCGCCGCCGTGCTGAACGCCGGCCAGGAACAGACGCGGCTTGCCAACCTCGCCAACCAGAAGGCAAGCTTCGAGAATTCGGCGCAGGCGCAGGCCTACGGCCAGGCGCTGCAGAACGCCGACCTCGGCAACAACGCCAGACAGCAGATGCACCAGAACAGCCAGTCTGCGACGGCGGCGAACAATGCGCTCAAGGACCAGAGCTTCAATGCCGAACAGGCGCGGATCAACGCACAGAACACCGCGCGCTCCAACTATCTCAACGAGCAATATGCGCAGCGCAACCAGCCGATCAACGAGATCTCGGCGCTGCTTTCCGGCGCGCAGGTGACGAACCCGAATTTCGTGCCCACGCAGGGGCAGTCGATCCAGCCGGTCGACTATGCCGGGCTGGTGCAGCAGAACTACCAGAACCAGATGGCGTCCTACAACGCCCGGCAGCAGGCGGGCGGCAACCTGCTCGATTCCCTGTTGAACTTCCTCCCCAAGTCCGATCGCCGCGCCAAGAAGAACATCGAGAAGGTCGGCAGGCTCAAGGGGCACAGCCTCTACGAGTTCCGCTACAAGGGCGAGCCGGCCTCCGGGCCGAAGCATATCGGCGTGATGGCGCAGGAGGTGGAGAAGACCCGCCCCGACGCCGTGGTCCGCGGGCCGGACGGCATGCGGCGGGTGGATTATGGCCGGCTTTTCGCGGCGGGGAAGAGGGGGCAGTAGATAGCCTTAGATTTCGTCTCGCGTTGTTTGGGAACCGAACGCGGCCGCTCGTGCAGCGGTCACAAGTACTAGAAAGGACTTTCAATGGATATGGGACCGCGGCCGCGAAGAAGCGATACGCCGCATTTGTTCGATCTTCAACAAACGATTGCAGACGCCGTGCGGCAGTCGATGACCATCGGCAAGGCACCGGCGACGTCGATCGATTCATTGAGCGCAGCGATGGATGCGGGCTTCCTTGATGAAGTTCGATCCGGAAAGGTCTCGATGGCGGAAGTTCGTGAGCGGCAGCGCCAACAGGAGGCGCTGAGGCGCAAGCGTGACGAGGCGCTTCGACGCAAGCAGGCCGAGTGGCAAGAGCGGAAGCGCCGGGAGATGATGGCAAGATTTGAAGAAATCGAGCGGTTGGAGGAGCGAGATCGCGTTGCAGCGATGGGCAATTTTGCGGAAGAAGGTGAGACAATCGGCGACGTCTTGGGCTCCGACCTGGGCGGTCTCGCTGGTCTGGCGAGCGCACCTTTCGTGAGCCCAGCGGCCGCCGTCTTCATCGGAGGGGCTGCGAGTGCAGCCGGTAGCCGCGCCGGCGGTGCTCTCGGTCGGGCGATCGGCGAAAAAACCGGTCGCAGCGGGCCTAGAAACTACGAGAACTTCAACCCGATGGGCGACTTTACCGGTGACTATCTCGGCGACAACCTGCCTTCGCCTTACCGGTTCCGGCGTTGACGGACAGGCAGAGCCACGTTCCGTGATTTGCGTGCCCCCCTGCTTCCAGCTTACGGGAGCCTTCCTGCGCGCATTCAGTAAACCGAGATACGGCAAGAAAACCATTGGCGGCCTTTTTCAATGTTGCCTATGGTTGTGACGCGATTGGCGTTCGCGTGAAATCGGCCGAAGCGAATATGGAGAGCTCGTCTGCATGACTCGTCGCAACGGAGCCGACGTTCCCGGGAGGAGTAATGAAGCATATCTATGTTGGCGTTGTAACTTTTGTTCTTTTGCTGTCGGCTCATTATGTCTTGCAGTACTTTGGCCTAAGGTTGTCCAAAGGTAGAACTGCATTGCTTTGGGCATTTATTGGCGGCTTCTCCGCGGTGCTCGTTCGCTGGCTTTCCGCATGATCCGACACCTTGGCGGCGTCGAAGATTGGCTCCGATAACTGCCGGGAGCGGCGAAGGTCACGCAGCCACAATCATCACCATATCCAATCTTTTTGGCGGCCTCCCATCGGGGGGCCTTTTTCATGGAGGCTATCTTGCCAAGAACAGGCGGAGTCTATTCCCCACCAGCCGGTACCAAGGGGGTGCCGAACACGACCATCCAGAGCGTTCCCTATAACGCGCTGATCGATGATCTCACGGCCGACGCCAATGCCGCGCGGCCGATCACCGCGGGCGGAACCGGTGCCACCAGCGCCAGCGCCGCCCGCACGGCACTCGGCGCGCAGACGGCCAGCGCGGCGCTGAGTTCGATCGCCGGGCTCGCGACCAGCGCGGACAAGACGATCTACACGACCGCGGCGGACGCCTATGCGACGACGGCGCTGACGCCGTTCGGTCGATCCCTGATCGACGACGCGGACGCGGCGACGGCGCGCTCGACGCTCGGCCTCGTCATCGGCACGAATGTCCAGGCGTTCGACGCCGGGCTTCAGTCGATCGCCGGGCTGACGACGGCCGCTGACCGCATGATCTATACGACGGCGGCCGACACCTATGCCATCACCCCGCTCACGGCCTTTGCCCGCACGCTCCTCGACGACGCCGACGCGGCGACGGCGCGCGCGACACCGGGGCTTACCATCGGCACCAACGTCCAAGCCTACGACACCGGCCTCGCGGCCATTGCTGCGCTTCCCGTCACGAACGGCAACTTCATCGTCGGCAACGGAACCACATGGATCGCCGAAAGCGGCGCAACGGCCCGCGCCTCGATGGGGGCGGCATCAACCGCGACGACCATGACGGCCGGTAACGGACTGACCGGCGGCGGCGACCTCTCCGTAAGCCGCACGCTTGCATTGGGCACGCCGTCAAGCATCACCAACGACACGACGAATAGCGTGACCAGCACCAGCCACACCCACGCGCTGGGGTTCACGGCGGCGGAGGTCTATACGGGTTCCACGCAGGATGCGACGAGTCTGCCGATTGGCCATGTATTGAGTGCGTCCACGAATACATGGATCAACCGTAACCAGAGCGTCGGCATTTACATCTACACCGGCCAAGCGATGAGTTACGTCACCCAATACTATTCTGGTTTGGGAGCTCAATTGGCGGGCACATGGAGGGCGAGGGGTGTGGTTGCCGGTAACGATCAAATTCAATTGTTCCAGAGGACCGCGTGATGACTGAAATCTCCTTTGGAAAGCCGTCGCTTAACGCTGTGTATTCTGTGCACGCGACTGCCGAACACGGCGTCTTTGTACTTGACTGCAATGTCACCGACGCATTCGGTGAGACCTACGACGCAGTTCATTGTTATCGACCGGACGACTCTTACGGTTTAAGTCAGCTCGCTGGGCAGTGGCTCGCGGACAACACGTCATTTCCCGTGCAGCCGTATGTACCTCCTACGCCGGCACAAATTCGTGCGTCCAGGTCGACCCTTACTGCGCGGCAGCTTCGTCTTGGTCTTCTGCATGCTGGGATTTCTCCCTCCCAGGTGGATACTGTCATCAACGCTTTGCCTACGGGACAGGCAAAAGAGAGTGCTCTGATCGAATGGGAATACGCGACGACCTTCTACCGAATGCATCCGCTTGTTTCCACGATAGGTGCCGCGCTGGGTCTAACTGACGACCAGATCGACTTGATGTGGAGCGCGGCGCTCGGTCTTTGATCTATACCCACATGTCTTGCCTCCGTCTTCCGCGACCGAAACCGATGCGGGAATTCTTCAGCGCATTAAAGCGACCATCTGAGCCGCTGACGACCGCATTGTCCGTCGCGGCTGGATTGAAAGATCTGCCAACGTCCGATAGTTTCCCCGCCTCTTCTCCCGGTGAGGTTGTTAATGCCCCGATTCTCCATTGTTATCCCGTCACGCAATAGAGCGGACCTCGCTCTTAGTGCCCTGCAGAGCGTTCTTGAGCAGGACTTCCGCGATTTCGAGGTAATTGTCTCTGACAACTCCGACGAAGACGAATCCAAGGCGCTCTTCAGGGCACTTCAGCCGTTTTCCGCGGATCCGAGATTTCGCTACATCAAACCGCAGCGCCCGTTGCCGATGACGGCTCACTGGGAATGGGCAGTTGCCCACGCGACCGGCGAATACGTCGGCATTCTCACTGATCGCATGATCCTCCGGCTGTATACGCTTTCGACCGTAGACGCCGTGATCGCTCGGGGCGGCCCTGAGCTTGTCGCTTATGAGAGAACGAATCTCATTGAAACGGGAACTTCGTTTGCAGTCCCGAAAAAAGGCAGCGGCGCAGCACCGCTTGTGACGATCCGGAAAACGGCGCCGATCATCGAGGCCTTCAGCCGTTCGGACTTCAGTCCGATGGACACTCCCCGTTTCCTGAACAGTTTTGTTTCGGCGACGTTTCTTGACCATCTCCGATCCGAATACGGATCGGTGTTTACCGGGGTCGCGCCCGATTATGGATTTCTCATGAGAGTGCTCGATCAAATCGATGAATTTCCCTTCATCGAGACACCTCTGTTGATCAAGCATTCCGAAGACCGCAGCAACGGCAAGAGCTTCACGCACTACAACCTCGATAAGGCTGGCAACGACTTCATCGCCTTCTCGCGAAGCGAGCAAGGGGAGTTTCTGAAATTCTCACCGGTGCCGGACGACCTGGTCATGATCACGAACGTGATGATGCGAGAGTACGAAATCGGCCGGCATAACCAACGCCGCGGCCATTTTCCGAACTTTGAGAAGCAGGCCTTTTATAACGAAAGCCTGCGGCATCTGATGGTGTTGAAGCGCGAAGGGAAGAACGTTGCACTGCTTCTCGATCGGATGGAAAAATACCGAGCGGAAAACGGCCTATCTTCGTATCGACTCAGCAGCCGTGAACGGCGCAAGCACATCAGGGCCAAAATCCGCAGGATCTTGGGGTTTTCGCCTCGGAAAAGGAAGCCGAAGTTGGAGGGTCAGACGTTCCCAACAATTATCGATGCGCTGCGGATCGAGGCTCAGGAGAGGCGAAATCGCCTCGTCTTGTCAAATGAAGAACTGGTTTCATTCGGGTGAATTCCCACTCGCAGCTAAGCCGCGACCTCGAACTCCGGAATTTCGGCCAGCTCGTCCTTCAAAGCTGCCGCCGCGATCTTCAGGTCATAGCTCGCCTGCAGGTTCAACCAGAATTCCGGAGTTGTGCGGAAGAATTTCCCGAGCCGCAAGGCGGTGTCCGTGGTGATGGCGGTATGTTCGGCTGCCAGACGCTCGATTCGGGTGCGCGGAACCCTGAGCTTTTTTGCCAGCGAGCCTGCGCTCATATTAAGAGGCACAAGATATTCCTCCCGCAGGATCTCGCCCGGGTGGACCGGCGGCAAAATGGAACTCATGGCTCAAGCCTCCGCAGTTCGTACTGTTCAATGGTAATCCACGATTTCAACATCTTCGGCGCCTGCATCGGTCCAAACGAAGCAGATGCGCCATTGATCGTTGATACGGATCGAATGTTGGCCTCGCCGGTCACCTTTCAACGCTTCCAATCGATTGCCGGGCGGAGAGCGTAGGTCTTCAAGCGCAGCAGCGCTTTCAAGCATCGTTAGCTTGCGAACCGCTGATCGCAAGATTTCTTGAGGAAATCCCTTCGGCGCTATCCCGGATGCTACTGTCCTGGTCGTGGCGTCTTTGAATGAGCGGATCACACGCTACCTCTGAAGAGATGTATCATATCATGATACATCTCTAAGTCAATCTATTTGTATCGTCTCGTGATACATCTTCCGCTTATCTGTATAGCGGGCGTTCCTAAAGGAAAAATCAAAATGCACAAAACCGTGCCTCCCGGCGCGGCGATTCTGCTTGACTTTATTCGGGAGACCGAGGTCGGGCGGAAAGACCGCGCGTCTTATGACGTGATCTATGCCAATAAGCAGAAGAGGCTGAGGCAGCCGCTGACGACCATGACCTTCGGCGAGGTCGTGGACGCGCAGAAGTCGTGGTCGAAAAGCCATGGGTCGAGCGCCGCCGGCGCCTATCAGTTCATGCGGGCGACGCTGATCGGGCTGGCGAGGGAAATGCCCTCCATCGAGGAAACGGACATCTTTACGCCCGATCTGCAGGACCGCCTCGGCTATCATCTGCTGAAGCGTCGCGGTTACCGGGAGTTCGTGGCCGGCGAGCTGTCGTTGGTCGAATTCGGCAGGCGGCTCGCGCAGGAATGGGCGTCGCTTCCGGTTCTGGCCGACACCAGGGGCAATGAGCACGAGGTGAAGCGCGGCCAGTCCTATTATGCCGGCGATGGTCTCAACAGGGCGCTGGTGAAGCCGGAGAAGGTCGAAGCCGTGCTGCGCGATGTGCTGGCCGCGGCGCGGCGGCCGGCGAAGCTGGAAGAGGAAGGGGCCGCACCGGTCGTGCCGGGCGAACCCGTGGCGGCTCCCATGCGCCCGCCGTCGAAGCGCAAGGCGGTGGCGAGATCCGGGCGCTTCTGGACGTGGCTGCTGACGGCCGGGGGCAGCATCGTCACGGGCCTGAAGGAGTTGAATCTCGTCACGCTCGACTGGCGGGTGCAGCTCGTCATCCTGACGGTGATCGTCGGCTTTGCCGTCTATGCCATCTCCTCCATGCCCGTCGTGCGCGAGGCGCTGGGCCTCGAATGATGATGTTCTGGGGAAAGATCCTTGGCGGCGGGCTCGTCCTCGCTGCCATCTCCTGGGCCGTTCTCGAAATCCGCAAGGACGGGGCCCAAGCGGTGAGACATGCAATCGAAAGGCAAAACAATGAAGCAGCGGATCGCGCTGACGCGAAGCGTCGCGCTTATGACGCCTGCCTTGATTCTGGCGGGGTGTGGGATTTCCGGACCGGCCGATGTGACGGGCCTGAGGCGCGTCATCGGCACTGATCTCCTCGGTGCCCGCGGCGCAACGCCGGCCGACCAGCGCCGCATAGACCGCACGGTCGTGAGCCTTTGTGCGGCGGCTATATGGACAAGCGCCGAATGCGGCAGACATGGAGAGCGCGGGAATGATTGACGGGAGCGTTCACCTGCAGCTCGGGACGCTGATTGCCGAAGTGAAGAACCTGCGCGAGGATTTTCGGCGATCGGAGGACAGGTCCGACACCAGCCGCGCTTCGATGAACCACCGCATGGATGCGCTCTTCGCGCGGGTGGGGACACTCGAAGGGGCGCTGTCGCTCGCCAACGAAGACATTGCCGACATGAAGCCGGTGACCGAGGACGTGCGGAAATGGAAGCTGATGGGAATGGGCGCGCTCGGCGTCATCGGCATCGGCGGCGCGGCACTCGGGGTGACGTTTGCGGACGCGGCGAAACGGGTGCTGATGCTGTTGCGCGGCGCGTGAAATCGCTCGTGGCGACGCGTTGCGGGCACTGCATCCATCGGCTGTCCATCGGCGTGGGACGCGGCATCGGGTAGTGCGGAAATGTGAGGGAACAACACTCCAGGTTGCGGTCACTTGCGACCAAGCGTAGAGCGAGAACAGCCGCCTGCACTGGTGCAACATGGTTGTGGATATCAGACCCGGAAGGTGTTGCTTCCCTGAAATTCCCGGGTGCGATCAACGCGATTGCGGTTACCTTTCTGCCCGGGGGAGGACCAAGGGGATGGTGACTGTCGCCGACATCAATCTGACGTGGGTGGAGAAGCGGGCGGACGCTTATTGCGCCAAGCTTGGCGAGCATGAACTGGGCATCGTGTTGAAGCGCCATGCACGCGGAGACTGGGCCTGGACGATCTGGCACTTCAACGGATCCGGCAGTGGCGATTTCCATCACGCCGGGACGCTCGATGCGGCCCAGGCCGAAGTGCTGGCGGGTGTGAAGGACTGGTTCCGACAGGCCGGCTTTTCCTAAAACAAGGAGGAAACGTTCTCCGGACGGGTGCGACCCGCTGCCTTCACAAAGGGGCCGGCGGCGGACCGCTCATATCAAAGATTCGCTGCGAAGCTCCGCATGGATGCAGCGACTTTGTGGCGGGTGCGGATACGGGAGGCTTGTGCGCGCCGCCGCCCTGCCGGGCGGGGCTTCGGGGAAGGCTCCCGGCGGGCGAAATCAGTCGAAGTTGAAGAAATCGTAGCGGTAGCGCCGGCTGACGAGGCGCAGCGAGCGGTCGGGCTCAATCACGTAGGTCTCATAGACGGTGCGCCCCGCGCGATCGTTGAACTGGTGCGGCACGATGCTGCCGATCGGCGCCTTGGTGAGCCTTGTCCGCGGCTGGCCGCCATAGGTAATGCTGCCGGGTATCGGCTCAAGATAGGGCGAATAGTCGAATGTGGTGGCCGTGGCCGTGCAGCCGCTCAAGCTCGAAGCGAGCAGGATGGCGGACAGCAAGGTGGGCAATAGCGCAGCCAGGGGGATCTTCATGGCTCTTCCTCGTCGCTCGATATCGCCTGCGAGGTGCCGGCGGCCTCGCAGGCTGTCAATCACGCCTCGTCCTTTGCGCGTCCGACTACAGCGCCGCGCGCCTTATCGGACGCGCAAAGGTCGCTGCAGCACTTTGAAATGCTGCGTGTCTTTCTCCTTGTATCGAAGTCGATTCAAGAGACATGCAGTAGACGCGCGGCGCTGTAGAAGGGCAAGAGGCCCCGCGTCTTGCAAGGGCGCGGGGCCTCCTGCTGTCGAATTCACGCGGAGGTTGGACTCGCTATTGCTGCCGGTTCGGTTCATCATCACGGGGAACCCTCGCTGGCGAGGGGCGTTCTGGTAAAGCGCCTCGGTGTGCGCCGGAACGCGGTGTGAGAAGCGCATAGCTTAGTGATACTCGAGAGGAGAAATCGAGATGTCACCAGAGTGGCCAATGTTCATTCTACAGTGCATCGTCGTCTTCGGCCTCGTCAGCGCGCTGTTCATTCGGTTCGGCGAGTAGCGAGCGCCACTCGCCTTCCATCCGCGGTACCCTATTGGGCCGACCAGACCGCCAGCTCGTATCCGTCCGGGTCGGCGAAGTGGAAACGGCGGCCGCCGGGGAAGGAGTAGATCGGCTTGACGATCTTGCCGCCGGCCGCCTCGACGCGCCGCGCGGCCTCCTCTAGGTCGTCTGCATAGACGATGACGAGCGGCCCGCCGCTTCTGACAGGCCCAAGCGTCGTGAAGCCGCCGGTCAGGCGGCCGTCGGCGAATTCGCAATATTCCGGCCCGTAATCGGTGAAGGTCCAGCCGAAAGCGCGGCCATAAAAAGCCTTGCTCGCCTCGATGTTCGCCACGTTGAACTCGATATAGTCGATGCGGCGATCGTTGCCCTTGTTGCTCATGTGCGCCCGGTTCCTCCTGTTCGTTGCTTACCGCTCGGATTCCATGATGGACTTGAGCGTCGCGAGATCCTTTTCAACGGCTGCCGCATCGGCGGCGAATTGCTCGTCGTTCATGTCCGGTTGCCGCAGCAGGGTGAACATGACCTCGGCACCGTCGCCGTTCGGCACCACGCGCAGTGCGTTGTGGACTTTCAGACCGTTCTCGAGCGTCACCAGGTGATCGACGACGCCGAAGTCATTATCCGGCGCAAAGCGCACCCGCGCGTTTCCGAGCGGGCCGGGCGCGATCCATTCGTCGCCGTCGCGGGTGAGCCCCGTTGAAAGCCCGGCCGCCCAAAGCGGCATTTTCTCGTGGTCGGCCATGAAGGCATAGACGTCGCGCCAGTCGCGCGCGATCGATATGTGGATGATCCTGGCGGCCATGGTTGCCATGCGTTCACTCCCTTTGGCGCGCTATCGCTAACACGTCCCGCGACTGCCGTCGTGAACGAAACGGCCAAGCGTCGCTGCACAGCTTTCCAACAGCAGAACCATTTCAGATCAAACGTTTACAGCGCCAATCTCAACTTCTTTCCTGGAATTGCGCTGAGACAGTTGCCTTTGGATCTCGCGTGGCGTCAGGGAGGTAAGCTGCCTCGTCTCCCGGGTAAGATGGGCCTGATCCGCATATCCGGCGTCCATCGCAAGCAACGCCAGCTCTCCTTGAGACCGATGTCGGCAGACGGTGAAGAAGCGCTGCAGGCGAAGGATGCGGTCGAGGGTCTTCGCACCGTAGCCGAAATATTCATGACAGCGGCGTCGAAGCGTGCGTTCGCTGATGCCGGTTTTCCAAGCGATGGCTCGAACAGGATCGGCTGCCGCCCCGCGCACTTCGTTCAAATGCTCGATGCATGCGGCGATGTCCGGCGGAGGGGGTTGAACAGCCGACAGGCGGCATCGGAGCGCAGCGGCAAGAACGACGAACCGCTCCGAAGCGCCACGCGCCTCCCGCATCCTGGCGTCGATCTCCCTAGCCTCGCGTCCCCAAAAGAAATCCAGCGGTAGGGTCTGGCCGGTGATTTCATGAAGCGGCACGCGCAGCCAGGGTGCCGCCGCGCCGATCCGAAAACGGGCGCCGAAGATGATCTCGCCTGCAGTGATTTTCGGACAAGCGGCGACCCTGTCGGGGCCGACGACCGCCAGGCCGCGGGACGTCCAGATGATATCGGCGCAGCCGTCGGGAACGACGGCGATGCGCGGCGACTCTCCTTCGGCGAACTGGTGTATCCACAGGCACTTCAGATGGGAGGCAAGCGGGGCCGTCGCCGGTCGTTCGAGATAGACACCCGAGCTTTGGGCCAAGCGGAGACCGGGGGCGCAGCGCGAGCGCCGAGCTGTTGGCTCCTGCTGCGGCCTGCGGAAAGTGATCCCGTTCATGACTTCCGATCCGACTTGACGCATTGAAATGGCGCGTCCCTCGCGGTCCTCTCCTTGAGTGTCGCCGAAATCAGGACGGGCGGCAACCGCCGCCTGTCGTCGACAAAATGAAAAGGCGCGCCAGACCGGCGCGCCAAGCTTCTAGAGCGCCGTGCGTTCAAATAGACGCGCAAAGGACGCTCTAGCACTTTGATTCCAGAGCATCTTATCCGCTTTCGGTGATTCCACCTGAAAGCGGATGCTCTAGTCGCGCGACCAGATCTCGCGATCGATCTTGCCCTGCAGCTCCGGATAGTCCGCCGCGTGAAACACGGGAGCGAGTCCCTGCTTGCGCTGATCGAAATAGTCCTTGGTCAGCTTGGCGATCGTCCCGGAAAGAAAAAGGATCGCGATGAGATTAATCGTCGCCATGAATCCCATCGTAGCGTCCGCAGCGTCGAAAACGGTGCCGATGCTCTGATAGGCGCCCCAGACCACCATCGCCAGTACGGCGCAACGCATGACAGTGACCCCAAGCCGGTTGCCGCCGCCGAGATAGGTCAGGGCGTTCTCGGCGTAAGAATAGTTGCCAATGATCGACGTGAACGCGAAAAAGAAGATCGCGATCGCGATGAAATAGGTGCCGGCTGCGCCGATATGGACGCTCATCGCGGCCTGCGTCAGTTGCGTTCCCGTAATGCCGGAACCGGGTTCCAGCGTGCCGGAAAGCAGGATCATCACCGACGTCGCCGTGCAGATGAGAATGGTGTCGATGAAGACGCCGAGCGATTGGACGAAGCCCTGAGAAGAGGGGTGATGCGGAACCGGGGTCGCGACAGCGGCGATGTTGGGGGCCGAGCCCATGCCTGCCTCGTTGGAGAAGAGGCCGCGCTTGACGCCGTTGAGCATTGCCGCGGCAACTCCGCCGGTGATGCCGCCGGCCGCTTCCTGCAGCCCGAAGGCGCTCGAGATGATTGTCCAGATCACGTTCGGCACCAGCGCGGCGTTCGCGATGAGCACATAGACCGCCGTCAGCAGATAGGCGACCGCCATGAAGGGAACGACGACCTCGGCGACGCGGGCGATCTGCCGGATGCCGCCAAAGATGACAGCGCCGGAAAGAATGGCAACGGCGATGCCGACGGTCAGCTTCGGAACGCCGAAGGCGCCCTGGACCGCATCGGCGATGGAATTCGCCTGAACCGCGTTGAAGACCAGGCCGAAAGTGAGGATCAGGCAGACGGAGAAGATCGTCGCGGCCCAGGGGGCATTGAGGCCGTGGGCGATGTAGAAAGCCGGTCCGCCACGGTATTGGCCGTCCTCGTTGCGCACCTTGTAGAGTTGTGCCAGCGCGCTTTCCGCGTAAGCCGTCGCCATGCCGACGAGCGCCACCATCCACATCCAGAAAGTCGCGCCCGGTCCGCCAAGATAGAGCGCGACCGCGACGCCGGCGAGATTGCCGGTTCCGACACGAGAGGCGAGGCTGACCATCAGTGCCTGGAAGGGGCTGATGCCGGCTGCGTCCTTGGTGCCGCCACTGCTCAAGACCCGGAACATTTCGCCGAAATGAGCGATCTGGGGAAAGCCGAGCCGAACGGTGAAATAGATGCCGACCGCCAGCAGACCATAGATGAGCACGTAGCCCCAGAAGATGGTGTTCAGAAAGCCGATGATCGTATCCATGCGGTCCTCGCTCCTTGATGTTTCGTCGATCTGGAGATGGCGCGTCGGGGTTAAATTCCCGTTTCGGTGGGTTCGACGCAATGTGCGGCATTACGGCGCAAACTTGACGCAGATCAAGGTTTCGGGCGCGCAGATCGGGCAAAACATGGCCCGATCAGTGAGATATCCCGGGAATTTCGCATAAATGCGTCCTCAGCCTGTCACCAAAGCTGCATCCGTTGAACGGCTCGAAGCCGAACCGGTCAATGCCGCGCATGTGCGCAAACCGCTTTACGAGAAGCGCCGGAAGATCTTTCCGAAGCGCGCCGAGGGCCGCTTCCGCCGGTTCAAGTGGTTGGTGATGCTGGTTACGCTCGGCATCTATTACCTGACCCCGTGGATCCGCTGGGATCGTGGGGAGCATGCGCCGGACCAGGCCGTGCTTGTCGATCTCGCGGCCCGCCGCTTCTATTTCTTCTTCATCGAGATCTGGCCGCAGGAATTCTTCTTCGTCGCCGGTCTGCTCGTCATGGCAGGCTTCGGCCTGTTCCTCGTCACCTCCGCGGTCGGGCGCGCCTGGTGCGGCTACACCTGTCCGCAGACGGTCTGGGTTGATCTCTTCCTCGTGGTCGAGCGCTTCATCGAGGGCGACCGCAACGCGCGCATGCGCCTCGACGCGGGGCCGTGGACGCTCGACAAGATCGGCAAGCGGATCGTCAAGCATGCGACATGGCTGCTGATCGGGATCGCGACCGGCGGCGCCTGGATCTTCTATTTCGCCGACGCCCCGTCGTTGCTCAAGAGCTTCGTCATGCTCGAAGCGCCGCCCGTCGCCTACATGACGGTCGCGATCCTGACGGCGACGACCTATGTCTTCGGCGGTCTCATGCGTGAGCAGGTCTGCACCTACATGTGCCCATGGCCGCGCATTCAGGCGGCGATGCTGGACGAGAATTCGCTCGTCGTCACCTACAACGACTGGCGCGGCGAACCGCGCTCGCGCCATGCCAAGAAGGCCGCGGCGGCGGGCGAGGTGGTCGGCGATTGCGTCGATTGCAATGCCTGCGTCGCAGTCTGTCCGATGGGCATCGACATTCGCGACGGCCAGCAGCTTGAATGCATCACTTGCGCGCTCTGCATCGATGCCTGCGACGGCGTGATGGACAAGCTCGGGCGCGAACGCGGCCTGATCGCCTATGCGACGCTCAGCGACTATGCGTCAAACATGGCGCTCGCGACGAACAACGGCGCGACGGCGATCGACCCGACGCGCGTGCGCGATGCGGACGGCGCCTTCGTCGACAAGGTGCGTCAATTCAACTGGCGCATCGTCTTTCGGCCGCGCGTTCTTCTTTATTTCGGCGTCTGGGCGCTGGTCGGCATCGGTCTGCTCTATGCACTGGTGTCGCGCGACCGGCTGGAGCTGAACGTGCTGCACGACCGCAATCCGCAATTCGTGATCGAGTCCGACGGCTCGGTACGCAACGGCTACATGGTCAAGCTTCTCAACATGATACCGGAGCAGCGGACGATCATGCTGACGCTCGACGGCATGCCCTCGGCGACGATGCGGATCGCCGGACAGGCGCCCGGCGACGGCCGCCGTTTCGCGGTCGGCGTCGATCCGGACAAGGTCACGGCGCTCAAGGTTTTCGTCACCCTGCCGAAGGGAAAACTCGCCGAGGCGGACGAGGGATTCACACTGACGGCCGAAGATCCGTCCAGTCATGAACGCGATGTCTATGAGGCCAACTTCAACCGTCCCGGAGAAGCAAGATGACAGAGGAACAGAGCGCGCCGCGGGGATTTACCGGCTGGCACATGCTGGGCGTGATGGGGCTTTTCTTCGGCACCATCGTTTCGGTCAATCTGGTCATGGCCTGGAACGCCAGCCGCAGCTGGAGCGGCCTTGTCGTCGAGAACACCTATATCGCCAGTCAGCAGTTCAACGGCAAGGTGGCGAAGACGCGGGCGTTCGCGGCAAGCGGCATCGAAGGCGCGCTCGTCGCCGAACCGGGCTCCATCCGCTATGCCTTGACCCGCAACGGCGAGGCGGACCGGACGGCGGACAGGGTCGTCGCGGTATTCAAGCGTCCGGTCGAGGAACATGAGGACGTGCGTGTCGAACTCGACCGCGTTGGCCCCGGCGCCTTCGTCGCCGCGCGCGCGTTGAAGCCGGGCCAGTGGATCGCCGACGTGACGGCGATGGCGGGAGAGGAAATCGTCTATCGCCAGGCCATTCGCTTCGTGGTGCCGGGAGAGCGCAAATGAGCTGCTGTGCCACAGGCGTCGAAGGCGCTCTGGACATCGAACGGGCCGGGCAGGGGCTGCCTGCATCCGAGGAACTATGGCTTGCGAGCCGCGCGCTTGGAGACGGACTGCGTCAAACCGATCTCAGCGTACCCGGCGTCCACTGCGGTGCCTGCATCACGACAATCGAGGGCGCGCTTCGCACGCGGCCGGAGGTCGTGCGTGCGCGCGTCAATCTTTCGTCGCGCCGCGTTTCGATCGTCTGGAAGGAAGAGGTCGCCGGCAGGCGCAGCGACCCGCGCGCGCTCGCCCGCGCTATCCGGGATTGCGGCTATGAAACGCATCTTTTCGCCGCGAGCGAAGAGGAGGGCGACGTCCTCATCAAGCAGCTGATCCGCGCCGTTGCCGTTTCCGGTTTCGCGGCGACCAATATCATGCTGCTGTCCGTTTCCGTCTGGTCGGGCGCCGATGCCGCGACCCGCGACCTGTTTCACTGGATCTCGGCGATGATCGCCGCACCGGCGATGATCTATTCGGGCCGCTTCTTCTACCAGTCGGCCTGGAACGCGCTTCGACATGGCCGCACCAATATGGATGTGCCGATCGCGCTCGCCGTGACGCTCTCCTACGGCATGTCGCTCTACGAGACGATCGGCCATGGCGCGCACGCCTGGTTCGACGCTTCTGTGACCCTGCTTTTCTTCCTGCTGATCGGCCGCACGCTCGATCATATGATGCGTGGTCGGGCGCGCTCGGCGATCAGCGGTCTTGCCCGGCTGTCGCCGCGCGGTGCAACGGTCGTCAACCCGGACGGCTCGCGTGACTATCGCCTGGTCGACGAGATCATGCCCGGCGAGCGCCTGCTCGTCGCAGCCGGCGAGCGCATTCCGGTCGACGGGCGCGTGCTTATGGGCGCGAGCGATCTCGACCGCTCCGTCGTCAACGGCGAAAGTGCACCGGTCGCGGTGAGTGCCGGCGATGCCGTGCAGGCGGGCACGCTCAACCTCACCGGCCCGCTGACGCTCGAGGCGACCGCGGCGGCGCGCGACTCGTTCCTGGCGGAAATCACGGGGCTGATGGAGGCTGCCGAAGGGGGCAGGGCGCGCTATCGCCGCATCGCCGACCGCGCCGCGCGATATTATTCGCCGGCCGTGCACCTGCTGGCGCTTCTTTCCTTCATTGGCTGGATGCTGGTCGAGGGCGATGTCCGCCACGCCATGCTGATCGCGGTGGCGGTTCTGATCATCACTTGCCCCTGTGCACTCGGCCTCGCGGTGCCGGTGGTTCAGGTCGTTGCCGCCGGGCGGCTCTTCCAGGGCGGCGTCATGGTCAAGGACGGATCCGCGATGGAGCGCCTTGCCGAGATCGACACCGTGCTGCTGGACAAGACCGGCACGCTCACCATGGGCGAGCCGCGGCTGATCAATGCGGGCGAGGTCGATCCCGCCGCGCTCGCGACGGCCGCCGCACTCGCTCTCCATTCGCGCCACCCGATCGCCACGGCGCTCCACGAGGTGTCGGGCGCCGTGCAGCCGCTTGTGGGCGAGGTCCGCGAAATACCGGGCGCCGGCATCGAGGCAGAGACTCGGGACGGCGTCTACCGGCTCGGCAGTCGCGCCTTTGCCTGCGGAGACGCCGGTGCGGCAAGCGGCCAGTCGGAAGCGATCCTGTCGCTCGATGGCCGCGAGCTTGCCTGCTTCCGTTTCGAGGATCGGCTGCGTCCCGCCGCGCGCGAAAGCGTGGAGGCGCTTGACCGCCTTGGGCTTACGACGGGCATCCTTTCCGGCGACCGCGAGCCGGTCGTCGCCGCCATTGCCCGCAGGCTCGGCATCGCGAGCTGGCGGGCGGAGCTTTCGCCACGCGGCAAGGTCGAGGCCTGTGCCGCTGCCGCCGAAGGCGGCCGCAGGGTGCTGATGGTCGGCGACGGCATCAACGATGCGCCGGCACTGAGAGCGGCGCATGTTTCGATGGCGCCGGCGACTGCGGCCGATGTCGGCCGGCAGGCCGCGGATTTCGTCTTCATGCATCAAAGCCTTGCCGCCGTTCCCTTTGCCATTGAGACGTCGCGGCGCGCCGGCCGGCTGATCCGGCAGAATTTCGCGCTGGCGATCGGCTATAACGTCATCGCGGTGCCGGTCGCGATCCTTGGCTATGCGACGCCGCTTGTCGCCGCCATCGCCATGTCGACCTCCTCGCTGATCGTCGTGTGCAATGCCTTGCGGTTGAAGGGGCTCGGAACCGTTTCAGGCCCGGTGTCGCCACCGCGCGCGGCTGTCTTGCGGGCGGCAAGGAGCATGCCGTGAACACGCTCGTCTATCTCATTCCGATCGCGCTCTTCCTTGGCGGCTTAGGGCTTGTGGCTTTTCTCTGGGCGCTGAAGAGCGGGCAGTACGAAGACCTGGAGGGTGCCTCCTGGCGTGTCCTCGATGATGGCGACGGCAAGCCTGAAAGAGAGTGATTTTACCAGGAGTGGCTTGTCGTAAATCGATTTGAGTGCCAAAAGAACCTCCGCCGCCGCATGTCCCATTCGCCCAATCCGCTCGCGGAGCGGGCCGAGCATGCGCAAAACAATATCGAGGGGCTATCCGCGCGTTGTTCCGACCACGGCGGCCCTTCTTTCCAACGGAGGCAATTACGTGTCACAGGCGGAAATCGGGCTTATCGGCCTCGGCGTCATGGGGTCGAACCTCGCGCTCAACATCGCTGAAAAGGGCAACAAGATCGCGGTCTTCAACCGCACGGTCGAGGCGACGCGCAAGTTCTATGCCGAAGCGGGCGAACTCAAGGGGCAGATTGTTCCTTGCGAGACGATCGAGGAGTTCGTTGCCGCGATCCGTCCGCCGCGCCCGATCATCATCATGATCAAGGCCGGCGAAGCCGTCGATCAGCAGATGGAGATCCTGAAGCCCTACCTCTCCAAGGGCGACATCATGATCGACGCCGGCAACGCCAATTTCCGCGACACGATGCGCCGCTTCGAGGCTTTGAAGGGTTCGGACCTCACTTTCATCGGCATGGGTGTTTCCGGTGGTGAGGAGGGCGCGCGCCATGGTCCGTCGATCATGGTCGGTGGCACGGAGGAATCCTACCGCCGCGTCGAAAAGGTGTTGACCTCGATCGCCGCGAAATACGAGAACGACCCTTGCGTCGCCTGGCTCGGTGAAAACGGCGCCGGCCACTTCGTCAAGACGATTCACAACGGCATCGAATATGCCGACATGCAGATGATCGCCGAAATCTACGGCATCCTGCGCGACGGGCTGAAGATGAGCGCCGCCGAGATCGGCGAAGTTTTCGGTGCCTGGAACAAGGGTCGCCTCAACTCCTACCTGATCGAGATCACCGAAAAGGTGCTGAAAGCGGCCGATCCTTTGACCGGCAAGCCGATCGTAGACATGATCCTCGACAAGGCGGGCCAGAAGGGCACCGGTAAATGGTCGGTGATCGAGGCGCAGAACATGGGGATTCCGGCGACCGGCATCGAAGCGGCCGTTGCCGCCCGCAGCATTTCCTCCATGAAGGACGAGCGCGAGGCAGCCGAGAAGATCCTCGGCCTGCCACCGGTCGGCGAGTTCACGGTTGCCGACAGGCAGGCTTTCATCGAGGATCTTGAAAACGCGCTGCTTGCCGCCAAGATCGGCGCCTATGCGCAAGGATTCGCGGTGATGTCGGCCGCTTCGAAGGAGTTCGGCTGGAACCTGCCGATGCCGACGATCGCGAAGATCTGGCGCGCCGGCTGCATCATCCGCTCGCAGTTCCTCGACGAGATCACCACGGCCTTCACCAAGGCGCCGGACGTCGCCAATCTGATCGTAACGCCCGCCTTCGCGGCGATGGTCAAGGAAACCGATGGGGCGCTCCGCCGCGTCGTTTCCGCCGCTGTGCTCGGCGGCCTGCCGGTGCCGGCGCTCGCCTCGGCGCTCGGCTATTTCGACAGCTATCGCCGCGGCCGCGGCACGGCAAACGTCATCCAGGCGCAACGCGACTTCTTCGGCGCCCATGGCTTCGACCGCGTCGACGGCGCGGATAGCCATCACGGCCCGTGGGGCAGCGGCCTGAACGCATAGCCGGATCGGCCTTCGCGGCCAAAGGGGGGCGACTTATCCGCCCCTCTTTCGATGCGGGCGCTGCAGTCCAGAGCTTTTGAAACTACGCAATTTCCCCAGGGACTTGCTCTAAATCCCATCCCAAAACCATCGATAAACCAGCATGAAATTGAGAGTGATCGAAGGCGGAAAGGCCAATGAAGCCATGTCCGCCGACAGAGAGGCAAGCATTCGCGCCGAGGCGGAACGGCGCATTAAGGCAACGGGCTACGAGCAATGGCGGGTTCGAAGCCTTGCGACCGGCGCGCCGATCCCGAGGCCAATCCAGTACCTGAAGATGCAGATCGAATTCGTCGCCGAGAAGCTCGAAGCGCTCAATCCGATTCCCGGTGATTTCACCGACGACAAATACTGGCCGGCCACCAGCACGTGAGGAGAGCGCCTGTCGCGACGCCTATCAGCCGCGTCGACGGCGCGGACAGTTTGATCTGATCGGTTCGATCCATGCCGGCCGAGCGTAAAGCTCGCAGCTACGAGCCGATTTTCGGGGCGCCCTTGCCGCAGGGGGCGTCACCTGGTTGGCGCGCTCTCGTAGATCGCCTCGCCGGAAACGGCATCCGTGACATCTATGCTTTCCCCTTGCACCTCGAGGGAGTGGCGGAACTTGTCGAGATTGCTGATCATTTTCGGCCGTGCCGCGATGATGTGATCGTAACTTTCCCACTCGCCGATCGAGCAGTAGGAGCGATCGCCGGTCTTGATGAGCGCCATTTTCCGCAAGCCTTCGAAATCGCGCCGAAGTTTACAGAACCAGTCCTCGAACTCGTCTTCCAGCCCCGGTTTCGTTCGGAATCGAACCACGTTGTATGCTGTCATGACACCCTCCCGGTTCGCATCTTTCAGAAGCGAGCATACCATTAATGGTGGAGGTTGTTCCATCACTCAATTTATCCGGGACCGGCTTGCCGGGAGTTCGCCAGCCGCGACATCGCCATTGTGTGGTAGCCGGCCATGGAGTATCTGCCACTTCGGGCAATAACGCATCGAAGCGCGTAATCCCCGGGGGGTGATGGGCACCGGGCGGTCTCCAGGCCGTGGCGCCTAAAACTTTCGCGACTTCGACATGGGCCGCTGGAATTCCGGCTGGCTGAGGCTCTGTAGCGTTTCAGGCGGCTTGCCTTCGATGCGGCCGATCACGGCCCTGGCGAGTTCGCGGCCGGCAACCCGGATATCCTCGTACATGGTCATGACCTCCGGGCGCAGCCAGCGCAGGAAGTCGCTCGGCACCTTGGAGACCATGTCGACATCCTCACCGAGCTTTTTCCCTGCCGCCTCGATCCCGGCGATCAGGGCGATCGCGCCGGAACCGCTGCCGGAAACGATGCCGTCCGGAGCGTCGACCGAGCGCATCAGTTGCTCGAAGGCGTCGCGGATCGCGACAAGGCTGTGGTCGATGTTGACGTGATGGAAGCTCACGGCTTCCGCGCCGAAATCCCTGAGGGCGCGTTCGAAGCCGGTGCGCATGTGGGAATGGAAGGTCAGGTTCGGCGGCGGCTCCAGGAGCACCAGCCGCCGCCTGCCGCGCTCGGTGAGCCGGCGCACGGCCTCATAGGCGAAACGCTCGTTGTCGAAGTCGTGGAAAGGGTGGACGATTCCCATTTCCGTGCGGCCGTGGGTGGCGAAGGGCAGGTGGCGCTCGGTCATCAGCGTGACGCGCGGGTCGTGCGGTTCGGTCCGCGAGATGATCACGCCGTCGGCGGCACCGGTGTCGAGGATATAACGGATCGGTCCGAGCGGATCCTTCGTGGAACTGTAAGGCGTCACCACCAGATGATACTGCGTGCCGGCGAGGATTTCGGTGATGCCGACGACCATGGGGCTGGTGATGCCCATGATCTCTTCCTCGAGCGTCAGCACCAGGCTGATGACATTGGTCTTGCCGGTTCTGAGGCGCACGCCGGCGCGGTTCGGCTGGTAGCCGATCTGTTTGGCGACGAGGCGCACCCTTTCCTTGGTTTCGGCGCCGATATCGGGCGCGTCCTTCAATGCGCGGGAAACGGTGGTGATCCCGAGCCCGGTCATGAAAGCGATCGTCTTCAGCGTCGGCCTGGCGCCGTCCGGTGGCGGCGTTGCCGCTGGCTTGTTCTTCGTCTTGCCGTCCATTCCGTCACCAGCCCCGTTCTCCTGAGACCCATTGCGCGAACCATCGTCATCCGGACCTACTCGCCCGGATCCTCGACATCGATGCGACCACGCCTGTCCGCCCCGCTTTCCCGCCTTATATACGAAATGCAACGGGTGGCCATATTCGTCCGCGGCGTGTCGCGGATTAAAATCTGTAACGATACAGTTGCGATGTCGAGCTTTTTCGTTGCTGCGGTGCGAAGAATGTAACCATCTGGTTGAATCCCGCGTTCGCGACGCCGCATGTTGCGTTTGCGAAGCTCACGCAAAACCAGGAATGATGGGGTGCAATGTAAAGATACATAAAATCAGTAGCTTAATGTTGCTTCTTGATGGTGCGCACGACTGCCTCTTGGGCCGATATCGCCCTGCGCCAGCGCGCTTATTATGCACGCATAGGACGTATAGAAAATTAAATCTGGAATTAACCGTTGTGGGTGTTGCGTCCGAAAATCGTTTGAACTAAGTTTTTACGGCAACGTTACAGTGAGGGAGGAGACTCATGAAATTGCGTTCTCTGGCTGCCGCTTTGGCGGCAACCGTCGTCTTGCCATTCGGCGCAGCCAATGCCGTCGATCTCGAGGTCACGCACTGGTGGACTTCCGGTGGTGAGGCCGCGGCGGTCGCCGAACTGGCGAAGGCCTTCGATGCGACCGGCAACAAATGGGTCGATGGCGCGATCGCCGGGTCTGGCGGTACCGCCCGCCCGATCATGATAAGCCGCATCACCGGGGGCGACCCGATGGCTGCAACCCAGTTCAATCATGGTCGCCAGGCGGAAGAACTGGTGCAGTCCGGCCTGATGCGTGATCTGACCGATGTCGCTACGCGCGAAAACTGGAAGGAAATCGTCAAGCCGGCAAGCCTGCTCGAGTCCTGCACGATCGAGGGCAAGATCTATTGCGCGCCCGTCAACATCCATTCCTGGCAGTGGCTGTGGCTTTCGAATGCAGCCTTCAAGCAGGCTGGCGTCCCCGTGCCGAAGAACTGGGATGAATTCGTCGCAGCGGCGCCGGCGCTGGAAAAGGCCGGTATCGTTCCGCTCGCCGTCGGCGGTCAGCCGTGGCAGGCCGCAGGCGCCTTCGACGTGCTGATGGTGGCGATCGCTGGGAAAGACACGTTCGAGAAGGTCTTCGCCCAGAAGGACGAGGAAGTGGCAGCCGGTCCTGATATCGGCAAGGTCTTCAAGGCCGCCGACGATGCGCGCCGCATGGCGAAGGGCAGCAACGTCCAGGACTGGAACCAGGCAACGAACCTGGTCATCACCGGCAAGGCCGGCGGCCAGATCATGGGTGACTGGGCGCAGGGCGAATTCCAGCTTGCAGGCCAGAAGGCCGGGGTGGACTACACCTGCCTTCCGGGGCTCGGCGTCAACGAGGTGATCTCGACCGGTGGCGACGCGTTCTACTTCCCGCTGCTTGAGGATGAGGAAAAGTCGAAGGCGCAGGAGCAACTGGCATCGACCCTGCTGAAGCCGGAGACGCAGGTTGCCTTCAACCTGAAGAAGGGCTCGCTGCCGGTGCGTGGCGACGTGGACCTCGCGGCCGCCAACGATTGCATGAAGAAGGGGCTCGACATCCTTGCCAAGGGCAATGTGATCAAGGGCACCGATCAGCTTCTGTCGGCCGACAGCCAGAAGCAGAAGGAAGACCTCTTCTCCGAGTTCTTCGCCAACCCGTCGATGACGCCGGAGGATGCGCAGAAGCGCTTCGCCGAAATCATCGCGGCGGCAGACTGATAGCCGTCGATTGAAGGCCGCGCACATTGGCGGGGCCACCCCTCTTGCCATTCGGCACGACGAGTTCGCGCCGGGCACGCGTGCCGGTGTCTGGTTGGCGTCGGCGCGCAGGAGCATCCCGCTTTCGAGCCGAATTTCGGAACGCGGACAAGATGGTCTGGAATCAAGGTGTTCGGAGCGTTCGTTGTGCGTTCGGTTGAGCGCGCACCCGGGCAGGGGACGTCGCGGCGGTGAGGCGGTTGGCACCGTCCATCGAAAACATTGCAGTTGCGGAGGAGCAAACATGACAGGCCAAACACGCGGCTCGGCTCGCCCGAATCAGTGGTTGCGAAACCTGAATGCGAAGATCGCCTCTATTCCGATGATCCTGACAGCCGTGGTCATCTTCCTCGGCGGCACGGCCTGGACAGTCCTTTATTCCTTTACGAACTCCAAGCTGCTGCCGCGCCTTTCCTTCGTCGGCCTCGACCAATATGAGCGGCTATGGGCGGCGCCACGCTGGCTCGTCTCGATCGAAAATCTCGCCATCTACGGCGTCTTGTCGCTGATCTTCAGTCTCGTCATCGGCTTTGTGCTCGCGGCACTGATGGATCAGAAGATCCGGTTCGAGAATACGTTTCGAACGATCATGCTCTATCCCTTCGCCCTGTCGTTCATCGTCACGGGCCTGGTCTGGCAGTGGCTGCTTAATCCGCAATACGGAATACAGTCGATCGTGCGGTCGCTTGGCTGGACGAGCTTCAACTTCGATCCCCTCTACAATTCCGACATCGTCATCTACGGCATCCTGATCGCGGCACTCTGGCAGGGCACCGGGCTCGTCATGTGCCTGATGCTCGCCGGCCTGCGCGGCATCGACGAGGATATCTGGAAGGCTGCGCGGGTCGACGGCATCCCGATGTGGAAGACCTATGTCCTCGTCATCATCCCGATGATGCGCGGCGTCTTCATCACGACGCTCGTCATCATCGCGAGCGGCATCGTCAAGGTTTACGACCTGGTCGTGGCGCAGACGAGCGGCGGCCCCGGCATCGCCTCGGAAGTGCCGGCCAAATACGTCTACGATTACATGTTCCAGGCCCAGAACCTGGGGCAGGGGTTTGCCGCCTCCACCATGATGCTCGTGACCGTCGCCATCATCATCGTGCCGTGGGCGTATCTGGAATTCGGAGGAGGTCGCAAGCGTGCTTAATCTCGTCGACAACAACAGCACGGTTACCGAACACGAAGCGGTTCCCGACAGGATCTCGTCCGGTCCGCGGGGCGCCAAGCCGCGCCGGACGCTCTCTCGCCGCAACATCGTCGTATACGGCACGTTGATCGTGGTCGCTCTCTATTATCTGCTGCCGCTCTACGTGATGATCATGACGTCGCTCAAGGGCATGCCGGAAATCCGCGTCGGCAATATCTTTGCCCCTCCGGTCGAAATCACCTTCGAGCCCTGGGTGAAGGCCTGGGCCCAGGCTTGCACCGGCCTCAATTGCGACGGGCTTTCACGTGGCTTCTGGAATTCCGTGCGCATCACCGTGCCCTCGACGATCATCTCCATCGCGGTCGCGTCGATCAACGGCTACGCGCTTGCGAACTGGCGCTTCAAAGGGGCCGATCTGTTTTTCACCATCCTGATCGTCGGTGCCTTCATTCCCTATCAGGTGATGATCTATCCGATCGTGATCGTGCTCAGAGAAATGGGTGTCTACGGCACGCTGACCGGTCTCATCATCGTGCATACGATCTTCGGCATGCCGATCCTGACGCTCCTGTTCCGCAACTACTTCGCCGGCTTGCCGGAGGAACTGTTCAAGGCGGCACGCGTCGACGGCGCCGGGTTCTGGACGATCTATTTCAAGATCATGCTGCCGATGTCGCTGCCGATCTTCGTCGTCGCGATGATCCTTCAGGTGACCGGCATCTGGAACGACTTCCTGTTCGGCGTGGTTTTCACCCGGCCGGAGTACTACCCGATGACCGTGCAACTCAACAACATCGTCAATTCGGTGCAGGGCGTGAAGGAATACAACGTCAACATGGCGGCGACGCTTTTGACCGGCCTCGTGCCGTTGACGATCTACTTCATCTCCGGCCGGCTGTTCGTGCGCGGTATCGCCGCCGGCGCAGTGAAAGGATAAGCAAGCATGACCAGTGTTTCAGTCAGGGATCTGTCGCTGAACTTCGGCGCCATCACCGTTCTCGACAGGCTCAATCTCGACATCAATCATGGCGAGTTCCTTGTCCTGCTCGGCTCGTCCGGATGCGGCAAGTCCACGCTTTTGAACTGCATCGCCGGCCTGCTTGATGTCTCGGAAGGGCAGATCTTCATCAAGGACCGCAATGTCACCTGGGAGGAGCCGAAGGACCGGGGCATCGGCATGGTGTTCCAGTCCTACGCGCTCTACCCGCAAATGTCGGTCGAGAAGAACCTTTCGTTCGGCCTCCGGGTCGCCAAGGTGCCGCAGGCCGAGATCGACAAGCGTGTGGCGCGGGCCGCGGAAATCCTGCAGATCCAGCCGCTTCTGAAGCGCAAGCCCGCCGAGCTTTCCGGTGGCCAGCGGCAGCGCGTGGCGATCGGACGCGCGCTTGTGCGCGATGTCGATGTCTTCCTCTTCGATGAGCCCCTGTCGAACCTCGACGCGAAGCTGCGCTCCGAACTGCGCGTCGAGATCAAGCGGCTGCACCAGTCGCTGAAGAACACGATGATCTACGTCACCCACGACCAGATCGAGGCGCTGACGCTCGCCGACCGCATCGCCGTCATGAAGAGCGGCGTCATCCAGCAGCTTGCCGACCCGATGACCATCTACAACGCACCGGAGAACCTTTTCGTCGCCGGCTTCATCGGTTCGCCGTCGATGAACTTCTTCCGTGGCGAGGTTGCGGCCAGAGACGGCCGTAGCGTCGTGCAGGTCGACGGCACCGCTTTCGACGTCACCGCCTATCCCGCGCGCACAAAATTGCAGCCGGGCCAGAAGGTCGTGCTTGGTCTTCGGCCGGAGCACGTCAAGATCGACGAGGCCGGGGCAGGCGATGCCGCGCATCAGGCCGTCGTCGACATTGAAGAGCCGATGGGCGCCGACAACCTTTTGTGGCTCACTTTTGCCGGTCAATCGATGTCCGTTCGCATCGCCGGCCAGCGGCGTTACAAGCCCGGCAGCGCCGTGCGCCTTTCCTTCGACATGGGCGTCGCGTCGATTTTTGACGCCGCCAGCGAAAATCGCCTTTAAGACCTGATATCGAGCCCGGCCACGTAGTCCGGGTTCGCAATCAACGAGAGCTACGCCGGCCTTCACCGCCGGGTCGTGAATGGATCGAAGGAAATGCCCGCCGAAACCTTGAACCGCGACGCCATCCGCATCGACTTGTCCGGTGACTGGCTGCTCGCCTCGACTGATAACAGCCACGCGCTCACCATTGCGCTTCCCGGCGACGTGCACAGCGCCCTTGAGCAGGCCGGCATCATCCCGGATCCCTATGCCGGCCGGAACGAGGCGGATGTGCAGTGGGTGGCACAGAAGGACTGGGTTCTGGAGCGCACCGTCGTCGTCGACGCGGACGATCTCGACGGCTGCTGGTACCTCGATTTCGAGAGCATCGACACGATCGCCACGGTCTTCGTCAACGATCGCTTGGTGCTCCAGGCGGAAAACTGCTTCCGCCGCTATCGCCCGGATGTGTCAAGCGCACTCGTCGTCGGCGAAAACCGCATCCGCATCGTGCTGCAATCCGCTATTGCCGAGGGCGCGCGCCGGCAGGCGGCGCAGCCCTTCTACGTGCCGTATCATGAGGGCAATTCGCCGATCGCCAATGGCAACCTGTTGCGCAAGCCGCAGTGCCATTTCGGCTGGGACTGGAACATCGCCATCGCGCCGCTCGGCATCTACGGCTCGCTGGCGCTTCGCCGGTTGGAGACGGCGCGCATCGAGCATGTCACGACGCGCCAACTCTGGCTCGCCGACGGTTCGGTCGACCTGCAGGTGACCGTCACGCTCTTTGCCGGTGAGCCGGGCATCGTGCCCGTTCATTTCGAGCTCGACGGCCTGCGGGAGCGCCTGGATTGTGCGGTCGCCGCCGGCGAAACCCGCATCACGCACGTCTTCACCGTCGCAGAACCCAGATTGTGGTGGCCGGCGGGCAGCGGCGAACAGGCGCTCTCGGTGCTTAACGTCGAACTGCCGGACGAGAGCGTGACGCGCCAGATCGGTTTCCGCACGATCGAGCTCGTCACCGACAAGGACGAGGCAGGCAGTCGTTTTGCCTTCCGCATCAACGGCCGCGATATCTTCTGCCGTGGGGCGAACTGGATCCCGGCGGATGCGCTGATGTCGCGAGTGACGCCGCGAGGGGTCGCGGATCTCTTGCAATCGGCTGTCGACGCGAACATGAACATGATCCGCGTCTGGGGCGGCGGCTTCTACGAGCCCGACTGGTTCTACGATCTCTGCGACAGGCTGGGACTGCTCGTCTGGCAGGACTTCATGTTCGCCTGCAACCTCTATCCTTCGACGCCGGATTTTCTCGACAATGTCGCAGCCGAGGTGGACTACGAGGTCAAGCGCCTGTCGTCCCACCCGTCGATCGCGCTCTGGTGCGGCGACAACGAACTCGTCGGCGCGCTGACCTGGTTCGAGGAAAGCCGCAAGGACCGCGACCGTTATCTCGTCTCCTACGATCGACTGAACCGCACGGTCGAGACGGCGATGAAAGCGGCGTGCCCGGAAGCGATCTGGTGGCCGTCGAGCCCGTCGGTCGGCTATCTCAATTTCGGCGATGCCTGGCATGCGGATGGCGCCGGCGACATGCACTACTGGTCGGTCTGGCACGAGAACAAGTCCTTCGACAACTACCGCGCCGTACGCCCGCGTTTCTGCTCGGAATTCGGCTTCCAGTCCTACACCTCGATGCCGATCGTCCGGCAATTCGCCGAGGCCCGAGATCTCAACATTGCCTCGCCGGTGATGGAGGCGCATCAGAAGAACGCCGGCGGCAACGAGCGGATCGCGGGCACGATGTTCCGCTATTTCCGCTTCCCGAGGGATTTTCCGAGTTTCGTCTATCTGAGCCAGATCCAGCAGGGGCTCGCGATCCGGACCGCCGTCGACTATTGGCGTTCGCTGAAACCGCACTGCATGGGCACGCTCTATTGGCAGCTTAACGACACCTGGCCGGTCGCCTCCTGGTCGAGCCTCGACTATGGCGGCAACTGGAAGGCCATGCATTACATGGCGCGCCGCTTCTTCCAGCCGGTCGCCGTCGCCGCCATTCCTTCTGCTGATGGCAAGGAAGTCATCTTCTCGATGGTGAACGACACCGCCGAGGCAGTGACGATCGAACTCGAGACCTTCCTCGTTTCGCTCGACGGCGAGCGTCGCCCTCTGGTCGCCGCAGCCGGCGCCTGTTCGCCGGACCACGCCGCCACGCTCGTTGCCGTCGCAACCGGCGAGATCCCGGAAGGGGCGCTCCTCTTCTGGTCGTTCGAAGCCTCCAACGGCATGCGCGGCGAGGGACATCATGTCCAGGGCACCTACAAGGCGCTCGATCTCTCGCCGTCCGGCCTGACGGTGGAGACCGTGCCGCTGCCGGACGGCGCGTTCGACGTGATCATCGCGGCGAGCGGTCTCGCGCTGCACGTGATGGTCGAGGCGGATCTCGAGGGGCGCTATTCGGACAATGCCTTCGACCTGACCGCCGGCGAGACGAAGTCGATCCGCTTCACACCGAAGACGCCGCTCCCCGCAGGCATCGTGCCGAGCTTCAGCGCCTACGACCTTGAATCCTGCCAGGGCAAGGGGTGATCCGGATGAAACGCAGCCACGTCAACGAAATCATCCGTGAAAGCGACGCCTTCATGCGCAGCCACGGCTTCGTGCTGCCGCCCTTTGCCTATTGGTCGCCGGAGGAATTGAAGGCGCGGGTCGCATCCGACAGTCCCGCGATCTTCGAGGCGCGGCTCGGCTGGGACATTACCGATTACGGCAAGGGCCGTTTCGATGAATTCGGCCTCGTCCTCTTCACCCTGAGGAACGGTGCGGCGGCTAATCTCGGCACGGGCAAGGGCATGGTCTATGCCGAAAAGCTGATGATCACGCGTGCCGGGCAGGTCAACCCGCTGCACCGGCATGCGGTGAAGACGGAAGACATCATCAATCGCGGCGGCGGCACGCTGGTGCTGCAGATGTACAATTCGCTGCCCGACGGCTCGGTCGACGAGGAGAGCGACGTCGAAGTCGCGTGTGACGCGCGCCTCAGCCGCCGGAAGGCGGGCGACCTCCTGAAGCTCGAACCCGGCGAGAGCGTCACGCTTCTACCCGGGAACTGGCACGCCTTCTGGGCGGAGGGAGGCGACGTGCTGATGGGCGAAGTCTCCACCGTCAATGACGATCTCACCGACAATTACTTCCGCGAGCCTGTCGGCCGCTTCTCCGCGATCGACGAGGACGAACATCCGCTCCACTTGCTCGTTTCAGATTACGACACCTGGCTGAAGGCAAGCGTTTGAAATGCCCGAAGTCGCTTCCAAGTACCCGTTCCTGCGCATTCAATGAGGAGAGTTTTGATGAAAGACGTCAGTTTCCAACTCTACAGCGCCCGCAATTTCCCGCCGCTCGCCGATGTGCTCGCGGCTGTCGGCGAAGCCGGGTATACCCAGGTCGAGGGGTATGGCGCACTTTACGCGTCGCTCACCGACGAGGAAGTCGCGGACTTCAAGCGCGGTCTCGAACGCAGCGGCGTCACCATGCCGACGGCGCATTTCGGGATCGACATGCTGGAGCAGGAGCCGGCGCGGGTGCTGCGGATCGCCAATGCGCTCGGCATCAGGGCAATCTACTGCCCGTATCTGATGCCGGACCAGCGCCCGAGCGATGCGGCCGGCTGGCATGCCTTCGGCGCGCGGCTGCAAGCGGCCGGCAAGCCCTTCCGCGATGCCGGGCTCGACTTCGGCTGGCACAATCATGATTTCGAATTCCATGCGCTTGGCGACGGTTCGGTGCCGCTCGACCACATCTTTGCCGGCGGTCCCGATCTCTCCTGGGAAGCCGATATCGCCTGGATCGTGCGCGGCGGAGCCGACCCCTTCGCCTGGATCGCGAAACACGGCAGCCGCATCACGGCGGTCCATGTCAAGGACATCGCGGCGCAGGGCGAGAAGACCGACGAGGACGGCTGGGCCGATGTCGGCCACGGCACGATCGATTGGAAGGGACTGGTCAAGGCGCTTTCGGCAACATCGGTCAAGTATTTCATTGCAGAACATGACAATCCCAGCGATTTCCGGCGCTTTGCGCAACGTTCGCTGGCTTCCATCCAATCCTATTGAGTGACGGAAAAATCATGAAGACGAAGGAACTTGGCGTCGGCATCATCGGATGCGGCAACATCTCCACCACCTATTTCAAGCTCGCACCGCTCTTCAAGGGCATCAGGATCGTCGCCTGCGCCGACATCAACCCGGCAGCGGCGGAAGCACGCGGTGCCGAATATGACGTGACGGCGCAGAGCATCGAGGCGCTGCTCACCAATCCGGAAGTGGATATCATCGTCAATCTGACGATCCCGGACGCGCATTTTCCGGTTTCGAAGGCCATCCTCGAAGCCGGAAAACATGTCTATTCCGAAAAGCCCCTGGTGCTGTCGCTCGAGCAGGGCGAGGAACTCAAGGCGATCGCCAAGGCGAAAGGACTGACGGTCGGCTGCGCACCGGATACCTTCCTCGGCGGCGCGCACCAGCTTGCCCGCGATTATATCGACGCCGGCAAGATCGGGCGCATCACCTCGGGCACCTGCCACGTCATGAGCCCCGGCATGGAGATGTGGCATCCGAACCCGGATTTCTTCTTCCTGCCGGGCGGCGGACCGGTGCTCGATCTCGGCCCTTATTACATCGCCAACCTCATCAACCTGATCGGTCCGGTGAAACGCGTCGCCGCGCTTTCCTCGATGGCGAGCGAGACGCGCACCATCACCAGCGCGCCGCGCAACGGCGAGATCATCCCGGTCAAGACGCCGACCAACATCCATGCGCTGCTCGAATTCCAGAACGGCGCGACGATCACGCTTTCGGCAAGCTGGGATGTCTGGTCGCATCGCCACGCCCACATGGAGCTCTACGGCACCGAAGGATCGCTGTTCGTGCCGGATCCCAACTTCTTCGGCGGCACGGTCGAGGCAAGCGGGCGCGACAAGAACATCCAGCCTCTCGAAATGTGGGACCACCCCTTCGCGGTCAACAACTGGGATCACCCGCAAGGGCCGATCTCCAACTACCGCACGGCAGGTCTCGCCGACATGGCGAACGCCATCCTCAACGGCCGCGATGCACGCTGCTCGCTCGACCGCGCGCTTCACGGCGTCGACGTGATGGTGTCGATCCTGAAGTCCGGCGAGGAGGGGCGGTTCGTCACGCTCTCGACCACCTGCATGCAGCCGGCGTCACTCGGTATCGAAGAGGCACGCGCGCTCCTGCGCTGAGCGTGAGCAAGGCCCTCCCGGCCACCCTCCCCACAAGGGGAGGGAGGGCCGCACCGGCGTTCCGGGTGATCGGGCGCCGGTGCTCCGTGTTGTCGTATTGGAAGCAGATCGCGAGCGCGAGGCATACGCGATCAAGCTCCGCCACTTGTGGGGAGGGGGTGGGGAGGGGTATCAAGCCCCACCCGAAACGAAGGAACATCATACATGGCCTGGCAACCGGCGGAAAACCGATACGAGAAGATGAAATACAACCGCTGCGGCAGGAGCGGACTGAAGCTGCCGGCAATCTCGCTCGGACTGTGGCACAATTTCGGTGGCGACACGCCGCATGACCGCAAGGTGGACATGTGCCGAACCGCCTTCGATCTCGGGATTACCCATTTCGATCTCGCCAACAACTACGGTCCGCCGCCCGGATCGGCCGAAACCGCGTTCGGCGAAATCATGCGCACCGATTTCGCCGGTCTGCGCGACGAACTGATCATCTCCTCCAAGGCCGGCTATGACATGTGGCCGGGGCCTTATGGCGAGTGGGGCAGCCGCAAATATATGATCGCTTCCTGCGACCAGAGCCTGAAGCGGATGGGCCTCGATTATGTCGACATCTTCTATTCCCACCGCTTCGACCCTGACACCCCGCACGAGGAGACCTGCGGCGCGCTCGATCATATCGTCCGCTCGGGCAGGGCGCTCTACGTCGGTATCTCCTCCTATAATTCGCAGCGCACCCGCGAGGCGGCGGCAATCCTCAAGGATCTCGGCACGCCATGCCTGATCCACCAGCCGAGCTATTCCATGCTTAACCGCTGGGTCGAGGACGACGGGCTCGTCGATACGCTTGAAGACCTCGGCATCGGTTCGATCGTCTTCTCGCCGCTTGCACAGGGCATGCTGACGACGAAGTATCTGAACGGCATCCCCGACGACAGCCGCGCGGCGCAGAACCACTTCCTCAAGAAGGACTTCATTCGCCCGGCTATCATCGACAACATCCGCAAGCTGAACGGTATCGCCGAACGCCGTGGCCAGTCGCTGGCGCAGATGGCGCTTGCATGGGTGCTGCGCGGCGGCCGCATCACCTCGGCGCTGATCGGCGCCAGCCGTTCCGCGCAGATCGTCGATTGCGTCAAGGCGCTCGAGAACGACACCTTCACGGCGGAAGAACTGGCCGAGATCGATCGCTATGCCCGCGAGGCCGATATCAATCTCTGGGCTTCGTCGGCCGAGCGCTGATTCAGCGAATGCGTTGATTTGCCTGGATTTTTGGGCAATATTAAACGGTCTCCGGCGTCTTAGACAAAAGTCGAAGATGGCGCCGGAAAACCGCTGCTGGACATGCATTAGTGAATATGTATGGTGCAGTGGTGCCGGTACCGCTTGCGCGACGCTTTTCGTGTGCGCGGCCGGCAAAACGAGGAGAGATGAGCTCTCGACGCGCTGGAGCGGGCCGAGGACGAGTTCGGCGGGAGATGTCGCGGAGAGCGGCCGCAACCGTCATGGCGGGAAATAGGGAGGAATTATGGATCGCCGTTCATTCATCAAACACGCGAGCATCGGCGGCCTAGGTGCGGCTGCCGCTACGGCGCTCGCATCGCCGGCCATCGCGCAGGCAAACCCGAAGATCAACTGGCGTCTTGCCTCGTCGTTTCCGAAGTCGCTCGACACGATCTACGGCGGCGGTGAGGTGCTGTCGAAATATGTTTCCGAAGCGACCGACGGCAATTTCCAGATCCAGGTTTTCGCCGCAGGCGAAATCGTTCCCGGTCTGCAGGCCGCTGACGCCGCTGCTGCAGGAACCGTCGAGGCCTGCCACACGGTTGCCTATTACTATTGGGGCAAGGACCCGACCTGGGCGCTTGGCGCTGCAGTGCCCTTCGCGCTCAACGCGCGCGGCATGAACGCCTGGCATCATCATGGCGGCGGTATCGACCTCTTCAACGAGTTCCTTGCGACCCAGGGCCTCGTCGGCTTCCCGGGCGGGAACACCGGCGTGCAGATGGGTGGCTGGTTCCGCAAGGAGATCAAGACCGTTGCAGACATGCAGGGCCTCAAGATGCGCATCGGCGGGTTCGCCGGCAAGGTCGTCGAAAAGCTCGGCGTCGTGCCGCAGCAGATCGCCGGCGGCGATATCTATCCGGCTCTCGAAAAGGGCACGATCGACGCCGCGGAGTGGGTCGGTCCGTATGACGACGAAAAGCTCGGCTTCTACAAGGTTGCGCCGTACTACTACTATCCCGGTTGGTGGGAAGGCGGCCCGACGGTGCATGCCATGTTCAACAAGGCGGCTTTCGACGGCCTGCCGAAGAACTATCAGTCGCTGCTGCGCACCGCCTGCCAGGCGACCGACGCGAACATGCTGCAGAAGTACGATTTCCTGAACCCGTCGGCGATCAAGCGTCTCGTGGCTTCCGGCGCGAAGCTCAGCCCGTTCAGCGCGGAAATTCTGTCCGCCTGTTTCGACAAGGCGAACGAAGTCTATGCGGAGATGGAAGCTGCCAATCCGACCTTCAAGAAGATCTGGGACTCGATCAAGGCCTTCCGCGCCGAGTACTATCTGAACGCGCAGATCGCCGAATACAACTACGACACCTTCATGATGATCCAGCAGCGGAACGGCAAGATCTGAGTTTCCGTATCAATTTTTATAACGAAGGCCCCGGAGCGACGCTTCGGGGTCTTCTTGTATCCGACGTAAACCTCCACCTTCGGTAGAGGGTCTTTATAGTATGAACCACGATGACCTTTCCGATGAAGAGCTTCTATATATCGTCGGTCAAACCGACACAGAGTTATTCCATGCCGGGAAGGACATAAAGCGCCGGTATTGGGAAGTGCCCCAGCTCGTCATGAGGAGATTCGGCTACGTTGGTTATGTTATGTCGGGAGTGGGTAAGCCGAAAATACTTGACCGCATAGAAAGGACTTTCGCTTCCATCTATAGGAAGCAGGACATCGCCATGGGTGGTCACATAGGCGTTTTCATGTATCGGGACATTTTCGCCCGTATCGGCGTACCGCATATCTACGGGCGGGTTTCCATTAATCCATTCGACTTTGTGGAGCTAACGCCAATCCAGCTGCGAATTATCCAAACTGAACCCGATCAAATGGAGAGCTACTTGGATCAGTTTTCGGACGTCGCAGACATTCAGTATGGCACTCGGGAGATAAAGAAGCCCTATTCTGAGATAGAGTTGGTTACCCGCTTCGTCGGATTGGCGCGACTCCATCTCCATTCGGCGGCCGCTGTCGTGACGGGCGGGTACGATTATCGAGGCGCGGTGCAAAGTGCGCTTCTGGCTAGCGAGCTTGGCTTGAAGGCTGGTGCGGCGGCAAATGGCATGAGAGAAGCTGACATTAAGAAGCAGTTCAACCATCGAACTGACGCAGTCCTTGATTTCGTTGCATCTTGCTGGTCATCAATAGACTGCGATCGGATGAAGCGGGTGGTTTTGGGTCAGCCCGAGTATGTCCCTAATCGATATGCCGCCACTCAGCCAGAAAGAAGAGAGGTTGGGCACTTGGTGATGGGCGCGCAATATCTAGTTTCGGAAATCGTCCGTCAAATCTCGGATCGAGATTTCAGGAAAAGCCTCAATCCTTCCATTACACGCCGCTATCCTGCGTAAAAGCCCAACTTGCGTAAATAGCAAAGGACCGGCGCGCCGCCGGTCCCCTGTGTAGCTCTTGATAGCGGTTCCGCTTTGGTCGAGACTTGGAGCCGCTTTGGTTCTTTCGGCACTCAATTGAACGAAGGCGGCGCGCTGAGATCCGGCGCCGGCTTGTTCTGCTGGGCAGGTGCGCCGTTCTGCTGAGCCGGCGCACCGTTCGGCTGGGCCGGCTGCTGCTGACCGCCGTCGAGCGGGCTGCCGCCCGGCAGTTGCAGGCCGCCCGGAAGGCCGAGACCGCCGCCGTTGTCGGGCAGTGTGAGCCCGCCGCCACCGGTTCCGAAGCCAGGAACCTCGATCTTGATGGTGGACGGATCCACGCCCGCGCCGCTTCCCTTGTAGTGCATGACCATCTGCGGGAACATGATCGTCAGCGCCACCATCAGGATCTGGATGCCGACGAAAGGCACCGCACCCCAGTAGATCTGCCCCGTGGTGACCGGTTGCGTCATCTTGCCGGTCACCTTGTCGAGGTAGGGCACCCTGGCCGCGACCGAGCGCAGGTAGAAGAGCGCGAAGCCGAACGGCGGGTGCATGAAGCTCGTCTGCATGTTGATGCCGAGCAGCACGCCGAACCAGATCAGATCGATCCCGAGCTTGTCCGCTGCCGGTGCGAGCAGCGGCACGATGATGAAGGCGAGCTCGAAGAAATCGAGGAAGAACGCCAGGAAGAAGACCAGCAGGTTGACCGCAATCAGGAAGCCGGTCTCGCCACCCGGCATCGCCGTCAGCAGATGTTCCACCCAGATGTGCCCGTTGACGCCGTAGAAGGTCAGCGAGAAGACCCGCGCGCCGATCAGGATGAACAGCACGAAGGCGGAAAGGCGTGTCGTGGCGGTCAGCGCCCCGCGGACGACGTCAAGGTTCAGCCGCCCCTTGGCAGCCGCCATGATCAAGGCGCCGACCGCGCCCATGGCGCCGCCTTCCGTCGGCGTCGCGATGCCGAGAAAGATCGTGCCGAGCACGAGGAAGATCAGTGCCAGCGGCGGGATCAGGACGATGATGACCTGTTGGGCCAGCCGCGAAAGCGCATTGATCTTGAGCGCGCGGTCGATCAGAGCGACCACGTAGATGACCGCCACGCCGACCGTCGCGCCGAGGATGTCGGCGTTCTCGCCCTGCGTCGGAGAGAGGTAGACGTGCGCCGCATAGGCGATGCCGGCCGCGGCTATGAGGGCAATGATCAGCGATGTGACGCCCGAACCCAACGTACGGGCCTCGAGCGGCAGCGCCGGCATCGAATCGCGCTTCAGGAACGACATCAGCAGGACGTAGCCCATGTACAGGCCCGTCAGCACAAGACCCGGGATGAGGGCGCCGGCATACATGTCGCCGACAGAGCGGCCGAGCTGGTCGGCAAGGACGATCAACACCAGCGACGGCGGGATGATCTGGGCGAGCGTGCCGGAGGCGGCGATGACGCCCGAGGCGACCCGCCGGTCGTAGCCGTAGCGCAGCATGATCGGCAGCGAGATCAGCCCCATTGCGATAACCGAGGCCGCAACCACGCCGGTGGTCGCCGCAAGCAGAGCGCCGACGAAGATGACCGCATAGGCAAGACCGCCGCGGACGGGACCGAAGAGCTGGCCGATCGTGTCGAGCAGATCCTCGGCCATGCCGGATTTCTCGAGCACGATGCCCATGAAGGTAAAGAAGGGGATGGCGAGCAACGTGTCGTTGGACATCACCCCCCAGAACCGTTCCGGCAGCGCGTTGAGCAGCGGCCAGGAAAGGTTGATCGAATCCGAAAGCGGCGCAAGCTCAACGCCGATGATGAAGAACAGCAGGCCGTTCGCCGCGAGCGAGAAGGCAACGGGATAACCCAGCATCAGGAACACGATCAGCGATACGAACATGATCGGTGCCAGGTTGTCGGCAATGAACGCAATCACGGGCGCACCTCCGGACCTACAGCTTCGTCAAGCGGCGCGTGCGTCGGCACATAGGGGGTGGGATCGTCCATGTTTCCCGTCATGATCGCGATCTTCTTGATGATTTCAGAAACCCCCTGCAGGGCAAGCAGGATGAAGCCGATGAGCAGGATGGCCTTGGCCGGCCAGATGATCAGGCCACCGGCGCTCGAAGAGCCTTCGCCCGACAGGTAGGACATGCGGACGTAGGGTACGAGGTAGTAGAGCATGAGCAGCACGAACGGCATCAGGAAGAAGACGTGACCGAAAAGGTCGATCCAGTGCTGAACGCGGCGCGAGAAACTGCCGTAGACGACGTCGATGCGGATGTGCTCGTTCTGGCTGAGCGTATAGGCGGCAGCGAACATGAAGGCTGCGCCGAAGAGGTACCATTGCGCCTCGAGCCAGGCATTCGACGACATGTTGAAGATTTTTCGGATGACGGCATTGCCGGCGCTGACGAGCACGGCGACCAGAATGAGCCAGCCGACCGCCTTGCCGATATTCTCGGTGATTGTGTCAATCAATCGGCTGAAGCCGAGTAACGGTTTCATCAAGATCCTCCCCGCAGTGGCTGTTTTTATCTTTTTGCCAAGCACAGCCACAGTGCCGATTTCAAGCCTCCTTTCAAGTCTGATGCCTGTTTTTCTAGGATAGCGGCGGGGTCTCAGACGAAAGTCGAACATGCGTCGGCAAAAAGTGCCCAAGAGTTAGGCACAAGAGCGTGGAGATCGCCGTTTGCTCCATACTGGCGCTCCACAGAATGGACACCGGTTTCGCCCATGCTCAGGCGATTCGGAAGCAGGACAATTCCGCCTGCTCCTTCTGCACAGGAACCGGCGTGACGGGGCTTGAAACGGTTCGGAGTTTCGGGCTGGATGCGCTCGCCGAGAATCTGGGGAGGATGCAAGACATGGCCGCGACTATCCGCAACCCGATCCTGCCGGGTTTCAACCCGGACCCGTCGATCTGCCGCGTCGGCGACGATTATTACATCGCAACCTCGACCTTCGAATGGTACCCGGGCGTGCAGATCCACCATTCGCGCGACCTCGTGAACTGGCGGCTGGTGCGCCGACCGCTCGAGCGGGCAAGCCAGCTCGACATGCGCGGCAATCCCGACAGCTGCGGCATCTGGGCGCCGTGCCTTTCCTATTCCGACGGGCTGTTCTGGCTGGTCTATACCGACGTCAAACGCTTCGACGGCAATTTCAAGGACGCGCACAACTACATCGTTACGGCCGAAGCCGTGGAGGCGACCTGGTCCGATCCGGTCTACGTCAACTCCTCGGGCTTCGACCCTTCGCTCTTTCATGACGATGACGGCCGCAAGTGGTTCCTCAACATGCAGTGGAACCACCGCACGGAGAGCTTCGGCGGCGCGCCGAAGAGCCCGGCATTCGACGGCATTCTGCTGCAGGAATGGGACGAGCGCACGCGCCGGCTCGTCGGTCCGGTCAAGAACATCTTCGCCGGGAGCTCGCTCGGCCTGGTCGAGGGGCCGCATCTCTTCAAGCGCAACGGCTGGTACTATCTGACGACAGCAGAAGGCGGGACGGGCTACGACCATGCGGTGACGATGGCGCGTTCGCGCAGCATAGACGGGCCCTACGAGATGCATCCGAATACCCATCTCATTACTTCGAAGGACCATCCGGAGGCCATGCTGCAGCGAGCCGGTCACGGCCAATATGTCGAAACGCCGGACGGTCAGGCCTATCACACCCATCTCTGCGGCCGTCCGCTGCCGCCGCAACGGCGCTGCACCCTCGGCCGCGAGACGGCGCTGCAGAAATGCGTCTGGCGCGAGGATGAATGGCTTTATCTCGAAAACGGCGGCACGGTCCCGGACGTCACCGTTCCGGCGCCGGCCCAGACGAGTGACGTCGCCGCGCCAAGAGTGATCGAGACCGATTTCGACGAGGCCGAGCTTCCCTCGGAGTTCCAGTGGCTGCGCACGCCTGTGGCCGACCGCATCTTCTCGCTGACGTGGCGGGAAGGGCACCTCAGGCTCTTCGGACGGGAAAGCATCGGCAGCTGGTTCGAGCAGGCGCTGGTGGCGCGGCGGCAGGAGCATCATTCGTTCCGGGCCGAGACCGTGGTCGAGTTCGCGCCGGAGACCTATCAGCAGGTGGCCGGCCTGACGCATTACTACAACCGGCACAAGTTCCATGCATTGGGCGTCACATGGCACGAAAAGCTCGGTCGTGCCGTCACGATTCTTTCCTGCCCCGGCGATTTTCCGCACGGCCGCCTGCAGTTCCTGGCGGGCAGCGGCGTCGCGGTTCCGGACGGACCGATCCATCTCGCGATGGAAGTGCGGGACAACGACCTGCAATTCTTCTGGCGGGCAAAGGAGCGCGATACATGGCAGGCGATCGGCCCGGTGCTCGACGCCGGCGTTGTTTCAGACGAAGGCGGCCGCGGGGAGCACGGCTCCTTCACCGGCGCCTTTGCCGGCATGTTCGCCTTCGACACCTCGGGCAGCGCCCTGCCGGCGGATTTCGATCGGTTTCGTTACGAGGCACTTGTCTGAGCGAATTCAATCTATAAGGAAGTAATCATAAGCGGCGGTTATCATTACATAATTGTAATGCTGCGTTTCATATTCGGTTCAGAAATGGAGTTCTAGTTTCGAGGGGCAGACAACGAAAGGAAGCCCCCTCATGAAACGTCTCATCATTGCCCTGGTTGCCAGTTCCTTCCTGGCAAGCCCCATGGCTCTCGCCCAGCCGTCCGGATCCTTCGAGGTCGCACAGGCGCATGACCGTTACCGGTCCAAGTCTGTCGACCGCCACGTACATAAACGCGTCGAGAAGACCGTTGAGAAGCGCGTGATCATCAAGAAGCATCGCTGGGCGCGTGGACACCGGCTGAGCCCGGGCGAGCGCCGTCATATGGCCTATGTCCGTGACTACCGCCGTTACAGGTTGCGCACCCCGCCGCGCGGTCAGCAATGGGTGCGCGTCGACAATGATTTCCTGCTGATCAGCCTTGCAACCGGGGTGATCGTCGGCCTTGCCGGCGCTTACTGAGACGGGAATGAAAGAAAGGCGGGCTTTGGCAGCCCGCCCTTCGTCGCCTTGGGAGGACGACTTTTGGATTTCGCAATTCCGGACGGAAAACCGTTACACACTTTTTCTGGAACTGCTTCAACTCGCCGAAGCGAGGCAGGATTTCATCGAAGCGCCGATATTCTCCATCATCTGGAAATAGAGGTCCGGGCCTGCATCGAGCGTTGCCGCCTCAGGATCGAGCGTTCCGGATTTCGCCGGGGTGCCCTCGATGACGACATTGATCAGCTTCGGCTCGAACTGGGGTTCGGCAAAGACGCAGGTCGCGCCCAGTTCCTTGATCTTGGCACGGATCTCCGAAAGCCGTTCGGCGCCGGGCAGCACTTCGGGACTGACGGTGATGGAGCCGGCGACCCGGACCTTGTAGCGATGTTCGAAATACTGATAGGCGTCATGGAAGACGACGAAGGGCTTGTCCTGGACCGGCGCAACCGTCTCCGCGAGATGCTTGTCCAGCGCATCCAGCCGTTGGTTGACCTTGGCTAGATTGGCCTCGTAGGCGGCGGCATTTTCCGGGTCTACTTCGGCGAGCGCCTTTTCGATCTCGGCGGCCATTGCCTTGGCGTTCATCGGATCGAGCCACATATGCATGTCGAACTCGCCTTCTGCATGTTCGTGCTCGTGGGCGGCTTCCTGTTCGCCGGCATGCTCTTCGTGTCCTTCGTGGGCCGCCTCCTCGGCGCCGTGATCTTCGCCTTCATGGCCTTCCTCGTCATGCGCCTCGAACGCGCCGCCCTCGCGGAATTTTAGCTTCTCGAGGCCGGGCGCCTCACCGAGTTCCACCACCTTGGCGTTGCTGCCGAGCGCTTCGAGCGGTTTGTCCAGGAAGGCTTCGAGGTCGTGGCCGACCCAGAACACCACCTTGGCCTCCTGCAGTGCCGCGGCATTCGATGGCTTCATGTTGTAGGTATGCGGCGAGGCGCCGCCCTCGACGATAAGCGACGGTTCTCCGACCCCCTCCATGATCGAAGCGACCAGCGAGTGGACAGGCTTGATGGAAGCCACCACATTGGGTGCATCCGCCCAGGCGGGAGAAGAGAGAAGAACAGTGGATGCAAAGAGCAGGGCAGGCGTCGATTTCATCGGGGTCTCCGAGCTTAACAGGTTCAAGTGTTACGCAGCCTTTGCGCATTGGATGTTGCGCAGCATCGTCATGTAATGTTATTACATCAATTGCGTTATGCTATAACGTGTGCGATAGCCAGTGGCAACCATCAATCCGGAATTTTTTGATGCTGAATTTCCGATCGCCAGAAACGAGGCCGCTCGTCAGCCTCAACAACACCGGGGTCCGCCGGAACGGGCGATGGCTCGTGCGCGGCGTCGAGTTTTCGATCGGCCGCGGCGAGATCGTCACCCTCATCGGGCCGAACGGGTCGGGAAAATCGACGACGGCGAAGACGGCGATCGGCGTGTTGAAGCCGGACGAGGGATATGTCGAGCGGATCGGTGGGCTCAAGGTCGGCTATGTGCCGCAGAAGCTCGCCATCGACTGGACCTTGCCCTTGACAGTCGAGCGGCTGATGACGCTGACGGGTCCCTTGAAGGCACGCGAAATCGAGGAGGCGCTCGCCGCAACCGGCATGCTGCACATGGCGAAAGCCGAAGTGCAGCATCTTTCGGGGGGCGAGTTCCAGCGCGCGCTGCTTGCCCGCGCAATCGCCCGCAAGCCTGACCTGCTTGTGCTCGACGAGCCGGTCCAGGGCGTCGATTTCTCCGGCGAGATCGCGCTTTACGAACTCATCAAGCAGATCCGCAACCGCACCGGCTGCGGGATCCTGCTGATCTCGCATGATCTTCATATCGTCATGGCGGAAACCGATACGGTCGTCTGCCTCAATGGTCATGTCTGCTGCCGCGGCACGCCGCAGGCGGTGAGCCAGAGCCCGGAATATCTGAAGCTCTTCGGCCGGCGGGCAGCGGGCACGCTCGCGGTCTACAGCCACCATCACGACCATACGCACCTGCCGGACGGGCGCGTGCTGCATGCGGACGGCAGCATCACCGAAAGCTGCTTCCCGGGCGACGGTCATCATCACCACGAGGAAGGCGAGGACGTGCACGACCACGATCCGGACTGCGGCTGCGGCCATCATGCGCGGCTCCACGGCTACGAACAGCCGGAGAAGCGCGATGCTTGACGATTTCTTCATCCGCGCGCTCGTCGCCGGCATCGGCATCGCCATCGTCGCCGGGCCGCTCGGCTGTTTCGTCATCTGGCGGCGCATGGCCTATTTCGGCGACACCATGGCCCATTCGGCGCTGCTCGGCGTGGCGCTGTCGCTGCTCCTCGAACTCAACCTCATGGTCAGCGTCTTTATCGTCGCTTCCGTCGTCTCGCTGCTGCTCTTGTTCCTGCAGAAGCGCGGCGCGCTGTCGACGGATGCGCTGCTCGGCATCCTCTCGCATTCGGCGCTGTCGATCGGCCTCGTCATCGTCGCCTTCATGACCTGGGTGCGGATCGATCTGGTCGGCTTTCTCTTCGGTGACATCCTTGCCGTTTCCGAGGCCGACATCGACATCATCTGGGGCGGCGGCATTCTGGTCGTCTTCGCGCTCGTCTATCTCTGGCGCCCGCTGCTTGCCTCGACCGTCAATCCGGAACTGGCGGAAGCCGAAGGCCTGCGGCCCGAGAGGGCGCGGCTTTTCTTCATGTTGCTGATGGCGCTGGTGATCGCCATTGCCATGAAGATCGTCGGCATCCTGCTGATCACGTCGCTTCTGATCATCCCGGCGGCGACCGCGCGTCGCTTTGCCGGGTCGCCGGAGATCATGGCCGTGCTTGCCTCGGTGATCGGCGCGCTCGCCGTTGCCGGCGGGCTTTTCGGCTCGCTCCACTTCGACACCCCGTCGGGACCGTCTATTGTGGTTGCGGCGCTTGCGCTGTTCGTGCTGAGTCTCCTGCCGGTCGGCAGAAGGCTCGAAAGCGCTTCACATTTTCCGAACGGAGGACACCAGTGATGGCCACGCCGCAATTGACGAAAAACCAATCGCTGGTGATGGGAGCGCTGGCCCATTCGGAAGGCCCGATGAGCGCCTACACGATTCTCGATAAGCTGCGCGACCAGGGATTTCGCGCGCCGCTGCAGGTCTATCGCGCGCTCGACAAGCTGCTCGAATACGGCCTCGTCCACCGGCTGGAAAGCCTGAACGCCTTCGTTGCCTGCACCTGCCCGCATGACCACGAACATGATCGCGGCGTCACCGCCTTTACCATCTGCGAGGGCTGCGGCCAGGTGACGGAGTTCCACGACGAAGCGATCGAAGAGCGCCTTTCGGCGCTCGTGCGCGCGCAGAATTTCAAGACCGAGAAGACGACGATCGAAATCCGCGGGCACTGCGGGAGCTGCGCCGCCTGATTTGTGCCGGTGTGAGCGTCAGTCCAGCCGCGTGAACTGGGCGGCATAGCGCTGCCAGTTCTTCACGTAATGTTCGGCGGAACGCTTCAACCGCTCGACCGCGGCGTCATCCAGCGTGCGGATCACCTTGGCCGGCGAACCGACGATCAGCGAATTGTCGGGAAATTCCTTGCCTTCGGTGACGAGCGCACTGGCGCCGACGAGGCAGTTCCTGCCGATTTTCGCGCCGTTCAACACGGTCGCGCCCATGCCGATCAGTGAATTGTCGCCGATCGAGCAGCCGTGGATGATTGCCCGATGACCGATGGTGCAGCCTTCGCCGATCGTCGTCGGGAAACCGGGGTCGACATGGATGATCACGGCTTCCTGGATGTTCGTGCGCGCACCGATGCGGATCGGCTCGTTGTCGCCGCGCAGCGTCGCGCCGAACCAGATGCCGACATCCTCGCCGATTTCCACCTGGCCGATGACGTTGGCGTCGGGGGCGACCCAATAGCTGCCTTCCGCCGGCTTTTGCGGCCGCAGCGGTCCGAGTGCGAAGAACGGCATGCGTGTTTCCTTCCTGGCTACTGCATGTTTCCTCAAATCCCAGCCGATTCAAGGATAAAAACATGTAGGCGTTAGACTACGGTGACCGAGAGCGCGGCGACGCCATCGACGCCGCAGGTGACGATGTCCCCGCGCCGAACCGGCCCGACGCCTGCGGGTGTTCCGGTCATGATCACGTCGCCCGGCGCAAGCGTAAAGGTCCCGGAAAGCTCGGCGATGATCTCGGGTACCTTCCAGATCATCTGTTCGAGATCGCCCTGCTGACGCAGTTCGCCGTTGACCTTCAGCCAGATATTGCCATTGACCGGATGGCCGATCGCTTCGGCCGGGACGATCTCCGAGACCGGTGCGGAATGCTCGAAGGCTTTGGCGGCCGCCCACGGCTTGCCGGCCTTCTTCGCCTCCGCCTGCAGGTCGCGGCGCGTGAAATCGATGCCGACGGCATATCCGTAGACGTGGTTGACCGCTTCCTCGACGGGAATGTCGGCGCCGCCGCTGCGCATGGCGACGATCAGCTCCACCTCGTGGTGCACGTCGGAGGAGCGCGGCGGGTAGGGGAAGTTCGCGCCCGGCGGCAGCAGGTTGTCCGGATTCTTCTGGAAGAAGAATGGCGGTTCGCGGTCGGGATCATGTCCCATCTCGATCGCGTGGGCGGCATAGTTGCGGCCGACGCAATAGACACGTCGGACCGGAAAGCCCACGAGGCTGCCGGAGATCGGCAGCAGCACGGGCGGCGAGGGCGGTATGACAGTTTCCATGAATCCCCTTCTACCGCGATTGACCCGGCAATGAAAATCGACCCTACCGCATGTCTCCTTGAATCGACCTCGATTCAAGGACAAAGACATGCAGCATTTCAAATTGCCTACAGCGACCTTTGCGCGTCTGATAAGACGCGCAAAACGCCGCAACGCCTTCGCGTGTCGATTGGGCGCGCGGCGCTGCGGCGAATCTGGAGGTGAAGGTTAGCAGCCGGAACGGCTGCCGCAAAAGGCAAAGTATGCCGAGGGCTTGATGCGGTGGCTGCGATCAGGCGCAGCGCACATAGTCTCTAAGCTGGTCGCGGGTCAGAAACCGGCCGTCCGAGCGCGAATTGAGTTCCGGGTGGCTGTATTCGAGGCTGGGTACTTCGGGAAGTTCAAGGGCCTGGCGGACGGTCATGATGCCGATATCCTTGCGGCCGCTTTCGCGCTTCATACTCACTTCGACTATGCGATAGAGATGGCTCTCGCTCATGGTGGCTCTCCCGTTTTATTTTTCCCTTTTGGTGTGGACTAAAGCTCTCCGAAATTGGTTTTTATGGGGCACCTCAGAATATAACCGCAAGAAATGAACGCTTCGCGACAGAAATCGGGCAGTTTCGCGAATATTTCTGTGTCATTTCGAGATGCGCGGGAACGAAAAAGTAGTACATTTCCGCCTGTGGTCGCTTCGGTCGGAAACTAATCTATGCGCAGATAGGCCGGGGCCCAGTTACCGCGGAAACAAAGAACAACGTCTTCGCCAGTTCGCGCGATATCGTACACAACGCCGTGCGTCGATGCCTCAATGCGTCTCTAAATGCGCCTCCTTGGCGGCGGAAATAAAGAGTTTGCGGGCTTCTTCGACGGTACGGCGGCCAGCAATCGCAGCGCGACAGGCGCTGCGGGCGGCGACGTAGTAAGGTCCACGGTGGGGCCATTGGTCCGCCAGGCACCTGAGCGCGTCGGACGGTCCCTTGACCGTGCGCACATCATTACCGGTCAATCCAAGTTCAATCGGATGGCTCCACAACACTTGATGCATGCTTCTCCTCCTTGAGATCATGGACAACAACGTCGTCAGCAGGGTCCCGGTTCCGCGCTCCTCGGACGCGCACCTTGAGCCAGGTGCTTCAATGTAGCGCAGGAATTACGGTTTGTCCGCTAATTTGCGGGCGTGTCCTTCCTTGGGGGCGCGACGTTCCCGCGGGGCGCGGGGCGCGTAGAATTCCTGGCCGAGGGGACTTCCTGCCGGCTGAGGAACTATCGGCCTTCACATGGGTTTTGTTTCGGCAAGCTCGGAGGGGAGCGCCTTGATGATTGCCCCGGACTTTGAGGAACCGGAGCGGAATGCCCCCAACGAGTTATCCGTGGTGGATCGCGCGCCATGTTGACATGGCGCGGGGATCTTCTGTCGCATTAGGAAAGCAAAGATGTGGACGAAATCGCTTGTTGCCGAAATTCTCGGCGAACCGTCGCTGTCGCAGACCGCCGGCAGCAGTCTGGCACAATTCGAATGGAGGAACCGCGTCATCGTCATCTTCTCCGACCTGACGAACGAGAAGGCGGCGCGGCAGGAGAAGCTGCTTCTTGCCAAGCACCGTGAACTTGCACGCCATGATGTTGTGGTCCTGCGCGTGCGGGACGGCTGCGTCGTACCCCTCTACGGAGCTGGCGGCGACCTCGACGCACGCCAGATCCGCGAAGACCTCGACGTAAACGAGGTTCGCGACTTCACCGTCGTGGTCGTGGGAAGAGATGGATCGGTGAGACTTCACGCGAACGAGCCGAAAAAACCGGATGAGTTCTTCGCTTTGTTCGAGGGAGGCAACGCGGCGCCGAACCGGCATGCGCCCGGGGGTTGAGGCGGAACGCGGCCGTGGGAGGTCAATGCAACGTCCTTGAAACCGCTGCCGAGACGCCTTGCTTCATTTCGGCATCCAAGCGCATGGCCATCACATAGTCCTCGGTCAATTCCATCAGAGCCAGCGCGATCTCCTGCCACGTCCAGCCTTCGCTCTCGGCCAAGGCGATCAGCAGGTGGAAATCATCATCCAGCGCGCGCTGGCATTCGAGGTCGCGGTCGGGATGATTGTGGCGGATGTTTTGTGCGAGCGCTTTAGGCATTGTTCCTCCTTACTCCGAAAAGGAACTCCGGGAGCATCCCCGTGGTTCCATCGTGGCGAGCCCTTTTCCTGGAGAATACGTGGCGGATGGCGGAATGGTTGCAGCAGCCGGGGGGCGGTTGGAAGTGCCGGCGCCCCGTCTCGCGAGCACCGGTAAGGTGCCGAAAGGAGTGTCGTTTACCGGCGGCAATCAGCGACGGCTGCAGTCTCGCTTTACCTGGATTTGCGCGGTATAAGACCTCGCCCTAATTCTGCACTGCCGCTCCGATATGGCTCCTGCCGCGACAGATCCGTCGCGGCCCCCCGGGGCATCGTGCGAACCGATGAGACGTGAGAGACTTGCCGTCAATGGCTGAAAATCCGGGAAAACCCCGATACTTCAAGGCGCCCATCTTCGCCGTGGCGCCTATGATCGACTGGACGGATCGTCACTACCGCTTCTTCGCGCGGCAGCTCTCGCGCCATGCGCTGCTTTATACGGAGATGATCGTCGCCGACGCGATCCTGCGCGGCGATCGCCAGAAGCTGCTCGGCCACGATGCCTCGGAGAACCCGGTCGCCTTGCAGCTCGGCGGCAATGATCCCGCGAAGATGGCGGAGGCCGCGCGGATCGGCGAAGGCTTCGGCTACGACGAGATCAACATGAATGTCGGCTGCCCGTCCGACCGGGTGCAATCGGGCACCTTCGGCGCCTGCCTGATGCAGGAGCCGGCGCTCGTCGCCGAATGCGTCGCGGCGATGAAGGCGGCGGTCAGGATCCCCGTGGCCGTCAAATGCCGAATCGGCGTCGACGACCAGGACCCGGAACTGGCGCTGCGCGACCTCGTCGCCCGCGCGAAGGATGCCGGCACGGATGCCGTCTGGGTGCATGCGCGCAAGGCCTGGCTGCAAGGCCTGAGCCCCAGGGAAAACCGCGAGGTCCCACCACTCGACTACGGCCTCGTGCATCGGCTGAAGGCGGAACACCCGAATCTTTTCATAGGCCTCAACGGCGGTCTTCAGACACTGGATCAGGCGCTCTCGCATCTGGATCGTCGCTTGCTGCCGCCCGGTGCGGCCAGCGCCCCAGCCGTCGAAGCCGAAGCTGGGCAAGCGCTGGACGGCGTCATGCTTGGCCGCGCCGCCTATCACGACAGCGGCCTCCTGACCGCTGCCGACGGTTATTTCGCCCATCCTCTGACAGGTGCTGCGCCGGACCCGATCGAGCCAAACACCTTCTCCGATCGCCACCACCGCCTGTCGCTCGATTTCTGGGCCGGCGTGCGCGACGCGATGGCGGACTACGCCGCCACCCATATTGCCAGCGGCGGCCGCCTGATCCACGTCACCCGTCACATGGTCGGCCTTTTCCAGGGCTGGCCCGGGGCCCGGCGCTACCGCCAGATCCTTTCCGCCGAAGCCACGCGCAAGGGCGCCGGTCCGGAGGTGATCCACGCCGCCTTCGACGCCGTGTTCGAAGCCGCGACCGCAAGGCAGGCGGCGGAGTAGGGCGCGCCGGTCTCTTTTCGAGCCGACCTCTCCTCTCGTCCCTCATTCCTGTGCTCGTCACAGGAATCCAGCCACAGCGCGTCCGCGCTGTGAATGCTCCGTTCATCGAAAGACGGATTCTCCCGGCGTTGCTCGCCCAAGCATCTCCCGCGCCCAAGGACTTGGGCGCACTGGATTCCTGTGACGAGCACAGGAATGAGGGAGCACAGGGAGCGGTCGCGCCTCCGTAAGCGCACCCAACAAAAAACGGCGCCTCTTGCGAAGCGCCGTTCTTCAAATTCCGTCGGAAACGTCCGGCTTAGAGAGCCTGGAGGTTGACGGCCTTCGGGCCCTTGCCCATGCGATCCGGCTCGGTGTCGAAGGCAACCTGCTGGCCGTCCTTCAGGGTTGCGAGGCCGGCGGCCTGAACGGCGGAGATGTGGACGAATACGTCCTTCGCGCCGCCGTCCGGCGTGATGAAACCAAAGCCCTTGTCCTGGTTGAAGAATTTTACGATGCCCTTGGTGGCCATGGAAGAAGTCCTTTTCCTTCAGTCTGTCTTTTTTGCCGCAACCCAACGCTTCAATAGCACGTATCGGCTGCTGCAGGTAGTGTCCGCGCCCCCGGAGGGATGCGAACGGGTCGTCTTCAGTGCTATCGGCACTGAAAGGCGTCGAGTGGTCACGATATCGGGGAAAAGACGTCTACGATGCCGCTTGCGGCAGTCCCGGCGAATGGCCGGGCTCAAACGAAAGTCCAGTCTCCGGGATTGAAAACGCCCGAACGGTTTAGAAGTGGCAGTATTCGCGAAAAAAGGCAAGGGGAGAGTTTCCAGGTGCCGCGCCACCGGCCGCAACGCCTTGCCTGCCGCCGTTTGCGTGGTTTCCCTCGAAGGCGCGCCGATCAGGAAATGTCGTGGATTGCCTCTTTCTGACCACATTTTCGTCCCGACGCTCGGCTGCAACCGCCATGGGCTTGCTGCGGCCGCAGCGAACCGGTAGGTCTGAACCGGAAGGAATATCGCAGTTGATGAACAGGTGCCCCGCGTGATCGATCCCTATGTCCTCCTCGGAATTGAGCGCGACGCCGACGAGCGGGCGATCCGGACTGCCTACCGAAAGGCGGTGAAGACCGCGCATCCCGACCGCGGCGGCGATGCCGAGCAGTTCGGCAAGCTGCAGGCGGCCTATGACCTGCTCAAGGATCCGGTGCGGCGCAAGGTCTATGACGACACCGGCTACGATCCGCAGCTCGCCGACGCCAAGGACCTCAAGGGCCTGATGATGCTCGAAACGCTGGTCAACGATTTCATCCTCGACGAGCGCGAGCCCGGCAGCTTCGATCCCGTCGCGGCGATGCGGCGCAAACTCTCCGACGATATCGTCAAGAACCGCTTCCACATCCTCGAACTCGAACGCCACCGCTCGCGTGTGCGCAAGCATCTCGACCGCCTCGGCCGGCGGCCGGAGACCGACGTGCTCGGCTCGATGCTCCGCGCCCGCAGCCAATCGATTGCCGACGCGATAAAGAACGCCGAGGCGCAGATCGAGGCGATCGAGCAGGCATATCAGATGCTGGAGGGGTATTCGTATGAGCTGGAGGCGATCGAGGTGAAGGCGGCGGAGTAGGGCGGGATCGTTTCGATTTAAACGCGATAAGATCGTCCGCCTGGCTGCAGGAGCCTGGCTCCGACGTCGTTCCGTCCTGTGTGTCTTCGCGCAGTCGTCGCGTTGTCCGCTATGGCCCTTCAAGGCGGCCCTTCTTTTGAGATGCGATACACGCTGGAGGGTACGTTTCAAGACGGACAGCCGGGGGGGGGGTAGCGGACCAAGCCCGGCGTCAACTTCGGGACCCGCTCCATCCGCTGCACTTTGGGAACAGTGATGAGCAATTCGCGCCAGCCGTGATCGGCCGGCGCGACTTGCCTGTCATCTGGCGTGGGCGTCGATCTCGCTAATCCTGATCGTCGGCGTCGCCGTCACCGTCGCCGCTGCCGGGATCACGGTCACCGTCGTCCGGATCATCGTCGCCGTTGCCGGGGTCACGGTCATCGTCCGGATCATCGTCGCCGTTGTCGGGATCATCGCCGCCGTTGTCGGGATCGCCGCCGCCGTTGTCGGGATCATCGTCGTCGTCGCCGGGATCATCGCCGCCGCCGGGATCGCCGCCACCGCCGCCGGGACCGCCGCCACCGCCACCGGGACCGCCACCGCCGCCGCCGGGACCGCCACCGCCGCCACCGGGACCGCCACCACCGCCGCCGGGACCACCGCCACCGCCGCCGGGACCACCGCCGCCGCCGCCGGGACCACCGCCACCGCCGCCGGAGCCGCCGCCACCATCTCTATCGAAGCCTTCGGTGGAGGTCGTGGAGAAGGGGTTCCCAATAGCCGCCGTAGATAACGGCGGACATTGGTTGATTTGGTCGGTCGTCAGGATATCGGCTCTGTTCCGAGCCACGCAGCAGGCCTCGTAGTTCGCCTCTGTCAGGGGACTGCACTGATCAGCCGTGAGTATCGGCCCCTCGAGGGCTTGGGCGCGTGCGGTACCCGTTGCCGGTATTAAAAAACCGACCGACATCAGGGCCAGGCCGGTGCTCTTTAAAAGTACATCTCGGGTTTTCATGTTTCTCTCCCTAATTTAGTGAGCACTTAAATTCGCAACTCGCGGGAATGTTCCCTAAAAAATCAGGGGTTTTCGGAAACTCATGGCTGCGCGGCACTACCGGAGGTTTTCAGATGACCGTGAGAAGATCGCGTACGCATGATCGCGCGTTTCTCATCCAGGAACCGCGACGTGCTCGTCGATTCGAGATCGTCCGTGTTGCAGGCACAACATGGGGCTTCGGTGCGGAACTGTGCCGGGGCAAGTGTTTCCGGAAGTAAGTTACGGATGCTTTCCCTCTTCGCGGGAGAGATGCCTGAATGGGGCAGAGAAGGCGCCTCCGATTATCGGCGGCGCAGCGTTTATGCCGGCCGCCGCTTACGACCGCGGCTCGCCGACCCCAAGAATCTTAAGGGTGTGATGGTGGCCTGAGACATTGGTCGATGATTTCATCCTCGACGAGCGCAGGCCCGGCAACTTCGGTGCCGTCGGAGCGATGCGGCGCAAACTCTCCGACAATATCGCCAGGAACCGCCTCCATATCCTCGAAGATTATGCGCGGGCTTCGTTTGAGTTTAACAGGGCCAAGGAACAGAAAGAGGTTGCTGCTTCTTGTGCATACCGACTTTATCTTGACGACTCTGAAAGGCTTGCAAGCATGGAAGTACTTGATCCACCCACGTTGCTCCCCCTCATCGAGGAAGCGCTGGGAGCAGCGGCGGCCTTGCAGTAGTCTGCTCTTGATAACTTTGGCGCTGTCGACGGGGTGATCGTGTACATACAGCCGACGCGCGTTTGCGGTAGATGCCTCGGGCTAAGGGGGAGTTGTTACTGTTGCTAACTTCCCGGCCGCCCCGTCTTGCCCTTCGTGCGCCCCTTGCGCCGCTTCTCCTCGGCCGGGTCCTCATACGACCCGACGCCCGGCTTCGCCCGGATCAACGGCTTCTCCGGCACCTTCCCCGTCACCGGCTTTTCCGTCCGTCCAACGGTCATCTCGTCGAGCGTGTTCTTGCGGAACAGCGATTGCTCGCGAGCCGATTTGCCGGCAGGGACTGCCACGTCGCGGCCCATTTCGTCGAGGTCGGGCTTGCGGAAGAGGGGGCGTTCGGTGTCGGTGCCCGGGCCCATGTTGTCGAGTGAGGGTTTGGCGAAGTAGCTCCCGGATGCTTCGTCGGCGGTTGAAGGGGTGGTACCCCCCTCTGTCCTGCCGGACATCTCCCCCACAGGGGGGGAGATTGCGCTGGGGGCGCCCTTGCTGCCTCGCTTGCCAGCTTCCGCACTCCGCGCCTCTTCTCTCCTTTTCCCTGTCGCGCCTTCGGCGCTCCGGGCCTCTTCCCGTGCCATCGGATCGTCCAGCGCCGCAAGTTCCGCCGCCTTGAGGCGCTTGATCTCGTCGCGGAGGCGGGCGGCGGTTTCGAAGTCGAGGTCGGCGGCGGCGTCGCGCATCTGTTTTTCGAGCGCGTTGAGATGCGCCTGGAGATTGTTGCCGACGAGGTGGCCGCCGTCGGCGAAGCCCTTGCCGGAGATGCCGGAAATGTCGGCGCGGACGTGGTCGCGCTCGTAGACCGAATCGAGGATGTCGGAGATCTTCGCCTTCACCGATTCCGGCGTGATGCCATGTTCGAGGTTATAGGCCATCTGCTTTTCGCGGCGGCGGGCGGTCTCCTCCATCGCGCGGCTCATCGAGCCGGTGATGGTGTCGGCATAGAGGATGACCTTGCCGTCGACGTTACGGGCGGCGCGGCCGATCGTCTGGATGAGCGAGGTTTCCGAGCGCAGGAAACCCTCCTTGTCGGCGTCGAGGATGGCGACGAAGCCGCACTCGGGGATGTCCAGGCCCTCGCGCAGGAGGTTGATGCCGACCAGCACGTCGAAGGCGCCGAGGCGGAGGTCGCGGATGATCTCGATGCGCTCCAGCGTGTCGATGTCGGAGTGCATGTAGCGCACCCGCACGCCCTGTTCGTGCAGGTATTCGGTGAGGTCCTCCGCCATGCGCTTGGTGAGCACGGTAACGAGGGTGCGGTAGCCGGCGGCGGCGGTCTCGCGGATTTCCCCGAGCACGTCGTCGACCTGTGTCTTTGCCGAGCGCACTTCGACCGGCGGGTCGATCAGGCCGGTCGGGCGGATCACCTGTTCGGCGAAGACGCCGCCGGACTGTTCCATCTCCCAGCCGCCGGGGGTGGCCGAAACCGCGATCGTGTCTGGGCGCATCGCGTCCCATTCCTCGAAGCGCAGCGGCCGGTTGTCCATGCAGGAGGGCAGGCGGAAGCCGTATTCGGCGAGCGTCGCCTTGCGGCGGAAGTCGCCGCGATACATGCCGCCGATCTGCGGAATGGTGACGTGGCTCTCGTCGATGAAGATCAGCGCGTTATCAGGAATATATTCGAACAGCGTCGGTGGCGGCTCGCCCGGCTTGCGGCCGGTCAGGTAGCGCGAATAGTTCTCGATGCCCTGGCAGGAGCCGGTGGCTTCCAGCATTTCGACGTCGTAGCGGGTGCGCTGCTCCAGCCGCTGCGCCTCCAGCAGCCGGCCGGCGCGCTCCAGCTCGGCGAGGCGCTGCGTCAGCTCGTCCTTGATCGCCTTGATGGCGGCGTTCAGCGTTGGCCGCGGCGTCACATAGTGCGAGTTGGCGTAGATCTTCACCGATTTCAGGTCGCCGGTCTTCTGGCCGGTCAGCGGGTCGAACTCGGTGATCGCGTCGATCTCGTCGCCGAACATGGAGATGCGCCATGCGGCATCCTCCAGGTGGGCGGGGAAGATCTCGATCGTGTCGCCGCGCACGCGGAAGGAGCCGCGCTGAAAATCCATGTCGCGGCGCTTGTATTGCTGCGCCACCAGGTCGGCCAGCAATTGCCGCTGGTCCAGCCGGTCGCCGACACTCATCTGGAAGGTCATCGCCGTATAGGTCTCGACCGAGCCGATACCGTAGATGCAGGAGACCGAGGCGACGATGATCACGTCATCGCGCTCGAGCAGCGAGCGCGTCGCCGAGTGGCGCATGCGGTCGATCTGTTCGTTGATCGAGGATTCCTTCTCGATATAGGTGTCCGAGCGCGGCACATAGGCTTCCGGCTGGTAGTAGTCGTAGTAGGAGACGAAATACTCGACCGCGTTGTCGGGGAAGAAGTTCTTGAACTCGGAATAGAGCTGGGCGGCGAGCGTCTTGTTCGGCGCAAGGATGACGGCCGGGCGTTGCGTCGCCTCGATCACCTTGGCCATGGTGAAGGTCTTGCCCGAGCCGGTGACGCCGAGCAGCACCTGGTTGCGCTCGCCGGAGGTGAGGCCGTCGACGAGGTCGGCGATCGCCGTCGGCTGGTCGCCCGCGGGCTCGTAGTCCGATTGCATGCGGATGGCGATGCCGCCTTCGGACTTTTCCGGCCGGGCAGGGCGGTGCGGCGTCCAGAGCTTGCCGTCCTTGAACAGCGGGTTCCCGCTCTCGATCAGCTTGGAGAGCGCCTCGACGGTGGCGGTGACGCCGGAGCCTGCGGTCAGCTTGTCGGCATCCTCCAGCGCGACATCGAGGCCGGCCACCGGATTGAGCCCGGCGGCGGCGCGCGTCTTCGGGTCGGTCGAGCCGCCCATGGACGTGCCGCGGGCGGTCTTTCCGCTCACCGTTTTTCCGCTCACGCTGTCGGCGCGTTGCGCCTTCGCTCCGCGAGGGCCTCGCGTCAGCTCGGACGCCCGTTCGGGCTCGCGGCCTTCGGCCGATTCCTTCTTGGTAGCTGCCGCTTTGGACGCGGCAATTTCCACCTTTTTGCGATGCTTACCCGCCTTGGAGGCAACCTCGCGCCGGCTTTCGAAGGCGCTTGCTTCCGCCTCCGCCTCGAGCTGTTTCACCCAGTCGGAAACATTGCCGGACAGCGGCGTGCCGGAAAGCGGCGCCTGCGGGGCTTCTTCGAAACCGCTGGGTGCCGACGGCTTCTTTCGGGGATCTTTCGGGGAATTTGCCATGGCCGGAATATGGACAGAGTCAGGTCGAAAGAAAAGGGGGAGTGAGTACAAAAGGGAAACGAAGCAGGTGTTTTTCCGGTGGCTTCGGTGGCCGACGCATGCACGCGGCGATTGCGCCGCCACATGGGCTGTGCAAGATCGCTCGGGATCGGTTTCCGGAGGCAAGGGTGGAAGCAACGCAGCAAAACACGGCCAGAACTGCTTTCGACGAAATCGCCCTGGCGCCGAGCGGCGAGACCCTGGCGAATGTCCGCGCCGCGGTGGAAGAATACAATGCCGCGAGGCTGCTACACCAGGCGAGAGCCCACCGGCGGAAATGGGGGATGCTTGGTCTCTACGCGGTGGCTTGTGCGACGGCGTTCTTTTCGCTCGATGAGCAGATCGCGGAGCAATACTTTGGCTTGATCTGCGTAACGGTGGTGATCGGGGGATTTGGCGTTCTGGCTTGGGCGCAGCATCCGGTGAGAAGGGCACGGCAGGCCTTGCGCGATCGAATTCTGCCGCAGATCTTCGGGTTTGTGGGCGCCGTCGCGTATAGCCACGGTGCAAGGCCGCCGTTTTCACATGCCTTCGACAGCCTGAAGCTCGCGCTTTACGACAGCGATGATTACGGCGACATTATCACTGGCGTCTACGAGGGTACGAATTTTGCTGTTGCCGAGTTGAGCCTCCGCCACGGCAAGACGCCCGTTTTCCGTGGTGTCCTGTTGTGCGTGCATTTGAGCAAGGCCTTCCCCGGCCGGCTGATTGGAATCGAGCGTCCAAGCCTGCCGGAGCGTTTCGTCCGGGTTTTTACACTTGATCATTGGACCGTTGTTCCGAGCGGCAGCCCCGAGCGTGACGGCACGCATGAATTTCGCTCCGACAACCCGGCAGCGGCCAAAGCGGTGCTGCGCGGGTCCTTGCTGAAGGCGCTGCAGCACCTTTCCGAGACGTGGCCGGCCGGTACCGTCCGCTTGGGGCTCGCAAGCAACGATTGCTTCCTGCTCATTCCGACGAAACACGACTTCTTCGAATTGCCTGACATCGGAGAGGAGATCGACTGTGAGCAGCATGTACTGCGAATGATCCGCGAACTTCTCGTACTGCTCGCGACCGCGAAACTCGCAGGCCAGATCGGTTGGGAGGAGCTTTTACCCGGGGAGACCCTGGAAAGCGCGGATTGAACACGGTGAGCCGCTTGCGGTGGCGATCTCGATCGGCTCATCCTCGGGCAAATGATTCGCGCTCTCCCGAGGTTTTCATGCCATTCGCCATCAATCCCGCCTATGTCTGGCCGGTGCTGCTTCTGCTTGTCTCCAACGTCTTCATGACCTTTGCCTGGTATGGTCACCTGAAGTTCACGTCATCGCCGCTCTACATCGTCATCGTCGCAAGCTGGGGCATCGCCTTCTTCGAATACTGGCTGGCCGTTCCCGCCAATCGCATCGGCCATTCGGTCTATTCGGCGGCGCAGCTGAAGACGATGCAGGAGGTGATCACGCTCACCATCTTCGTCATCTTTTCGATTTTCTGGCTGAAGGAATCGATCGGCTGGAACCATGTCATCGGCTTCGCGCTGATCGCCGCCGGCGCCTCGTTCATCTTCAAGGGGTGAGGTCGGTTCGCAATGCCCCTCATCCGCCTGCCGGCACCTTCTCCCCGCAAGCGGGGAGAAGGGACAAGCGGCTCGCTCCAGATTCCCCTCTCCCCGCACGCGGGGAGAGGGCTAGGGTGAGGGGCAAGAGCGCCTACGTTGGCGAAAGCGCAGACGGCTATTGGATGGCTCGTCGCGAGGCGGAATTTCGGCGCCATCAGCTAAGCAGATCAAAAGCGCGATAGATCCAGATCAGTTGGTAGAGCAGGCCACCGACGAGGAAGATCGCATGAAACCGCCTGTTCGGCGTCCAGGCGGCGGCGACGCACAGGATGATGTAGGCCGCGTTGCGCAGCGGATATTCGAGGCCGTAGCTTTCGAAATGGGCTTTGCCCTTGAGAGCCGTATCGATGAGGTCGACCGCAAACGCGACCGCGAGGAAGCCGAAGAACCACACCCGCCGCGACAGGAAATACTCCTCGTAGCCGGCATATTCGTCCAGCGAGGTTGGAAAGAGCAGCACGCAGAGAAAGAAGTAGATGCAGGCGTAGAGAATGACAAAGAGGTAGACGCTGAAATCGATCACTGCGAGCGAGTGCAGGTAGTATTCCCACCACCAGAAATGCAGCAGGAATACGAACATGAACAGCACCCAGCCAAGGTGGATCCAGTAGACCTTGGTCTTGCCGGGGTGCTGGACGAAAAGTGCCACGCCGCTTAGGAGCCGCGCCAGACTGAGGCTGATGATCATGCCCATGACGATGCGAATATGGGAGAAGATCGCCGGATCTGGCGCGGGCGCATCCATCCGGTTGCCTATTCTTCCGGTACCGGTGTCGGCTTGCCGGTGGAATCGAGCGCCACCATCACGAAGATCGCGTCCGTGACCTTCTCCATGACATGGGAGAGGTAACGCTGTGCCCAGGCCTCCACCTTCAGCGTCATCGACGTGCGCCCGACCTTGACGATATCGGTATAGATGCACAGCGTGTCGCCGATCTTCACGGGCATGGCGAAAGCCATTTCCTTGACCGCCGCCGTAACCACGCGACCCCTGGCGCGTTCGGCGGCGCGGATGCCGCAGGAGAGGTCCATCTGGGCCATGACCCAGCCGCCGAAGATATCGCCGGCGGCATTGGCGTCGCCCGGCATGGCGAGTGTCCGCAAGGTAAGCTCGCCGTTCGGCTTGATCGCGTCGGTCATCAGCCTGTCTCCCTGTTGTCGAACAAGATCTATCGCATGGCCGGCGGGCAGGGAAAGAGCGCCGACCGACAAATCCGCGTGGAGTGAGGCCGTCGTGAAGTGTTCAACCGTTTTCAAGTCGTTAATTGAGCACCGCGAAAATTAGTGATTCTTTGTTAGGGGCTTTGCAAAGACCTGCTCCTATCCTGTCTCAAAGTGGAGGCTGGGGATGAGAAAATTTCGGATTTCGGCGCGTCTCTACGCGCTGGTTGGGTTCGCGCTGCTGACAATGGCGGCGGCGCTGACGTTTAGTCTCGTGCAGGCGCAGGACAGGCTGGTCGCGGAGCGCAAGGCCATGCTTGCCGCGATGAACGAGAACGCCATCACGGTGTTCGACGCCTATTTCAAGCAGGAGCAGGCCGGAACGCTTTCGCGCGAGGAGGCGCAGAAGCGGGCCCTCGAAGCCGTCAAGGCGATGCGCTATCAGGGGAGCGGCTATTTCTGGGTCAACGACATGCATCCGACCATGGTCATGCATCCGATCAAGCCGGAGCTTGACGGCGCGGACCTGACGGCCAACAAGGACCCCAACGGCAAGCATCTCTTCGTGGAATTCGTGAAGACGGTGCAGGCGCACGGTAAGGGCTTCGTCGACTACTACTGGCCGAAGCCGGGGGCCGAGGAGCCGGTGCTGAAATATTCCCATGTCGCCGGCTTCGAGCCCTGGGGCTGGGTGGTCGGCACGGGCGTCTATGCCGACGATCTCGCCGCGATGTTCCGCGAGCGCGCCTGGCAGATGGCCGGCATTCTCGCTGCAGCGGCGCTCGCGATCCTGATGGCGGCGCTGGCGATCGTGCGCAGCGTCGTGCGGCCGGTCGAGAAGCTGAAAGTCTCGATGCAGGCGATTGCCGACGAGGATCTTTCCTCCGATGTGCCGGAAACCGATCGCGGCGACGAAATCGGCCAGATGGCCAAGGTTCTGGTCGTGCTTCGCGATTCAGTGCGGGAGCGGCTCGAATTGCGCTCGCGCGAAGCGGAGCAGCAGGACAGGCTGAATGCGGAACGGAGCAGCAGCGAGGAACGTCAGCGTGCCACCGCCGAGGCGCAGGCGGATGCGATGGACACGATCGGCGCGGCGCTGGAGCGCCTGGCGAGCGGCGACCTGACAGCCGAAGTCGAGCATATCGCTCCGGAATACGCCAAGCTGCAGAAAGACTTCAACACCGCTGTCGCGGCGCTTCGCGATGTCATCGGCGCCATCTCGCAGTCGACCGAAATCGTCCACGGCAGCGCCGGGGATATTTCCGAGGCGGCCAACAATCTGTCCCGCCGCACCGAGCAGCAGGCGGCTGCCCTCGAAGAGACCGCGGCAGCGCTCGACGAGATCACCTCGACCGTTCGCCATGCCTCCGACCGTGCCCACGAGGCGCGCGACATGGTCAACGAGACGAAGGCGAGCGCGGCGAAATCCGGCGGCATCGTTCGCAATGCGATCGACGCCATGGGGCGGATCGAAGCATCCTCCAGCCGGATCAGCCAGATCATCGGCGTGATCGACGAAATCGCCTTCCAGACAAACCTGCTTGCGCTCAATGCCGGCGTCGAGGCGGCGCGGGCAGGCGAGGCGGGCCGCGGCTTCGCCGTCGTCGCCCAGGAGGTGCGCGAGCTTGCCCAGCGCTCGGCCGGGGCTGCCAAGGAGATCAAGGATCTCATCAGCGCCTCGGTCAAGGAAGTGGGTGCGGGGGTGGAACTGGTGCGCTCGACCGGCGATGCTCTGATGGAGATCGAAACACTGGTCAATCGCGTGAACGAGCAGGTCGCATCGATTGCGACGGCCTCGCGGGAGCAGGCGACGGGCCTTCAGGAGGTGAACACCGCCGTCAACAGCATGGACCAGATGACGCAGCAGAATGCCGCGATGGTCGAGGAAACCACGGCCGCAAGCCAGACGCTGGCGCAGGAGAGCCGCGAGCTCAAGGTGCTGCTCGAGAAGTTCTGCCTGCAGGAAAGACATCGTCAGGCGGTCTATGGCAGGGCGGCCTGAGAGATAAGAAGACTTCTTGCAAAAACTGGCCCGCGTTCCAACGCGGGCTTTTTTGCATGCGGTCGCCGTCCTATCGCCGGTTGTATGCGAAGGGGCGCAACTCGCGGCACTTGACGTTATAGTGCCGGCCGGGTCACATGCGGTGGCGGAGGGGATTGGCCGTGGCAGGTCGGTCGCTTGGGGCCCATTGATTCGATCCGGAGGGGATTACCTGTGTCGCTTCTCAAGCTTTTCATCGCTCGGCCGTCCGCTGTCATCCTGATGGCAATTGCCTTCCTTTCGGCCTGCACCGTCGTGGTGGAGGAACCGCGGCCCGGCCCGGGGCCAATCCGCCCGCCGGGTCCGCCAATGTGCACCATGGAATTCGCCCCCGTTTGCGGTGAGCGCGGCAACCGGCTCAGAACATTCCCGAATGCTTGCCAGGCGCGGGCTGACGGCTTCCGGGTGGTGCATCGCGGCGAGTGCCGCCCCGACAATCGTCCGCCGCAGCAAGCCTGCACACGCGAATTCGCACCCGTTTGCGGTCAGCGCGGGCCACGGACGCAGACGTTCCCGAACGCCTGCGTAGCGCGTGCGGAAGGATTCCGGGTGATTGCGCCGGGCGAATGCCGCGGTGGCGGCCGTCCTCCGGAGCAGCAGTTCTGCACGCGGGAATTCGCCCCGGTCTGCGGTCTGCGCGGCGGGCGCATGCGCACCTTCCCGAATGCCTGCGAGGCACGCGCCGACGGGTTCAGTGTCATCCATGGCGGAGAGTGCCGCTGACGTCCTGTAAGTATCGTTGATCTGGATTTCAGGCCCGCAGTCGAATGGGTGCGGGCCTTTTCACGTATCGGCTCGCGGCGGTTCGTTGCCCTGATATGGGAGGTTTCCGGAAAGGCTTCGTTTACCGTGTTTCCATAAAGTGCGAACGAGATCCGGCTTTTTAAGCCGTGCGCCAGCTTGACGACACAGGCGGCAGCGACGGTTACGGCTGGGGCGGCGCATCGACAACGCTTCGGCTTGTCGTGGATGAAGGCGGCAATGAGTATGGCGTATGTTTCTCTTCTCCATCGGCCGTTGACGGCGCTGGTGCTGGCCGCGTCCCTGGTCGCCTGCACGACCGACGTCCTCGCGCCTTCGGCCCGGGTCGACGGAGGCGCCCGCGTCAGCGCTATCGAGCCGGTGCGTGCCGATAGCCGCCCTCAGCAGGAAATGGCTTACCCGTCAGGTGAACCCGTCGCGGCGTCAACCGGGAGTGTCGTGCCTGCCGAGCCGAGCGCACAGATGGAGCGCGGGCTGCCGATGATCGATAGCGAGCCGATGCCGACGGAAGCGCAAACGGCAGGCGCCGGTCCGATGGCGATACCCGCCGAAGGCGTCAACATGGACGCGATGCTCGGGGTTCAGCCGGTCGTCGGACTTGCCGAGGAGCAGAGCAACGAGATTGCCGAGGGTAATGCCAGTCAGCCGGTGGTCGCCGGGATCGGGGAGGACAATATACGTCAACTCGGCGGATCCGCGGGGCCGGTGCCCGTATCCGAACCGAACGTCGATTACGACCCCGACCTGCCGCCGTTGACGCCGGGACGGATCCCGGCAGAGGAAGCGAAGCAGCCGCGTTACATGGAGCGGCAACGGGTCGTCCAGCCCGCGCAGGAACCGCAGCAGGTCGCCTTCCTGCCACGCGCGCGCAATCCGCTTTCCGCGCCGGAATACACCGGCGAAATGCCACGCGCGGAGATCGCCTGCCGCCAGCGCCTGAAAAAGCTCGGCGTCGTCTTCCGCGATGTCCCGCGCATCAGCAACGGGCCGTCCTGCGGCATCGATTATCCGATCGAGTTGAGTGGCCTTTCCGGCGGTATCGGTGTGAAACCGGCGGTGAAGCTCAACTGCCAGGTGACCGAAGCTTTCGCCAAATGGGTCAAATACGAACTCGCGCCGTCTTCGCGCTATCGCTACTGGTCCGGCGTCAAGACGATCAAGCCGCTCGGCGGCTACTCGTGCCGTACGATGAACTCCCGACGCGGCAATCCGATGTCCGAACATGCGCGCGGCAATGCCATCGATGTCGGCAAATTCATTCTGAAGAATGGCAAGGAGATCGACGTCCGCAGGAAGGGCTTCTTCGCCTTCCGCGAACGCGGCCTCCTGAAAGCCGTGCGCTCCGACAGCTGCAAATATTTCAACACCGTGCTTGGCCCCGGCAGCGACCCGTTCCACAAGGACCATTTCCACTTCGACCTCAGGACGCGCAAATCCGGCTATAGGCATTGCGACTAGAAAGCCGTGCGTTCAAGCGAGCGCATAAAGGCAGCTCCAGCGACGATTGCAGCTAAACAAAAAAGGCCGGCGGGGAAGCCGGCCAAACCCGGAGAATAGGGGGAGACTCCGGAGTGCAAATCACGGGAAGCGAGGGCTTCACGCCAGGTCAAAGTGATTGAAAAGCATCACCGTTTCATGACAGTGATAGGCAAGCAGTCCTGATCCGGATTGTTCTTTGCCGGATTCCAGCCAAATCGAGTTTCTTCATGCCGCCAGTTTCGGAATTGATGATGTTTGCACTGGCGCTGGCGGCGGCCGGCGTCGTCGCCGGCGTGCTCGCCGGCCTCTTCGGCATCGGTGGCGGGGCCATCCTCGTGCCGGTCTTCTATCAGGTCTTCGGCCTGCTCGGCATCGATGACGCGGTCAGGATGCATCTTTCCGTCGGCACGTCGCTCGCGATCATCGTTCCGACGTCGGTGCGTTCGTTTCTGGCGCATTATCGCCGCGGCGTGGTCGATCTGGACCTGTTGCGCAACTGGATCGTGGCAGTGCCGCTCGGCGCGATCCTCGCCTCGGTCATTGCGGCCCATGTCGGCAGCGAGACGCTGCGTCTGATCTTCGCGGTGATTGCGCTCGCCTTGGCCTTCCGGATGATCTTCAACCGGTCGAGTTGGCACATCGGCACGGATCTGCCGAAGAATCCGGTCAAATGGCTGGTCGGAGTCGCGATCGGCATTCTCTCCGGCCTCATGGGGATCGGCGGCGGCGTGCTCAACAACACCTTCATGACGCTGCACAACCGACCGATACACCAGGCGGTCGCCACGTCCGCCGGCGTCGGCGTGCTGATCTCCATCCCCGGCCTGTTCGGCTATGTCTGGGCCGGGTGGGGCGAGGCGGGCCTTCCGCCGCTTTCGACCGGCTTCATCAACTGGATCGCGGTGGCGCTGATCATCCCCATAACCTTGCTCGTCGCGCCGCTCGGGGTGCGGCTTGCCCATGCCATGGACAGACGACAGCTTGAGGCGGGATTCGGGATTTTCATGGTGCTCGTCGCCATCCGGTTCTTCTACAGCCTCTACGGCTGAGCGGAACGAAACGTCACGTCTTCAATGAGTTGTGCACTTGGCCACCGTCACGCCGCCGGTGGCGTTTTGTTTGCTCAGGTCCACAATATATAATGTACTTAATCATATATTATATGACTTTATGGAGGCGATCATGCCTGCAAACCTCATTGCAAAACCGGAGGTCAAAGGCTTCTACGAGTGCCGGACGGGAAGCATCCAATATGTTGTTTCCGATCCGGCGACGAAGCGCTGCGTGATCATCGACCCCGTGCTTGATTTCGACGAGAAATCGGGAGCGACGGCGACGGAGCAGGCGGAACTGATCCTCGACTACGTCACCGGCAACGATCTGACTGTCGATTGGATCCTGGACACCCATCCTCACGCGGACCATTTTTCCGCCGCAGCCTATTTGAAGGGAAAGACCGGCGCGCCGATCGCGATTGGCGCCGAGATCCGCCAGGTGCAATGTCTCTGGAAGAAAATCTACAATTGGCCGGAGTTGGCGGCGGACGGCTCGCAGTGGGATCATCTCTTCGCCGATGGCGAACGCTTTTCCGTCGGCTCCATCGAAGCCTATGTCATCCATTCGCCGGGGCACACGCTGGCGTCCGTGACCTATGTCATCGGCGACGCGGCCTTCGTGCACGATACGATCTTCATGCCGGACAGCGGCACTGCCCGGGCCGATTTTCCGGGCGGGGATGCGCGTCAGTTGTGGCGCTCGATCAATGCCATCCTTGCCCTGCCGGACGAGACCCGCGTCTTTACCGGCCATGACTACCGGCCGGATGGCCGCGAAGCACGCTGGGAAAGCACGGTCGGCGAAGAAAAGCGCTGCAATGCGCATGTGGTCGGCCTGACGGAGGACGACTTTGTTCAATTGCGCCAAGCGCGCGACAAATCGCTGCCGATGCCGAAGCTGATCCTGCATGCGTTGCAGGTCAATATTTGCGGCGGTCGACTACCGGAGCCGGAGTCGAACGGTGCGCGCTACCTGAAGTTTCCGCTGAATGCGCTGCTGGGCGCGGCGTGGAACTGACGGGAGAATGACGATGGGTACAGTGATGAAATTGCGAAACGTGCGCCCGGACATGAGCGTGCGGGCCGGTGAGGCGGCGGCGCTGCTGAAGACGCTCGCCAACCAGAACCGACTGATGATCGTCTGCGCGCTTGTCGAAGGAGAACACTCGGTCGGCCAGTTGGCGGAGATGCTTGGCATCCACCAGCCGACCTTGTCGCAGCAACTGACGGTGCTGCGCGAGGCCGGCATTGTGGCGACGCGGCGCGACGCCAAGCAGATCTTCTATCGTCTCGCCGAGGAAAAGGCCTCGCGGCTGGTGATGGCGCTTTACGAGATCTTCTGCCGCGAGGGCCGGAAGCGTTGACTGCTGACCATCGGAATGCGCTTGCAGGCGGCTGCCGATCGGCCTTTTCGCGGCAGTGCTGATGCGGGCGAACGCTCGCCGCGATATTCACGGATGGCGATGTCTGCGCCCTCACAGCGGCAAACATCCTGGCGCGTTGCGGCGCCAGGCGACGTAGCGGTTCGCTGACCCGCTTTGTCGAAAGTGCCGCCCGCGTCTGCGACAATCGCCGCGAAAGCGATCGGTTTACGGTGTGTCGCAGGGAATTTTGCCCTGCATGGGCTGCAATTCCTAGCGAATTGGCCCATATAGAGCGGCATCCTGCCACTCCTGCACCATTCCCGGATCCCTTCGCATGGCGCCCATCGTTTCCGTTTCCAATCTCTCGAAGACCTATGCATCGGGCTTCAAGGCGCTGAAGGGCGTCGATCTCGATATTGAGCAAGGTGAAATCCTTGCGTTGCTCGGGCCGAACGGCGCAGGCAAGACGACGATGATTTCGATCATCTGCGGCATCGTCAATCCAAGCGGAGGCGAGGTCACCGTCGGCGGCCACGACGTCGTGCGCGACTTTCGCCAGACGCGGGCAATGATCGGCCTTGTGCCGCAGGAACTTACCACCGACGCCTTCGAGACTGTGTGGAATACCGTCTCCTTCTCGCGCGGGCTGCACGGCAAGAAGCCGGATCCCGCCCACATCGAGAAGGTGTTGAAGGATCTGTCGCTCTGGGACAAGAAGGACAACATGTTGCGCGAGCTTTCGGGCGGCATGAAGCGGCGCGTGCTGATCGCGAAGGCGCTCTCGCATGAACCGCGGGTGCTCTTCCTGGACGAGCCGACGGCCGGCGTGGACGTCAACCTGCGCAAGAGCATGTGGGACGTCGTCAGGCGGCTTCGCGCTTCAGGCGTGACGATCATTCTGACCACGCATTACATCGAAGAGGCGGAAGAGATCGCCGACCGGATCGCTGTTATCAATGGCGGGGAAATACTGCTGGTCGAGGACAAGGCCGCGCTGATGACGAAACTCGGCCGCAAGCAGTTGCGCGTCGATCTCGCCCAACCGTTGGACCGCCTGCCAGATACGCTATCCTCCTACAACCTGACGCTTGAGGGCGACGGCAACTGTCTGATTTATGACTACGACACGAGCGCCGAGCGGACCGGTATCACCTCGCTGCTCGCCGCGCTTGCCGAAGCGGGAATCAGGCTTAAGGACATTTCCACGCGACAGAGTTCGCTGGAGGACATTTTCGTCGAGATCGTGGGGGCAGAGCGATGAACATCGAGGCAGTCAAGTCGATCTATTTCTTCGAAATGGCGCGTACTCGCCGCACCCTGCTGCAGAGCGTCGTGTCGCCGGTCATATCCACCTCGCTTTATTTCATCGTCTTCGGCGCGGCGATCGGCGCACGTATTCAGGAGATCGACGGCATCTCCTATGGCGCCTTCATCACCCCCGGTCTGATGATGCTGACGCTTCTGACGCAGTGCATCGGCAACGGTTCCTTCGGCATCTATTTCCCGAAGTTCACCGGCACGATTTATGAAGTGTTGTCGTCGCCGATCTCGATGGTGGAGATCGTGCTTGGCTATGTCGGTGCGGCGGCAACCAAGGGGCTGATGATCGGCACGATCATCCTGGCGACGGCCTCGCTCTTCGTCGATCTCTCGATTGCCCATCCCTTCGTCATGCTGTTCTTCTTCGTGCTGACGGCGGTGACGTTCAGCCTGTTCGGCTTCATCATCGGCATCTGGGCCAAGGATTTCGAACAGCTGAACCTGATCCCGATGCTGGTCGTGCCGCCGCTCGTCTTTCTCGGAGGCAGCTTCTATTCCATCGACATGCTGCCGCCGTTCTGGCGCGCGGTCAGCCATTTCAACCCGGTGCTCTATCTGATCAGCGGCTTCCGCTGGAGTTTCTTCGAGATTTCCGACGTCAATCCGATCGCGAGCGCCGTCATCATCCTCGTCTTCCTGACGCTCTGCATGGCGGTGCTGACCTGGATCTTCCGGACCGGCTACAAACTTCGTAACTGACGGTCGGACTAGAGCGCCGTGCGTTCAAGCGAACGCACAAAGGACGCTCTAGCACTTTGATTCTAGAGCATCTTATCCGCTTTCGTGATTCCACCCGAAAGCGGATAAGATGCTCTAGTCGCGCAGCCTGAGCTCGTCCGCGCGCATCTGGAGGAAGTCGAGGGTCGAAATGAAGCTCATGCCGAGAAGGCTGCGGTCGAGCCTTCCCTCCGCCGCGACCATTGCGCGGATATTCCGGCGCTCGATCGGGCCGATGGCGATGTCCGACAGGATAACCGGGGCGGCGAGCGCCCGGCCATTCGCCGTCATGACCGTCACGGTGTAGCTGAGGTTCGCCGGATCGAGACCGATCCTTTCGGCGTCCTCGTAGGTGAGCGCGACACTGCTCGCGCCGGTATCGACCAGCATGCTGACGTCGTGGCCGTTGATCCTCGCGTCGGCGGCGAATTGGCCGTCGAGACGGCGTTGCAGCACAACCTCCTGCTGCCCCTCGCTGTCGGTAATCACCATCGCCCGTCCGGGCATCAGGCCTGTCAGCAGCCTGTCGCCGACCGACCGCAGTTCGAAACGGTAGACATAGACGGAGACCAGCGCGAGGGCGATCAGGAACCAGATGAAGATCTGGCGCAAGCCTTCGCCCAGGCGTCCCCGGCTGCGCAGGATGCCGGCACTGAGCAGCGTGGCGAGGGCGCCGAGCGCAACGAGGCGCCCGAAATCATCATTGTTGATGCCGAAGGTTTGGCCGCTCTCGTGGTTGATGACCAGAAGCGCAAGGCCGATCGCGAGGATTGCCAGCAAAAGTATCAGACGATTCATGCGCCGCTTCGTTCCCGCGCCATGCGCGACCGGCGTGTCTCGCGCCGCGGCTTGCGCTCCACCGTATCGAGCCGCGCGGGCAGGGCCGCCATGATACTGTGCCGTTCCGCGTCGGTGTAGAGCGTCCAGGCACCGATCTCTTCACGCGTGCGGCCGCAGCCGAAACAGTAGCCGGTTCTGTCGTCGATCGAACAAACGAGAATACAGGGGGATTCCATGGTCCAGGGCTTACTCTGTTTTGTGCCGAAGTGGTTCGCTGCCAGTATCCCGTTTTCACTCGGACCTGCTGCATGTTTCCTTAAATCCTAGCCGATTTGAGGATAAAAACATGCAGCAATTCAAAGTGCTGTCCTTTGCGCGCCCAATCAAGACGCGGCGCTCCAAAACAATATTGGCGTTTCAGATCGCCAGCGCAAGGGCGCCGAGAATGGCGATCTCGGTCAACTGCTGGGTCGCGCCGATCGTATCGCCGGTATGGCCGCCGAGCTTGCGCGATGCAATCTTTCCAAAGGCCTTTACGGTGAGCGCGAAGGCGGCAAGCGCGAGCAGCACCGCGATGGTGGGAACGCCGGCCGCATAGAACAGGAGCAGCGAGAAAAGAACGGCGGACCCGAGCGCGACGGAAGTCGCCTGGGGATCGGGCGTACCGGCCGATGCGGCCACTCCGTCGCGACGCGCAGGCGGCAGGCGCGACCAGTGCCAGACCATGGCACCGCGGGTCAGGGCGCTCACGGCGAGGAGCGCGAGTCCCGCGTCGATCGGCCCGAGCAGCGGCAGGAAGGACGCGAGCGCCGATACTCGCAGGCCGACGGAAAGGATGAGCGCCAATGCGCCATAGGTCCCGACGCGGCTGTCCTTCATGATCTCGAGCGCGCTTTCGCGGTCGCGGCCGCCGCCAAAGCCATCGGCGGTGTCGCCGAGACCGTCCTCGTGCAAGGCTCCGGTGACGAGCGCCTGCACGGTAACGACGAGAAATGCAGTGAAGAGCGAACTCGCGTGAAGCGCCATCAGAGTTGCCGCAAGGACGGCTGCGGGCAGGGCGATCAGCATGCCGGCGAAGGGAAAGGCGCGCACGACACGTTCGAGCCGCCCGTCATGATCCACGAAATGGCGCTGCGGCATGGGGATGCGGCTGAGGAAGGCGACCGCCCTCGCCACGTCGTCCCAGAGATCGCCGATATATGTCATTGCCCCTCCTGCGACCCCTCTGCAGCGCCGCGCGGCTTACGCGCAAAGGACGCTGTAGTGCTTCGCTGCATGTTCTTATCCTTAAATCGACTAAGGAAACATGCAGCAGGCCGAATCGTCGCGCCTCGCCCGATCATGCTCCGGCGACAGCATCTGGCGCAAATGCCGTTGCCGGACGCGGTCCCAGGCTCTATGACGTGCGCCAACCGACGCTTCTTACCTGCAAGGATTCTCCATGAGTGCCAGCATGAGTGCCAGCGGCCTTCCGTTCGATGATTTCCGCGAATTGTTGCGCAACCTGCCGGGGCCGGATTCGGCGGCGCTCGTGGCCGCGCGCGAACGGGATGGGCAATTGACGAAGCCGCCGGGCGCGCTTGGGCGTCTCGAGGAAATCGCCTTCTGGCTCGCCGCCTGGACCGGCCGCGCGCCGGCAGTCACCCGGCCGCTGGTCGCGATCTTCGCCGGCAATCACGGTGTGACCCGCCAGGGTGTGACGCCCTTTCCACCGTCGGTGACGGCGCAGATGGTGGAAAATTTTGCCGCCGGCGGCGCGGCGATCAACCAGATCTGCATCAGCCATGATCTTGGCCTCAAGGTGTTCGATCTCGCGCTCGACTATCCGACCGGCGACATCACGGAGGAGGCTGCCCTTTCCGAGCGCGACTGCGCGGCGACCATGGCCTTCGGCATGGAAGCGATCGCCGGTGGAACCGATCTCCTCTGCATCGGCGAGATGGGGATCGGCAATACGACGATTGCGGCTGCGATCAACCTCGGCCTCTATGGCGGCACTGCGGAGGAGTGGGTCGGACCGGGAACGGGTTCGGAAGGCGAGGTGCTGAAGCGCAAGATCGCCGCGGTCGAGAAGGCCGTAGCGCTCCATCGCGACCACCTCTCCGATCCGCTCGAACTGATGCGCCGGCTCGGCGGACGCGAGATCGCGGCGATGGCCGGCGCGATTCTCGCCGCGCGCGTGCAGAAGGTTCCCGTGATCATCGACGGTTACGTCGCAACGGCGGCGGCGGCGATTCTCAAGGCCGCGAATCCATCGGCACTCGATCATTGCCTGATAGGCCATGTTTCCGGCGAGCCTGGACACATGCGCGCGATCGAGAAGCTCGGCAAGACGCCTCTGCTCGCACTCGGCATGCGGCTTGGCGAAGGTACGGGCGCCGCGCTTGCAGCGGGCATCGTGAAGGCGGCGGCCGCCTGCCACAGCGGCATGGCGACCTTCGCCCAGGCCGGCGTCAGCAATAAGGGGTGAGTGGTCCGCGGCGGCTCCTCGGCGGCAAGGCGGCAAATCGATTCCGAATTCGTGGAATCCTGCGGCAGCCTTGTTCTTGGCGCGACCACGTGCCACCGTTGCTGTCGATTGGCCGTCCGGCTCGGAAAGCTCCATCCTGGAGGGCTTGATGCGAGCGGGCCGCTCTCCTATCCAAAGGGCATGCGATCGGCGGTGGGCCTTGACCCGGGCCGCCTTGCATTCGCCTCAATCGCAATGTCGTAGCTGCCGCAGTTTTGAGCTGTCGAGATAAAATGGACGTCAACAACACCAACCCCCGTAACGCCAAGCCCGGACCTGTCGGCAAGCACACCGGTATCCGGCACCTCTTTGCTGCCGCCAGCTATTCTCTGGGCGGTGCGAAGCGGCTGATCGGGGAGGCGGCGTTCCGGCACGAGCTCATCGCCTTCGCGATTGCCATGGTCGCGTTCGCCGTCGCAGGCGCGACGCTGTTTCAATACGTCGCGATGGCGATTCTCTTCCTCCTGATGATGGCTTTCGAGGCCATCAACACGGCGATCGAGGAGATCGTCGATCGCGTCTCGCCGGAAATCTCGGAAATGGGCAAGAACGCCAAGGATCTCGGATCCTTCGCCTGTCTCTGTCTGATCCTGGCCAATGCGGCCTATGCCTTTTATGTGGTGTTCCTGGCCGGATTCATGAACTGAAGCAGGCGCAGAGTGCGTAACCGATCAGGCGAAGCTCTTGCGGCGCCGCGCAGGGGCGGGGACATCCTCGACTGGCGGGAGGCTCTCGAGCACGCGACGCGGCGGCAGGATGGCGATCGCTTCCGTTCCTTCACGGAGCTTCGAACGCAGGATGAACTGGCCGTTGTGCTTGGCGAGGATCGCCTGAACGATCGGCAGGCCGAGGCCGGTGCCCTGTTCGGCGCTCTTGATCGCGATCGAGCCCTGACCGAAGGCGGAAAGCACGATCGGGATTTCCTCTTCCGGGATGCCCGGACCGTTGTCCTTGATCGAGAGATATTGTCCGCCGCCGGCGGTCCAGCCCACCTTGACGGTGACCTCGCCGCCCGACGGAGTAAACTTGACCGCGTTCGAAAGCAGGTTAAGCGTCACCTGGCGTATTGCTTTCTCGTCGATCCACACGGCAGGCATGCCCAGCTCGAATTGCTCACCGATCGTGATGTTCTTCGACCGGGCGCGGAGCTGCACCATGCCGATGCAATCCTCGGCGATGTCGACGAGATTTACCGCCTCCTCGTTGAGGTCGTATTTGCCGGCCTCGATCCGCGAGAGGTCGAGGATCTCATTGATGAGATTGAGCAGGTGCTCGCCGGAACGGTGGATGTCGGACGTATATTCCTTATAGGTCGGGTTGCTGAGCGGCCCGAGCACTTCGGTCGACATGACCTCGGAAAAGCCGAGAATTGCATTCAGCGGCGTGCGCAGCTCATGCGACATCGAGGCGAGGAAACGGGATTTTGCGAGGTTGGCTTCCTCGGCGCGCCGACGGGCTTCGTCCGACATGGATTTCGCCACTTCCAGTTCCGCGATGAGGTCGTCCTTTTCCGATTGCATGGAAAGAATATGAACGTTGGCGCGGTTCATCCGGCCGGTCATGAAGACGAGGAACACGAGCGAAAGCGAGAGGATGCCGGTGAGACCAATGTCGACGGGGTTGCCGTCCGTTACCGACGAGAAGGCGAGCGCGCCGACAACTGGCAGGAACGTGTAGAGCAGGGCGTTGCGCAACAGGAAGGTGCCCATGGCGGTCGCCGCGAGCGCAACCAGCAGGGTGGTGCCTTCGAAGAAGCCGAAGCGGATATCGCCGCAGGAGGCGCAGTCCTGGATGGCGAAAATCGCCCAGCAAAGCCCCATCAGCACCTGGCCGATCAGGAAACGCCGGCGCCAGACGACAACCTTGTCGGGGCCGATATCCTCCCGCTTCGCCTTCCGCGCAAGGAATACCATTACCGCATGGGCCGACAGCGCCATCAGGGCCCAGGCGAGGATGCCCAAGTCGCCGGTAAGATAGACGCCGGTGGCCGCAATCAGCGCAACAAGCAAGGGCAGGGCGATCGCGCCATGCAGGACGGAGTCGATGTGGAGGAGAAGCATTTCCCGCTCGAAGCCGGACGGAGCGGACGAGCCGGTTTGCAGCCGCGCGCGCGTCGCCCGGACGGTCTTCGAAACGGCCTTGTTTCGATGACTGCGCGACTTGTCGACAATGATCTTATCTGTCGATGTGCTGACGACGATACTCATGCTCTTGATCGAGGGATTGTGTCCAGCTTGCAGTCTAGGATGCAATCCTTAAGAAGTTGCTGCCCGGCATGAAGGAATTGAAAACCATTGTGGCGCGATTGCGTTTTTCGGGAGGCGGAACGAAGTTGGCGGTGTCGAGTTTCGAGGTGCGTGCGTGAGACCAGGGAACCGGAAGTTCCGGATCATCAACGGCACGGGAGCAAAGCCCCCCGCGCCGGGACGGGGGTTCGGATTTGGCCGGCCAGCGGGTGCCTTGCCGAGAAAACGCGCCGATGGGCGAGGCGGAATGATCGGTGGTTGGATGTTCCTCCTTCTGCTCAGCATCGGCGCCTATTTCGCTGCAAAGCTACCGCCGCCGGAACAGACGGTGACCGGCGAGCTGCAGGGCGCAGCTTCGGCAAGCGACGGCGACAGCCTGAGGCTCGACGGACGGCGCGTGCGGCTTGAAGGCATCGACGCGCCCGAAATCGGCCAGACCTGCCGGCGCGGTGACGTCACATGGGACTGCGGCGCCGAAGCGCGTCAGCGCCTGAGGGCGCTCACCAGCGGTCTTGCGACCGTCTGCCGCCTGCATGGCCGCGACCGCTATGGCCGCGATCTCGGCGTCTGCGAGGCGGGGCAGCGCGATCTCGGCCGCGAGATGGTTCTCTCCGGCTACGCGGTCAGCTATGGCCGCTACCAGCACGAGGAAGAGGTGGCACGAGAGGGCCGCGTCGGTCTCTGGGCCGGTGATTTCGTTCGGCCGCAGGCGTGGCGCCGGTCGCATGGCGGCGCGGAGGAGACGCCGCATGAAGCGAGCGACCGGCTGGAACTCGCTTTTCAATGGCTCGAGGAGCAGGCCCGGGCGATTTTCAGGAGGATCGTCGATGGCGGATAGTGGCGCGCGTCACCTCGAGGAACTGCGCGCAGCGATTGCCGCATGCCGCATCTGTCGCGACAATCCGGCGCGTGGTGACGAACATCGGCTGCCGCACGACCCGCGGCCAGTGGCGGTCATTTCGGATTCGGCGCGGATATTGATCGCGGGCCAGGCACCGGGACTGCGGGTGCATGAGAGCGGTCTGCCCTTCAACGATGCTTCGGGCGATCGGTTGCGGCAGTGGCTCGCCGTCGACCGACCGACATTCTACGACCCGAAGAAATTCGCGATCGTCCCTGTGGGATTCTGCTTCCCGGGATATGACCGACACGGCAGCGATCTCCCGCCGCGGCGCGAATGTGCACCGCTCTGGCGGCAACGGGTGATGGACGCCATGCCGCAGATCGAGCTGGTGCTGGCGATCGGCCATTATGCGCAGCGCTGGCATCTCGGACCGGATTGTCCAGCCTCGATGACCGAGACGGTGCAAAACTGGCAGCGATATGTCATGCGCAACAGCGGCCCGGCCGTCTTGCCACTGCCGCATCCGAGCTGGCGCAACACCGGCTGGCTGCGGAGAAATTCCTGGTTCGAGACGGACCTGCTGCCGTTTCTGCGTGCCCGCGTCGCTCTGTTGATTGCCTGAAACAATTTTCTTTATTTTCACGAAATCCACGTTATGAAGGGAAAAATATTCGAGAGGACCTTTCATGGATCGCCTAGACCGCAAGATCCTGCGCCTTCTGCAGGAAGACTCGACTCTGGCCGTTGCCGACCTCGCCAAGAAGGTCGGACTTTCGACCACGCCTTGCTGGCGGCGTATCCAGAAAATGGAAGAGGATGGTGTCATCCGCGGCCGGGTCGCTCTGCTCGATCCGGTGAAGATCAACACCAAGGTGACGGTGTTCGTTTCGATCCGCACCAATTCACATTCGATGGAATGGCTGCGCCGTTTCTCCGAAGTGGTCGCCGATTTTCCGGAAGTGGTCGAATTCTATCGCATGAGCGGCGACGTGGATTACCTGCTTCGCGTCGTCGTCCCGGACATTGCCGCCTATGACGCGTTCTACAAGCGACTGATCGCCAAGATCGAGATCCGTGACGTGTCCTCGGCCTTCGCCATGGAGCAGATCAAGTACACGACCGAACTGCCGCTCGATTACATGGTGATCGACCAGGCAAAGTCGAGCGAGGAATAGACCGCCCGCCTCAGGCCGGAATGCCGAGCCGGGCACGCACGCGATCGCTTTGAAGTTCGCGCACGGCGTCCTTCCCGACCCACCTTGCCGCACGACGGTCGCTTGCGGCGAGCTTTTCCGCCAGCGCGACCGCCGGTCCATGGCAGGCGGCGTTTCGTTTGCCGATCTGCCGTAGCGCCCAATTGACCGCCTTCTTCACGAAATTGCGTTCGTCGCCGGCATGCGCCTCGATTAGCGGCAGCCAGGCAACAAGCGCTGCATCCGGCTCCTGCTTCAGGTGAACCGCCGCGGTCGCGATCATTGCGAAAGCGATGCGGCGGACGAATTCCCGCTCGTCGGCGGCGAATTCCGGAACGAGCGTCTGCTCGAGACGGGCGGCGACAAAGAGGTCGGCGACGGTATCGGCAAGCTCCCAGGAGTTGCAGTCAGCCGCCCAGTCCCGCGCCTCTTGCAAGGCGAGCGCATTCGGGTCGGCCGTGAAGACCGCGAGGAGACGCGCTTCGCGGATGTCCGATTGCCAAAACTCCATTGTCCGGCCGTGGTCGACCTTCACTTGCCGGGCGATGCGATGCAGCTCGACATTGGAGAGGCCGAGCGCGGTTTGCGTGGCGATGCCGAACCGCGCCATGCCGGCCACGTTTTCCCTCGAGCCGAGCGCCCGCATGTATTCAATGATTTCGCCAGCTGTCGACGCGGGCGAAATCGTCATTTTTCGAGACGGGCCAGCAAGGACGAGGTATCCCAGCGATTGCCGCCGAGCGCCTGAATGTCGGCGTAGAACTGATCGACGAGCGCGGTCACCGGGAGCTTGGCACCGTTGCGGCGCGCTTCGGCCAGCACGATGTCGAGATCCTTGCGCATCCAGTCGACGGCGAAGCCGAAATCGTATTTGCCGGCATTCATCGTCTTGTGGCGGTTCTCCATCTGCCAGGACCCCGCGGCGCCCTTGGATATGACGTCGATGACCTTCTCGATATCGAGGCCCGCCTTCTTGCCGAAGTGGATGCCTTCGGCGAGCCCCTGCACGAGGCCGGCAATGCAGATCTGGTTGATCATTTTGGTGAGCTGGCCGGCGCCGACCGGGCCCATCAGGCCGACCATGCGGGCATAGACCGCTATCACGGGCTTGGCTCTGTCGAAGGCGTCTTCGTCGCCACCGCACATCACGGTCAGGACGCCGTTTTCGGCACCAGCCTGTCCGCCGGAAACCGGCGCGTCGATAAAATGCGCATTCTTCGCGCGGGCCGCCGCATAGAGCTCGCGGGCGACCTCGGCGGAAGCCGTGGTATTGTCGATGAAGACAGCGCCCGGCTTGATTGTTTCGAAGGCGCCGTCCTTACCGATGGTAACGGAGCGAAGATCATCGTCGTTGCCGACGCAGGAGAACACGAAATCCTGGCCGTCCGCCGCATCCGCCGGCGTCGCAGCCGTGTGGCCACCGAACTCGGTCGCCCACTTTTGCGCTTTCTCTGCGGTGCGGTTGTAGACGGTCAGTTCGTGCCCGCCTCGGACCTTGAGGTGACCGGCCATGGGGTAACCCATGACGCCGAGACCGATGAATGCGACTTTGGCCATTTCCTGCAGACTCCCATTTGCTTCGGAGCAGGTGTAACCGATGGCCGGCGTGCATAAAAGAGCCGGGATGCGTTCGCTGTCGCATCCGCTGGTTTCACGCCCCTCGTCTCAGGGCTTGAAGCGGGCGACCACCAACTGCCCGGCGATCGGCTCGCCTTCCTCCATGCGCACCGTGATATCACCGATCTCGATGATTTCGAACCCGGTCGCCGTCAGGCGATCGCGCAGGTAGGCTTCCGAATGGGCGAAGCGCTGATGCGGACCAACCTTGTAGTCGCGGCCGGCGAACGCTTCCGCGGGAAGCGTTTCGCTGGAGAAGATCAGCAGGCCGCCCGGAACGAGATTGTCGACGGCACCGAAGAACAGCGCTTCGAGCGCACCCATATAGGGCAGTACGTCGGTGGCGACGATCAGGTCGAAGGGGGCTTCGTCGTTATCGTCCAGGAAATCGACCGCTTCGGCGACGTAGAGCGTCTCGTAGAGATCCTTTTCGTGGGCGATCTCGACCATGTTTTCGGAGAGGTCAATGCCGGTGACGTCTTCCGCCATGTCGCGCAGCGCGCCGCCGGTCAGGCCCGTGCCGCAGCCGAGATCGAGAACGCGCTGGAAGGGTCCGAGTTTCAGAGCCTGCAGGCGCTGGCGAACGAGCAGCGGCACGCAATAATCGAGCTGATCGACGAGGACGTTCTCGAAGACATCGGCATGTTGGTCGAAGAGCGTCGCGACATAGGCGTCGGGTGCCTTCAACGGCGTTTCGCCGCGGCCAATCGATGCGAGGCGAACGGCAGCGCCGCCGTGATCCTCCGGGTCGAGTTCCAGGACTTCCGCGTAAGCCGCTGCGGCCGCGTCGAGGTTGCCGGACTTCTCCAGCGTCAGCGCGCGATTGTACGCCTCCGCCAGGGCTTCCTCGTCGATTTTCTTGCTCTGTTGCGTCATGGGCGCTTCTTACGACCGTCCACAGGCTTTGGCAATCCGCCTTTCGCCGTGCGCTCCCGAGAGGACGACTCATTCATCGAATGGCGTGCCCGAAACAAAAAACGATATTTAGCGTTCGGTAAAAAATGACAATGCTCAAGCTCGACGGGATTTATCCCCGGCTGGAAAGGAGTCATCATCCATTCAACAACGAAGACCGGAGGAAATGCCGATGTCCGCTGAACTGAGCCCGCTGACATTGGAAACGGAAACCGAATTGCCGGAGCGGCAGGGGCCGCCGCTGCCGCAGACGACGCAAGAGACGATCAACACGATCGTGCACTATTATCGCGGCGAAATGGGGCGAATGGCCGGATGGCGGGACCGCATCGACCGCACGTCGAACTGGGCGATCACCGTTGTTGCGGCGATGCTTTCCGTATCTCTGTCGACGCCGTCCTCGCATCATGGTGTCCTGCTGTTCGCGATTCTCCTGATAAGTTTGCTGCTGTTGATCGAAGCGCGACGTTATCGCTTCTTCGACGTCTATCGCGCGCGTGTACGCCAACTCGAGCGCGGTTATTTCGCGCAAATTCTTGCGCCGGAGGGGATGCCGAGCCTAAAATGGTCGGCCTCGATTGCAAAAAGCCTGCGCAAGCCGGCCTTCCTGATGAGTTACCGCGAAGCCGTCTATCGGAGGCTCCAGCGCAACTATTGCTGGATGTACCTGATCTTGCTTTTGGCCTGGGCGCTGAAGATCTCGTCGCCGAAGATTTCCTCCAACGGCGAACCTTTCGGCCACGTTCGTTCCTGGGCCGACGTGACCGAAAATGCCGCGCTCGGGCCGCTCCCGGGCTGGGCGGTGATGATCGGGGTCGCGCTCTTCTACGTCCTTGTTCTTTACGCGTCGCTGCACAAGGAACATCACGAGGGCGAACTCGCTCACGGCGAGGTGCATGTCTGACAGTGCGCATAGCGCATCGATGATGTGTGCATTTGTTGCTGTCATCAGAAATTGTCGTTTGCGGTCAGCGAAAATGACTGCTTCAACTGCATCCGCTCTCGGGGCAGCTTCGGCCAGGGAAGCATGCTTGGTTTGAAATCAACGCGACTTTTGCGCGCCCGGCGCATGCCGGAGACTACGGCGTCGAGCATCTTGTCGGACGCGCAAAGGACGCACTCTGAATGCTGCATGTTTCCTTGAGCCGGCTACGATTTAGGGAAACTTGCAATAAAGGACGAGAAGATGAGTGGAGAGAAGGTAGCGATCATCACCGCAGGCGGCTCGGGCATGGGTGCGGTTGCAGCGCGAAGGATGGCGGCGGAGGGATATCGCGTCGCGATCCTCTCCTCATCCGGCAAGGGGGAGGCGCTGGCGCGCGAACTCGGCGGCATCGGCGTCACCGGCTCGAACCAGTCGAACGACGACCTGAAGCGCCTGGTCGATGCGGCCTATGATGCCTGGGGCAGGGTCGATGCGCTGATCAACTCGGCCGGCCATGGGCCGCGCGCACCCGTATTGGAGTTGACCGACGAGGACTGGCACAAGGGAATGGAGGTCTACTTCCTCAACGCCGTGCGGCCGACCCGGTTGGTAACGCCGATCATGGTCGAGCAGAAATCCGGCAGCATCGTCAACATCTCCACCTATGCGGCCTTCGAACCAGATCCTTTGTTTCCGACGTCGGGCGTCTTCCGTTCCGGTCTCGCCGCATTCACGAAGCTCTTTGCCGACCGCTATGCCGCCGACAACGTCCGTATGAACAATGTTCTGCCGGGCTTCATCGACAGCCTGCCGGAGACGGAGGAGAGGCGTAACCGCATTCCAATGGGGCGTTACGGCACGTCGGAGGAAGTCGCTGAATTGATCGCGTTGCTCGCGACCGATCGCGGCGCCTATATCACCGGCCAGAATATCCGCATCGACGGCGGAATCACGCGTTCCGTGTGACGCCGGCGGGAACCATGCGGCGCTCAGTGGAGAATGAACTCTCCCTTGAGCGCCCGCCATTCGCTGGCGGATACCAGCTTGCGATGCACATAGCGCACTGAATGCAACGGGCCGTCCAGTTTCTCCTGCCAAAACTTCAGGAAGTGGCGCATCTCCGGAAAGTCCGGCGCGATGTCGTAATGTTGCCAGATATAGGTCTGGAGGAAGGTCGGATGGTCGGGCATCCGGTAGAGAATCTGGGCCGTTGTCAGGCCATAACCCTTGAGCTGCAGCTCCATCTCACTCGTCATCAGGACCTCACTTCTCGCAAAGGTGGTCTCTATGATGAAACGCTTGATCTATTAATCAAGTCTTAGTATTCGTATCGAAACGAGATTTCCTGCGGAATAACAAAGGCTTGTCAGCACTCGCCGATCGGTGCTGCCAAGCCTTAGGAGGAGCGGTGATCCTGCTCCACACCGGCCTCGGGCAACGCGGAAGGCGGCCGAGAGACCGCTGCCGTGTTGACGTTGCGCTATCGCTTCAGATGCCGCGTCAGTCGTGCCTCGAACCAGGCCCAGATGTTGCGCAGCAATTCGACCATCAGCAGGTAGAGAACCGCTGCCCAGACATACATCTGGTAGTCGAAGGTGCGGGAGAAGGCGCGGCGCGTCTCTCCCATCAGGTCCAGGACGGTGACGATTGCAACGATCGCCGAGCCCTTGATCATCAGGATGATCTCGTTGCCGTAGGGGCGCAGCGCGACGATCATCGCCTGCGGCAGAATGATCTTGAAGAACGCGACGCGCTGCGGCAGCCCAAGGGCCGCGGCGCCTTCGTGCTGGCCGCGTGGTACGCTCTGGATAGCGCCGCGCAGGATTTCGGCCTGGTAAGCGGCCGTATTCAGCGTGAACGTAAAGAGCGCGCAGTTCCAGGCATCCCGGAAGAACCACCAAAGCCCCACCGCTTCGAGCTGCGGACGGAAGCTGCCGAGGCCGTAATAGACGAGGAAGAGCTGGGTGATCAGCGGCGTGCCGCGGAAGAAATAGACATAGGCATAGGAAAGCCAGGACCAGATCTTGTTCTTCGACATGCGCCCGAGTGCTACCGGCAGCGACAGGATGGCGCCCATGATGATCGAGGAGATCACGAGCGTCAGCGTGACGCCGAGACCGGACAGGAAACTCGGCCCGTATCGCGAGAATTTCTCCGGGTCCCAGCCGTTGACGACAGTGAGGAAGATGCCGACGGCAAGCGCAAGCCAGATGCCGAGCGTAACGCTGCCGATGAAGCGCGAAAGCGTATAGGGCTTAGGCGGCGCCGGTGGCGGTGCCTGCGGCGGAATCATGGTTTCGGCAATGCTCATCGGCTCATCTCCGCGCGTTTGGTCCAGCGTTCGAGCGCCGAGAAGGCGACGGATGAAACCATCGCCAGGACGAGGAAGAGGATACAGGCGATGCCGAAGAATTCGAACGCGTGCTTGGTGACGCGGGCGGCGACGCCCGTCTGGCGGAGAATGTCGGGCAGCCCGACGACTGAGACGAGGGCGGTATCCTTGAGCAGCGCCATCCAGAGGTTGCCGAGGCCTGGAAGCGCGATGCGCACGAGCTGCGGCAGGATGATCAGCCGCATCGTCTTGCCGCGATGGAAGCCGAGCGCATCGCCGGCCTCATATTGCCCGTGCGGAATAGCCTTGAACGCGGAGAGCAGCACTTCCGAGCAGTAGGCGGAAAAGACGACCCCGAGCGCAATCATGCCTGCAACGAAGGCGTTGATCTCCACCGGGCCCTCGTAGCCGAGGGTCGCAAGGAACTGCTGCACGAGGATCTGCATGCCGTAGTAAACGATGAAGAGCGTCAACAGCTCGGGCAGGCCGCGAAAGATCGTCGTATAGATGTTGGCCGCAAGGCGCAGCGACTTCTCGTTCGATTGCTTGGCAAGCGCGATGAAGAAGCCGACGACCAGCCCGACTGGGAGGGTGGCGATCGCAAGGCTTGCAGTGATGAGGAATCCGTAGGCGATCTCGTCGCCCCATCCGGCGTCGCCGCACGCCAGAAGCGTGCCGGAGCCGAACCAACGAAATACTCCGACCGGACCGCAGAGCGGATCGATGATCGATCCGATCCAGGCGAAAACGGAGAAAAGGGCGGCGAACAGTCCGCTCATGCCAATAAATTCCCCTTGCAGCGTTCTTTTTGGCGTCAATGACGCTTATTTTCGAAGGTTCTTGTCAAACAAAAACGGCGGAAGGGCAAGCCATCCGCCGTTGCATTTTTTGCATCAACCGAGATTTCCCCGGTATGATCGGCACGAAAATCGAGCCTGCTGCATCTTCTCCTCAAATCGCAGTCGATTTACGGACAAAACATGCAGCTTGTGCGCCAGAAGAGGCGCACGGCGCTGTGGTGGCGTCGATCAGCTGCCGTAGACGTCGAACGGGAAGTACTTTTCGTTGATTTCCTTGTACTTGCCGTTTGCGCGGATGGCTTCGATCGCCTTGTTGAGCTTTTCGCGCAGCGCGTCGTCGCCCTTGCGCACAGCGATGCCGGCACCTTCGCCGTTGATGACCGGGTCGATCGGCAGCGTGCCGAGCAGCTTGCAGCAGGCGCCGTCCTCGGTCTTCAGCCACTCCGAAAGTACGACGACGTCGTCGATGACGGCGTCGACGCGGCCATTGGCGATGTCGAGCTTGTATTCGTCGGCGGTCGGGTAGAGTTTCACCTCAGACTCCTTCATATGCGCTTCGGCATAGTTGGAGTGGGTCGTGGAACCCTGAGCACCGAGCGTCTTGCCAGCGAGTGCGGCCTCGGTCGCCTCGGTGATCGGAGAGTCCTTCGGAACGACGATCGCCGGCGGCGTGTTGTAGTACTTGTTGGTGAAGTCCACCTTTTCTTTGCGCTCGGCGGTAATCGACATCGATGCCACGATCGCATCGAACTTCTTGGCGATGAGCGCCGGAATGATGCCGTCCCAATCCTGGGTCACAAAGGTGCATTCGGCCTTCATCTCTTCGCAAAGCGCCTTCGCGATGTCGATGTCGAAACCAGTCAACGAACCGTCCGCTTCGAGATTGTTGAAGGGCGGGTAGGCGCCTTCCGTGCCGATAACGACCTTTTCGCCGTCTGCCATGGCGGTGCTGGCCATGAGCACGAAAACGGCAGCCGATGCGGCGGCTGCCAGCCGTCTGGAAATACGCATGATTATCCTCTCTGTTGGCTGACACCCGGTTTTTTCTTGTTCGCGGATGCCAAATAGGGCCGGGGCGTACGCCTCGGTTGGCGGGATATTCGTACTTCTCCTGCAAAAATCAACTGGAAAGCGCCATCGCCCACCGCGAAGCCGGGATCACGCGCCGTTCGCTTCCGCGAGCGAAGATGAACGGCCCGTTCAGCGGAGGTTAATGTAGCCTCCGATAGGCCTTGAAGCGGAACCGATCCGCGACTGCAGCGTTGCGAGTACGACATAGACGAACACAAAAAAGTCGGAAACCGCGGATCATGGCCCTTTAGGTGCAGGCTTGCGGCCGTGACAGGTCGACTGGACAGGACGCGCGGCAAGCTACGGGACCTCCCCAATAAGAGGAAGGAAGACAATGTCGATTCGATCCAGACTTTTCGCGACAGTGGCCGTGCCGGTATTCGCGGCGAGCTTTGCCGTTCAGCCGGCACTTGCCGAGAGCCTGATGGCGCCGTTCGAAGTTGCTCAGGAAGGCGCGGAGCAGCCGTCGCCCGAGGAGTTGCTGCTTAAGAAGCGCAGAAAGCAGCGTGCGGCCGAAGAAGAGCCCCAGGGGCAGGCTGAGGAGCAACAACGCCAGGCCGAGGAAGAGGCCCCCGTCCGCAAGAAGCGCCGACAGCAGGCCGAGGAACAGCAACCCGCCGCTGAGGAGGCTCCGCGGCAGGCTGAAGAGCAGCAGGCTCCGAGGCGCAAGAAGCGTCAGCAGCAGGCTGAGGAACAGCAACCCGCCGCCGAGGAGCGCGCTCCGGAGCAGGCCGAGGAGCAGCAGACTCCAAGGCGCAAGAAGCGCCAGCAGCAGGCTGAGGAACAGCAGCCCGCCGCCGAGGAGGGCGCTCCGCAGCAGGCCGAGGAGCAGCAGGCTCCAAGGCGCAAGAAGCGCCAGCAGCAGGCTGAGGAACAGCAGCCCGCCGCCGAGGAAGCTCCGCAGCAGGCTGAAGAGCAGCAGGCCCCAGCGCGCAAGAAGCGTCAGCAGCAGGCTGAAGAACAGCAGCCCGCCGCCGAAGAGGGTGCTCCACAGCAGGCCGAGGAGCAGCAGGCTCCGGCACGCAAGAAGCGCCAGCAGCAGCAGGCTGAGGAAGGTCAACCCGCCGCCGAGGAGGGCGCTCCGCAGCAGGCTGAGGAGCAACAGGCTCCCGCCCGCAGGAAGCGCCAGCAGCAGGCTGAAGAACAGCGCCAGACGGATCAGCCAGCCGAACAGATTGGTGAAGGCGAACAGCCCGCTCCTGGCGCGGAAGCACCGGCGACGGCAGAGGGTACCGGCGAACGGCCGCGTGGCCAGCGTGCTCCGGAAGTGGTCGATGAGCGCACGGAGGAAGAGAAGGTCAAGATTGCCAAGGACCCGGCGGCGAGCGACGACACAGTTGTGCTTCCGGTCGAAAACGGTGCAGCCGTTCTCGACAGCGACAAGGATGCCGACAATGTGGGCGGCAACCGTGCCCGCGAGGCTCGGCGCAAGCAGCGTGAGGAATTGCGCGCCAAGGAAGAAAGCGTAGCGCCTCCGACCGACGATGCCGCAGCCCAGGCGAAAATATCAACCGAGGTCCGGGAACAGATTCCACAGAGGATCGAGGCCAATCTGAACGAGGAAGGACAGCGCATCGAAGAAGCGCCGGTCTTCGCCGTACCTGAGACGACCAACATCGTCAACAACACGATCGTCAACAACACCGTGATCAACAACAACACGACGAACAATGTCACCGAGGTGGAAGTGGTCGAGGAGGTCGATGACCGCGTGATCCTCGGCGTCGGCGACCGCATTTTCGTCCGCGGTGACGACCGGCCGCGTCTGCGGCGCGATTCGGAGGAAACCTTCTACGACCAGCTGCCGCGCGACCGCGTCCGTGAGACCATCGTTCGTCCGGGCGGCTATCGGATCGTCACGGTCTACAACCGCTATGGCGATATCGTGCAGCGCTCGCGTATCGACAGCGACGGCAACGAATATCTGCTGATCTATGCGCCCGAGTACGAGGAGGATCAGGACCGTCCGGCGATCGTAGACGTCGGTTACGAACTGCCGCCGATGCGTCTCACCATTCCGGTGGAGGATTACATCGTCGACTACGCCGACGATCCGGACCGGGATTACTACGAATTCCTGTCCGAGCCGCCGGTCGAGCAAGTCGAGCGCGTCTACACGATCGATGAGGTGCGCAACTCCGCCCGCCTGCGCGACAAGGTTCGCCGCATCGACCTCGACACGATCCACTTCGAGACGGGTAGCGCCGAGGTGTCGATGTCGCAGGCCAAGACGCTGCGCGGCGTCGCGGATGGCATGTCGAAGATCCTCGAGAAGGATCCGGGTGAAACCTTCTTCATCGAGGGCCACACGGATGCCGTCGGCTCGGACCGCTCGAACCTGGTTCTTTCCGATCAGCGTGCGGAATCGGTCGCGGTGCTCCTCAGCGAAGTCTATGGCGTCCCCGCGGAAAACCTCGTGACCCAAGGCTATGGTGAGCGCTTCCTGAAGGTGCGCACGCAAGATGAGGAGCAGGAGAACCGCCGCGTGACCATCCGCCGCGTGACTCCTCTCGTGCGGCCGGTCGCTCAGCGCTGACGACAGCCTGCTGCCACTGCTTGATGAAACGGGGCCGGGAGACCGGCCCCGTCTTTATGTATGGGCGCAGGAAGCCGTGAAGTCGCTGGAGAAATGAGTTCGGTTCGGAGGTTCAGCCCCGCAGCCCCGTAACCTTTTCAACGAAGTCGGCGATTGTGACCGTATCGTCGAGAACGAAGACCGGGAGGTCGGTGTCGGTCACCGGATGATCAGCAGCGATGGCGACGATATGCGGGTCGATCGGCGCCAGCGGCTGGCGGTTGGCTGACTCCAGGCGGCGTGCTTCGATCTTCGGGATCGGCTCGCGCTTGTAACCTTCGATCAGTACGAGATCGCAAGGTGCAAGCCGCGCCAGGACCTCTTCGAAGGACGGTTCCGGCGCACCACGCAATTCATGCATGATCGCGAAGCGCGTCGAGGAGACGATCGTCACCTCATGCGCGCCGGCCTCCCGATGGCGGTAACTGTCGGCGCCGACCTTGTCGATGTCGAAGTCGTGGTGGGCGTGCTTGACGGTGGACACGACGTAGCCGCGCCGCGTCATTTCACTGACGAGGCGGACCATGAGGCCAGTCTTGCCCGAATTCTTCCAGCCGGCGATGCCGAATATCTTGGGTTGTTTCATTGTTTGCGATCCTTGAGGCGTTGCAGCCATGCTTCGGCCTCTCGAAGCTCTTCCGGCGTATTGATATTGAAGAAGGGGTCGAGCGGACCAGCCTTCGTGTCGATCATCGGAAAGTCTACCGTTGACGACGGATGGCGCGCAATGAAAGCGCGTACGCGCAACTTGGTGTCGGTGCGGATCCAGGCTTCCAGATCATCGGCGATTGCGATCGGCCACAGCGCAAACAGTGGATGCATGGCCCCGTCGGAACAGGCGACGGCAATCCTTCCCTCCAGGTCGGGCGCTGCGGAAAGCCGGGCCACGAGGTCATCGGGGAAAAACGGTGTGTCGGCCGGCACTGTCAGCACGTGGGCAGCATGTGGTGCGGCCTGCGCGGCGTGGCGCATGGCGGTCAGAATGCCGGCGAGAGGGCCGAAATAGCCAGGCACCGTGTCGGCAACCACGGCAAGACCGGGGGGCAGGTCGATGCCGGGAGCGGCATTGAGATTGAGCGCAATAACGTCCGCTTGCGGGGCGAGTCGCTCGACGATGCGATCGAGCATCGTTCGGCCATCGAGCACGAGGCCCACCTTCGGCCTGCCCATGCGCGAGGACCGGCCGCCGGCGAGGATGACGGCGGGCGGGCGCGGCGGTGCTTCTGGCGCATTCATGGCCATCGACGCGTTCCTCTATTCGAGAGGGCCGGCAAGGGAGCGTTGGGCAACGGCCTTCCTGCCGCGCAGGCTCTCGCGATAGAATGTGTAGAGGCCGGAACCGACGATAACGGCGACCCCCGCCAGCATCCAGCTATCCGGCGTTTCCGAGAAGAAGAAAATGCCGATCGCGACCGACCAGAGCAGACTTGTGTAGCGGAATGGCGCGATCACGGAAATGTCGCCGTCGCGCATCGCGAGCACGATCGTCTGATAGCCGAACATCAGGAGAATGCTGGCAATGGCAATGTGAGTGAGCGACGTCGCCGACATTGGCTGCCAGCCCCCGAACGGCACGATAAGCACAGCGCCGACGAGCGTCGTAATCAGGGCCGTCGTGACCGTGATGAAGAGCGACGGCACGTCGCTGCCGATGCGGCGGGTGCAGAGATCACGCGTCGCGGTGCAGAAGACGCAGGCGACGACGGTCAATGCTGCAGTGGTAAAGCCTTCCGGTCCGGGTCGCAGCACGATCAGCACTCCGACGAAGCCGATGGCGATTGCCGCCCAGCGGCGCCAGCCGACGGGCTCGCGCAGGAAGAGCGCCGCGCCGAGCGTCACCGCCAGCGGCAGCGCCTGCATGATCGCGGAGGCGTTTGCGAGTGGTAGCTGGCCGAGCGCCGAAATATAGGTGATAGACGCCAGCGCCTCCATGACGATGCGCAGGATGATCGCCGGCCGCAGGATCGTTCGGATCGGGCGAAACGCACGGAAGTGGACGGCGATGACCAGCACCATCACCGTGGTGAGCAGGCCGCGGACGAACATGATCTGGCCGGTATTCATGGCGCCGGTCACGGATTTGACGAGCGCGTCGTTGCAGGCAAAACTGACCATGGCAAGGCACATCAAAACGATGCCGCGGAAATTGGCAGATGAATGCATTCGTCTTTCCTGGTGGCCTCGGCCGAGGCCAATGCCGTGCTTGGCGGGAGGAGGCGAATCCGTCTGGCGAGATGCGCGCCCCATGGCCAAGCATTGACCGTCCTTTCGCGCAAACTCAAGCATCGTTTGTGCAAAATCGCCCTCCACAGGGGCGGTGAGCCGTACCGACGCAAGATTCCTGGCTGCGCGCCACCGTGCCGCCGCTTCCGGCGAACATTCGCTGAATCTTAAGTTTCGCTGCCTATCGTCCCGATGATTCCGCAATCCAATCGCATGAAGCGATCGGTGGAGACGGCCGTCAGATCTTTTTGCGCCGTTGATCCGCGACGTGCCCGCTGGAGCCTGGGAGGTGCTTCCGCCGGCATTTCACACCGCTTCCGTCAGAGAAGCCACCGTGCGGGCATGTTCCTCATAAAAAAGAACCCGGGGTCCGCAATGTCTATGATCGATCGCCTCTTACAGCGCCTGCGTATCGTCACAAAAGTCCTCCTCTTCGTGGTTCCGCTCGTGGCCCTGATCGCCGGGATCGGTCTCGTCGGTTTCTTCACCGCGCGCACGCTCAACGGGCATATGACCGTGACGCGCGAGACCATCAACAATCTCTCGGATTTTCAGGCGCTGCGCAGCGCGTTGCAGGCGTTCGCCGACAGTCCGAGCGAGGAAGCGCGCGATGTCCTTGTGAAGCAGATCGACGAGCAGGAGCAGGGCGTCAGAACACTGGAAGGGCTGTTGGCACGCGAGGCGGACAGGGCGCAAATCGCCTCTGTCGTCGCCCTTGGCTCTCAGATGCGCAACCAGACCGACAAGCTCTGGTCGGTAAAGACCGAGCAGGACACGGCGACGAGGTCGCTTGAGGCGGCGCTCGCCGACATGACCGAGAAGGGCAACGGCGCCTACAAGCAGATCGATATCATCCGGACGGAATCGGGAGAGAAGGAAGCCTTTGCCAAGGCGCTGCTCTTCGATGCGGCTGCCTATCAGGGGGTTGCCGAACGGATCAAGAAATTCCGCCTGCCGGTGACCATGGCCGTCAATCCCGATGCCAAGATCGACCAGGCAAACAAGCTGCTGCCGCATCTGCTGAAGCAGATCGGTGAAGCCGAGAAGATCGCCTCCGAAAAGGTGCAGAAACCGATCGGCGAACTCAAGGCGCAGGCGCTGAAGATCCAGGCGATCCTCGCAAGCGCCGAGGAAAACGACGCGAAGAAGAACGCGCTCGTGCCGATCCTCAGCAAGCTCTCGAAGTACGAGGCCGATTTTGCCAAGGAAGCGGTCAAGAATTCGGACACCGCAGCCAAGCGCTTCGTCGGGATGGACGAGGAAATTTCGACACTCAAGACGCTGATCGCTTTGATGAGCGATACCTTCAAGGGGCTCGACAATACCCGCTTTCATATCAGCGAGTTGCACCGTTCTCTCGACGCCGCGAGTCGCGACCTCGTGATTGCCGATATCAACGGCGTGCGCGAAACGTCCCTCAAACTTTCCGAACTCGGCGGCAAGAACGCAGCGCTCCGCGACCTGCCGGCGAAGCTTGGCCCCTCGCTCGACAGTATCGACAAGGGTACTGCCGCATTGATCGATGTCGGCGGCCGCTGGCAGGCCGCCAAGGGCGAGGCCGCGACGCTTGTCGCCGATGCAAGCCGCACACTTGAAAGCTTCGTCAGCAGCGCGCAGGAAGCCGGGAAGCAGGACAGCCAGCGCTCGGCGACCGTCTCGATCATCGCCATGGTCGCCGGGACGCTGCTTTCCATCATCGGTGGCCTGATGCTGGTCGAGACACTGCGCGGCCCGTTGAAACGCGTCACCGAAACCATGACACGGCTCGCCAACGGCGACCTCGAAGTGGCGATCGAAGGCCGCAATCGCGGCGACGAAATCGGCGACATGGTGCGCTCGGTTGCTGTCTTCCGCGACAACGCACTGGAAAACGTGCGGCTGGAACGTGAGGCGGAAGCTGCGCGGACCCTGTCGGCCGCGGAGGAGGCACGCCGCTCGCAGGAGCGCGCGCGCATCGAAGCCGAGCAGATGCAGGCGCTCAATGCTCTTTCCGACGTCCTTGCCCAGCTTGCCGCCGGCAACCTCGAGGAAGGCATGGCGGAGGATCTGCCTGCGGACTACGTGATCATGGCGCGCACCTACAACAACGCCGTCGAAGCGCTGCGTGCGACGCTGACGGATGTACGCCTCGTCACGGAGGAGATCACCGGCGGTACCGGCAATCTCTCGGCCTCGGCCGACGATCTTGCCCGGCGTACAGAGCAGCAGGCGGCGGCGCTCGAGGAAAGCTCGCGCGCGCTCCGTCAGCTCACCGAACTCGTCCGCTCGACCGCCGAAAGCGCGCGCAGCACGACCATATCGGTCGATGAGACGAACAACTATGCCCAGCATTCCGGCCAGGTCGTCGCCAAGGCGATCGATGCCATGGCGGAAATCAATCGTTCGTCCGAGAAGATCGGCACGATCATCGGCGTGATCGACGAGATCGCCTTCCAGACCAACCTGTTGGCGCTGAACGCGGGGGTCGAGGCGGCCCGCGCCGGCGACGCGGGCCGTGGCTTCGCCGTCGTTGCCCAGGAGGTACGCGAACTGGCGCAGCGTTGCGCGGGAGCGGCCCGCGAGATCAAAGGGCTCATCTCGGCAAGCTCCGCCCAGGTGCGCAGCGGCGTCGCGCTGGTGCAGGAGACAGGCGACGCGCTGGCGGTGATCAACGACCACATCGCCACCATTCACCAGCTCGTCAGCAATATCGAGGCTTCCGCAGCGGAACAGTATACCGGTCTCAGCGAGGTCAATTCAGCCGTTCACGAGGTCGAGCTGATCACGCAGCAGAACGCTGCGATGGTCGAGGAGAACACGGCGGAAATCCACGGCCTGCGCCGGCAGGTCGAAGCGCTCAACGAGAAGATCGAGCGTTTCAAGACTGGCACTGGCGGGCTGAGCGATCACAGGCAGCTTCGTTACGGATCGACCTACGCTGCCTGACCTATGTTGAAAGCAGAAGGCCCCGCGGTCGCCAGCGACTGCGGGGCCTTCTGATTTTTCTCTGGTTCTGGGAAAGCGTCAGCCGCCGGTTACGCTCATGTGGCGTGCGACGGCTGGGCGGTTGTGTTCGCGATCGATGATGAAGTCGTGGCCCTTCGGCTTGCGGGAGATCGCCTCATCGATAACGCGGGAGAGATAGGCATCGTCGCCGGTGGTGCGCAGCGCCGCCCGCAGGTCGGCGGCGTCGTTCTGGCCGAGGCACATATAGAGCGTGCCGGTGCAGGTGAGCCGGACACGGTTGCAGCTTTCGCAGAAATTGTGCGTCATCGGCGTGATGAGTCCGAGGCGTCCACCGGTCTCCACCACCTCGACGTAGCGGGCAGGGCCGCCGGTCTTGTAGGCAATATCCTTCAGCGTGAACTGGGCTTCGAGACGCTCGCGCATCTCGGACAGCGGCAGGTAGTGGTCGGTCCGGTCCTCGTCCACTTCCCCCATCGGCATGGTCTCGATCAGCGTCAGGTCCATGCCGCGTCCGTGCGCCCAGCGCATCAGTTCGGGAATCTCGGCATCGTTGAAGCCCTTGAGCGCGACCGTATTGATCTTCACCTTGAGGCCGGCTGCCTGAGCCGCGTCGATCCCCTCGAGTACCTTCGAGAGTTCGCCCCAGCGGGTGATCTGGCGGAACTTGTCGTGATCGCGGGTATCGAGCGAAACGTTGATCCGCCGCACGCCGCAATCGGCCAGTTCGGCGGCGAATTTCGACAGCTGCGACCCGTTGGTCGTCAGCGTCAGCTCGTCGAGGCGGCCGGCGTGTATCTCCTTGCCGAGTTCGCGCACGAGAAACATGATGTTCTTGCGCACCAGCGGTTCGCCGCCGGTGAGCCGGAGCTTGCGCACGCCCTTCGCAATGAAGGCGGAACAGAGCCGGTGCAGTTCCTCGAGCGTCAGCAGATCCTTCTTCGGCAGGAAGGTCATGTGCTCCGCCATGCAATAGGTGCAGCGGAAGTCGCAGCGGTCGGTGACCGAAACGCGCAAGTAACTGATGGCCCGGCCGAAAGGATCGACCATCGGCGTCTTCGAGCTGTCAAGCGGCTGTGCGCCGGTTCTGTCAATGGCGGCAGTGTTCAAGGTTCTTCTCCGAGCGCTTCCAATGTCGGGGGCAAAAACCCTCGCGTCAAGGCGCATACTGTCGCAAATTTCGGTGAAGCGGCATTCGGTCCCAGCGGTATCTCCCGGATGAGGCGTATTTGCGCCCGAAAGGGCTGGGAAGATTTGAAAATGTTTCGGCTTTCCCACGACATTTTCTCCTTTTCGGAGTGAAAGATCTGGTCAGCCGGGTGCACGAATCTGGTAGGTCCTTGGCCTGAACTGGGGTAGTGCTCAGCGGATGAATGCGGAGTGAGCATCATGAGTGAATTCTGGCCGACCGAGCTGCGCGTATCGAAAGACCGCCACCGCCTGACTGTCGCATTCGACGACGGCGCTTCCTTCGACCTGTCGGCGGAGCTTCTGCGGGTGCTTTCGCCTTCGGCCGAGGTGCAGGGACACGGGCCGGGCCAGCGGGTCACCGTACCCGGCAAGCGCAATGTCCAGATCATTTCGGTACAGCCGACCGGCAACTATGCCGTGCGCATCGGTTTTGATGATTTCCACGACACCGGCATCTTCACCTGGAGCTATCTGCGCGAGCTGGGAGAGAAGGGTCAGGAACTCTTCGCCGCCTATGAGCAGGAGCTGGCCGAGAAGGGCATGTCGCGCGACAAATCGGAAAAGCCGCGCTGAGCGGCGTCGATGCGCTCAGTCGGCGTCTTCCTTCAGCAAGACGGCGATGATGCGCTCCATCGATTGCGCGACCGTCATGCAGTCCTCGATCGGCGAACCGGTCAGCGACTTCTCGATCAGCGCCGTCTGGATCTCCATTGCATCCTCGGTGAGCGTACGGCCGGCCGGCGTCAGCGAGAGCCGCAGCACGCGCTTGTCACGTTCGTCTCCCCGCCGTTCTATGAGGCCGCGCTTCTCCAGCTGCGGTAGCAGCATGCTCATGTTCGAGCGGCCGACGAGCAACTTGCGGGCGAGTTCCTGCTGCGTGATGCCTTCGAAGCGATAGAGATTGATCAGGATGTCGAGATGCGGCGGCTTGATGTCGAGATGGACGAGCTCCCGCGTCAACGTCTGCTGCATCAATTGGCAGGCACGGGCAACGGCGACCCAGCTTCGAAAGCGCGGATGATCCCAGGGGAAGTGATGATGTTCTGTTGTCACTTGCTTTTTGTTCATCGTTGTACAATTATGTTCAAAATTGAACATTTCAAGAGAGTTTCACTATGGCATCCTTCGGGATCAAGGTCATCCGTACCGCACTGAAGGCGGTGTCCGCCGTCTCTCCCGAGGCTGCCGGTAGGCTCGCCTTCAGAATCTTCTGTCTCACGCCGGGCCGCAAGCCGAAAAGCGGCAAGGAGGCGGCCTTGCTGAAAGCGGCGGCGCCGATCATGGAGCACTCGCGGAAGGTCACTCTGTCCTTCGCCGGCGGTTGGGTCGTTGCCCATCACTTCGCGCGGCGGGTCGACGCGGATGGACCGCGGATCCTGCTCGCGCACGGCTGGGGATCGCGCAGCGACTATCTCGCGACCTTGATCGATGGCCTGCTCGCAGCCGGGGCGGAGGTGGTCGCACTCGACTGGCCGGGCCACGGTGCCTCGCCGGGACGGTCGCTGACCATGCCTCAGGCGGTGAGGGCGATCGATGCGGCCTGGCGCCACTTCGATGGCTTCGACGTGGCGATCGGCCATTCCTTCGGTGGCGCGAGCCTCGCCTGCGCGGCTGGCGCGGTCGTGTGCGACGTGCCCGCTCGTGTGCCGGCAAAAATGGTGCTGATCGGCGCGCCAAGCGAAATGACCTGGCTCTTCAACGGCTTCGGCAAAATGATGGCTCTCGCGCCGGCGGCCCAGGCGGCTTTCGAGGGCATGGTCGAACGCCTCTCGGGACGCCGGGTCGATGCCTTTGATGCGGCCCGCATTCTCGGCATGCTGAGGAAACCGGTGCTTGTCGTCCACGCGGAGGACGACAAGGAGGTTTCCGCCACCCATGCCCGCCGCTACGGCGCGGCCGGGCCGAATGTCGAGTTGTACTGGGCGAACGGCTTCGGCCATCGCCGCATCGTTTCCGCGGATCCGGTCATCGACAGGATCAAGGCCTTCCTTAACGAAAGTAAAAAAGGTGCTCACCTGAGAAGAATCGCCTGATGCTGTCATCAGGGCGTCATGCTATCCATCGAAAGCGCGTGCAAGAGCAAGCGTCACGGAGGATGAAATGACGGTCATCAGCACGGTCGAGGAACTGAAGGCACTCTACGGCGACACGAGCGAAGCATCGGTGGTCAAGGTGACGAAGACGCTGACGGCCGAGTACCGGCAGATGATCGAGGCCTCACCCTTTGCAGCGCTTGCGACCGTCGGGCCGGAGGGGCTGGATTGCTCGCCGCGCGGCGACGATCGATGCGTCGTCCGGGTCGCCGACGAGAAGACGGTGCTGATGCCCGATTGGCGCGGCAACAACCGCGTCGATTCGCTTCTCAACATTGTCCGCGATCCGAGGGTGGCGCTGATGTTTCTCGTCCCCGGGTCGAATACGACGATGCGCATCAATGGCACGGCCGTCGTCAGCGTCGATCCGGCGCTGACCAGTTCCTTCGAGGTCGACGGCAAGCATCCTCGCAGTGTCATCGTGGTCACGATCGGGGAGGTTTATTTCCAGTGCGCGCGGGCGCTCATCCGTTCGCAGCTCTGGAACCCGGATCGCTTCGTCGATCCGGCATCGCTGCCGACGCCGGGCACGCTGCTGAAAGCCGCAAAGGCCGATTTCGACAACGAAACTTACGACCGGGAATGGGCCGGACGCGCCGCCAAGACGATGTGGTAAGCGCCGCCGATCATTCGATGGCGGCCGCAGAACGCCGCTTGCATGGTCACGGCGCCTAGCGGCGATAGATCAGCCAGTTGCGGCCGGAATCCTTGCGCATTCCTTCCTCGAAGAGAACCGTCCGGTTTCGCCCGGCATTCTTGGCCGAATAAAGAGCGATATCGGCCTTGTTGTAGAGATCGACCGGATCGTCCGCTTCGGTCGCCATGCAGACGCCGACGGAGAGGGTGATCGGACCGTAATTGACGCCGGTCCTGGAATTCTTGAAGGGCGTGCCGGCAAGCACGGTGCGGATTCTGTCGGCCGCCTGCAGGCATTCTTCCTGGGTGCAATCGCTGAGAATGATGGCGAATTCCTCGCCGCCGGTGCGCGCGACGAACGCCTCCCGCCGCAAGTTGGCGCGGATGACATTGCCGACGGTGGCAAGAATCTTGTCGCCGACCGGATGACCGAACGTGTCGTTGACCTTCTTGAAATGATCGATATCGGCGACGAGCAGGCCGGTGAAGTTGCGCGCATGTTCGCTGTTGTAGACGGCAGCCAGGGTGTCGTCGAAGGCCCGCCGGTTAGCAAGACGCGTCAGCGAATCGGTGTTGGCGATACGCTTGTATTCATCGAGTTCCTGCCGGATGACCTCCATCTCGAAGGACTTCTGGACGACGTTCTGAACGCGCTCCTTGCCCTGGTTCATCGTGTCGACGGTCGCTTCGGTCAGGATGCCGATGGCGTGGCGCAGAATGTCGGCGCTCGCGGCGCTCTTGCTGGTCATGTTGAGATAGGCTTCGTCGAGAACCTTGTTGTAGTTCTCTAGCGCATATTGCTCGTCCTTCAAGAGGTTGACGAGCTCGGTCAGCTTGGCGGCAAGCGTGTTATGCGCCCGCTCGATGCCGTTCGGATGGTGAATATGGCTGAAGTATTGAGCGCCGATCGCGTCCAGTTCTTCCTGCGTCGCCCGGCTGCCAAGCGCCGCAAGCTCCTTGGACAGTTGCGGGTTCGAGCCGAGATAGGCCTCGTAATAAAGCTCGTAGTTGCGCGGTATCGGCGCGACCCCCATCATCCGCATTGCGTGGGTGACCTGCGCTGCAATATCGGGCGTCGGCGTCTTGTTTGAGGTTGCCGTTTGCATATGCAAACCTCCTTAATTTATCCAATTCTAAATTCTGGTGATTTTTAGGGGGAAATGATTTGTGAAGTCTTAACAATTGCTTGAGTGCGTCGAGACAATTCGACCAATTTCGGTCTGATGCGCCGAGCGCCGCGATATGCCGGCGGGGATATTGCCACGGCGCCGTAAACGCGGGCCGCGGCAATCGACATCGATCAGGCAGGGCTGATCATCGTTTCCGGACGGACGACTGCGTCGAACTCTTCGTTCGTCACATAACCGCCGCCGACGGCCTCCTCGCGAAGGGTCGTGCCGTTCTTGTGCGCAGTCTTGGCGATCTTCGCGGCATTGTCGTATCCGATCTTCGGCGCCAGTGCGGTGACGAGCATCAGCGAGCGGTCGAGCGCCGCCTTGATGTTGTCTTCGCGAGCCTCGATGCCGACGACGCAATTGTCGGTGAACGAGACCGCGGCGTCAGCGAGAAGCTGTACCGACTGAAGGAAGTTGTAGGCCATCAGCGGATTGTAGACGTTGAGTTCGAAATGGCCCTGGCTGCCGGCGAAGGTCAGGGACGCATGGTTGCCGAACACCTGGACGCAGACCTGGGTCAGCGCTTCGCACTGCGTCGGGTTGACCTTGCCCGGCATGATCGAGGAGCCGGGCTCGTTCTCCGGCAATGACAGCTCGCCGAGACCGGAGCGCGGACCGGAGCCCAGCAAGCGGATGTCATTGGCGATCTTGAAGAGTGCGGCCGCGGCGGCGTTGATCGCGCCGTGGCTGAAGACCATCGAATCGTGGGCCGCGAGCGCTTCGAACTTGTTCGGCGCGGATGTGAAGGCGATGCCGGTGATCGCGGCGATCTCTTGCGCCACCTTCTCGGCGAAGCCGACCGGCGCGTTGAGGCCGGTGCCGACGGCAGTGCCGCCCTGGGCGAGCTCGCAGAGACCGGGCAGGGTCATCTCGATGCGCTTGATCGATGAGGCGACCTGCGCGGCATAGCCGGAAAACTCCTGACCAAGCGTCAGCGGCGTCGCGTCCTGCGTGTGGGTGCGACCGATCTTGATGATGTGGTCGAAGGCCTTCACCTTTTCCTCGAGCGCCTTGTGCAGGTGCTTCAGCGCCGGCAGCAGGTCGTGGATGACGCGCTCCGCACAGGCGATGTGCATGGCCGTCGGATAGGTGTCGTTCGAGGACTGGCTCATGTTCACGTGGTCGTTCGGGTGAACGGGCTTCTTCGAACCCATCACGCCGCCGAGCAGTTCGATCGCCCGGTTGGAAATGACCTCGTTCGCATTCATGTTCGACTGCGTGCCGGAACCGGTCTGCCAGACGACCAGCGGGAAATGATCATTGAGCTTGCCGTCGATGACTTCCTGCGCTGCCTTGACGATCGAATCGCCGATTGCCGGATCGAGGCGGCCGAGCGCCATGTTGGCACGTGCCGCCGCCTGCTTGACGATGCCGAGCGCCCGGACGATGGCGACGGGTTGCTTTTCCCAGCCGATTTTGAAGTTGCCGAGCGAGCGTTGCGCCTGAGCGCCCCAGTAGCGGTCGTTCGCCACTTCAATGGGGCCGAACGTATCTGTTTCGGTGCGGGTCGATGTCATCGTGATACCTGCCTTCGTCTGCGGTTCATGAAGCCGAGGCGAGAAACGTGTCTCAGCCGGTCGTTCCACCCCGGTGCCGGGCATCTCTCTGCCCCGGTCACACAAGCTTGTAAAGGGGCGGCAAGTGCATCGCAGGGCCTACAATCGTTTGAATTGTTGCACCGCGGCAATTGCTCTGCTTCCGGCTGTGTAGGCTGATCCGAGGGGTCGCGGTCGCGGGGGTTGTGACCTTTCCGTCACATTGCGCGTTTTCCTTTTGCGGGGACGACTGGGCCCCGGGAAATATCGAGACGCGCGCGAGGAGGGAAAAATGAAATGCGAATCAAATTTTTATGACGCTTCACGCATCTTCCGAGGGATGTGTTTTGGGACAGGTTTTGGCGGGTTTCGGCCGCGCGGGGGCCGGGCGTTTCCTTTTCATTCACCATCCTTTTCTATAAGTCGGGGAGCACGAGGGCGTGGCGAGAATCTGGCAGCGGCCGAATTCGGCGGCAACGCGATACGGGGATCTATGTTCTAATGAAAATTATCAAATCGGCAGCGATTGTGGCGCTCATGACCGGGTGTGCGGTTGCAACCATCGATGTGCAGCCGGCATCGGCGATCACCCTGATGGACTTCATCCGCGGCGGCAAGAAAAGAACGTCGCCGGAGCGCGCCCGACCTGCCCAGCCGCTGCCGGGCGTAGGCATGATGGTGCCGCAGCAGATCGACCCGCGAACAGCTGCCAAACCGCCGCGCGTCACCGGGCCGCGGTACTATACCTACAAGCCCGAACCGCTCCGCCGGATTGCCACGGACCGCTTGCTCGATCCTGTTGTCACCGGCTCGGTGCAGAACGGCGCCTTGCCCCCGATGCTGCGTCAGCCGCTTTCGGATGCGCGGCAGTTTCTTCCCGAAATCAACGTCCGCGCCACGGCCGATGTCGCGAAGGCGGTCGAGAACTACTATGGCGCACGGACGGACTTCGTGTGGATCGATGGCACCGGCGTCAGCGCGCGCGCCAAATCGGCACTTTCCGTACTCGCGCAAGCCGCGAAGGTGGGGCTTGATCCCCAGGACTATGCGGTTGATGTGCCGTCCGACACCTTCGATCGCGGCGACATGATCGCTCGCGAAAAGGCGCTGGTGCAGTTCGAAATAGCGATGTCCGTTGCGACCCTGACCTATGTCCAGGACACGGTGCGCGGACGCGTCGATCCGAACAAGATATCCGGTTATCACGACTTCAAGCGCAAGAGCGTCGATCTCTTCGCCTTCCTGGACAAGCTGGCGGCAAGCGATGATGTCGCGGCGTTGCTCGAGAGCCAGAATCCCAAGAGCACGCAGTTCCTGGCGTTGAAGGCGGAATTGGAACGTCTGCGCGCGGAGACCGATGCGACGCCGCGCGTGGAAATCGCTGCTGGTACGCTCCTGAAGCCCGGCCAAAGCAACCCCGAACTCGCCAATGTCATTGCCGGCATCAAGCTCAAGGCGTCGGAAACGCTGAAGACCGAACACGCCGTCGTGCTTGCCAGCTATAACGGGACCCCGGACTATACGCCCGAGCTGGTGTCAGTCGTCGAGGCCTTCCAGAAGGAGCACGGGCTGAAGGCCGATGGCGTCGTCGGCCAAGCCTCGATCCGCGTGCTGACGGGCGGCGACACAACCGCCAGCAAGATCAACAAGCTCGAGATCGCGATGGAGCAGGCGCGCTGGCTGCCGGACGGATTGGGCAGTCGCTACGTCTTCATTAACCAGCCGGCCTTCACGGCGTCCTATACGGACCAGGGTGTCGAGCAGTTCTCCATGCGCGTCGTGGTCGGTTCGAAGACGAACCAGACCTACTTCTTCCAGGACGAGATCCAGACAGTGGAAGTCAATCCCTACTGGGGCGTGCCGCAGTCGATCATCGTCAACGAGATGCTGCCGAAGCTGCGCAGCGATCCCGGCTATCTCGACCGCATGGGCTATCAGGTCGAGGTGGGTGGCCGCGTCGTCTCGTCGTCCGCCGTCAATTGGTATGCATCGACCTCCTCGATCGCAGTGCGCCAGCCGCCGAGCAGCGACAACGCGCTTGGCGAACTCAAGATTCTCTTCCCGAACGCCCATGCAATCTACATGCACGACACGCCGTCGAAGAGCTTCTTCAAGCGCGACCAGCGGGCGCTAAGCCACGGCTGCGTTCGCCTCGCCGATCCCCGCCGAATGGCGGCCGCGGTCCTCGGCGTCAGCATGGACGAAGTCGGCAAGGAGATTGCCACGGGGCACAACCGGGCTCTGCCGGTGCCTCAGAAAGTGCCGGTCTATGTTTCCTATTTCACGGCATGGCCGAACAAGGATGGCAAGGTCGAGTATTTCAACGACGTCTATGACCGGGACATGTACATGAACCGGGCATTGGAGGCGACGCGCAACACGCGACGCGCCGAAGGTTAGAAAGGGAAGGGCCGCGCGAGCGGCCCTTTTCATTTGGGCTTTCGGCCGATTACCGTCTCGACCAGATGCGGCGTCAGTTCATCGAAATGCTGGATGATACGATCGGGCGAGAGGCTTTCGATCGGCACGTCGGAATAGCCGAACGGCACGGCGATCGACGGAACGGAAGCGTTGCGGGCGACCAGGATATCGTTGAGGCTGTCGCCGACCATCACCGCTCGTCCCGCGACACCGCCGGCATTGGCGACCGTCGAGAGGAGGTGCTCGGCATGCGGCTTGCGCACGGTGAAGGTGTCGCCGCCCGAGACGGCCGCAAACCGGTCGAGCAGGCCGAGCCCTTCAAGCAGGCGCCTTGCCAGCATCTCAGGCTTGTTGGTGCAGACGGCGAGCTTAAGGCCGGCATCCTGCAGGCGGTCGAGTGCGGCGACGAGCCCCGGATAGGGAACGGATGTCCCCGGCATCGAGCCGTGGTAGAAGTCCACGAACTCCTTCATCTGCCAGACAAGATTCTCTTCGCTGAGCGCCTTGCCGCGTAGCGCAAACGTGCGCTCGATCATCGCACGGGCGCCATGACCGACGAGATGGGTCAGGTCGGCATAGGTGACGGGCTCGACGCCGGCCTGCGTGACGGCGTGATTGAGGCTGGCGACGAGGTCCGGAGCGGTGTCGACAAGTGTACCGTCGAGATCAAAGACGACAAGGGGAGGAGACACTGGGAACCTCGCGTTGGCGGAAATCGTAATGTTCGGGTAGGCGAAGTCCGCAAGAAAAGCAATGGCGCGGATCAGCGCAGCCGGCTTCTGGAATCCGGCAAGGCTCTCTTATTTTGACTTTTGTTTGCGGCGACGGGCGTGTAAGTGTCTCAGCGGAAATTGGACAGTGGCTGGCCTGCATCGGCCCTGCCATCTGCGCGATCATGAGGGAGCGAGTGGCGCATGGACGCCCGCCAAATGAAGATCAGGGCCGCCGCTGCGGCGCTTGAATATGTCGAAAATGGCATGCGGCTTGGAATCGGTACCGGTTCGACCGCCGAAGAGTTCGTCCGGTTATTGGCCGAAAAGGTTGCGTCGGGCTTTCAGATCGTCGGCGTGCCGACGTCCGAGCGCACGGCCAGGCTCTGCCTCGAGCTCGGCGTGCCGTTGAAGTCGCTCGACGAGCTGCCGGAACTGGATCTCACGATCGACGGCGCCGATGAGGTGGATGGAAAGCTTCGATTGATCAAAGGCGGGGGCGGGGCGCTGCTGCGCGAGAAAATCGTCGCCAGTGCCTCTGCGCGGATGATCGTCATTGCCGACGAATCGAAGATTGTCGACGTGCTCGGCGCCTTCAAGCTGCCGATCGAGGTAAATCCCTTCGGGCAGGTAGCGACGCGGCTGGCGATCGAGAAGGTGGCATCCCGGCTGGGATTGACTGGCGATATCGTCGTTCGTGCCTCGGGCGACGGCCCCTTCATGACCGACGGAGGACACCTCATTCTCGATGCATCTTTTGGCCGTATTCCTGATGCAGATGCGCTCGCGGCAGAGCTGAATGCCATCCCCGGGGTGGTCGAGCACGGGCTTTTCATCGGGATTGCGTCATTGGCGATCATCGCCGGTCCGGAGGGAGCGCGTACCCTGACGGCGTCCTGAGCCGATCCGACGCTTCGATGAGGCGTTGCGGACGGCGCAGAAAATAGGTTTCCGCACATATCTGCCTGGCGGCGGCAATCGGCCGGGCGACATGTGCCAACACAGGAGCATGGATAAAAATGAACAAACTCACAGGTCTTGCCCGCACGTTCGCAGCTGCTGCCGTCCTTGTTTCGGTTGCGGTTCCGGCAGTTCGCGCCCAGGACGTGTCGGAAGATCAGATCAAGGCAGCCCGCGCGACCATCGCTGCGCTTGGCGTGACCAACACTTTCGACAACATTCTGCCGCGTCTCGCCGAACGCCTGAAGAATACGCTGATTCAGTCCTCGCCCAACCACCAGGAACTGATCACCGCAACGGTCGACGAGAAGGCGCTCGCTCTTGCAGCCCGGCGTGCGGACCTGGAGCGCGAGGCCGCTACCATTTACGCCAAGACCTTCTCGGTCGAAGAACTGAACGCGATCACCGAGTTCTATGCCTCGCCCGCCGGCAAGAAGCTGCTGAACGACGGTCCGATCGCTTCCCGCGAGTTGCTGAAGGCCGCCGATATCTGGGCCGCCGGCGTTTCGCGCGACCTGACCCAGGAGGCGACCAAGTCGCTCGATACGACCATCGGCAGCGCGCCTGCGGCCGACGCCGGCACGCCGGCTCCGGCGCAGCAGTAATTGCCGCAAGGCCGGCGACAGATCGATAAAGCCCGGAGCAATCCGGGCTTTTCTTTTTTTGCGCCGCAAGACTATATCAATGGCGAAGGGTGAGGCGGGGTTCGTGCCTTCCATCCTCCAATCCGACATTTTCGACTGATACGATTTTCACACCAGGAGCTCGCCATGACCGCTTTCGACTATGACCTCTTCGTGATCGGCGGTGGTTCGGGTGGCGTCAGAAGCGGGCGGCTGGCAGCGGCACTCGGCAAGAAGGTGGCGATCGCGGAGGAGTTCCGTTACGGCGGCACTTGCGTGATCCGCGGTTGCGTACCGAAGAAGCTTTATGTCTACGCTTCGCAATATTCGGAGCACTTCGAGGACGCGGCGGGCTTCGGCTGGACCGTTGGCGAAAGCCGCTTCGACTGGGCGAAGCTGGTTGCCGCCAAGGAGCAGGAAATCACCCGTCTGGAGGGCCTCTACCGCAAGGGGCTCGCCAATGCCGGTGCCGAAATGCTCGATACCCGCGCCGAACTCGCGGGACCCAACGCGGTGCGGCTCATGGCGAGCGGCAAGACGGTGACGGCCGAGCGAATCGTGATTGCCGCCGGCGGCCATCCGAGCCCGCACGAAGCGCTTCCGGGGCACGAGCTCTGCATCAGCTCCAACGAGGCTTTCGATCTCGCCGAGCTGCCGAAATCGATCCTGATTGCCGGCGGCGGCTATATAGCTATCGAATTCGCCAACATCTTCCACGGACTGGGCGTTGAGACGACGCTGATCTATCGCGGCAAGGAAATTCTCTCGCGCTTCGATCAGGACTTGCGGCGCGGCTTGCATGCGGCGATGGAAGAGAAGGGCATTCGCATCCTTTGCGAGGATATCATCCAGTCTGTATCGACCGACGCGCAAGGCCGACGCGTCGCTGAGACGATGAAGCACGGCGAGCTTGTCGTCGACCAGGTGATGCTCGCGCTCGGCCGCGTGCCGAACACTGCGAGCCTTGGTCTCGAGAACGCGGGCGTCAAGGTCAATGAACGCGGCGCAATCATCGTCGATGCCTTCTCGCGCACGAGCGCACCGGGTATCTACGCGCTCGGCGATGTGACCGACCGCGTGCAACTGACGCCTGTGGCGATCCATGAGGCGATGTGCTTCATCGAAACGGAATACAAGAACAACCCGACTTCGCCTGATCACGATCTCATCGCGACGGCCGTCTTCTCGCAGCCGGAGATCGGCACGGTTGGCATGACGGAAGAAGATGCCGCGCGGAAATTCGATGAGCTCGAAGTCTACCGCGCCGAGTTCCGCCCGATGAAAGCCACGCTTTCGGGGCGCAACGAAAAGATGATCATGAAGCTTGTGGTCAATGCGGCCGACCGCAAGGTGGTGGGCGCGCATATCCTCGGGCACGATGCAGGCGAAATGGCGCAGTTGCTCGGAATTTCGCTGAAGGCCGGGTGTAGCAAGGACGACTTCGACCGCACGATGGCCGTCCACCCGACGGCGTCCGAAGAACTGGTGACCATGTATCAGCCATCCTACCGGGTCAGAAAGGGCGAAAGGGTCGCTTGAGCCGCTTGAAGGCGGCAAAGCGGCCGCCGATGTTTTCTGGTAGAATGGCTTTCCAAGCCCCATGTTAACGTTTATAAGCCGCAGCCGCGAAGTCATCGGCTCGGGGCGGGCGCGACGGCTTGGATCATCGAAATCCGAATACCGGGCGGTTTGAATGCCGCCGGCGCGACGTGCGCGGGCCCCCGCGTCAGACAACAGGTGATGGAAATGGCACAGACTTGGACTCCGAACAGCTGGCGGCAGAAACCCATTCAGCAGGTGCCGGATTATCCGGAACTCGCAGCGCTCGAGGCAGTGGAAGCACGCCTGGCGAAATATCCGCCGCTGGTCTTTGCCGGCGAGGCGCGGCGTCTGAAGACTGCTCTTGCCAATGTCGCCGAGGGCCGCGGTTTCCTGCTTCAGGGCGGCGACTGCGCGGAAAGCTTCGCCGAGCACGGCGCAGACACCATCCGCGACTTCTTCCGCGCCTTCCTGCAGATGGCCGTCGTTCTGACCTTTGGCGCACAGCAGCCGGTCGTCAAGGTTGGCCGCATCGCCGGCCAGTTCGCCAAGCCGCGCTCCTCGGGCGTCGAGAAGCAGGGTGACGTGACGCTGCCGAGCTACCGCGGCGACATCATCAACGGCATCGAGTTCACGGAAGAGGCCCGCGTGCCCAATCCGGAGCGGCAGATCATGGCTTACCGCCAGTCCGCCGCGACGCTGAACCTGCTGCGCGCCTTCGCAATGGGCGGCTACGCCAACCTCGAAAACGTGCATCAATGGATGCTGGGCTTCGTCAAGGACAGCCCGCAGGCAGAGCGTTACCGCAAGCTCGCCGACCGGATCTCCGAGACGATGGATTTCATGAAGGCGATCGGCATCACCTCGGAAAACCATCCGAGCCTGCGCGAGACCGATTTCTTCACCAGCCACGAGGCGCTGCTGCTCGGCTACGAGCAGGCGCTTACCCGCGTCGACTCGACGTCCGGCGACTGGTATGCGACCTCGGGCCACATGATCTGGATCGGCGACCGCACGCGTCAGGCCGACCATGCCCATGTCGAATATTGCCGTGGCATCAAGAACCCGCTCGGCCTCAAATGCGGCCCGTCGTTGACCGCCGACGGCCTGCTGGAACTGATCGACCTGCTCAATCCGGCAAACGAGGCAGGCCGCTTGACGCTGATCTGCCGTTTCGGTCACGACAAGGTGGCCGAGCATCTGCCGCGCCTCATCCGCGCCGTCGAGCGCGAGGGCAAGAAGGTCGTGTGGTCCTGCGATCCGATGCACGGCAACACGATCACGCTCAACAACTACAAGACCCGGCCCTTCGAGCGGATCCTGTCGGAAGTCGAAAGCTTCTTCCAGATTCACCGTGCGGAAGGCACGCATCCGGGCGGCATCCACATCGAGATGACCGGCAACGATGTCACCGAATGCACCGGCGGCGCACGTGCGCTTTCCGGCGACGATCTTGCCGACCGCTACCACACCCATTGCGATCCGCGCCTGAACGCGGATCAGGCTCTTGAACTTGCCTTCCTGCTCGCCGAGCGCATGAAGGGTGGCCGCGACGAGAAGAAAATGGTCGTCAACGGCTGACCGAAGAGTGTAGTGCTACGGCATGTGTCCTTAAATCGAGTGGATTTAAGGACAAGAACATGCAGAGAATCAAAGTGCCACAGCGACCTTGGTGCGCCTGAAAAGACGCACGGCGCTGTGGTTCAAAATTTCTGAACGACCGGCGCGTCATCTGAATTTGACAGAGCCGGGCCAGCCGATAAAGCTGGCCCGGCTTTTGTTCGACTTGGAAAATGGGGACGGGGACGGAATGGAAACTCATGAAGGCGGCTGCCTTTGCGGCGCTGTGCGGTTCAAGACGCGCGGGAAGCTCAGAGAGATCATCTTCTGCCATTGCTCGCAGTGCAGGAAACAGACAGGCCTCTATTACGCCGCCACGAATGTGCAGAACAGCGACATCGACGTCGAAGGGGCGGACAATGTCACCTGGTATCGTTCGAGCCCGGAGGCGCAGCGCGGCTTTTGTCGGTCCTGCGGATCGGCGCTTTTCTGGAAAGCCGATGGACTCGACTATACGTCGATCCTTGCAGGCACATTCGAGACGCCGACGCGGCTCGAACCCGGCTATCATATCTACTGCGCGGACAAGGGCGATTATTACGAAATCGACGACCGCTTGCCGCAGTTTGCCCAAGGGCGCGGTTGACGGGACCAGCCTATGGAGCCAGTTCCGTGGTCGCCCGCTCGAAAGCGCTCGCCAACGCTTCGAACTTGACGGCCTGCCAGAAGACATACTCATCGATCAATTGTTCGCTCAGCCAGAACCGGCCGCGCGTGCCGTCATCGGGCCGGCCGATAAAGCCGGACTTTTCTGCGTTTGAAAACAGCCGGCGAACATGGGTGTTCGATATCAGGTAATGCTCGGCGAGCGTCGCCAGATTGACGTTGATCCAAACTTTTCCGTCGACCGGAACAAGGCTTGACGGGCGCGCCATCAGGTCATCGAGCAGTATGCCGCCAGACTCCGACCAGACGAAGATGGCAACCCCCTGTGGAGGCTGCGTCCATTTCCTGTCAGCGAGGAGGCGCCGGGCCGCAAGCGGCTGAGTACGTTCAAAAATGGCCATATCGGCCTCTATGCGTTCCACCCTGGTTCCGCCGTCCAGCAGGTCGAGCGTCGTCATCTGGCTCTTGAACCAGAGCTGCATTGCATGCTGGCTGATTTCCGTCGGCTCAAGCGGGCGCGTCCTCCTCGTCCGCCCGCCGGTGGTCGGGCGGAGCATTTTATAGGCGACCAATTCGGCAAGAAAGGCTGTCGCGGTGTTGCGGCTGGCACCGTCGGTATCGCGCATCAGCTTCAGCAAGCGTGCCGCCGTGACGCCAGATTCGGGATTGTTGCGGTCGCGTTCGAGGTGGAGCGCATAGGCCGCGTGGGTCAGCATCCACTTCTGGTGGGCCGCCACCATGCGTGCGACGCGGGGGAAGAGGTCATTCACCGCTATCAGGTTGCGTGCACCGACCTGCAGGACCGACCGAAATTCCGGGTTCTGCAGCAATGCCTCCACCGTGAAACCGGGTGGGCTCTTTTGCTCGACGCTTTCCTTCCCCGCAACCTGCTGCATCTGCACGCATGTCCCCAAGGGCGCTGCATCGGAACATGGCAATCGACGCGTGTTCCGGGGCAACACACAGCTCGCTCTGGTCGTTCACTAGCATTCCTACCTTGCGCCGAACGTGCAAGTCCGTTGTTTTGTTCAGACGAAATTTCCGCACGCCACGCGCGCAGTGACGGCAGTTTGCCGATCGACTGGCTGAACACGCGTCACGTTCACGCCGGCCATGTCATCGCGGCCAGTCGCTGCCAATGCCTGTCATTGGACCAGAACCGGTCGCTGGCACTTGACGCCGGTGACGCGCACGTCGGCCTCGCCGACACGGACGCCGACCAATAGCAGCAGGTTGTAAAGCAGCTCATCGACCGGTGCGGTGACGGAGCCCAGCGTCTGCGCCAGTGCCTGCTGCAGCAATGCCGGCGTTGCCAGCGACAGAGGCCCCACATGGATCTCGGCGTTCAGGTTGTTGAGCAGGGTTTTGGTGGTCGAGGTGAGAATATCCTTCGTCGATACGCTCTTGATCGTCCGCGACGCGACTTCGTTCGGGCTGAAGCTCAGGCGCGACGCCTGAAGGTTCTTGGATTCGACATGGGCGATTGCGTCAATCTTGAGGACGGTCGCATCCACGAGACGCGCAGGCGTCACCCTCGCATCGGAAGAGAAGCTCGCCAGGACAGTGGGGTCGACGTCGCCGATGGCGATTTCGGCGATGCCGGGCACTGCATCGACGACAACAGCCGCGTTCTCCGGCGTTCGGCCGTAACAGCGAATGTCCGACAGCTTCGCTTCCGCATGGGCAAGCTCCACATAGATCGGCAGCCGGATGCGGATTCCGGCGAGGGCTGCGAGACCATCGACCCCGATCTCGACGGCAAGGCGCGTCTGTGCCGTGCGCACGGCGGCTCCGGGGGCGCCCAGGCGGTGGCTCGGGGTTTCCACCGGCGGTTCGCCGATCGCTAGCTTGACCTTCGCCGACGCGATACCCGGAAGACCGGCAACGGCATCCAGGGCAACCTGTCGGTCGCCAGTGGCGATCGCTGCGGCCGCGGAAACGAGCTGCAAGGCGCTGACCTTCATCGCCCAATCCGATCCGGCATCGACGCTCAGGCTCTTCTTCGGGTCTATATTGAGGACCTGGGCCAGCGTGAAGCTCTGTTTGTTGTCGGGGGCGGCGAGTTCGATCGTTTTCAGAGCGGAGGTAACGGAGCCGGACAGACCCTGCACAAGTCTCATCGACGCGAGCAATTGCGGCATCGTCAAATCGGCCGTCAGCACATCCTCGTAGGATGCAGCGGTCAGGTTCAGGCGGGTGGCGATTACCTTCAGGAAAGGCTGGACGTCGATATCGGCATCGATCAGAGCTTCGTAGTCCATCACCTTGAGCGAGACGGTGGTGCCAAGCATCTGTCCGAGAACGGCGTTCAGCAAGCCGCTATTGAGGCTGGCAAGTCGGGACCCCACGGAAAAGGCCGCGACCTTGGAGCTGGCAGCGGTACCCGTGACGCTCAGATCCGGCGGGCCGCTGAACATCGCGGCGAGGTAGAGGTCTCCCTTCTTTTCGAGCGTGACCTGGACCGCGTCGGTCGGGACCGCGTCCTTGATGAAGCGTTGGGCCGCAGCGATTGCGGGATCGGGGACATACCGGCCGCGTATGATAGTCGCCACGCCCTTGGCCGCAGTCTCAACGTCGTTCGGCAGCACCTTGCCGTCGACCGTCATCAGGCCCGCGGATGTCGATACGGCGTAGTCGAGGCCGTTGTTCTTGAAGTGGGCCAGCACCGCGTCATCCGCCGAACCGACATTGGCGGCGGCGGCGATTGCCGCGAGGTCGGCCACGGATTGCATCTCCTGCTTTTGCAGCGTGAGATAACCGTAATCGACGCCAAGTGCCATGGACGTGATGACGAGCGGCATCACCAAAGCGGCCGAAATGCCGACGTTAGCGTTTCTGGCTTTCATGAAGTGGCGCATCTGCGCTGTCCCGATCGCCATTTCAGATGCCTCCCACGCGTATTGTCGCGTAACGCTCGATCTGCTCGCCCGGCAGCGCAAAGGTGAAAAGACTCCAGATGGGGAGGTCACTCGCATCGTATTTGATCGTGACGGTGAATTGGTTGGCGTTGTTTTCGTCGTCGCGGACCGTCACGTTCATCTGCGAGGACTTGATGAACGTCTGGTTCATCGTTGTCGTGCGAATGTAATCGATCGCGAGCTGTTCCCGTTCCTCCTCCGAGAGGCCGGCGATCGCCGTGCGTGCGGCATCCGCGGCGATCTGCTGAATCGAATGCGCTGCACTCAGATAAATCCCGTAGGCAATCAGGGTCAGCACACACATGAAAAAGAGCGGTGCTATCACCGCAAATTCTATCGCGGCAGCGCCGTCGCCACGGCCGAATAGGCGCTTGAGAACCGACATACCAGCAGCATCTCCCCAGTTGCGTACCTTCAATCTCCCTGCATTTTCAGGTTGCGCGTCAAACGTTAATAATTCTTAACTCCCATAAGTTGTACATCTCTCCGATGGTTCATGGAGAGTTTAAATTTTACGTTGAATTAGAAATAATGCATGTTGATGCGATGCGCCGCGGGCAGGCCGCTCCGCGGAGGAACGCTAGTTGTCGGTCCATTTCCGCTGCGAACGGCAACGCTTGGACTGCGCTATCCGGTGACTGAGTTTGGCAAGGTCGAAACGCGGTGCGGCGATCTCGCGAAGCAGCACGTCATTGACTTGTGGTGAAGCGCGATCAATTCGACCTCGGTCGCGAGAATGGCGACCGGCGAAAGCGTGAGAGGCTTCGTCAGCGGCCGAGGGAGATTGCGCCTCGGCCGTCGAGATCTCAGGAGCCCACGGGGAAGAGTTCGGCGTGGGACTTGAAGAAGCGTTCGGTGCTGTACCGCTTGCCGAACATCATGTCGTGCTGGAGGAAGCGGTAATCGCGCAAGGACGCGGGTATCTTCGGCTGCCGCGACCACTCCGCAATGTCCTTGCCGTTCTTGCGAACCACCATATAGCGGTCGAGGATGCGGTACTGGTCGTAAACCTTGCCGAGGAAGCCGGTGTAATAGGGGTGCTCGTAGCCGGCCTGCTTGAGGATCTGATAGGAAAGGAAGGCCGGGCTGATCGTTCCGATGTTCTTCTTCGGGCCAGTCTTGTTCGACCAGACGACGAGCGGCGTTTCATGCTGCGCCTTCATCTGCTCCTTCGTACCCTTGCGCGACGCCGTCACGTCGTTCATGTAGCCGGTATTGGTGTAGACGGTGTTGAGCGGCGGCAGATGATCGCCGAAGAGCACGATGATCGTCTCGCGGTCGCGGTTCTTCGCCCAGTCCATCAGCATTTTCAGGCTGTCGTCCGCTTCCTTGATGCCCTGCGCATAGGTAGCGAGCACCTGGCGGTCACTTTCGGGGAGATTGCCTTCGACCTTGATCGTGTTCTTCGCATAGCGGTTCGGCTCATAGGGGCCATGGCCCTGCAGGGTCACCGTAAAGAAGAAGAAGGGGTCCTCCATGGCATCCGCCTGGCGAATGATTTCCTTCGTCAGCGCGTCATCCGAAGCAAAGATGCCGCGCTTCTGCATCACCGGCAGGTTCTCTTCCGACCGGAACGTGTCGAAGCCGAAGGCCTTGTAGACGGCGGTGCGGTTCCAAAACCAGCCCTGGAAGGGGTGGATGGCGCGCGAGACATAGCCTTCGCTGCGGAAGAAGGTCGCCAGCGAGGGGATCGGGTTGCGGATATATTGCTGGTAGGGAATGCTGCCATAGGGCAGGAACGCATTTGAAAAGCCGGTCAGCGCCTCGAATTCGACATTGGCGGTCATGCCGCCGAACTCCGGCGAGAAGACGTTGCCCACCTGCATCTCGCGGACCGTCGGCATCGGGTCGGGCGAAAGCTTCACATTTGGAAGACGGGTCGGATCCCAGAAGGATTCGCTCATGAGCACGATCACGTCCGGCTTTCCGCGATGCGTCGTTCCGGCAGGGGTCGGCTTGACCGGAATGCGGTCGATCGCATCGGCCATATAGCCCGCAGGCGCGTTGACATTGGCCATCGGCAGGTTGATCGCGAAGGCAAGCGCAAAGCCGTTGTGGCGATAGTTCTCGGTCTGGTCCCACATGATGGGAATGACCCTCAGCCGGTCGCGGATCCACGAGAACTGGTTGTAATCCATGATCTGCCAGAAGGCGACGAGCAGGGGCAGGGCGAAGGCGGCGCGAACGATACGCTCCTTGCGCGTCAGCTTGGGGAAGTTCCGCCACGCATAGCGCAGGAGCAGGCCGATAACGGCGACCATGGCGATCAGCCCCAAGACGACGCCAATGGCGGTCCACGGCCGGTCTTTAACGAGAACCGGCATCAGCTCCATGATTTGCCGGCCGAAGAGAAAATCGGTCGGATAAAGCGGATCGGAGAGGAAGACTTGCTTCTGTTGGCAGACAAAGGCCGGAAGAACGGCGAGCGGCACGACCAACAGGCCCGCCTTGTGCTCGCGGCCGAACAGCGCATCGATTGCAAGCAGAACGAGGAAGAATGCCGCAACTGTCGTCCAGGCCGGACGCATGGGATCGATGAAATAGGCGACGGTATCGGCAAAGGATTGGCGCACGATCAGCTCGATTGCGAACACAAGCGCTGCAGCAATGAAAAGAGAGAGGAACGCGCTGCGCGTGCCGGCCAGTGTCTTGGCGCTTCTGACGGAGGAGCCAGACCTATCGACATAGGCCTGGGAGCGTCTCGCGGCGGCGGAATCGATACTGGCCAAGAGCTTCTCCAATTTTATAAATCTTTCGTCTAACTGTCATACGACTGTCATCTTGAACGGGGGATGAATGGTTAAACCAGCTTGGTTGGTTGCAAGTTCCGCGCGCGGCAAAAGATTGCCATCTCTCCGCGTAAGGGGCCGGAAACGCAGAATTTTTCGGAATTTTTGAGTTGATTGCGATTGGCTGTGGGTTTTTTGTCGCGGTATGCGATAGAACATGCCGTACGTCAGAAAGTATTCGCTGAGAAAAGACCGACAGGCCCGCTCATGACTGCACAGAATGCCGTTCCCTCGACGCTACGGATCGCCGTGGCCCAGCTCAATCCAACGGTCGGCGACATCGCCGGCAATCTGGCGAAGGCACGCGAGGCGCGCGCGGATGCGGCGCGCCAGGATGCCGACTTGCTGGTGTTCACCGAACTCTTCATCTCTGGCTACCCGCCCGAAGACCTCGTGCTGAAACCTGCGTTTCTGAAGGCCTGCTTGCAGGCGGTCGAGAAGTTCGCCGCTGAAACGGCTGATGGCGGGCCGGGCGTTGTCATCGGCTTTCCCCGTCAGGCCGGAGCGCTCCGCCATAATTCGATCGCCGTCCTGGACGGAGGCAAGATCATCGCGATCCGCGACAAGGTGGATCTGCCGAATTACGGGGAGTTCGACGAAAAGCGCGTGTTCGACGCCGGAGGAATGCCCGGTCCCGTCAACTTCCGCGGCGTGCGCATCGGCATACCGATCTGCGAGGATATCTGGGGCGATCTCGGCGTCTGCGAGACCCTCAAGGAAAGCGGCGCCGAAATCCTGCTTTCCCCGAACGGTTCGCCCTATTATCGCGGCAAGGTCGATGTCCGCCATCAGGTTGTGCTGAAACAGGTCATCGAGACCGGCCTGCCGATGATCTATGCCAACCAGCTCGGCGGACAGGACGAGCTCATCTTCGACGGTGCGAGCTTCGCCTTCAATGCGGACAAGTCGCTGGCCTTCCAGATGAGCCAGTTCGAGGAAGCGGTCGCGATCTCGGAATGGAGGCGAGGCGAGGACGGTTGGGCTTCGTCCAACGGGCTCAATTCACGCATCCCGGAAAGCGAAGAGGCGGATTACCGCGCCTGCATGCTGGGCCTCAGGGACTACGTCAACAAGAATGGCTTCAAGAATGTCGTGCTCGGCCTTTCGGGCGGCATCGATTCGGCGATCTGCACGGCGCTAGCGGTTGATGCACTTGGCGAGGAGCGTGTGCGCACGGTGATGCTGCCTTACCGATATACGTCGCAAGAATCGCTGAAGGACGCCGAGGCCTGCGCCAAGGCGCTCGGCTGCCGCTACGATATCGTTGCCATCGAGGAGCCGGTCGAGGGCTTCCTCAGCGCGCTCTCGGATGCATTCGAGGGCACGGAATCCGGGATCACGGAGGAGAACCTCCAGAGCCGCACGCGCGGGACGATCCTGATGGCGATCTCCAACAAGTTCGGTTCGATGGTGGTCACGACCGGCAACAAATCCGAGATGTCGGTCGGCTACGCCACGCTCTATGGCGACATGAACGGCGGCTTCAACCCGATCAAGGATCTCTACAAGATGCAGGTCTATGCCCTTTCGCGCTGGCGCAACAGTGCGGTGCCGCCGGGCGCGCTCGGGCCTTCGGGTGAAGTCATCCCGCAGAACATCATCGACAAGGCCCCATCCGCCGAACTTCGGCCGAACCAGACCGACCAGGATTCGCTGCCGCCTTATCCGGTGCTCGACGACATCCTCGAATGCCTCGTGGAGAAGGAGATGAGCACCGAGGAAATCGTCGCGCGTGGCCATGACGAGCCGACGGTCCATCGCATCGAACACCTGCTTTACATTGCGGAATACAAGCGCCGCCAGTCGGCTCCGGGCGTGAAGATCACCAAGAAGAACTTCGGTCGCGACCGGCGCTATCCGATTACCAATCGCTTCCGTGACAGGGGGTAGTGATGCGCAGCTCGGTGGAGATCTTCGACATCGGCAGCGGCGAGACACGCGTCGTCTGGCAGACCGAACGGCTGGTCGAGGCGCCGAACTGGTCGGCGGATGGACGTTTTCTTGTCATCAATGGCGACGGGCAGCTCTATCGCCTCCCGCTCGACGGCTCCGAACCGGTGGAGATCGACACGGGCTTTGCCCGGGAGTGCAACAACGACCATGGTATTTCCCCGGACGGGCGAACACTCGTCATCAGCGACAAGACCGAATTCGGCAAGTCGGCGATCTACGTCCTGCCGATCGAGGGCGGTTCGCCCCGCTTGGTGACGCCGAACCTGCCATCCTACTGGCACGGCTGGTCGCCGGACGGGCGGACACTTGCCTATTGCGGCATCCGCGACCAGGTCTTCGACATCTACACGATCCCGGTCGAAGGCGGCGACGAGCGTCGACTGACGATGGGCGAGGGCCGCAATGACGGACCGGACTGGTCGCCGGACGGGCGCTGGATCTATTTCAATTCGAGCCGCACCGGTCGCATGCAGATCTGGCGCATTCGCCCTGATGGCAGCGACGTGCAACGCATCACCGACAGCCCTTATGGCGACTGGTTCCCTCATCCTTCGCCTGACGGCCGGCACCTTCTGGTGCTTTCCTACGACGGCGATGTCTTCGATCACCCACGCGACCTTGACGTCAGGCTGCGCCTTATGGACCCGGAAGGCGGCAATGCGCGCGTTCTGTTCGAGCTCTTCGGCGGGCAGGGGACGATGAACGTTCCGAACTGGTCGCCGTCGGGCGAGGCATTTGCGTTCGTGCGATATCAGCCCGAGTGACTCCCTCGCGGCATGTACGCCGCCTCAGGCGGCCGGTAGATTGTAAGGCGTGATCACCTCGACCGCGGATAGACGTTGGCTTCCGGAGCCGGTGAGAGCCGCCCTTTTCCCCATGAATGCGCGAAATGCAGTACGTGCGTCGGTCTTCAAGTCGTGATGCAGGACGAAATGCACCCGTCCGTCCCTCAGGAGTTCCAGATTATCCTGATCGAGATCATGAGCGATGAAGATTGAGCAAGTGCGGTCGAGCCGACGGAAAGCGGCGAGCACGGCCCGGTTTCCTCCACCGATCGAATAGGCGGCGTTGATCTCGGGATGGCGCGTTAGCGCCTCAAGGGCGAGGGCGCCGGTTTCGTCGTTCTTGCCGTAACCCTCGCTAATCTCGACGATGCCGACCGAAGGGTAGCGTGCGCGCAATATCCGGCGGAAACCAATCTCCCGTTCTTCCTCCCCGCGAAAACGGTTGCTCGAGATCGTGACCAATACGGTCGCCGCCTGATGGGCAAAGCGCTCGCCGATCAGATAGGCGGCGGTCTCGCCGGCCGCGCGGTTGTCGGCACCGGCATAGGCCGTTCTGGCGGAGTGGGGCAGATCTGTGACGAGCGTCACCACCGCAATCCTTGCGCTTTCGAGCCGTGCCACGGCAGCGGTCACCTCCGGCACATCCGGTGCCTTGAGGACGATGCCATCGGTGCCGCGCAGGCGGATTCGGTCGAGCAATTGCGCGATCTCCTGCGCCCGCATCGTTTCCGCGAAATGAAAGCGGCAGCGGAAGATCGTCGGCCTGAAGGTCGTCGCTTCGTTTTCGAAAGCGTGTCGCACCGCCTCGGTAAAGCGCTCCGGCGCTTCCATGACCACATCGATTGCGTATTTCCGCCCCTGGATCTCCAGACCGGCCTGCTGCTTCTCAAGCTCGCGGATCGCCGCCTTGACGCGGGCTATCGTCTGCGGGCGAACACCCGCCCGATCATTGAGCACACGGTCGACCGTGGCGGTGCTCACGCCTGCCTGGAATGCGATATCCTTGACGAGAAACGGATGCGCCACGCCAGGGCCTCCTGATGGTTTTTTGATGGATTTCTGCTCTATCTCGGAATTGGGCGATACGTATAGTCGATAAAATGGTTTGCGAGGAGAATGCCCGATGAAGACCGACAACACGGCGAGGAGGCGCGTCGAACGCGTATGGCTGACGGAGGATTCCTGCAGCATCGAGGCGTTTCGCGTCGAGGTCGAGCGCCGCACCAACCCGGCAGACTATCCGCATGCGGCGGATTGCCAGAAGAACATCCTTATCTACGACAGCGCCAGCCTTATTGCCGCTTGCGCGACGGACGATGGCCGGCGCGCGGCCCTGGCGGAGATTTGCGAGGTCCTTGCAGAAGGGCCGGGCGTTGCGGTGTTCAAGCGCGCCTTCGCTGATACGAGCGTCATAGACGAGGCAAGCCGCATCTTCGACGACATCATCGAGGAGCAACACCGCACCAACAGTGGCGGCGGCGACCATTTCGCCAAACCGGGCGCCAACGACCGGATCTGGAATTCGCTGGAGAAGCATTGCCTGTGCGCTCCAGAAAATTTCGCGGCCTACTACGGCAACGCGGTCATCGCCCTCGCCAGCGAGGCCTGGCTCGGGCCGAACTACCAGATGACGGCGCAGGTGAACCGCGTCAATCCGGGTGGGGCCGCGCAATCGGCGCATCGGGACTATCATCTCGGCTTCCAGACGTCGGCGGTCATCGAGCGATATCCCGCGCACGTGCACAAGCTCTCGCCGGTGCTGACGCTGCAAGGCGCCGTCGCCCATTGCGACATGCCTCTCGAAAGCGGGCCAACCTTGTTCCTGCCCTACAGCCAGACCTATGTGCCCGGCTATCTCGCGCTCAAGCGACCGGAATTCAAAGCCTACTTCGACGAGAACCACATCCAGCTTCCGCTTGAGAAGGGCGATGCGGTGTTCTTCAACCCGGCGCTCTTCCATGCCGCCGGCACCAACCGCTCGGCCGACATCAAGCGTGTAGCAAATCTCCTCCAGGTCTCCTCCGCCTTCGGACGCGCGATGGAAACAGTTGATCGCGAGCGAATGTGCGGCGTGCTCTATCCCGCCCTGAAGGCTCTCGCGGCCGATGGAAAGCTTTCAGTCGCCGAGATCGCCAATGCGATTGCCTCCTGCGCCGAAGGTTATTCGTTCCCGACCAATCTCGATCGCGACCCACCGCTCGGCGGCCTGGCGCCGAAGACGCAGGCGCAGCTGATGCATGAAGCTCTCGCGGCTGGTTGGGACACCGGGACCTTCGTGGAGGTACTCGCCGCGCAGACAACGAAGAAAAAAAGCTGAGGAAGGCCCGAGAGTTAAGGCTTCGGCCGCTGCGGGTGGAGCCTGAAACTGCAAATCTATCCCAAGGAGGATTTCATGAGCACGGAATATGGTCGTCTCGATGGCAAGATCGCCATCGTTACCGGTGGCACGCAAGGGCTCGGCGCGACGATCGCCGCGCTCTTTGCCGAACGGGGCGCGACCGGTATCGTCATCTGCGGGCGCAATGCCGCGAAAGGCGAGGCGAAAGCGGCCGAAATCAGCAAGGCGACCGGTACCAAGGTGGTCTATGTCCCGGCCGATCTTGAACTTGTGGAGGATGCCCGTCAGGTGGTCGCCACTTGCGACCGGGAGTTCGGCCGTGTGGATGCACTGGTGAACGCCGCCGCGATCACCGATCGCGGCACGATCCTCGACACGACGCCGGAACTCTTTGACCGCATGTTCGCAATCAATGTGCGCGCGCCCTTCTTCCTGATGCAGGAAACCGTGAAGGTGATGCGGCGCGAGAAGATCGAGGGCACCATCGTCAATATCGGCTCGATGTCGGCCAAGGCGGGCCAGCCCTTCATCGCCGCCTATTGCGCGTCGAAAGGCGCCCTGGAGACGCTGACCAAGAACACGGCTTACGCGCTTCTCCGCAACCGCATTCGCGTCAACGGGCTCAACATTGGCTGGATGGCGTCGGAGGGGGAGGATCGCATCCAGCGCGAATATCATGACGCACCGGCGGACTGGCTGGAGAAGGCTGCGGCGAACCAGCCTTTCGGCAGGCTTGTCGATCCGGCCGAGGTCGCGCGCGCCTGCGCCTATCTCTCCTCGGCGGAATCAGGCCTCATGACCGGTTCGGTGATCTGCTTCGACCAATCGATCTGGGGTGCCTATGACGGCTCGCCGCATCCGTCGGCGCCGCTCTGATCACCATGCCGCTCTGCGTTTTGCCAAGCGAAGGCGTCGCACAGGCGAGGTGTTTCGCTCGTCTTGCCTTTCGTCGGCGGCTGTGTCCATATGCGGCCGTCAGGTGCCCGCCGCGGCGGGAGAATCGGGAAGCCGGTGCAAGTCCGGAACGTGCCCAACGCTGTGATGGGGACGGTCACGCCAAAAATAAGGTTCTGTTTTGTTGCAGGGCTTTGCCACTGAATCTTGAAGCGATTTGGGAAGGCGGTGCGGCTGGATGATCCAAAGTCAGAAGACCGGCCTGGCGAGATAGACCGGCCCCGCGCGGACGGCGGGAGGTTGTGCATTGTTGGGGATCAAACGATGCGACCTGACCCGATTGGCTGCCTTGCGGCGGCCGGAGCCTTTTCGCCGGACGAACGTGCCGCCGTCTATCGCGCCATCGAAACACGCCGCGACGTGCGGGACGAGTTCCTTCCCGATCCGCTGCCCGACGAACTCATTGCCCGACTGCTTGGTGCCGCCCACAGCGCGCCTTCGGTTGGCTTCATGCAGCCCTGGAACTTCGTGCTCGTCCGTCAGGAGGAGACGCGCGAGAGGGTCTGGAAGGCCTTCGAGCGCGCCAATGAGGAAGCAGCGCTTATGTTCTCCGGCGAGGCGCAGACGAAATACCGCTCGCTGAAACTCGAAGGTATTCGCAAGGCGCCGCTCAGCATCTGCGTCACCTGCGATCGCACACGCGGTGGAGCGGTCGTGCTTGGACGAACGCACAATTCGCAGATGGACGTCTATTCGACCGTCTGTGCGGTCCAGAACCTCTGGCTCGCCGCACGTGCGGAAGGTGTCGGCGTCGGTTGGGTCAGCATCTTCCACGAGCGGGAGATCAAGGCGATTCTCGGCATACCCGAGCATATCGAAATCGTCGCCTGGCTTTGTCTTGGCTTCGTTGATCGGCTCTATCAGCAGCCGGAACTCGCGGTAAAAGGATGGCGTCAGCGCCTGCCGCTCGAGGATTTGGTCTTCGAGGAAGGGTGGGGCATTCAAGGATGAAATCGCGCTTGGATTTAACGGGATAGACGCGATACCTGCACCGTTGTGGGAGTAGACAATGCGGTGTCGGCGGGCGCTCGACCACTGGATCTGCGGCAGAACGATTCAATTGCCCTGGACCGGCTGGTAGCCCGGACCGAGCGGGTTCTTGAGATCGATAGCGCTTTCCTCCTGCGGCAGGAATGCCGGGCCTACGACACGGACCTTCCTGTTCTTCGGATCGTAGGGCCGCTCCTGCACGGGTTTGGCTTGCGCCGAACCCGCGGCCGGCTTCCGGTCGCCGTTGATCGTGATGACCGACGGTTCGCTGCCCGTCGTCGTCTTGCCGAGATCCGTAGCCGGACCTTTCGGGATCCGGCAGCCGCAGACCCCCGGTGCACCGACGCCACGCGCGCGGTAGGCAAATGCGGTCGGCAACTCGGTATAGGGCCTGCCGGTCGAGGCCGAGACCATCTGGTCACTCTCTTCCGTCGCGAGGGCGTGGTAGTAGAGTTCCGTCTCCGCACCGGGGCAGCGTGCCTGGCAAAGTTCGGCATCGCGCGCAAAATCTGCCGGCGTTGCATTTGAAGAGATCGGGAAAAAGGCACCGTCGCAGGTCCGCACGCACATGGTCCTGAGACTGCCGGCCGGCTCTTCGCTGAGCAACGGAAAGTCCTGCATTCCGGCATCGTCATTCAGCAGCGGGTAATCTTCACTGTCAGGTGGGAGATCCCGGAGGATGTTGCGGGGGAGATCGGTGTCGGCGCTGGCGAATTCGTCCTGCCCTTCGACCGGATCCGCGCCCGCCTCATCCTGGCAGCCGTTCAACTCCAGTGCCGCGAGAATACGCCGGCGCGTGTCGCCCGTGTCGCCCGATATCAGCGAGCGGCGGTGCGCCTTGAGCCTTTGAAGATTATCCTCCATGCGGGCGATCGTCTCATCGAGCGCGGCACATGCCTCGTCATTGTCGCCCCCGATCACGACGACACTGCCGGTGTTGCACTCCATGCGACGGCGCTCATTTTTTGCCCGACGGAGCTCGATGTTCTGGCGGGAGACGGCGCCGGTGAAATCGCGCAGGTTGGCTGTCGGGGTAACGATTGTCGAAAGATCGGTCAGTCGTGCGTTCAGGCGTTCACAAACGGTCGAGGCCGCCGCGCCGTCAGCCATCGCCAGCAGCGCCGGGAACAGGACCACCGCCATGCGTTTTAAGTTCCGGGACACGACACTCCGGGACACTGGCTCTCGTCTCTTTCTGCAATCCGGCGCGATCCTTTTCAAGGACGTCGGAAACTCCTGTTTTTCCCCATCATAAAGGGCTGCCGTGACAGTGCAACGTCAAGGCGGAGTCTGCGTTAATGACAACCGCAGCAAAGAGAAGAGGTCCGGACCCCGGAGCGGCCCGGCTACTGCATGTGTCCTTAGATCGTCGCCGACCTAAGGACGAAAACATGCAGCAATTCAAAGTACCACGACATATTTTTGCGCGTCTGATACGACGCGCGGCGCCGTAGGTTCGTCAGGCGGCCCGTGCGGTTTCGAGCGACATCGGGCGCTCAAGCACGGTTCCGTCGATCGCGGCCACATGCTTCATGGTATCGAGCAGTTCCCGCGTCACTTCCCACGCCACGGCCACGGCATAGACGGAGCCGATCCGGTGCGGCTCGGCAATGCGTTCTCCCGGGCACCCCATGCGCCGGAACATCCTTTCCAGGAAGACATCGGTGACCGTGACGATGTGGCTGATGCCGGAGGCAAGACCGAGTTCGCCGACGCCGCACATGAGTTCTGCGGCGGCGACCGTCACCTGGTTCGACGAGCGGTCCTGCGAAATATCCGGATCGATGCAGAAGCGGCTCGATTCCCAGACGGAGGCACTGCGGATTTCAGGATTGTCGCCGAGCAGGATCGGAAATGTATCATCCAGCATATTCGGCCCAAGCGTCGGCAGCAGCCGCAGCGATCCGCGCAATTTTCCGGTTTCCGGTGAATACGACATTACATAGAGAGGGTTCGCCTTGTCGTAGTGGTCGATTTCCCACTCGCCGTCGGTCTTCACGTCCCATTTGAGGAAGTCATGGAACACGCGCTTGCGCAGCCGGAACATTTCGTCGATGGCCCGCGGGTGCTGTCCGCGAGCGTTGCCGTTCAGAATCCTGATCATCTTTCGCTCCATCGTTTTTGCGCGATGGGCAGATGCTGTCAGGCTCAAGTGACACATGTAACTGTCTATAGTGACAGTTTAAAAGCGCATTTTTTCCCACTAAATTTGCGGGGGTTTGTTCCGAGGTCTGACGGGTAACCGTGTGACCGAACCCGTCAGATGGTGGGGATCAGCGCGTGGCGAACCGCCTGAGCCACGGCCTGTGTATTGGAGACGACGTTCAATTTGCGGCGCGCATTGGTCATGAAGAAGCGGACTGTACGCTCGGAAATGCCGAGGATCGTGGCGATTTCCCAGTAACTCTTGCCGGCAGCCGACCAGGTCAGCACTTCGGTCTCGCGGCCTGTCAGACGCATGTCGCGCTCATCGATTGCGCCTGCCATGGCGGCATGTTCCAGCATCGAAGCATGGAAGAGGTTGGCGGCCAACTGGAAATCGCGCAAATGGCAGCGCCGGTAGGCGGACCATTCCGCCGGCGACATATTGGCGTTGATGGCGAGGAGCGCCATGCGTCCTGCGGGTGACGGTAGCGGCAGCGCGACGCCTTCGGTCGAAAGCCCGATTTCCTCGGCGGCGTGAAAGAGCGGTTCGCATTCGGGAAAGCGCCGCCGCGCGGTCGTCCATTCGACAGGTCTTACGCCGCCAAGCGCAAGCCGCAGGATGGGGTCGATCCGGTAGAGGCCCTTCGAGAGATAGATCTCAGCGGCATAGGCGCCGAAGGTGTGGTGCAGTCGGCAGACCTTCAGGCCATCGGCAAGCGGCTCCGCTTCAAGGTACAACAGATGCGCGATCTTGAAGGTCCGGCGCATCAACGCAAAGAATTGCTCCGGTTCGGCGCAGCCCCCGTACTCCACGATGTCCAGTAGATCGAGGACAGCCTGTTGATCAGTCATGCCGCAACACCGAATCTTGTCCTGCAACAAGCATGGTAAGGGGGGCATGCTTTGTCTAGTGTAATATTTCGCAAACGCTGCAACTGCTACCCCCTCCTCAATCCAAGGTTGAATTTCGACTGGAGTAAACGCCGGACCGCCCGGTTGGCGGCCCGGCGGAGTGTCTGTCCGCTATACCGGATGGCTTGCCTCCACGACCGCAAGTGCGGCCATGTTGACCACGCCGCGCGATGTGACGGACGGCGAAAGAATGTGTGCCGGCAGCGCCGAGCCGAGCAGGATTGGCCCGACATGCAGGCTGTCCGTCATGGTCTTGACCACGCCGAGCGTAATGTTGGCTGCGTCCAGATTCGGGAAGACGAGCAGATTGGCTTCGCCGTTCAGCGTGCTGTCCGGCATCACGCGCTGGCGGAGGATCTCGGAGATCGCCGAGTCGCCGTGCATCTCGCCGTCGACTTCGAGGTCGGGTGCGAGTTCGCGCACGAGATGCAACGCCTCACGCATTTTCGAGGCGCTTTCGGAATCGCGCGAACCGAAGTTCGAATGTGACACGAGCGCTGCGCGCGGCGTGATGCCGAAGCGGCGGATTTCTCCGGCCGCCATGGCCGTCGTCTGCGCGATCTGTTCGGCGCTCGGGTTGTAGCTCACATAGGTATCGGTGAAGAAGGTTGCACCGCGCTGCGAGATAAGCAGGCTCAACGCCGAGAAATCGAGAACCCCGGACCGCTTGCCGATGATCTGCGAAACGTCGCGCAGGTGCTTGCTGTAGCGTCCTTCGACGCCGCAGATCAGTGCATCCGCTTCGCCGCGCTTGACCGCAAGGGCGCCGATCACAGTCGTGTTCGTGCGCACGATCGTGCGGGCCGCTTCCGGGATCACGCCGCGGCGGCCTACGAGGGCGAAATAGTCGTCGACATAGTCGCGATAGCGCGGGTCTCCCTCGGGATTGACCACCTCGAAATCGACATCCGGACGGATTCGCAGGCCGTAGCGCCGAAGACGCGTCTCGATGATCTGCGGACGGCCGATCAGGATCGGCTTGGCGGTGCCTTCCTCAAGCAGGACCTGGGCGGCACGCAGCACCCGTTCATCCTCACCCTCCGCGAAGATGACGCGGTTCTTCGTAGCGTTCTTGGCCGCCGCGAAGACCGGCTTCATGATGAATCCGGAGCGGAAGACGAAGCGGTTCAGCTTGTCGAGATAGGCGTCGAAATCCTGGATGGGGCGGCTCGCGACACCGCTTTCGGCCGCCGCCTTCGCAACAGCCGGAGCGATGCGCAGGATCAGCCGCTGATCGAACGGCGAGGGGATGAGGTAGTCGGGTCCGAAGATCGGCGTTTCGCCCGTATAGGCCCGCGCGGCGACGTCGGAAGGCTCCTCGCGCGCCAGTCCGGCGATTGCCCGAACGGCCGCCATCTTCATCTCTTCATTGATCGTGCGCGCACCGCAATCGAGCGCGCCGCGGAAGATGTGCGGAAAGCAGAGAACGTTGTTGACCTGGTTCGGGAAGTCCGACCGGCCGGTGCAGATCATCGCGTCCGGGCGTGCCGCGCGCGCAACTTCCGGCATGATCTCGGGCGTCGGGTTGGCAAGCGCCATGATCAGCGGCTTCTCGGCCATCTGGGCGAGCAGTTCGGGCTTGAGGACGCCGGCCGCCGAAAGACCGAGGAAGACGTCGGCCCCACCGATGCTGTCGGCGAGCACGCGGTTGTCGCTCTCCTGTGCGTAGACGGCCTTCCACTCGTCCATCAGCGCCTCGCGACCCTTGTAGACAAGGCCCTCGATGTCGTGGACCCAGATATTCTCCCGCTTGGCGCCGAGCGTGACGAGCAGGTTGAGGCAGGCGAGCGCCGCCGCGCCCGCACCGGAGGCGACGATCTTCGCCTCGGCAATATCCTTGCCCGCGAGTTCGAGGCCGTTCAGAACGGCGGCGGCGACGATGATCGCGGTTCCATGCTGGTCGTCATGGAAGACCGGTATCTCCATCTTCTCGCGCAGGCGCCGCTCCACCTCGAAGCATTCCGGCGCCTTTATGTCCTCGAGATTGATGCCGCCGAAGGTCGGCTCCAGGGCCGAAATGACGTCGACCATGCGCTCGACGCTCGGAGCATCGATCTCGATGTCGAACACGTCAATGCCGGCGAACTTCTTGAAGAGCACGGCCTTGCCTTCCATGACCGGCTTGGAGGCGAGCGGGCCGATGTTGCCGAGGCCGAGAACGGCCGTGCCGTTGGAAATCACCGCGACGAGATTGGCGCGCGCCGTGAAATCGGCGGCTGTCTCGGGATTGTCCTTGATGGCGAGGCAGGGCGCGGCGACGCCGGGCGAGTAGGCCAGCGCCAGATCGCGCTGGTTGCCGAGCGGCTTGGTCGGCTGGATTTCAAGCTTGCCCGGGCGAGGATAGCGGTGGAAGAAAAGTGCCTGCTGGTCGATATCTCCGCTCGCCGGAACCGATTGGGATTTCGCTTTTTCGCCCGTATTCATGCCTTGCATTCCTCTTTCTTGGTCGAGGCCTTTTGGCATGAATTGCGGGCGGCGTACAGTTTTCGCCGCGGTTCTTTTGCGGCGCGCGGATTGTCGCAGCACAGCCCGTGTCATCTTCCTGAAACACGAGTCTGATTTTGACGGGTTCAAAAGGCTCAACCAAGACGAGGCTCGCATGACCGCGGCATCGGTATCCCAACAGAACTCGGTTCGGAAACTGCGGACGCTCTTCATCTCCGACGTCCACCTGGGCTCCAAGGCAGCCAAGACCGACTACCTGCTCGATTTCCTGCGCCATCACGAGGCGGAAACGATCATCCTCGTCGGGGATATCGTCGACGGTTGGCGCCTGAAGCGCAGCTGGTACTGGCCGCAGCCCTGCAATGACGTTGTCCAGAAGCTGTTGCGCAAGGCGCGCAAAGGCTCCCGCATCATCTACATTCCCGGCAATCACGACGAATTCATGCGGGATTTTCCCGGCGTGCATTTCGGCGGCATCGAGGTGGCGCAGCGCCATATGCATAAGGGCGCCGACGGGCGTAACTATCTCGTCCTGCACGGCGACGAATTCGACGTCGTGGTGCGCAATGCGCGCGTGCTCGCCTATCTCGGCGACTGGGCCTACGACATGGCGATCGCCATCAACATCGGGCTGGCGGCGATTCGCCGTCGCCTTGGCATGCCCTATTGGTCGTTCTCCTCCTGGGCAAAGCTGCAGGTCAAGCATGCGGTGAATTTCATCGGCGAGTTCCAAAAGGTCGTTGCCGAGGAGGCGCGGCGCCACGACGCACAGGGAGTCATCTGCGGCCATATTCATCACGCGGTGATCGAGGAGATCGGTGACGTCCGCTACATCAACACCGGCGACTGGGTCGAAAGCTGCACGGCGATCGCCGAGCATTACGACGGCAGGATGGAGCTTATCACCTGGCACCGGATGGGTGGCGGCCTGGCCGAGGTGGAAAGCTCGAGCGAGGCCGAAAAGATGCTGGCGCAGGTCCTCTCGCCACAGGCCGCCTGACCCTTTAGAGGCGCGGGCCCGAATGCGAGGGCAAGTTTTTCCCTCGCTTTTTTCCGAGACGCACCTGTGGCGAAAACTAGCTTATGGTGAGCGGCGACGCGGTTGTGCTAGAGATGACGCACAGCCATCAGGTCACTCCATGATTCCCTCATCCGCGCCCCCGAACGTGGGGCCTCCGCCGCGCAAGTTCGCGCTCCGCATAGCGCTGCTTTTTTGTGCGCCGTTGATCGTCAACGGCTTTGCCATGCCGTATTTTCCGGTCTGGCTCAGCACGCTGTCGATGACCGACTTCGAGATTGGCGTCGTTCTCGCCGTGCCGATGTTCATTCGCGTCATCACGGCACCGCTCGCGGGCTTGCTTGCGGATAGGATCGGCGAACGGGTGATCGTGCTAATCTGGTCAGCCGTTCTGTCGCTCGTGACGGCCTTCGTTCTTTTCTATGCGCACAGCTTCTGGCCCGTGCTCATCATCTATGCGCTGCAATCTGCGGTCTATTCGCCCTATGTGCCGATCGTCGAAGCGATCGCGCTTTCGGGCGTGAGGCGTTGGGGCTTCGATTATGCTCACATGCGCGTCTGGGGATCGGTGGCCTTCATCGGTGCGACCATGCTTGGCGGCTGGATGATCGGCAGATTTGGCGGTCCAATGGTGCTGCCGGCGATGGCCGCTGGCTTCGGACTTATGGTCCTGATGGCCCTTTTGGCGCCGCGGGTCGGCCGGCCGCGACGTCCGTCGCCGATCACTGCGCTGACCGAGCCACCGCCGCAATCGCTGCGCCAGCCCGACCTGCAACTGCTCCTGATCGGCGTCACGATGGTGAACAGCAGCCATGCGATGCTCTTCGCCTTCTCGGCCATCTACTGGCAGCATATCGGCTACAGCGGCACGCAGATCGGAGCGCTCTGGAGCGCCGGCGTGGCAGCCGAAGTGCTGATGTTCGTTTTCGCCAAGGCCATCATCCGACGCTTCAGCGTCTGGGCGATGATCTTCTCCGGCTGTGGGCTTGCCGTCGTGCGCTGGCTGATCTTCCCGATGGATCTCGGCTTCTCCGGCTATTTCGTCCTGCAGTGTTTCCACGCCTTCACCTATGCGATCATGCATACGGGCATGCAGCACAAGCTGGTGGAGAGGGTCGCGGAAGAGCAGGAGGCTTCGGCCCAAGGCCTCTATTTCTTCTACACCGGCTTCTTCACGGCGATTTTCACGTTCTTGTCAGGCTATTTCTATGCCTGGTTCGGCGTCGACGGCTTCTATTCGATGTCGGCGGTCGCCCTCATCGGCTGCTGTTTCGCCTTTGCCGGCTGGTATCTTCAGCCCCAGAGGCTGGCCTCAGGCGGAAAGACGAGAGAAGCTTCGTAGCGCAGGCCAGGCTTGCGATCTTCCGCAAGCAGGAGCGGACCGTCGAGATCGACGAAATCGGCGCCCTGAGCGACGAGCATTGCCGGCGCCATGGCAAGCGAGCTGCCGACCATGCAGCCCACCATGATCTTGAGCCCGAGCGCCTCGGCCGCGGCGCGCATGCAAAGTGCTTCGGTCAATCCGCCTGTCTTGTCGAGCTTGATGTTGACCGCATCGTAGCGTCCGGCAAGATTTTTGAGGTCATCGGTCCCATGCACGCTTTCGTCGGCGCAGAGCGGAACCGGGCGCGTGATCGAAGCGAGCGCCTGATCCCGGCCTGCCGGCAGCGGTTGCTCGACGAGAGCGATGCCGTTTTCCGCGCAAGCTGCAAAATGGGCGGCGAGATTGTGCTCCGTCCAGCCCTCGTTCGCATCGAGGATGATGCGGCTCTCCGGCGCCCCTTGGCGGACGGCGCGGATGCGCGACGTGTCGTCCGCCGTGCCGACCTTCACCTTCAGCAGCGCGCGATGCGCGTATTTTTGCGCCTGCGCCATCATCTCTTCCGGTTCGCCGAGGGAGAGGGTGTAGGCGGTCGTCAGCGGGACCGGAGCAGCGATGCCGGCCAGTGCATAGGCGGGCGTGCCGCTTTGTTTCGCCTCCAGGTCCCAGAGAGCGCAGTCGACCGCATTGCGAGCGGCGCCGGGCGGCATGTCCTTCTGCAGCTCAGCGCGCGTCAATCCGCTCTCGATCGACGGACGAACCGCCTCGATCGCGGCCAGAACCGATTCGAGCGATTCGCCATAGCGGGCATAGGGCACGCACTCGCCCCAGCCGGTTACCTCGCCGTCGCTGATTTGGCAGGCGATGACGCTCGCGGTGGTCTTCGAGCCGCGAGAAATCGTGAAAACACCGGCGATCGGAAAGTGTTGGACGGTTGTTGTCAGGAAATGTGGCATTGGATCTTCTCCGCCGGGCCTTATTGATGACATCACCGCCATCACCCGCTATGACGTTCTGCATTTTAGAAGCGCATTGGACAGTGTATCTTTTCAGCCGCACAAAGGTCGCTGTACGACTTTGAATTTCTGCACGATTTTGTCCTTAAATCGAATCTGGTTTAAGGAATTGTGCAAAGGCCAACCGGGAAGACCAGGATCACGTGACGCGTTCTCCATCCAAGATCGCTGCAGATGTCACGCTCGACGAGAGCGCGAGGGAGCAAGGCAAGCGTTACGTCTTTAGCGGCAACTGGCGGCATGAGACAGCCGAGGCGATGGCCGCGAAGCTGAAGAAGCTTGGGCGTCCTTCCGGCGGGCGATATGAGTTCGATTTTTCCGGCATTACGGCGATGGATACGGCCGGGGCCTGGATCATCCGCCGGTTCATGAACGGCATTGCGGGCGAGGCCGGCGCGGACGTGCATTTCGCGAGCGGCGGCCAGCGTTATGTCGAGCTGGTGCAGGCGCTGCCGGAAAAGTTGCGCTCCCCGGAACGCGACACCACGAGACTTCCGCTTTTCCAGCGGCTGTTTGCGCCGATCGGCGAGGTAACCGTGTCTATATGGACCGACACGGTCGCGGCGATGTTCATCCTCGGCTCCGCCGTCCGCGGCGCTCAGTTGAAGCTCGGGCGTCATGCGGGCGTCTCGCCCGCCGCGATCGTGCACCAGATCGACCGCATGGGCGTCATGGCGGTGCCGATCATCACGCTCATGTCGTTTCTGATCGGCGCCATCATTGCCCAGCAGGGCGCCTTCCAGCTCAGGTCCTTCGGCGCCGAGATCTTCGTCGTCGATCTTGTCGGCATCCTGCAGCTGCGCGAAATCGGCGTGCTGCTCACAGCGATCATGATCGCCGGCCGGTCCGGCAGTGCGATCACCGCCGAAATCGGCTCGATGAAGATGCGCGAGGAAGTCGATGCGCTGAAGGTCATGGGCCTCAGCCCCGTCGGCGTTCTGGTGTTCCCGCGCCTTGTCGCGCTCACTATCGTGCTGCCGCTCCTGACGATCATCGCGAACTTCGCGGCGCTGACCGGGGCGGCGCTCGTTGCCTGGAGCTATTCAGGCATCACGATCCCGACGTTCCTGGCGCGGCTGCAGGAAGCTGTCGATTTCTCGTCGGTGGCGGCGGGTATGATCAAGGCGCCCTTCATGGCGCTGATCATCGGTGTGGTGGCGGCTGTAGAAGGCCTCAAGGTCGGCGGCAGCGCGGAGTCGCTTGGGCGGCGTGTGACCTCGTCGGTCGTCAAATCGATCTTCGTCGTCATTCTTATCGACGGGTTGTTCGCCATGTTCTACGCGGCAATCGACTTCTGAGGCAGGCGGCATGGTTGAAGCGGTAATGGAAAAATCGGAGGAAGCGGCGGAGCGGCGCGAAGCCGTGCTTTCCGTTCGTGACCTGACGGTCGGTTTCGGCGATAATATCGTTCTCGACAAACTCAATCTCGAGGTGTTGCGCGGAGAGATCCTCGGCTTCGTCGGGGCTTCCGGTACGGGCAAATCGGTACTGATGCGCACGGTGCTCAGGCTTTTGCCCAAGCGGTCCGGCACGATCGAGATCCTGGGCGCCGAATACGAGAAGATGAGCGAGGCCGACCGCATAGCGCTCGACATGCGCCTCGGCGTGCTGTTTCAGCACGGCGCGCTTTTCTCCGCGCTGACGGTGCGCGAGAATATTCAGGTGCCGATGCGCGAGTATCTCGATCTGCCGCAGGATCTTATGGACGAGCTTGCACGGCTGAAAATCGAGCTGGTGGGCCTCGCGCCGGAAGCGGCGGAAAAATATCCGTCTGAGCTCTCCGGCGGCATGATCAAGCGCGCGGCACTTGCGCGTGCTCTTGCGCTCGACCCGGATCTCGTCTTTCTCGACGAGCCGACCTCGGGTCTCGATCCGATCGGCGCGGCGGAGTTCGACGAGTTGATTGCCAAGCTGCGCGACACGCTGGGATTGACCGTGTATATGGTGACGCACGATCTGGACAGCCTGTTCTCGGTCTGCGACCGGATCGCGGTTCTCGGGAAGAAACGCGTTCTGGTTTCCGGCACGGTTGAGGATATGCTCGCCTGTGAGGAGCCATGGGTGAAGTCCTATTTCCGCGGCAAGCGGGCGAGATCGATCGTTCGCGAGCATGAGTGATGCTCGCACGGCGCATGGTGGTGACAAGCTTCGGACAAGCCCGTTTGTCGAAGCAGTATGAATGAGCGGCTTGAAGTCGCGAAGGTAGTCGGAGCCAATGGAAACCAAAGCGAACTATGCCATTGTCGGCTTCTTCACGGTGTTCGTCATCGCGGCCGCATTCGGATTCGTCTACTGGATGTCGCAGTACGGCCGAAGCGGTGAGATGGTCGAGCTCGTGGTCAATATACCGGGCTCGGCCAACGGCCTGTCCGTCGGTTCACCGGTGCGTTTCAACGGCATCAATGTCGGCACCGTTCGCAACCTCGCGATCGACGCGAATGATCCGCGCTTTTCTATTGCCATCACCGAGGTTTCGACGGACGCGCCCGTGCTCAAGTCCACGAAGGCCACGCTCGAAGTGCAGGGGCTGACCGGTGCCGCCTATATCGAACTCAGCGGCGGCAACAAGGGCGACGAGAACATCCTGAAGACCGCTATCGAAAAAGGGACGCAGGCGCACATCCTCGCCGACCAATCGAGCGTTACCAGCCTGCTGGCGACCGCGGACCAGATCCTCGACCGGGCGAACAACGCCATTGGCGACATACAGGGCTTCGTCATGGAAGTACGCGGTCCGCTCACCACGACGATCGGCAATGCCGAACGCTTTTCCAAGGCGCTTGCCGACAATTCCGGCGCGATCGACGACTTCCTGAAGAGCGTCGGGGAGCTCTCGACGACGGTCAGCGCCGCGTCCAAGAAGCTCGACACGACGCTTGCCAGCGCCGACGCGTTGATCAAATCGGTGGACCCGAAGAAGATCGATCGCATTGTCAGCAATGTCGAGCAGGTGAGCAACGACCTCAAGGCCGCCTCCGGCGGCGTTTCGGAGACGATCGCCACCTTCAGGCGAACCGTGGAAACCTACCAGGAGGTAGGCAGGAACGCGCAGCAGACGCTGAAGCGCGTCGATACGCTGGTCGCATCGGTTGATACCCAGAAGGTCGAACTGGTCGTCAACGACATCTCGGCCGCGAGCGCCGATGCTCGCAAGACCGTCGCCCGGATATCCGATTTTGCGGAGAAGATTTCCGCACGGCAGGAGGATATCGACCAGACGATTACCGATTTCACGGAGATGTCGAACAAGCTGAACGCGGCGTCGAACCGCGTCGACGGCATTTTGGTCAAAATCGATGGCTTCCTCGGCGATGCGGACGCGCCGTCGCTTTCCGCCCAAGCGCGTTCCACGCTCGAGGCGTTCCGCAAGATGGCCGACAGCCTCAACGCACAGATTGGTCCCATTACAGAAAACCTGAGGCGCTTCTCGAATTCGGGGCTGCGGGACGTAGAGGCACTCGTCACCGATACGCGCCGCACGGTGCAGAGCCTGGAGAATACGATTTCAACCTTCGACAAAAACCCGCAAAGACTGCTTTTCGGGGGCGAAACGGTAAAGCAGTATGATGGCCGCACGCGACGGTGATTCGCGCGTTGATCGAACGTTGCAAGCGGCATGCACCCGACGGGTTAGGCTGGAAATTGCGCCGGAGTGGATGGGGATATTGGCAGTATGAATTTGCGGGGGCTGGTAGTTGTGCGTAGGGGTAGGGTGACCCGGTCCGCCGTAATCTTCTCATTGGCAATGGCACTCGCGGGTTGCGGCACGCGCGCAGCCGTCAACGACACGTTCAGTCTCGCATCGTCGCCCATCGTCCAGGGACAGGCATCGACCGGCAGGCAGATTCTCGTGCCCGAGCCGACCGCGCTCCAGACCCTCAACAACAATCAGATCGTCATCCGGCTATCCAGATCGGAACTGCAATATCTCGCCAGGGCGCAATGGGGCGACCGGCTCCCGAGGATGGTGCAGGACAAGCTCGTCCAGACCTTCGACAACACCGGGAAGGTGGGGGGCGTCGGCAAGCCGGGCCAGGGCCTTGCAATCGACTACCAGCTCATCACGGAGATCCGATCCTTCGAGATCTCCACAGAAGGTGCGGACACGGCGGTCGTCGAGATCTTCGCCAAGCTGCTCAACGATCGTGACGGCACTGTCCGGACGCAGCGCGCTTTCCGTGCCGGCGTGCCCGTGCGGGGCGCGAACAGCCCAGCCTTCGTCGCCGCCCTCGACGCGGCCTTTGCCCAGGTCGCTGCGGAGATCGTCAGCTGGACGCTCGCGTCCATCTGAACTCCAGTCCACGTCTTCGCCCCGACGGCAGTTAGGTGATGCATCGATCCGGAGGCGCGCTTAGCCCGTGCCGACTTTCGAAAGCTCGATGTGGTTGATCACTTCGGCAACGCCCTCGACCGCCTTTGCCGCTTCCTCTGCGCGGACCATTTCCTCCCTGGTCGCCACCGTTCCGCCGAGCACTGCGGTGTTGCCGGTGACAGTGACGGTAACATCAATGGCGTCCAGTCCAGGCGAGACCGCGAGATAGTGCGCGACGCGGCGTTCGAGTTCGGCAGGATGCTCGGCCGGTTGTCTCTCCGGCTCGTTGCCGAAGAATGTCCGTTTCTTGAAAATCATGCGCCGATCCTTCTCTCTTGAGGAAAGAACGCCGGCCGCAGGGTTTTGTTCGCTCGGCCCTGTTCGACGCCCGCGGCGCTTCCGTCCGCGTCACGGCCAGCGCACGACCGGGGGAAGGGAAGAGAGGATCGATTCGACGTTCCCGCCGGTCTTGAGGCCGAAAATCGTGCCGCGGTCGTAGAGCAGATTGAATTCGACGTAGCGCCCGCGGCGAACCAGCTGCTCGTCACGATCCTCTTCCGTCCACGGGGCGTTGAAATTTGCCCGGACGATTTTCGGATACACGAGAGCGAAGGCCTTGCCGACATCGCGTGTAAAGGCGAAGTCCGCCTGCCAGCCGCCCAGTTCATCCGGCGAATGCAGCCAATCGTAGAAGATGCCGCCGGTGCCGCGCGGTTCGTTCCTGTGTTTGAGGAAGAAGTACTCGTCGCACCATGCCTTGAACCTCGCGTGATCGGCGACCGCATGGCGATTGCAGGTGATTTCCATCGCCCGGTGGAAGAGCAGCGTGTCCGGGTCGGTCATGACGCGCCGGCGATCGAGAACGGGCGTGAGGTCGGCGCCGCCGCCGAACCAGTGGCTCGTCGTCACGACCATGCGGGTATTCATGTGCACGGCGGGGACATTGGGGTTCACCGGATGGACAATCAGCGAAATGCCGGACGCCCAGAAGCGCGGATCCTCGCTGGCGCCGGGGATCTGTTCGCGAAACTCCGGCGAAAATTCGCCATAGACGGTGGATGTGTGGACGCCGACCTTCTCGAAGACGCGACCCTCCATCATCGACATGCGGCCGCCACCGCCGGCTCCCTCCTCGCGCAGCCAGTCCTTGCCGACGAAGCGGCCCGGCGGCTGGTCGGAAAGCGGTCCGGTCAGTTCATCCTCCAGCGTCTCGAAGGCCGCGCAAATCGTATTGCGCAGGCTTTCGAACCAGGCTTTCGCCTCGGCCTTCTTGTCTTCGATGTCAGCAGGCAGACCCTGCGGCAATTGCGGTCTTTCCATGGGAATTCAGCTTCCATTCGCGGCCTTTCGCGCGGGAAAGCCGCCGATTCGAGTGGTTTCGCCACAGTTCATATTTTTGCCCGGATGGCAACGGCGCGACCTTACCAACAGACTAGCGCAGGAATAGGCCGAGATTAGAAACGATCTCGCCAATCCGGGTCGCCCGCGGCGCAGGACGGCTTCCGACGAGGGCTGGCAATCACGCGGCAGTCATCCTATCTTCCCTGTAGAGGTATGGCCCATGGCAAAAATACCCGCAGGACCGCCGCTTGAAGGTTTGCGGCGTCAGATTGCCCGGCACCGCCGGGAGAACCCCACGCGGAGCGACAGGCTCTTCGTGCGAGAGACGTTCAGGCTCGAGCGAAGCGCCGCTCGCGCCAAGGCGCGCGAATGGTTCGAGACCTGGCCAAAGGCGGCCTACTGGACCGAGGTGGAAAGCTGGCGCCAGCTCGATGGCGATGAGATCGAGTTCACCATGCGCCGGCTGCCAAGCGCCGACTGATCGCCACCGAACTTCGCTTGGCATTTACGATGCCTCCGGCGGTTTTCATTTGCATGCCACGATCACTGTGCGCCCGCGAAAATAAGCGGCGCCCGGGGAAACATGGTCGCCACAGCGCAACCTTCGCGCTACAAGTGGAGGGCGTCTCGTCCGAGCCGCCCCGTCCTCATTCACCACCCGTTGTTTTCCATGCTCGTCTTTCGTTCGGTCGTCGTTCTGTCGGCAACGCAAATCATTGCCTGGGGCGCCATGTTCATGGCCATTTCGGTGACGGCCGCCGAAATGGCCGGCGATCTCGGCTTGAACCGGTCGAGCGTCTATCTCGGTCCAACCGTCATGCTGGTAGCGATGGCGTTGTGTTCGCCGCCGCTTGCCTCATTCTATGCGCGACATGGAGCGCGGCGGGTATTGGCGCTCGGCTCGATTTTTGCCGCGCCCGGACTTTGGCTGCTTGCGGCAGCGCAGGGACCATTCTCCTACTTTGCCGCCTGGATGATCCTTGGCATGGCAGGTGCGGCGACCTTGACAACCTCCGCCCATGTCTTCCTCAACGAAATAGCGGGTGAGGGTGCCCGGCGCGCTATCGGTGCGCAGATGGTCGCCATGGCACTCGCGCCAAGCCTCGCCTGGCCTGCCACCGTCTATCTGGAGGCTATGTTCGGTTGGCGCGGCACTTTCGTGCTTTATGGCGCGGTGATGGTGCTTGTCTGCGCGCCGTTGCACTTCTTCGCCCTGCCAAAGACTGCGGCACGTGCCGGCGCGCTCAAAAACCGACCGCCGGAGGCTTCCACCCGTCCTCAAACAGGACACAACCGGCTCGTCACCGCGCTGATTACCGCCGCCGTCGCGCTGAATGGTTTCGTCACCTGGGGCTTCCAACTGGTGGTGATCGACCTTTTCCGCAGCTTCGCCGTGCCGGATTATCTCGCCGTCGGCTTCGGTTCGGCGATCGGTTTTATCCAGCTGTCGGCACGGCTTTTCGATTTCCTTGGCGGAAATCGCTGGGACGGCCTGACGACCGGCCTGGTCGCGGCAGCCATCATGCCTCTCGCCCTGTTGGCATTGATCCTCGGCAATGGAGCCGAGTGGTCGATCATCCTGTTTCTCGCGCTTTACGGCCTGTCGAGCGGCGCCATGTCGGTCAGCCGGGCGACGATGCCGCTCGTATTCTTCACGTCAGGACACTATGCATCGGTAATGGCGCGCCTCGGTCTTCCCCTCAATCTCGCCTTTGCGGCAGCCCCGCCTTTCTTCTCGTTCATTCTGGGCGAAGCCGGAAACCGGTGGGCGCTTGCAATTGCGCTCTTCTGCTCCTTCGGCACGCTGGCAAGCATGGTCGCGCTTGACCGCATGAGACCGGCTCGGCGTTAATCCGCTCCATCCATCGGATCGATCAGACGCGGGCCCGCTCCTTCACCGCCGAGCATATCGTAAGGGTTGCGCAGGGGACACTCGCGCATCGAAAGGCAGCCACAGCCGATGCATCCCGTCAGATGGTCGCGAAGCGCCGTCAGCTTCGCGATGCGCTCGTCCAATTGATGCCGCCAGGTCATCGAAAGTTTCGCCCAGTCCTCGACCGTCAACGGCCGGTCGTGGGGCAAGACGGAAAGCGCTGATTGGATCTCGGCGAGCGGAATGCCGGTGCGCTGGGCGACCTTGATCACGGCCACGCGCCTGAGCACGGCGCGCGGATAGCGCCGCTGGTTGCCGCGGCTGCGGTTGCTTCTGATCAGCCCCTTGGTTTCGTAAAAATGGAGCGTCGACACCGGAAGACCGCTGCGTTCGGCGACCTCGCCGACGGTCAGTTCCCGCGCGAAATCACCGGTCCTGCCTTTTTCCATGGGATGCTATTGACCTCAACTATGGTTGAGGTTCTATAGCATGAGCTCCCTGATAGCGACAACAAGGAGCTGATACCCACATGACAGAGAAGATGACCCTTGCCGTGATCTACGGCAGCGCGCGGCAGGGCCGATTCTGCGATACGGTCGCCAGTTGGCTCATCCGAGAAATTTCGACATCCAGCGTCTTCAGCCTGACGATCATCGATCCAGTGAGACTGAGGACCTCCCGCGGTACCGAGAAGGCGGTCGATCCGGCCGAATGGATGGAGCGAAAGGTCGCCGAGGCGGATGCCTTCATCGTCGTCACCCCCGAATACAATCACGGCTATCCGGCCGCCCTGAAGGAACTGATCGATTCGGTCTACGAACCGTGGCATGCAAAGCCGGTTGCCTTCGTTTCCTACGGCGGCGCATCCGGCGGCATCAGGGCCGTCGAGCAGCTCCGCCAGGTCTTCGGTGAACTTCATACGGTCACCATGCGCGACGGCATAAGCTTTTCGAAAGCGTGGTCGAAATTCGATGCGGCCGGAAACCTTTATAAGCCCGAGGAAATGCGCGCGCCGTTGTTCCTGATGATGGACCGGCTGACCTGGTGGGCCCGCACGCTGAAAAACGCACGCAAGACGACGCCGTACAGCGAGATCGCGGCATGAGCGGTCCAACCTTCCACGCAGCCCCTGCCGCGCAGGGGGTGCTTTCTGCCTCAACCAGGGCCCGTAATTTGACGCTTCTCTGCGTAAGCGCGTTGACGATCATGTCGGGCGCCACGATCTCCGCATCCTTGCCCGGGATCGAGGCCCGCTTCGCGGAAGTCGAGGGCGTTGCGCTCCTCAGTCGGCTGATGCTGACGCTCCCGGCGATCTTCATCGCCGGGCTCGCGCCCGTGGCCGGCGTCATTGCCGACCGGTTTGGCCGGAAGCGCCTGCTGCTTCTTTCGCTGGTCATCTTCGCGCTGGCCGGATCGTCCGGCCTCGTCCTTGACAGCCTTCCGGCCTTGCTCGTCGGTCGTGCGGTGCTCGGCATTTCCGTCGCGGGCATCATGACGACGGCGACTGCGCTGGTCGGTGATTTCTTCGAGGGCGCCGCACGTGACCGTTACATGGGATTTCAGGCCGCCTTCGTCGGCATCGGCGGCGCCTTCTTCCTGTCGGGAGGCGGCCTGCTCGCCGACCTCCATTGGCGCGGGCCTTTCGCGATCTATTGCCTGGCTTTTGCGCTGTTGCCGGCAGTCCTGTCGCTCATTCCGGAACCGGCCGGGGCCGAGGTTTCCCGCGTGGCGGACGTCAAACCGGGACCGGGTCACGGCTTCGCGTTGCCGCTTGCCCTGGTGCTGCTGGCGGCGGGCCTGCACTTTGCGATCTTCTACATGCTGCCGACGCAGCTGCCCTTTTATCTGAAAAGCCTTGGCATCGCCCAGCCGAGTCGTGCCGGCATCGCGATCGGAGCAGGGCAGGTGGTCGGTGTTGCGGCGGCGCTTTCCTTTTCGCGGGTGAGAAGCCGGATCGGCCGGATGGGCGTCTTTGCCCTCGGTTTCGCGGCGCTCGGCGCCGGCTACCTTGGATTGGGAAGCGCCCAGTCCTATGCGGGCATTCTTGCCGCCACTGCGATAACCGGGATCAGCATGGGGTTGATGACGCCGAACCTTTCAGCCTCGTTGCTGGCGATCGCGCCGCCGGGGCTGCGCGGCCGACTTTCGGGAGCCCTGATCGCCAGCATCTTTGCCGGTCAATTCATATCGCCGCTCGCAAGCCAGCCGCTGGTGCGCAGCTGGGGCTATGCGGCCGCCTTTACGGGCGCCGGCATATTGCTCGGCGCGCTAGCCTTGGTCTGCCTGGCAAGCCGGATGCTGCTCGTCACACGGCCGCGACAACAAGAGGACAGGGCATGATGCTTTTCGCGACCCGGTCAGCCTGGCTCGGTTTGGCGGATGGCTTCGCCGACGATCATGGCGGCCGAGATGGCGATATTGAGCGAACGCTGGCCTGGCGCCATCGGGATGACAACCCGCCCGTCGGCGCGCTCGTGGACGTGATCCGGCACGCCAGCGCTTTCGCGCCCGAACAGCAGGAGATCGTCCGGGCGGAAGCTGAAGCGCGTATAAGGTTCCGCCGCCTTGGTCGAAGCCAGCACGAGGCGTCTGCCGGTGGTCGCCCGCCAAGCTTCGAAGCGCTCCCAGTTGACGTGGCGGGTGAGGGTGACGGCCGCGATATAGTCCATGCCGGCGCGCTTGAGATTGCGGTCCGAAAGATCGAAGCCGGCCGGTTCGATGATGTCGACCGCAAGGCCGAGACAGGCCGCAAGCCGCAGGATCGTGCCGGTATTTCCCGGAATGTCCGGTTGGTAGAGCGCGATGCGGAGATTATTCATGGGCTTTCACCGGAACGTGATGGGGCGCAGAAAAGCGACGGCTTGTATGACAGTGAATTGCCCCACGATCCACCCATGGCTTTGCGGTTGAAGGACACATTCTACATCGCTGCTTTTGCGCTCGCTAATCTGTGCCGTATCGGCAACAGCCGATATGGCGATCACAAAATGGGCAAGAAAATACCCGCGACAATCTGGCGCGGGGGCGCGAATAGGTTTAAAGCTCGCTCATCTTCAACGCGAACCGATGGAGGCATGCATGCATATTCCGATGATGACACGCCTCCGGGCCGGGTCCTTCCTGGTCTGACCGGTTCCGCGCCCTTTCTTTCCATCGATCGATTGACGCGCGCTCCGGTTCTCCGGAGGTCGTAGCTCGCTTTGCGGGTCCCATTTCCGGTTTCGATTTTTCAAGATAAGAATGCGGGGCGACCCGCCTTCCTTCAAAATACTCTGAAGGAGCTCGAGAATGTTTGGCTGGTTTGAATCCCGCCTCAATCCCTATCCGGCGGAAGCGCCGACGCTTCCGCCAAAGGGCCTTTTTGCCTTCTGCTGGCATTACACGAAGCCGGCTGGTCCCTGGCTCGCGATCATGTCGGTCTGCACCATGCTGATCGCAATCGGCGAGGTGGCGCTGTTCCAGTTCCTCGGCAACATGGTCGATTGGCTCTCCAGCGCCAACCGTGAAACCTTCCTGGCGGCCGAAGGCGGCAAGCTCTTCTGGATGGCGGCGCTGATCCTCATCGGTCTGCCGGCTCTGGTCGCGATCGATTCATTCGTCATGCATCAGGTGCTGCTCGGCAACTATCCGATGATCGCCCGCTGGCAGATGCACCGTTACCTGCTGCGCCAGAGCATGACCTTCTTTGCCAACGAGTTCGCAGGGCGCGTGGCCACGAAGGTGATGCAGACGTCGCTCGCCGTGCGCGAGACGGTGATGAAGATCCTCGACGTCTTCGTCTATGTCGTCAGCTATTTCGCGACGATGCTGATCGTCGTGGCGGCAGCCGATTGGCGGCTGGTGACGCCGCTCGCCGTCTGGCTGGTGGTCTACATCTCCATCGTCACCTACTTCGTGCCTCGGTTGCAGAAGATCTCGAAGGAACAGGCCGACGCCCGCTCGATGATGACGGGCCGTATCGTCGACAGCTACACCAACATCGGGACGGTCAAGCTGTTCTCGCATGCGGGGCGCGAGGAAACCTACGCTCGCGCAGCGATGGACGAGTTCCTCGACACCGTTCACCGGCAGATGCGGAAGGTCACGCTGTTCCATGTGTTCGTCTACACGAACAACAGCCTGGCGCTTTTCGCGATCAGCGCGCTCGGCATCCACCTGTGGCTGACGAGCGCGATCTCGGTTGGGGCAATCGCCATCGCGATCGGCCTTGCGATGCGCATCAACGGCATGTCGCAGTGGATCATGTGGGAGGTGTCGGCGCTGTTCGAGAACATCGGGACGGTCTATGACGGCATGGGCATGATGACCAAGGCGCATGACATCGTCGACCAGCCAAATGCGACCATGCTGAAGGCCGACAGGGGCGCGATCAGCTTCGACAATGTTCGCTTCCACTACGGCAAGGCGAAAGGCGTCATCGACCGGCTGTCGCTCGACATCCGCCCCGGCGAGAAGATCGGCCTCGTAGGACGGTCGGGCGCCGGCAAGACGACGCTGATGAACCTGCTTCTGCGCTTCTACGACCTGGAGGCCGGCGCGATCCGGATCGACGGAAAGGATATCTCCACCGTCACCCAGGATAGCCTGCGCTCGCAGATCGGCGTCGTAACGCAGGACACGTCGCTGTTGCATCGCTCGATACGCGACAACATCGCCTATGGGCATCCGGAAGCGAGCGACGCGGACATCATTGCCGCGGCGAAGAAGGCGAACGCCTGGGACTTCATCCAGGCGCTGGAGGACAACCTTGGCCGGCGAGGTCTCGATGCGCAGGTTGGCGAGCGCGGCGTCAAGCTCTCCGGCGGCCAGCGGCAGCGCATCGCGATCGCTCGCGTATTCCTCAAGGACGCGCCGATCCTGATCCTCGACGAGGCGACATCGGCGCTCGATTCGGAAGTCGAAGCGGCGATCCAGGAAAACCTGTTCGCGCTGATGGCCGGAAAGACGGTGATTGCGATTGCACACAGGCTTTCGACATTGACCGAGATGGATCGCCTGGTGATCCTGGAGGCCGGTCGCATCGTTGAAACGGGCTCGCATGACGAACTCGTGGCCAAGGGCGGGCTTTATGCCGACCTCTGGTCGCGCCAGTCCGGCGGCTTCATTGCCGACGACATGGAGAAGGAAGAGGCGGCGGAGTGATCCGCCGCTTCATTGGCCCATTGGCAGCAAGCGGTTAAAGCGGTTTTCTCGACAGCGCCGCGCGTCTCCGGCGCGCAAAGGACGCCGTAGCACTTTGAATTGCTGCATGTTTTTACCTTGTATCGCTACGATTCAAGGAAACATGCAGCCCTCCGGTCGGGCGAACAGCCGTGCGAATTCACGTATTTGTAATGTAGCCGGCCTCGGAAATCGTTTGCCGCCGTTTCACAACCACCTATATCGGGAAACATGCTGCGGGCCATCGTCACCACCTTTGAGAACTGGATCAAGCCGTTCGCGCCGCGGGAGAGCCTGCAGCCGCCAAAATCGCTGTGGGGATTCGCCTGGTTCTACGCAAGCCAGGCAAAGGGACCGTTCTTCGCCATGGCGGTGCTCGGCGGTCTGGTGGCGATGCTGGAAGCCGGGCTTTTCTATTTCGTCGGCCGGCTGGTCGACGTCCTCGACACTGTTCAGCCGGAGGCCGGGTGGAGCGGATTGATTTCCGCCAACGGACCGGAACTGCTCTTCATGCTGTTGACGGTGCTGGTGTTCCGCTTTCTCGCCGTCGCGCTTGCGGCACTCGTCGAGGAACAGGCGATCATCACCGGTTTTCTCAATCTTGTCCGCTGGCAATCCTACGTCCATGTCGCCCGCCAGTCGCTGACCTTCTTCCAGAACGACTTTTCCGGCCGCATCGTCACCAAGGTTTGGTCCGGCGCGCAAGCCACGAGCGACCTCATCGTCTCGCTGCTGCAGGTCGTCTGGTTCATCGTCATCTACACGGCCTCGACCATGGCGCTGATCGCGCAGCTCGATTGGCGCCTGGCTGCAATGGTGGCGTTCTGGATTGTGATCTTCCTTGCGCTTGCCCGTTATTTCGTTCCCCGGGTGCGCAAGCATGCCCGCGAGACGGCCGAGATGGCGTCGATGCTCAACGGTCGTATGGTCGACGCCTATTCGAATATCCAGACGCTGAAGCTCTTCGGCAGTGACGAGGAGAACGACCGCTATATTCGCGCCGGCTTCGATCGGTTCCAGGGAGCGGTGATCCCCTTCACGCGGTTGCTGACGGCCGTGCGGTCATGTTTGGCGCTGCTGTCCGGTCTGATGATCACGGCCATCGCCGTCTACTCGATCCATCTGTGGCTCGCCGGCTCCGTCAGTTCCGGCGCGGTTGCGTTCACGCTGGCGCTGGTGCTGCGCCTCAACATGCTGCTTGGCCGCATGATGTCGCAGTTCAATGCAATCATGCGCAACATCGGCACGATCCAGAATTCGGCCGAACTCGTATCGAGGCCGATCGGCCTCGTCGATCGGCCGGGCGCGCCGAAGCTCGTGGTGAGTCAGCCGGAGATCCGCTTTCAACATGTCACGTTTCACTATGGCAAAGGCAGCGGCGTCATCGACGATTTCTCGCTGGTGATCCAGCCGGGCGAGAAGGTGGGAATCGTCGGCCGTTCGGGCGCCGGGAAGTCGACGCTCGTCAACCTTTTGCTGCGCTTCTACGATCTCGAGGGCGGGCGCATTCTGATCGACGGCCAGGACATCGCCGCGGTTCGTCAGGAATCGTTGCGCGCCCAGATCGGCATGGTCAGTCAGGACACCTCGCTTCTTCACCGGTCGATCCGCGATAACATTCTCTTCGGCCGGCCTGGCGCCACCGAGGCGCAATTGATCGAAGCAGCGCGCAAGGCGGAAGCCTACGATTTCATCGTCAATCTGCAGGACCAGCGTGGCCGAACGGGCTTCGACGCACATGTCGGCGAGCGCGGCGTCAAGCTCTCCGGCGGGCAGCGACAGCGAATAGCGATCGCCCGCGTCATGCTGAAGGATGCGCCGATCCTGGTTCTCGACGAGGCGACCTCGGCGCTCGACTCCGAAGTGGAGGCGGCCATCCAATCGAATCTGGAGCGCCTGATGGAGGGCAAGACGGTGCTCGCGATCGCCCATCGGCTGTCGACGATCGCCGCGCTCGACCGGCTCGTGGTGATGGACCGGGGACGGATCGTCGAGGACGGCACCCATGCGGAACTGATCGCCCGCGGCAGGCTCTATGCCGACCTCTGGTCGCGTCAGTCGGGCGGTTTTCTCGCGCGGGAAGAGGCGGCAGAATAGGGCGGCCATACGCCGCCCGCCGACCGTCTGCGACACCGTGCCGGAAACCACCTGCGACCCCGTCAAGTCCTTGTGCCAATTGGTCGCGCTTTTCCCCGCGACAATCTGCCCACATGCCCTTGTCAAGGCTGGACATAATTTGCGATCAAGCATAGAACGCGCCCGATTGACGGGGAATCTGCGTGCAGTGCGTGCGCAGAATTTTCCGGGTTCTGGTGTTCGGTCTATGCTTGTCTCGGCAAGCCGGGTGGGGCGCCAGCGAGTTGCTAGGGCGTGGTTCCTCGGCTCGGGCGAAGGCCTGAACAGGAATCTCGCCGGGGCGGATGCGGTTTCCGCAACATTGCGTGAGAGGATGGTTTAGCCGTGAGCGAACACGACACTTCAAGCGAGACCTTGGGCGAGCCCACTCGCCGCGATTTCCTTTACCTGGCCACCGGCATGGCTGGCGTCGTCGGCGCCGGCGCGGCCGCCTGGCCGTTCATCGACCAGATGCGTCCGGATGCATCCACACTTGCGCTCGCTTCGATCGAGGTCGACGTTTCAAGCCTGCAGCCCGGCATGTCGCTGACGGCGAAATGGCGCGGCAAGCCGGTCTTCATCCGCAACCGCACGGACAAGGAAGTGGAGGACGCCAAGGCCGTTCCTTTGGAAGAGCTCAAGGATCCGGTTGCGCGCAACGCCAATCTTGCTGCCGACGCCGCGGCCAACGATCTTGATCGCTCCGCCGGCGAGGGCAAGGAAAACTGGATCGTGATGATCGGCTCCTGCACCCATCTCGGCTGCGTTCCGCTCGGTCAGGCGGGCGATTTCGGTGGCTGGTTCTGTCCCTGCCACGGCTCGCACTACGATACGGCCGGCCGCATCCGCAAAGGCCCGGCACCGGAAAACCTCCCCGTGCCGACCTTCTCGTTCGTTTCCGACACAGTTATCAAGATCGGTTGAGGGGACTACTGATAATGAGTGCTGATCATTCAACCTACACGCCAACGACCGGCATCGAGAAGTGGGTTGATTCCCGTCTTCCGCTGCCGCGCCTCGTTCACGACTCGTTCGTCTCCTATCCGGTTCCGCGCAACCTGAACTACGCCTACACCTTCGGCGCCATGCTGTCGGTGATGCTGATCGTCCAGATCCTGACCGGCATCGTGCTGGCCATGCACTACGCGGCCGAAACCTCCGTCGCCTTCGAGTCGGTCGAAAAGATCATGCGCGACGTCAACCACGGCTGGCTGCTGCGTTACCTGCACGCCAACGGTGCGTCGTTCTTCTTCATCGCGGTCTACCTCCACATTGCCCGCGGGCTCTACTACGGCTCCTACAAGGCGCCTCGTGAAATCCTCTGGATCCTCGGCGTCGTCATCTATCTCCTGATGATGGCAACCGGCTTCATGGGCTACGTTCTGCCTTGGGGTCAGATGTCGTTCTGGGGCGCGACGGTTATCACAGGCTTCTTCTCGGCCTTCCCGCTCGTCGGCGAGTGGATCCAGCAGTTCCTGCTTGGCGGCTTCGCCGTCGATCAGCCCACGCTGAACCGCTTCTTCTCGCTGCATTACCTGCTGCCCTTCATGATCGCCGGCGTCGTCGTCCTGCACATCTGGGCCCTGCACGTCACTGGCCAGACCAACCCGACCGGCGTCGAAGTCAAGTCGAAGACCGACACCGTTTCCTTCACGCCCTATGCGACGCTGAAGGATGCGCTCGGCGTATCGGTGTTCCTGATCGTCTACGCCTGGTTCGTCTTCTACATGCCGAACTTCCTCGGCCACCCGGACAACTATATCCCGGCTGACGCCCTGAAGACCCCCGCACACATCGTTCCGGAATGGTACTACCTGCCGTTCTACGCGATGCTGCGCGCCATCACCTTCAACATCGGCCCGATCGACTCCAAGCTCGGCGGCGTCCTGGTGATGTTCGGCTCGATCATCGTGCTGTTCTTCCTGCCCTGGCTCGACACGTCCAAGGTCCGTTCGGCCGTCTATCGTCCGTGGTACAAGCTGTTCTTCTGGATCTTCGTCGCTGATGCCATCATGCTCGGCTGGCTGGGCTCGCGCCCCGCAGAAGGCCTCTATGTCGTGATGTCGCAGCTCGGCACGCTGTACTACTTCGCCTTCTTCCTCGTCGTCATGCCGGTTCTCGGCCTGATCGAAACGCCCAAGCGCATTCCGAACTCCATCACAGAAGCGGTGCTGGAAAAGCAGAATGCAAAGGCGCAGCCGGCAACCGTGCGCGCCTGATCAGAACAGTGATTGATAAGGAACCCACAACAATGAAAAAGCTTGTTACAGGCATTCTGTCACTCGCTGTGGTCGCCGGTCTCGGCCTGGGCGTCGCCGTCGCCCAGGAACCGGCAGGCGGAGAGGAGCACGCCACCAGCGGCACGGCTCACTACCCGATCCACAAGCCGGAACAGCAGGACTGGACCTTTGCCGGCCTCTTCGGCCACTACGACAAGGGCCAGCTGCAACGCGGCCTCAAGGTCTACACCGAAGTCTGTTCTGCCTGCCATTCGATGGAACTGGTGGCATTCCGTACGCTGGAAGATCTCGGCTATTCCGACGCCCAGGTGAAGGCTTTTGCGGCAAACTACGAGGTCCAGGACGGCCCGAACGCGGACGGCGAGATGTTCAGCCGCAAGGCCATTCCGTCGGATTACTTCCCGTCGCCTTTCCCGAACAAGGAAGCGGCGGCCGCCGCCAACAACGGGGCCGCTCCGCCGGACTTTTCGCTGATCGCGAAGGCACGCGGCATCGAACGCGGTTTCCCGCAATTCGTCTTCGACATGGTCTGGCCCTATCAGGAAGGCGGACCGGACTACATCCACGCGCTGCTGACCGGCTATCAAGAGCCGCCGGAGGGCCTTGAGGTCGCCGAAGGTACGCATTACAACCCGTACTTCGCTAACGCGGCAGCGCTCGCTATGGCCCAGCCGCTCTCCGACGACCAGGTCACCTATGACGACGGTGCGCCGCAGACCGTCGATCAATACGCCCGCGACGTCTCGGCATTCCTGATGTGGGCCGCCGAGCCGCACCTCGAGGATCGCAAGCGCACCGGCTTCATGGTCATGGTGTTCCTGCTGATCTTCACCGGCCTCATCTACCTGACGAAGAAGTCGGTCTACGCAAACAAGGAGCATTGATCCGAATCCGGCAAACGCCGGCTCGATCATCCGCGAAACTTAGAAGGCCCCGGGTCATTGATCCGGGGCTTTTCTTTTGCTTGAACGACGTCCTGACATTGCCGGGCTCTCACCATTCGGGCGCATTCCCACACCCGCCGCCAAGCCTCGGCGTGCAGCGATGGCCGGACCTGCTGCATGGTTCTTAAATCGGTATCGATTTAAGGATAAATCTTGCAGCAATTCAAAGTGTTACAGCGACCTGATCTAACCCCTTGAAATGACGTTCCGGACGGAGGACCGTTAAACACCTTTCCTTGAATTGCTCGAGCGTGCGGCGTTCAATCGGGTACTGTCCATTGCGGGTTCCAGGCGATCTCCCAGAGATGGCCGTCCGGGTCGTGGAAATAGCCCGAATATCCGCCCCAGAAGCGTTCTTGCGCCGGATTGGTGATGACCGCGCCGGCACGCTCAGCCTGTTTCATGATCGCATCGACCTCGACCTTTGATTTGACGATGTGCCCGATCGACACCGCACCGAGCCGTGTTGGCGTCGCGGTTATGTTCGCGTCCTTGGCAAGCGAAGCTGTCGGAAACAGTGCGAGGATCAGGTCTTCGCCCATGTGGAAGAAGACCACCGCGCCATCTTCGAATTGCTGCCCGACAATACCCTCCGTCGGCAATCCCATTCCGTCACGATAGAAGGCAAGAGACCTTTCGAGATCGCTCACGCCGAGGGTAAGGACTTTGATCCGCGGTTTCATGTCCACCTCCTGCACCGCCGCGCGTCCAGAGCAATTCAAGGCGCATGTTTAGCGGTTCCGTAAGGAATTGCCTCGCTTCAAGGAGTTAGAGCGTTCATCGCTTCAACAAAGTGCTGAACAGCTCTAATCGGACGCGCACCGCCGCCCATGTAACACCTGAATTCCAGCATCAGTTTATCCTTGAATCGGATCTGATTTAAGGGACCGTTCAAAAAGCTTCGGGGAGGAGCCCTCTGCTTGCGCCGCTCAGTCATAAGCTTCTATGCGCCATAGAGATGGCGCTCTGCCGGTCTCACCTGATGCCGGCCCAAAGAACGTCGCGTGGCGCGTACACGATCGGGCTGGAGACAAATGCTATGGCAAAATCCCGCTGAAGGAGGGGCGATCCCACCTGAATTGCATGGGCATGGTTACTCCATGACACCGCATCGGTCGGCGTGTTCTGGCACCACTTCAGTGGTCGCTTGGGATATCATGGATAGGAAAACGGCCCCGTCTTTCGACGGAGCCGTTCTCTTCAGGATCTTTCGGCCGGATCAGTTGAAGCGACCGGCCGCGTGGGCGAGCATCGTATAGACCTTGCCCGTATCGGACGTCAGATAGGTCTGCGTGATGCGCTTGTCCGGATCGTTACGCGCGACATCGGCGAGCAGCTTCTCGAAATCGGCGATGTAGCGGTCTACCGCCGTCCGGAACTCCGGCTCGCGGTCGTACTTGCGCTTGATCTCGTCAAATGTCTGCTGTCCCTTGAGGGTGTAGAGCCGGCGGGTGAAGACATCGCGTTCGCCGCGCTGATAGCGCCGCCACAGATCCACCGATGCATCGTGGTCGATGGCCCGGGCAATGTCGACCGAGAGCGAGTTCAACGACTCGACCACATGACGCGGGTTGCGGGTATCCCCGGCACGCACCGCGGGTTGGCTTTCCGCGGGCCGCTGGCGTGCCGTGGACGGAGCTTCCTCACGTGAGGCTGCGCGAAGCAGATCACGCATCCACCCGCCACCTTCCTCGGTACGGTCTTCCGCAACGTCCTGGCGCGCTGGCGGTTGCGGCCGCGTTGCCTGTTCCAGTCCAAGGCTTCCACGCAAAGCGGGAGCCGGAGCCGGGGCGGGGGCCGGCGCTGGAGCCGGCGGCTCGCGCCGCTCCTCCGCAACGGTTTGCTGCACGGCAGGGCGCATGGCGGCGGGGGCCGGAGCATTCGAGACGGCCTGCTGGCGAACCGGCTGCGCGACCTCGAGCTGCGTGGAGGACTTGCCGATGATTTCGGAAAGCTCCTGCAGGGCCTTGATCTGCTCGGAAACGGCGCGCCGCATCATCGAGGCGTTCTCCTTTGCCTCTTCGGGCAGGTCGAAGGCGCCGCGCTTCAGCTCCTCGCGGGTCATATCGAGTTCCTTGCGGATCTCGCTGGCGGAGCGGCGGATATCGTCGGTCGCGCCACTGAAGCGGTTGATCGCCTCGTCGATCGCCTGACGGACGGCCTCGCGCAATTGCGTGGCGACGCCGTCCGACTTCTTGCCGCTTTCGGCCAGCATGCGCTCGATATCGGACACCGATGCACCGACGCTTCCGCGCAGGCGCGATGCCACTTCCTTCGAACGTTCCTCGGCGTTTGCGAAGGCGCCTTCGATCGAGTGACCGGCGTCCTCGCCAGCCTTGGCGATGGCGCGGCGAAGGGCTTCCGAAGCGCTGAGCGCGCGGCCCTCGACCTGCGAGAGGGTCTTGTTGACGTCGGCAAACGAGGTCTCGACGCCGGAGCGCAAGGTATCGGCAATCTGTCGGGTCCGTTCCTCGGCGCGTGCGAAGACACCTTCCACCGAAGCGCCGGCTTCCTCGCCGGCCTGCGCCAAAGCATTGCGCATCGCTTCGGCAGCCTCGTTCGCGCGCTGTTCGGTGCTCGAAAGCAGCCGGCCGACGTCCGAGAAGGACGACTGGATGCCATTGCGAAGATTGCCGGCGACCTGGCCGGAGCGCTCTTCGGCACGCTGGAAGGCGCCATCGACGAAACCTTCCAGTGCCCGCATCGTGCGCTCGATTTCCTCCGAGCGCTGCACCAGGCCGACGGAAAGCGTCCGCAGTGCATCCTGACGCTCTTCAAGCGTGCTGACCAGGTTCGACTGGGCAGCCGCCAGCAGATCGGACGCCTGGCCGAGAACCTTCGAATGGTCCTCGAAGCGGCCGACGATCCCGCCGATCTGCGAGAGCGTCGAGCCGGCGATGTCGGACAGCTTGTCGACCCGGCCTTCGATGAGGCGCGTGGAACTGGACAGCATGTCGGATGCCTGCCGCGTCGTTTCCGAGAACTTCGATGCCGTCGCCTCAAGGCGCTGATCCATGTCGCCGAGATTGCTGCTTGCCTGGTCGATGACGGTCGCGATCGCCGAATTGTTGGCGGCGAGCTGGTCGATGAGGCCCATCGCCGTCGACTGGAGACGGTTCTCGACCATCTTCATGGCCTTGGCCGTTTCTTCCGCGCGCAGCGAGATGGCGTTCAGCGTTTCATCCGTCCGCTCGGTAATTGCATTGATGAGCGCTGCGTTTTCAGCGCGCAGGCGATCCGCGCTTTCCTGGGTGAGGGCTGCGATCCGCTCGGCGGCCTCCTTGCCGGTTGCCGCATACTGCTCGATGACCGGACGTGCCTGTTCATCGAGGAGGCGAGTCAACTCCTGCGAGCGGCCGGCGAGCATCGAATTGAGTTCGCGGGTGCGTTCGTCAAGCGTGCTGCGGATGGCCTGACCGCGGGCATCGAGCGCCTTCTCCGCATCGGAAAGGCTCTGCTGGATGCCCTGGGCGTGGTTCGCAACCTGGTTATGGGTGGAGGCAAGCCGCGCCGTTGCCGTGTCCGCGGCGTCGGTGACCGAGCGGACGAGATCGGCATGGCGGGCCGCGGTAGCCGATGCGGTCTGCTCGATCGAGGTCGCGAATTCGGCGTTGCGGGCGGCAAGCGCGTCGGCGAAATCAGCGCCGGCCTTGGACAAGAGGTCGGCCGAACGCGCAGCTTCCGCGTCGAGTTCCTGCGCCGCATTGCTTACCGCACCGCGCAAGCTGGTGACGAGGGCGGCGGCCTTGCCTTCGATCGTCCGGCTGACATTATCGAGGCCGATGTTGAGAGCACGGTCCATCGTGCCGAGCCGCTCTTCGATGCGGCCGGTACCGGCCTCGATCGCCGTGGAGATGCGGACTGCCGCAGTCTCGCTGATCCGATCGATCTCCCCGGCGCGCTCGCCAAGGCTCTCGGCAATCCGCTGTCCGGCATTGTCGACAATGGCGTTGACACTGCCGACACTGTCGCGAATTCGCTCTTCGAGCGAGCCGAGGCTTGTTTCGATGCGAGCCCCGGTGTCGTCGACGATCGCGTTGACATTGCCGACGCTGCCGCGAATGCGCTCTTCGACGGCGCCGAGCCGGTTCTCGATGCGGACACCCGTATCGTCGACGATGCCGCTGACGGTACCCACTGTGCCGCGAATGCGCTCCTCGAGCGAACCAAGGCTCGTCTCGATGCGTGCTCCGGTTTCGTCCACGAAAGCGTTGACGCTGCCGGCGCTGCCGCGAACGCGCTCTTCGAGCGAGCCGAGACCGGCTTCGATGCGGGCACCCGTATCGTCGAGACGATTGTTGATGCTGTTGACCGAAATGTCGACGCGATTGGTCAGCGTGTCGGCTGCAATGCTGATCTGGTCGGCCGTCTCGGCAAGGCGCTCTGCGATGTTGCCGGTGGTGGAGCGCATGCGCGCGTCGAGCGCCTCGGCGCTGCGGTCGATGACGCCTGCCATCGACGTCTGGCGCTCCTCGAGCGACATTTCAAGCATGCTGGCGCTGGTCGCCAGCGTCGTCGCGATCGCCAGGGACTGATCGGACAGGAGATCTTCGAGCTGTTCGCGGCCCTGGCCGACAGCAAGGTTGATCGCGTGGATACGATCGTCGAGCGTCGCGCGGATCTGATCATGCGTCGTCGTGAGCGTGTCGCGCAGATGCTCGGTCTTGCCGGAAAGCGCCTGTTCGATTTCGGCGGCCTTGCCGGCGAGCGAGGCGGTCGCCTCGGACGTGCGGGCCGTAAGCGCTTCCGCGATTTCGGCGCTGGTACCGGCCAGTGCTTCCGAGATCTTGCCGACACGCCCGCTCAGATCTTCGGCGATGCGCGCGCTTGTGTCGGTCAGGGTATGGGCGATCTGGCTGACGCGGCCGCCAAGGTTCTCGGCGACTTCGGACACGCTCTGCGAAAGCTTGTTTTCAATGTCGCCGACACGGTCGGTCATTGTTTCGGCAACAGCCATCGCGCGGAACGTCAGGTTGTCGGCGACGTCCTCGACATGGCGGCTGAGGGAGTCGGCCATTTCGTTGGCACGCGCCGACATGGTCGAGCTGATTTCAGTCGCCCGTTCCGAGAGCACGCCGTCGAGTGCGGCGGTCTGGCTACCGAGCGTTTCGGTAATTGCCTGGCTGTGCCGCGACAGCACGCCGTCGAGCGCCGTCGTCTGACTGCCGAGCGTTTCCGTGATTAGCTGGCTGTGCCGCGACAGCGCGCCGTCAAGCGCCGTCGTCTGACTGCTGACCGTTTCCGTGATTACCTGACTGTGCCGCGACAGCACGCCATCAAGCGCCGTCGCCTGGCTGCTGACCGTTTCCGTGATTGCCTGGCTGTGCCGCGATAGCACGCCATCAAGCGCCGTTGTCTGGCTGCCGAGCGTTTCGGCAATCGCTTTGCCGCGATCGGAAAGGAGATGCTCCAGCCGATCGGCAGTGCCGCCGACGGCGCCTTCGATGACGTCGAGGCCGGAGGCGAGCGCCGACGACAGGGCGGCGGTGCGTTCCGAAAGCGTGTTGTCGAGACGATGCTGGCTTGCCGCGATCGCGCTCGTGATCTCGTCGGTCGATCCGGTCAGCGTCTGTTCGATACGGGCGTGGGCGGATTGCAAACCATCGATGAAGGCCGATGTGCGCGAATCGAGGCCCTCGGTCAGGCGCTGTTCGCTCGTCGTCAGCGCATTCGCAAGCGCATCGGCGCGTTGGCCAAAGCCGTTCTCAATGCGCTCCTGCGCCTCGGTAAGGGCGCCCATAAGCGATCCGGTCTTTTCAGAAAGCACGCCGTCAATGCGGCTATGGGCGTTGCCGAGGAGATTGCTGAGTTCGGACGTGCGGTTGCCGATTGTCTCCTCGATGAAGTCCTGCGTCGCACCGAGTGCGGTTGCGAGCGTCAGCGACTGGTCGGAAAGGGCGGAACCTAGCTTCTCCACGCTGCTGTCCAGGGCGCTGCCAATTGCCTCGGAACCGCCGCTGACGGTCTCGTTGATCCGATGCAGGCTTTCCATCAGCTTGGTGTCGAGCAGGCTCGCCCGCTTGTCGAAGGCGCTTGCGAACTCATGGAAGCGCTCGTCGAACGCTGTCGCCAAATGGCCGACGGTGGTCTGCAGCTTCTCCTCGAAGAAACCGCCGCGAAGGTCGAGATCCATGATCGCGTCGTCTGCGCTCGACTTCAGGCTCTGCCTGAAGCTTGCGCCCTTTTCGTCGAGGGCGGAGTTGAGCGAGGCGAGCATGTCATCGAGCCCGCCGGAGATTGCCTGCTGGCCGACACTCAGGCTCTCGTTGAGGTCGCGGGTCCGTGCGATAAGCGTTTCATTGAGCTGGCGCGCGCGCTCATTGAGCGCGGCGTTCAGCTTCTCGGTATTGGCGTCCAGCGTCGAAGCGCGCGTTTCGAACTGGCTGAGCAGATGCTCGCCCCGTTTCTCAATCGTCTCGCTAAGCGCATCAAGCCGAGCATCGAATTCGTTGCTGAGCGCGACACCCGCAGTCGTCAGTCCCGAAAGGAGCGCATCGGTGCGGGTAGACAGCATCGTGCTGATGGTCTGCAGCGCGTTTTCTGATCTTTCGCTGAGGGTGGCGGCACGCGTATCGATCAGCGAGGCGAAGGCCTCGCCGGAAACAGCAATGCGCGAGGCGATGTCCTCGCTCGCCAGTTCCAGATCGTCCTTCAGCTTGGTGTGCGCACCGGCGATCGACGTGCGTATCCGGTCGGCATGTCCGATGATCGCTTCCCGCTCGAGCCCCAGCTCCTGCACGAGGGTGCGAACGCGAAGCTCGTTTTCGCTGTAGCTGCGCTCGAGCGCATTGACCTCGGAGTGCACGAGAGTTTCGAGCTCCGTCGCGCGGGCGATGGTCCGTTCGATGCCCTCGTTCATGGCCGAGACTTCGCGGCGGACAGCTTGGCCGACCGTCATCACGCGGTCCGCGGCCGTCGTTTCCGGTTCGGCCAGACGCAGCGCGACTTCCGCCATCGAGCGCGCGGCGTTGCGCAGGTCCTGCGCTCTCGCGATCATGATGGCAAACGAGAAGAACAGCATCACGGGAAGGGCGATGCCGACAAGTATAGCGATTACGCCCGGCGTGGCGGCGAGATCGGCGAGCGAACGGATCTGCCAGATCTGCGGTGCATAGAGGAGATGGGCGACGGCGACGCCGGCGAAGGCCCAAAGCAGCGACACCAGCGCGGCGGTACGGATTGCCGCGCGGCTGGTGCGAACCTCGAGGGAACGCAGCATCGCGGCTGGCGACCGGCGCGTATCGTCATTTGCCGGCGAAAGCGGCGGTTGCTTCGGAGCGGGTTCGGGCGCGGGGCTGCGCACCGCCTTCGGCGCTTCCTGCTGCGCCTTTGGAGCCTGCGCCTGCTCGGATGATGCGGCCGCCTGCTTGCTGGGCTCGGACACACTTTCCTCCGGTTCATCCAAGGAAGTCTTGTCATTCAGAGCCGACTTAAGGTCGTCAAAGTCGATTTTCAGAGCCGCTTCCAATGCCTGGAACGCCTTCTCATCGATCGACTCACTGCTCTTTTTCGTCGCCATAGGGATACGCCTCACTACTATTGCCCGCCGATGGCCATCTCCGCGGCGCCAAACAGGCGATCCCGAAGACATCCGAAAACAGGGCGGTGACGGCAGGATATACGCGTCACATCTGCGCAAGACCCTGTCTGATCACCCATTCCATTGCCTCGATGGATAGCCGGAACTAAGGCCTCGCGGCACCGAGCACAGAGCTTATCCACCGGAAGAGTTGCCACTTTCGTACGCAAACACGTTCCTGACCGTATCGTAGTGACACATTAGCCAGGTTCTTACAATTAAGCGCAATCGGCATTCATTAAAATCCTAATGATTTCTTAACAAGACGGCCGCCCATCTGTTGAAAAAGCCAAGGAAATCAGCCGGTTTAGCGAGCGTTAACCATTTCCTCAGATTCCTGCATCTATTGCGTCGCGGCTTAAGCCGATGGCAGCGCCGCCGGCCGATGATCCACGTGTGCTCGAAGCCGTGCAACACGCACCGGCGAAAGCGGCACCCAATAACAGGAAACTGGCCCATGGCGGCACTCAAGATAGCCTTCGAGACACCGGACAATCCGGGAAGCTCTTCCTCGTCCTGCAGAAAACCCATCGACTTCGCCCAACTCGGCAGGCAGACAATGGGGGACAAGGAACTGGAGATCGAAGTTCTGCAGCTTTTCGCGCGCCAGGCGCGGCAAGCGGTAAGCGAGATCGCCGGCGGCGACGCCGATCGGCGTATCCAGGCGGCGCACCGGCTGAAGGGTGCGGCACTTGCTGTTGGCGCCGCCGATGTCGCTGAGGCCGCCGCCGCGATCGAGCGGAAACCGGCGGACGCCACCATTGCCGGCGCGCTCGGCGCTGCCGTGCTCGAGGCCGAGCTTTTCATTCTTAAGCTTTGCCGCTGACTCAAGTCCCTCTTTGTAGGACTTCCGTGTATTTGACGCCATTCGTGGCAGTGCCGACGAGCATGTGCCACGAGGCACGACCGGCTGTTGTTGACTGGCTGGCCAATTTGTTGGAAGAACGTGCCCTGAATTTGCGCCGTCGCCCGCCTGTCGCTGCAGGAACTTGCGTTGGCGGCCAGTCCTGCCAATCCATTCCGGAAAGAGAAATGACAAAACTTACGATCGTAGCCTTTGACGGCACGCGCCACGAACTCGATGTCGAGAACGGCTCCACGGTCATGGAGAATGCGGTTCGCAATTCTGTGCCGGGTGTCGAAGCCGAATGCGGTGGCGCCTGCGCCTGTGCGACCTGTCATGTCTATGTCGACGACGCGTGGGCGGCTGCCGTCGGCGCGCCGGAGGCTATGGAAGAAGACATGCTTGATTTCGCGTATGATGTGCGCCCGACGTCACGGCTTTCCTGCCAGATCAAGATGAGTGAAGCTCTGGACGGGCTGGTGGTCCATGTTCCGGAGCGCCAGGCCTGACCCCGAGCTTTCTGCAGCAGCCACTTCCGCTCAACGCACGACCGCAAAAAAAATGCCTCGCTGGTCGCATCGACAAGCGAGGCAAGGAGGGCGTATCGCAAGCAGATGAGGGAGGGAACATCTGTTGCACCAGGACACGCCAGGAGAACCTGTTTTTGCTTCATTGCTTCGCGTTATATGAAAAACGCTTCAGCAACGACGCAAACTCGAATAAGATCGTATACGAGCACAACGTCTTACTACCCATACATAGCTAAACGTCGATTTCGTCGAGAGGTTGAACTTTAATTCTACCGCTCACTTCATGGTATGAATATAGCTGAGTCGGCGCCCCACTGCCATCGTTAGAATTCGCCAATAAAATACCGTGGGTTTTGCGCAGCCGCCTTGCGCACTTCCAGGTTATAGTCATCCTGTTCTTGGGGGCGAGTTTTTGCTTCTTGAACAAAGCGACAGTCGCGCTTGTGAGTGGCGGCGTGAGGCGAGCGTAGAGCGGAGTGGGAGCGGCCTTAGCGCCGCTCTTTGATGCTTTCCAGCCGGTATTGCAGCAGCCGGATCATGCGGCGATCGAAGTTTGCGGCCTCCGTCCGGTCAAAGCGTGCCTGATCCTTATCGTGGCTTTCGACTTCGGCTGCGCTTGTTCGAGCCACTTTGGCCTGCATGCGCTCGCAATCCGCTTCCGGCTTCAGCGCCATAAACGCCTTTTCCATCTGGCGCGCGTGATTACGGGCGATCTCCGCATGCCGCTCCTCGTGGCGCTTTATGTCGCTCGCCAGGGTGTCCCAAACCAAAGCGAGGTCGCGCCCCGCCTGCTTGCGATATTTCCAACGCGGCAGGATGATGCGCGTGCTGAGCGTTACGCGCGCGGTCCCGATGGCGCAACGCCCGCTGCGGCTGACGTAGGTGATCGTGCCGCCGAACTTGATCCGTGTGGCTCCCGGGTGGCGCGCGCCCGTGCTTGTCATCACGGGGCCGGCCGCAGCAAGTGCCTTGTCGAGTTCGGCGGCCGTGCGGCCACCAATCGAGAAATAGGTGAAGGTCTTGCTGAACACAGTTTCTCCCGCGGCGCTGCCCAGCGGAAGGCCGACGAAGAACGCGACAAGCGCGGCTTTCAACGGAAAGCGTACTCGGTACATCGATGCGTGGTTCTCTTTGGTTGAACTTGGTTCAAGCTTGGGGCATAGCCAGCGTTAGCGCAACACAAATCGACCGGAGATGGCGTTCGGAGCGCTCGGAGTTACGTGAGGAAATCTTCGCAACCATTTGATATTGAACACGCTGAACTGTTCTTGGTGAAGCCAGTGAATATAACGCGCTTCTCCGCATCGCAGGATCATGGGAACATGACGAACAATCCATTTCAGATGTCTCGTTGGCAATTGGCGCATGGACGCAGCCTCGAACTCGGAACGCGTGGCGTTTTGATGGCGATCATCAACGTCACGCCGGATTCCTTCTCCGACGGCGGGCGTTTCGTCGACCCCGCCGCGGCCGTTGCCGCCGGGCTGCGCTCGGTCGAGCAAGGCGCGGAAATTCTCGATATCGGCGGCGAATCCACCCGTCCGGACGCAGAACCGGTAACTGCCGAGGAGGAGCAAGCGCGCATCCTTCCGGTGATCGCTGGGCTCGCTCGCGAAACGAGGGCGATCATTTCCGTCGACACCTACCGCGCCGAAACGGCGCGACTCGCCGTCGAAGCGGGCGCCCACATCGTCAACGACGTCCACGGGCTGCAGCGCGAACCGGCGATCGCGGATGTTGCAGCGGCAACGGGGGCAGGGCTCTGCATCATGCACACGGGCCGCGACCGGCAGAAGCTCGACGACGTCGTCGACGACCAGATTCATTTTCTGGATCGATCGCTGCAGATCGCGTCCGAGGCCGGCATCGCGCGGGAAAGGATCGTACTCGATCCTGGTTTCGGGTTTGCCAAGGACACGAATGAAAATCTCGAACTGATGGCGCGTTTCGCGGAGTTGCATCGTTTCGGCCTGCCGATCCTGGTCGGAACGTCGCGCAAGCGCTTCATCGGTGCGGTCACGGGACGGGATGCGCCGGCGCGTGACATCGGAACGGCGGCGACGACGGCGCTTCTCAGGGCAGCGGGCGCTGCGATTTTTCGGGTGCATGATGTCGCAATCAACAGGGATGCACTGGTGATGGCGGATGCTATGCTGGCCGCAAAGAACAGCTGACGGGACATGAAGCCATGACTGCGACCTACATCATCACTTTGAAGAACTGCGCTTTCTTCGCCCGCCATGGCGTGCTCGACGAGGAGGAGTTTCTCGGACAGCGCTTCTTCGTCGATGCGGAGCTCGAAGTGGAGCAGGGCACGGCTCTCGCGGAGGACTGCATCGACGACACCGTGCACTACGGCATCGCCTTCGCGGAAATCGAGAGAATCGTCACCGGCCGTCGGCGTTACCTGATCGAAGCGCTTGCGCTCGAGGTTGCAAAGACGCTTTGCGCTCGCTTCCGCCAGATCCGGCGGGCGAAGGTTTCCATCCGCAAGCCGAACGCGCCGGTCCCGGGCGTTCTGGACTACGTGGAAGTCACGGTCGAGCATGTCGCGGAATAACCCCTGGCGGCATGCGACGCTCGGTCTTGGCGGCAATCTCGGTGATCCGCCACAGGCGATGGCGGAAGCATTGCGCGCGCTTGACGCGAGACCGGACTGCAGGATCACCGCGGTATCGCGGCTCTACAGAACACCGCCATGGGGCAAGACCGATCAGGCCTGGTTCTTCAATGCCTGCGCCGCGGTCGAGACGGTGCTCGATCCCGAGGCACTGCTCGACACCTGCCTCGATATCGAACGGGCGATGAAGCGGGTCCGCAAGGAGCGCTGGGGGCCGCGCACGATCGACATCGACGTGCTGACCTTCGATGGCGTGAACTCAGCGAGCGAAAAGCTGGAATTGCCGCATCCGCGCATGACGATGCGCGGGTTCGTGCTGATGCCGCTTGCCGACTTCGCAGCCGACCTTTTGATAGAAGGACGAACGGTTCGCGAATGGCTGGGCAATGCCGATGTCACCGGAATTGAAGTGGCGGACGGCGACCCCGATTGGTGGCGCAAGCGCAACTGAATTTCTTAGGCAAATGAAAAAAGCCCGGCGTCAAGCCCGGGCTGTATGCAATTCATTTCGCCGTTGCTACTTGATCGAGCCGACCGCGATGTTGTCCATCTGACGGTTCAGGCTCACGCCGATGACCGGGACCATCGTCTCCTCGACCTTGACGGAAATCGTGATGTTCATGGTTTCCGCGTCCTGCAGCCGGGCGATCATCGCGCCATTGAGCTGCTTGCGGTTGATCCCGACCACGACCTTGTCCTTCGCAACGTTGCCGGAAACGACGTCGAGTCCCTTGCCGTCGGCGCCGTCGAGAAACTTGCCGGTATAGCCGTTGCCCTTCTGCGTGATCATCGCAGACATCGGCTGCTTGAAGACGCCGACCCGGCAGAAACCGTCGAGCTTGATCCCGACATCTTTGCCCGATGCAGGTTCGCCGGTGAGGTCGCAGGTGAATTTCGTACCCTTGTACTTGCCGGCCACGATCTCGCCGGGACCTTTCCACTGGCCGGCTACCTTCTCGAAAAAGGCCTTGTCGCGGGCGCCGGAAGACGCCGGCGTCGCAAGGCCGACAGTGGCGGCGAGCGCGAAAGCGGCAACGCCGCGAACAATCAAAGAAGGGCGCGAGAACATAATCGATCCTTGATGGGTCAACGTCCGAAACTGGTAACCACATTTGCGCTGAAATGGTTAACGGACGGTTTCTTTGTGGCTCATTTACATGCCAGTTTCCGGGTCGCGCCCACATGGAAGGACTGTTTGCGGCTCACGCGTGTCTCACCGGAAATTGCGCCATGCCCCGCGCAGACGTGTTCTTGAAACTCCATTGCCGCCCGTTACGTCATTGTCATATCGCGGGAGGGTCCCGAACATGGCGACAGCGATTGACAAGCAGCATGATGGCGCCGACCGACGGACGATCCGCCGGCATGGCCTCGCGACGCGGATCACGCACTGGACATGGGCGATCGCGTTGTTCTTCCTGCTGCTCAGCGGCTTGCAGATCTTCAACGCCCACCCGTCACTTTATATCGGCGAGCAGTCCGGTTTCGCGTTCGACAACAGCGTGCTGTCGATCCGCGCCGTCAGGGGAGCCGACGGCGAAGTGCAGGGTGTGACGACCGCCTTTGGTCGGCGGATGGACACCACGGGTTTTCTAGGCGTCAGCGGACCGAAGGATAGCCGTGCTTACCGGGCGTTTCCGGGCTGGCTAACGGTGCCCTCTTACCAGGATCTTGCGACCGGCAGGGTCGTCCACTTCTTCTTCGCCTGGCTGTTCGCCGCCACGGTCCTGTCGTGGTTGGTCGCGAGCCTCATCAATGGGCATCTGCGGCGTGATATCCTGCCGACCTTCTCGGATATCAGCGGCTTGCCGCGCAGTTTCGCCGAGCATCTGCGTTTCCGTTTTCATCTTGGCCGCTGTTACAATGGTCTTCAGAAACTCTCGTATGCCGTTGTTCTTCTGATCTTTTTCCCGCTGATGATCCTCACGGGGCTGACGATGTCGCCGGGAATGAACGCCGGCGCGCCCTGGCTAACGGAAATCTTCGGCGGCCGGCAGACTGCGCGCACCATCCATTTCGTCGTCATGCTGCTGCTCGTCGGCTTCTTTGCGATCCACATCTTTATGGTCCTTGCGGCCGGGCCGATCAACGAAATGCGCTCGATGGTGACCGGACGGTATCGCATCGACCCGGAAGCGACAGAAGGAGGACCCGAACGATGAGCCGGATCATCATCAACCGCAGGCGGTTTTTGACCGGCGCCGGTGTCGTCGCCTCGACGATCCCTCTGGTTGGGTGCGACGCGCTGGACGGCATGCTGTCGAATGGTGCGACCGTCCGCGAAACAATGGCCAGAGCGAATGACCTGACCTATCGCGTCCAGCGCTTCCTGATCGGTGCCGACAGTCTCGCCAAGGAATTTTCGGAGAGCGAGATTCGACAGGGGCAAAGGCCGAACGGCTCGACGGATCCGACGGACGCCACCTACGTCGCCCTTCGGGACGCAGCTTTCACAGACTACCGACTGGGGATCGGCGGGCTTGTCGACCGACCGCTGAGCCTTTCGCTCGACGAGTTGCGCAACATGCCATCACGCACGCAAATCACCCGGCATGACTGCGTCGAGGGCTGGAGTTGCATCGCCAAGTGGACAGGTGTTCCGCTCGCCGCCGTCCTGGATGAGGCGAGGGTGAAGCCGGAGGCTCGCTACGTTGTGTTTCGATGCTTCGATACGATGAATCTCGGCCTCTCCGGGGAGGCTGCCTACTACGAGTCCATCGATATGCTGGATGCGCGCCATCCGCAGACGATCCTTGCCTATGGCTTGAACGGCGGGCCGCTCCCGATCGCGAACGGCGCACCTCTGCGCCTGCGCGTGGAGCGCCAGCTCGGATACAAGATGGCGAAATACCTTCGCTCCATCGAACTCGCCTCCAACCTCGCGGCCTACGGGCAGGGGAAGGGCGGTTTGTGGGAGGACCTCGGCTACGACTGGTACGCAGGCATATAGCGCCGAACAGGGGCCGCAACCATCTACCGCCAACTCCTGCGATCAGCTCTCCGATCGTGATGCGCCAGGCGCAAGATCGGAAAGGAAATCACCGATTCCCGGTCGCTTCAGCGCGCGAAACGGCATGGGCCGGCAGAGGTCCATCGCCGCTATCCCGATACGCGCGGTCATCAGGCCGTTGATGACCCCCTCGCCAAGGCGCGCGGAGAGTTTGGATGCAAGGCCGTGGCCCAGGACCTGTTGAATAAGGCTGTCGCCGGCAGCAATAGAGCCGGTGACGGCAAGATGTGCAATGACGTCTCGCATCAGCCGCAGCATGCCGAGCGTGCCCGGCCGACCACCGTAGAGCTCCGCCATCGCGCGGATCATCCGCGCCGATTCGTAGAGGACATAACCGAGATCGACGAGTGCCCGCGGACTGACGGCGGTCACGATCGACACGCGCTTCGACGCCGCCAGGATAAGCCGGCGCGCCTCGCGGTCGAGCGGTGTCAGCAATTCCCGCTCGGCCAATTCAATGAGATGAGGACCGTCGATGATCTCGCCTTCGGTTTCGGCGAGTCGCGCCCGGCCTTTCGCCGTGCGGGGATTGGCGGCCAGCAGGTGGACAAGCCTTGCCGTCGCGGCACGGGCGGTCTTGGTGCTGGCCGGAGCTTCGCCGACATCTTTTTTCAACTGCTGTATCGCGGTGAGCTGCATCATCCCGAACAGTTCGCGCACGATGACGACCAGGAAGGCGAAGGCGCCGATCGCAACGACGGCGATTGCGCCGTAGCCGAGCCAATCCGCACGGGAAAAAAGATCGCGGAGCAGACGATCGACCCACAGTCCCAAGGCAAGCGAAAGCAGTATCCCCAATGCGCCCACGGCGACCTTGCCGAAGGAAAGCCGACGACGGCGCGGGCTTGCTTCCGGCAGGTTGAGCGCTTCGATCGCCGCAGTCGTCTCGATGAACGGGTCTTCGGCATCGGGCGTCATGACGACTTTGTCGCTGAAGCTAGCCGGCGCGCGCCGTTGCTGTTGCTGTCGCTCCGCGCGTTCGGCCTGTTCGTCGGGGTCGACGGAAAAGGCGGCGGGCCTCCGCCCGCGGTTCTTGAAGTCGTCACTCATGCCAGGCGATCTCCGAGCAGGAACTGCATCGCGCGGTCGAGCCGGATATGCGGCACCGAAAGTTTCAATCCGCCGCGCGTCTCTTCCAGATGCGGCGGGCGGAAGCGCACGAAATTCAGCTCAGGCATCGCGGGCTTCGCCTCCGTAGATTTCGGAGTTTGAGAACGACCATCCGTCGCCTCAAAAAGAACTTCAGGATCTTGCGGTAAGTCTCCAGGAAATATCGCTGTCTTTCTTTCTCCATCGAACATTTCGCCATTGATCCTCTCGCCGGCGATGGGCGTGCCGACGATGACCGGCAACGCGTGGCCATCATGGTTCACCGTTGCCTCGCGCGTCGCGCGGACGGATGCAAGCGCCATCACTTCCAGCCCTGCGCCGCTCATACCGATGCGTTCCGCGGCGCGGCTGACGAGCCGGGCGGTAATGCGTTCGAGCCGGTCGTGGCTCTCGTGGTGCAGGTGGTCGGCCTTGGTAGCGGCGATGAGGACCCGATCGATCCTGCGCGTGAACAGGGACGAAAGCCAGGAATTGGTGCCTGGCCGGAAGCAGGCGAGCACGTCGGCGAGTGCCTGTTCCAGATCGCTCAGCGCTTCCTGCCCGCGATTGATCGCCTGCAGGGCGTCGACGAGAACGATCTGGCGGTCGAGACGGGCGAAGTGCTCGCGGAAAAAAGGGCTTACGACATGGGTCTTGTAGGCCTCGTAGCGGCGCTCCATCATCGCCCAAAGCGACCCTTTCGGCGCCCGACCCGCGGGCAGATCGGGAAGCGGCGAGAAGGTCAGCGCCGGCGAGCCCTCGAGATCGCCGGGCATCAGGAAACGGCCGGGCGGCAGCGTTGAGAGGGATCGGTCGTCAGCCTTGCAGGCCTGGAGATAGGCCGTGAAGCTTTCGGCAAGCCGGCGGGCGCTGCCTTCGTCGGCTGCCGCTGTGGCGCCGCTCACCGATGCCAGCGCCAGCCATTCCCGCGACAGGCTCGCACGTGTACCGGCGCGCGCGCGCTGCACGGTGGTCTCGCTGAATTGCCGGAAATCCTGCGCAAGCAGCGGCAGGTCAAGCAGCCATTCACCCGGGTAGTCGACAATGTCTATCGAAAGCCGCCCGGGCGAGAACATCCGGTTCCAGCCGCTGGCGCTTTCGTAATCAAGCGTGACGCGGAGTTGCGAAATCGCCCTTGTCGAATCCGGCCATACCCGATCCCGGACGAGGGCGGCGATATGGTCTTCGTACTGAAAGCGCGGGACCGCATCATCCGGCTGCGGCTCCAGCCGCACCTTCGAGACCCGCCCGGATCGGATGGGTTCGAACACCGGCAGGCGACCGCCGTTCAACAAGTTGTGGACGAGCGACGAAATGAAGACGGTCTTGCCGGCGCGCGAGAGGCCGGTGACGCCGAGGCGGACCGCAGGATTGACGAGTCCCGATGCCCGATCGGCGAGATTGTCCAGCGCAATCAGGGCATCATCTTTGAAGCTGCTCAAAAGGGGCGCCAATTCTATCCGTTCCTCGGGATTGATCCGTCATTCAGCTTGCCGGCAACCATCAAAGAGCGCCGCATATATGTGCCAGCCGTCGTCGCGATATAGGAAATCTTTCCGCCAACACAACGCCGTAAGACTGATTTCGGCAATCGTCCTTCGGCTCGGGCGGGAGCTTTGGTCACGATCTACCCAATTCCTCCGGCGCGGCCAGCAACAATGTCGACAGCGTGGCCAGCCACCTGACGCCGGCGCCCGGAGGTGCTGAAAAGTCGATAACCGCCAATCCCGCCGGCGGATAGCCGTCCGCAAGAACCCTGTCCGCAGCCTCGTCGCCGAGGAGACGACGAAACAGCTCTTCGATCATCGGATTGTGACCAATGAGCATCAGCGAGGACAGGCTGGAATTTGCTTCGAGAAGCTCGGCGTAGACGTTCATCGATCCCGTATAGAGCGCATCGATGTAACGAATATCGATGTCTTCGCCGAGCGTGCGACGGAACGGTTCGGCGGTCTGGCGACACCGCACTGCGGTCGAGCACAGGATCAGATCCGGTCGGATGCCTTGATCGGCGGCGCTCTGGGCGATCAGCTCCGCCTCGGCATAGCCGATATCGTCAAGCGTGCGGTCGAAATCCCGCTGGCCCGGCAGCGCCCAGCCCGAGCGGGCGTGGCGGAGAAGGAAGAGGCGAAATGCCGGGGCGACGCGATCTTGCATATATCATCCGGGGGCGGCCTGGGCGCCCGAGGTTGGAGGCATCTCTCGGCCGGGTCCAGACGCGAGTCCGGCGAGACGGGTACCTTGTCCCGCTGTCGCAGCAAAGATCAAGCCGCCGGCCTAGTTTTTCGCGGATCGCAGCCCTCTTGAACTGACGCCCGAGGCGCACCAGATGTCGCAATCTGAAATGTCGCAGGCATCGGCCGGCGGTTCGCGGGCAGACCGGCCGAACGTAATCCGCGATCAAGATTTCGTGTGTAATTTTGATGAAATATTCGCCAGTTAGCCTGAAATGCAAGCATTGTTAAAATGCGGTCGAGTGTCTGGCACAAGGCTTGAATCGTAGCTTCCATAGGTCTATACACCGCCGCAATGAGATGTTCTTCAGGAGAATCGCGTTGAGTGAGAAGATCGATCTTAGTACCTTTGTTCTCTCCGAGGACGAGGAATTCATGAATGCCAACCACCGGGCGTACTTTCGTGCAAAGCTGAATGCCTGGAAAAATGATATCCTTCGCGAAGCCCGCGAGACACTGGACCACTTGGCAGAGGAGAGCGCCAATCATCCGGATCTTGCGGACCGAGCTTCTTCCGAAACAGACCGGGCCATCGAATTGCGTGCCCGGGACCGGCAAAGGAAACTGATCGCCAAGATCGATGCTGCGTTGCAGCGGCTTGACGAAGGCACCTACGGTTACTGCGAGGAAACGGGCGAACCGATCGGCTTGAAGCGTCTGGACGCCCGGCCGATTGCAACCCTCTCGATCGAGGCGCAGGAGCGCCATGAACGTCGCGAGAAGGTCTATAGGGACGAATGACGGATCCAGGATCTTCCTGATCTAAAAAAAACGGCGCGGTTATCCGCGCCGTTTTTCTTTGTTGCGTGCCGGGCCAGGATAGCGTCGAGTAGATCCGGATCGTCCTGATCGGCCGCTGGCAAACGGGAAACGCCTCAGGCGTTTCCTAGCCCTGCCGTTCTCATGGTTTACGTCCGGCGGAAATGTCGGCGAGCATCCGTTGCATTTCCTCTTCGATCGTCGGCTCCTTGCGGATATTGTCCGGGGTACCGCCGAGCAGGGGTTCCTGGCGGCCGCCCGCAGTCGGTCGGCTCCCGGCTTGCAGCCCTACCGAAGGCGCCAGCCGCTGCAGATCGCCGCTGATTTCCGCGTCGAGAATCCGCTCAAATTCCGAAACCCGGTCCGGTGTGGCCGGTTGGGCCGGCATCGCCTGTGTCTGCATCACTGGCGCGGAAGCCACTTGCGCAGCGCCCTGTTGCACTGGCGCCGGCTCCCGACGCGGTGCCGCTGGAAGCACCCGCTCGCGGGCCACGTCGAAAATGCCCTCGGCACGTTCTATGGCGGAGACGGCGGGACTCGCGGGCACGGGGGGCGAAACCCTGGCAGGCGGCTGTTGTTGGAGTGGTTGCGCGGCCGTCGCCGGTCTTTGCTCTGCGGCGAGACGGATCGGCGGCGCAGGCTCCACTCGGGGAGCCGCTTGCGGCTGCTCCTCCGCGCGCGCGACTTGCCGCTCCGGCACGGTAGCGGCCGCTTCCACCGGCATCGGCGTCGGCGCCGAAACGGGCCTCGGTTCAGGTCGGGGTGTCGCCTTCGGCACACCCGTGGTCTTCTGCTCCGGGGCCGGGCCGGCGCTCGCCTGTGCCGGCGACAGCTCCGGTGCAATCCGACTTTCGATGACAATGTCGGTGGGGCCGCCGATCATGATGAGGTGTTCGACGTCGTCGCGGCGTACAAGCACGAGCCGGCGCCGCGCGTCGACGGCCGCCGCGTCGAGGACAGCAAGCCTGGGCTGTCTGTTCTTACCGCCGCGCACAAATGGGGAGGAGGGTCTGTGGCGCATGATCCAAAGCACGGCGGCAAGGCACAGGAGCCCGACGGCAACGGCTGCGGCGGCGATGATGAATCGGCTGCCGTTGTCCCCGACAAAGGTTTCCATCATAGGCTGAACTCCTTCTGCCGTCCCCGGATGTCAATATTTGACGGCTTTTTTCGGGCCGGTACAAGCTTGCGTCCGACATTCCCTGTGAATTGACCAGGATGCTTCCGCAGAGACGCTTTTTGCTGTTATCTCTGATTGTTAAAGATGATTCCAGTTCGATGATCCGAACGCGGCAAAGGCATCTGCCGATTTCGCGAAACTTTGGTCGGACGCCGGCGACTGCATGATTCCTTAAACCGGAATCGATTTTGGGGATAGATTATGCAGCCATTCAAAGGATTGCAGCGAGCTTTGCGCGCCTGAACAAGAAGCGCGGCGCTGTTGTAGATGTACAGGGTGGTCGCGCGCGGCCGCAGCGGCAGGTGAGGACCCGATGACGAAATTGCGGCAGTCAGGTGACTACCAGATGCCGGTTGTTGACCGCGGCGTTCGGCCGGGCACGGTCTTGCGGATCATCCTGCTGGCGATTGTCCTCACCGCGTCGGCAGCCGCCTTCGTCGTCTTCAAGAACCAGCTCGAGAACGAGATCGTCCTTGGCATCCTCGGCGTGCTGGCGATGGTCGGCATATTTTTCCTGGTATCGTCGGTGATCGGTTTCATCGAGGTGATGCCGCAGACGCGTCCCGACGAGTTGGCGCGCGCTTTTCTCGATGCCCATGAAGACGGTACGATCGTCACCGACCGCAGGGGGCGCATCATCTATGCCAATGCCGCCTATGGCGCTCTGACCGGCGCAAAGAGTGCCGGCGGCATTCAGTCGCTGGAGACCATTCTCTCCAGAAACCGCGAAGCGACCGAAGCGATCTATCGGCTCACCAATGGCCTTCATGAAGGCAAGAAGGGCCACGAGGAGTTCCGGCTGCTGAAGCCTCTCGCAAATGGTGCATCGATCGGTTCAGGCGCCCATTGGTTCCGGCTGAAGGCGCGCGTGCTGCCCCTGGAGGACAGCGAAAGGAACCCGCTCTATCTGTGGCAGATCGCCGACATCACGGCCGAGCGCGACGACCAGGAGCGTTTCTTCAAGGAACTGCAGAACGCGATCGACTATCTCGACCATGCCCCCGCCGGTTTCTTCTCCGCCGGACGCAAGGGCGAGATCTTCTATATCAACGCCACCCTTGCCGATTGGCTCGGCATCGATCTCACGAAGTTTCAACCGGGATCGGTCAGCATTGCCGATGTCGTCGCAGGCGAGGGCCTCGCGCTCATTCAATCGGTCCAGGCGGAACCGGGCCTCAAGAAAACGAAAGTGCTTGATCTCGATCTGCGCAAGGCCAACGGGCAGAGCCTGCCGGTGCGCCTGATCCACCGCGTCTCGTCAACCCGCGACGGCGCGCCTGGCGAGAGCCGGACGATTGTCATGTCCCGCGAAGACGATGACGGCGATCAGTCGGCCTCGAATGCCGCCATGCGCTTCACGCGCTTCTTCAACAATACGCCGATGGCGATCGCCTCTGTCGATGGCGACGGACGGATCCTGAGGACCAATGCTCCGTTCCTGAAGCTGTTTGCAGGTGTCGTTTCGCAGGACGACGTCGAGCGCGGCGCGCTGATCGAAACGGTCGTGCACGAGTCCGAAAGAAACCGCCTTCAGGACGCGCTTGCGGCGGCAAAGGACCGGCAGGGCGATATCGCGCCGATCGACGCCTTGCACCCGAAGGACGAGGGGCGACATTTCCGCTTCTACGTCAACGCCGTGATCGACCAGAGCGATCAGGCGCCAGAGGAGGCCGCTATAATCTATGCGCTGGAGATTACCGAGCAGAAGGCGCTCGAGAACCAGATGGCGCAGACGCAGAAGATGAATGCCGTGGGCACGCTTGCAGGCGGTATCGCGCACGATTTCAACAACGTGCTGACCGCGATCCTGCTTTCCTCCGACCACCTCCTGCTTTCAGCGCGGCCCGCGGATGCGACTTTCGCCGATCTGATGGAAATCAAGCGCAACGCCAATCGCGCCGCTGTGCTCGTGCGGCAGTTGCTCGCCTTCTCGCGCAAGCAGACGATGCGCCCAACAGTGCTCAACCTCACCGATGTCATCGGCGACCTGCGCATGCTGGTGGACCGGATGACCGGCACCAACGTCAAGGTCGAGGTCGACTACGGCCGCGACCTGTGGCCGGTGAAGACCGATCTCGGCCAGTTCGAGCAGGTGCTGCTCAACCTCGCGGTCAACGCGCGCGACGCCATGCCCAAAGGCGGAACGATCACGCTCCGGACACGAAACCTACCGGCAAGCGAGATTGCGGCACTCGGACGACGGGAGCTGCCGGAGGACGACTTCGTCATGGTCGAGGTTTCCGACCAGGGCACCGGCATTCCGCAGGAGATCATGGACAAGATCTTCGAGCCCTTCTTCACGACGAAGGAAGTCGGCAAGGGCACCGGCCTTGGGCTTTCTATGGTCTACGGCATCGTCAAGCAGTCCGGCGGCTACATCTATCCGGAGTCGGAAGTCGGGAAGGGCACCACCTTCCGCATTCTGCTGCCGCGCCATGTGGAGGAAATCCGCGAGGAAGGGGATTCGCCGGCAACCGAAGCGCCGATGCCGGCAGTCAGCAACCTGGTCGTGGCGCCGGCGCCCAAGGCGGAACAGGAACCAACGGATCTCACCGGCGATTCCGCCGTCGTGCTGCTGGTCGAGGACGAGGAGGCGGTCCGCCGCGGCGGCAAGCGCATGCTCGAAACGCGCGGTTACACTGTTCACGAGGCCGGATCGGGCGTCGAGGCACTCGACATCATGGATGAGCTCAACGGTGCGGTCGATATCGTCGTATCGGACGTGGTGATGCCGGAGATGGACGGACCGACGTTGCTGCGCGAACTGCGCAAGAAGTACCCGGACCTCAAGTTCATCTTCGTATCGGGATACGCAGAGGACGCTTTTGCGCGCAACCTGCCGGCCGACGCAAAATTCGGTTTCCTGCCGAAGCCATTCTCGCTGAAGCAACTGGCGGTGGCCGTTCGCGAGATGCTGGATTCCTGAGCGAGCTGATAAGCTGGAGCAATCCAGGAAAGCCTTTAACGGTTTCTCCTTCGGAATTGCGTCGTTTCAAAGAGTTGGATCGCGTCACTCTTTCAATGAAACAAACGATCTAACGGCGTTCATGAAAAAGGCCCGGTCCAGCGCCGGGCCTCCTTGTCAGCCAACTGATGTCACTTCGCCGTCAGCGCAACTGCGATTTCGGCGGCGAGACGCGCATTGTTCTCGACGAGCGCGATATTGGTTTCGAGGCTGCGGCCTTCGGTCATGTGGAAAAGGTTATCGAGCAGGTAGGGGGTCACGGCTTTGCCGGAGATCTCGTCGCTCGCGGCATTGTCGAGCGCACGGGTGATGTAGATTTCCATCTCTTCGCGCGGAATTTCGCTCTCTTCGGGAACCGGATTGGCGACAAGCATGCCGCCGTCGATGCCGAGCAGGTCGCGCATCTTCTGGAAATTGGCGATCGCGGCGGGGCTGTTCAGCATCAGCGGGCTCTTGATACCGGAATCGCGCGACCAGAAGGCCGGGAAGGTCTCGCTGTCATAGGTGACGACCGGAACACCCCGGGTCTCCAACACCTCGAGCGTTTTCGGAATGTCGAGAATGGCCTTGGCGCCGGCGCAGACGACGATGACGCCGGTGCGGGCGAGTTCATCGAGATCGGCGGAAATATCGAAGCTCTGCTCCGCGCCACGGTGAACGCCGCCGATGCCGCCGGTGGCGAAGATGCTGATGCCGGCGCGCGCGGCGGCGATCATCGTCGCGGCGACGGTCGTAGCGCCCGTGCGACGCTCGGCGATGGCGAAAGCGAGATCAGCGCGCGACAGCTTCATGGCGCCTTCCGTCTTCGAAAGCGCCTCCAGCTTCGCGCTATCGAGGCCAATGTGGAGGACACCGTGGATCACGGCAATCGTTGCCGGTACTGCCCCCTGTTCGCGGATGATCGCCTCGACGCTCCGGGCCATGTTGAGATTGCCGGGATAGGGCATTCCATGCGTGATGATCGTCGATTCCAGCGCGACGATCGGCGCTCCGCGCGCCTTGGCGGCCGCGACTTCATCGGAATATTCCATCGGCAGGGACGGGGAGGAGGGCTTTGTCATGATCTTTCCCTTTAATCGCGATGTGTCGGGCTGAATCAGCCGGGATCGCGATCGCTTCTAATAATGTTGGAACGAGGTGGGGCCGGCAAACCGCTCAGACCTTTCCTCGCTCGGAGCTCGGCTGTCATTTCTCATGACAGCATTTGCGGAGCCGGCACAAGGGCCAGCGCCTGTTCGAGATTGCTCGCGGACATCTCTTCCGAGACGGCGGACGGCGAACGAAGCGTTATGTTGGCGGCGGCAATGCCGTGGCGCAGGCATCTGCCGAGATCGAGACCCGAAAGCCGCGCTGTCAGGAAGCCCGACGCCAATGCGTCGCCGGCTCCGGTGACGTCCGCAAGCGCCGGAAGGGCGGGCGGTACGACGAGGCAGGCCTCTTCGCGGTCGAAGGCGACAGCAGCGCCGCGGCCACGCGTCACGACGCCGCCTGCGAGGCCGGCCTCCCGCAACAGCGGTGGCCAGTTTTCGGGCTGGCCGGCGTCAGTTTCGGTCAGGGCACGTGCTTCGGCCTCGTTCATGAACAGAAAATTCAGTCCTGACAGGCATTTCCTGAAGCGGGTCACCTTTGCCGGCGACACAGCGATGCCGGCAACAAGCCGGCCGTCACTGGAAGCCAGGCTGACCAGTGCGGCGAGCGTTTCTTCAGGCAGATTCGCATCCATCAGCACCAGGTCGCTTGCCGCCAATATCTCGCGCATTGCGCGCTGTTGCAGCCGGCGCGGCGAAAACAACTGGTAGAGATCCATATCGGCAAGCGCGATGACGAGATTGCCGTCGTTTTCGAGGATCGCGGTATAGCTCGGCGTCTTCCGGTCGAGAAAGGTGAAGGCGCAATCGATCACACCCGCCGCGGCCGCGGCCGCCGCCACCATTTCGCCTGCGGCGTCGCCACCACGCGGGCTGATCATTCGTACGCGGCAACCAAGGCGGGCAAGGTTTCTCGCCGCATTGAAGCCGCCGCCGCCTGCTTCCTCGAACCACCAGCCGGGATTGCTCGCGCCGGGAGCAGTGACGCCGCGGATGCGGCCGCGGCGGTCGATGTGGGCGCCGCCGAATACGGCGATTTCCCGTTGTTTCATAAAAGCTCCTCTTTGGGCTGCTTCAATCCAAAATCACAGACGCGGCACGGTCGCGAATCGCGCCGGTATCGCCAAACCTCACCGCGGTCCGGCATGGCCTGTGGAAATGTGGTACAATGTCCGTGAACAAGAATCGAACGCAACGAAAATAATCATTACCATTCAATTGGTTGCCACTCTGTTGCCAAAGCGGAACAAAACATGTACAAAAACTCCTGCGGCGGCTTCATTGCCTCGATAGCTCCAATAACCTAAAGGTGGGACCAAATGGCACAAAACTCTTTGCGGCTCGTAGAGGACAAATCGGTGGATAAAAGCAAGGCACTTGAAGCGGCTCTCTCCCAGATCGAACGGTCGTTCGGCAAGGGATCGATCATGAAGCTCGGCGCGAAGGACAGCGTAATCGAGATCGAAACTGTTTCGACCGGTTCGCTCGGCCTCGATATCGCGCTCGGCATCGGCGGCCTGCCGAAGGGGCGCATCGTTGAAATCTATGGTCCGGAAAGCTCGGGCAAGACGACGCTGGCGCTGCAGACCATTGCGGAAGCGCAGAAGAAGGGCGGCATCTGCGGCTTCGTCGATGCCGAACATGCGCTCGATCCGGTCTATGCACGCAAGCTCGGCGTCGATCTCGAAAACCTCCTGATCTCGCAGCCGGACACCGGTGAACAGGCGCTCGAAATCACCGACACGCTGGTCCGTTCCGGCGCGATTGACGTTCTCGTCGTCGATTCGGTTGCAGCCCTTGTGCCGCGCGCTGAAATCGAAGGCGAAATGGGCGACAGCCTGCCAGGCATGCAGGCCCGCCTGATGAGCCAGGCGCTGCGCAAGCTGACCGCTTCGATCTCCAAGTCCAACTGCATGGTGATCTTCATCAACCAGATCCGCATGAAGATTGGCGTCATGTTCGGTTCGCCGGAAACGACGACGGGCGGCAACGCGCTGAAGTTCTATGCATCGGTGCGCCTCGATATCCGCCGCATCGGCTCGGTCAAGGAGCGCGAGGAAGTCGTCGGCAACCAGACCCGCGTCAAGGTCGTCAAGAACAAGATGGCGCCTCCCTTCAAGCAGGTGGAGTTCGACATCATGTATGGCGAGGGCGTTTCCAAGACCGGCGAGCTCATCGATCTTGGTGTCAAGGCCGGCATCGTCGAGAAGTCCGGCGCCTGGTTTTCCTACAACAGTCAGCGCCTCGGCCAGGGTCGGGAGAACGCGAAACTTTTCTTGCGTGATAATCCCGATCTTCTGCGCGAGATCGAGATGGCTCTGCGGCAGAATGCCGGCCTGATCGCCGACAAGTTCCTGGAGAACGGTGGACCGGAGAGCGATGACGACGGCGACGCAGCGGCCGAAATGTAAGATCTGAGGCGGCAAGTTTTAAATAGAGCCGGTCGTTCCTTCGGACGGCCGGTTTTTTGCTGCCGTCTGGACAGCGTGATAGACGGAAGATAAAAGCCTGTGGTTCCGGCGGCTGAGGGCGTTGGCGGGCGCGACTGTCACGGACAGACGCGGGGTTTGAGATGGCGGTGCGCGGCCCGAATGGTGCGGCGACCGGGAATGGTGCACAGATAGGACGCAAAATGAGCGGCGTGAATGAAATTCGGTCGATGTTTCTCGACTATTTCCGCAAGAACGGCCACGAGATCGTGCCGTCAAGCCCACTCGTGCCGCGCAATGACCCGACATTGATGTTCACCAATGCCGGCATGGTGCAGTTCAAGAACGTCTTCACCGGCCTGGAGCAGCGCCCCTATTCGACGGCCGCGACCGCGCAGAAGTGCGTGCGCGCCGGCGGCAAGCACAATGACCTCGACAATGTCGGCTACACGGCCCGGCACCACACCTTCTTCGAGATGCTCGGCAACTTCTCGTTCGGCGATTATTTCAAGGAACGCGCGATCGAGCTTGCCTGGAACCTCATCACCAAGGAATACGGGCTCGATGCCAAGCGCCTGCTGGTGACTGTCTACCACACCGACGACGAAGCCTTCGGCCTCTGGAAGAAGATCGCCGGCTTCAGCGACGACCGGATCATCCGCATTCCGACCAGCGATAATTTCTGGGCGATGGGCGATACCGGACCGTGCGGCCCGTGCTCGGAGATCTTCTACGATCACGGCGAGCATATCTGGGGCGGACCGCCCGGATCGGCCGAAGAGGATGGTGACCGCTTCATCGAGATCTGGAACCTCGTTTTCATGCAGTACGAGCAGATCACCAAGGAAGAGCGCGTCGACCTGCCGCGCCCGTCGATCGATACCGGCATGGGACTGGAACGCGTCGCCGCCGTCCTCCAGGGCCAACACGACAATTATGACATCGACCTGTTCCGCGCATTGATTGCTGCCTCCGAAGAGGCAACCGGCGTAAGGGCGGAAGGCGACCGGCGCGCAAGTCACCGAGTCATCGCCGATCATCTGCGTTCCTCCGCCTTCCTGATCGCCGACGGTGTGCTGCCCTCGAATGAAGGGCGCGGTTATGTGCTGCGCCGCATCATGCGCCGCGCCATGCGCCACGCACAGTTGCTCGGCGCTCAGGAGCCGTTGATGTGGAAGCTCCTGCCGGCGCTCGTCGAGCAGATGGGCCGCGCCTATCCGGAGCTCGCCCGCGCCGAAGCGCTGATCTCCGAAACGCTGAAGCTGGAAGAGAAGCGCTTCCGCAAGACGCTGGAGCGCGGTCTTAACCTTCTTTCCGAAGCCTCGGCAGATCTTTCCGAGGGCGACCAGTTCAACGGCGAGACTGCCTTCAAGCTCTACGACACCTATGGCTTCCCGCTCGACCTGACGCAGGACGCGCTGCGCGCCAAGGGCATCACGGTCGACACCGACGCTTTCTCGGCAGCCATGGAACGGCAGAAGGCGGAAGCGCGAGCCAACTGGGCTGGATCGGGCGAAGCCGCGACCGAGACGATCTGGTTCGAACTCAAGGAGAAGCACGGCGCGACCGAATTCCTCGGCTATGACACGGAGTCCGCCGAGGGTGTGATCCAGGCGATCGTTCGAGATGGCACGGTGGTCCAATCCGCCGCCAAGGGCGAGAGCATTCAGGTGATCCCCAACCAGACGCCTTTCTATGGCGAATCCGGCGGCCAGATGGGCGACACCGGCGTCATTACGACCGAGACCGGCAAGCTGATGGTCACGGATACCCAGAAGCGGGGCGAGGGGCTTTTCGTCCACTATTGCGTTGTCGCCGAAGGCAGCGTGAAGACCGGCGAGGCCGCGGCGCTGACCGTCGATCATGCGCGTCGCACCCGTCTTCGCTCCAATCACTCCGCGACCCACCTGCTGCACGAGGCGCTGCGCGAGGTGCTCGGTACGCATGTGGCACAGAAGGGCTCGCTTGTGGCACCGGACCGGCTGCGCTTCGACGTATCGCATCCCAAGCCGATGACCGCGGAGGAACTGAAGGTCGTCGAAGAGATGGCCAACGAGATCATCGTGCAGAATTCGCCGGTGACGACGCGGCTGATGACCGTCGACGATGCGATTGCCGAAGGCGCAATGGCACTCTTCGGCGAGAAATACGGCGATGAGGTCCGTGTCGTCTCGATGGGGCAGGGCGTTCGCGGCTCGAAGGCAGGGAAGCCGTACTCGGTGGAACTCTGCGGTGGCACGCATGTGTCTGCCACTGGCGATATCGGCCTTGTGCGGATCGTTTCGGAAAGTGCGGTCGGTGCCGGTGTGCGCCGAATCGAGGCTCTGACCGGCGAGTCGGCTCGCGCCTATCTCAACGAACAGGATGAGCGCGTTAAGACGCTGGCATCCGCGCTCAAGGTCCAGCCGGCGGACGTTCTCGGGCGGATCGAGGCACTGCTTGATGAACGGCGCAAGCTGGAGCGGGAATTGACAGAGGCGAAGAAGAAGCTTGCGCTCGCCGGCGATGGCCAGAACGGCTCGGCCGATGCCGCCCGCGACATCGCAGGCGTCCGATTCCTTGGCAAGGTCGTTTCCGGCGTCGAACCGAAGGACCTGAAGAGCCTTGCCGATGACGGCAAGAAAACGCTCGGTTCCGGCGTTGTCGCCTTCGTCGGTGTTTCCGGTGACGGCAAGGCGAGTGCGGTGGTGGCTGTGACCGACGACCTCACTTCGAAGCTCAGTGCCGTCGACCTCGTGCGCGTCGCATCCGCCGCACTTGGCGGCAAGGGCGGCGGCGGACGCCCGGACATGGCCCAGGCCGGCGGTCCGGACGGCAACCGTGCAGCCGAAGCAATCGAAGCGGTCGCCGTGGCGCTCGCCGGCTGAACGGATCCCGAATGAACGGAAGAAAGGGCGCTGCGGCGCCCTTTTTCATGCGCTCTTTTCGCTGCGGATGCTCGCGAGCGCCGCCTCGACCGAAGCGCGCATGATGACGCGCGGCGGACGAACGTCGTGCTGGCGGAGCGTGCGGCGGACCTGCGACCTCGCACCGGTGATGATGAAACGTACGCCCGTCCGCTCGGCCTTCCGCAGCGTCCCCTCGATCACATTGGCGGCGGTCGAATCCATGAAGGGCACTTCCGAGCAATCGAGTATGAAATTCCGGCGCTGATCGGCGATCCGGTCGAGGACGGTGCCGACGGTCGCAGCCGAACCGAAGAAGAAGATGCCCGAAATCCGATAGATCACCGTATCGGGGTCATCCGCAATGGTAGGATGTTCCACCTCGCCATTTTCCTGCGTCATGGCCTCCAGCGGTTTTGTTTCTCCAACCGAGATGCTCTTTGCCATGCGGTCGATGAAGAGAACCGCGCCGAGGGCGAAGCCGATCACGATGCCTTCCGTGAGTTCGCGGAAGACGACAATGATGAAGGTCGCGAGAAGGACGACTGCATCGCCGTAGGAGGATCGAAGGAGCGCTGTGAATGCCGGCTTCTCGATCATGTTCCAGGCAACGATGGCAAGCACGCCGGCGAGCGAGGCAAGCGGGATGTAGCTTGCAAGCGGAGCGGCGAGAAGCATGAACAGAAGGAGAAAGACCGAATGCAGCATGCCGGAAATTGGGCTCGTTCCGCCGGCACGCACATTGGTCGCGGTACGGGCGATCGTCCCGGTGACGCAGATGCCGCCAAAGAGCGCCGAGCAGACATTCGCGATCCCTTGCGCGATCAGTTCCATGCTCGAGCGATGCCGCCGGCCGGTCATGCCGTCGGCGACGACGGCCGACAGCAGTGACTCGATCGCGCCGAGCAGTGCAAACGAGACGGCATCCGGAAAGACGGCGGCTGCCTTCTCTAGTGATAAAGGCGGCAGCGCCGGCAAGGGCAGGCCGCGCGGAATGCCGCCGAAGCGCGTGCCGATCGTTTCCGCCGGCAATTGCAGGAGAGCGACGAAGGTAGAAGCGGCAGCAACGGCGATCAGCATGCCGGGCCAATGCGGCCGCAACTTTCGCAGCGCGAGAATGGCGCCGATCGTCAACGTCGCCGTCAGAACTGCTGCCCAGTTGACCGTTCCGGCGGCAAGTCCAAGCGTCGCAAGCTTCTCGATGATGGGCCCTGGATCGTGACCGCTCAGAGTGAGGCCGAAGAGATCGCGCAATTGGCTGGCGAAGATGATCACCGCGATCCCGGCGGTGAAGCCCACGGTCACCGGATAGGGAATGAACTTGATGTACTTGCCAAGCCGCAGGTAACCCGCGGCAACGAGCATGATGCCCGACATCGCCGTTGCAAGCAGCAGGCCGTCGAGACCGTGCCTGTCGCCGGTTGCAGCCACGAGCACGATGAAAGCGCCGGCAGGGCCGCCGATCTGGACGCGGCTGCCGCCGAGGAGCGAAACCAGAAAGCCGCCGACAATCGCCGTGTAGAGACCGCGATCGGGCGTCACGCCGGACGCGATCGCAATGGCCATGGACAGCGGCAGCGCGACGATCGCGACGGTCAGCCCGGCAAAGGCGTCCGCCTTCAAGCGAGCGCGACCGTACCCCTCTTTGAAGACGCTTACCGTTTTGGGGACGAGAGAATCGGGCATCGTCGAGATTTTTCCGGATCCCAATATGGGGGCCAAGCGTGCTGGACACCATCAGACTATCTGAGTCGTTACGCCGGACAAGCAGACGCGATCGAGCGCTTGATATCCGCAGGATTTGTCAAATCGATCGATGCTTAATTGCTTTCGCGAATGATGCCCCAGCGCCGCAGGGCCTCGAGTACACCGTCGGCATGGGAGCCGCGGGCGAGAAGGTGCCGACGCTCATGCGCAACCGCCTGCCGTAGCTCGGGGAGGGCATTCGCGACCACCACGCCGCGGACTTGCGGCAAGTCGAACATCTCGCAGTCGTTGCCGGTGTCCCCGGCAACGACCACCTCGTCGAAGCTCAGCGAAAGTTCCCGGCATATCCAGGCAAGCGCGCCACCTTTGCCGCCAGCACGGGGCAAGATGTCGAGGTCCCGGTTGCTGGAATAGATCAGTTTCACGTCCAGGCCGGCGCTCGCCAATTGTCCTGCAATGTCTCGGAGCCGATCTTCTCCGGCATCGGGCAGGTTCCAACTGGCCTTGTACCTGGATTGGTCCGCGTCTGCCTGGCGCCTTGCCCCTTCGACCGCCTGCATGATTGCCGCGACGGTGCTCGGATCGAGGGGCGGCCCAAGCTGCTCTGTGAAGGCGTGCAATTCGCGACGCACGAGTCCATCCGCTATCGTCGTGCCGACGCCGCCGATCATGTAGTCTGGTGGCGGCAGATCCTTCGCATCGACGAGCGCGGCGATATCATCGACCATTCGCCCGCTGTTGTAGACGAGAAGCGGCCGGTCAGCCGGGCGAAGAGCCCACCATGCGGCGCGAAACCGTTCGGCCGCTGCGGCATCGCCGAGCAGCGTGCCGTCGATATCCGACGCCAGCAGCTTCACGCGCTTTTGTCGCATCCGTTCCATCGTTCGTTCTGTCTGATTTTAGCATGACAGCCCGGAACGCAAAAACCCGGCGCGAGGCCGGGTTCCTGAAGCGAAATCGGTGAGGCGCCCTTAGGCAGCCATCGCCTTCTTGAGGTTCTCGTCGATCTTGTCGAGGAAGCCGGTGGTCGACAGCCACGGCTGGTCCGGACCGATCAGGAGCGCAAGATCCTTGGTCATGAAACCGGCTTCGACCGTCTCGATGCAAACGCGCTCGAGCGTTTCCGAGAACTTCGCGAGTTCGGCGTTGCCGTCGAGCTTGGCACGATGAGCAAGGCCGCGGGTCCAGGCGAAGATCGACGCGATCGAGTTGGTCGAGGTTTCCTCGCCCTTCTGGTGCTGGCGGTAGTGGCGCGTAACCGTTCCGTGCGCTGCTTCCGCCTCGACCGTCTTGCCATCCGGCGTCATCAGCACGGAGGTCATCAGGCCGAGCGAACCGAAGCCCTGCGCAACGATATCGGACTGGACGTCGCCATCATAGTTCTTGCAGGCCCAGACATAACCGCCGGACCACTTCAGCGCCGAGGCGACCATGTCGTCGATCAGGCGGTGTTCGTACCAGAGCTTTTCTGCCTTGAACTGTTCGGCGAACTCCTCGTCGAACACCTTCTGGAAGATATCCTTGAAGCGGCCGTCATAGGCCTTGAGGATCGTGTTCTTGGTCGAGAGATAGACCGGGACCTTGCGCTGCAGACCGTAGTTGAACGAGGCGCGGGCGAAATCGGTGATCGATTCGTCCAGGTTGTACATGGCCATCGCGACGCCGGCGCCGGGCGCATCATAGACGTCGTGTTCGATCGTCTGGCCGTCTTCGCCGACGAACTTGATCGAAAGCTTGCCCTTACCCGGGAACTTGAAGTCGGTGGCGCGGTACTGGTCGCCGAAGGCATGACGGCCGACGATGATCGGCTTCGTCCAGCCGGGAACGAGGCGCGGCACGTTCTTGCAGATGATCGGCTCGCGGAAGATCACGCCTCCGAGGATGTTGCGGATCGTGCCGTTCGGCGACTTCCACATCTTCTTCAGCTTGAACTCCTCGACGCGTGCTTCGTCGGGCGTGATCGTCGCGCATTTGACGCCGACGCCATGCTTCTTGATGGCGTTGGCGGCGTCGATTGTCACCTGGTCTTCGGTCGCGTCGCGGTTCTCGACGCTGAGGTCATAATATTCGAGATCGAGGTCGAGATAGGGATGGATCAGCTTGTCCTTGATGAACTGCCAGATGATGCGGGTCATCTCGTCGCCGTCGAGCTCGACGACCGGATTGGCGACCTTGATCTTTGCCATGGATATGCCTCGTAGCTTTGCGGGACATCGGACGAGATGCCCCCGGTGGGAGAAATCCAGAGCCCTATAGCATTGTGAACCGGCAAGGCAAAGCATGCTCGGCTGAAACTTTGGATGGAGGAAGGACCGGTGTTTCTGTCCGTCGGATCCGGCGCCGGCTAACGCTCAACTCGGCCCGGAGTTGATTTCCATACCGCTGGAGCGGCTCACATTATTGATAGCTGTCCTGCGAGCGGTGAACGGCGGCCTTTAAATTCTTGACCGATTGTGCGAGGGAAACGCCGAACAGAAGGCGAAGGCTTAGGCAATGGCAGGTACCAACAGCGAGCGCGAACTCTTGACGGAAGGTCCCGCGATCATTCTCGCTTATCCGCAACTCGGCGAGAACATCGGCATGGTGGCGCGTGCCATGGCCAATTTCGGGCTGTCGGAACTGCGCCTCGTCAACCCGCGCGACGGCTGGCCGAGCGAAAAGGCGCGTTCCGCAGCAAGCCGCGCCGATCATGTCATCGATGGCGCCAAGCTCTACGGCACGCTCGAGGAGGCGATCGCCGATCTCAACTTCGTCTACGCCACCACCGCCCGCGACCGTGACGGCTACAAGCCCGTGCGTTCACCGATCATCGCGGCGCGCACGCTGCGCCAACGATTCAAGAGCGGCGAGGGGGTCGGCATCATTTTTGGCCGCGAACGCACTGGCCTCACCAACGAGGAAGTGGCGTTGGCCGACGAGATCGTGACCTTTCCAGTCAACCCGGCTTTCGCCTCGCTGAACCTCGCGCAGGCCGTGCTGCTCATGTCCTATGAGTGGATGAAGACCGGCATGGAATCGGAAGACGAAACGTCCTTCCAGGCGATCGGGCAACGCCCGGCGACCAAGGAACACCTGCAAGGTCTCTTCGATCATCTGGAAGAGGCGCTGGAGGCACGCAATTACTTCCGCTCCGCCGACAAAAAGCCGAAATTGGTCGAAAATCTCCGCGCTGTTCTGACGAGACCATCCTTTACCGAATCCGAAATCCAGGTGCTGCGCGGCGTCATCTCTTCGCTCGACCGGTTCACCCGCGAAAATCCGCGTGGCTCCGGTGCACCGGCGGGGCGCAGCAGGAAAGTGCAAGGCGGCGGTGACAACGAGTGAACTGAAACCCATACTCGTTTTCGACAGCGGGATCGGTGGGCTGACGGTGCTGCGCGAGGCGCGCGTGCTAATGCCGGAGCGGCATTTCATCTACGTCGCCGACGATGCCGGTTTCCCTTATGGCGGCTGGGAGGAGGGGGCGTTGAAGGAGCGCGTGATCACGCTCTTCGGCGAACTGCTCGCCGCGCACGATCCGGAAATCTGCATCATCGCCTGCAACACCGCCTTCACCCTTGTCGGAGCGGATCTACGCGCGGCCTATCCGCAGATGACTTTCGTCGGCACGGTTCCGGCGATCAAACCGGCGGCGGAGCGGACGCGTTCGGGGCTGGTCTCGGTTCTCGCAACACCCGGCACGGTCAAACGCGCCTATACGCGCGATCTCATCCAGTCCTTTGCATCGCAATGCCACGTGCGGCTCGTCGGCTCGGAAAACCTGGCGCGCATGGCGGAGGCGTATATCCGCGGTGAGAAACTCGACGACGAGGCAGTCCTGGCCGAGATCGCGCCTTGTTTCGTCGAAAGGGATGGGAAGAAGACCGATATCGTCGTGCTCGCCTGCACGCATTACCCCTTCATGGCGAATGTTTTCCGGCGGCTTGCGCCATGGCCGGTCGATTGGCTCGATCCGGCAGAGGCGATCGCGCGGCGCGCCCGCTCGCTGGTGCCGTTGCCGAACGGATTCGAGCCGTTGAACGGCGAGGACCCGGCGATATTCACCAGCGGCAGGCCCGACTTCGCCACACGCCGTCTGATGCAAGGCTTTGGACTGACGATCAGGTAAACATCTGTGGGTTTCGCCCATTGCGCCGAGCAAAGCGCCTGGAAGGGTGCTAGACGCTGATACGTGCCCACGGTTGTCCCGTTGGGGCAGAATGCATTCTTTGATGAGGTACGGATGAAAGTCGGCATCGACATGGGAACGACGTCCGAAGGGACTTCGGCCTCGCTCGATATCGAAGAGCTTCTGGCGACGCGCCTCCTGGTGCAGGGTAATTCCGGCTCCGGGAAGTCGCATCTCTTGCGGCGCCTGCTCGAACAGTCCGCCCCATGGGTGCAGCAGTGCATTATCGATCCGGAAGGTGATTTCGTCACGCTCGCCGACAAGTTCGGCCATGTGGTGATCGAGGGCGAGCGCACGGATGCGGAGCTCATCGGCATCGCGACGCGCATCCGCCAGCACCGCGTCTCCTGCGTCCTTTCGCTCGAAGGGCTCGATGTCGAGCAGCAGATGCGCAGCGCCGGCGTCTTCCTGAATGCTATGTTCGATGCCGATCGTGACTACTGGTATCCTGTTCTCGTCGTCGTGGACGAGGCGCAGATGTTTGCGCCATCGGTCGGCGGCGATGTCTCGGAAGATGTCCGCAAGGTGTCGCTTGGCGCGATGACCAATCTCATGTGCCGCGGCCGAAAGAGGGGGCTCGCAGGCGTCATCGCCACGCAGCGCCTGGCGAAGCTCGCTAAGAACGTCGCGGCCGAGGCCTCGAATTTCCTGATGGGGCGCACCTTTCTCGACATCGACATGCTGCGCGCCGCCGATCTCCTGGGCATGGACCGCCGCACCGCCGAGATGTTCCGCGACCTGAAACGCGGCTCTTTCGTCGCGCTCGGGCCTGCGCTGTCGCGTCGGCCGCTGAAGGTGACGATCGGCTCCGTCGAGACTTCCGCCCGCTCCACCAGTCCGAAGCTGATGCCGCTGCCGGAAGCGCCGCAGGACGTCGAGGACCTGATCTTCACGCCGGATCCCGAAGAGTTGACGCGGCCGATCGTGCGCCGGCCGGCTCCGCAGCCACGTCCGGCGACCGATATCCTCGCCGAACTGTCACGGCCACGCCCAGAGCCTTTGGCAACGGTCGAAATCAAACCTGCCCAGCCGGAAATGTCGCCGGAGGAGCGCGACGCGCTGCTCGACAGCCTGTTCGCCGAGATCCTGGCCAATCCGGACGCGGCGTTCCGGCCGGACGCCGAACTCTTCCAGGACTTTCTCGTTCGTTGCCGTATCCGCCGCGTACCAGGCCCCGCACTTTCCTTGAGCGCCTTCCGCCGCAAGATGGCCGTCGCCCGGTCCGGCGTCGATGCCGAGACGGCGGCGACAGAGACATGGGCATCGGCGCTCCGGCTTGCCGATCGCGTAACCGAGGACCTGCAAGCGGTGTTTCTGATGATGGCGCAGGCGGCCGTGCGCGGCCTGCCGTGTCCTTCCGACGCGATGATCGCGCGGGCCTATGGAACCCATTCCGCCCGCCGCGCACGCCGGCTGCTCGGCTATTTCGAGGAGCACGGACTCGTCGTGGTGCACGCGGATTCCTCCGGCAAGCGCATCGTTGCTTTCCCCGACCTCGGGAGCGAAACCGCGCCGGGCGATGCAAACGGTCCGGATATCGGGAATGCCGAACGCACAGCCGCTGAGTAAGCGTTCTCGCGAAAGGCCGCATGCGTAAAACTTTCCGCCTTTACAATGGCGGCGTGCGTAAAACTTTCCGCTTTTACGTTGACAAATCAGCAATCGGTGCGTAAAGACCCGCCCAACGCCGGGCAGCAATGTCCGGTGTTTCATTTGACATGTCCCGTGGTTTCTTGCGTCCGCGTGATCGTAAGAGGCCTGTCAGAACTCCCGAAATGGGTTCAGAGGAGGGCGTGTTTCCTTGATCCGGCTTGGCAACAAGCCGGTGTAACTGATTGAAAGGAAATGCGATGAGCAAGCGCGAATCGTCCAAGTACAAAATTGACCGCCGCATGGGCGAAAACATCTGGGGCCGTCCGAAGTCCCCGGTCAACCGCCGTGAATACGGCCCGGGCCAGCACGGCCAGCGCCGCAAGTCCAAGCTTTCCGACTTCGGCGTGCAGCTGCGCGCCAAGCAGAAGCTGAAGGGCTACTACGGCGACATCCGTGAAAAGCAGTTCCGTGCGATCTTCGCCGAAGCTTCGCGCCGCAAGGGTGACACTCCGGAAAACCTGATCGGCCTGCTCGAATCGCGCCTCGACGCGATCGTCTACCGCGCAAAGTTCGTTCCGACCGTCTTCGCTGCGCGCCAGTTCGTCAACCATGGCCACGTCAAGGTCAACGGCGTCCGCGTCAACATCGGTTCCTACCGTTGCAAGCCGGGCGACGTCATCGAAGTCAAGGAAAAGTCCAAGCAGCTCGTTTCGGTTCTCGAATCCGTACAGCTCGCTGAGCGTGACGTTCCGGACTACATCGACGCCGATCACAACAAGATGGTTGCGACCTACGTCCGCGTTCCGGTTCTCACCGACGTTCCGTACCCGGTCGTCATGGAACCGCACCTGGTCGTCGAATTCTATTCGCGTTAATCCGGGGCTTTTGCCTTGTGAGCTTTCGAAAACCGCCCGGAGACGGGCGGTTTTTTTGTACGAAGATGCCGATCAATCAGTGTCGAGGAATGCCGCATGCCGGAGCAAAAAGCGCCGCAAGACCTGCAGGCGATCATCGATGACATTTATCGCGAACTGACGCCACGCCTCGGCGAGGGCAAGGTGGCCGACTATATTCCGCAGCTCGCACGCGTCGATTCCCGCCGTTTCGGCATGGCAATCGTCACCACCGGCGGTGAGATATACCGGGTCGGCGATGCGGAGATGCCGTTTTCGATCCAAAGCATCTCCAAGGTGTTTACGCTGACGCTGGCGCTTGGCAAGCATGGCGAGAATATCTGGCACCGCGTCGGGCGCGAACCGTCGGGCTCTGCCTTCAATTCGATCGTGCAGCTCGAGCACGAAGGTGGAAAGCCGCGCAATCCCTTTATCAATGCCGGCGCGATCACCATCAGCGACCTTATCCTTGCAGGCCACACGCCCAAGGAGCTCATCGGCGAAATCGTGCAGTTCGTCCGCTATCTTGCCGACGACGACACAATCGTGATCGACCACGAGGTAGCGCGCTCGGAGACGGCAACCGGCTTCCGCAATGTCGCGCTTGCCAATTTCATGCGTTCCTTCGGCAAACTCGATCATCCGGCTGAGCATGTACTCGGCGTCTATTTTCACCATTGCGCTTTGGCGATGACCTGCGCGCAGCTCGCCAAGGCCGGCCTGTTTCTCGCCGCCGGCGGCACGAATCCATTGACCGGGCATTCCGTCGTTTCGCGCCAACGCGCACGCCGCATCAATGCGCTGATGCTGACCTGCGGTCACTATGACGGCTCCGGCGACTTCGCCTATCGGGTCGGCCTGCCCGGCAAGAGCGGCGTCGGCGGAGGCATTCTGGCCGTCGCGCCAGGCAAGGCTTCCGTCGCAGTCTGGTCACCCGGGCTCAACGAGAACGGCAATTCGCTGCTGGGTTCGCTGGCGCTCGAAATGCTCGCCGCGCGCACCGGCTGGTCCGTCTTCGGTCCTTGATAATCCCTTTCAAAGCCGTTTTCCCTTGATCTTCGAGGCCGGACAGGGCAAGTGCTGGTCTAGGCTTCCGGGCGCCTTGCCTGCATATTCCGAGACCATTGCCATGGAACTTTCAGCATCGTCCCAGTACGACACGGTGAACATTGCCGCGGACGACGAAGAGACCGGGTTTGATGCTCATCCGCTTTTCGCGCGGATGCCGTCCTCGGTTTCCTTCAATAAGCTCCGCAAGCGCCTGCTGCGGCAAACCCGTCAGGCGCTCGACGATTTCGACATGTTGAAGGGCGGCAGACGCTGGCTCGTCGGCCTTTCCGGTGGCAAGGACAGCTACAGTCTGCTGGCGCTTTTGATGGATCTGCAATGGCGCGGTCTGCTGCCGGTCGAGCTCATCGCCTGCAACCTCGATCAGGGCCAGCCGAACTTCCCCAAACATATCCTGCCGGACTACCTGAGCTCGATCGGCGTCAAACACCGCATCGAATACCGCGACACCTATTCCATCGTAAAGGAGAAGGTGCCGACAGGCGCGACCTATTGCTCGCTCTGCTCGCGGTTGAGGCGCGGCAATCTCTATCGCATCGCGCGGGAGGAGGGGTGTGATGCCCTCGTCCTCGGCCACCATCGGGAGGATATCCTCGAAACCTTCTTCATGAACCTCTTCCATGGCGGGCGGCTCGCGTCGATGCCGGCCAAGCTTCTCAACGACGAAGGCGATCTCATGGTGCTGCGGCCGCTTGCCTATGCAGCGGAAGACGATCTAGCGAAGTTCGCGGCGGCCATGGAATTTCCGATCATCCCCTGCGACCTCTGCGGCTCGCAGGACGGTCTCGAACGCAATGCGATGAAGGCTATGCTTGCCGACCTCGAGCGGCGCATGCCCGGCCGCAAGGACACGATGCTGCGCGCGCTTGGCCACGTGAACCCGTCGCACCTGCTTGATCCAAAGCTTTTCGATTTCCAATCCCTTTCCCCGGAGCCCAAAGAATGAGCCAATCCGTCGACATCGCCGCACTCGCCAACCTTCTGCAGGAGGCGGCGGTCAAGGAAATTCTGCCGCGGTTCCGCAATCTTGGCGCCGGCGATGTGCGCATGAAGTCGGAGGCGATCGATCTCGTCACAGAAGGCGACGAAGCAGCGGAAAGGCTCATCAAGGCCAAGATCGATGCGATCGCGCCGGGCGCTGTTTTCATTGGCGAGGAGTCCGTTGCCGCTGACCCGGCATTGCTTGACAAGCTCGCCGATGCCGATCTCGCAATCGTCGTCGATCCGATCGACGGAACTTTCAATTTTGCGGCCGGCTTGCCGCTCTTCGGCGTCATGGCAAGCGTGGTCGCCAAGGGAGAGACCGTCGCCGGCATCATTTATGATCCGCTTGGCAACGATTGGGTCATTGCCGAGAAGGGGGCGGGCGCCTGGCTGTGCCGGCCGGACGGATCGCAGGAGAAATTGGCGGTGACTGCGGGCGTGCCGCTCGAGGCCATGGTCGGCGGTGCTTCGACGGCCTTCTACAAGGAAGACGACCGCCGGATCGTCATGGGCAATTTGGCCAGGGTCAGGATCGCCACCAGCTACCGTTGCGCGGCTCATGAATACCGGATCTTTGCCGGCGGTCATGTACACTTCCTGATGTACCAGAAGCTGATGCCGTGGGACCATCTGGCCGGGACGCTGATTGCCGAAGAGGCGGGCGCCTATGCGGCGCGCTTCGACGGCTCCCGCTATCTGCCTGCCCACACCAATGGCGGCCTGCTTCTGGCGACCGACAAGGAGAGCTGGGAAGCCCTGCGGCGCGAGGTTTTCACGGTCTGAGCGATTTCGCACGATCACAGAAAATGGAAAGGCCCGCCCGGATGGTCCGGGCGGGCCTTTCTTACATGTGGCCGCCGCCGTGATCATGCGCCATGTCCTTGTCGCCGGGATGCGTGAAGAGCTTGCCGTTCTCCGCCCAAAGCGTGGCGAGAATGGTGAACAGGCCGAACAGCGCAAAGCCACCGAACAAGGGCTGCAGCGTGCCGTTGAAGAGTTGGCCGACGGCGGCACCGAGTAGTGTCCCGCCCGTCGTCGAGACGAAGCCGGTGATCGCGGTTGCCGTCCCTGCAAGGTGCCCCATCGGCTCAAGGCTGATGGCGGTGAAGTTCGTGGCGATGACGGCAAAGAACATCAGCAGGATCGAGAAAATCAGGTAGCTGATCGCGAAGGCCGGCGTGCCAACGAGCGACATCCCATAGCCGATTGTTGCAAGCAGCGTGAAGAGAACCATGGCAGCATGCGAGATGCGGCGCATGCCGAAGCTGCGGACGAAGAAGCCGTTGGCGAAATTGGCAACTGCAATCCCGCCCGCCGTCGCCGCAAACGCGATCGGCAGCCAATCGCCAAGACCGTAGACCTCTCCAAAGACCTGCTGAACGCTGACGATATAGGCACAGATCACCGCGGAGAAGAGCGTAAGCCCGATCATGTAGCCGCAGGTTATGCGGTTCGTCAGTACCGTGCGGAAGCCGGAGAGGACGGCGCCGACCGAAAGCGGCAGGCGCTCCTCCTGCGGCAGGGACTCCTTCATCCGGGTCAGTGCCCAGATGAACAGGACGGCGCCAATGCCGCCGATCAGGATGAAGATCCAGTGCCAGCTCGCAGAGACGATCACCAGTTGCCCAAGGGAAGGAGCGACGATCGGAATGATCATGAAGACGATCATTACATAGGACATCACTCGCGCCATTTCACGGCCGCCGAAACAGTCGCGAACGATCGCCATCGTCGTGATGCGGATGGCGGCTGCACCGACACCCTGCACGAAGCGCATCACGAGCAGCGCTTCGAAGCTCGTGGCCTGCGAGGCGGCGAACGAGGTGAGCGTGAAGAAGGCCAGGCCGCCGAGCAACACGATGCGCCGGCCGAAGGTGTCGGAAAGGCTGCCGAAGAAAATCTGCGACAGGCCGAATCCGAGCAGGAAGATGCCAATGACAAGCTGTGCGTCGTTCGCATTTGCGACGTCGAACGACTGACCGATGCTCTGAAGGGCGGGCAGCATGCTGTCAATCGCAAGCGCGACGCTGGCGGTCATGAGCGCGATCGTCACGATGAACTCGGCGAAGCCCATATGGATGCGTCCGGCGCCCGAGGCACTGTCGACATGCGCGGCTTGTTGGGGAATGGATGATTTTTCTGAAACGGAGGACATTGTTGAATATCCGTAAGAAGAGCTTGAGAGGAGAAATCGGACCGGCGGGTGGAGGAAGCGGCTGACGCCTCCACGCCGCGTTTCGGGCTAACCGGCCGGGTTGTGCGGTCTGAAAAGCAGGCCGCCCTCGGCGATCAGCACGAATGCGACGGCGAAAATGGCTACTGTGAAAAACCCTGCGGCAAGCGGCGTCACGGTGCCGTCGAAGGCTTGGCCGATAAATGCACCGATGATCCCGCCGCCGATCGTCTGCGTGAAGCCCAGGACGGAGGACGCGGTTCCGGCCACATGGCCGAGCGGCTCCATCGCCATGGCGTTGAAGTTCGCCGCGATCAGCCCGAACTGGAACATCGTCGCTGCGTGCAGGATAATGAAGAGCGGTAGCGGCAGCGGCCCCATCAGCGACACCGACAGCCAGATGAAGCTTGCCAGCGTGAAGCCCAGAAGTGCTGCGTGCGAGAGAGCGCGCATGCCGAATCGCTGAACGAGACGCGAATTGGTGAAGGAGGCGATCGCCATCATGCCTGCGAAGGCTGCGAAAACCGCTGGAAACCAGATCCCGAGACCGTAGATGCCGACGAGGATCTGTTGCGCCGAGTTGACGAAGCCGAAAAGTCCGCCAAGGAGAGCGGACGTCGCCAGCGTGTAGAAAAGTGCCAGCCGGTTCGTCAGCACGATGCGGAAGCCTTCCAGTATCACTGAAGCCGTGAAGGCGCGCCGGTTAGACGGCGCCAGCGTTTCGCGAAGGCTGAGGGCTACGGGGACGGAGATCGTCGCTGCGAACAGCGCGATAACGACGAAGATCATGTGCCATTCGGAGAAGAGCATGATCAACTGACCAATGCTCGGCGCGATCACGGGAACGATCATGAACATCATCATGACCAGAGACATGATCTCCGCCATCTGACGGCCGCCATAGACGTCACGCACGATGGAGACAGTGATGACGCGAGTTGCGGCCGCGCCGACGCCCTGCACAAAACGAAGGAACAGGAGCGCCGTGAATGTGGGCACGAACACGATCGCAAGCGCGCAGAGGCCGTAGAGTGCGAGCCCGCCCAATAGCGGCCCTTTCCGGCCCAAGCGGTCGGATAGCGGGCCGAAGAACAATTGCGCAAAGCCCATGCCGATGAGGTAGGCGGTGATGACATACTGCCGATGGTTTTCATCGGCGACCCCAAGGCTCGCGCCGATTTCCTGCAATCCCGGCAGCATGATGTCGATCGAGATCGCGTTGATCGACATCAGCATCGCCATCAGCGCAATGAACTGGAACTTCGTCAGTCCCGAGAGGGTGGCGGTCTGATCAATGGGCCTGGTCATGTCACATGTCCTGCTGATGGCCGCGGGCGGGCATCGGAATTTGAAACTGTATTTGCCCTCCGAATGCGAGAGCACAACGCCTTGAATTTTCGCACTATTCGGACAAGAGCCGAGATTGACCTGAGCGATGCGATCGGTGCTTTCCGGATCATGCCTCCGGAACTGGCTGACGTTCGACGGCCAGCGTGGCACCGGCCGGCGTGTCGGTGGTGGTGGTAGGACGCGCTCCCGCGTCAGAACGAGCGGCGAGCGGAGGTCCGGGCGAGCGGCACCCGCTCTGTGGCCCTTTGGTGGAACCATGCACGTCGCAGGGCAGCTGATGTCTGGCTATCCAGAACGCTTCCGACGACCGGAAATTTGCCCGCCCGCTCAAGAAGCACATTAGAAATTAGACAATCGAAATGGAGCGTCAGAATCAAAAAAGGCGGTCGCCCGCCTTTCCCGATATTTCAGAAGACGCCGCTCGGGTCAGGCGGCACCCTTCACGGAAACACCCTGTCCCTGAAGATGCGACTGCAATTCTCCGGCCTGAAACATCTCCCGTACGATGTCACAGCCGCCGACGAATTCGCCCTTCACGTAAAGCTGCGGAATGGTCGGCCAGTTGGAATAGTCCTTGATGCCCTGGCGAAGATCCGCATCGGCAAGCACATTGATGCCCTTGTAGTCGACACCGATGTAATCGAGGATCTGGACAACCTGGCCAGAGAAGCCACACTGCGGAAACTGCGGCGTGCCCTTCATGAAGAGAACAACGTCGTTCGTCTTGACTTCGTTGTCGATGAAATCGTGAATTCCGCTCATTTTGTCTTCCTTCCTGCGCCGGCTTCAAGGACCGGATGTCGATTGGGGCTTAGATAGCATGCGTGCGGGTGATTTTCATCACCCAATCACAACAAATATTGATGGCCCCTCAAAATGTGGCTTCGATACCACTCGGCTAGGCGGACCGGCGGCGCAGCTTGTTCCTGGCAGCCGCCGTGCGGCGACGGCTCACCTGTTTCTTCGCCGGTTTGCGCACGGCGGCTTCGATGATCTCCGCGAGCAGGCCGCCCGATGCGGCTTTCCTGGTCCGGCGCTTCGTCCGCTTCGTCGCGCTACGCCTTGCGCCGGTCTTCTTCAGGATCTCCTTCAGCGCGCTGTCAACGACACCGCTGACAAGCTCCTTGATCAGGTCCGCCATTCCAACTCACTCCGGCGCGCTGGTCTGGAGGGCGAGTGCGTGGAGCACGCCACCCATATTGCCCTTCAATGCGTTGTAGACCATCTGGTGCTGTTGCACACGGGTCTTGCCGCGAAACGCTTCGGCCACGACTTCGGCGGCATAATGGTCGCCGTCACCGGCCAAATCGCGGATCGTGACCTTTGCACCGGGAATCCCGGCCTTGATCATGTCTTCGATATCGCCTGGTGTCATGGGCATGATACGCCAACTCCCTTTTATTTTCTGCGCCGGCAGCACCGCCGGCGCCTTTCATGTTTTCAGGGAACCACGATTCAGGTACGGAAGGCAAATGCTGAATCGGCCCGTTCAGGAAGTCTTCGCGCCTAAATCCCGTCGCGTGAAAAAGAATTCACGCACAGGCTTAGGTCATTGTCTTCAATGCATATCGTTATCGCAAAACCGCCGGACACTTTTACGCGACATGCATCAATTGTCCGGCGCAAGATCGCCGCCCATGTAATCGGGGAACCAGGATTCGTGTGCCGAGCACAGGTCCTTGATCGCGACCGCTCCTGCGTCACCGAGCTTGACGGCATCGCCACCGGTCTTGCCGATGACCGCGAGCGAAACGCCTGCAGCCTTCGCTTGCTCCTGCACCGCGTCGAAATTGCCGGCAGCAACGGTCACCACATAACGACCCTGGTCTTCGCCGTAGAAAACCGGAATGGGGTCATGCCCCGCCGGAGCATCGACCGTCGCCCCGATTGCGGACGCCATCGCCATTTCCGCCACCGCGAGGGCGAGGCCGCCGGAGGAGCAATCATGCACCGCCGTCACAAGGCCGGCCTCGATCAGACCCCGAACGAAATCGCCGACCTTTCGCTCATGCGCGAGATCGACATGCGGTGCCGGACCATCGGTGCGGCCATGGATGTCGCGCATGTAAACCGACTGCGCGATGTGGCTGCCCCAGCTTTCCGGCGCTCCGGCAAGCAGGATCGTCTCATCCGCGGCGGCAAAGCGGATGCGCGCCATCTTCGACCAGTCCTTGATAAGGCCGACGCCGCCGATGGTCGGGGTCGGCAGGATCGCCTGGCCGTTGGTCTCGTTGTAGAGCGAAACGTTGCCCGAAACGATCGGGAACTCGAGCACGCGGCAGGCTTCGCCTATGCCTTTGATCGCATGGACGAACTGGCTCATGATCTCCGGACGCTCTGGATTGCCGAAGTTCAGGTTGTCGGTCGCGGCCAGCGGCAGCGCACCGGTTGCCGTCAGATTGCGCCAGCACTCCGCAACAGCCTGCTTCCCGCCTTCGAACGGATCCGCCTCGACATAGCGCGGCGTGACGTCCGAGGAGAAGGCCAGCGCCTTCGTCTCATGACCTTCGACGCGGACGACGCCGGCGTCGCCGCCTGGCAGTTGCAGCGAGTTGCCCTGGATCAGCGTGTCATATTGCTCGTACACCCAGCGACGCGACGAGTTGTTGGCGGAACCGACAAGCTTGAGAAGCGCTTCGGCGACGTCCGCCTGCGGGATGTCGTTGGTGGCGAGCGGCGAGGGGGCCGTTGCCGGCATCCAGGGACGGTCGTATTCGGGCGCCTGGTCGCCGAGTTCCTTGATCGGAAGGTTTGCCACTTCATCGCCCTGATGCAGGATGCGGAAGCGCAGGTCGTCGGTGGTCTTGCCGACGATCGCGAAATCCAGGCCCCACTTGACGAAGATCGCCTTGGCTTCCTCTTCCTTGTCCGGGCGCAGCCCGGGCAGCATGAGCTCCTGGCTTTAGGAAAGCATCATGTCGTATGCGGTCATGCGCTCTTCGCGCACCGGCACCTTGTCGAGATCGAGTTCGATGCCGAGATCACCCTTGGCGCCCATCTCGACCGCCGAACAGGTAAGGCCCGCCGCGCCCATGTCCTGGATCGCGATCACGGCGCCCGTCTGCATCAGTTCAAGGCAGGCTTCGAGCAGGCATTTTTCGGTGAAGGGATCGCCGACCTGCACGGTCGGGCGCTTCTCCTCGATCGACTCGTCGAATTCGGCCGAGGCCATGGTCGCGCCACCGACGCCATCGCGGCCGGTCTTGGCACCGAGATAGACGACCGGCAGGCCGACGCCTTCCGCCTTCGAATAGAAGATCGCGTCGCTCTTCGCGAGGCCGGCTGCAAAGGCGTTGACAAGAATGTTGCCATTGTAGCGCGCGTCGAACTCGACCTCGCCGCCGACCGTCGGAACGCCGAAGGAGTTGCCGTAGCCACCAACGCCTGCGACGACGCCGGAGACCAGATGGCGGGTCTTCGGGTGGTCCGGCGAGCCGAAACGCAGCGCGTTCATTGCGGCGATCGGGCGTGCACCCATGGTGAAGACGTCACGCAGGATGCCGCCGACACCGGTCGCTGCTCCCTGATAGGGTTCGATATAGGAAGGGTGGTTGTGGCTCTCCATCTTGAAGACGACGCAGTCGCCGTCATCGATGTCGACAACGCCGGCGTTTTCGCCCGGCCCCTGGATGACGCGCGGTCCCTTGGTCGGAAGCGTCCGCAGCCATTTCTTCGAAGACTTGTAGGAGCAATGCTCGTTCCACATCGCCGAGAAAATGCCGAGTTCGGTGAAGGTCGGCTCGCGCCCGATCAGGCTCAGGATGCGATCGTATTCGTCGGGCTTCAGCCCGTGCGACGCGATAAGGTCCGGGGTGATGGGGCGGGTGTTGGAAATCGTCATCGTCGACCGTCAATCCTTCGGGCGGCGCGCAACCCTTCCAAAGGGACACGGCGCGTGTGAACCGCAACAGACACAACTGCATGCGTCCTCAAATCGCAGCGGTTCAAGGACAAAACATGCAGCAACTCAAAGTGCTACAGCGACCTTTGCACGTGTGATAAGACGCGCGGCGCGCTGCAGGGGCGCTTTGCGGCTTCTTTAGCCTATGCTGCGGCGCGGCGCGACAGAAAAATAAGCTCGATCAACAGTGCGCCGGAACGGGCATCCGGAGCCGGCGGCGAGAAATTCGTGCCGTCAAAACTTGTAGCCGAGCATCAGGCCCGCACGTGTCAGGCCATCATTGGGGCCGTTGCAAAGATCGGCATTCGAGGCATGTTCAACAGTGGCCGAGAGATTCCAGTGGTCGTCGAAGCGGTAGCCGGCGGCCGCATATTCGCGAAACAGCAGACGGCAGCCGAGCTTCGGTCCGCTCGTGCCGTCATCGTTCAAATCACCGTCATGAACAGTGGCGCCGAGGCCGAGTTCGACGAAGAACCGTTCGGTGAGATCGGCATTCCAACTAAGGCCTCCGTAGACCTCGTTCACGCCGCTCGACGAGGTTGCGATCGACGCGCCGGCATGTACGCGCGGCCTCAGGATCTTCTCAACAATACCGGTGGCGCTGTCGGTTGCGAAAGGATCAAAGAAGATCGTGAAGGACGGAAAGACGCCGCTTTCGTGATTGTCTCCGTTGCCAATCGACGCCGTCGCACCGAAACGCATCTCATCGAAAATGCCTTCCGCCGCCTTCGTTTGCGATGCCCCAGCCGCGAGCCCGGTCGAAAAGATCAAGGCGACGGCGAACTGGTAGAACCTGCCCCGACAGGCGAACGAGCGTGGATGCGTCATGCAGAAATCCTTCAAGCCGAATCAATCTTACGCAGCACACGGAACGACAGTAGATTGCCGTGGCTTGCGCGAAAGTCATCTTCAAAAGGTGATTTAATCGAAACTGTCGTAACCGGTGCGGCCGCTGTCGAGCAGTCGCCTGAGGATTTGAAAGCCTCTCTGCACGTCGTACCGCTCAGGCGGCGAGGAGAAGCCGACGCGGATGCGGTGGAAGACACGGTCGGCGCGCCCCGCCTTGAACTCATCCTCGTCGTCGATGAGGACTCCTTCCTGCAGGGCCGCCTGTTTGAAGGTTCCCGAGAGCCAGGGGTCAGGCAGCTTCAGCCAGAGGAAGGGCACCCTCGGGTGGGAATTGAACTCGAAACCGGAGAAGACTTCGCGTGCCATCGCTTCGCGCGCGGTAATTTCCTCGACGGCGCGGTTGCGCAAGGCGGATGCGGAGCCCGACAGGACCAGCCGAGCGCAAAGCTCGGCGAGAATGAAGGGAAGACCGCCGCTTACCATCTTGTGCGCGATGCGGATCCGCTGGCTGAAATGCGGTGGGCAGGCGACCCAGCCGCCCCGCACGCCGGCAGCCACGGACTTCGACAGGCCTCCGACGAGGAAGGTCCGCTCCGGCGCCAGCTCCGCCATCAAGGGCAACCGATCGCCCGTCATCGAACCATAGACCTCATCCTCGACCAGCCAGACGCCGTATTTTCGCGCGATCTCCGCGACTGCAAGGCGCCTGTCCAACGGCATGGCGACGACCGTCGGGTTCTGGGCGCTCGGCATGAGAAAGGCGAGTTTCGGATGTTGCTGGGCGCAGACGCGCTCGAAATCGTCCGGAATCAATCCGAATTCGTCGCCTTCCATCAGCGCTGTCCGCCGGCCGATCAGGCCCGCACTGCGGCTGACCTGTGAATAGGTCAAAGTCTCGAAAGCGATCCGATCACCGGGGGAGGTGACGGCCGAGATCACGGCGATAACTGCGGCATGAGCGCCGAGCGTCGGCACAATGCTTTCGGGCACGGGACGGAAGTTGCCGCGTGCGAGCCATTGACAGCCAGCCTCGAACCAGTCGTCCGGGAAATTGCGGGCATAACTCGCAATGTCTCCATGGTGCTCGCGGCTGATGTCGCCCAGCAATTTGGCCAGAATGTCACCCTGGCCTACGTCCGGCGCAGCGGTGCTGTCGAAACGCAACTTGCCCGCCGGCGCATTGATCGGCCGCGTCCCGGCCAATGACGTCGTCAAAGGATCGGCCTGTTCGGGCGGACGGCTCTCCGGGCGATCGAGGACATAGGTGCCGCGGCCTACCTCGCCGCTGACGAGGCCTCGTTCGCGGACAATGCTGTATGCCCGGCCGATCGTGCCGATCGTCACGCCTATGTCGAAGGCAAGATTGCGCTGCGGCGGCAGCTTCGTTCCCACCGGCAGGGCGCCGTTGCCGATCGCCTGTTCGATCTGATCGGCGATCCGGGCATAAAGGGGGCCTTGGCCCTGCTGAATATCGGGCAGCCAAGTTGTCATAGTGACAATTATCTATATTGCCTCAAGCGCCGTGTCAATTATCTCAAGACAATGAGATCAATCCAGACAAAGGCATCTACAATGAGTGCAATTGATACAATTGAATCTCTACACGATCGAGGCGTGGATGTTATCAGCAGCGGCGATGAGAGGACCTTCAGCATCGCGGCGCCGGCGGGAGAGGGGGTATTTGCCAAGCTATGGTATCTCTATTGCTCCCTGGCAGCGAAACGGCGAAGCCGGGTCGCGCTGGAAGAATTGAGCGCATATCAATTAAAGGATATCGGCGTTAGCGAAGAGGAAGCGCGCAGGGAAGGAGCCATGCCTTTCTGGCGGTAAAGCACCTCCTGCAGCGCCGCGCGTCTTCAGACAACTAAGCTCACGGTAACGCTTTGAACTGCTGCATGCGGTGGCAAGGCGGTCCGCACCGCGCTCTGTTAGCTGCAGCCTTGCCCGCCGGCGGCCCAGCGCCGGACATCCGTCGTCATGCGCGCGCCCACCGGCTCGCTGAGAAGCGGACCGAAGGCTTGCAGGCGGGCGGGATGGCCTTCGGCCTGAACGACGGCAAGCGGACGCGCCTCCGGCGACTTGCGCGGTACGATCAGGATGCGCGGGCGGCCGGAGAAGGAATTCAGCTCCGGTGCGAGGCGATAGGCCTTGAAGGCGGCATCGCCCGACTTGAACCAGCAGCTATTGGCACCGAGCGCCACGCGCTCCATCGTCGGGAGAGCCGCGGTGCTGGCAGCTGGCGCAGCTGGCGTCCTCGACTGGCAGCCTGCAACGAGCGCAAGGCTGGCGACGGCGCAGGCAAGCGCGGAGAAGCGTGCGAAGGAGATTGGATGCATCGGCGGTCTCGATCGTCGGTCGGTGGCGGGAGGCCGTCTTTTATCAGGGTGAAGGTTAAGCAGCGATTACGTCAAGGGCGGAGGTGAAAATGCCGCGGCCGTCCGAACCGCCGTGTGCCGCTTCAATCAGGTTTTCCGGATGCGGCATCATCCCAAGCACGTTGCCCTTCGCATTCATGACGCCGGCAATGTCGTTTATCGATCCGTTCGGGTTGGTGCCTTCAGCGTAACGGAACACCACCTGACCATTGCCCTCGATCGCTTTGAGCGTTTCGGAGTCGGCGAAATAGTTTCCGTCATGATGGGCAACGGGGCTGCGGATGACCTGTCCCTTCGAATAGGCGCGCGTGAAATCCGTGTCGGCATTGGCAACTTCGAGCTTGACCTCGCGGCAGACGAATTTCAGCGAAGCATTGCGCATAAGGGCGCCAGGCAGGAGGCCCGCTTCAACCAGGATCTGGAAGCCGTTGCAAACGCCAAGAACCTTCACCCCCTGATCGGCCTTCGCCTTGATCGCCTGCATCACCGGCATCCGCGCGGCAATCGCACCACAGCGCAGGTAGTCGCCATACGAAAAACCGCCCGGTATGACGATCAGGTCGACGTCCGGAATTTCCGTTTCCGTCTGCCAAACGGTCACCGGCTTGTGGCCGGAGATCTTGGTGAGCGCCGCGATCATGTCGCGATCGCGGTTGAGACCGGGGAGTTGGACGACGGCAGACTTCATTGGACGTACATACCTTGCCTTGGCCTCGGCGCCTAAGCACTCCGAGGCGGTTTCAATGCGCAGTGGAAACGCTGGCTGTCAATCCGGCTGGAGCCGCTTAAAAGGACTTGAGGAGGCGACCAGCCGATCACCAGCGAAGCCATTCCCCCACCGTCAGGCGAGGGAGATGGTGTAGTTTTCAATCACGGTGTTAGCCAGCAGCTTCTCGCACATGGCCTTGAGGTCGGATTCCGCTTTGGCCTTGTCCGCGGTTTCGATCTGCAGATCGAAGACCTTGCCCTGACGAACCTGGCCGATGCCGTCAAACCCGAGCGCACCGAGCGCACCCTCGATTGCCTTGCCCTGAGGGTCGAGAACGCCGTTCTTGAGCGTCACGGTTACACGTGCTTTGATCACTTTGCTTATTCCCCGAAATTACTTGACCAACACCGGGCCGGAACCGCGCGGCGGCTCGTTCTCGTTGATGATGCCGAGGCGGCGCGCCACTTCCTGATAGGCTTCGACGAGACCGCCCATGTCGCGGCGGAACCGGTCCTTGTCCATCTTTTCCTTGGTTTCGATATCCCAGAGACGGCAGCTATCGGGAGAGATCTCGTCGGCAAGGACGATCCGCATCATGTCGCCTTCAAACAGGCGTCCGCATTCGATCTTGAAATCGACGAGCTGGATGCCAACGCCCAGGAAGAGGCCGGAAAGGAAATCGTTGATGCGGATGGCAAGCGCCATGACGTCGTCGAGTTCCTGCGGGCTTGCCCAGCCGAAGGCGGTGATGTGCTCTTCGGACACCATCGGGTCGTCGAGCGCATCGGCCTTGTAGTAGAACTCGATGATCGAACGCGGCAGCACGGTGCCTTCCTCGATACCGAGACGCTTGGCGAGCGAACCGGCGGCGACGTTGCGCACGACGATCTCAAGCGGGATGATTTCCACTTCCTTGATCAACTGCTCGCGCATGTTCAGGCGGCGGATGAAATGCGTCGGAATGCCGATCTTGTTCAGATGGGTGAAGATGTACTCGGAAATCCGGTTGTTCAGGACACCCTTGCCGTCGATGACATCATGCTTCTTCTTGTTGAAAGCGGTCGCGTCATCCTTGAAAAACTGGATCAGCGTGCCCGGTTCCGGACCCTCGTATAGGATCTTGGCCTTGCCCTCGTAGATACGGCGGCGACGATTCATGGATTTTATCTCTGTTGGTTGGTGGCGCTCTTGGGTCGCGCAATTGGAATTTTCTCAGCGGGTCCATATCTGAAAAGAACGCATTTCACAATCGGCGTATCTTCCCATCCCCCGATTTAGATTAGGGTATCATGAAAGTCACCAAAGACGAAAACTTCGCATTGCACTTTCAGCGGTGTTTTGGTTTATGGCGATAACTGTTTCCGGCAAGGAATTCTGAGGGAGATTAGTTTATGACAACGATGCAGGATCGCGAGAAGGGCTTCGAAGCCAAGTTTGCGCTGGACGCAGAGCTCAAGTTCAAGGCGGAAGCGCGCCGCAACAAGCTGCTCGGTCTTTGGGCCGCGGGCCTCTTGAACAAGGCCGATCCGGAAGCCTATGCAAGGGAAATCGTCACTGCCGATCTCGAGGAACGTGGCCACGAGGACGTGGTACGCAAGCTCAAGGCCGATTTCGATGCAGCCGGTATCGCACAGTCGGAAGACGAAATCCGCTTGCGGATGCTCGAGTTTCTTGCCCAGGCGGTCGAGCAGCTTCAGAACGACTGATCTCGCAATCCGCGAAAGTGACGTGACGCCGCCCGGCAGCAAAAATCGGGCGACATTTTTTATGCTAAGGCCTGTACATGCAGTAATTCAAAGTACTGCATCACCGCATCCTGCGGGCATCTGAAAAGCCGCGCGGCACGTTAAAACCGCCTCTGGCAAACGTCTCGAAATCCTGCCGGCTCATCGGCTTCGCCAGTACGTAGCCCTGCAGGAAATCGCAGCCGAGATCGGCGAGAAGCGCGGCGTGGGCCCAGGTTTCGACGCCTTCGGCGACGACTTTGATATTCAATGAATGGCCGATGTCGATAATAGCGCGCACCAGCTTTTGCTGTTTGCTGCTTTCCGGGATCGGCCCCACCAGTGCACGGTCGATCTTCAGACGCGCCGGGTTGAGCTTCAGAAGCCCGATGATCGAAGCGTGGCCGGTACCAAAATCATCGATCTCTATATCTATGCCGAGGTCATTGAGAGCGGTGATCGTTTCTGCAACTTCATCCTCGAACTCGTCGAGAAAGATCGATTCGAGCAATTCGACCGACATGACGCCACGGGGGATGTCCATCTCCCGCAGGTCGGACACGAGCTGAGGGTCGCGCAAGCGGCGTGAGGAAATGTTGACCGAAATCTTGGGAACCGCGAGCCCCTGCCGCTGCCAGGCGCGGAAATCGGCATAGGCCATTTCGACGACCATCCGGTCTATTGCGGCGAGAAGATTGATGTCTTCCGCGACCTTGAGGAATTGCACGGGCGCCAAGACCCCGCGTTCCGGATGGTCCCAGCGCACCAGGGTTTCGACGCCCGTGATCTCCAGAGTGCGGGCGTCGAACTGGGGCTGGTAGTAGGGAACGAACTGCCTTTTTTCGAGCGCTTCGCGGAGCTCGTCACCGATCCGCTTTGCGGTCAGGATCTGGTTCTGCATCTCGTCGGAAAAGAGCTCGAACCGGTCTCGGCCAAGGCTCTTGGCGCGATAAAGCGCGATGTCGGCGTCCATCAGGAGCTGCCTGGGGTCGGTCAGCCTGGCTTCGTCCAGTGAGACGCCGATGCTTGCGCCAAGGCGGCACAATTGACCGGCGTAGGGGACGGGACGGCGGAAGGCCTGGATGATGCGCCCGGCAAGCTCTGCGAGCTGCGTTGTATCCCGGCCGCTGCGACACACGATGACGAATTCGTCGCCACCGATACGCGCGATGAAATCGTCTTTCTCGGCATGTGACCTCAGCAAGGTCGCCGCATGAACGAGCATTGCGTCGCCGGCCTGATGACCGAGTGTATCGTTGATCTGCTTGAAGCGATCCAGGTCGATATGAAGAATGGCATTTACGACGCGCGCTTCGGTCAGTATCCGATCGAGATAGCGACGGTTCGGCAAATCCGTCAGATGATCGTGAAGCGCGTTGTACTCGATGCTGACGCGGGCAGCCTCCAGTTCGCAATTGCGCGCCTCGGCGAAGGATTTTGCCCGCCTCAGTTCCTCCTGTAGGGCGATGTCGTCGGTAACGTCCCAATTGGCGCCAACGAGCCTCCTCGCGCCATTCAGGTCGGTGTGGAAAGCGGCGTTTGAGCGGATGTGGCGAACGGCGCCGTCGGGCCTTATGATGCGGAATGCGTTGGTGAAGGGCGTGCCGCCGGCAATCGCGTCATTGACGCGCTTGATCGCGGCGGCCTTGTCCTCCGGGTGCAGAAAGCTTTCCCAACCGGCAGACGAGGGCGCTTCACCGGCGGGCTCAAGGCCATACATGCTGAACATGGCTTCGTCCCAGTGCGAAACGCCGGTATCCAGATTGTGCTCGAAAACGCCGATCCTCGAAATATCGAGCGCCAGTTGCAGGCGACGCGAAACTTCCTCGAGGCGGGCCTCCGCCTCCTTGCGCGCCGTAATATCGGTATCGGTGCCGATGATGCGGCACGGCTTGCCGTCGGAGTCGTAAGCGACCGACGCGCCCCGGCTTTCGATCCAGATCCAGCGCCCGTCCGCGTGGCGCTCGCGATACTGGAATGTGTTGAACCGGGCCTCGCCCGAATCCTGGCGCTCGATGCAGGCAAGAACGTGCGCGCGGTCATCCGGATGGACGTTTTCAATCCATTTTTCCAGCGTGCCATCGACCTCCGCGTCATCCGCCAAACCACGCAGACGTCGCCAGGTCGAAGAATAGAACAGATTGCCGGTTTGGAAGTCGTGATCCCAGACACCTTCCAATGCGCTGTCGAGGGCATATTTCCAACGCGTTTCGTCCTTGCGCAGACTGGCGATTTCCGAAACCAGGCTTTCAACCGGGAGCATCGCAAGCAACGTCCTGGCGTCGGCTCCTCGCGCTGCAGGCAGAGAAGCCCGCGAGACGAGCATGGAAAGCGTGCCGGATGCGCCGAGAAACCGGACGACCGCCGGATCTTTCGATTGCTGTGTCTCCTTGACGTGCACGACTGCTGGAAGATCTTCGCCATGAACAAACGCGGCAACTGGTGCGCCGGCAAGTTCTTCGGCGGTCCGCCCAAGCATCCGGAGCGCGGCTGCATTGGCGGCGCGTATCACATCGGCCCTATCAACAAGAATGACGCCCGCCGGCAATTGATCCATTGCGACCGGTGCCAAGCTGTCGTGTGTCGTCGGCCCACTGCCGGTATCGATTGGTTCCCGCGGCTCGGTCACTTATCCCGGATCCTGAGAGTTGCCAGCCGATAATGATGCGCAGCAATGAAATTCGGATTAATGCTGCGGGCGGTTTCCATGCCGCTTATGGCTGCAGCCGGCTAAGGAACTGGGCAAAGACCATCGTGCCCTCGGGCCACGGGCCGTGGCCGGATTCGGCATTGATATGCCCGGCTTCGCCGGCATCGACCAGGAACGAGCCCCAGGCGTTGGCGATGTCTCCGGCGTGTTCATAGGATCCGAAGGGATCGTTGCGGCTTGCCACCATCAGCGACGGGAAGGGCAGCGGGTCGCGCGGGTAGGGGCCGAAAGTCATCAGATGCTTCGGGCGGATCTTGGGATTGGCGACGTCCGGCGGCGCGACCAGGAAGGCGCCCGCGATCTTCTTCGCGCAATGCGGCAGGGCGTGGATCGCAGTGGCGATGCCCAGGGAATGCGCGACGATGACCACCGGCTTCTTCGTGGCATTGACTGCCTCGACCATCCGCGCCACCCAGTCCTCGCGCACAGGCTTCGACCACTCCGCCTGCTCCACGCGGCGCGCCGTCGAAAGCTTTCGCTCCCAGCGGCTTTGCCAATGGGTGGGGCCGGAGTTGGTGTAGCCCGGGACGATCAGGATGTCAGCTTCTGAAACCTTCATAATTGCCGCGATTTGGAGGTGAAAAGCGCCGAAGTCAAGGCGCAGGCGACAGAGGCTTCATTTTCTGTATAATCGAAATGCCGGTCGCGGTTGACAGCGGCTAGTTTCGCCGTTGTCGCGTCCGTGGCCGCTCTGGTTCGTTGAGGAGTGTGAGCCATGACAACCTTCCATGTCCTGTCGGGGGCGAATGCGAGCGTCTCGCATCCCGGTATACGAAAGATTGGCATTGCGGATGTGTTCGATGCGTTGCGTCTCGGCCTGAATGATTTTCGCGAGAAGCCGTCGCATTATGTTTTCTTGTGCTTGATATACCCGATCGCCGGTGCAGTACTGATAACCTGGAGCGCGGGCGCAAACATGCTGCCGCTGCTCTATCCGCTTGCTTCCGGCTTCGCCCTCATCGGTCCTGTCGCGGCAATCGGCCTCTACGAGATCAGCCGGCGCCGTGAATTGGGCATGGACGCCTCATGGCCGCACGCTTTGCGGCTTCATCGCTCGCCGGCGCTGCCTTCGATTCTGGCGGTCGCCGCCGTGCTGTTCGTTATCTTCATTGCATGGCTTCTGGTCGCCCAGGCGCTTTATGAGATGATTTTCGGAACCGTGCCGCCGGCTTCCATTTCCGCCTTCTGGAACAGCATTATCGGCACGGAAGAGGGCTGGAACCTCATTCTTATCGGCAACGCCGTCGGCTTCGTCTTCGCCGTGGTCGTGCTCTCGATCAGCGTGGTTTCATTCCCCTTGCTGCTTGACCGCGACGTCGGCGCCGTCGCCGCCGTCGAGACCTCGATCCGGGCGACGCTTACCAATCCGATACCGATCGCCTGCTGGGGTCTCATCATTGCAGCCGGCCTGGTGATCGGGTCGATTCCGGTCTTCGTCGGCTTGGCTGTCATCATGCCGATTTTCGGCCACGCCACATGGCATCTCTATCGGAAATTGGTGGAACCGGACACGACCGGCCGCCAAGCCTGAACGGCACGACCGTCAACAACGCGGTGATCTTGCATCGATCAAGATCACCGCGATCGTTGTTGCGTGAGTTCATCGATCGCCGGCGAAGCGGCGGCTGTTATTGACGGAAGAATTTATAGTAGGACGAAATCTGCGCCGCGGTGTTCGACGAGAGCTTGAGCTTGATGCCGATCTTGTCGCCGCGGTACCAGCGAACTATCCCAGTGAGAAAGCCAAGCTCCTCACTCTGGATCGTGACTTCCTGCCCGGTTTGCGCGCCGATGTCGAAGAGGAGCTGGAAGCAGATACCCTCGTCGGAAAGATCTCTGACGATCCCGTTGCTCGACCCGAATTTGCAGGTAACTTTGCCGGTTATCTTCGTCTGCGTGCGCGGTGATGTGCGCTGAACACTGTCCCTGTAAGTCATGGCTTCCTCGAAAACCCGATTAGACAGGTGCCGAGGCTTGCACACTACTTGTGAACAACTTGCTAAAATATCGCCCGCACTCGAACAAAATGCATCGTATGCGGGCGTTGTCTTCCTACGGCAACGTCACCGTGTACGACGGGGCCAAGCTGCTGCCGCATGGAAAAGACATGCAGCAGTTCAAAGTGCTACATCGTTCTTTGCGCGCCTGATAAGACGCGCGGCGCTGTCGTACGCATCAGCCAAAGACACGTTTAAAGATCGTGTCGACGTGCTTGGTGTGGTAACCGAGGTCGAATTTCTCGCGGATTGCCTCTTCGGAAAGCGCGGCACGGACTTCCGAATCGGCCAGCAACTCCTCGAGGAAGTCCTTGCCCTGTTCCCAGACCTTCATAGCGTTGCGCTGAACGAGCCGATAGGCATCCTCGCGCGAAACACCGGCCTGGGTAAGCGCGAGCAGCACGCGCTGCGAGTGAACAAGGCCGCGGAACTTGTTCATGTTCTTCATCATGTTCTCGGGATAGACGAGCAACTTGTCGATTACGCTGGTCAGCCTCGCCAAGGCAAAATCGAGCGTGACAGTTGCGTCCGGCCCGATCATGCGTTCGACCGAGGAGTGCGAGATATCGCGTTCATGCCAGAGCGCAACGTTTTCCATGGCCGGCACGACGAAGGCGCGGACCATGCGGGCGAGGCCGGTCAAGTTTTCCGTCAGCACCGGATTGCGTTTATGCGGCATGGCCGAGGAGCCCTTCTGGCCCGGGGAGAAATATTCCTCGGCTTCCAGCACCTCGGTACGCTGCAGATGGCGGATTTCCGTTGCAAGACGCTCGATCGACGAGGCGATAACGCCGAGCGTCGCGAAATACATGGCATGGCGATCACGCGGGATCACCTGCGTCGAAACCGGTTCCGGCTTCAGGCCGAGGGCCTTCGCGACATGCTCCTCGACCCGCGGATCGATGTTGGCAAAGGTGCCGACAGCGCCGGAAATCGCACCGGTCGCCACCTCTTCACGCGCGGCCAGCAGGCGCTGCTTGCAACGATCGAATTCCGCATAGGCAAGCGCCATCTTGATGCCGAAGGTGGTGGGCTCGGCGTGAATGCCATGCGACCGGCCGATGGTGACCGTGTCCTTGTGCTCGAAGGCGCGGCGCTTCAGTGCTTCGAGCAGCTTGTCGATGTCGGCGAGCAGGAGGTCCGTCGCACGAACGAGCTGCACGTTGAAGCAGGTGTCGAGAACGTCTGACGAGGTCATGCCCTGGTGGACGAAACGGCTATCCGGCCCGACGAATTCCGCAAGATGGGTGAGAAAAGCGATGACGTCATGCTTCGTGACGGCCTCGATCTCATCGATACGGGCAACATCGAAGGTTGCCGCGCCGCCCTTTTCCCAGATCGTCTTCGCCGCATCCTTGGGGATGACGCCGATTTCGGCGAGCGCATCGCAGGCATGTGCCTCGATCTCGAACCAGATGCGGAATTTCGTTTCCGGCGACCAGATGGCCACCATTTCCGGCCGGGAGTAACGGGGGATCATGGGCTTCAAGCTTTCGTTCGACAGTGGAGGATGGCTGTGCCTCTATCAAAGATGGCGATCAAGCTCAACGCCGTTGGCGAACATCCGATCGCGCAAGCCAAAGACTGACAGCGACAAGGGCGACAATACCGAGCGGCAGGTAGAGCCGAACACCCAGGACCAGAAACTGGTAGAGCGCGGCGAGCGACGTGAACAGGAACTGAAGGAGCCACGTGCGCGTTCCAGTGTCCGCATGCCATTGCGCATAGAATATCCGATAATCGAATGCGAAGAGGCACGCCGTTGTACCAACCGTGCCCGCGACAAGGCACAGAAGAAAGGCCGCGAAACGGGTCTCGACCGACCGACCGTGTGCCGAGAAACGTGCCGCAAACAGCGAGGGCGGCCAAGCCAGCAAGCCGCCGAGCGCATAAAGTGAGAGGATGTCCGTGAGGTGGAAGGCCACCTCGGTTCCGCGCAGCCAAAGCGCCAGCCACGCAGATATCGCCATTGCCAAGGCCCACCCCGGAGCACCGATCAGCACTTCCCGCGCTTTGGGACGGGAGCGCACAAACCGCGATCGTTTCGACAGTGCGACTTCCGAAAAGAGCGTTGACGACCGGGCGGCTCGCTCCTCGCTCGTCATTTGGGAAGCCGGACCGGCAACGCAATCCAGCGGCCATCGGTCGACCCCTCGAAGCCGAGCGATTTAACCAGGACCATCACCACGTGGACTTCGGATCCGTCATCATTGACGCGGGTCACGACGCCACCGATGCGATAACCCGTCGGGCAGCGGCGGCTTTCCGGGATGCGTGCGTCCTCGTGCAAGACGTCCGTTGCAGGTTTCCCGGCCTTCTCCGTCATCGTCAGGCGAAAGCCTTTGACGTCCTTCAAGAAGCTGCTGCACACACCTTGCGGTTCGATGCTCTTCTCCTCGAGCTTCAACGTATAGGTCTTGCGGAACGGCTCGTCGGCTGGGAAGGCATCGTAGTTCAGCGTATGCGCCGCGCTGCTTCCTTCGGTTACAGGATTGTAAGCGGCCAACATCCCGGGAGCATCCGCCAGACGGTAAGCGTCTATCAACGGCGCGGCACGGTGGTGGGCCTCGCGGCGCGCTTCATGCAGGGCGCCCGCGTCTTTCTCGATCACGGCGCGGACAGGTGCACCGGGGAGAAAGGTGTCGTTGCGCGTATCGAGCACGTAGACAGTCGAATAGGGAAAGCCGGAACCGTCCTGCACGCCGTATTCCTCGAAGGCGAAGACATTGCCGTCGGACGAAAATCCAATCGGCTGCAAGGCGGCATAGTCGCCGGCGCGCGCGTCAGCGCCCGCAACCGTCGCGGTTGCCAGAAGCGTACCGAGGATTACCGCCCGCGTGCTCATCCGCGCGCCTGCTCCGCCGACTTGCGGATCGCCTCGATGGCGGCGCGATAGGTTTCGACGGAATCACCCTTGAAGACGGCCGAGCCGGCAACCAGCACATTGGCACCGGCTTTGACAGGCAGCGCAGCGGTCTCCGGCGTGATACCGCCATCAACCTCGATCTCGATCGGCCGCTTGCCGACCATTGCCTTGATCCGGCGGATCTTCTCCTCGGTGGCGTGGATGAATTTCTGTCCACCGAATCCCGGATTGACCGTCATCACCAGAATCAGATCGACCGTATCCAGCACATATTCGATGGCGCTTTCCGGGGTCGCCGGATTGAGCGAAACGCCGGCCTTCTTGCCTAGAGACTTCACCGTCTGCAGCGAGCGGTGCAGGTGGGGGCCGGCCTCCGCATGAACCGTCAGGATGTCGCAACCGGCCTTGGCGAAGGCTTCGAGATAGGGGTCGGCAGGTGAAATCATCAGATGACAATCGAAGGTCGCATCCGTATGGGGACGCAGCGACTTGATCACGTCCGGGCCGAAGGTGATGTTCGGCACGAAATGACCGTCCATGACGTCGAGATGAATCCAGTCGGCGCCGGCATCGACGACGTCGCGAACCTCCTGGCCGAGCTTGGAGAAGTTGGATGCCAGGATCGACGGGGCTATGCGAATGGGATGGGTCATGACAGGCTCCGATGTTTCCCGCGCCATAGCATCCCGGCGGTGCGCAAACAACATCTCGCGAAGCCTTACGACTCGGCGCCTCCGCTATTGCGCCCAGGAAGGCATCAAGTCGTTCTCGGCCGCAACCGCATCGTGGACACCGCGTGCGATCGCACGCGCCATCGTCGAGGCGGCGGCCGCGCTGAGATCGATGAAATCCTCAAGCAGGGGCGCCTTGCCGCTCGCTCCAGTCGCGAGCGCGAAGACCAGGTCGCCGTCAAGCGGTGTGTGGGCCGGCCATAACGCGCGGGAAAAACCGTCATGAGCGGCGATAGCCAGCCGTTTCGCCTCCGCCTTGCTGAGGATCGCATCGGTGGCAATGACGGCGATCGTAGTATTCGCAGCGGCCGATTGCCTTTCACGGAACTTGAAGCGTGCAACCGCCGCATCCTCCGGCAGAGGATTGGGGTAACCGAGACCGCCGAACTCGCCATCCAGTTCGAAGGGTGCCGCCCAGAAATGGCGCGTATTGCCGATTGTCGCCGAGCCGAGCGCATTGACGGCGACGAGTGCGCCGATCGTGATGCCATTGGCCAGCAGCGTCGATGCCGAGCCGAGGCCGCCTTTGAAGGTGGCCGTGCGTGCGCCCGTGCCGGCACCGGCCGTCCCGGTCAGAAATGCTACACCGGCAGCCCGCGCGGCGTCGTAGCCGAGGTCGCGATAGGGCGAAAAGCGCCCCCAATCCTTGTCGCCGCCATTGATAAGATCAAAGAGAATTGCCGCCGGAACGATCGGAATGCGATGGGGACCGACCTCGAAGCCGCGTCCCATCTCGCGAAGGGCCGCCTGTACCCCGGAGGCGGCGTCCAGACCGAAGGCCGAACCGCCCGAAAGCACGACGGCGTCCACCGTCTGAACGGTGTTTTCCGGCGCAAGCAGATCCGTCTCCCGTGTTCCCGGAGCACCGCCCAGGACCTGGACCGCCGCCGTTGCCGGCTGCTCGCAAAGCACGACGGTGACACCGGACTTCAGCCGGTGGTCCTCGGCGTTGCCGACCAGCAGGCCGGCCACATCCGTAATCAGGTTGTTCGGTCCCTTGCGCATCAGTCCGCACCGCCTGCGCCCGTGGCGGCGACGAAGCGGCCGTCCTGCCACTCCATCAGCCTGTAAGGCGTGTCGGTCCTCTCGTGGCTGCCGCTGAATTTTATCGGCCCGAGGATCGTTGCGTAAGGCCCCTTCAGAAGCGCCTCGGAAAGCGCGCTGTCATCTTTGGCAGCTTGGTCCTTTGCCTGTTCGAGGAGCGACATGGCGGCAAAGGCCGGCAGGACATAGCCTTCGGGTTCGGTTCCGCTCGCACGCATCGCCTTGGCGACGGCTCCGGCTTCGGCCGACCGAGACGCATCCGGAACAGTCACGGCGAGCACGCCGTTCTCCAGCGGCACGTCGAGGTCGGCGGCGTTCAGTACATCGCCGCCGAGCAGGGTTATCGGGATGTTCTCAGCCTTCGCGTCACGCGCGATCACGGCGGTGTCGTAGCGGTCGCCTCCGGTAAAGACGTGGGTGGCGCCACTCTTCGCCAGTCGACGGACGAGGCCGACCTGTTGCTCCTGAGCCGGCCGATAGGTATCGGTGAACACGGGCGTCACCCCAATCTCGGCAAGTGCGCTGCGAACACCTTCGACGAGCTCCCGGCTATGGATCGTCCCGTCGTCGATGAGCGCGAGCGGTTTGCCCTTCCAGTTTGCGACGATGACGTCGGTGACCGCCGCGGCTTCGGCCTTTCCGCTCGGCGCCAGGCGATAGAACGGCCACTTTTTCTTGAGCGCGTCCTCCATCAGGATGTCGGAGCGGACACTGAGGGTGATGGCGGGAATGCCGGCTTCGGCCAGTGCGGGCAGGGCGGCTTCAAGACTCTCCGTGCAGAGAAAGCCGATCGCGGCCTCCGCGCCGCTTTCCAGCAGCGCCTTCGTCAGCGCCTCGCCGCCGGCGGGATCACAGCTTTCGTTGATCGGGACAATCTCGCTTCCACGGTCGCCTGCCTGAAAGGCCGCGCCAGCAGCCATCTGCTTTCCGAGCATGGCGAAGGGCCCGTCTGCGGGAGCGACGACGGCAACCTTTAACCCCGCCGCAAGGGCAGGGGAAGCCGATAACAATCCGGCGGTGACGAAGCTCGTAACAATCGATCGAAACATGTATTTTTCCCGCAACGACGCCATGTTTTAAGGATGTGTTTCTTTCCGTCAAAGGAAAAGATCACACGCCGCAGCGCCGCGCGTCTAATCAGACGCGCAAAGCTCGCCGCAGAACTTTGCGTTCCTGCATGATTTTGTCCTTAAATCGATTCCGATTTAAGGATTCATGCAGCGAGAGCTTGTTATCCCGATCACGCCATCGCCATGCCGCTGATCCGCAAGAATTTCGCGCGGCCGGGTTTCATATTTTCCGTGAGAGTCTATGTATGTGCAAGACATCGATCCGGAGAGAGATGTGTTGGAGAAGACACGGCTGGACCCCATAAGTTATCGCAATGCGATGAGCCGCATGTCCGCTCACGTGCACCTCATCACCGCGGCTGATGGGGGCGCGCGGCGCGGCGTCACGATCACTGCGTCCTGCTCGGTGTCCGACGAACCGCCGACGATTCTCGCCTGCCTCAACGCCGCAAATCCGCGCAACGATATCTTTGCGCGCTCCGGTGCTTTCGCGCTGAATCTTCTGGGTGCGCCGCACAGGACCCTGGCCCATGCTTTCTCCGGCCGTGATCAGCTCGACATGGAGCGGCGCTTCGCGCTCGGCCAATGGATGCAGCTCACCACCGGCGCGCCGATTCTTGCTGATGCAGTCGCCGCCTTCGATTGCCGCCTCATCGAGGCCAAGATCATGGCGACCCATCTCATCCTCTTCGGCGAAGTCGTCGACATGCGTCTCGGAGAGAAGCACGCACCGCTCATTTATGTGGACCGTGGATACCACACGCTATAAGTTTTTCCCCGACCGCGGAGGAAACATGGCGAAATACGAAACGGGAAAGCTGCCGCGATCCATCGATGAGACGATGGCGATGCTGGAGGCGCAGGACTACCTCGCCGGAACCGCGCTTGCGACGGTGCTTTTCCTGGCCCTGAAAATGAAGCGCCCGCTGTTTCTCGAAGGCGAGGCAGGCGTCGGCAAAACCGAAATCGCCAAGGTCCTTGCCCGTTCCCTCGATCGGCCGCTGATCCGGCTGCAATGCTACGAAGGGCTCGACGTCTCGTCGGCCGTCTATGAATGGAACTACCCAGCGCAGATGCTGGAGATCCGTCTTTCGGAGGCGGCCGGCATGGTCGATCGCCAGAGGATCGAAGGCGATATCTTCTCCGAAAGGTTCCTCATCCGCCGCCCGGTGCTGCAGGCGATCTCCGGCGGAACGGGACGGGCACCCGTATTCCTGATCGACGAGCTCGACCGCACCGACGAGGCCTTCGAGGCATTCCTGCTCGAAGTGCTTTCCGATTTCCAGGTCACCATCCCGGAGCTTGGAACGATCAGGGCGGACGAGCCGCCGATCGTTATCATCACCACCAACCGCACCCGCGAGATTCATGACGCCTTGAAACGACGCTGCCTTTATCATTGGGTGGACTATCCCAAGGCCGCGCAGGAACTCGATATCATCCGGCGCAAGGTGCCCGGCTGCAACGCCGCTTTGTCGCGCGAAATCGTCGCCTATGTTCAAAGATTGCGGGCGATCGATCTCTTCAAGAACCCCGGCGTGGCGGAGACGATCGATTGGGCGACGGCACTCACCGAACTTGACCGCCTGGCGCTCGATCCGGAAACGATCGCCGACACGCTCGGCACGCTGCTCAAATACCAGGACGATATCGCCCGGATCGAGGGCGCGGAGGGGCGCAAGCTGCTCGCCGAGGTCAAGGCCGAACTGCTGGCGCAGGGCTGACCGTGATGGCGGGCAATCACGTCGATCGCACAGCAGTTTCGCCGATAACGTTGGGCGACGGCAAACTCGCCGACAATATCGTCTTCTTTGCCCGTGCGCTGCGAAGGGCGGGAATGAGAATAGGTCCCGCCGCCATTGCCGACGCCATCGATGCCGTGAGGCTGATCGGGATCGGCTCCCGCAGCGAATTCTACGCCGCCCTGCAATGCACCTTCGTCAAGCGCCATGAAGATCAGGCCCTGTTCGACGAGGCATTCCGGCTGTTCTGGCGCTCGCGCGATCTTGTCCAGAAGATGATTGCGCTCCTCTCGCCCGTGGCACCGGAGCGGCAGGGCGAACATCGGACCAGGCGCGCCGGAGAGGAGCGCCTTCGCGACGCGCTCTTTTCCGGTAGGGGCGATGCCCGTTCGCCGCGTGACGAACCGGACGTCGAGGTCGATGCTCGCTGTACGGTCTCGGGTCGAGAGCTCTTCCGCAAAGCGGACTTCGCGCAGATGAACGCCGCCGAGATCGCCGAGGCCAGGAAGGCCTTATCGTCGCTGATATTGCCGCTGAATCGTGTGCGGACCCGCCGCTTTCGCTCCGCTCGCCGGCCGGTGCGCATCGACCCGCGCGCCACGATGCGCGACGCGATGCGCTTTGGTGGCGAATTGATTCTCCCGCGCTTTCGTGAGCCGCGCCTTGTCCATCCGCCGCTCGTCGTGCTCGCCGATATTTCCGGCTCGATGAGCCAGTACACGCGGATCTTCCTGCATTTCCTGCATGCGCTGACGGAACAGCGGCATCGTGTCCACACGTTCCTCTTCGGGACGCGGCTGACCAATGTCACGCGCCAAATGCGCAACCGTGATCCCGACGAAGCGCTGGACGAATGCGTGGCCGCGGTCAAGGATTGGTCCGGCGGCACGCGTATCGGCGAAACGCTTCATGAGTTCAACCGGCGTTGGTCGCGCCGGGTGCTCGGGCAGGGCGCCATCGTCCTCCTGATCACCGACGGCCTCGAGCGCGATGATACAGCGGAGCTGGAAATCGAGATCGATCGTCTGCATCGCTCTTGCCGGCGCCTTATCTGGCTCAACCCGCTGCTGCGCTTCGACGGATTTGAGGCGCGCGCCCGGGGTGTGCGAGCCATGCTGCCGCATGTTGACGAATTCCGGGCGGTGCACAATCTTGAGTCCGTGGCCGAGCTGGTGAAATCGCTGTCCGGACAAGGTGCGCAAGACGCCGATCCGCGGCGCTTCCTAGGTGCGAGAACGGCATGAAACAGCTGCGCTCGCAAGCGATCGGTACTGCTGTCTTGGAGAACCGGAACATGTCGACAGAGCGTAACGTCCTCGATCCGCTGGAGATCGCCGAAACCTGGTGCCGTGCCGGGCGCAAAGTGGCGCTTGCTACTGTCATCGAGACCTGGGGATCGGCACCGCGACCGGTCGGCAGTCATCTCGTCATCGATGACGAAGGAAACTTTCAGGGTTCCGTATCCGGTGGCTGTGTTGAAGGCGCGGTCATCGCCGAGGCAATGGAGATCATCGAATTGGGAGCCCCGAAGATCCTCGAATTCGGCGTTGCCGATGAGACTGCATGGCGCGTCGGCCTTTCCTGCGGCGGGCGCATCCGGGTCTATGTCGAAAGAATTGAAGGCTGACGATGGAACGCTCAACCCTTCAGGCAATCAATGCGGCGCGGGCCGCGCGACGGGCGGCTGTCGTCGTCACCGACCTTTCGGACGGCACGAGTCAGGTCTTTCCGGAAGGAGCCAAATTCCCGCCGGAATGGGACAGCGTGATCGTGCAAGCGTTGCGTTCGGGGCGCGCGGGCGTTACGGCAGTGGAAGAACGATCGCTGTTTATCAATGTTCATTTGCCGCCGCCGCGCATCGTCGCCATCGGCGCCGTTCATATCTCTCAAGCACTTGCCGGCCTGGCTGCAGTTGCCGGGTTCGACATGGTGATCATAGATCCCCGTACGGCGTTTGCGACGACGGAGCGCTTCGGTAACGTCGAACTCCTGGCTGAGTGGCCGGAAGACATTCTGTCCTCAAGGCCACTCGATCGCTACACGGCGCTCGCCGCGCTCACCCATGATCCGAAGATCGACGATTATCCCATCCGGGCGGCCTTGGAGGCGGGTTGCTTCTATGTGGGAGCGCTCGGCAGCCGCAAGACCCACGCAACGCGCGTCGAAAGATTGACGCAAGCCGGCGCGCCGGCGGAAGCCATTGGTCGTATCAAAGCCCCGATCGGCCTTGATATCGGTGCGGCGAGCCCAGCCGAAATCGCCGTCGCCGTCCTGGCCGAGATCATCGAAGCCTTGCGCCGACGTGATCCGACTGGCCGGGCAGGAGGTGCAAGATGAGGTTCGGTCCCGTGCGGCTCGCCGATGCCGAGGGCGCTGTTCTTGCGCATGCGATGAAAACCGAAACGCTGAGACTGTCGAAAGGCCATCGCCTGGGCCAAGCGGACATCGCGGCGCTTGCCGAAGCCGATGTGGAAGAGGTCATTGTTGCCCGGCTCGATGGGGACGACCTGCTCGAAGACGAGGCGGCTGCGCGGATCGCTGCAGCGATCGCTCCCGACCACCTGCGCTTTTCGCAAGCGGCGACGGGCCGGGTGAATGTTCACGCCACCGTTTCCGGTCTTTTCGTGGCAAATCGCGCCATCGTCGACCGACTGAACCGGATCGATCCGGCGATCACGCTCGCCTGCCTCGCCGATCACACGGCGGTCGCATCGGGCGACATGGTGGCGACGATCAAGATCATTCCGCTGGCGGTACCGGAGCACTTCGTCGCGCAAGCCGAGGACATGCTGCGGACCGAACCGGCCTTCGAGGTCAAGCCCTTCGCACCGCGTCGCGCAGCACTGATTGCAACCGAGTTGCCGTCGCTCAAGCGCCAGGTCATGGACAAAACCCAGGCCGTTCTCGCCGCTCGACTCTCGCGCTCCGGGAGCCATCTCGTCACGGAATGTCGTGTGGCGCATTCGGAGGGCGCCGTCGCTGCTGCAATAGCCGATCTAAAGTCGACGCATGATCTGATCATCGTTTTCGGCGCGTCTGCAGTCGCCGATCCGGGCGACGTGATTCCGTCAGCGATCCGCCAAGCAGGTGGCGTCGTCGAACATGTCGGAATGCCGGTCGACCCTGGCAACCTTCTCGTTCTGGGCCGAATCGGCGAAATTCCCATTGTCGGGGCGCCAGGTTGCGCACGCAGTCCCAAAGAGAACGGCTTCGACTGGATTCTCGACCGGCTGCTTGCCGGCGAATGGCCGAACTCGCAGGACATAACCGGCCTCGGTGTCGGCGGCTTGCTGAAGGAGATTCCGACGCGGCCGCAGCCACGGGAGCTAAGCGTCAGCCCACCGCGTGGTCCGGCACGGATCGTGGTTCTGGCTGCGGGCCGGGCAAGCAGGATGGGTGTCAGCGGCGGACACAAGCTGCTGGCCGAATTCGACGGGGTTCCACTGGTGCGGCGCTCCGTGGAAACGGCGATGGCGGCCGATGCCGGGAAGGTCGTCGTCGTAACCGGATACCGCGAAGCGGATATTCGCGCCGCGCTCGACGGCCTGTCCGTTATGCTTGTCTCCAATCCGGACTACGCCGCCGGCATGGCCTCGTCGCTGGTCGCCGGCGTGACTGCGCTTGGAACAGAGGCTGGCGGCGTTCTCGTGATGCTGGCCGACATGCCGGGCGTGACTGCCGATCATCTGCGCAAGATGATCGAAGTCTTCGATAACGAAGGGAGGCAAGCGGTCGTCCGTGCCGTCTCTGAAGGCCAGCGCGGCAATCCGGTCATTTTGCCGAGAGAGACATTCGCCGCAGTCAGGCAACTCGTCGGTGACGTCGGAGCACGGCATATCGTCGAGCGGTGCGGGCTTCCGGTCGTCGATGTCGAACTCGGCGAAGCGGCGCGCATTGATCTCGACACACCGGAAGCGATTATCGCCGCAGGTGGGGTTCTGAAGGAGTGAAGGATGGATAACGCGGCGATCGAGGAGATGTTCGAAACATTGGGGCCGGTCACGATCCGCCGCATGTTTGGTGGCAAGGGTATCTATTTCGAAGGTGTGATCTTCGCGCTCGAAGTCGATGGCGAAATCCTTCTGAAGGGCGACGCCGAATCGGCGCCGGAATTCGAGCAGGCGGGCAGCCGCCAATGGGCTTACGACGGTAAGGGAAAAACGGTGAAGATGCCCTATTGGAGCATTCCGGATGCGGCGCTGGATGATCCGGACGAGATGGCCCGCTGGGTGAGAATCGCTTACGCGGCGGCGCTCAGGTCGAAGAAATAGAATATGAAGCGGGCAACATTGATCATTTCATTGTTGAACCAATGAAATGATCCAACTCTTTGAAACTACACTTTTCCTGGAATTGCTCTAGCCGAGGGCCCGAACGGCATCGGCTGCGAAACGCGACAGCGGCTGGGGCAGCGCGGAAAGATCGAACCAGCCGATATCGGAGAGCTTGTCCGGTTCGGTGAGATGTGGTTCGCCGGAAAAATCTTCCGTCACGTAGATGAGCGAAATCCAGTGCTGCTGGTCCGCTTCGATCACCTGCTCGCTGATGCAGAGAAAGCGGGTCGAGTGGATCGAAAGGCCGCTTTCCTCTTCCGCCTCCCGGCGCGCCGCATTTTCGGCGCGCTCCATATGGTCGACCTTGCCACCTACGATGTTCCAGTGGCCTGCCTCGGGCGCCTTGAGGCGCCGGCAGAGCAGGATCTTGCCCTCGCGTAGAATCGCGAGACCGCAGCCAACACCGGGGAAATCGACGCCGGGAAGAGCCATGAGGCCGAAGGTCAGGCCTTACCGGCGATCAGCATGAAGGCCGGGATATCGTCGCCGAAACCGATCGGCGTCGGGCCGTCGTCGTGATCGCGGCGATGCCGGTTGCGGCGGTCGCGATTGTCGTCGTTGGCGGCATTCTGCGCGCGCCCCGGCCGATCGTTGCGGCCATTGTGACCGTTGTGACCGCGCCCGTTATCTGCATTGCGTTCCGGTTTCACTGCTTCCGCCCTCTCTGCAACTGGTTCGAGTTCAGCCGCACTATCGGCATGGGCGGTATCGGATCTATGTTCGGAGCGGCCCCTTCCGGAACGTTCCACATCTTTTTTGCGATCCTTGTGGCGATCACGGCCGCGATCCTTGCGGCCGGTATCATGGCTTTCCATCGGTTCCGGAAGCTCGGAAAGGTCGCCGTTCAGCCACTCGACCTTCTGGCCGATCAGCTTCTCGATGGCGTCGGCGAACTTCGTGTCGCGTTTCGTGACGAGCGTGAAGGAGGCGCCGGAACGGCCCGCTCGGCCGGTGCGACCGATGCGGTGAACATAGTCTTCCGCGTGAATCGGGACGTCGAAATTGAACACATGGCTGACGTCCGGAATATCCAGCCCGCGAGCCGCCACGTCCGAAGCGACGAGCAGCTTGATGTTGCCGTCCTTGAAATTCGCGAGCATCGCCATGCGCGAGCGCTGATCCATATCGCCGTGCAACGCGCCGACGGAGAAGCCATGGCGGTCGAGCGAACGGAAGAGATCGGCGACATCCTTCTTGCGGTTGCAGAAGATGATCGCGTTCTTCAGTTCGTCCTGGGCCCGGATCAGGTCGCGCAACACCGCACGCTTTTCATAGTCCTTGGCGTGCGCGGCGACGAACCGCTGGGTAACGGTGGTCGCAGTCGAGGAGCGGCGAGCCACTTCCACACGCTCCGGGTTCTGCAGGAAGCGATCTGCAAGCTTCTGGATTTCCGGCGGCATCGTCGCCGAGAAGAACAGGGTCTGACGGGTAAAGGGAATAAGCTTCGCGATGCGCTCGATGTCCGGAATGAAGCCCATGTCGAGCATCCGGTCCGCCTCGTCGATGACGAGGATCTCGACGCCTGACATCAAGAGCTTGCCACGCTCGAAATGGTCGAGCAGACGGCCGGGGGTGCAGATCAGAACATCGGCTCCGCGCTCGAGCTTGCGATCCTGTTCGTCAAAGGAAACGCCGCCGATCAAAAGCGCGATGTTGAGCTTGTGGTTCTTGCCGTATTTGTCGAAGTTTTCCGCGACCTGCGCGGCGAGTTCACGCGTCGGTTCGAGGATCAGCGTGCGTGGCATCCGGGCGCGGGCGCGACCCTTTTCCAGAAGCGTCAGCATCGGCAGAACGAAGGAAGCCGTCTTGCCGGTTCCGGTCTGCGCGATGCCCAGAATGTCGCGACGCTGCAGCGCTGGAGGGATGGCGCCAGCCTGGATCGGTGTCGGAATTGTGTAGCCCGCATCGGTAACTGCGGAGAGAACTTTTTGGCTCAGGCCAAGGTCAGCAAAATTGGTCAAAGGGGAAACTGTTTCCGTTCCGGTTCAATAGAACACTAATCGATCGATGGAAAACGCGCCATCACGTGGCGGCGCTCTTAAGCCGAAAGGCGCCGAAAGTCAAGAAATCCAGCACGTTGAAGTAGCGAAAGGTAAACGGGCGCGAATCTGCGCGTTTCTTGTCAAGCGGGAGGAGACAATGCTGGTCCTTGCTAGCATCAATTCAGATAGCCAGCAAGCTTCGTGCCGGCACTGAGAAAACGCATTGGATCGACGGCCTGATCGTTCAAGCGGACTTCGTAATGCAGATGCGGACCCGTCGAGCGTCCGGTGCTTCCGGATTTTGCAATGACGTCATCCGCACGCACATGGTCGCCGACATTGACCAGGATCACCGACAGGTGGGCGTAGCGGGTGACGACGCCGTTACCGTGGTCGATCTCGACCATGTTGCCATATCCGCCCGTCGGGCCAGCGACAGTGACGGTCCCAGCGGCGGCAGTGCGGATGCGCGTCCCGGTCGATGCCCGAAAATCGATGCCGGCGTGAAGCGCCAGGCGCCCGAGAAAGGGATCGAGCCGATTGCCGAAATTGCTGGTGATATCGCTGGCGGGCGCCGGATTTGCGAGCGGCAGCTTCCTGGCGGCTTGGCGGGTCCTCTCCAGTTCCAGAAGCGCGCTATCGAGTGCGGCAAGCGATTTCCCGAACGGCTCGTCGTTCTGCGGTTCGACGAAAGGGCCGCCGATCGCGGTTCGATCGATCCCGCTCGCGGAAGCTGCCGTCGTGCCGGCCGGCAGCGCGACGCCGGTGCGCTCGACGATCGTCCTGATGGCTTCGGACGCCCGGGCCGCGTCGCTTCTCAGGCGCTCCATGCGCACCATGTGATCCCGTTCGACATCTTTCAGCGAAAGCGTGACCCTGGAAAAGATCCGGTCCGCCCGGTCCGAGACCGTTTCCTTGTCTCGGCTTCCAGGCAGGAGGGGCGCATAGGCGAGGGCGGCGAGGCGCATCGGTGTTGCATTGACCTCTCCGCTCATCCCCATGATTTCCTCGATTGCCTCGACGCCGCCATGCGCATCTGCAGGCTTCTCGTAGGCGAGGGGTTCGACCACCGGGGGCACGTCAGCGCCGAGATCTTCGGAAGCATCGGCACTTCTTGCCAGAGCACCGAGCCTGTCTCTGCGCGACCAAAGGGCCGACTGTTGCTGCAGGAGTTTCTCGACTTTTTCCTCGACGACCTGCTGGTCCAGCAACTGCCGACTCGTCACCCGGTCCACCTGCGCCCGGAGCGCCGTGATTCGGTCTTCGTACTCGTGCTGCATACGGGCCTGACGAGCGATCGTGCCGCCAATCAGGTCGTCGCGAAGAACCAGATAGGTGGTGGCCGCCAGGTATCCGATGCCGAAAACCCCGACGACAGATGTGACAAGCGCCGCCATCCAGGGGCGAACGGTCATATGCCGCACCTTGTCGCCGCTCGCCAGAATCAGCACGTGGCTTCGCGTGCTTTTTCCGAAGGCACGATTTGCCGGACGAACAGACACCACATCACCCCCGCCAGGTGCGAATTGCTTCGCATTGCTCGAGGGTGATTACACTTTATTAGGGTTAACAAATCATTGAGCGAAGCGTCTGGATCAGATGTTCGTAGACGACGTTATCGACCGGTAGAAGGACGGCGTCAGACCGGCCTCTGCGCGCGCGACATCGTTGAACGGAGCCTTCAGCGGGCCGCGAAAGTTCGCACGCACGAGTGCCTGGAACGTTGCGGCGGGATCCTTCCTTTGCCGGGCGCAAAGGAAGCGGAACCATTTGGCGCCGACGGCAACGTGACCCTTCTCATCCTCGTAGATAACATCAAGAACGGCAGCACTCTCGTGATCGCCGGTTTCCCGCATTTTCGCCTGTAAAGCCGGCGTGACGTCGAGACCGCGAGCCTCGAGTATGAGCGGCACGACCGCAAGGCGCGCGGTCAGGTCGTTCCGCGTATCGTGCGCTGCCTGCCACAGGCCGTCATGCGCGGGCAGATCGCCATAGTCCGCACCAAGGTCGTTCAGCCTCTGCCGCACCATGCGAAAATGTTTCGCCTCCTCGAAGGCGACCTGCATCCATCCGTCAAAGAAGGAATTGGGCACGGGTTCCGAAGCAAAGCGGGCGACGATATCGAGCGCCAGATCGACGGCGTTCAATTCGATATGGGCGATGGCATGGAGCAGGGCGATGCGCCCCTTCAACGAACCGAGCGAACGGCGCTTGACCTGCGTCGGGGGCGTCAGCACGGGCCTGTCCGGACGTCCGGGCCGCTCGGGAACACGGCGATCTCGCGGCGAGCGCAACGACAGCTTCCTCGCCTGCCAACGTCGAGCCGCCTGCTGCGCAAGCTCGGTCTTGAGACCGAGGTCTGACGCGCGGATCGCCTCGACGGCAGCGCCCCGCAGGCTATGGAATTGCGGAAGGTCGGTCATCCGTCGCTCCTCATACTCCATGTTTCCTTAAATCGGAGCCGACTTGAGGACAAAACATGCAGCAATTCAAAGTGCTACAGCGAGTTTTGTGCGTCAGAAAAGACGCACGGCGCAATAGTTCAAAGCGCCTTTGCGGCAGCCAGAACCTCGCTCGCATGACCCGCAACCCTGACCTTTTCCCAGACCTGGTTGATCGTCCCGTCCGGATTTATCAGGAATGTCGTACGTTCGACGCCCATGTATTTGCGCCCGTAGAGGCTCTTCTCCACCCAGACGCCATAGGCATTGACGACGTTCTTTTTTTCGTCCGCCGCCAGCGTGACGGTCAGATTGTGTTTCTTGGCGAAGCGATCGTGCTGCTTGACCGAATCGGGCGAGAGCCCGATGAGAGCGACACCCGCCGCCGCGAATTCGTCTGCGAGGCCGGAGAAGGAAATCGCTTCCTCGGTACAGGCCTTGGTGTCGTCCTTGGGATAGAAAAAGAGCACCACCGGCTTTCCGCGAAGAGAAGAGAGCGAGATCGAACCGCCGCCGCCGCGAGGAAGCTCAAAATCCGGGGCGACATCACCTGGTCCCAATCGTGCCATGATTTAACCTTTCTTACGCCAAGTTTTGTGGACATTCGGCAGGTAGGGCATATCGAAAATCGACGACCGCCGTCCAGCGGATTTGTGATAGATTTGACAGGTGCCGGACGGGCTTCGTGGCTACGAGCTAGCCGGTGTTCCGTCGTGTTAACTGGGGCGATGGCGGGCCTTTCCACAGCATCGGCGGGGTTGCGTGGTGACTTGGCTCCGCGAATTGTGATCTACATGGGCGAAGAAGAGGTCCGGCCCTTGGGCGCGGCGACTGACCTTACAGGGAAAAACAAAATGCCGCACTTAGGTGGAGGGCGCCCGCACCGATGAGCGAGATCCGCGGCGAAAGGGTTTGCTTTCGCAAGGAAGACATCATCGCGCTGCACGAGCTGCCTTCGGCGCAAGCCCATGAACCGGTTATCGTGCATGCGCCTCAACCGGGCGGCGCCTTGCGTCTTCTCGGCAAGATCATACTGTGCTGCTCGCTTCTGACTTTTGTCGTCGTAGCATCGCTCATCGCCGTCATCGAAGGCGGCCTGGTCGACGGGCCGCTTAACGCGCGGGCGCGCACCGCGTTGAATGCTGCCCTCGGCGAGAACTACAACGCCGATGTCGAGAGCACCGTTATCCGGATGACGAGTGGCGGCGCGCTCGCCTTGAAGGCGCGCGGGGTCACGCTCAAGGAAAGCGGGTCGGGCCGCCACCTCGCCCGACTGGGCGCAATCTCGATAGCGCTCGATCCCTTCGCGCTGATGACCGGACGCATCGCGGTGTCGCGCCTCGAGGCGGAAGAAGGCCAGCTCGATACGGGCCTGTTGCCACGCGGCGAACCGATCGATCTCACCACGATCCGGATCGCCGATGTCGGCGATGCACTCGAGGAGTTGTTCGCGCAGGTCGACCGCATGTCGCGATTGACCGCGGGCAGGGCGACACAAACCGTGCTGCTGTCCGATTTCAGCCTGTCGGTCACGGGAGCGCGTGGTCGCGTCGTTCCCGTCGAGGTGAAAACATTGGAGTTTACCCACGACCCCGACAGTTCCATGCGCGTTGATGGAACTATCGCGATCGACGGAGTAGACGCCCAATTGACCGCCAAGGCGCTCGGAGCGAATGGTCGCATCGGCGGCTTCGAGGGGACCGTCAGCGCTCTGCCGCTCTCTCCCTTTCTCCATCACGGCAGATCTGCGAACGAAGAGGCCTTCGGCATCGAGGCGTCGGCGGATGTCAGCCTGAAAGCCACGCGCGCGGCTGATGGTCAGAAGCCGGAGTTGGAAGTCGGCGTCAGGACATCGCAAGGTTCGTTCCATGCCGGTGGCCTTGTTTCCGTTCTCAATCCGTCCGAACTGAATGTCTCCTATGACTTTGGCCGCGCCTCGGTCGAAATATTGCCGTCCGTCGTCAAGATCGGACGCTCGAGCTTTCCTTTTACCGGTGCCCTGATCGATCTCGACAAGGTTGCCGAGGCCAGCCAAAAGGGGTTCGCGGTCGACCTTCTCTTGAGAAATGCGAGTACGGACCCCGAAGACATCCAGGAGCACCCCCTTGCCTTCGACGCCAAGGCAAGCGGACGGTTCGAGGCTGGCAGCCACCGGCTGATTTTCGACCAACTGGCGATTTCGAGCCCGCTCGGCTCCATGGCAGGTTCGCTTTCCCTCGCCTTCGGCAAGACGTCGCCGCAAATCAGCTTCGTCGCACTCAGCGATCAGATGCATTCCACCGCCGTCAAGCAGCTGTGGCCCTGGTGGCTCGCCAAGGGAGCAAGACGATGGGCACTCGGCAATCTCTTCGGCGGCACGGTGACCGACGCACGCATCGAGGTTTCGATACCGGAGGGACGGATTGCCAACAGCAAGGGCGATCTAAGGCTCAATGAGGACGAGCTCAACATCAACTTCGCAATCGACGACTCGCGTATCAACATAGCCGGCGACATCCCGCCGCTTCGCGACACTTCGGGGCATTTCACGCTCAGCGGCGAGCGCGTAGTCGTGGACGTCAAGCAGGGCGCCGCCTATTTTCCGTCCGGTCGCTCGGTCGCCTTGAATGGCGGCGACTTCATCATTCCCGACGTCTACGCGAAGCCGCTGATGGCGGAAATGAAAATCGAGGTCGGCGGACAAGCCGACGCGATTGCCGAGCTTGTCGCCTATAAGCCGATCCGCGCGCTTCAGAAGACTCCTTTCGTGCCGGAGGATTTCACGGGGCCGATGACGGCCTTGGTCGGCGCCCGGTTCGGCCTGATATCGGATCAGAGGCCGCCATCGCCGCTCTGGCAGGCCGAGATGCAGCTTCAGGACGTGACGATCAACCGGCCCGTCTCCGGTCGTTCCATCGCCAATCTGGCGGGAACGATGCGGATCGACAACGCTCAGGCGGTGCTTCAGGCGGATGCGTTGATCGACGGTTCCAAGATGCGGATCGCCCTGACCGAACCGGTGGACAGCAAGGCGAACGTGAAGCGGACGCGCGAAATCTCCGGAACGCTCGACGACGCCGCCCGGCGGAAGATCGCTCCGGCCTTGTCCGGCATCGTCAGCGGGCCGGTCGGTGTCGACGTTTCGCTGGCGGAAGACGGCAGTCAATCCGTCAAGGCGGACCTCGGCAAGGCTTCGCTGTCGCTGCCGTGGATCGGCTGGAGCAAGGGAGCCGGCATCCCCGCAAAGACGCAATTCACGATCAAGGCAACCGATGGCGTGACGGAGATCGGCGATTTCGACATCGCCGGCGATGGGTTCGGCGCCGCCGGTAACCTGCGTGTTGATGAAGCAGGCCTTGCGTCAGCTCAGTTGAGCGGTGTGCGCCTTGCGAACGGAGACAATTTCGCCGTCACCATCGATCGGAGCAAGGGCGGTTACACCATTGGCCTGACCGGTGCGGCAGCGGATATCAGGCCGGCGCTGCTTCGAGCCAAGGCAGGATCCGGTTCTGCCGACAGCGGCAATATCAAGGTCAAGGCCCGGCTTGACCGGGTCACGGGCTTCAACGGCGAAGTCTTGTCCAATGTGAATTTCGTCTATTCCACCCGCGGGCAACAGATCGAAGACATCGACTTGTCGGCCTTGACCGGGAGCGGGCAGGCGGTGGTGGCCAAGACCGCCAAATCAGGCCCCGACAATATACTGGAGCTGACAACCGGCGACGCGGGGGCGCTGGCGCGCTTTGCCGATATCTATCGCAACATGCGCGGCGGCCTGATGAACCTGAGGCTGCGCGACCGTGGCGCACGTTCCTGGCGCGGCGCCGTTGATGTGCGGAAGTTCTCGCTGGTCGGCGAACAGCGGCTGCAATCGATGGTCTCGACGCCGGCCGGACAGGATGGCCGCAGTCTCAGTCAGGCAGTTCGGCGCGATATCGACGTGAGCACGGCGCGGTTCGAGCGCGGCTTCGCTCAACTCTTCCTGGATCAGGGCACGATCCACGTCGAAAGCGGTGTCCTGCGTGGTGTCGATGTCGGTGCGACATTCCAGGGAACCGTCCGCGATGCGCGGGACCGGATGGACATGACGGGTACATTCATGCCCGCCTACGGGCTGAACCGGCTGTTCGGCGAGCTGCCGCTGATCGGCGTCCTGCTCGGCAACGGCCGCGATCGCGGCCTGCTCGGCATCACCTTCAAGCTGACCGGGCAATTCACGCAACCGCAGCTTACGATCAATCCGTTGTCGATCATCGCGCCCGGCGTCTTCCGCAACATCTTCGAGTTCCAGTGAGGAAGCCGGCCGGGATCACGGTGCTCTTGCCCGAAGCAATCCGAAGCATCCAATAGGCAAAACGCAAGTGGGATGGGAGCGGCGCTTCCCATCACACTCAAGAAGGTTTTGGCGTCACCCCGATGCGGCTCAGGCCGGCCGCACGAGGATGTGCTTTTTCTTGCCGAGCGACAGCTTGATGACGCCGCCGGCGATGTCGTCATAGGAAATGACCCGACGTTCGTCACTGATCGCTTCGTCGTTGATTCTCACAGCACCGCCCTGGACGTGGCGCCGGGCTTCGCCGTTCGAGCCCGCAAGGCCGGCGCGCACGATGAGCGTCAGCAACCCGACGCCGGCCTCGAGTTCGGGTGCGGGGACTTCGATCGACGGAAGGTTCTCGGCAAGGGCGCCTTCCTCGAAGGTCTTACGCGCCGTTTCGGCTGCCTGCTCGGCGGCCGCCCGCCCATGCAGCATGGCGGTGATTTCCGTCGCGAGAATCTTCTTGACCTCGTTGACCTCGGAACCGCCGAGCTCCGCGAGACGGCCGATCTCCGGCATGGGCAAGGTCGTGTAGAGCTTCAGGAAGCGCACGACGTCCGCATCCTCGGTATTGCGCCAGTACTGCCAGAAATCGTAGGCGCCGAGCATATCTGGGTTGAGCCAGACGGCGCCGCTCAACGACTTGCCCATTTTGGCGCCGGACGCGGTTGTCAGAAGCGGCGAGGTGAGGGCGTAGAGCTGCGGCGTGCCCATGCGGTGGCCGAGATCGATGCCGTTGACGATGTTGCCCCATTGGTCCGAGCCGCCCATCTGCAGCCGGCATCCAGTCCGCTTGTGAAGCTCCACGAAGTCATAGGCTTGCAGGATCATGTAGTTGAATTCGAGAAACGACAGCGACTGTTCGCGATCGAGCCGCATCTTGACGCTGTCGAACGAAAGCATGCGGTTCACCGAGAAGTGGCGGCCGACATCACGCAGGAATTCGAGGTAGTTGATGCCAAGCAGCCAGTCCGCATTGTTGATCATCAACGCGTCCTTCGGACCATCACCGTATTTCAGGTAATTGGAGAAGACCGTCTTGATGCTAGCGATGTTGGCCGCAATCGTCTCGGGCGTCATCAGTTGCCGCGCCTCGTCCTTGAAGGATGGATCACCGACCATGCCGGTGCCGCCGCCCATCAGCGAGATCGGCCGGTGCCCGGTCGCCTGCAGCCAATGAAGCATCATGATCTGGATCAGACCGCCTGCGTGAAGGCTCGGCGCTGTGGGATCGAAGCCGATATAGGCAGTCACGGTTTCCGTACGGAACAGTTGGTCGAGCCCGGCATCATCGGAGGTCTGATGGATGAAACCGCGCTCGCTGAGCGTATGGAGGAAATCGGACTTGAACTCGGACATGACCTGTTTCTTTCGGCTGGGTAGGACGTCTGCGGGCGGCGTTTATCATTGTTTTATCGAAAGTGCACGTTTTTGGTTGGCGGGCATTTTGTTATGAACGCAGTGGCGGAACGAGGAATAGTGCCTGTTTTCTGCCGGCATCGATCAGGCAACCGCCGCGGAGGAAATCAATGGGAAAGCTCTTGACGGCAATTGGCCTGATGAGCGGCACGAGCATGGACGGCATCGACGTTGCGCTGCTCCGGACCGACGGTGAGAGTGTCGTGCAGCGCGGCCCCTCGGCCGGATACGCCTACGACGCGCGTTTTCGGGCACGCCTGAAGCAGGGACTCGATGAGGCGAAATCGATCGCCATGCGGGTGGAAAGGCCGGGGACGCTCGCCCAACTGGAACGCGACCTGACACTGCGCCACGCGGAGGCGGTCAGAACATTCCTGCATGAAAACAACCTCTTGCCGGAAGACATTGATGTAATTGGTTTCCACGGCCAGACGGTCCTGCACCGCCCCGACGAAGGGTTGACAGTGCAGATCGGCGATGGAGACTTGCTGGCGCGTGAAACACAAATCGACGTCGTCTACGACATGCGGGCCAACGACATGGTGCATGGCGGCCAGGGGGCGCCGCTCATTCCGGCCTACCACGCCGCATTGGCGCGCGGCTTGTCGGAGCGGCAAGAGGTCGGCGCGCCCGTCGTCTTCGTCAATATCGGCGGTATCTCCAACATCACTTTCATCGGTACCGATGGACGAATCGTCGCCTACGACAGCGGCCCCGGCAACACGCTGATCGACCAGTGGGTCGAGGCCCATGCAGGCATTCCCTATGATCAGGGCGGGATGATCGCGAGCGAAGGTGCCGTGCTCGGGGAACTTGCCGAGCGTTATCTTTCCCATCCCTTTTTCACGGCACAGAAACGCCGCTCGCTCGATCGAAACGACTTTGCGCCGCCCTCGGGCGCGGACGCAAGCCTGGAAGACGGCGCTCGCACACTCGCCCACGTGACCGCCGCGGCCATTCTGAGATCGGCCGCACATCTTCCCGAGGCGCCGGCGACCTATGTCGTCTGTGGCGGCGGCCGCCTCAACCCGATCATTATGAAGGATCTGACGAACCTTGCCGATACGGCGCATGCCCGGGTGCTTGCCGCTGAAGCGCTGGAATTGAACGGCGATTCGATGGAGGCCGAGGCTTGGGCTTATCTGGCCGTGAGATCGTTGCGCGGGTTGCCGTTGACCTATCCCGGAACGACGGGCGTCGATCGCCCCGTGAGTGGTGGTCGATTGGCGTCAAAGGTGATCGATGCCGACGCAGAGCAAGGGTGAAGGTACATCGAACGGCCACAACGACCGCTTCACACCTTTCCTTGTTCTGCTCTAATTATTTCTTCGTACACCGCCAGTAGGATACCTTTGGTGTGTGAGATTTGTGCGGATCCGTGATTCGCAATCGGAACTGTTCGGAAGCTATCGAATGGGTGGTGCGATTTCCCTTCTGGCGGTGAATTTCATCGTCGCCCAGATATTCGTGGTCGCATTTCTCATCATTGCGGCAAAGAGCCGCTCGGGCCGGCCGGCGATCTGGATAGCCGCCTGTTTCGCTATCGCCTCCTTGTCGGCGGTGTTTGAAGCCGTTCTGCCCTTCAGCCCGTTTCCCCGCATACTCGCGATCAGCGCTTTCGCCAGCGTCCTCGGCGGCTTCTGCCTGCTTCGCGTCGGACTCGGCCTGTTTTATCAGGTGCCGGTCAGGCCTGCGGCGCTGGCTGCTTTCTTCATCGCTTCGGTCATCGTCGATCTCCTGATCTACGACCTTCCGCGCGGCACCTTGGAGCACGCCTTTTTCTACCAGATGCCTTTCTTCTTCATTCAGGCGTGGTCCGCCTCGGCGATCGTCCGCTCGCGGCGGCGAACCTATGCAGACCGGATCCTGCTTGGGCTCCTGGCTTTGAGCGCAGCCTACTATCTCGTGAAGATCTACGCGGCGATTGCGGCAGGCGCCGGAAGAACGGCAGCCGATTATCTCACCAGCCCGTTCGCACTGATCTCGCAGGCGCTCGGCGCCATGCTGATCGTCGGAACCGGTCTCGCGATGCTTGGCGTCATGGTCAAGGACATCATCGACGACGCTCGGGCCAGCTCCGAAATCGATGCCCTCTCCGGCCTCTACAATCGCCGGGGCTTCATGGAGCGTCTCGGTCCCATGCTGGAAAGGCGCGGTGCGGGCCATCCCGGCGCGCTCATCCTTACCGACCTCGATCATTTCAAGCGGGTGAATGACACCTACGGCCACCACACCGGAGACGAGGTGATCCGGCGATTTTCCCGCCTGCTTCTCGATCTGATGCCGAGCCGCGCCGTTGCCGGGCGTCTCGGAGGCGAGGAGTTTGCAGTGTTTCTTCCGCTGACGGGCCTATCGGATGCACGTGTCCTTGCCCACGGAATCCGTGCGGCGATTGCATCGATGCGGATCGAGGGCCTAGCTGAAACGGTGACAGTCTCTGCCAGCTTCGGCGTCGCGGCGGTTGCCGTAGGCGAGCCGCTCGAATTGGCCATGCAACGGGCGGACAAGGCTCTCTATGCCGCCAAGGCCGCAGGACGGAACAGGGTGGAGTCCGCCGAAACGCCGGCACATGTGGTGTCGCCCGCGGTTCCCCACTGGGTTGGCCGGAGCTAGACGCTACGCATTCCCAGCGATCCTCGCCCGCCGCAATGCGTACAAGGAACGCTTCACCACCGTCGATCTGTCAACGGATGCGCTTGGCTGCCGGTTCCGGCGTCAATTCGCCGTTGAGACGGCGATCGAGATAATCCTCGCACTCAGCCATCAGGTTCTCGATCTGGCCATTGAAGAAATGATTGGCGCCGGGCACGGTCTTGTGCGTAATCAGGATGCCTTTCTGAGCCTTGAGCTTGTCGACGAGGCCGTTGACGTCCTTCTCGGGGGCTACCTTGTCGGAATCACCGTTGATGATCAGGCCGGACGAGGGGCAAGGGGCGAGGAACGAGAAGTCGTAGATGTTCGGCTGCGGCGCGACGGCCATGAAACCTTCGATTTCCGGGCGGCGCATCAGCAGTTGCATGCCAATCCAGGCCCCGAAGGAATAGCCGGCAACCCAGCAGCTCTTCGAATCGGGATGCAGGCTCTGGACCCAATCGAGTGCGGAGGCGGCGTCGGAGAGTTCGCCCGCGCCGTGATCGAACTCACCCTGGCTGCGCCCGATGCCGCGGAAGTTGAACCGGAGCGTCGTGAAGCCGCGCTTCTGGAACATGTAGAAAAGCTGATAGACGATCTGGTTGTTCATCGTGCCGCCGAACTGGGGATGCGGGTGCAGGATGATGGCGATCGGGGCGCTCTTCTGTTTCGAAGGCTGATAACGGCCTTCAAGGCGACCGGCTGGTCCGTTGAAGATAATCTCGGGCATTGGCTCTCCGGGAATGTTTCTGGTTCAAATCGCGGTTTCAGTGCCGATCTGTCTTGACGAAAGCAGTCAGGTTTTCTAAAACCTAGTTTAGAACCGTTCAAAACTTCGGTGCGGGCATTCCGCCATGTGCTTCGTCTCATAAGGCAAGCGGCGCGGAAAATTCAAGGAAAATGCAACGGCGCCGATTGTAACGGCCGAGCCAATTGTTCTAGCGAAGGAAACGATGTCGGGACCGCGCATTTATATGGACTGGAACGCCACGGCGCCGCTTTTGGCCGAAGCGCGCGAGGCTTTCCTGTCCGCGGTCGACCGCATCGGCAATCCGTCGTCTGTTCACGGCGAAGGCAGGGCGTTGCGCGCGCTTGTCGAAAGCGCGCGGCGTGACGTCGCTGCGCTTTGTGGCGCGCAAGCCGCCGCAGTGATCTTCACCAGCGGCGCCACCGAAGCCGCCAATATGGTGCTGACCCCGGATTTCCGCATGGGGCGGACGCCGCTCCGGATCGCCAAGCTCTACGCTTCGGCTATCGAGCATCCGGCCGTACGCGAGGGGGGGCGTTTCGCGCGCGAAGATGTGCGCGAGGTGCCGGTGACGGCTGCCGGCGTGATCGATTGCGTTGCGCTGCGAGCCCTGCTTGCTTCCCATGATAGTCAAGCCGGGCTGCCGATGGTCGCCGTGATGCTCGCCAATAACGAGACGGGCATCGTCCAGCCGATCTCCGAGGTCGCGGCCATCGTTCGCGCCCATGGTGGCCTCCTAGTGGTCGATGTGGTGCAGGCGGCCGGTCGCTTGCCGTTGTCGATCGAGGCGCTAGGCGCGGATTTCCTCATCGTTTCATCGCACAAGATCGGCGGCCCGAAAGGTGCGGGCGCGCTCGTGGCGCGTGGGGAAGTCATGATGCCTTCGGCGTTGATCCGTGGTGGCGGACAGGAAAAAGGCCATCGTTCGGGCACGGAAAATGCGCCGGCGCTTGTCGGCTTTGGAGCGGCAGCCCGTGCTGCCGCCAACAATATAGAAGCGCGTATGGGCGCCATTGCCGCCTTGCGCGATCGGCTCGAAGCCGAAATGCAGTCGTCGGCGCCGGATGTGGTAATCCACGGGCGCGATGTTTCGCGTATCGGCAACACGAGCTTTTTCACGCTTCCGGGTCTCAAGGCCGAAACCGGCCAGATCGCCTTCGACCTCGAAGGCGTGGCGCTTTCGGCGGGATCGGCTTGCTCCTCCGGCAAGGTCGGGCAGAGCCATGTGCTGACGGCGATGGGTTACGACCCCCGCCAGGGAGCGCTGCGTATTTCGATCGGCGAGTCGACGACGGAGGCTGAAATCGAGCGTTGCGCGACAGTGTTCGCGAAAGTGGCGGCCCGCCGTCGCTCGACCGGGCAGGCCGCGTGACGCAAGACGATTGAACGAAATTGCGGAAAAGCAATTTTCCGCTTGGCAAACGGGGTGAAAAGCGCCTTTTAGCCATTACATAAGCGGTGCGCAAAGTTTGCATCGTATTGACAAGCTGCCGGACCTTGGATCCGGCAAGATTGGAGAACGACATGCCTGCCGTGCAGGAAACGATTGACCAGGTCCGTCAGATCGACGTGGACCAGTACAAATACGGCTTCGAAACGCATATTGAGATGGACAAGGCGCCGAAGGGCCTGTCCGAGGACATCATTCGCTTCATTTCGGCCAAAAAGAACGAACCGGAATGGATGCTTGAATGGCGTCTCGACGCCTATCGCCGTTGGCTCACCATGGATGAGCCAAGCTGGGCGCGTGTCCGTTACCCGAAGATCGACTTCAACGAAATTCACTACTACGCCGCGCCGAAGGGCACGACGGGGCCGAGATCCCTCGAAGAGGTCGATCCGGAACTGCTCAAGGTCTACGAAAAGCTCGGCATCCCGCTCAAGGAGCAGGAAATCCTTGCCGGCGTGCAGAAGTCGAAGATCGCCGTCGATGCAGTGTTCGACTCCGTTTCGGTCGTCACCACCTTCAAGGAAGAGTTGAAGAAGGCCGGCGTGATCTTCATGTCGATTTCGGAAGCAATCCGCGAGCATCCGGATCTGGTCAGGAAGTATCTCGGCTCTGTCGTTCCGCCGACGGATAACTTCTATGCGACATTGAATTCCGCCGTCTTCACCGATGGTTCCTTCGTCTACGTGCCGAAGGGCGTGCGGTGCCCGATGGAGCTTTCGACCTATTTCCGCATCAACGAGAAGAACACGGGCCAGTTCGAGCGCACGCTGATCATCGCCGAAGAGGGGGCCTATGTCTCCTATCTCGAAGGCTGCACGGCGCCGCAGCGCGACGAGAACCAGCTTCACGCCGCAGTCGTCGAGTTGGTCGCGCTCGACGAGGCCGAGATCAAGTATTCGACGGTGCAGAACTGGTATCCGGGCGACAAGGAGGGCAAGGGCGGCATCTACAATTTCGTCACCAAGCGTGGCGATTGCCGCGGCAAGAACTCCAAGATCTCCTGGACGCAGGTCGAAACCGGCTCGGCGATCACCTGGAAATATCCGTCCTGCATCCTGCGCGGCGACGGCTCGCGCGGCGAGTTCTATTCGATCGCCGTGTCCAACGGTCACCAGCAGGTCGACTCGGGCACCAAGATGATCCATCTCGGCAAGAACACGTCGAGCCGCATCATCTCGAAGGGCATCGCCGCCGGCGTTTCGGACAACACCTATCGCGGTCAGGTTTCGGCCCACCGCAAGGCCGAGAACGCCCGCAACTTCACCCAGTGCGACTCGCTCCTGATCGGCGACAAGTGCGGCGCGCATACGGTGCCCTACATCGAGGCGAAGAATTCGACCGCACAGTTCGAGCATGAGGCGACGACGTCCAAGATTTCCGAGGACCAGTTGTTCTACTGCCTCCAGCGCGGCATTCCGGAAGAAGCGGCGATCGCGCTGATCGTCAACGGCTTCGTCAAGGAAGTCATTCAGGAACTGCCGATGGAATTTGCCGTCGAGGCGCAGAAGCTGATCGGCATCTCGCTGGAAGGCTCCGTGGGCTAAGGCCTCGACCACCTATCGAAAAGGCGCGCACGGGACTTGCGCGCAAAAAAACTATTCGCTTCCGAAGAGGACGATTGAAAATGCTTGAAATCAAGAACCTGCACGCACGGATCGCCGAAGACGGCACCGAGATCATCCGCGGGCTGAACCTGACCGTGAAAGCCGGTGAAGTCGCCGCCATCATGGGACCGAACGGCTCGGGCAAGTCGACGCTGTCCTATATCCTTTCGGGACGCGAAGACTACGAAGTGACCGAGGGCGATATCCTTTATAACGGCGAGAGCATCCTGGAGCTCGATGCTTCCGAGCGTGCGGCGAAGGGCGTCTTCCTCGCCTTCCAGTACCCGGTCGAAATCCCCGGCGTCGCCACCATGCAGTTCCTGAAGGTGGCAATGAACGAGCAGCGCAAGTATCGCGGTGAGGACGAACTGACGACGCCGGAATTCATGCGCCGCGTCAAGGAAGCCGCTGCCGAGCTCAAGATTGCTCCGGAAATGCTGCGCCGGCCGCTGAACGTCGGCTTCTCCGGCGGTGAGAAGAAGCGTGCGGAAATCCTGCAGATGGCGCTGCTGGAGCCGAAGCTGTGTGTTCTCGACGAAACCGACTCCGGTCTCGACATCGATGCGCTCAAGGTCGTGGCCGATGGCGTCAATGCGCTGCGTTCGCCGGATCGCGCCGTTATCGTCATCACCCACTACCAGCGCCTGCTCGACTACATCGTTCCGGACACCGTCCACGTCCTCTACAAGGGCCAGGTCATCAAGTCGGGCGACAAGACGCTGGCGCATGAACTCGAAGCCAAGGGCTATGCGGATCTCATCGAGGCAGCAGCCTGACGCCTGTTGAAGGAGTGTTCGAATGAATATGCAACAGGCTATCAAGATGACGGCCGCCGAAACGGCGCTCGTCGATGCCTATACCGCGCAGATCGGCGATCTGCCGGGCGATGGGGCCGTGCTGTCGCTCCGCGATACGCTCGTTCATGAGCTGCGGACGGCCGGATTGCCGACGCGACGCATCGAGTCCTGGCACTATACCGACCTGCGCACATTGCTGCGCGCGGTGCCTGCCGCCGATGCATCCGCCTTTGCCGACAGGGTCGAGGCCGTCGTTCCGGGCTCTTCCGTGCTTGCGGTTCGCAGCGGCCAGGCTGACCTTAAGAGCCTGCCCAAGGGTGTGACGGCACGATCCTATACCGAGAGCCTGCTCGACGGTTCGGCGGTGGTAGGCCTCACCGTGCTCGGCGCGGACGATGCCATCGGCCGGATCAATGGCGGGCTCGTTCGCGGCGGTCTCGAAATCGCGGTCGCAGAAAATGTCGAACTGGAAGCGCCGCTCGAGATTCAGGTCGTCCAGAGCCACGGTCAGGCGCACACGCGTTTTCCGGTGTTCTTCGGTGCGGGCGCCAAGGCGACGGTGATCGAGCGGCACCTGTCGACGAGCGCGGAAGCAAGCTTCGTTTCCACTGTGAGCGATGTGACGCTTGCCGAAGGCGCCGATGTGATCTGGATCATTCTGCAGCAGCAGGGCATGGCCGACACGCATCTCGGACAGATCCGCTTCGACCTCGGCAAGGACGCCAAGCTGCACCTCTTCGTCATCAATGCCGGCGGCAGGCTGGTGCGCCAGGAAATCCACGGCAAGGCGAGCGGCGAAGGCGCCGATTTGACGCTGCGCGGCATCAACCTGCTTGGCGGCGAGAGCCACACGGACGTGACCTTCACGCTCAGCCACGACGTGCCGCATACGACCTCGAGCGAGATCATCCGCAACGTCGTCTTCGACCGGGCGAAGGGCGTATTCCAGGGCAAGATCCTGGTCGCCAAGGACGCGCAGAAGACCGATGCGAAGATGTCGTGCAACACGTTGCTCTTGTCCGACGACGCCGATTTCTCGGCGAAGCCGGAGCTCGAAATCTTCGCCGATGACGTGCAGTGCGGTCACGGCGCAACGGTGATCGATATCGATCACACGCAACTCTTCTATATGCTCGCTCGCGGTATTCCGGAGAACAAGGCCCGCGCGATGCTCGTCAACGCTTTTGTGGCCGAGATCGTTGAAGAGCTGGAAGATGACGAAGAGCTGGTCGAGGCGCTCGAAGGCATAATCTCGGCCTGGCTGGAAAAACACGCCTGATTGGATAAAGACATGGAACACACGGTGCCGGTGCCGGCCTACGACGTCGAGACGATCAGAAAGGATTTCCCGATCCTTTCGCGGATGGTCTATGGCAAGCCGCTTGTCTATCTCGACAACGGTGCATCGGCACAGAAGCCCCAGCTCGTCATCGACGCCGTGGCTCATGCCTATTCCAATGAATATGCCAACGTCCATCGCGGCCTGCATTTCCTCTCCAATGCCGCGACGGAAGCCTACGAGGCGGCGCGCGAGAAGGTTCGCCGCTTCCTGAACGCGCCATCGGCTGAAAATATCATCTTCACGAAGTCCTCGACCGAGGCGATCAATACGGTTGCCTACGGCTACGGCATGCCGAAGCTCGGCGAGGGGGACGAGATCGTCATCTCGATCATGGAGCATCACTCCAACATTGTTCCCTGGCACTTCATCCGCGAAAGGCAGGGCGCGAAGCTCGTCTGGGCGCCGATCGATGACGATGGCGCGTTTCACATCGATGACTTCGTCAACTGCCTGACGGAACGGACAAAGCTCATCGCCATCACCCATATGTCGAACGCTCTCGGTACGGTTGTGCCGGTGAAGGAAATCTGCCGCATCGCCCGTGATCGCGGCATTCCGGTGCTCGTCGACGGCAGCCAGGGTGCGGTGCATATGCCTGTTGATGTTCAGGACATCGACTGCGACTGGTACGTGATGACCGGCCACAAACTCTACGGTCCGTCCGGCGTCGGCGTGCTCTACGGCAAGATGGATCGCCTGAAGGAGATGCGGCCTTTCATGGGCGGCGGCGAGATGATCGAGGAAGTAACCGAGGACCGGGTTACCTATAACGATCCGCCACATCGCTTCGAAGCCGGTACGCCACCGATCGTCCAAGCGATCGGCCTCGGCTACGCGCTCGACTACATGGAACAGATCGGCCGCGACGCGATCAGGGCGCATGAGGCGGATCTCACCGCCTATGCGCGCGAACGCCTGTCGGCAGTCAACTCGCTCAGGGTCTTCGGCGATGCGCCCGGCAAGGGAAGCATTTTTTCGTTCGAGATCGCCGGCATTCACTCGCACGACATTTCGATGGTGATCGATCGTGCCGGCGTTGCTGTTAGAGCGGGGACACATTGCGCGCAGCCGCTCTTGAAACGCTTCGGAGTCACCTCCACATGCCGTGCGTCTTTCGGCCTCTACAATACGCGGGCCGAGGTCGATGCGCTTGCGGATGCGCTGGATCATGCGCGGAAGTTTTTCGCGTAGGGCGGGACGGGGAAAAATATGTGCGGATTTCCGCCCGCATCCCGTTCTGACTTGTTGAAATCGATCGTTCATGATTTTGGGTCAAATCGATCCAAATCATGGTGATCCAAGGAGGCCGATATGAGCCTGGACGCAACGGAAGAAAAGATCGATGTCCGCGAGGGTATCGTGCATTCGGCCATTCCCGCCGAAGAACTGGCGCGCCTCAGCGATGACATCATCGCCGCTTTGAAGACGGTCTACGATCCGGAAATCCCGGCCGATATCTTCGAACTCGGGCTCATCTACAAGATCGACATCGAGGACGACCGGATGGTGAAGATCGAGATGACGCTGACGGCGCCCGGTTGCCCCGTTGCCGGAGAAATGCCGGGTTGGGTCGAGAACGCTGTCGGCGCTGTCGAGGGTGTTTCAGGCATCGAAGTGACTATGACGTTCGATCCGCCATGGACGCCGGACCGCATGTCGGAAGAGGCGCAGGTCGCGCTCGGCTGGTACTGAGCCTCATATTGATCCGTTAAGAGACGGGCATTACATTAGATTCTGGAAGGCGCCGGGCCTTTACCCCGGCGACGTGAAGGAGAAGAAGCCGATGGGCTTTGCCATAATGAGCTTGACCGATGCCGCCGCCGGCCGCGTGCGGTTGATCGTTGAGAATGCTGGAGGCGATGCCAAGGGCATCCGCGTCAGCATCAAGAAGGGCGGTTGCGCCGGCATGGAATATGCCGTCGATCTCGTGACCGAGCCCAACAGCAAGGACGACCTGGTCGAACATGTGGATGCGAAGGTCTGGGTCGCACCCGAGGCCGTGCTTTATCTGCTCGGCACCCAGATGGATTTCGAAGTGACGCCGTTGCGCTCCGGTTTCACCTTCAACAACCCGAACCAGACATCCGCCTGCGGCTGCGGCGAGTCCGTCGAGCTGAAGCCGGCCGATCTGGCGGCGCTTGCGGCGAAGGGCGATGCCGTGGTTCGCGCGAACTGAGTTCACGTAACCGGTGGATTGAAAGCCCGGCTTCTCGCCGGGCTTTTTCGTTGCTGTTCGAAGCCGTCCTTGCTCGATAAGCTCGTGGCGGAAAGGGCGGGGTGTGCGAAGGCACACTCCGCCGCGTCATTTCATTCTGCCGCTTCCGCGTAGCTTTCGATCGGCGGGCAGGTGCAGACGAGGTGACGGTCCCCGTACACATTGTCGACGCGGTTGACCGGCGACCAGTATTTGTCGACGCGGAAGGCGCCCGGCGGGAAGCAGGCCTGTTCGCGAGAGTAGGGTCTGTCCCAATCGCCGACGAGGTCTTCGACCGTGTGCGGTGCGTTCTTCAGCGGATTATTGACCTTGTCCATCCGGCCTTCCTCGATGGCGCGGGCTTCCTCGCGGATCGCCAGCATCGCATCGCAGAAGCGGTCGAGTTCCGCCTTGGTTTCCGACTCGGTCGGCTCGATCATCAGCGTGCCGGCGACAGGCCAACTCATGGTCGGTGCGTGGAAGCCGCAGTCGATCAGACGCTTCGCGACATCGTCGACCGTTACGCCCGCGCTGTCGGCGAGCGGGCGCGTGTCGATGATGCACTCATGCGCGACGCGACCCTTTGCCGACTTGTAGAGCACATCATAAGCACCCTTCAGTCGCGCGGCGATGTAGTTGGCGTTGAGAATCGCCACCTTGGTCGCTTGGGTCAGCCCTTCGCCACCCATCATCAGGCAGTAGCTCCAGGAGATCGGCAGGATCGAAGCCGAACCGAAAGGAGCCGCCGACACCGCGCCCTCATGCCCGTCCGTTTCCGGATGACCGGGGAGAAAGGGAGCGAGATGCGCCTTTACCCCGATCGGCCCCATGCCCGGGCCGCCGCCGCCGTGCGGAATGCAGAAGGTCTTGTGCAGGTTCAGGTGGCTGACGTCCGAGCCGATGTCGCCCGGCCGGGCAAGACCGACCATGGCATTCATGTTGGCGCCGTCCATATAGACCTGGCCGCCGTGCTTGTGGACGATCTCGCAGACCTCGCGGACGTTCTCCTCGAACACGCCATGCGTGGACGGGTAGGTGATCATGCAGCAGGAGAGATTGTCCGCATATTGCTCGGCCTTGGCACGGAAATCGTCCATGTCGATTTCGCCAATGTCGCTGACCTTGACGACCACCACCTTCATGCCGGCCATCTGCGCGGACGCAGGATTGGTGCCGTGCGCCGAGGTCGGGATCAAGCAGACGTCGCGATGGCCGTTGCCGTTGGCGATATGATAGGCGCGAATCGTCAAAAGACCGGCATATTCACCTTGCGCGCCCGAGTTCGGCTGCATCGAAATCGCGTCATAGCCGGTGACGGCGCAGAGTTTTTGCGAGAGATCCTCGATCATGTGGCGATAGCCGAGCGCCTGGTCCGCCGGAGCGAAGGGATGGATTTCGGAAAACTCCGGCCAGCTGATCGGCAGCATTTCCGCCGTGGCGTTGAGCTTCATCGTGCAGGAGCCGAGCGGGATCATCGCCCGGTCGAGCGCGAGGTCGCGGTCCGCGAGGCGGCGGATGTAGCGCGTCATCTCGCTTTCGGCGCGGTTCATGTGGAAGATCGGATGGGTGAGATACTCGCTGGTGCGCAGCAGCGGCTGCGGCAGGCGATAGCCCGGCTCAAACTCTTCCACCTTGAAGTCGCCGCCGAAGGCGCGCCAGACGGCCTCGAGCGTCACGGGCCGCGAACGCTCGTCGAGGCTGATCCCGATCTTCGTGTTGCCAATCTTGCGAAGGTTCACTTCCTCGGCCACCGCTGTCTTCAGGATAATGCCTTGCAGCTTGCCAACCTCGACCGTGATCGTGTCGAAGAAGACGTCGGGCTCGACGGTGTAACCGAGCTTTTCCAGCCCCATGGCGAGACGCACCGTCTTCTGATGGACGCTCTGCGCAATCGCCTTGATGCCCTTCGGGCCGTGGAAGACGGCATACATCGACGCCATCACCGCAAGCAGCACCTGCGCCGTGCAGATGTTGGACGTCGCCTTTTCGCGGCGAATGTGCTGTTCGCGCGTCTGCAGCGACAGGCGGTAGGCGCGGTTGCCGCGCGAATCGATCGAAACGCCAACGAGGCGGCCGGGCATGGAACGCTTGTATGCGTCCTTGACCGCCATATAGGCCGCGTGCGGACCGCCATAGCCGACCGGGACGCCGAAGCGCTGCGTCGAGCCGACAGCGATATCGGCGCCCATTTCGCCGGGCGATTTTAGCAACGCCAGCGCCAACGGATCGGCGGCAACGGCTGCAATCGCGCCTTGCTCGTGCAGCTTGGAGATCAGCGCCGTGAAATCACGGACGTGACCGTAGGTGCCCGGATACTGGAAGAGCGCGCCGAAGACATTGGCAGCATCGAGATCTGCGAAGGGATCGCCGACGACCACTTGCCAGCCGAGCGGTGCGGCGCGGGTCTTCAGAAGGGCGATCGTTTGGGGATGGCAATTCTCGTCGACGAAGAAGGTTTTAGCCTTGGACTTCGCGACGCGCTCGGCCATCGCCATGGCTTCGGCGGCGGCCGTCGCCTCGTCGAGCAGCGAAGCGTTCGCGACATCGAGGCCCGTCAGATCGCAGACCATCGTCTGATAGTTGAGCAAGGCCTCGAGCCGGCCTTGGCTGATCTCGGGCTGATAAGGCGTATAGGCCGTGTACCAGGCCGGATTCTCCAAAATGTTGCGCTGGATGACCGGCGGCGTAATCGTGCCGTAATAGCCCTGGCCGATCAGCGAGACGAGTTTTTGGTTGCGGTTCGCCGTTTCGCGCAGCTTGTCGAGCGCCTCGCGTTCGGTCATCGGGGTGCCCCACACGAGCGGCGTCTTTTGCCGGATCGCCGGGGGAACCGTGTCGTCGATGAGGGCGTCAAGGCTCGGATAGCCGACGACCTTCAGCATCTCTTCCATTTCCACGGGCGAGGGACCGATGTGACGCCGATTGGCGAAATCGTAAGGCTTGTAGTCGGTAAAGGTGAAGTCTTTCGGCATGCTCATCAGACGACGAGCTCCTTGTAGGCCGCTTCATCGAGAAGGGCGTTGGCCGCACTCGGGTCGGCGAGTTTCAGCTTGAAGAACCAGGCCGCACCCTGCGGATCGCTATTGACGAGCGACGGGTCGTCGACGATCGCCTGGTTGACCTCGATGATCTCTCCGTCGAGCGGACAATAGACATCGGAGGCTGCCTTGACGGATTCAACGGTCGCGGCCGAATCGCCCTTGGCGAAGGAGGAGCCCGCTTCCGGCAGTTCCACGAAGACGAGATCGCCGAGCTGCCCGGCGGCATGCTCGGTGATGCCGACGGTCGCGACGTCACCTTCGATCTTCAGCCACTCGTGTTCTTCGGTGAATTTCAGCATTAGCGCGCTCTCCTGATCAGCGTTTGTAGGTTTGTTTGACAAAGGGCAGGGCGGCGACGGCAAGCGGCAGATATTTGCCCCGCACCTCCGCAAAAAGTTTCTTGCCGTTGCCGGCGTGGGCCGCGTCGACGTAACCCATCGCTATCGGGCCATCGACGCTGGGGCCGAAGCCGCCGGAGGTGACGGTACCCACCGCCATCTTGCCCTCGGCATCCGCAAAAACCTTGGCCCCGCCGCGAACGGGTGCGCGACCTTCGGGCTTCAACCCGACGCGGCGGCGCTTGGCTCCATTGGCGAACTCAGCGAGGATGCGCTCAGCACCGGGGAAACCACCGGCGCGATCACCGCCCGCGCGGCGGCTCTTCTGAATCGCCCATTCGAGCGCCGCCTCCACCGGCGTCGTGCCGGTGTCGATGTCGTTGCCGTAAAGACAAAGGCCCGCCTCGAGGCGAAGCGAATCGCGGGCACCGAGGCCGATCGGCATGACGTCCGGATGTTCGAGCAGTCGCTGCGTCACATCGACGGCCGAGTCGACGGGGATGGAGATTTCAAAACCGTCCTCGCCGGTGTAGCCGGAGCGGGAGATGATGCAGGCTACGTCGTGTAGATCGGCTTCCGCCACGTCCATGAAACGCATGGCGGCAACATCGGCCCAGAGTTCGCAGAGCACGGCTTCCGCACGCGGCCCCTGCAGTGCCACAAGCGCGCGATCATCGAGCATTGTGACGTCGCAAGTATCGCCGAGGCCCTTCTTCAGGTATTCGAAATCCGCATCCTTGCAGGCGGCGTTGACAACGAGAAAGAGATGGTCGCCGCGATTGGTGATCATCAGATCATCGAGAATGCCGCCTTCATTGTTTGTGAATAGGCCATAGCGCTGGCGGCCCTCCGCCAGGCCAAGGATATCGACCGGCACCACCTTTTCGAGCGCCAGTGCCGCGTCCTCGATGCGGCCGGATTTCGGCCGCACGATGATCTGGCCCATGTGCGACACATCGAAGAGGCCCGCTGCCGCACGGGTGTGCAGGTGTTCCTTGAGCACGCCTTCCGGATATTGCACCGGCATATCGTAGCCGGCAAAGGGCACCATGCGCGCACCGAGCGAAAGGTGCAACGCGTGCAGCGGCGTGTGCTTCAAATGGGAGATCTCTTCCAAATCCGGCCTCCAGGTCTGGCGCATCTCGCGCCGGCTCACACTACCGGCGTCGAACGCCGACAATTTTGAGCCCCCTCTGTCCCTTTGCCTGAGATTGTTATCCCTTCGGCGAGCGTAAACGCTTCTCTCCAGAGTCCTACCGGCACCTTGCTGGTCCTTTGGCCTGAGAGTTTCCGGGGCGGTTGCTCCTTCGGCACCGGACTAAACCGGCTTCTCCCAACAAGATCGTTCCCAGATAACGGCGAAGCCCGGATTTTGGCAAGAGCCTATGTCGCGACCAAACACATTTTTGTCGCCGTGGCTTCATCATTGCCGATAGCGACCTGCGGCAATTCGGCCTTTGCAATTCCTCCCGGTTGGGGGTAACCAAGAGCCGATCAAGAGGGGACTATGGCAAGGCGCGTGGATAAATGGCGGATTGCGGTGCGGGTGCTCGCCGCCCTTGCGCTCGTTTTCCTGTCTTTCGCCCACAAGCCGGCTCTCTCCAAAGCACCAAACCCGGCGGTTGCCGCCGACTATGTGCTGCCCGACGGCACATTCGCAGATATCTGCTTCGGCACGGAAGGCATTAATCATGATACCGGACAAGACAAGTCGTCCGGGATCACGCCCATTTGTGAAGCCTGCAGGCTGGCCGGATCGGTGCTGCTGCCGCCGCCGCCCGAACAAGGCGCGCCCGCCGAAAACGGCAACTGGCTTGCCAAGACGCCGATCGGCAAGGCCGAAGTGGCGCTTGCTCCCCTGCGGCTGCTGCCGCCGTCACGCGGACCCCCAACATTCGTCGTAACCTTCTCCTGACGCATTCCATTTTTCATTCGACCGCCGAGGCGGCATTGACCACGAAGGTCCGAGGCTAGAGGCCGCGTGGTCTGGAGATTACGACATGACCAAGACCAGATTCACCCTGCTTGCCGCCAGCCTCTCGCTTGCCGCCGCAGGCACCGCGCATGCGCACGCTACCTTCGAAAACGACAGTGCGCCCGTCGAAACGACCTTCAAGGCTGTTCTTCAGGTCCCGCACGGCTGCGACGGCAAGGCGACGACGGAAGTGCAAGTGAAGCTGCCGGAAGGCTTTGTCTTCGCCAAACCGCAACCGAAGCCCGGCTGGGAACTGGAAATCGTCAAGGGCGATTACCAGAAGACCTATGACAATCACGGAACCAAGGTTTCGTCCGGACCGGTGGAAATTCGCTGGAAGGGCGGCAATCTGCCCGACGAGTTCTACGACACCTTCATCGTACGAGGCAAACTGTCCGGCTTCGACAAGGAGACGGTTCTCGCCTTTCCGACAACGCAGCTTTGCGGCACCGAGGGCAAAGTGGTTTGGGACCAGGTGGCGGCCGAAGGTCAGAACGCTCATGAACTCAAGAGCCCGGCGCCGACCATAACCGTGACGCTCGCAGCCGGAGAACATGCTCACGGTGGGCATGGCAAGCATCAGATGGCCGGCGGTCCGATCGAGGCCGGTGACCTCGAAATCTCCGGCGGCGCCGTCAAGGCGATGCTGCCCGGCGCAAAGGTCGGCGGTGGCGGCCTTGTCGTCAAGAACACCGGCAGCTCCGACGACCGGCTCCTCGCTGTCGAAAGTCCGGCCGCAGGGCGGGTCGAGCTGCATGAAATGACGATGGAAAACGAGGTCATGAAGATGCGCAAGCTCGAGGGCGGGATTGCCATTCCGGCCGGAGCGACGGTCGAGCTCACGAGCGGCAGCCTGCACCTGATGTTCATGGAGGTGAAGAAGCCGTTTGCCGAGGGCGATACTGTTCCGGTGACGCTCACCTTCGAAAAGGCAGGCAAGGTCGAGTACGTGCTGCCGGTCGGCGCCGCCACGGGCGGCCACAAGCACAAATAGGATCCGGCTCGACCGTCAGGTGCCCTGAATGAACTGATCGAGGATCGCGGCGATCTCATCGCCGCTTTCCTTTTCGTCGCCGGCGGGCTCGTCCTGCCGGCTTCCCCGTTTACCGCCGCGCTCTTCGTTCTGCATGTATTCGAGATAGCAGCGCAGTGTTTCGGCCTGTGTCTGCTGCGGCGGTCGGTCGCCGGCGCTGATCAGCATCAGGCCGAGAGGCAGGGCGCCTTTCACCTTCGCAACCAGTTCCGGCGCGCTCTGTTCCTGCCGACGCGCCGAAAGCAACGTGATCACCTCATCGGTCGGGCCGTCGCCGCGCATGCGAGCGGAAGGCTTGACGGCTTCCGCCGCGTAGGCCGCGGTTGTCGCGGAGATGGTGACGACCTGGGTCAAGATGTTCCGCCTCGTCAGCGCTCAATGCGCCTTCCTTCAGACCTCAACAATCCTTCTTCTGTGCCAGATTCCGGTTGCGAGCCGGTGAAATCGGGCGGGGGAATTTTATGCAAATCTTAACGTTTGCGGCTTTCGGCGTAGATCGCGGAAAAACGTGACGCTACATGCGCGAGAACATGTCGAAGAACCGGCTGGCGATCCTGCCCGATCTCATGCACTACCGGATTTTCGTCTCACCGAAGCTCTTGGGTCTTGTCCTTCCTCGAGCGGCAAGAGCAGCTCAAAGACTGAGGCGGCGAGGTCGAGGGGAAGTAAGCGACCACATCCAGGTCGCCCGCTGCGATGGGCTGCCTCGTTCGCGAGCAAATCTTTTTCTATACCTTCGGTTGAGCAACATAGTACAATCACAGTCGCAATGAAGAAAAAGGACGCCAGATCCTGCGCAAATGCAAGAGCATCGGGGGACGTCACTCAGCAGGAAAGGACGAAGGGTCAATGCGCGTGATCGTGTTATTGCTAGCGCTCTCTGTACTGTGCGCGTGCTCGCAAACCGGAAGGTTCACCACCATCGACCGGTACGAACGCGGAGAGGGGGACTATTATCCGGGAATCGTTCCGCCGACTCCATTCTAGAAATATTTCCCGAACCCAAGGGAAAGTAGAGTAGCCGCACAGGAAGCCTTGTGAGCGAGTCTTCCTGCCTGCTTTGCTGCGTCGATTGAATCGACGCACACGCTCACTCCTGCCGCACGAGAGGGTGCCTGCAGACGGCGGAGCGATACTTCTCCGGCCAGTCGTGGCTCCGCTGGTTGCTGAGCACGTGAAAGAATCGCTCGTGGTCACCGGCAGGGAATTGATCCCGCGCCAAGGCCGGAATATCAATGATCGTCAATCCGTTAGCAAAGGTACGAGGCCTATGCGCAAGATCCTGTTGTTGCTCGCAGTCGTGACTCTCGCGGCGTGCTCGAAGACCCTCCACGTCGGCGGCGAAGGGGAGTATTACCAGGGCATTGTCCCGCCGCGGTGATTGCAGCGGCGTCCTCTAACAGGCGCCTGCCGTTGACGGCGACTGGTCCGGGCGCTCACAGCGCATATTCCTCGTAATAAGATCAATAGAGATTGCGGATCGCGAGCAACTCCGGCGTCAGGATTTGCGCGTGCGCGTTCTTGCGTTCTTCTTCCAAGAAAAGGGTCATCAGCGGCGCGGCCGGTCAACCGGGCCAATTGCCCGAGGTCCCAGTTTCGGTCCTTCGCGCTGCGTGCCTGCGCCGTCCCTGCGCCGGTGCCTTGATCCAGATGCCGAGACGGTCGCGCGCCTTGGCAGGAGATTGTCACCCATGTCTCAGGGACAACTGTGGCCTATGTCTCCGGGTCGAACAATGAAAGCTTTGGTGGAGCCGAAGGGAGTCGAACCCTCGACCTCCGCAGTGCGATTGCGGCGCTCTCCCAACTGAGCTACGACCCCAGCAGTTCAAGTGTATAAGAGAATTCGGCGGGACGCGCCAGTGTCTTCGTGACCGCACGTCAAGGCATTAAATCTAAACGGATGACCGTGTTCTGGACGTGGCAGGAACTAGGTCATTAGGTCATGACCGCGTCGCCTTAATCGATTTCCGGGCGACGGTCACCAGCTCCGGATGCGGCTGTATCCCTCGCGCCCGCTCTCCGTGATGACATCCCGTTGTTCTTCTGCAAAGCATTCCGGGCGCCGAAGCGCCCGGAAGGGATCGTTTTTGCCTTGGCGACTTGATTGAGGTGGTTGCTCCGTGACCTTTGATTTGCGCCCAGGAGGCCCTTTTTGCCCGTTTTTGGACGCCTCAGTGCGTCCAGTTTACCTTTAGAATCGCGTCTGGATGATTGGCACTATTCCACGGTCTATCGCGGCCGGGTTCGAGCGGACCTCTGACCTAGTTCCTTAACCCCATTGCTGCGGTCGGCGGCGACAGGTGTACCTCTTTTGTGAGGTCCAAGGCCGCGTCTGGATCGGAAATGAATGCCAACGACAGCGCGATGATGTCCTTGAGTGCCGTTTGCCTCACGGCATCGCAAACTTCCGGATCGCCAATGAGGTCGTCGAAGGTGTCGCTGAACTGCTGCGTGGGTTCCACTGTCCCTATCGCGACCCTCGTCTTCTCGATTGTCAGTTGCCCGAGGGACATGTTCTCGATAGCCGCGTCGCGGTTTCCGCACGCTACCATGTACAGATACATGGGATCGCCCAGAACGGTCGTGTGAACGAAGTAAACGCCGTCGACGAAAATGTTCGAATGGCCGTCGAGATTAAGACCGACTTCTTCACCGTAGTGCGCGTAGAACGCATCGGGGAGTCGGAGGCCGGACATTTCGGAGATTACGATCTCCCGAAGCCCGTCAACGTTTGGAAGCTTGTCCGCCATGGCATGCATCTTGCCGCCACTCGATACGAAGCTTTCCCAGATATGTGAGACCGTCGCTGCATAATCCATGCGGCCGTCGAATCCGAGCCTGTCGCCCTCAAGTGGACGAAACTCGGCGTGTAGGGCGACTTTCTTGCGGGCCTTCTCCAGGCCGAGGAGTGACGCCGATCTGTCTTTTCCGAGTGCGACCAACTGCGGGTACAGAACGGGGTGTGGGTGTTTGGTTGTCATGTCCTGCTCCGTTAATTTGGAGAAGGATCAAAGTTCCGGGCGCAAGTGACAAACGCATCAGAGCGATGTCAGTTTACCAGAGGCGGCTATCCGGCTTTGAAGGCCGTGACAGCATCCACAACCTTCTGTCTATCGAACATCCGAGATTCGGTCCTTTTACCTTGTACCCGGGTCGCACGATAAAGCGGTTCGATTTTTGCGGCTTTGATGACGCGAGACACGAGTGCGACCGCAACTCCCAGGTCATTGGCGATGCTGGTCATCCCACCAAATTTCTTTTTAAACTCTAGGACGTCCTCCTTTTTCAAGTACGCAACGGAGTTGAAGCCAAACTTCCGAATTCGCTCCCCGGGTACAAGAAAACCGTACTCAATCAGACTGCGCACGTTCAGAATGCTCACGTGCAGAATTTTGCTGGTCTCTTTGAGAGAAACGCCGTCCACGCTGTTGGAGGATAGCTCCCTCAGAACATCCCAGTAATCAATGTACAGTTTGTCGAAGCGTGGTTCGCCGGCCTTTCGTACCGAGGCGATTTTGCCTTCCAGCATCAGCCGATACGCGTCGGTAGTTCTCATTCGTCCCCACTTGAAAACGGTGAGGAACGGACGGAATGCGCCGCGGATGCGACCCACACGGCACGCCTGAAGGTTCTCTACGATTCCGTCCACATCCTTGGTCACGTAACGTGGGCGGCTTTCGCCGAACGCTGACCCGGCATCCACCGTCGAAAGATAACCTGCGCGCCGGAACGCCGTGATCGCCTGGTGTGTTAGCCCCAATCTCTCCCGCACCTGTGAAGTTGAAATCGAAGATTGAACCTGGTTGAGAAGCTCGTGAATTGCGTCCGCAGGAAAGACTGTCGAGTGGTAAGACGAGCGATGAACGGCTTCTCGAGGAAGGATGTCACTATTCAGCATCTTCATGACTGTCTTAGGGTGCACGCCATACTGTTGACTGGCTGTATGCAGTGAGTGAATCAGGCGCTTCTCCAGCCTATAGCCGAGAAACTCTTCGCCTGGAGCCATCGGTAGGGTGTTACAAGCGTCAAGCCATAGCAATTCGCGGATCGGTGCCCACACAGGATCGGCAAGTTCTCTAGTCATCAATGAGTAGATTCGGCCGTATTTTGCATTTCGAGTGAGGCCTCTTCCTTTGTCGAATTTTCTCGCGTGGCGTTCGAGATGCTCCAGAAAGTGCGCCCGACCACGCGCTAGCAGCTCGAACCCGGCGCGCATATGTGCCGGCGCGAGTTTTTGGCCCCCGTCAGCATTCGTGCTTGCATCGCGGCCCACGGCTTCACAAAGGCGAATAAGGTAGGCGAGCGGGAGATCATCGAGCATCTCCAGTGGTTCGTTTTTTCCAGTAAGGCGTCCACGGAGATAGACATCCAAAGGATGAGCGCGCGGAGCTTGTGCCGCGGCCGCGGTGGCGAGAATCCTTGGAAAATTCTGCGATACGAACGAACAGAGGTCGGGCGCGAAGCTCCGCTTGCCGCCATCGGCTACAGCCATGTCACAACCGTGATCTGGGCATTTCTCGATTACAGTCCAGAGCCACCAGAACCTTTGAAAAGTGCGGGCACCAATCGGTCCGCTGCCTTTTTCAACGTCCTCTACAACGCACTGGGGGCAAAATCTCGCCTGGAGCTTGCACACCTGGGTGGTATGAACCTTATGATCTCCCAGCATCGCGTAGCCGTAGCCAGGTTTTGGTGAGTGGCGATCGAAACGAGAGGGATCGATCCCAGCCATCGCGGCGAAGCGAAGAAAGCGCGGTTCAATATTGTTCCTCTCGTTCGACTCGCCAAGCAGGCGAGCCATGTCAACCACGGAAACCATCTGGTTAAGGGCCGCGAGCCTCGAAACGAAGCTGTCGCGGGTCTCGTATTCGCGAAAAGGGGGAACGATTTCGAACTTTTCCGTCATCAGCTCTGCACCAATTTTTTGCCGCGGACCGCGAAGGTCTTCTCACGCCTCTTTTTGAGAGCGGTGAACGCTTTCCCATTTGTGATACGCGCCGGCAGCTGGACGTCGCGCCAGGCACTCGACGAGAAGAGGTTGCGCTCCATGTTGCGGCTTCCGACGAGCATGCTGTAGACCTTCACGAAGTCTTCGAGGCCAACCTCGGTCCTCCCTTCAAGGATTACTTCCTCGCACGCGAGGCGGATGGTCTGGATGACATTGCCGAACTGATGGTTCGCGGCCTTGGAAAGCCGCATGACGAACTCCTTGTCGTCCAGATCAGCCACGTCGAGCTGCGCGTGCTTGGTGATGATGCCGTTAACGACCTTCTCGATAACCGCGCCATCGGTGGTGGGATCGAGGCTTTCGAGGTCGAAGGGGAGGGTGCGGCCTTCAAGTTCGGGGCTCGTGGTCCTGAAGCCTGCGATCACTGGGGTGCCAGAAAGGATCAACTGGACGGGCCAGTCGGCGCTAATCTGAATCAGCATTTTCATGGCGTCCTGGATTTCCTTGATCTGCGTTTCCGTATTCGAGCGCATGGCGTGCTGGAATTCGTCGATATGCAGGAACATGACGCCCCGCAACGCGAACCATTTCATGGCGAGGTCACGCATCTCGGGCAGATTACCAGGCTTTGAAACCGGGAAGCCGCAGGCCTTCACGATCTCTGCGAGAAGGTAGTTCGGGGCGGACTTGGGCGGCGCGTCGATGCTGACATAAGGCAGATTGTCGTGGTCCTTTCCGGGCATGCGGAAGCGCTGGAAGGCGGGATGGGTCTCCATGCTCCGGATCAGGTGGGTCTTGCCCGAGCCCGAGTTCCCCGTGACGACGATCCCGGCGAGCTTGGCCGTCTCCGTCTGGGTGTTACGGAACAGACGCTTGTAGAGCTTTCGGAGCTCGGCGTCGCGAACGGAGCCGACGTGGTAGGCGTTCATTGCCTTGATGCGCTCGACGGCTTCGAGTTCGCTCGGGTCCATGTGGGACGCGATGCGGAGTTGGGCCTGCTGGCGGTCGGTGAGGATATCGTTCATGGGTGGTCTCCTCAGAGCTCGATGTCGTCGGCAGTGCCGACCGGGTTGTTGGCGTTCTTGCGAGAAGTCTTAGTTTTCGCGGGCTCGCCGCGGGCGACCTTTTCCGCAAGTTCGAGTGCCTCGTCATCGGTCACGATGTCGTTGTAACCAGGCGCGTTGGCGCTCAGGAATGCGCTGCGACGGCCGACGGGAGCCGGCAGCGACGCTGGGGTCGCCAGAGCGGCCTGTACCGTGAAGCCAGCCTTGTGGAGAAGCGCGCGTTCGTAGGAGCGGACGTTTTCCATCGTGACACGGCGAAGGCCCAACGGGTTGCGCAGTGCGGCGGCCTCGCCGCTTTCGCGGAGATCGCGAAGGGCTGCGTAGAAGATGTCGAGCGTGACCGCAGTGCTCTTGGCATACTCGCGGGTTACGCGCTCCCACATGGCCATCCACTCGGGGAGGCTGATCTCGTCCGGCAGACCGATCTGGTTGTCGGCAATGTACCAGTGGCCGTCCTTCTTGAACGAGATCGAGCGGATGTTGCCCACGTCCACGCGGATCGGCACCTCGACGCTACCATCCTGCAAGTGCCATTTCGCAAGCACCGGGGAGTGATAGTTGATGCCAAGGAAGCGAAGGCCCTCAGGCCCAAGGGTGCGGACCTCGTCCATGCCGAAGATGTGGCGCTTGACGTCGGGTTCGATCATCGGGCGCATCTTGTAAAGCTGGGTCTGGCGAACCCAGGCATTGTGCGGAGTCTCGCCACCGAGGCCCTCGTGCGGCGTGTTGTGATAGATGTCGAGGATCGCGCGGAGATACTCGCGCTCGATGCGGTCGATCGGAACCGACGCTTCCTTGACCGGGTCGGCATCGCCCTTCTCCACGACGTCCTTGAAGGTACGCCCCTGATAGAAGCTCACGATGCGCTGATGCCCGCGGAAGCTGGACTCCACGTGACCACGCGCCTGCGGCGTCCCAGCGGTGGGGCGAGCATGCCCGATCTCACACTCGGCGATCTTGGGAGCTACTTCTTCGTTTACCAGTGCGGAGCCGCTGTCGGTATAGAAGCGATCGGGGCGGCAGAAGCCGATCCACTGCGACTGCGCGCCGACGAAGGCCGAAATCTCGGACTTGTCCTCCATCACCATGCGGATGACCTCGAGGGTGGTCTTCGAGTTCGGCTTGGTGCAGAAGCGCATTCCAAGGATATAGCGGGTGGCGATGTCGATCGCCACGACGACCCACAGGCGGATGCGCTTGGCGTCGTTCTTCTCGTCGTCGGTGAGCTTTTCCCACATGTCGGCGTACTTGAAGAGCGCCATGAGGTCCATGCGCTTTTCGTCGATGTCCACGCGTTCGCCCGGGCGGAAGAAGCCGAAGCCGCCGCGCGTGAATCCGAACTTCTTGTCGGCCGACGCCTTGCCGTAGCGCCCGTGATGGATGTGGTAAGCCCCGAGCCCCTTGATGATCTTGGCGAAGACCTTGTACGACGGAGTCAGCAGGCGGTGCTTATCTTTCGTGCGCGCCTTGTTGATGCCGTCGATGGCCGCAAGCAGGAGAACATGCTGCTTCTTCACGGTCGGGCGGTTCGGCTTCGCATAGCCTTCAGCGTACTCCTCCCAGACCGCAAGGCTTTCCGGGTCGACACGATAGGTGCGCTTGGGGCCTTCGTCCTTCGAGACCAGCGAGATTGTTTTTCCACCGGACTCCTTGAAGATGCGGTACATCTTGTTGAAGTGCCCGACGGATGGAGGACGCCGCAGCTGAACGAGGCCGCCACCATTCTGCATTTTGCCGACAATGTTGAGAGCTGCGAGCGTGAGGCTCGCCATCCGCGGGCCAAGCTCGTCAACCGTGCGCTTGAGGCCGCCCTCTTTAGCCGCAAGATTGTCATACGCCTCGATGAGCTGCTCGTAGAAGAGCGCCTTCGCCTGCTTCTTCGTCGTATAGTCCGTGAACAGCCAGCCGGGATGCACCTCGCGCTTCTTGGGATTCTTCGAGAAATGCCCTTCCTCGATTTTGATCTCACCGCGCACGTGCTTCTCGTAGAATTCGAGCTCCGAGAAGGATTCGAAGCGCGGCATCTCCTCGATCGTTTCGAGGATCACCTGGCCGCCATAGTGGCGGGACAGGCGATAGTACTGGCTGCCGATCGTGACGCGGTCGACGACGGTAACCTGGATCGGCATGTAGCTGAACGGCTTAGGCGACAGATTGGACATAGCTCTTGAGCTCCTGTGCGAGAAGGGGACGGTTGATTTGAACCTTGCTGTAGTCAGCAAGGCGTTCGAATTCGTTCGCGATGACGATGACGCCGCGATCGACTAGGTTCAGGAGGGCCTCACGACGATCGGCGAGGTTGCGCGCTCCCTTGAAAAGGCTGTGGAAGTAGACGGCACCGTGGATGCCCTCCAACGACAGGAGGGCGTCGAGATTGTCCGCGGCGTTATAGTTTTCGCGGGCCGTCAGGATGCTCATCGCGTTCTGGAAGCATCCCAGCGTCGCCTTGGTCTCGTTGACCCAGATCATCTCGAAGCCGAGGTCCACGTCTTTCAGCGCGTCGAAAACCGCGTCTACCTCGGCCTTGTCCTTTACGTATTTTACGTTGAACGCGCGCTGGGTTCCGTCGTGGTAGACCGCAAAATAATCGAAGCGGTGCTCGTGGACCTCGCCGTCGTCATCTGCCCACTCAATGGTCGGGAACTGGCAACGAAGCTCGCGGATGGTCGGGTCGGCCAGGAGAATGCCGGCGGCGTGCTGCTCCAGTTCACTCCAAAACTGGAGATCGATCTGCTCGATCTTCGAGATGATCGTTCCGCGGGTACCCCGCTTCGAATTCTTGTGGGCCATTTTGACCGGGTGTTCCATGCGGTCGGCTCCTTTCCATCCGGATGTCAGGCGTTCGTTCGGGCAGGCGGTCAGGTCTTTGCTATTCGGCAGCCCCCGTCCGAGGTGTAGAAGACGCCAACCGCGTTCTTGTCGGGACGCGAGTTTGGGATCGTCTCAACTGCGGCGAACCGAGGCTCGATGCCCGCGCGCATCATTTTCACGAGTTCGTTCACCAGCTTTGCCTTGCTCATTTCAGCCCCCCTTTGGGCGAGTTTCGTCGGCCCCGCGGCGCAAGTGCGTCGCGGGCTGCAATGGACCCGGCAGAATCCTTCCCCGCGTCCTCCATGCGGTGGACACGGAAACGGGAAGTCAGTTGCGGAACGATGCCCGCTAACCGAACCCTGGGCGACGGCGCTCAGCTGGTGAGATCATCAAACCGCGCAGGTTCGCTATCTCACTCGAAGAGCGATGCCGTCTGAAAGTCGTAAGTCCGCCGGAAGGGGACCTGCGACCACGCCTTAATGGCGTATGAGGCTGGGGAGGTTGAGGGCGCGGAGTGCGCTATTGGAGCGAGAGGCGTTGAGTGAAACGCGCATAGTCTTCGACGGGCTCGTTGCTGAATTCGCCGGAGCGATCTTTGCAAGGTTGAAAGATACGGTCGAAGTCATGTTGAACCTTCTTTTTTTCACGCCAGTTGGAGTGCGTGGAATCTTCAGTCAAAGGCGAATTACGAATAAGTCAAAAGTTGCTGACTTTGATATTATCGGTCTATGGTCCGATTTTCTATCTTCGTACGATCGAGGTTTGCCACGATGCCAGCGCCTTAAACAGTTCAACGTTGCGATGTATACTTAACATTGTTCGTTAATGCTACAGTAATATCGCTGGCGACACGGGAAAGGCGCGACATGGTTAATTTCGACTGCGTGCTCAGCTCGGAGGATCGTCGGCTACGGTGTTTGCACCTTCGGCCAAGCGGCCATAATGGGAGACGGATGCCGCATTCCATTTGCCAACGTGCCGGACGAGCGCGCGCGTCACATCTGCTACGGCCAGGTCTTCATAGACCCAAGGCCCGAGTACGTCGGTGTTCCAGCACTGGCCGCCGCCAACTGCAATACGGAGATCGGCTTCGCAAAGCTCGAACCAGGCATCAACCTGATCGACCCAGCCACCGCTGCCGTGCACGCCGATCTTGACAACCTTGGCGATGACGGGAAGGGGCTTCCGAGAGAACCAGTTCAGAAAATGTGCAGCACACTGGCTGGCGAGGTCTGTCACCAGGAGCGGCTGGACGTGGTAGCGGCGCGAAGACGTGGCGGATGTTGTCACTGTAGTTTTCCATGATAGGGACTGGCCATGCTAAGCCAACGCTAAAGGGGCAGGCCAGAAAGTTACTGATTGAATGGTTAGGCCGCCTGCCGGGCGTGAAGCCCGCGCGCAAGAAACCCCTTCAGACGATTGTACGAGTCCTCGAGCAGGAAGTTGGCCATGTGAGATGGACCTTCGACTTCGATCTGGCGCAGGCTGACGAGCGTCATGAACAGGAAGGTCTGGATGTCCATCTGCTCGGCGGTGAAGACACGCAGTACCTCCTTTGCGGTCACGTCATCCGGAAAGCACATGAACCGGCCGACCTTTCCCGTCGACGTGGCAGCGCAATGCTCTTCGCTCGCCAATGGAGGGTCGCCGAAGGTCACCTTGTCGAACGACATAAGGAGAAACCCGAACTTGTACTTTTCGCCGTTCGAAGCCGCGTTACGCAGATCGCCATAGAAACGATCGACGACCTCTTTCGCGAAGGCGAGAACGGCTTGCACCTCCGGATTGGATTCCAGGTCGAGGATCGCTGTGCTGAGAAGCTGGTAGGGGCTGTTCACCTTACTGCTCCGAACGGTAGAGATTACGAAGACCACGAAGGAAGTCCCCGGCCTTCTCGTAGAAAACGACCAGGCGTCCGTTGTCGCCGCCGAGATCGGCAATGGCGCGCGTCGCAAGTGCGACGTGCAGCAAAGCGGTAAATGCCGTCGGCTCATCGGCGAGGATCAGCCCGGCGATTTCGCGCGCGGCCATGTCCTCGAAACCTTCCATCACCACCAGCTTGCGAAACGCGTTCGATGGAGGGCGCTCATACAGCTCGTGGTATTCGTCGAGGATGAACCGTGACGAGCAAAGTTCGAGACACGGTTTCGCGAACACGCGGGAGGAGCTGGCCATCTCGCGGACGGAGACCATGAAATCTTCGGCGGCCTGGTCAGCTGTGCCGAGGATTTCGAGAAGGCGTTCGCGATTTGCATCGTCGAGGAAATCGGCGATTTGAGAGATGGTCGAAGAAGCGTCAGTCATGTCAGTTCCTTTCAGAGCGGGCAACCGGTGGGCGCGACACGTCATTCGGAAACGCCGGATGCGGGCCCGTTTTGCAGTTCAAAGTCGAGGAGAGGTCAACTCGGATGCCGAGCGCGCATTCGTCCTTTCACGCATGGAATTGCGTGCTTTCGGAGAATACGGCTGCGACAGCCGAGCGACCGAATGCTCGAAAGGGATCGTTAGGAGGAGGGATAGTACATGGGGTCACCTTTGCGAGCGTTGCAGAGACAAAACTCTCCCTGGTTTGACCCTCACCAGGCAGCATGCCGCTGAAGTTACCAGCCTTCAGCATTCTGCGGGGACAGGTTGTTGTCTGGGCCGCGCGCTCATCTTGGGAGTTAGTGGATTTCCGCGCGGCTACCAACCTAAGCCCGTGGCACGTCTCCGAAGTGGCCCCAACATACACATCCAGCCGGGCCCTTCAAGCGTAACATTTCACATTAGGTGTCTGTCGTATCATTTTGTTTTATCATGCGACATTTATTAAAATGGTAATCATCGGACGTTTCTTCTGCAGCATCCGGCAGTTGGTGCGGTCCGCTCGTATGGTGCTCGAACTCCGAGTGTGACTTTGTGGCAACATACGGGTCGTACTGGCATTGAGCGCGTGGCAAGCAACTGCCCACCCTCAAGCGAGTTCCTGGCCCTGAGCCGTATTTTCGATATCGAGCGGCCGGCATTAGATCGCCACGTTTTTTCAGCAAGACCCCACACGCGTGCGCAGCGACTGTTTCGCAGTTGCTGTAGAGTGCCGACGAGTAACTTCTTTAGCGGCTTCAACAAAATTCAACTAGAACGCGACCCCTCTATCTGTTACCACGACGCAAATCGGGGCGGGGTTGGACGCAGTCGATCACGTCGTTGCTGCGCACAGCCTCAGCGCTGTTGCATCCCTCTTCGCTCCGGACCATTTGCTGCCGAGGAACCTGGAATGAACTTGTGGTCCGATGCCCGCCGCACTGCCGAAATCAAACGTGAAGAGACAAACGAAGAGACCGGACCGCTGTCGGGAGATGACGGCGACACGAAAGGCTGGCGTTCAGAATTCCAACATGATCACGATCGTTTGCTGTTCTCTACGCCCGTCCGACGCCTGTCTGACAAGACGCAAGTCTGGCCTATGGACGAGAACGACGGCGTGCGGACGCGTCTGACACACTCTCATGAAGTCGCCAATCTAGCTCGATCAATCGGGTCCAATGTCGCCAGCCGTTCGAAGGTTTCGTTCGGGGCCGATCTGCATGATACCGTTCAGCCCATCCTTTCCGCAATCGGGCTAGCTCATGACCTCGGCAATCCCCCTTTTGGTCATCAAGGGGAAGCAGCGATCGGTGGGTGGTTCAAGAAGAGAAAGTGGATTTTTTCCCAGCACAGCGAAGGCGGCGATCCGCTCCCGACCGCAATCGAACAACGGTTGCACGATGAGTTCATTAGATTTGATGGCAACCCGCAAACCTTCCGGCTGATCACCCGGCTTCAAACGCACCGGGATTACGTTGGCCTCGATCTCACCGCCGCCAGCCTTGCCGCCGCGATGAAATATGTCGTCGCAGCGGGCTCCACCGCCGACGAACATCCGGTATTCAAAAAGTATGGGTATTTCGAGTCCGGAGCTAGACGTCGTGAAGTGGGTAAGAAAGCGGGTGGGAATTAACGAAGGTGAACGCCATCCGCTGACGTGGATCATGGAGGCGTGCGACGATATCGCTTACAGCACCCTGGACGTCGATGACGTCATGAAGAAGAAGATTATCTCGCCTGACGATGTGCTGACGATCCTTCTCCATGACGAACGAACGAAATCCCATCCAGCTGTCCTCAAAGCTGCCAAGAAGTTCAAGGGCGTCTACGATCCTGATCGCGATCCCCACGTGGTCCGCGACATAAAGATCATTCTTCTCAGGGCTTACCTGATCCGCGCCTTAATCGACGACGCGAGTGCAAAGTTCGTGCAGGTATCGGACAACATATTGCGCAAGGTCCACGACAAGCCGCTGATGCACGAGAACCCTCTTTGTGACGCTCTCAAAGACATCGCGAAGCTGCATGCGTTCAGCAATCCAGCCGTCCTCAAGATGGAAGCAATGGGCGCGGAAGCTCTTGATGGATTGATGTCGTTTTTCTGGGATGCGGTCACCAACCGAAAGACATTCGAAGACATTACCAGCAAGCGTACAACGGCCGTTGCGAAGTATGGTTGGTCCATCATTAGCCCCAACTACATCGAAGCCGCCGCCCGAGCTGAGAAAGCGGAAGGACCGAGTTCTAACATCCGTTACCGCGAACTACGATTGCTTACTGACATGGTATCTGGCATGACGGACACGTTCGCCCTAAATCTTTGGAATGAGGTGAAGGCGCTACCAAAATGACCGTGGCCGCAGACGTACATATCGTGAAGCGTCGTATGGACGACTACCTATGGCGAGAGAAGACGCTCGCCAGCAGGCGCTTGCGGCATGTGCTCGGCACTCATTTTTACAAATTCGAGAACGTTGCCATCGTCGGCGGAATGGTCCGGGATTTTGCCCGGGTCGGAAAGACGGGTTTTTTGTCGGACGTTGACTTGGTGGTTGATGCTCCGCCGAGTGAAGTAGCCGACTTGGCTCGCACCATTGATGCGAAAGCTAATTCGTTTGGTGGCTTCTCGCTTGCGGAACCTGGCTGGAACGTAGACTTCTGGGCACTGGAAACAACATGGGCTGTCAGGGAAGGGCACGTTAGAGCGCGCGGCCTTCCCGATTTCCCTCGGTCAACCTTCTTCAACTATGACGCGATCCTGTACGACATAAGAAAGCGACGCGTCCTCTGCGGCGACACGTACTTCGCAGGCCTGCACCAGAAGGTGATGGAGATCAATCTGCTGCCCAATCCCACCACGGTGGGCAACCTCTACCGAGCGGTCCGGCGCATCCTCCTGTGGGATTTGTCGGCCGGGCCCAAGCTCCAAGCATTCATCAGGGACAATCTCGATGAGTCTGGATTCAGGGATGTGGTGAAGGCCGATAACCGGAAGAGCGCGACACCATTCTTGTACAAGTACAAGAGCGCTCAGGAATTGAGTCAGGCCGTGATGTGCAAAGAATATCGACGCTCCATGGCGACATACTACGGCGCTCAACTGTCATTTCCCGGGTTTTGTCACCCGCAACACCCGGTTTAGGTGCCAGTCGACAACCAAGTTCAGCCTGAGTAAGGTGTCAGCTATCGAAAGGTGGAGCGGCCGGCGATGTCCGAGGATCAGGGCGACAAGCAACCAGCGAAATCGGGTGATGATTCGTTTGGTTCTGGGCTGGGCTCAGACTTCAAACCGCTCGGGAAGCGTATTCTGATAGGTCCGGGTCGAAACCACCAAAAACTGGTTGTACGGAACAGCCGCCAAGCCCCCTCCAAGCGGACGGTCCGTAAGCGGCAGCCTCGCCAAAACAGCTCGGATTGAGCCCAGGCGAAGCAAGTGCGTGCTCCCGGCAGCGCTCCGCCGCAAAAAGCCGATACAACTTGCTTTTTCAAGCGTGTCCCGGCATGCCGCGGTAGCGGTCCATCTGATTCATCCAGGGTAACCCGACAGAATTGCCGCGAAGTCTTCTTTTCACCCACCATTCAACGCATTACAATCATGAGCATAAATGAGGGACTCGATTTTGAAGCGTCGGATGCACGAGTGGAGCAGGATCGAAGGCGAGCGGCGAATTCGTGAGATTCTCGACACCGCCAAGGCCGGCAATCCGCAGACGATCCGTGACATTGACGGTTCGTTTGAGATTCGTTTCGTCGGCAGCTCTGAGAAAGAGCGCGCAGGAGACTTTCTCGCGCGTGGCGGGCCGGACAACGAGTAGTATGCCACGAAGCGCTCTGTCCGATCGTTCGGGCACACGATGAGGTGACCGCACGCGACCCCTTCATTCATCAAATCGATCAATCGGGTAGCTTCGTCGTTCTTGGGAGGAGGGTGGCCATCCTCTCATCATAAGTTGACTGATTAAGCGCAACCATATGTTCGTCGTCGGCGAAACGTAGTGCCGCAGAAACATGCCGTTCGAAGATATTGGCTCGATTCTCCGCGGCTCTTAAAAGCTCTGTCGATCGAGAAAAGCACCTTCTCAGTGACGTTGTCGCGCCGCGGTGCTTTCCGCTCTTGTGACAGGGCGAAACAATCGAGCCCGTTGCATCTTGAGCGAGACAAGGTGACGTTAGAGCGGCAACCGCACGCGCGGTTGCTGTCACGCGACCATGATCGGCACTGTCTCACTCGCTAACGCGTCCACCTCGCATCTCGGTAGCGCCCACATTCCATTCCCCGGATTATAGACGCCGGGAAGAGGGAAGAAGCGGTTGATCGTTTCGAAATCCCTGACGTTTAACGTCGCGATGGGCATATCGTAGACGATCGACGTCGCAGCTATGAAGAGGTCCTGCCCAGGTTTTTTCTTATCCGCGTTCTCGTTCACGAGCCACAGGTGCGTCAGCGGCTTGCAACAAAGAAGCTTCCCTAGAACCCGGGCGACCTTGGGCGTAGCCTCCGGATACTCGAAGTCTGTTTCGAGTAACTCATCCATCCACCGCCAAAGCTCCTCGGCTTTGTCGGGGTTTGACCGGTGCTTGTCGGCTATTCCGGTTTCAACCTCCAGGATGACGGCGAACGGAATGGCCACCCGCCTTTGCTGCTTGAGCCAGGCGGATATGGTCGGATGGGGCCGAGGCTTACTGGATTCACTCAGTATATTGGTGTCTAGCAGGAAAATATCGGTAGCCATGCTTCCCAACGTCCGCTGATTTTGGTGCACGGTGGACGGATACGGTTAATGCCACGTAAACCAGAAGGTTGATTATGCGAAACCTCGCTCGGGGGAGTTGACTCACGAGAGAATGTTCTCTACATGTTCCCGCATGATCCAAGCCACCATGTTTCCGATACGAATACGTTGAGCAAACTGCCGCGCAAGCGGAGGTTCCCATACGTTTTGTATCGAGGTCATGTATGGCATCCCCAGATCAGGCTCAGCAGAAGCTTCGCGGACTCGTCGAGGCAACCCAGCACACTCATTTCCGGCCAACGGCGAAAGGAACCGGACATACCGCGTTCCGATCCAAGGTCGTCCGAGACCTTTCCGCTATTTTAGACCTAAATCGCAGCGTCCTCACTTGGTCCAGCAATACACCGCCGCTAACGGTTGGAGGAAGGGACCATACGCCCGATCTCCGCATGCAGGACACGGACGGCCATTGGTGGATGCTTGATGCATTCGACCGCAAGCTGCCGACCGAAGCCGCAGCTATTGCCGAGGCCGCAACCCAGCTGTCCCATCGCTACCGTGTCGTTGATCGTTCGGAAATCTACGATGGCTTCCGCTTGAGGAACGCGGCCGATCTTCTCCGGTATGCGGGCCACAACGTCCCGTTGGGAGACCGTGTGAGGCTCCTCGCCGTCCTCGACGAGCACGGTTCACTATCCTTTGCTGACTGCCTCCGGGTACTCCGGGAAACCCAGCCCATTGCAGCGCTCGCCTCTCTCATTCTCCAGGGACTGGTCGAGGTTGAACTCGATGATGCGCTTATCGGCCCGGAAACGATGGTGAGACGAATACGAGCCTGACTTTGCTCGTAGCCGTCCAACGATCCATCATCGAGGCCTATCATGACTTACCATGCGACGCGGACTCAGCCTCCGCAAAACCTGGCGACGCTCGTCGCCACCATGCTCATTAGACGCACCATCCGGCCGCTTCTGGCCGCATCGAGCTTCGTCGTAGCGATCAAACTTCCGGACCGGACAGACTTAAATCTCTACGAACTGGTTACTCGGAAGATGCTCAAGAGGGAGCACATTATCGAAATCGATGACGGGGTGATCGTCAACGAGGCATCGGATATCACGCAAACGGGCTGGAATCTGATTTCGAGATTTCGGGACGTTTGCCGTGTCGTCGTCTTTTACATTGAAGACGACGAAATCTCTCCCGACCTTGCTGTGACGATCGATTTTCGGACGTCCATTGCTTCCCCGCGTCCATATCACTTCGTCGCCGCGGCAAAGACCCTCGGCGTACCGATCACCGAGGAAGAGGCCGCATTCTTGGCCACGAGGCCTCTTCGCGACCTTCGCCTGGCAATTCGCCCAGGGCGACCCGTCGATCGCATCGTTCGGCATCTAAAAACGCTGCCCGAGGCTGACGTTGAGCCGCCTGCAAAGGCATATGCACCGGGCACGGTCTTGCTTGAGCGCATGGAGGGCTATGGGGAGGCAAAGAACTGGGGTCTCCAACTGGCCGATGACATCCAGCGCTGGATGCGTGACGAAATCGAATGGCGGGATGTGGATCGCGGTGTCCTGCTTAGCGGACCGCCAGGATCAGGCAAAACCACCTTTGCCCGTGCCCTGGCGAACAGCTGTGGGATTACGCTTATCGCCGAATCCGCGGCCTCGTGGCAGGCGAGGGGTCACCTCGGTGACATGCTCAAGGCCATGCGAAAGTCCTTCGCGACCGCTCGAGCCGCCCAGCCTTCTATTCTGCTTCTGGATGAATTCGACAGTTTTGGCCATCGGGGTGTAGCTACGGACGGTTTGAACCACGATTACAAGGTGCAGGTGGTGAACGGTCTCCTCGAGTGCCTCGACCCAAGCGACGGGCGCGAGGGTGTCGTCGTGATCGCGACGACGAACAACGCGAATTCGATCGATCCCGCCTTCCTGAGGCCGGGTCGCCTCGAACGGACTATCTCCATTCAATTGCCGGATGCCGACGCGCGGAAAGCAATCTTGGAGTTTCATCTCCGTCACGAGTACGCGGGTGACATCGATCAATTCCGGGACGCGACAGAGGGATGGTCCGGTGCAGATATTGAAAAACTTGCACGGGACGCGCGCCGGCTCGCGCGGCAAGTGGGGAGGACCGAGGTGGTGGAAGATGACATCCGCGCCGTCATCCCACCTGTTGTGGCCCTGACAGACGACGAACGGTTCCGTCTGGCCGTCCATGAAGTCGGCCACGCCATCGTCGGCTATTCCCTCAGGCCGGACAGCCTAGTGAAGGTGACGATTACCAACAGGAGGCCTGCGATTGCGGGCTGGAACCGGATCGGTACAACCCAGTTCGAGCAACCATTCCCGTTTATGCCGACGGCCAGACATTTCCAGGATGTCATTGCTATCTTTCTCGCCGGGATGGCGGCAGAGCGCATAATCCTGGGAGACCATTCCGCCGCTTCCGGTGGCGACCCGTCGGCCGACTTGGGTATCGCGACCGACTTTGCCACCATGATCGAACGCAGCTTTGGGTTCGGGGATGGGTTGCTGACGGACATGGGATCGGGTGGCCGACCAATGGAAAGTCTGCGCATGGCTGATCCGTTGCTCCGACAAGCGGTCCGTCAAAGGTTGGATGCCGAGTACAACCGCGCCAACGCGATTTTGACGAACAACCGGCACGCATTGGAACTCCTCGCTGCTCGTTTATCGGAAAATCTCGAGCTCAGCGCGGGCGAGGTCCGACAGGCTTGCGAGCTTACCTCGGGGCCAAAGAGCGGCCGTAAAAGCCGACGGAGGTCGGGATCATGAAGATTTGGGTCTTCTCGGACTTGCATCTCGAGTTCGGCGTTTCCTTCGTGCAGCAGGCTCCCAAGGACGCCGATGTCTTGGTTTGTCCTGGTGATCTGCTGACCCGCGGCGTCGCCCCGAGCATCGAGTGGCTGGCAAACCATATCGATCCTTCGCTTCCCGTCGTGTTTGTCGCCGGCAATCATGAATACTACGGAGGTTCGATCCAGGAAGGTCTCCGGGATGGGCGCAAAGCCGCCAGCCGCTATCCCAACTTGCACTTCCTCGAGAACGACGCCGTCGATATCTCAGGCGTTCGGTTCGTCGGCGGCACCCTGTGGACCGACTTTCGGCTTTTGGGCGGCGATCCTCAATTTGCAATGACCGCCGCCGAATCCGGCATGAACGATTACAGAAAGATCAAGTTCGCGAAGGTTCCATTTCAAAAGTTCAAGCCGATCCACGGGTATCGGAAACATATGGAGACACGAGCGCTTCTCGCGTCCAACCTCGAGACTGCACACATAAGAAAGACTGTCGTCGTCACACATCATGCTCCGTCGTCGCGCTCGATCTCATCGGAGTTTCGGAATGACCCGCTCGCTCCCTGCTATGCGTCCGATCTGGAGAACCTGATAGGGAGACACAGCCGGCGCTGTGGGTTCATGGTCACGTCCATCATCGGAACGACTACGCGATCGGAAGCTGCCGCGTCGTCTCGAACCCACGGGGATATCCGGGAGAAGGGACGGACTTCGATCCGACGTTCACCGTGGAAATCTAGGAGCGGCTACCCGATGAATACTGGCGGGAATCTACGACCCTGAAGTTGGAATGTACGCTAGCTGATTTCGACCGCCGACGGCCGAGGATTGGAAGGCGTTCACCGCTTCCCTCAAGCATCCTATTGTCGAACACTGAGGCAGCGGAGATGAAAACCTCTCCATCCTCCCCTATTGAAGATTTCGAGGCTGCACTGATACGGCCCGGAGCAATTGGTCGTCCAGGAACCATCAAAGCCGTCTCGATGCGATCTCCCCCGCCTGCCATTGCTAGTGACCGAAAATGACGAGTGCTGCGGCCGCAGATGGACGGCGCTTTGCCGCCGTCATCGTCGCTACGAACGATCCTGCTGCCGATCCGGTTTGCAGCTACGTATTCCCCGTCATCATGAACACGGACGGCCAGCTCATCACTGCGACCAAAGAATTCCCCTCAAGATCGCGCTTGTCGATAACGGCCGTCTACGTCGAAGGTATTTCCGACAGACTGTGCGGGATCGTCCTCGACGGCCACTACCGAGAGCTCAGAGACTGATGATATGCAATCCGGACAGCAGCAACTTTGAGGACGTGTGGGGTGCTTTTGGTGATGATCCATGGGGAGCAGGCGAAAACCTGATCTCGGAAGAGGTGTGGCGCAAGGGATTGGCCCAAGCGGAAGCCGCTACGAAAGGGTCCCGCATTGTCGCGACCCCCGAGGAAACCCGCGCCTTCATGGAGAAGATCGGGCGGGGCGAGATGACCGTAGAAGAGATCGAGGCATGGATGATCGAGCACTCCGCTAACCGGCCCGGCGATCCGGAATCCGGCGCACCGTAGCTAAGTACTGCACGGTGTCAGATTCATCGCTCGTACTAAGTTGTACGATGCTGTATGGTCGGCTGAGGGAGAGCGCCGATGAACAGCCGCACCAAGATTGAGCACGAACTCCTTAGTCTCGGACGCTCCGAAGAGGTGCAACATCTGCTTCGCGAGCTGTCAGCCGGAGGCGAGATCACTGTCAGCCTCTCTTCTGAACTAGCCCACTTGGTCGCCAAGTTTCTCTCCGCCGCTCTGGATACAGGAGCGGTTGCTTTCACATCGATCAGCCCAGAGATCACGCCTGAGCAAGCGGCAAAAATCCTCCACACTGAGTTGTCTGCCTAGAGGGGCCCATGAGGCGGCAGACTTTCCCGGAGGCAACTCCGTATTGGCACAGCTCGGCCGGCGTCCTTCTTTGAACCCCGGCCGTTTTAGAAAACGTGCAGGCGGCAGACGTCACCCGCGTGATGCCATGGAATCTCAAGCTGCCCCGCACTTGGCTACGAGGTCCTTCCCGACGCACACTCTCAATTTAGCTCGAGCAGCTTACAACGACATCGTGGCGACCTAGCGGAGCAGGCCATCGTTCCCAAACTCTTCCCAGCCTCGCAAGTTCGGTCGGGCAGCATCGTCAGGGTCGTCTTCAGAACGCGGGCGGACTTTTTTGCGCTTCTTCAGCGACCGCGTCAGTTTCGCCTTGAGAGCCGCCCGCCGCCTGTTCTCTGCGGCAGCAACTGCGTCTGCCTCGCGCCATTCTTCGACGACGCCGCGGTCCAGCAGGTCCTCCACGACCCGCGGATCGAACACATGGAAGGTGATTTTTCTCGCCCTTCCGCGTAGTCTCACCGTGCGCGTTCCGGCGCTGGGCAAGCGGCCATCGTCGAGCCAGCGACGCCGTTCGCTCGTGGAAATCGCGAGGATGTCTTCGACCTCGCGGGGGATCACGGGAAGGCTTTCAACGTCTTCAAGTGCCTTGGTAAGAACCGTGACGGCGTTGCGAAACGCATCTTTGGAGCTTTCGGACATGCCTAGACTGAGAATGCTTCCGCTGAGATCGAGCGATCGGCGGTCGGCAAGCGGCAAACGAGCTCGCATCTCCAGCAGGATTCCTTTGGCGCGCACGGATGACCCCAGCGTCGCCTTGGGCGGCATCGCCCAGGATTTGATCAGCTCCGAAGGCTCGTTCTTGGCTTTCGACATCATAGCCGTAGATGGTGCCCCAATCGCTCGGCGTCAACGAAAGCTCCCCGAAAACAGAAATACCGCAGTCACTGCGTGGCCTTCGTCGGCCGCAAGTCATCCCGATCTTTCGAGGACAATCGCGCGTCGCATCGGTCCAGACCGTCGGCGCACATTCTCTCACACCCGCCGACGACAGTCCGTCGAAGTTTCGAAAGCGGGAGGCTTGCCTTAAACCTCGTCACCAGGGCTTTGCGCTCGAGTTCCCCATACAATCGGCATGACTTGCATTCGACGACGATGATCTGGCCCTTGAGGGACCGGAGCCTGGCGAGTTCAGGCATTTTGGGCCTTCCGGGTGGTTGATGCCTGTGAATATCCGGAATTATGTAGCAAATGCCACCAGCCGGTGATCGTGCGCGGCGGCCGCTTTGCGCCATAAGCAGCCATTCAATCTATCAGGGTCTTGTTGGTCCGCGATATCGCATCGCGTCAACGAACGCGGAAAACGCGGCCGAGTTTCGCTTCCGACTCGGATAGTACAAGTGAAAGCCCTCGTAGAAAGGACACCAGTCAACAAGGACTTCTTGGAGACGGCCCTCTGCAATCAAAGGTGCAGCCATCTCGTGCGATATCCAACATAGCCCGAGCCCATCGACAGCCCCGTCTAGTGCCGCTCCTGCGGTGTTGAATGAGGATTGACCCTCTACACGCAGCGTTAGATCGCGTCCGCGTGGTGAACGGAATTCCCATCGCAAGTGGCCGCCAGAGCCTGCAAGCCGGATGTTGATGCAATTATGGTCTTGCAGATCATGGGGCGTAGTGGGCGGCGACCGTCCTGCAAAGTACGAGGGTGCGCCCACCACGCTAAACCGCCAGTCCGGCCCAATCCGGGTCGCGATCATATCTTTTTCAAGCGCTTCCCCAATGCGGACACCCGCATCGAACCGCTCTGCGATGATGTCGACAAGCGCGTAGTTCATGTCGAGTTCGACTTGGATGGCTGGATACTTCTTGAGGAATGCACCGAGCCTTGGTCGGAAGACGGTCTCGATCACCACATCGGTGCAGGTGACCCGAATAACCCCAGCCGGATTGTCTCGAAGCGTGCTGATCTCCTCAAGTTCGGCGTCGATCTGGTCCAATAGTGGTCCGATTTGTCTTTGTAGGCGTGCGCCTGCCTCCGTAGGCGCTACATTCCGCGTGGTCCGCGACAAGAGCCGCAATCCCAGCCTTTCTTCCAGGCCCTTGATTGTATGGCTGAGCGCAGACGGCGTCACACCTAAACCAGCCGCGGCTCTTGTGAAACTGCGCTCTCTCGCGACGGCAATAAACGCGGACAATTCGTTGATCTGATCTCTTGGCATTTGATGAGCTTATTTCACAAACACATGAAATTTACCCGCCCTAATAAGCGGAAGCAATGGATGCTAGATTGCCTCAATCACGGAAAGGAAGCCGAGCTATGTCACGTATCGTCGTTATCGGAGGCAGTGGTCACGTCGGAAGTTACCTCATTCCCAGGCTTGTAGAACTCGGGCACGAGGTCGTTAATGTTAGTCGCGGCACCGCCAAGCCTTACCGTCCGCATTACGCTTGGGGCTTGATCGAGAGCGTTGCTCTTGATCGCGCGGTCGAGGAAAAGAAGGGCCAGTTCGGGACCAAGATCGCCGAGCTCAACGGCGATATCGTCGTTGACATGATCTCATTCGATCTCGCCAGCACGCAGCAGATCGTGGAAGCCCTCCGTGGCAAAGTTCAACACTATCTCTTTTGCAGCACGATTTGGGTCTATGGCCGCCTTGTTGCCGTTCCCTCGACGGAAACCGATCCTACGTCGCCAATCGACGCCTACGGCAAAGGCAAGGCTGAGAGCGAGGCTTGGTTAATGCGTGAAGCCCATCTGAATGGGTTCCCGGCGACCTGTTTCCGACCCGGCCATATCGTTGGTGAGGGCTGGGTTCCGACAACCCCGCTGGGCAACTCCAATCCCGAGGTCTACTCGCGGATCGCACGTGGCGGCGAACTGGTTCTTCCCAACCTCGGGCATGAGACGTTGCACCACGTCCATGCCGACGATGTTGCTCAATGGGTCATATGTGCGATTCAGAATAGGGCCGCCTCGGTCGGCGAGATATTCAATACCGTTTCTGAGCAGGCGATCACGCTGCGTGGTTATGCGGAAGCGGTTTACCGTTGGTTCGGAAGGGAGCCCCGTATTTCTTTCAAGCCCTTCGAGGAATGGGTCGGGGAACTCGGAGAGTTTGCGGAAAACTCGCGCGGTCATATCGTTCGCAGCTCCTCGCATTCAATCGAAAAGAGCCGCCAACGCCTCGGATACAAACCGCGCTATACGAGTTTGGAAGCTATCCATCAATCGGTGCGGGCGCTGGTGGCCGACGGCAAAGTCGCGTCGGCTTGATCAGCATACGGATGCTTGCCACACGTCGCGGAGTGGAATGACTGCTTCGGGCCGGGAGTGGAAGTACGCTTCTTCAAGCCGTGCGCATTTGGCTTGTGCGACAAAACTTGCGACGTAGCAGATATTAGGAGTCGCGCGACAGTTCTATCAGCGGAAAGGCGCTCAAAGCGCTCGGAATAGTGACGGAGACTGCCGGACGCAGATACGACCTGTCTAACTTCCCAATGGTTGAGACACCGAGCAGAGCCATGGAACGGAGCATTTCGTCTTCCATCAGCTCAAGCATGCGAGTAATTGCCGCCTTACCGCCCGCGGCGAGTGCGTAGCACTGCATGCGACCAAGGCCCACGAGGTCCGCGCCGATCGCAAGGGCCTTTATGATGTCCGACCCGCGACAGAAACCGCCATCGACCATCACCTTCGTTTGTCTGGCTACAGCGTCGATGATTTCCGGGAGTACGTCCACCGTGCCTCGGCCATGGTCGAGCTGACGGCCACCATGGTTCGAAACATAAATCCAATCCACGCCGTGATCGACTGCAAGGCGAGCATCTTCGGGCGATACAATACCTTGGAGCACGAGCGGAATTTCGTATGTGTCCTTGATCAACTTGACGGTTCGCCAATCGAGGCCGGCCTGGTACGCCTGACCAGACCACTTTCCTAATCCAGCTATGCGATGGCGATTAGCAATGTCGCGGTCGCGTCGAGCGAGAACCGCGCTATCGACGGTCAAGCAGATCGCGGCACAGCCGCACGCAAGCGTGCGGCCGATGTAGTCATGCACGAAACCATCGTCGCCTCTGACATAGAGCTGCGCCATCCGTAGCGCCGAGGGAGCGGCCTCAGCGACGGTCTCAAGAGGTGTACAGCCCGAGCTGAGCATATGGCCAATGTCGAAAGCTTGAGCGGCCGATACAACAGTTGCGCCACCACCAGAGTCGAACAAGTTCAACGGACCAGTAGGCGCAAGAAAAACCGGCATTCGCAGCTTGCGGCCGAAATACTCGGCGGAAAGGTCTATGGTACTGACATCGCGCAGGACACGCGGTTCGAAAGCGATGGAATCTATGGCTAGACGGTTGCGTTTGAGCGTCGTCTCCGTTTCCGCGCCACCTGTGAGGCTATCCCATTTTTCCTTCGGCAGAATCTGGTGAGCTTTCTGAATAATTTCGTGCAAGCTTTGGAGTTCGCTGGGTATGGGAGCGGCACCTAAAGTTCCATTTTCGGCGCTCATGGTGCCTCCTCGATGGCCGTGGTCGCAAAATCCCCGGCTTCGGCGACATGGTAGCCTGACTTTTGCAAAGCCTCAAACACCAGCATATTTGCAACAACTCGGCGGCTTCGCGCCAGTTGCGGCCGTTTAATCTACGCCCATATGCATTAGGCTTGTGACCGTGTTGCTGATGGAGAGCGTGATGGCGTTGACTAGCAAGATTTCCGAGTACGATGATCGATGGCCTGACATGTTCGATGCTGAAAAGGCTCGCCTTGAAGGAGTGTTCGGCACTAAGGCGGTTGAAATACATCATGTTGGAAGCACGGCAGTTCCGGGCCTTGCCGCAAAGCCAGAAATCGATCTGTTAGTGGTGGTCTCTGATCACGGAGATGAAGCCGAAATTAGTCAGGCAATGGCATCGTTCGGATATGTACGAGGAACGAACCTCTCGGAAGGACACCACTTTTATCGTCGCGATGTTGAGGGAATCCGTACCCATAAGGTCCATGTTTGCCTTACGGGGCATTGGCAGATTTCCAGGATGCTGCTCTTCCGCAACATGCTCAGGCAGGATGCCGACCTGCGGCGAGGATATCAGAACCTGAAGTTAGAGCTGGAATCTACGAGCGAGCACGGGATTGGGGAATACCTAGCTCGAAAAGCCCCCTTTATCGATGCTGTTATGGGTCCTCCACCGAAGGCGCAATGACCGCAATGGGCCGGAAGCGGCCGCTGGTGGCATTTGCTACCTAATACCGTGAATATCGATCGGCATCGCTCGAGGGGTGCAACTCGACTTCTTGCTCGTTTGTAAACAAGGCTTTCTCAGTTCTTCGAAAAAATCTTTAGCGCGCCAGCGACCTGGCCGACCGCTTTAGCCTCCTGATTTATCGATCAATTTCCCATGAGAGAGTCACTCTGTCATGGACAGCCGACGATTTCCACCCGCTTGACTCAACGCTTGTGAGGGAACAGAAGGAGAACATCAACCGTTTTGGACATGACGTCCACCTCTCAACGCTAACTGAAAGCAGGTTCGCGACCGATGACGCATGCGCGCACCTCAAGATTGATCGACGATCTACGAGAAAGGATCGCCCATCTCGAAGGCAACTCGACCCGGAAAGCCGTCGTGTTGCCGTTCGGCGTGCGCCAGATGGACGTGCGGCTCCCGGGGGGTGGCCTAGCTTTCGGTGCTCTGCACGAAGTTGCGGGGGGCGGGGCAGGCACCGTCGATGGCGCGGCCGCTGCCCTGTTTGCGGCCGGGATCGCCGCGCGCTCCAAGGGAAAAGTCCTCTGGTGTCTGACGCGCCCCGACTTGTTCGCGCCAGCCGTTTCTCAGGCTGGGCTCCATCCCGACCGCGTCATCTACTGCGAAGGCGACAAGGACGAGGATGTCTTGGCTTCGATGGAAGAGGGTTTGTCTTTCGGCGGCTTCGCGGCGGTCGTCGGGGAGCTGGTTCGGCTACCTATGACTGCTTCCCGCCGTCTTCATCTCGCGGCAGAGAAGACCGGCAGTCTGGGCCTCGTCGTTAGGAGGTGGCGACGGCAGACAGAGGCTTCCGACTACGGAAATCCAACGGCCTCCACGACCAGGTGGCGCATCAGCGTCCTGCCGTCGGAGCCGTTGCCAGTGGCGGGAGTGGGGAGAGCCCGATGGCTGGCGGAACTGATGAGAGTGAAAGCAGGCGAGTGTGCTGAGTTCGAAATAGGAGCCTGTGATGCCAAGGGTCGTATCTGTATACTTCCCGTTTCTCGCGACGGATCGGATTCGTCGTCATGGCGAGGGAGCCGTGCCAGCTGACAAGCCGCTCGTCGTCATTTCGAAGTCGGGAGCGAAGCGTTGGGTCTCCGCCGCCGACATGGCCGCTCGCAAGGCTGGCCTGCGCGTCGGTATGCCCGCAAGCAAGGCCCAAGCTGCGATTGCCGAGCTGGTGATGACCGATGCAGACCCGGCCGCGGATGCCGCCGCTCTCGAGCGGTTGGCCCTCTGGGCGCTCAGGCAATACAGCCCAGTCGTCGCCGTCGACAACAACGACGGCATCGTGATGGACACCGAAGGCGCGGACCACCTTCGTGGCGGCGAAGAGCTGATGATCTCGGGCCTTGTCAATCAGCTCCGAGGGCGCGGCCTGACGGCGCGGGCGGCAGTAGCCGACACCTGGGGTGCTGCACACGCGATAGCGAGAATGATGTCCGCAGAAACTACTGTGGTTCCCGTCGGCGGAGTAGCCAAGGCTGTCGTCGGTCTCCCCATCCATTGTCTGCGACTGCCATCAGAGACCGTCCAGAGTTTGCGTGTCCTTGGTGTCGAAAACGTCGGGGAACTGTCGGCGATGCCCCGCGCTCCCCTGACGCTACGTTTTGGGCCGGAACCGGGCCGACGGCTTGACCAGCTCTTCGGTCGTGTCGCTGAGCCGATCGAACCTCTCCGGACACCCGAGCTTGTCGAAGTCTCTCGAAATTTCCAGGAGCCGATCGGCGCTCCCGAGACGATCGAAAAATACGTCCGCCGCCTCGTCGTGCAGTTGACGGCGGAACTGGAGAAACGCGGTCTAGGCGTCCGCCGGTCCGACCTCGTCGTCCATCGCGTCGATAACACCCGCCAGTGTCTGCGCGCTGGCCTCGCAAAGCCGGTGCGCGATCCGTGCCGGCTTTCGAAGCTCTTGTGCGACCGCATTGAAAAGATCGACCCTGGTTTCGGTATCGAGAAGCTCGTCCTGGTAGCAATCATGGCCGAGCCTCTCGAGGAGAACCAGGTCGCGTCCTCGCTGATCCAGGAAGAAGTTGTCGATGTCACGCCCGTCATGGACATCCTCGGCAATCGTGGTCAGCGGCTCTATCGCCTGACCCCTGTTGCATCAGATGTCCCCGAACGCTCCGTAGCCCGTATCGCCGTGACGGCGGAGGAGACGGGAGCTGATTGGAGCGCGAAGTGGCAACGTCCAACGAGACTGCTTCCTCACCCGGAGCGGATCGAGGTGGTCGCCCTGCTGCCCGACCAGCCGCCCGCCATGTTTACCTGGCGTGGCAAGCGCCGCCGCGTCAAACGCGCCGACGGCCCTGAACGCATTTTCGGCGAATGGTGGCAGCGCCCCCGCGAAATGCAGGCCGTGCGTGACTATTTCGTCATCGAAGATGAGGGTGGCGAGCGCTACTGGGTTTATCGCGCCGGTGACGGCGTCGACATGGAGACCGGCTCACACCAGTGGTTCATGCACGGAGTCTTCGCATGAGCTATTCCGAACTCCAGGTCACGACCCACTTCAGTTTCCTTCGCGGCGCGTCGAGCGCCGAGGAGCTATTCGCTCGGGCTGCCGAACTCGGGATCGAGGCCCTCGGTGTTGTCGACCGTAACTCGCTGGCGGGGATCGTGCGCGCATGGGAAGCAGCCAAGACGACCGGTGTCCGCCTGGTTGTCGGTTGCCGCCTCGACCTCACGGACGGCATGTCGATCCTTGTCTACCCCACTGACCGTCCAGCTTACTCGCGCCTGACGCGCCTGTTGTCGCTGGGGAAGAGCAGGGGCGGCAAGGCAAAGTGCATCCTCGATCTCACGGACGTAGAAGCGTATAGCGAAGGGCTAATCGGAGTCCTCGTTCCCGACGAGGCCGACGATGTCTATGCCCAGCAAGTCCGCAAGGTTGGGGCCATCTTCGGCGACAGGGCATACGTCAGCCTGTGCCTGCGCCGCCGGCCGAACGACAGGCTTCGGCTCCACAATCTCTCAAACATCGCCTTCCGGCACAAAGTGAAGACCGTCGTCACGAACGACGTCCTCTTTCACGATCCGAACCGACGACAGCTGCAGGACATCGTGACCTGCATTCGAAACCGGACGACGATCGACGATGTCGGCTATGACCGCGAGCGCCATGCCGACCGCTTCCTCAAGGCTCCCGAGGAGATGCACCGACTTTTTTCGGAATACCCCGAAGCGCTGGCTCGGTCGCGGGAGATCGTCAACCGATGCAAGTTCGACATGTCCGAGCTCCAGTATCAGTATCCGGAAGAAGCCATTGTCCCCGGCTTGGACGCGCAGCAGTCGTTGACCAAATTCACCTGGGAGGGGGCGGCGGATCGCTACCCCGAAGGCATTCCCGATAAGGTGCGCAAAGCTATCCTGCACGAACTCGAGCTAATCCGCATCATGAAATACGCCCCGTATTTCCTGACGGTCTACAGCATCGTCAGGTTCGCGAGGTCGAAGGATATCCTTTGTCAGGGGCGCGGCTCGGCCGCCAACTCGGCGGTGTGTTATTGCCTTGGCATCACCTCCATCAATCCCGAAACAAGCGATCTTCTGTTCGAGCGCTTCGTGTCCATGGAGCGAAATGAACCGCCCGATATCGACGTAGACTTCGAGCATTCCCGCCGCGAGGAAGTCATTCAGTGGATTTACGAGACCTACGGACGCTCGCGGTCGGCTCTCTGTTCCACGGTCACGCGTTATCGAGCCAAGGGCGCGCTCCGCGATGTCGGCAAAGCCCTCGGATTGCCGGAGGACCTCATTAGGCAGTTGTCGTCAGGCATCTGGGGATGGTCTGAGGAAGGCGTGGGCGAGAAGCAGCTCCGCGAAAACAATATGAATGCATCGGACTACCGCCTCCGGCTTGCGCTCGAGCTGGCAGGCCAGCTGATGGGCGCGCCGCGGCATCTTGGACAGCACCCTGGAGGCTTCGTGCTGACACAGGATCGCCTGGACGATCTCGTGCCGATCGAGCCAGCCGCCATGGAAGACCGTCAGGTTGTTGAATGGGACAAGGACGACATCGAAGCCTTGAAATTCATGAAGGTCGACGTTCTCGCCTTGGGCATGCTCTCGTGCATGGCAAGGTCCTTCGAGCTCCTTTCGGACCACAAGGCGCTTCCCATGGGACTGGCTGACATCCCCCAGGAAGACCAGCGCACCTACGCGATGATCCGCCGCGCCGACACTCTCGGGACGTTCCAAATCGAAAGCCGCGCGCAGATGGCCATGTTGCCGCGCCTGAAGCCGAGGACGTTTTATGACCTGGTCGTCCAGGTAGCAATTGTCCGTCCGGGGCCCATCCAGGGCGATATGGTGCATCCATATCTTCGCCGTCGCGAAGGCAAGGAGAAGGTGGAATACCCGACGCCCGAACTTGAAGCGGTCCTCGGCAAGACCCTGGGCGTTCCGCTTTTTCAGGAGAGCGCGATGAAGGTCGCGATGACCTGCGCGGGGTTCACGGCGGGCGAGGCAGACCAGCTCAGACGTGCCATGGCGACCTTCAAATTCACCGGCGGCGTCAGCAAGTTCAAGGACAAGCTCGTCGAAGGAATGGTCGCCAACAGTTACACCCGGGAATTCGCGGAGAAGACGTTCACGCAGCTGGAGGGTTTCGGAAGCTACGGTTTTCCGGAGAGCCATGCGGCATCGTTCGCGCTCATTGCCTACGCAAGCTCGTGGGTTAAGTGCCATCACCCTGACGTCTTCTGCACGGCACTGATCAATAGCCAGCCGATGGGGTTCTACTCGGTTGCCCAGATCGTAACCGATGCCCGCAATCACGGCGTCGAAGTAAGGCCTGTCTGCGTCAACGCCTCGCGGTGGGATTGCACGATGGAGAAAGTCGGAAACACCGACCGTTTCGCCGTCCGGCTTGGCATGCGCGTGGTCAAGGGGCTAGCGCAGAATGACGCCGCACGGATTGTCCTCGCGCGCGCTGATCAGCCGTTTGAAAGCGCGGACGACATGTGGCGACGGTCCGGGGTGTCGACTGCATCACTGGTGAAGCTCGCGGAGGCCGATGCTTTCCTGCGGTCGCTCAATTTGGAACGCCGTCAGGCCCTCTGGGACATCAAAGCGCTACGCGACGAACCGTTGGAACTATGGGCTGCGGCTGCCGAGCGCGAGGCTCGCCCGGTCTCCGAAATGCAGGAACCCGAGGTCGCGCTAAAATCCATGGCGGAGGGCAGGGAGGTTGTCGAAGACTATTCGCATACTGGGCTTACCCTGAGGGCGCATCCGATGTCCTTCCTCCGTCAGGACCTCAAGGCAAAGCGCATAGTCACGTGCGCGGAGGCCATGGGAGAGCGCGATGGTCGATGGCTTTGGACGGCAGGGTTGGTTCTCGTTCGTCAGCGTCCGGGATCGGCCAAAGGTGTCATGTTCCTGACCCTCGAAGATGAGACCGGGATCGTCAATGCAGTAGTCTGGCCTTCACTCTTCGAGCGTCAGCGGCGGGTACTGATGACGGCATCGATGATGGGCATTCACGGGAAGATTCAGCGCGAAGGAGAGGTCGTCCACCTTGTCGCCCAGCGCCTTTTTGACTTCTCCGGTGACTTGGCGAGTTTGGGTGAACGCGACGGCGCGTTCCCGATGCCGCATGGACGTGGCGACCAGGTAAAGCACGGAGGCGGCCCCGACCCGCGCGACAATCCCAAGCCTGCCGTGCAGGCGAGAGATATCTATATCCCAGACCTGCACATCGATACATTGAAAGTGAAATCGCGGAATTTCCATTGAATTCGGCTTGGCTTGCTCGTTCGAGAGCTGAGCGCGGTTGTCAAATTGGTTGGAACGAGATGACGACGAGAGCCACCGAACAATGGTGCCGCAACGCTGAAAAACGGTAAGCGGTGTGGCACTCACACCCTCGACTGAATTTCTATGATCGCTTTCGAGCCGGACGCGGTTGCCATGTGCCCGGCACGGCACTGCGTTTCTCGCCGAAGAAATCAATGAGGGCACGCAGCTTTGGAGCCATCTGCAAACGTGTCGGCAAGTAGAGGTCGAAACCATCGAATGGCGGACACCAGGCTTCCAGCACGCGTATCAGACCGCCGGTGGCGAGGTATTTTTGCACCGCTAAATCGAAGTGCATAATCATCCCTACACCCTGTAATGCTGCACTGAGCATTATTGAATCGCTGTTCGAAACGAGCGAGCCTGCCGGATCGACGGCGAAGTCGTCACCATTCACAGGATCGGTGAACTCCCACGGTGCAATGCCTCCAAGACCGGGTCGAAAGCGAATACAATTGTGACGTTCGAGATCAAACGGGTTTTCCGGAGGCGGATTGGTAGCAAAATAGTCTGGAGTTGCCACGACCGCCATGGAGAGAGGTGGGCTGATCGGTATGGCCACCATTGTGTCACGCACGGCTTCACGAAGCCGAATTCCTGCGTCGCACCCCTCGCTAATGATATCGCTAAACGTGTCCGACAGTACCATCTCAAGTCGAATCTGCGGATATCGGCGACTGAACTCCCCTACATGCGGCGCAAGGAATTGATGCGCTGCAAAGTGTGAGCTGTCGATCCGGACTTCTCCGGCGGGCTGGTCCTGGGGCGCTGCAAGCTTCGTGACGGCATCGGCGATGACTGCCAGCGCAGGTTCGACATTGCGGAGAAGATTGCGGCCTTCCTCGGTAACGGACAGTGAGCGGGTGGAGCGATTGAGCAGTCTTACCGACAACTTGTCCTCAAGCGCCCGGATCGACTGGGACAGGGCCGAGGGCGATATCCCAAGTCGTATAGCCGCGCGAGAAAAGCTGCCCTCGCGGACAACTTCTGCGAAGGCGGAAATGGCGGGAAGCAGGTTTCGATCCATCACACTATGAAGTCCAACTTCAAACTGATTGAAGGATACCCCGATTTGTCATCGCCAGACACAGGTATACCTTCGTTTTATTGAATGATCGGAGGCGACGATGACGAATATTCTCATTCTAGGCGCGAGTGGGCAGATTGCTCGCTGGGTCGTCAAGATGTTCGGCCAAGATACGTCGGTCAATCAGACCCTATTGGTAAGAGACGCGAGTAAGGTTGACGCGCCCGCCAACGCTCGCGTTGTCCAAGGTGATGTCCTCGACAAAAGATTGTTGGAGGACATCATGACCGGTCAGGACGTAATCTACGCCAACCTCGCCGGGGACGTGGACAAACAGGCTGAAGCGATCATCTCAGCAATGCGATCCGCAGGTGTGAACCACCTGATCTTCGTAACCTCGCTCGGCATCTATGACGAGGTTCCGGGCGAATTCGGCGCATGGAATCGTCGCGAAATCGGAAGCTACTTGCCGCCATATCGTCGGGCAGCCGATGCGATTGAAGCGTCCGGTCTCGACTATGCAATCTTGCGGCCTGCCTGGCTGATGGACACGGATGAGGTGAGCTACGAAACCACCGAGCGCCGGGAACCATTCAAAGGCACCGAGGTCTCACGCAAGAGCGTGGCGGCGCTGGTGACAAAGTTGATTGCGGATGGCACTCCCCTCGGCAACCGCAACCTCGGCGTCAGCAAGCCCGGAACCGACGGCAAGAAGCCCTCATTCATATGAAGCGAGATGAAAGCTCCCACAGCAATAGGGCAAAATCCCACAGAACAGGAGAGAGTCATGGAAAGCGTGAAAATCCGCAATTACGACATGTACTGGGATATCGCAGCAGATATTCACTTCCCGCCGAGCTTTGACAAATCGAGCAAGTACCCGGCAATCATCAGCGCCCACCCCATTGGCAGTTGCAAGGAGCAGACTTCCGGCAACGTCTATGCTCCCGCATTGGCAACGGAAGGCTTCGTCGTCATTGCTTTCGACGCCAGCTTCCAAGGAGCAAGTGGTGGCGAGCCGCGCTCCATCGAGGACCCGGTACAGCGCGTCGAGGACTTCCGGCATGTCACCGACTTCCTTGTGACCCTGCCTTACATCGACGAAGACCGGATAGGTGTCCTCGGAATTTGTGGCGGCGGAGGCTACTCCATTAATGCAGCCATGACTGAACGACGTATTAAGGCTGTTGGTACGGTTACGGGCGCTAACTACGGACGATTGATGCGCGGCAACTTCACCAATCTCGACCCGATTGGCGCTCTGGAAAAGATGGCGAAGCAGCGCACAGCCGAAGCGCGTGGTGGAGCGGTACATGTCGATGATTTGCTTGCAGGTTCAGTTGACGAGGCCCGCGCCGCCGGGGTTACAGACCGCGACCCATTGGAAGCGACCGATTACTATCGCACCTCGCGCGGACAGAAACCAAACGGGTTGAACCGTTCCGTGCTATCGCATCAGGCCGCCGCTGTTGGCTGGGATGCCTTCCACCTCGCCGAAGTGCTCTTGACACAACCGCTCTGCATTGTCGTCGGCGATCAGGTGGGGGCATTTGGGGCATACCGCGACGGCTGCGAGATCATCGAGCGTGCCGCCTCGAAGAAGAAGGAACTGATCGTGGCGGAAGGCTGGTCACACTATGACCTCTACGACAAGCCCGAACCCGTCGCCATCGCGCTTGGCAAGCTGATACCGTTCTACAAAGCGAACCTCTAAGAAATACGTTTGGCGTGGGCGCTTATCGCGCCCCGCCGGGCGGTTTAAATGGGGCAAATGATCCACCTCCGGAGAACATATCGGCCGATCAGGGTCGTTGGGCGCACGTCATGCCACCACATGATTCCACGGTAATAGCTCCTCAATCTGGTTCTGCTTGTGGCCTCTAACGATGGCAGTAAGCGTGCTGGCCAGATAAGCGAGCGGTTCGACGGCATTGAGTTTGCAGGTCTCAATCAGCGAGGCGATGGTCGCCCAGTTCTCTGCTCCGGCATCGTGTCCCGCGAAGAGAGCATTCTTGCGGTTCAGCGCGATTGGACGGATGGTTCGCTCGACCGCGTTGTTGTCGATCTCGATACGGCCGTCGGTCAGGAAGCTGCAAAGGCCGTCCCAGTATTTGACGATATAGGCGAGCGCTTCGCCAAGCGGCGACTTAACAGCGACGCGGGCACGATGCTGAGTGAGCCAGGTTCGCATGTCTGCGATCAACGGCGCGGATCGCTGCTGCCTTCCTACAAGCCGAGCTTCGGCGGGAAGGCAGCGCAGCTCCGCCTCGATCCGATAGAGTTCGCCGATCCGCCTCACGCCTTCCTCGGCAATCGGCGCAGACCCAGTGCGGGTGATCTCGACCAGCTTGCGCCGCGCGTGTGCCCAACAATAGGTGAGCCGGATGTCCGGTCCAACGCGATCCGGAGCAATCAGGCGATTATATCCGGCGTAGCCATCCACCTGAAGGATGCCCGTGAATCCTTGCAATATCCGCTCAGCATGTAGTCCGCTGCGGCCGGGAGCATAGGTGAAGGCGACACCTGATGGAGCACCACCGCACCAAGGTCGGTCATCGCGGGCCAGCGCCCAGAAGTATCCGTTTTTGGTTTTGCGGGAGCCGGGATCGAGGACCGGTGCGCGGGTCTCGTCCATGAACAGCTTCGAAGACCGTTTTAGATCGGCAATCAGAGCGGCGAGATCGGACGTAGTTCGAACGCTGCCCGACCGACCCAATCGGCGAGCGTGGAACGGTCAAGATCGATACCCTGTCGGCTCATTATCTGGGCTTGGCGGTAGAGCGGCAGGTGATCGGCGTACTTCGACACAAGCACATGCGCGATAGTCGCTTCGGTCGGCAACCCGGCGTGAATCAGTCGGGCAGGTGCTGGAGCCTGAATTACGCCGTCGGTGCAGGCACGGCAGGCGTATTTGGGACGACGCGTGACGATGACGCGGAACTGCGCTGGAATGACGTCCAATCGCTCGGATACGTCCTCGCCGATGCAATGCAGGCCGCCACCACAGGGCAGATTAAGCTTCCCGGCTCGATGATCTCCTCGATACGAGGAAGGTGGGCGGGAAGAGAGCCGCGATTGGCGGCGCGTGGTTTGGGGTGCGGTTTACCCAAAGGGCCATCGGCATTGTCTTCGGCGTGGACGGCCGCAATGGCCGTTTCCAGGTCTTCCAGCGCAAGATCGAATTGCTCGGGATCAGCCTTCTCGGATTTGCGGCCAAAGGCTGCCTGCTTGAAGGCGGCGACCAGCTTCTCCAGCCATTCGATCCGCTCATCCTTGCGGACTTCACGCGCCTGCGCCGCAATCAGCATCGCCTTCAGGGCAGCAATATCGTCCGGCAGATCGACCGCTTCCAACATGGTGGGAGGTTATCAAATTCCGTCTCGGTTAACCGTCGGAATTTGCCAACCGAGTCATCGTGTCGCACCTATTCGATTGCGGTCGGCGCTCTTGCCTCAACAGGACGAACCCGACGCCAGTCGAGCCCCGCAATCAGTGCCTCGAATTGGGCATGTCCCAAGGTCATCAGGCCGTCCCGGATACTTGGCCAAGTGAACGTGTGGTCCTCCAGCCGCTTGTAGGCCATCACCAGACCGCTGCCATCCCAGTAGATCAGCTTCGGCCGGTCTGCCTTCCGCGACCGGAATACGAAGACTGTCCCTGTAAATGGGTCCTTGTGCAGCTCGTTCTTTACCAGCGCTGCCAATCCATCATGGCCTTTGCGGAAGTCGACAGGCTTGGTCGCCACCATGATCCGCACGCGGTTCGATGGAACGATCATGCCGGAACTGCGCAGGCACGCGCTACAGCGGCGATCCGGGCGACGGACGCGCCTTCTTCCAGACGGATGGTGACAGAGCCGACGATGATCTCAGGACGGCTGGCCTTCTTGATCGGCGGTTCCGAAACTGTTGGATCAACGATCACGGCCGCGAATTCGACCGCATCCTCGGGTGCAGGTAGAACGAGCTTTCCCTGCCGCGCCTTGGTCCGCCAGGTGGAGAGATGGTTCGGCTTCAAGCCGTGGCGCTCTGCGACCTCATTCACCATCGCGCCTGGTCGAAGGCTCTCCGAAACGATCTGTGCCTTGACTTCATCGGGCCAATGCCGATGCGCCTCACGTCCAGACTTTCTGGTCGTGAGAACCTCCCATGTAGTCTCCATGGAGAAACTCCCGTTGCGCGTCCATGGATAGGCGATCACAGATCAGGGCCAAGACCACAACGTGGAGCCGGGACACCGGTTACGAAAAACGTGGTAAGCGCCCACCAAACATCAACAGGAGTACAGAGTGAGCGAACCGACGGTAGCAGAGGCAACAAACCGGATTTATGAGTCCCTCCACGCGGATAATGCCGACATCGACATGCATATCGAAACTCTCAAGGCAGCGTTGGCCCGAGCGGGTTTGAAAGAAGCCGTATTTGACCCGGCTAGGCTCGTGCAGAACAATCGTTCTGGTCGGAAGTTGCTGCAGGCCTACTTTCGGCAGCGCGGGGTGACGGTCAAATTCTCGGCTTCGTAACGCATTTCTCCGTGTCGTAAAGCCGCCCGCAGCAGGTTGGCGGCCTGATCGCCCTCGCTAAGGCAGAGAGTGCCGCGGCTCAACCGGCTGCACAAAGGACGGCAAGCTCTGACCTTTGCGCGACGAAGAACAGGGAAAAAGGAACCAATGTCTAGCTTTCCACCATCCGATCGGCGGCGACACTCTCGCTCTGTCGGCTATCTGCCAATCTTTCCATGATATCCGGTACGATCAGGACGTCGTACACCGCGCCTGTCTCCTTCGCGAAAACATCCAATTCACTATGGATCATGGACTTCGCATCCTGCCCTTCATTCTCGATCAGATACGTTTCCAAAATGGATGGCGGCCCCATGGTGATACGGCGCATCTTCCCGTCTAGCACGTCCCCCAGGATCGGCCTTTCGACGATAGCGGCAACAGTTGATGTCGCCAGTCCGGCGTATGCGGCATACATCACGGCGTCCAAGCGATTCGACTCGATCGCTATTTTTTCGATTTCCATCCGGAGGTTGCGCGGACTCACCAAGATGGCTGCATCGTAGATTGTAGGCAATGCCAGATTGATGTCAGCGAAACTGAACTGAAAGTTCGATAAATCAGCCTGAGCTGCGATGGTTTCCAATCCGATCACTATGTCCTCAAACGGAAGTGACTTGTTGGCTTTGCGGGGAAACATTCCTTGCCATACCAGCGCGCCACGTCGGCGCACCTGTATCTGGATCGATCCCGTCCTCATCCAACGAAGCAGCTTCGCGTGAAGTGCAAAGCGCGAGAGAGTGTCTCGTTGGTTTTCGTCCATCCTGAGAAGTAGCCGTCCGACAGATGGCGAAATGACGATTTCGATGGGCGGATGAGAAAAGCGAATTCTGCCGTCAGTTGGAGGAGCCAGCGGTGGCTTGAAACCATACACGGAACCGCCGACCACGACCGGGGGCTCATTCTTTGGGCCTTTGAGCTTTATCTGACAGGTGTCGATGGGGTCAGGCTTGACAGCTAAATGGCCCTTACCACCAAACTCTGGAATCGGCTCGGGCAAACCAAAGCGGTTGTCGTTGTAAACGAAGCGGTCGACCTGCAGGCCGTTTCCTAGTCCGAGGAAATTGTTGCTGAAATCCTCTACGCTGTTCGCGGTGATGGTAAGTTTGCCAGTGCCGTAACCTCGCTCATATCCTTTCGTCTCGAATTGCTTCTTCTTGGTCTCCGCGTAGTCGAGCCAAGAGGCCCCAAGTCGGGTTTCCATCCACGCGACGACGTCGCCTTCCATCCGATCGGTCGTTCCGAATTCCACCGAAATCGAGTGCTTATGTAGCTGTTTGCCGTCGAGGCGAGCGCGGCGCACCTCTTTCAACGCGCGATAGAGCAGATCGTCGATGATTTCTCGACCAAAGATCACGCCGTCTTTTCTGATAAGGAATATGAACCAAGGGTCCTGCGAATTACAGGCCTTCAGCATATTGCTGAGCTTGACGTTTGATCGTTGGCCCGAACCGGTCGTTGACTTGATTTGTGCAAACGCCTGCCGCCTGGCCGGCGATTTCTCCGAGACAACCGCCTCCGTCCTCTCCGGGAATTCTATGAAGTAGTCCCAGCCGTTTATGTCTTCATCTGGTTGCGACGCGACCGCGTCACCCAAAGAACACCTCGCTGAGAAGAGTTTTTCTGCCCATCGCGGAATCCTAGCCATCGCGCGCGCACTTCATGAAGAGACGCCAGGGGGTTGCGGGATACGAGGGCGGAGCATCTGCGATCGTTGCTGCATGCTGCGTAAAGATTTCGTCCATCGCCAGGTTCACTTGATCCTCCAATTAGAAGCAGGAAAGGTACGGACGCCCCGTGGAGGTGGCAAGTCCTATCCGGAGTTGCTCGCCACTGCCGCTGTAATCGCATTGAGAGGACGTGCGGCCGGAAGTCGAGAGCCGCGTGCCGGCCCAAATCTAAATGTGATCCGACCTCGATGTTCCTTCAATGTTTCGACCCCTTGTTCAAGAAAATTGACGTCAGATGGCAATTCTGACGGCGTTGGAGCGCTGCGCTGAGCTCGCTATGTCTCCTCCGAACGTGACCAGTCCGGTTTGCACGCGACCGACGATTGCTCAGGGCGGTCGTGCTGGCTGTCAAATAGGGAAGAAGGACGAATGGCCTACAACCTCAACATCAATGGTCGCAGCATGACCGTGGAAGCGGACGGCGACACGCCGCTGCTCTGGGCTCTGCGTGACATCCTCGGTTTCAAAGGCACCAAGTTCGGGTGCGGCGTGGGTCTTTGCGGTTGCTGCACCGTGCATATCGATGGTGTCGCGACGCGAGCTTGCCAGACGCCGATCGACAGCGTCGGGACATCCGAGATAGCAACGATCGAAGGACTGGCGACCTCAGACCCCGGACGTCGTATTCAGAAGGCGTGGCTCGATCTCGAGGTCGTCCAATGCGGTTATTGCCAGCCTGGTCAGATGATGTCGGCAGCCGCGCTGCTGACCGAGAACCCCGATCCGACGGATGAAGACATAGACGCAGCGATGTCCGGAAATCTGTGTCGTTGCGGAACCTACAACCGCATTCGCGACGCGATCAAGTATGCCGCTCACCTTGATGCGACGATGGAGAACGCACAATGAAACACGTCTCCGATCGGCCACAGGCCGGACTGTCGCGTCGTTCCTTTCTCCTGGCCGGTGCCGCGGCCGGAGGAGGTCTTCTAATTGGCGTTTCCTTCGATCCGGCTTCTGCTAAGGAGGCTGCTAAACAGACCTTCGTCCCCAATGCGTTCATCAGGATCGAGACGGACGGCACCATTATCCTCACGATGCCGTACGTCGAGATGGGGCAGGGCACGTACACCTCCGTTCCGATGTTGATCGCGGAAGAACTCGAGGTCGATCTGGACGGCATCCAACTGGAGCACGCTCCGGCCAACGACGCGCTGTATGGTCATCCGATTATGGGCGCGCAGGAAACGGACGGATCGCTTTCCATGCGGGCTGCTTGGGAGCCCATGCGTCAGGCGGGTGCGGCAGCTCGCATGATGCTCGTCTCCGCTGCGGCCGTCAGGTGGGGCGTGGAGGCCGCCGATTGTCATGCCGAAAGCGGATTCGTGGTGCATGGCAAGACGAACCGCCGCGTCGGTTATGGCGACATCGCCGCAGACGCCGCAACGATGTCCATCCCCGAGCAGGTCGTCCTCAAAGACCCGTCCTCGTTTAAGTTGATCGGCACTCCGCAGAAGCGGCTCGACGCACCGCAGAAGGTGGCCGGCGCGACGCAATACGGCATCGACGTCCGGCTACCTGGTATGAAGATCGCCGCGGTAGTCGCGTCGCCGGTACTTGGTGGGCAAGTCACGAGCGTCGACGACGGTGCCACGCGAAAGATCGCGGGCGTGCGCGATGTAATCCGCATCCATGACGCCGTTGCCGTCATCGCCGATCACTGGGCCGCGGCAAAGAAGGGGCTGGATGCCCTCGTCGTGACATGGGACGACGGGCCCAATGCCCAATTCTCGACAGCTCAGCACATGATCAATCTCGAAAACGCCGCGCACCGCGATGGTGTCGTCGCTGTGCAGAAGGGCGATGTCGCCGGCGTTTTTTCACGGGCCGAACGTCGCCTGGAGGCGGACTACCGGCTTCCGATTTTGGCCCACGCGCCTATGGAGCCGTTGAACTGCACCGCACACATTCACGATGGCAAGTGCGAGGTCTGGCTCGGAACCCAAGCCGCCTCGAGGGCGCAGAAAGCGGCGGCCGCCGCGGCGGGCCTGCCGTTGGATCGCGTCGAAGTCCATAACCAGTACCTCGGGGGTTCGTTCGGTCGACGGGCCGAGGCCGACAACGTTACACAGGCGGTCCTGATCGCACGGCAGGTGGATTACCCGGTCAAGGTTATCTGGAGCCGCGAAGAGGATACCCAGCACGACTTCTATCGCCCCGCCTACTTCAATAGACTCAAGGCCAGCCTCGACAGCGAGGGGCACATCACGAGCTGGTTCCACCGGGTCGTCGGTCCTTCGCCATTGGCGCGGTGGCTGCCGATCGCCGTGCAGAACGGTCTCGATCCCGACGCGGTCACCAGTGCGACCGGACCGTATGAACTGTCGGACATACACGTGGACTACGTTCGTCACGAGGATCACTCATTCCAATCCGGTTTCTGGCGAGGAGTGGGCACCACCCATAATGTCTTCATCGTCGAGGGCTTCGTCGATGAGCTTGCGGCCCTTTCCGGGAAGGACCCACTCGAGTTCCGGCGGGAGCACGTCAAGAACAATCCTCGCGCACTCGCAGTGCTGGATAAGGCGGTAGAAGAGTCCGGCTGGGGCACGCCGTTGCCGGAAGGCACGGGCCGGGGCATCTCCCTCCTGCAGGACTTTGGCGGCACAATTCTCGTCCACATCGCCGAAGCCACCGTAGACGATGCCGGCGCGGTGAGAGTTTCCAAGGTCACCTCGGTAGTCGACTGCGGAAAGATCATCAATCCCGACACAGTCAAAGCCCAGATACAGGGAGGAGCCATTTTCGGGCTCTCAGCTGCTCTGTACGGGGAGATAACCTTCAACAACGGACGCGTCGACCAGGGCAACTTCGACACCTACGCCGCCGTTAGGATGGACGAGGCCCCGCGTGTGACGGTTCATCTGATCGATAGTGGTGACAAGCCCTTCGGCGTCGGCGAATCCGGCACCTCTGGTATCGGGCCGGCTGTCGCGAACGCGGTCTACGCCGCAACCGGGAAGCGGGTCAGACAGCTTCCGGTCACGCCCGAACTTCTCAAGTCGTAATCAATTCCAAACATCGCCCAGCGCGCCCCATCGAGTGAACAATCGGCGCAGCAAAGGAGGCTACCTTGCATCGCTCTTTCAAAATTGCCCTGGCCACGGTCATGGTCATGTCGATCCACCTGTCTACCGCACTGGCGGAAGGCAGCCTGGAGCAGGGAGAGAAAGTCTTCAAACGTTGCGCTGCATGCCATGCGGCGACGGATCAGAACAAGACGGGGCCGGGACTTGCGGGGATCGTGGGGAGGACTGCCGGGAAAGCCGCCGGATACAACTATTCTCCGGGTTTGGCGTCCTCGTCGCTGGTTTGGGACGAGCAGACACTGGATAGTTTCCTTCAGAGTCCGCGAAAGCTCATACCAGGAACCAAGATGACCGTCAGCGTTCCAAAGCCGGACGACCGTCAGAGCGTCATCGTGTACCTCAAGTCCTTAGCCGCGGGGAACTGACGCGCATCGGCGCGGGCCTTGCATCAGCTTGGAAGCGCCGGCCCCTTTCCAGAGACTGGCGCGCGTAACCGAAGCGTCGACCATGACACTGGCCTTGCCTGCCGCCCGAGGCGAATGGGCCTCTACTGTACTTCCAGTCGGTAGTAGGTAGCAAAAGCCACCAACGGCCGCTTCTGCCCTAAGCGGACGTCGGACTTTGCGGCCGACGTCCCTTGCGGTTATCAGCGCCGTCGCGTGGTCCGCTGCTGTGGATCGCTTTTCGTCGACACGGGCACTGGATGACTCGGAATGCGGTCTCCACCAGGTCGGCTCCACGGAACGCGCAAGCTCTCCCATCATTCAGGGGATCGCTTTCCGGTTCAGAACTGGCACACGTCCGGATGCATCAGTGGACCGCGCTTTATCCAGACCCGGGCACCGGACTTGCCGACGCTTGCATGGAGCGGCACTCGGGCCGGGAGACGTCCCCATGCCTGGCGTTCCAAGAACTCACCGCCCACGACCACTTCGCCGGACAGGACCAGGAACTCGAGCCCGTCGGCATTCTCCACTTTGACGTCCTTGCCGGGCATCCATGTTTCGATGCCGACCTCCTCGTGGCCGTCTTCGAAGAGGATAAGCGCCTCTTTGACGCCTGGATGCGGCGCGCCCGCATCGCCTTCGCCGGGACGGCGGACGATTTGGTTGCGGTCCTCGGCCCGGAACTGCCAGAGGCGCACGAAGATCGTGCATCCGTCGGCCGAGGCCGGGACATGCGAAGTACCGGGCGGGTTGCGGATGTACGAACCCGCCGGGTAATCGCCATGCTCGTCCTGGAATACGCCCTCGAGAACGACGAACTCCTCGCCGCCGCCATGGGTGTGTTGCGGGAAGGCGCTGCCGGGCGCATAGCGCACGATCGACGTCGCCCGAGCCTTCTCGTCGCCGATCCGGAACAGCATCCGGCGGTCTACGCCCACTGCCGGGCTGGGAATCCATTCGAGTCTGCTACCGTGCACGATGACAGGTTTGGAAAGATCGTCGTTGATCAGCATGGTCAAAGCTCCGCCAGTCCGCCATCCATAACAATTTCGGCACCGAGCATAAAGCTGGTGTCGTCGCTTGCGAGGAATGCCACTGCGGCGGCGATCTCCTCTGGTTTGCCCATACGTCCCGCAGGGACGCGCGCGCCCACCTTTTCCGCGTAGGCGCGAAACTGGTCCTCCGTCTGTCCGGGGCTTCGGTGGATCGGCGTCTCGGTCGGGCCGGGGCTCACCGCGTTGACCCTGATGCGCCTGTCGGCCAGTTCCGCGGACATGGTTCTCGCGAACGACCTGACCGCGGCCTTGGATGCCGACAAGGCGGCTCGCCCGGTCGTGCCGACCTGGTTCAGCCAGGAGGTGTTGAGAACGATCGATCCGCCATCCGCCATGATCGGCAGTACGCTCTGCACCGTGAAGAAGACGCCTTTCACGTTGATGTCCATGAGGCGGTCGAAGGTTTCCTCGTCGGTGGTCGCGATCGGTGTGCCATAGGCGACGCCGGCGTTCGCGAACAGGATGTCGAGCTTCCCGAACCTCGCGCCCAATTCCCCAGCCATCGCCTTGAGGTCCGGAAGCGAGCGGACGTCGGCGCGGATCGCGAAGACATCGCCGCTGAGTTCGGCAACGGCCGCTTTGAGCTTGGCCTCGTCAGTTCCGGTTATCGCAACACGAGCGCCGTCGGCGGCGAGACGGCGTGCCGTCGCCAGGCCAATGCCGCTGGACCCACCCGTAATCAGCGCGGACTTTCCCTTCAGCATGCGATTGTCTCCTTTCGCTTTGTGAGATTCCGAATGATGTGCTCCACAGCGATCTCCGCCGCTTCGACGGCTCCTGCAAGATAGCCCGGATTCACCGGACTGGTTTCGCTTCCGGCTAGCGAGACGCGACCGATCCAGTCACCGCTGACCCATGGCTTACGGTCCGGGTGGGGATGTGCGCCGCCCAAGCGATCGTCCGCCGTCGCCGTGGCCGGATCGGTGCTCCAATCCTTCAACAGCACGGCGCGCGGCCGTAGCGCTTCGCCGCCAAACAGGCGTCCCAGCTGCTCGACGCAGGCCTTCTTGAGGACTTCCTCGCCGATACGGCCGCGGTCATCGGCCGCGATGCCAACGAAGCCGAAGAGGGCTGCCGCGCCCGTCGCGGTCGAGGCATCATGGACTTCGGCAAGGGGACCGACCATGCTTTGGGCCGTGCCCGAAAGGCCGGCTTCGCGCCAGAAAGCCTTATCGTAGATCGCGAAGAACTTCGCATGCGGTGCCATCCAGGTCGCCGCCGAACGCCAGCGCGCCGACATGGCTTGGTCCATTTCCGGCTGGAAAGTCACCACCGATTGAAGCAAGCGGGGCGGCAGGGCAAAGATCACATGGTCGAACCGAGCCTCATTGAAGCCGTCTTCCGAGATCACCTTCAGCGTGACTTCGTCGTTCTCCAGGGACGCTGCGACAATGCGATGTGACGTACGAATTCGCTCGGACGGGAGGCCCGAGGCGAGAGCTTTGATGAGAGCGTTGGTGCCGCCTGCGAACCGCATCGAACGGGGTTCGTGGGAGATGCCGGGGTATCTCTGCGGCGGCGCTCCGCGGGTGCGCTCGTAGACCGCCATCCCCTCGTTGGGCTGGGGGAAGGAGCCGACTCCGAGTTCGTCCACCAGCGCCGCGAGTGGCGGCTGCATTTCGGGCCAGTACCATGACGGACCAAGGTCGAAGCCGTCGTCGGAGGCGAGGCCGTCAGGGCCGACGGACAGTATGCGGCCTCCGAGGCGCTCGCGGGCCTCGAACAGCACGAAATGTATATTGGCCGCCTGCAGAAGGCGGGCGGCGTGGAGACCGGCGAGGCCGCCTCCTACTATCGCGACGGCTGTCTTCATGGTCGTTCCCTCGGGTTTGAGAGGGCCGGTCGCCCGGCCCCCGGCTGTCACTTCTGTGGAAGAACCGCCACCGCGTCGAGGACGCGCGCGGAGTATGTCAGGGCGGCACCCGCGTTGAGCGCCACCGCGACGCCAAGCGCTTCCGCGATCTCCTCGCGGGTGGCACCGTGTTCGAGCGCAGCCTTGCTGTGAACCGCGATGCAGCCGTCGCAACGCGTCGTCACCGCGACCGCGAGCGCGATCAGTTCGCGTGTCTTCGCGCCCAGCAGGTTTGCCTTGTCGCCAGCGGTGTCGAGCGCGACCACGCCGCGGATGGTGTCGGGCGACATCTTGCCGAATTCGCCGACGCGGCCGAGCAGTTCGCCACGGTATCCGTTCCAGTCCATCATCGCCGACGTCCTTACTGGCGACCGGCGGTCACGCCGCCGTCGACGGGAAGCACGGTGCCCGTGATCCAGGATGCCTGGTCGGAGGCGAGGAACATGATCGCCTCGGCCACGTCGCTTGGCTGGCCGTTGCGACCCAGCGGATGGAAGGCGTCGAACGTCGGCAGGACTTCCTTGACCTGCTCGTCCGACATGAAGGTGTTGTAGACCGGGGTCTCCACGACGGCCGGAGCCACGGCGTTGATGCGGATTTTGAGCGGGGCGAGTTCGATCGCGAGATTGCGCACCATCGCGTGAACGCCTGCGTTGGCGGCAGAATAGGCCGCCGACGGAGTAGCGCCGATCGCCTGAATCGCCCACATCGAACCCGTCTGGACGATCGCACCGCCGTGGTCCTTCATGGCCTTGGCGGCCGCCTGGGCGGTGAAGAACTTGCCTTTGAGGATCGTATCAAGATACCAGTCGTAATCGCCTTCCGTCAGTTCCAGGAACGGCTTCGGGTTAAAGACGCCCGCATTGTTGACCAGTACGTCGAGCCTGCCGAAGCGGGAAACCGCGGCGTCGACGAGCGCCACGCCGACGGCCGGATTTGCGATGTCACCAGCGGAAACCGCGACCTTCTTGCCTGACGGATCGATCTCGCGCGCGGCGGCTTCTAGCTTCGAAAGGTCCCGCCCATTGATGACGACCGAAGCGCCTTCCTTGACGAACCGGGCCGCCGTCTCTTTGCCTATACCAGAGCCGCCGCCGGTGACCGCTACTACCTTGCCTTCAAAGCGCATTGTATTCTCCTTGTTTATCTATCGGTAGATAGGTTGACTGCTCCTACTTAATCGTTGATAACGGTTTTGGCAACCTCTATCTATCACTAGATAGGTAAAAGGAGATTTTGGATGAGCGACATGGCGAACGCGATCATGGACGCGGCCGAGCGCCGCATCCGCGCAGCGGGCTACAACGGGTTCAGCTTCCGGGAGATCGCTGCCGACGTCGGCGTCAAGAGCGCAAGCGTCCACTACCACTTTCCGACCAAGGAGCGGCTCGCAGCTGCGGTCGCAAGCCGATACACGGACCGTTTCCTGAAGTCCGTAGAAAGCCGCGTCGCCACTGGAGCCGACACACTTGAAGCCTGGAAAGGAGAGTTCCGGCGGGCGCTCGCCGAGGATGGACAGATGTGTCTATGTGGCGCGCTGGGTGCGTCCGCTCGCAACCTGCCAGCGGAAGTCATCACCGAGGTTCGCGCATTCTTCAAGCGCGGTATCGACCTGCTGACGTCGTCTGGAATGTCCGTTGAGAAAGCCATGGGTCTCTTCGCAACGCTTGAGGGAGCGATGCTGATGGCCAATACGTTCGGCGACGCACGCGCCTTTGACCAGGCAACCTCGATCTACGGCTGACGTCTCCTATTGGCGCATCTGTGTCATGGCGGCAGTCGGCCCTAATCGGGCAGACTACGCGAGATTGTATTTGACTGCTCCTTAGGGTTTCATGCGGCAAGCATCCGTTTTCTGCCTGCAGCAAAATTCCGATGTCCCCTGCTGCAACAGCCATCGTATGGGAGGCTAGCCAGTATGAAAGATGTCGTCGCGTTGGTTACGGGGGCAAGCCGCGGTGTCGGCCGCGGGATTGCGCTGTCGCTGCTCGCCGAGGGAGCCACGGTCCACGTTACCGGCAGGACCCGTTCCGAGGCGGAAGCAAGCCTGGGAGGTAAACGCGCGGGATCGCTGGAGGGGCTTGCGCTTGAGGCTGCGGCATTATCCGGACGACTAGTCGTTCATCATTGCGACCACAGCAACGACGCCGAAACCGAGCGCGTGGCTGAAGAGATCAGGGCCGCCAACAGGCTGGACATTCTGGTGAACAATGCATGGCCCGGCTATGAAAACATGGTCGAGGATGGCGATTTTACCTGGCCGCGCCCTTTCTGGGAGCAGCCCGTCTGGCGGTGGGACGCAATGATCGGCACCGCGCTGAGGGCGGCTTTCATGATGTCGCGCGCAGTGGCACCGACGATGATCTCGACGCAGCGCGGTCTGATCGTCAATATTTCATTCTGGGCAGCTCAATTCTACGACGGCAACGCGATCTACGGCATCGCCAAAGCCGCCGCCGACAAGATGGCCACGGACTTCGCACATGAACTGCGTCCACATAAAGTCGCCGCCGTCGCACTCTATCCCGGGCTGGTGCGCACCGAAGCCGTCATGCAGAACGCCGAATATTTCGACTTGTCCAACTCCGAGTCCCCGAGGTTCATCGGCCATGTCATCGCCGGACTTTGGCGGGACCCTGCGCTGATGTCGAAATCCGGGCGTGTCCTGGTCGCGGCAGAGCTGGGTCGGGAGTATGACATTGCCGACGTCGACGGCTACAGACCTGTTCCCCTCAGCGCGGCGGACTTTGTGAAAAGCTGAATTCCTGTCGGTCTTTTCAACGACCCGGTTGGTCGGCTGATCCTTCAAACAGTTCGTGGAAAACCTTGGCGCTCCGCCGAGGCGATCTTGCACGTCAATTTTCTCTTGGCTCCGTCTGCCGCGGCATGGAGCGACGCTCTTTGGTTTGTCCGCTTGTCGGTCGCCGCGCACGACCACCGGCTGGTGGCATTTGCTACATAACTCCGCTTTCAGTTGCCTGACCGCTCCCGTCCAGGCCGCAACATGACAGGAATGCGCGATCTCGCCAGTCGCGTATCATCTGGTTATCAATGGACATGGTCGTGAATGATCGTTCCGGTCGGAGAGACGCCGAAGAAGTCCTTCAACGGCGTCCCGCTTGCCAGAATGACCTTGTCGCCGGCCATGGTCACTCGGCGGACTTCGCACTTGAGGTCGGGGATTGTCTCGCCCCGGGTGAAAGATCAATTGTTCGCGGTTCAGGCGTGAGCCTTCTTCCCCACAAGTGATCCAACGTGGGTGGACACCTCGCGAGCAACACCCCCATGCCTTCCGAGCAGGCTGATTTTGGGCGTCGTAGAACAGCGCGACAAGCTTCTTCGCCCTGTCGGACGGTGGCTGCGACAGAACCCGTTCCGCCTTCAACGATCTCTGATGCCATACAAGACAGACGAGGTCGGCGTCAGGAAATCTCGAAGCTCCTTGTGAAGGAGCAAACCGCCGATGACCAACGACCCAGAAAAGAAACTGCTCACCACCGCCTCCGGAACTCCGGTCGTAGATAACCTCAATATCCAGACCGCGGGTCCGCGGGGACCCGCGCTGCTACAGAACGTCTGGCTGATCGAAAAGCTTGCGCACTTTGACCGCGAGGTAATCCCGGAACGCCGCATGCATGCCAAGGGAGCGGGTGCTTACGGGACGTTCACCGTCACACACGACATCACCAGGTACACCCGCGCGAAGCTCTTCTCGGAAGTCGGCAAGAAGACGCCGATGTTTGTCCGCTTCTCGACCGTCGCCGGAGAGCGCGGTGCTGCAGATGCAGAACGCGACATCCGTGGATTCGCAATGAAGTTTTACACAGAGCAGGGCAATTGGGACCTCGTCGGGAACAACACGCCCGTGTTCTTTTTCCGCGACCCGCTGCGCTTCCCCGACCTAAACCACGCCATTAAGCGCGATCCGCGAACTGGCATGCGCAGCGCGCACAACAACTGGGATTTCTGGTCGTTGCTCCCGGAAGCGCTTCACCAGGTGACCATCGTGATGAGCGACCGCGGTATCCCGCGAAGCTTCAGGCACATGCACGGTTTCGGGAGCCACACTTTCAGCTTCATCAACGCCGAAAATCAGCGGTTCTGGGTAAAATTCACCTTCAAGACGCAGCAGGGCATCGAAAATCTGACGGACGCGGAGGCGGAGGCGGTCGTCGCGAAGGACAGGGAAAGCAACCAGCGAGACCTCTTCTATAGCATCGAAAGCGGCGACTTCCCGCGGTGGACGATGTATGTGCAGATAATGCCGGAGGCCGACTCGGCGAGCTATCGTCTAAACCCATTCGATCTCACCAAGGTTTGGCCTCACGCAGACTACCCGTTGATCGAAGTCGGCGTCATGGAGTTGAACCGGAACCCCGAAAACTTCTTTGCGGAAGTCGAACAGGCAGCGTTCTCTCCAGCGAATGTCGTGCCCGGGATCGGCTTCTCCCCCGACAAGATGTTGCAGGCCCGCCTGTTCTCGTATGCCGACGCCCAGCGCTATCGGCTCGGTGTGAACTTCAACCATATTCCCGTCAACACTGCGCAATGCCCCGTCCATAGCTACCATCGCGATGGCAAGATGAGGGTAGACGGCAACCTTGGCCGAACCCCGTCATATTTTCCGAACAGCGCGGCGGAGTGGCAGGATCAGCCGGACTTTTCGGAACCGCCGCTTGCTGTCGATGGTGCTGCCGCGCATTGGGATCACCGCGTGGACGAGGATTACTACTCTCAGCCGGGCAATCTCTTTCGAATGATGACGCCTTCGCAGAAACAGGTCCTGTTCGAAAACACGGCCCGCGCGATCGACGGAGCGAGCGCCGAGGTCATACGGCGGCACATCGAGAATTGCCGGCGCGCCGATCCGGCGTACGGGGACGGGGTGGCGAAGGCAGTCGGGCTATCCCTCTAGCAGACGGCAGGCCTGGGCCGCCGGCTCACTGCAATCGCTCCAGGCTTCACGTCTCGGCGTGTGCTCCCGACGCAATATTCAATGTTCGCCGCTGCCGCGGGATACTCCCGCGCAAGCGCCCAAAGGAACCAATCCATGACCAACGTAGAAAAGTATGACCTCATCGTCTTCGGAGGCGGCAAGGCGGGTAAAACCCTTGCCATGGACGAAGCCCGCGCAGGAAAGAAAGTGGCAATGATCGAAGCCGGGATGATTGGCGGCTCGTGTATCAACGTCGCCTGTATTCCAAGCAAGACATTTATCCGCAGCGCCGAGGTTGCCCATACGCTCGGGCAGGCGGCGCAGTTCGGCCTCACCGAAGCAACCGCCGAGCCGGATATGGGAATTGTCGCCGCTCGAACCGCGAACGTGGTGGGCGAGATGGTCAAGACAAACCAATCGGGTTTCGATGCCAGCGGTCTCGAGCTGTTGTTGGGATGGGGCGCGTTCGTGGCCCCAAGGATCATTGCGGTGGCGGGGACCGCTGAGCCGCGGCACGTGACCGCCGACAGTATATTCATCAACCTCGGCACGGTCGCCGACATCCCGGACCTCCCCGGACTGAAAGATGCCAACCCCCTCACGCACGTTGAAGCGTTGCGTATTGGAGAACCTGTACGCAAGCTGCTGATCCTCGGCGGTGGTTTCATCGCCCTTGAGCTTGGTCAGGCCTTTAGAAGATTGGGTGCCGAGGTGACGATCATCGAGCGTGGCCAACGCCTCTTGCCGCGAGAGGACGCGGACGTCGCCGAAAACATCCTGGCGGCGATGAAGAACGAGGGCCTGGAAGTCGTACTTGGCTGCGAGGTGGCCTCTGTTACCGGGATGTCGAGCGAGGCCGTTACAGTGACGGCCGCGGATGGGGCAAGCTTTGAAGGAACGCACCTGCTTGTCGCCACCGGCCGTCAGCCGCGAACCAATAACATCGGCCTGGAGGTCGCTGGCGTCACGACCGACCAACGCGGCTTCATTGAGGTCGACGATCATCTCAGAACAACGGCGAGTGGCATTTGGGCGATGGGCGAGGTCGCCGGAACGCCGATGTTTACCCACGCGTCGCTCGATGACTACCGGATCGTCAAAAGTGACCTTAACGGCGGGACCCGACGCACGACCGACAGAACCATACCGTACTGCGTTTTCATTGACCCGGAATATGCCCGTATTGGGTTGAACGAAGAGGACGCTCGTCGCGGAGGCTCGACCTACCGTGTTGCAAAGCTGCCGATGGACGTCATCCCCCGCGCTCGAACGTTATCCCGCCGGGAAGGATTCATGAAAGCGATCGTCGCAGCACACACCGATGAGATACTCGGATTCAGCATGCTCGGCGAAAACGCTGGCGAGGTGATGAGTGTCGTCCAAATGGCGATGCTCGGGAAACTTCCATATACGGCGCTTCGAGACTGCATCTTTGCGCACCCGACGATTTCGGAAGGGCTGAATATGCTTTTCGCGAACGTCCGCACCCCGAGCTGAGAACGTACTTCCACGGTGAATAACGGCGGTGTCTGCGTTTCTCAGACACCGCCGGCAGGTCAACGCTTGAGGGCGACCTCGATAAAATGGACAAGGCAGTCGACTTCTACGGGCTTGGCGAGGAACGCCAAAGCGCCGCCATCCATAGCTGAGGTGCGGGTTTTCTCGTCGCGATACGATGTCATGAAAATGATAGGCGGTTTGGGAGGTTGGTCATTCAGGTGGTCCTGAAGTTCCAGCCCGCTGAGACCCGGCATTTTGACGTCCAGAAGGATGCAGCCGATCGCTTCCCTGTCCCCATGAGCCAAAAAGTCCTCTGCGGATGCAAAGACCTGGCTCGTGTACCCGCAAGACTTCACAAGGCTGTCGAGAGCTTCTCGGATGGCGTCATCGTCGTCAACGATGGCTACAGTCAGGGACGAGGACACGGTGTAGAGCTCTCATGAGTTGGTTCAGGGGGCGACGATACCCCGTAACCGGAAGACGGCGGTATCATACGTCGGTGTGAGGCCGATTGGCTTCCAGCATTTCAAACTTCTTGACGAGGTCGGTGACGGACTTCGCCTCCATCTTCCTCATGCCGTTCCCGCGATGAATCTTCACCGTGATTTCGCTAATGCCGAGGTTGAACGCGATCTGCTTGTTCATGAGCCCTTTGACGACCTCCTGCATTACCTCTCGTTCGCGCTGCGTGAGGCTCCTGTATCTTGCCATCAGCGCGCCAACCGCTTCGGATTGCTGTTGTCGCGTTGAGCTTACTTCGAAGGCCGCGCGGACGGCGTCGAGCACATCCTGGTCTTTGAACGGCTTCGCAAGGAAATCCAGAGCACCCGCTTTCATCGCTCTCACGCTCATCGGAATGTCTCCATAGCCCGTCATGAAGATTACCGGCAGGCGGTTTCCGGTTCGTTCGAGTTCACTTTGAAAGTCGAGGCCATTCACGCCAGGCAGGCGGACGTCCAACAGCAGGCAGCCAAGGCCCCCAGGTCCTGCATAGTTCAGGAATTCCGCTGTGTTCGGGTAGGTTACAACGTCGATATCGGCGGAGCGGAAAAGGTCGATCAGAGATTCCCGGAACGACTCATCGTCCTCGATGATGTGGACGGTTGGCATTGCTTTGGGTGATGCCGGCTGCGGGTTCACTGCGTTGCCCTGAGAGGAACCGTCATTTCGAACACTGCTCCAGTGGTTGCATTCATTCCGGTCAGACTTCCTCCCATCCCCTCCATCGTGGCGCGGCTGATAGAAAGACCGATTCCCATCCCGTCAGGTTTGGTGGTGAAAAAGGGCGCAAAGAGCTTTTCCCTTATGCCGTCGCTCATCCCCGGACCGAAATCTCTCACTTTCAACGACAGCGCTTCATGGCTCTTTCGCGACAGAGACAGCTGGATGAGGCGGTCGCTCTCAGGGATGCCCGCGACCGCGTGGATGCTATTTGAGATCAAATTGATCAGAACCTGTTGCAGCTCGATCCGGACCGCGTGCACGGTCGGCAGGCTGTCCTCGACGTCCAATGTCAACTGGACTGCATCACGCTGCAGCTCATGATCCATGAGGGCACGAGTTTCCTCGACAAGGTCCGGTACCGACACATCCTCGAACTTCCGCCTTTCCTGCTTGATGAAATTGCGGGTGTTCAGGATTATGTCGCTCGCCCTTTGGCTGTCTCGGATCATACGCTCGGCAGAACCTCTCACCGCGACCAAGTCGGGCGGGTCCTTGTCGAGCCATCGCACCAAGGTCTGTGCATTTACCACGAGCGCTCCCAGAGGCTGGTTCAACTCATGAGCAAGCGAGGCCGACATCGCCCCCATGGTGGCAGCACGGGCGGCGTTTGTGAGCTCCGCCTGCGCGTCACGAAGCGCCCGGTGGGTCTTTTCACGGTGTGTGATGTCAAACATGGCGACGGCTACCCGCCTGAAAGCAGCAGGATCGTCCGGGAACCTCAGGCTCAAGAGGACCTCGCGTTCGCTGCCGTCGTACCTCACAATCCTGCATTTGCCCTCGAACCGGTTGCGACCACGGAAGACGCAATCGAGAATCTCGGCCATCGACTCCATGTTGGCCGGGACAAGCGACTGCAGCGAAGCTGGAATCTGTTCTCCGGGAGGGAGACCGATGAGCTCTCTAGCCGCGTCGTTGGCCGCGATCGTTCGAATTCTTGAAACGGCTTCTGCCATGACGTCCGGGTGCGCCGAGGCGTGGGTGCGGAAATCACGAACACCTGCCGCCTTGAGCGAGACGAGGAACTCCCGGACCAATGAGTAGTCACGTTCCCACAGTGCGACCCGGCTTTCTTCAAAGATCGAGCGATAGCGACTCTCGCTCTCCGACAGCGCGCTGTTGGCTTGGATCAGCTGGTTGTGGGCCGTATCGTTGCGGAGGATCAGGGCGCATGTGATAGAAAGCGCCGCCAGCGAAACGACCAGTCGTAATGAACTGGCGAAATCAATGCTGTTGCTATGACCGATGGCAAAGGCGAGAAAAGCCAGCAAGCCACATATACTGGCTGCCGCGATCGTTCCGGCTCGCGACAGAACGGGAGCCGCGAGAAGAAGAGCGACCACGTAGAGCACCGCGATTGCACTTTCAATCGTAGTGAAGGCGTCAATGTAGAAGACAACGCCCGAGAGCGGGAGCGCAAATAACGCAGTGCGGAGTTCCTGAGCTAGTTCTTGGCCCGCGAGTCCATTTTTCATCCATCCACTCGTCGTCACCCGAGCACTCCCGCATTCGACGAAGTCGACGGTTACATTGAGGGCTCTCCGACACACGACAGCGGACTTTGGCAAATCCCGTCGCGCTCTATCGAGCTTCCCATGAATACGGGTCGAAGCTACCACAGGGCATCAGGGGAATAGATTATACTCGAGCATAGTCCCTCTGCGGGACGACGCCTTGTAGTGGAGATTGCTGAAATGGAGGCCGCCCCCGGCGGCGTGGGGGCGGCCTCGGCGGACCAGTTGTCCGCGCTGCCTCGGCGGGAGGGGGAGACCGAAGCAGGCAACGCGCCAAAGCGCGTGGTCCGCTCTGTTAGAGGAGGGGCTCTTTCGCTGCGGACAAGAAAAGAACTACCATCGACAGCTGTGCTTTTAAATTATACTCAGGTTTGATCATGGATACTTTCCTGTGTTCGAAGTGCCATCGGATATTGTCTCCAAGACTTCTCGAATTGAATAATCCAGTTTCACCGCATACATCAGCCTTCTTTCCAAAGACGAAGGAGGTCGATCACCGTGGATCGTTTGAAAACCATGGAGGTTTTTGTGAGGGTGGTAGAGGCTGGCAGCCTTTCCAAAGCAGCCGCAACGCTCGCCGCACCTCGTTCGTCAGTAACAATGGCGATGAACCGCCTTGAAAAGCACCTCGGCGTTCGGTTGCTGCAGCGGACAACGAGAAACCTCAGTCTTACCGCCGACGGCGAAGCATACTACGCGGAATGCCGCCGAATTTTGCACGACATCGACGCCGTCGAGGCTAGCCTTCGAAGGGACCTCAAGTCTCTTGAGGGACGGCTCCGTGTCGATATGCCAGTGTCGATCGCGACGTCCGTTGTCATACCTAAGCTGGACGTCTTCAGACGCCGTCATCCAGGAATTCGGATCGCGATCGGAGCAAACGACCGGCGGCTCGACCTGGTTCAGGAGGGCATCGATTGCGCAATCAGAACCGGCGCATTGGCCGACTCTGCCTTGGTCGGCAAGCGTGTCGGCGGGTTCAACTGGATCACCTGCGCAACTCCGGAATATCTCTCCGCCAATCCTGCGCCGAAAACTCCGGCTGACCTAAAAGCACATAAGCTGGTTGGTTACTTTCACGGCGACGGTACCGGCGAGAAATGGACCTATATGAACGACGGCGGCTCGGAAACCGTCCAGGTCGATAGCGAGGTGTCGGTCAACGAGACGTCCGCTTATCTTTCGTTGGGACTAGGTCATCATGGGGTTGTGAGACTGGCGGACTACATCGTCCAGCCTTATCTCGAAAAAGGCCTGCTGGTGGAGCTACTGCCTGAATACCGACCTCCATCCACGCCTGTCTCGATCTTGTATCCGACATCCAGGCATCTATCACCGCTGGTCCGCGCTTTCGTAGATTGGGCTGCCACCTTGTTCGCACCGGCTCTACCGAACTTGGACGACAAAGTTGCAGCAGGGGAGGCCTGAACGGCGATGGGGCAGGAGGAGTGACCGCTTCGGGCGCTACCCCTTTCAAGCCCGCTCTGTCAGCACATCTTGGTACTGGGCGGCACTGTTGTGTCGGGACATTTGGGATCGGTAGGTTCCCGGCGTCGTTCCGTAAACCCGGGTGAAGATGCGTGTCAGATGCGCCTGGTCGGTAAACCCGCATTCGTACGCGATGCTAGCGATCGCTTCCTTCGTTTCCGAAAGGAGTTGTGCAGCCCTCTCGGCGCGCTTGCTGCGCAACCACTGATGGACCGCAAGGCCCGTTGTCTGCTTGAACGCCTTGCTGAACGTACTAACCGGCATGTTACAGACAGCGGCGATTGATTCGAGCGACTGGTCTCTCGTCAGATCGCCGAGCAGGTACTCTTCGATTTTCTTCATTTGCAATCGCGTGAGGCTGCTGGACCTCACCAACGGCCTGGCACCGCCTCGGTAGTTGTCCAGCAGATAGGCGGCGAAGGCGATACCGACGTGATCGAAGAACAGTCTGCCCGCCGCGGCAGGGTTCTCCAGCGCCGGAAGCAGTGAGCGGCACAGATGCGCAGCGACCGGATCGACTCGCGCTTTGTGCCCTTCAAGACCGTGGAACGCCGGCATGTCTTCTTGTGCGCAGAGTTCCCGCAACACAAGATCGGGAATGTGAAACATCAGGCAGTCATAATCCGTGGGTAGATGCGCCCTCGGTTGCTCCTCCAGGTGGACCATGCTGATCGTATCCTTGGCAAACCCACCGGAGTAGAACAGTCGGTCGAACTTCCAAAGCTCGTGGTGGCGAAGCGTTTTCAGCTGAAAGCTGACCACGGATGCCTTTTCGACGGGTATGTCCGCCGTCATTTCTTTCGATCCTTCGTCAGTCCACAATCTGGTGACCGTCATCTGAGATGATCTGAGCGACGACGTCTTGAGCGTCTGGTAGTCTGATACCCCGAACAGGTGGGCGATTTGAGCGCCCGTAGCGGATCGCGGGCTGTGTCTTTCTCTGTTCATCTGTTCCGTCTCCAGACGCTGGGCGTCATTCCAACGCCCGCGACAAATGCTCTTGAAAGGTGGGCTTGGTCGGCGAACCCGCATCTCGCGGCGATGTCCCTCAGGGCGAGTTCGGTTGTCAGAAGCAGTTCCTGTGCCAGGTCGAGGCGGTAGCGGCGCACCCACTGGTTGGGAGTCATTCCAGTTGCCGCGCGGAAGGCGGCCGTGAAACTGGATAGCGGAATTTCGAATTCACGCGCCAGGTCGACCAATCCGATCTGGTTCCCCTGTTCGGAAACCAACATTTCTTGGGCGGCCCGGATTTGTGCCGGCGACAAGTCTACCTCATCACTCCGGCGCGGTCCGCGGTCCCCGTAACGCGCCGTCAGTTCGTTTAGCATCCCGAAAATAAGCTGATCGACGTAAAGGCCGGACGCCGTATTTGAACCGGCGAGAGCCGGAAGCAGAGCCCGGCCGAGGTTCGCGATTACTTCGTTGATTTCACCTGGCGTCACATCGAAGCCGGTGACATGGCGATCATGATTGTCTTCGGCAAAGGATTTGAGCGCATCCCCCGTCAGGTGGAGTTGAAGACAGTCGAATGGGTCTGGAAGGAGGATACGCGGCTCCTCGGCCAAGTGGACGATATTTATCGAGTTCTGTTCATAGGGCAGGGCATTGGAGAGTTTGCCGCCTTTCCACAGTTCGTGGCGGCCAATGCGCTCGATTTGCAGACTTACGATATAGGTGTCTTCGACGGGAATAGGTGCGGTCATCTCGCTACCAAGTCCACTCGAGATCAGGCGCACGGCCGTGAAGCCTGTTGACTTGGGGTGACCTGCGAGGCGCTGCGATGCTCTCGTGGCACCAACATACCTCTCCATTTGCAGGCCGTGATCGTGCGACATTGTTCTCCTACGCCTCTTTGAAACGCCGACGCAGCAGGACGATACATTACGGTCCCCATCTGAAACTATTGGACCGGAAGTATGGATACCCCCTACGATCGGAGGGGGTATTTGCCAATGGTGTGGGCAAATACTGCTCTTTTCGACGCTCCCGAACTTCGAGTTCGAACGTTCCGCTTAGGCTGCGACGGTCGCCATTGACACGTGCTCCAATTAGAACATAATAGGAACATCGGCGATGCGGCCGCCATCTGAAAACTCAACCGGAAGCGCTCCAGTTCGATCTGGAGAAGGAGCCGTCATGTCCGCAGCGCATCGGCAGCCCGCAAGGGATGGAAATGAACCGGTCGACGAGGTCGTCGCGGCGCTAGCCTGGCACGACGGCGACATGCTGGCGACAATTCGCACGCTGTTGGAGGACTGCAAGCACCTTCGCGGCCAACTAGCATTGGTCGAGGCCACTATGAGCATCGGCTTTGCGCGCGGCTGGCGTCCCTCCGCCGACCGGACGGAGCACGGACAATGAGCGACGAACAGGGGGCGGCAACCACGAGGACAGCCCCGGGGCCTTTCGTTCACTATTGCCAGGAGCCTGGCTGCCGGGAATGGGGCAGCTTCGGCTTTGCACTCGGCAAGGGTAAACCCAAGTGGTACTGCTTGGTGCACCGCCCCGAGGTGTGGCCGCCAGCAAAGCTGGCAGTGGCCTTGGGCCAAACCACTGATTCACAACAGCCCGTAATCGCGTAAGCACGTTCAGTGTCGTCGCGGTGGCTCTCTACTGGCGGTCCGTTAATCCTCCCTACAATATGCGGTTGAAATCGGCCCTGCATGTGCTCTACCTCTATCTTCGATTGAGGGGGCGGGAATGATAGTCACGGGGCGCGCGTTCTTGGCGGCTCTTCTTATGTCGGCGGCGGCAACGCACTCACTTGCAGAAGAGCCTAAGTCATCCGGCACGGGTTTCAGCGTTACAGGTGACGGGTGGCTCATGACCAACGCCCACGTCGTCGAAGGATGCGAGCGTGTCGAGGTCAAGGGTAGGGGGATCGCCACCGATCCGCGGATCGACTCCACCAATGACCTCGCGCTTATCAAGGTGTCATCGGACAAAACATGGACGCCCTTGACGTTTCGCCGCGCACCGACTCGGCTCGGTGAGGACATCGTCGCCATCGGTTATCCCCTGGCTGACCTCCTGTCGGACTCGGTCAAGATAACCACGGGCAACGTGAACGCGCTGGCGGGCTTGAAGAACGACACCCGATACATCCAGATTTCTACGCCGATCCAGCCTGGCAACTCTGGTGGGCCCGTCGTGGATCGTGACGGCTTTCTGCTGGGCATAACAAGCGCCACCTTTTCGAAGAAGGCTGCTGACGAAATCGGTATCACTGCTCAGAACGTGAACTTCGCCATCAGGGCGTCGGTAGCCGACCTGTTCATGCAGTCGCAGAACATCGCCAGCCTTTCGGGCGACAAAGCTACCGGGCAACCCGTCCTAACGACCGCCGACCTGGCAGACAAGATCGCACCCTCGGTTCACCAGGTCCTGTGTTATGGGAAGCTGGAGCCCCAGGCATCTGTACAGCGCCAGGAGACGGTAACGAGCCTGCCGCGCCCGGCGGTACCTGCGACACTCCTGGACGCCGCGGGTTACGACGCCATCGGCTTTGATTATGCGACCCTCAAGGACGTGAGCTATCAAGACTGTCGGAACGCGTGCGACAGCGACGGTCAGTGCAAGGCGATCACGTACAACGCCAAGCACCGCTTCTGCTTCCTGAAGAACGACGTAGTCGCCCTCATAAGAAACCGGGACGCCATGGCCGCATATTCGTCGTCGAAGGCCGGCGATATCATGATGTCCGACTTCACCAGCTACTCGGGCATGGACATTCCCGGCGGCGATTACAAGCGGATCAGGCAGACGAACTACCTGGAATGCTTCGTATCCTGCATCGGCGAGACCGCGTGCAAGGCCTTCGCATACGTCGCGAAGAAAAGAGAATGCTGGCTGAAGGACGCCTTGGGACGGCCGAAAGCAGCGAAGGGCATCGAGCTGGGTGTGAAGTGATCTGCGGCCCGCCGCTCTGGATGGCTCTGCCACTACCTCGCTTACAGGGCTAAGTCTTACTCGAGCCTTCGACATCGAGTTCGCGGGCGAAACGAACGAGATCGGGTAGCGACTGCATATTGAGCTTCTTCATCACTTGGCCCCGGTGCGCTTTGACGGTGGGCTCGCTGATGCCGAGCAGAATGGCCGTTTGCTTGTTTCCATGGCCAGCCACGATGAGTGACATGACGTCCTTTTCCCTTGGCGTGAGACCATCGTAGAGCCTCTGCGAGGCATTCGTCGCGGCGAACCGTGCCCGCCGTTGCGAATCGCTCTCCAAGGCAGCATGGATCGCATCGATCAGGTCTTGCGGCCGTACCGGCTTGGTCAGGAACTCCGCAGCGCCGGCTTTGATGGCATTGACCGCCATAGGGATGTCGCCGTGTCCGCTGATGAAGATGATGGGTATCTCGTTCCCCATCCTATTCAGATGGTTCTGAAGAGCTATCCCGCTTTGTCCCGTCAACCTGACATCCAGTACAAGGCATCCGGGTTTGTCGAGATCGACGCGGGACAGGAACTCCTCCGCAGAACTGAAAGTCGTGACCTGAAAACCAATCGAGTCGAGGAGGGCTTCCAGAGCTATCCGGATATCCTCGTCGTCATCAACGATGTAGACGGACCGCGAATGAGACATGGCGCTACTTTGCAAGGTTCCCATTGGCTAGCGGGAGGCTGAAGCGGAAGGTGGCTCCCGGTTCGAACTGAGGGATATCCGCTTTGATCGTGCCGCCATGAGCTTCGATGATCGAGCGGCATATTGAGAGCCCGAGACCCATGCCCTCTCTCTTCGTCGTGAACATCGCATCGAACACTCGCTCCCCGTCGACCGGTCCGAGACCAGGTCCAGTATCCGAGACGAAAAGTTCGATTTCGCTCTCCTCCGGGCGATGCGATCCGATTGAGATTGTCCTGGTGGATACCGCTGCCGCTGACATTGCCTCGAGGGCATTCATGACGAGGTTCAAAACTACCTGCTGAAGCTGGACGCGGTCCCCCTGAACGAGTGGAGGTACAGGCGTCAGCGACGTTTCCACGCTCGCGCCGTGCCTTTTTATCTCGCCCCGCAGCAGACCGACCACCTCCATCACCACGTCGTTCAGGTTGATCTCCGTGAATTTGTCCGGAGCATTGCCCGCGAGGCTGCGGATACTCCTGACAACCTCGCCAGCCCGGTGGCTATTCTGCGACATCCGCTCGGCGGCGGCCTTTGCCTGCTCGAGATAACGCAGGCAGGTCTCTGCATTCGAAACGATCGCTGTGAGCGGCTGGTTGACTTCATGTGCGATAGAGGCAGCGAGTTCTCCAAGTCTGGTCAGGCGGCCGACAAGCGCGAGGTCCGCCTGTGCCTGGCGCAAAGCGTCGTCCATCTGCTTTCGATGGCCAATGTCGCGGAAGACGAGCACCGCCCCCGAGATTTCGCCGTGGTCGTCGATAATCGGCGCACCACTGTCATCAATGTGGATTTCGGTGCCGTCCTTAGCGATGAGCAGCGTATGGTTGGCGAGCCCGACAATCGTCCCGAGGCGGAGGACCTTGGCCACCGGGTCTTCCACTGTTTGCCGGCTGTCCTCGTTGATGATCCGAAAAATATTAACGACAGGTTGCCCAAGGGCCTCTGCCATCTTCCATTTGGTCAGACCTTCCGCCACTGGGTTCATGAACGTGATCAGGCCGGCGGAATCCGTCGCGATGACGGCGTCGCCAATGCTGGAGAGGGTGGTTGCATAGCGACGCTCGCTCTCATGAAGGCGTTTCTCGGCGGCGTGCTTGTAGAGCGCCATCTCGATGGCCGCTCTCAGCTGGGTTTCTTCAAAAGGCTTGAGAAGATAGCCGAAGGGCTCGGATTCTCCGGCCCTGCGAACAGTTTCATCGTCCGCGTAGGCGGTGAGATAGACGATCGGCACCCGCATCCGCTCGCGGATCGTTGTTGCCGCCTGAATGCCGTCCATATCGCCCTCCAGCCTGATGTCCATAAGGACCAGATCGGGTTTCTGGCTTGCAGCCATGGCGATCGCCTCTTCACCGGATACTCCCGCGCCCGCGACGTCGTACCCGATATTTCGAAGCTGGAGTTGTATGTCGCGGGATACGACACGATCGTCTTCCACGACGAGAATTAACTTGCGGCTCACTCGTTGTCCTCAGGCTTGTGCTATCTTGAAGGTGATAAGAAATCTCGTTCCGACACCTGTCTCGACTGTCATGCTACCGCGCAACTGATCGACAAGGTCCTTTACGAGCTGCAAACCAAGGGTTTCAGCGCTTTCCCAACCCTCTCTGAGTCCCGCACCGTCATCCTCGACGACCAATTCATAATGCGTCGGCTGCCGCACTGACAATGCCACGCTGACCTGACCGCGGGAAACGGCTGGATAGGCATGCTTGAGAGCGTTAGACACCAGCTCGTTGACGATGAGCCCGCATGAGACGGCGCTATCGAGATCGAGATCGACTTCATCGACATCGACGTTCAGGGCGACTGACTTTTCCCGGGTACCGTAGGCCCGAGCGAGATGGGCGCACAGCGTTTTCAGGTGGTTCGCCATCGAGATGCGTGCAAAGTTGCCGGCGCGATAGAGGTTTTCGTGAACCAGGGCCATCGAGCGCACCCTGTTCCGACTATCCTGAAAGAGTTCGGCCATCTTGCTGTCGTTCACCCGAGAAGCCTGAAGGTTCAACAGACTGCTTATGAGCTGCAGGTTGTTCTTTACTCGATGATGTACTTCCCTGAGCAGGGATTCCTTCTCGTCGAGTGATGCGTTTTCAAGCGAGATTGCCGCCTGGGCGGCGATCAGTTTGAGAACGGCAATCCGAGCCGGCGAGAATGCATTTTCGTTGAGTCGGTTTTCGAGAAGGAGGATGCCAACTGACTTACCTCGAGCCACCAAGGGGACGGCGAGCCCGGTTGAAATGCCGTTTTCGTCCATGTTGAGATCGTGCCGAAGCTCGTTGTCGTCCAGAACGACCGGTTCTTGGTGTCGGAAGGCATCACGCAGCTTCCTTGCCGGCGCGTCGCTCTCCCTGAGCGGCTCGCGCCGGAATCTCACGTCGATCTCCTCGCCGTTGGCCACGGCCTCCGCCTCTTTCCAGAAGCTTTGCTGCTTGGGCAATACCAGCAGCGCCCGCTGCGCTCCCGCGTTCTCAAGCGCAACCGTCAGCAGCGTCCTGACCATCTTGGATTGGACGACCTCGCCGGCGACGCTCGCCGACGAGCGCACGACGGACTGTAGGTCCAGCTCTTTGGGAAGAGCCCCGCTCGAGTTGGAGAACGACAGGGCGTAGGTGGTAGGAAGGTGAGGGTACTTGACCTCCAGGTCTCTCAGCTTGCCGCTTGCGCCCCAACGTCGGTAAGCCGCGTAGGCCCTCTCGCGGTGGGCAAGCGCCATCGTCGCCAGACCTATGCTTTGTGCGAAGCTGGCTGCAAACTCATGCGTCAGGGCTTCGATATGAGGAAACTGGCTTTCGTCCGAAGCGGAGATCGCCTCTTCATAGTGCCTCAGGGCGTCGATCGGGCGGGCTTCGAGACGGGCGAGTTCGGCCAACGCGATGGAGGAATACGCTGCGAAGTTGTCCGGATTGTTCGTGCTCCAGGTCTGTAGTCGCTCTGCGTGCTCCCGAATCTCCTGCATCCCTGGCTTGTCGGAAGTTGCAACCGTTCGGGTCAGTGCGAGGCACTTGTAGAACGTATATTCAACCCACTCGAGGTGGCCCGCTGTCGTCCATAGCAGCGGCTCGGCCCTTTTTCCGAGGCTGACCGCCGCCTCAAAGTCCCCGGCGAAGATCGCCGACTGCATTTTTCTGATCCAATGCCAGCAAGCGGCGATTTCGAGACCAGGAGTGCTGTCCAACCGACTCTCGAAGGCGACTTCGTCGAAATCGCCGTCGTCGAACGTCTCCAGCGAAAACGTCAACCCCTGCAGGCTACGGACGAGCATGGCCTGGCTGGTTATGATGTCTGCGATCAGGCCGAAATTGATCTGCTTCGCGAAGTCGAGCGCGGAGCTCGCGCGGCGCTCGATAACTCCAAGCTGATCGCCGGCAAGGAGCATGTTACTGATCGTCGTACAGCTGCAAAACCCGGCATAGGTCAGGTCGCCTGATTCCTGGGAGATTGTCAGCGCCTGACGGTGGAGCTCTCGGCCCGCTCTTATCGGCTCCGAATAGGGAAGCACGTGATACGCAAACGTCATCGAAACTCGGCCGCGGAAGCGGGCGAAGGCCGGGTCCTGAACCATCTGGAGCGCTAGCCTGCCGAACCGGTAGCCAGCTGCATATTCCCCGAACATGGGACCGAGCACCATGCCAAGATAAGCATAGCCGAGTGGAGACGCCGGCGAGTTCCCGTTTGCGCGGCTGACGTTGGCCATCCGGCAGAGGACGAGGCAGACGAGCTTTTGGTCGGTGAAGAAGGCGGGTGGCAGGACGGCCCCGAGAACGTCAAGGATGGGCGCTTCCGTCGACGAGCGAGCTGGCAGCTCCAGTCGGGTCTCGATGGCACTCGCGCGTATCTCCTCCTCGATCTCCCGGTACTCCTCCCTCACCATGTCCCAGGTGGGGTTCGCCGGCCAGTCGATGCCTTCGTGGCGTAGGTAGTCGAGGCAAAGGTCAATCGCCAGGCGAAGCTGCCCCAGCGCCGTATATAGAGTTATCTGCGACCAGGTCACGCGAGCGAGCTTTCCGCGGTCTAGCGTTTGCTGTCGGAGCGCACTGAGCCGCCGCTCCGCGCTTATAGACTGACCTAGAACGAATTCGCAGTCGGCCATTCCGATCTCGAAATCGACCGTCAATTCGGTTGCCTCGTCGCCGAGCTGCCGCGCTATCCGTGCTCCAGCTTCGAAATACGACAGCGCGGATGCAAAGGCGGATGTTTGCTCGGCTTTGCGTCCCGCGGCTAAATTCAACTGGGCGATCCGAACGCGTTCTTCATGCCCGGCAACGAGATCGATCGCCCTGTTATACTGCTCCGCCACCGTGAAGATGCGGTCGTGGATTTCTTCAGGCGACATTGAAGAGATCATGCGTCGCGCGATACTGAGGTGCAGAGTTCTGCGTGTTTCATCTGACGGCGCGAGGTAGGCCGCCTCTTGGACCCGGTCATGAACGAACACCAAGCCTTCTTCGCGCGCGAATATGAGACCGGCCTCGATGGCCTCGTCGACGCATGATTCGTATGTGTCCTGAGGAAGGTCGATCACCAGGCAAAGCAGACGGCGGCACACGATATTGCCGAGCAACGCCATGCTGGAGATCACGTCCCGGGTCGTCGGGGTCAGCTTAGCCAACCTCATCGCGATCAAATCCGAAACGTCCTTGGACGAACTCTGCTCTATCTCCTCGCGCTTCCATGTCCACTGTCGCGCCCGCGTGTCAAAAGCCACCCTGCCGTCTTGCACCAAGGCGGCGAGGAGCTGCGTCGTGAAGAGAGGATTTCCTTCGGCTTGTTCAACAACCATTTCGGCGAGCGGATGCACCTCGCCGTGATGCACCCCAAGACTGTCGGAAACGAGGTGCAGCACTTCAGCCTTGGACAAAGGCGACAGCTCAATCGTCGAAACCGACGTTTCGGGCTGGTTGATTTCGTCAAGCCACTCACGCAAGGGGTGGCCGGGTGGAACCTCGTTTTCACGGAAGGCCCCGATGACGAGTGTGTTCCGTATCGACTGGGTTCGGATCGTCCTTTTAAGGAAATCTAGCGTAGCGTGGTCGATCCACTGGAGGTCATCAAGAAACAGTACCAGGGGATGACCAACCCGCGAGAAAGCGCCGGCGAAACGGGAGAGTACGTATTGGAATCGGTGCTGCGCCTCGTTGGGCGGGAGTTTCGGCACCTCGGATTGCGGGCCGACCAGCGGATCAAGCTCGGGGATGAGCGATGTGATCAGGCGGCCGTTTGGTCCAATCGCCGCCTTGACGAGGTCTCCTATCCCATCCTGCCCGAGACGATAGTGAGGCGGTAGATGAGAGATCAGGCCCCGAAAAGCCTGCACGATCGTGGAGAGCGGAACGTGATGGTTGATCTGGTCAAACTTCCCTTCGGCATAAAGGGCAACCTGGGGATCAAGCCGGCGCTGGAAAGCCCTCACGAGGGCCGATTTGCCGATGCCCGACGAACCCGACACGAGAACCAGCTCGGTCTTTCCTGAGACAGCGATGCGATCCAAAATCTCCGTCAGCCGGAGGATTTCTGCCTCCCGACCATAGAGCTGGTCCGGGATCACCAGTGTTCCGCGAGCGTCCTGAGCGCCGAGTTCGAAAAGTTCGATCCTGCCGTGGCTGGTGAACGCCGACAGACAATGTTCGAGGTCGACCCTGAGCCCTTCGACAGTCTGATATCTCTCCTCGGCCGCCTTCGAAAGAAGTTTGAGGAGGATCGACGCGACGGCGCTGGGAATCTTTGTGGCCCATCTACCCGGAGGCAGAGGAGGCCTTGCGAGGTGGCTGTGAAGCCACTCCGCCGGTGTATGCGCCGCAAAAGGAAGCCTCCCCGTCAGCAACTGATAGAGCGTGACCCCGAGGGAGTACAGGTCGCTCCGGGTGTCGGCCCGGCGGTCAAGCCTACCCGTGAGTTCCGGGGAAATGTAGGGCAGGCGGTCAACGGTCAAGGCATCGCCATCCCGTACCGCCGGAGCGCGGGACGCCGGAAAAGCCCAGCCGAACCCGATGAAGTAGACCTTTCCCGGATCGACGACCATGATGTTGGCCGGCCGGATATCTCCATGGACGAGGCCAATCTCGTGGATACGCGCTACAGCATCGCAAATCGAGACCGAAAGTTGAAGGAACTCCTTGAGGGGGCGTCCGGAAGCCCATGCGCTATCCAGCGAACTCCCACCATGGTCTTCGAGAAGAATCCCTTGGCGACCTCCGACCGCCAACCCGCGCAGCGCCTTTGCTCCGCCCGCACTCGCTACCAGATCGGTCAGACGGAGTTCGGTTTCGAGCTTGATCTGTTGCGCGGGCGCAAGATCGTCTGGCTTTGCCACGAGTACCGCGAGATTGGTTTGACCGCCGGGAAGCGTAAGCCGGACGAGACTGGAAACGCCGTCGGCCCTTAATACCTCCAGGTCGTAACCAGGCTCTAGGTCGAAACTCTTCATAAACAGGACCTTGATGCGTCCGCGACGGCCAAGATGTCGCCCGCGCACATAGATATTCAGTCCGTCCGCCCTTGGCAACGCGTCTGGTCTCGATCAGCCCTTTCGACCGTCAGGCGGACCAACTCCGCAGGCATGGGCAGCCCCGGTTAGCTCCGCTCGAGCGGCATTGACGAGCGCTTGGACCTCGCCGGGCATCTTGCGGCAGTACTCCGCCGCCTCCTGCAAGGTAAACCCGGCAACTTCCACCAACGTGTACGCGAGACGGCGGTCAAAGGGGAGGCGGCTCAAAAGCTGAAACCCTTGCGCGGCATCGTCGTCATCGTTCCATAGCGCACAGCCCCGGATACTTGACGCGTACATGCTTTCGGATACGCCCCTTGCCTGGTCGAGCATACACAAAAGGAAGTTCCGAGGGTTCTTTAGAAGCGCAGGTCCTCGCATTGAAAGGGCGGTCGAGAGAAGCGCGTCCGCTTCCTCGGGCCCGCCCAGCAGTAGCGCGATGATTGCCCTGGCCGAACGAAAGACGTCGACCAACTGCGGAGCTTGGCAATCAAACGCAGGCATGGGAGACCTCGCCAGATTGTCGCGGCGATATGGCGGGTTTCCAGCATGATCGGTACTTATGATTGCGGACCAACATAGAACCCCAGCCTCTTCTCGATATCGCTCGGCTGCTGTAGGCCGAGTTTGACGAATTTCGAAAGCCGGTCCTGCGCGAACGGTTGGCCGACCGACGTAACAAAAGCGTCCCACGCGGGCTGCATCTCGGAGTCGGCTGGTAAGCTGGCATCGTCTACGAACCGCTTCGTGGCGGCGATCGCGTCGCGGTTGAAGGAAGCGATGCGCAGGGCGAATTCGTCCACGAACCTGTCAAGTTCGTCGTCGGGAAGGGCGCGGTTCACGTAGCCGTAGAGCTCTGCCAGGTCGCCGGGGATATCGTCCGCCCCAAGAAGCACCTCCAGAGCGCGACCGCGCCCCATTAGGCGCGGCATTCTTGCCATCGGCCCACCGCCAGGAACAAAGCCTGCTCCGACCTCCCAGTGAGAGAGAACCGCTTTTTCCCGGCTGGCGAACCGGATGTCACATGCGAGCGCTATCTCGCTACCCGAGCCGGTCGCCCTGCCGCGGATCGACGCGATCGACACGACGGGCAGCCGACTAAGCCGTACGAAGGCATCCGGCACGGGATGCATACCAGTAGGTCCCGGAGCCATATTGATGGACTCCGATGGGTCGCGAAGGACATCGTAATGCGCCATGAAGTAGTCGGGGTTGGTGCTGCCGATGACCACGACCTTCAATTCAAGGGCGTTCTCCATCTCGGTCACAAGGTCCGAGAACTCCTGGACCATCTGTGGCCCCATAATGTTCAACGGCGGATTGTCGAGATTGACCCGCCAATAATGCGGGGAACGCCGGATAATCTCGATTTGGCGGCGCTGCACATCAGCTGCCGGTGTGCTGGTTGCGTCCATGTGTCGGTCCTTTCAGAGGGGTGACTGGGGGCAGGACGTGTCGACAATATTTCCGCCATCTCAACGTTCTTGAACCGCGGCTCAATTCGTAGAAGCCGGGCGTCGCGAGGGCAATGCATTATTCCGGGTCGCGCAATGGTGACTTTCGGATGAGATCAATTCCGTCGATCTCCGAAACTCTCTAACTCTTCTGCATCGGAGTGAGGCTTCCGAACGTCAACGACAGGAGACAACAATGACGACTGCCCGCCACACCTTCCCCGCGATCCATCACAGAACGATCGACATCGACGGCCTAGAAATTTTCTACCGCGAGGCAGGCCGTGCCGACGCACCGACCGTGCTCTTGCTTCACGGTTTCCCAACGTCTTCGCACATGTTCCGGAATCTGATCCCGGCGCTCGCGGATCGCTATCATGTAGTCGCCCCGGACTATCCCGGTTTCGGACTTAGTTCCATGCCGGCCAGGGAAGAGTTCGCCTACACCTTTGAGCGCTATGCCGAAATCGTCGACGCGCTGGTCACAAAGCTCGGCATCGGTTCCTACACCATCTACGTCATGGACTACGGCGCTCCGACCGGGTTCCGCCTCGCTCTTCGGCATCCCGAGCGGATCACGGGCATGATCGTACAGAACGGCAACGCCTACGAGGAAGGCCTTTCGCCGTTCTGGGATCAGCTCAAGGCCTACTGGGCGACCAATTCGCAGGAAGCGCGCGACGCTCTGCGTCCGCTGATGTCGCTGGATGTCACGAAGTTCCAGTATCTGGACGGCGTCCGTGATGCGACGCGCATCGACCCAGCGAACTGGCTTTACGACCAGCAATTCCTCGACCGTCCCGGGAACATCGAGATTCAGCTCGATCTCTTCTACGACTACCGCAACAATGTGGCCCTCTATCCGCAATTCCAACAGTTCTTCCGCGACCGCCAACCGCCGACCCTGATCGTCTGGGGCAAGAACGATACGATCTTTCCTGCCCCAGGTGCGGAAGCGTTCAAGCGCGATCTACCCGATGCAGAGTTCCACCTGATCGACAGCGGTCATTTCGCGCTTGAGGATCGGGCCGATGAGATCATCCCGCTGATTCAGGACTTCCTTGGCCGGACACTATCGCATTGAAAGGTGAGGGGACCCCGGCCTTTCTGGGTTCCCGTCATCGGCCAGACTGTGCTGACGTAATAGGGGAGGCGGGTGCATCTTTCCCGCCCCCCCGGTTGAGGTGCGTGCCATTGCGAGATCAAAACCTTTCCTTCAGAGGATGGCCCCTCAAAAAGACATTGCGGGGGCGTCTGCAGCAGTGATCGCTGGGGCATGCAGGTTGGAAACCTATAAGTCGAAGAGGCTCAGTTGCCGCCCTTCGATTTCGGCAATGATGCGCGCCTTCGTTTTAGAACTCCGGAACAACTGATACTGCGCAGCGCTCTTCACATTCGCACACGCATTGGAGACAAGCGTCAAAGCTTCAAGAACAAGCCTTTGCGCATCGTCGCCTGTAGGCAGGGGACGGTCCTTTTGCGTGAGTATCAAACGTGCGGCGTACAGCACAAACCAATGGCCATAAACGAGGTACTGGTGCTCGCCTGTGGGCTCGATAGCATCTCGCTGTTTGGAGAGGTGCGCCTCGCGCATTTCCTCGATAAGCCGATAAACTTCCACGAGGCGGCAGAGGTCCTCGACGACGTAGGACTCGTGGAAAATCGCATTGAAGCGTTCGCCAAAAATCGTGTCAGAATCCGCTTTTGCACGGTCCGGCTCTCCGAGGTGAAAGGAAAGCAGTATCTGCCCGAGTTTCAATGCATCGATTCTCTTCCTTGGATCGCGATCGACATGCATATTGCGCTTGCGCTCGAAGAAATAGCCTTGGTCATGGAATGCGATCTCGAGCTTCTTCAGAATGGGATGGTTGGCCATCAAATCGCGGGCCTGAATGCGAGCTTGGCTATTCGTCGCGACGGCGACCCGTTCAGTAATATCGCTGCGGGCTGTGGCATAGACCCTGACCATCAACACCACGTTTTCGAATGCCTCGGGTGACCGCTTGTACGCCTCCAGCAGGGAATGAGAGGTTTGCGCTCCGTTGACGATCTGAAAGTCTTCGATCCTGATCACCGGGTTAGCGTGACTTTTGTTGTACGCGTATTCCTTGCAGGTGATCGTTATCCCGTTATTTAAATACCAAAAGAGATGGCTGTCGTCCGACACCGCCGTCTGTATGATGTTGCTGTTGTATCCACCGTTTGCACCTAGAAAGATTCGCAAGTTCTCGTCAAAGAGGTGTCGCTTAATCGATCTCTTGTCGGGCGTCTGGATCATCTCAACGAACGACCGCGCGTCTACAGAAGCTATTACGCCCCGGATGTCGCCATCGGTTCTTTCAAACGCCTCTCGGCCTATGACCTGGAGCTTTCCTGTTTCGCGTTCTCGACCGGTCGCCCCGATGTCACGCATCATCTCCGCCGGACCGTACACCTCGTAGTCCACATTGAACATCGACCTGAGCGTACTCTCCAAGATGGTCTTGGCAGACGGTGACAAACCCTTCCCGTTACTGCACAGGATGACCCGGTAACGGCATATTACTCCGTTACGGTGAAGCTGCCATATCCGCGATACGGCCTCGGTCAGTTGCAGGTTGCCCGTCTTGGATAGTCGGTCCTCCTTGTCAAATAGCGCATGCAAGAAAGAACCGATTTTCAAGACCTCGTTGTCGTTGATCGTTCGATCCGTCGAATTCAGCGACGTCCGATGCTTCGACTGGAATATCAGAACTTCCGCCCTGTCTTCGCGCTCCAGAATTTCGATGGCGTCAACGCCAAGATCGTTGCCGCCGTCGACGATCATTTCCGGATAGTCAGACGAGCGGTCGGGAAAATACTGCTCCAACACGAGATACAGGAAGGCAAGCGATAGACCTGATAGCTGATATCGATCCTTCGCCGCGGAAACGCGGGCGTCTATAATATCCCATTCAAGTGCTGAAACGGCGGGCATCCAAGTTCAACCTCGATTGAAGCAAACTTAGGTCTACCCGTTATACTCGTACGGTGCACCGGGCAGGTTAATGTTATTCACTGCGATTTTGGTGACATCGGAGTCCCCAAGCACGTCAGCGCCCATCTGCTCGCCGATCTCTTCTACGGCGTCTAACTCTCGAAGTGGGACTCATCAATTTTGCAAATCCTTGATAGCTCAGCGAACTCCTTTCGCAGTCGGGGCACCGCGAAATCCACGAACGCTCTGACCTTCGGCACAGAGAGCCGACCTTCAGGCGCAACGATATGTACGGGTAGAGGAGGTGGCTCGTCGGCCGCGAGGACAATTCTCAGCTCACCTCTCTTCACGTATTCCGCAATTTGGTAGGAAAACACCCGAGTCACGCCATTTCCCTCGAGCGCCGATGCGACCACGCCTGCCACACCGTTTATCGTCAATCTTGGCTTGATGTGCACCAGCCGTTGGCTTCCACCTCCTTCTCGAGGGGGAAAACTCCAACTCTCATGACCGAACTGAGCCAGCGCAATACACGTGTGGTGGGCAAGATCGGATGGACTCTCGATCGCGTCGGCGTTGTCCAGATAGGATGGGGCAGCACACAAAACCCGGCGTACTTCCCCGACCCGAATTCCGATCATGGTCGAGTCGGTGAGGTGCGCGATGCGAAGCCCTACGTCTATTCCTTCGTCGATCAGGCTGACAGTGCGGTCCAGCAGCAGAAGTTTCGCGTTCACCTCCGGGTGTTCGCGAAGGTACGCATCAAGGATTGGACGTAAGATCGAAACGCCGCTTACAAGTGGCGCGGTGACGGTCAGGGTTCCCCTGGGCGCTTTTGTTTCGCCGGCGGCCAGGAGGTCCGCTTCTTCGAGATCGGTCAGCACTCGGCGGCAGGCGGACGCGTATCGCTCGCCTGCCTCACTTAGCCTGATGGTTCTTGTGGTCCGGTGGAGCAGCTGTACGCCCACGTGACTTTCGAGGAAGCTGATGGCCCTCGTCACCGCAGCCGGAGAGCGGTTCAGCTTCCGGCCGGCGGCCGCTAGGCTTCCTTCGTCCAGAGCGCAGACGAAAACCTTCATCGCATCTATGCGGTCCATATTCTTCCTCTTCGCGGAATAGTGAGTTGCTGCCGGCGAGCATTCCGACGCCGCGAGGAAGCTACTAGATGTTTCACAGGCAAGGCAACGCTGCCCTGCCGGTAAAACTTCAACAACGATCGCTGCGGACTAGGGATGGGCCGGAATTGCCCATGCGCTCCCGTGTGCCCGCGCGCAACGGAAAGAGTGGAAAATGAGCCAGGAAACGAAAGTAGCTGTCGTCACCGGCGCGTCACAGGGCATTGGTGCCGCCATAGTAAGCGCCTACCGGGCCCGCGGGTACGCTGTCGTCGCCAACTCCCGCAACATCGCTGAGTCCGGCGACCGCGGCATCGTGGCGGTGGGTGGTGATATCGGTGAGCGGGCCGTCGCCGAAAAAGTGGTAGCAACTGCAGTAGAACGCTTCGGCCGCATCGACACGTTGGTCAACAACGCCGGCATATTTATCGCGAAGGACTTCACCGAATACACCGAGGAAGACTTCCGCAACGTCTTGAACGTCAACGTCGCGGGCTTCTTCTATGTGAGCCAGCTTGCTGCGAAGCAGATGCTAAAGCGCGGTGACGGGCACATCGTCCAGATCACCACGTCCCTCGTCAACCAGCCGATGGCCGGCGTTCCGTCCGTCCTCGCCTCGCTGTCGAAGGGGGGCCTGGACGCCGCCACCCGCTCGCTGGCCATCGAGTACGCGCCCAAGGGTATCCGCGTGAACGCCGTGTCGCCTGGTATCATCAAGACCCCGATGCATCCCCAGGAGAACCACGCGTTTCTCGCCGATCTGCACCCCGTGCGCCGTATGGGCGAAGTCAGCGAGATCGCCGAAGCCGTCTTGTATCTCGAGGACGCCAAGTTCGTCACCGGCGAGACCCTGCATGTCGACGGCGGGCAGCACGCCGGACGCTGGTGAGTTCCCAACGACCATCTTTTAGGAGGCTGATATGCCGTACGTAAATATCCGGGTCACACGAGAGGGAACCTCGCCAGGAGCGGTGAAGACCACCGCTGAACAAAAAGCCAGGTTGATTCAGGGCGTCAGCGACCTTCTGTTTGAAGTGCTCGGGAAACCGCAGTCGGCAACCTTTGTGGTCATCGAGGAAGTGGAGATGGAAAACTGGGGTGTCGGTGGCCTACCGGTCGCCGAGTATCGGAACCAACTGACTGAAAAGGCAAAATGAGACGATGGAGCCACTACGGATTCTGATGGTGGCTACGTCGCACGATGAACTCGGAGCCACAGGCCGCAAAACCGGTCTGTGGCTCGAGGGGTTCGCAGCGCCGTACTATGTCTTCATGGAAGCGGGGGCGATCGTGACGGTGGCATCGGTAGAAGGCGGAATGCCGCCGATCGACCCTGCCAGCCTCGGCGAGGAGATCGGCCCCGCAACCCACCGCTTCCGCACCGATCCGGCGGCGCAGACCATTTTGAACCACACCATGGAGATTTCTCACGCCCGGGCGGAGGAATTCCACGGTGTCTTCTATCCCGGCGGTCATGGCCCGATGTGGGACCTCGCCACCGACAGGTCTTCTTCGTATCTCCTGAGTGCCTTCGCGGAACAGGGAAAGTGCATCGGTGCGGTTTGCCACGCTCCGGCTGCGCTTCTTCACGTTCGCGTCCACGGCATATCCTTCCTAGAAGGGCGGACGGTGACCGCGTTCTCCAATGAGGAGGAGAAAGCCCTCGGGCTGATGGAGGAAATGCCCTTTCTGCTCGAGGATGTACTCAGGGATTCCGGCGCTGTATACCGGAAAGGCCGAGCTTTTGAGCCGTTCGTCGCTGTCGACCGCAGGCTCGTAACTGGGCAAAATCCAGCTTCCTCAAAACCTGCTGCTTTGGCATTCCTCGAGAGTACACAAAAGAGAGCCGTGTTTGACTGATGGTCGGCATAGAAGGTGGGCAAGGCCTCGCTCGGGGCGAAAATGGGGCGCATACGGAACTATGTAGCAAATGCCGGTAGCCGGCGGTCCTGCGCGCGACCGCTTTGCGCCCTAAGCGGCCCTCACACCTTCGCGTGCGCCAATCTATTCAATAAATATTGCCCTGAAATCGTTGACATTCGTCCCGGTTGGCCCGGGAACGAAGAGCGCGTCAGCGGCCTCGAATGCGGTCCAGGCGTCGTTGCCTTCAAGCAATGCTTGAGCCGTTCTTCCAGCGCCGTTCATCTGAGCAACCGATTTACCGTCCGCGAAGGCCCCCGCGTTGTCCTCGCTTCCATCAATGCCATCGGTGTCTGCCGCGAGTGCGGTGACGCCATCGAGTCCTTCAATTCCGATGGCGAATGCCAGAAGGAACTCGGTGTTCCGTCCGCCTTTGCCTTTGCCACGCAACGTCACGGTCGTCTCACCTCCCGATAGGATCACCACTGGCTTTCGGAACGGACGGTTCCGCAATGCGACTTCCCGCGCGATCGAGGCATGGACCCCGCCCACCAGGCTTGCTTCGCCCTCGATGGAGTCCGAAAGGATCGCGGCTTCCACACTCTGGGCGCGCGCGTGTTCAGCTGCGGCTTCCAGTGACTTGCCCGCCGACGCGACGACATGCGCGATGTTGCCGCTGAACCTCGGGTCATTGGGGTCCGGCGCGGCTGTAGCAGTCTCAAGTTGTCGTATCATGTGGTCCGGCAGTTCGATCCGATATCTTGCGATCGCGTCGGCGGCGTCCTGCCGCGTGGTCGCGTCGGGGATCGTCGGACCCGATGAAACGAGGGAGGCGACATCGCCCGGTATGTCGGAGACCACGAGCGACACGACCTTCGCCGGATGGGCCGCCAAAGCCAACCGTCCGCCCTTGATCTTCGAGAACTGCTTGCGGATCGCGTTCATCGCTGCGATCGGCGCACCGGATTTGAGAAGCTCCTTGTTCAGCGCGATCTCGTCTTCCAGCGTGAGGCCGTCGGCGGGCGCGGGAAGAAGAGCGGAGCCCCCGCCACAGATCAAGCTGATTACCAAGTCATCTTCGGTCAGGCCGGCGACGCGCTCGAACACCCGTTCCGACGCCTTCAGGCCTGCCTCGTCCGGCACGGGATGCGATGCTTCCAAGACTTCGATGCGTTCGCAAGCAACCGCATACCCGTATCTCGTGACGACGGTGCCCTCCAAGGGGCCCTCCCACGCCCGTTCCAGCGCCCGCGCGAGTTGGGCGACGCCCTTGCCTGCGCCGACGACGATCGTGCGCCCCCTGGGACATTCAGGCAGGTAGTTCCTTAGCGCGTGGTCGGCGTCGGCTGCTTCGACGGCCGCATTGAAGAGTGACACCAGGAACTCTCTCGGGTTTTCCATTTCAGCCTTCACTGTGTTGTCGAACACTCTCGGGCGCGAAGCCCGCGTAGGGTTTGAGGGGAATGATGTCGAATTCGATCATGCCAGCTTGCGCCATCGGAAGCGTCGACAGATGGGAGCGTGCCTCCTCCAAGGTATCGGCCTCGACGATCTGGCACGCTCCCGGCTGATCGCCGCGGTGCCAAATCTGCCGCGTGAACCCTATGCTGTAGAGATATCTCGCCCGCGCTCCTTCCAACGGAACGATCGGCTCGAAGTCGGATTTGCTGAACTTGTCAGTGAGCCGTCTGGAGATCACCAGGAACTGCATCGAATGCCTCAGGCGTTCAGCTTGCGGGGAGCAGTGCTGGCCCTCACGATCAGTCTCAACGACAGTTCGCGCTGCCGCATGTGCTGGCGTTGCAGCGGGGTCGCCATCAGATACTCTGCGGCAATTGCCCCCATGTCCCGTGCCGGGACCTCGATCGTCGTCAGTTCGGGATGGGTGAGTTCGGCGATCTCGAGATTGTCGAACCCGAACACCGAGACGTCCTCCGGGACCCGGATGCCTTCGGCGTGACAGTATTTGATCGCGCCAGCCGCGATGATGTCGCTGCCGCAGAACACCGCGGACGGCGGGTTCGGCCCTGTCATCAGTTTCCTCATGGCGTCGCGGCCGCCTTCGATCTTGTAGGCCGACTCGGTGATGGCGATGTTGTCCCGACCGATACCCTGCCGCTCCAGCTCCGTGAGGAACCCGTCTCGGCGGGCGGACGCGCGATCATTGTTCTCCGTAATGCCGGCGATCATCGCCAAGCGAGTATGGCCAAGGTCGACGAGATAGCGCGCCGCCATGCCTCCGGCCTTCGCGTTGTCGAACCCGACCGCAGCGCCGACGTCGGTTATCATGGAGGTGTAGGTGAACACATAGGCGATGTTCCTCTGCTCCAGCATCGCCAGGGTTTCGGCGCGGTGGGTCGAACCGACGAGAACGACCGACTCGACGCCGCGCTCGACAAGAAGCTTCGCCTGCTCGAATTCAATGTCGATGTCGTACATGGACGTGTTGATGATGACCGAGATGTCCTTCTCGGCAAGGCGCGCCTGGAGGCTGTGGACCATCGACGCATAGATCGCGTGGTCGAGTGTAGGGATGATCACTCCGACCGTGCGGCTTTTCGTCGAGCGCAATGCCCGTGCCGAGCCATTGCGCACATAGCCCAATTGCGTCGCGGCCCTCATGACGCGGTCGCGGACATCCGGGGCGACTTTGGGGTTGTTGTTCAACACCCGGGAAACGGTGGCAGGAGAGCAGCCCGCCAGCCTTGCGACATCGACGATCTTGGTGTCTGCGCGATCATTGTCCAGCACCATGGATTGCTCTCCTCGTGAAATCCTGTGAAATCGATTTATTGCACGATGCGCCGCAAAACACAATTGATTTTCCGAACACTGGAAGGGGTGTTGACATGGTCAAGAAAGTGTGTGAAATCGATTTCTCGAAAACGACAGCTGGAGGAAACGGTGCTGTTAGGAGGAATAAAGGTCGTCAGCTTCTGCCATTTTCTGCAGGGGCCGGCCGCGGACCAATATCTCGCAGACATGGGTGCCGACGTGATCAAGGTCGAGCCTCTGACGGGCGCATACGAACGTCATTGGTCCGGCGCTGGCGTCTATATCGAAGGCGTGAGCGGCTTCTATCTTTGTGCCAATCGTAACAAGCGTTCGATCGGCATCGACCTCAAGAGCCCTGAAGGCAAGGAAGTGGCTCGCCGCTTGATCGCCAGGGCCGATGTCGTCCTCGAAAATTTCCGGCCGGGTGTCTTCTCCCGGCTCGGCTTCGATCAGGCGGAACTCGATCGCCTCAACCCAACGCTGATCTTCGCCTCGGCGAGCGGTTTCGGATCGAGCGGCCCCATGGTCGACAAGCCGGGCCAGGACATCCTGGTGCAGGCGCGCTCGGGACTGATCAGCGTCACAGGGACGCCGGCAGTCGGCCCGACACCCGTAGGTGCGGCAGTCGTCGATCAGCATGGCGGCGCTCTGCTCGCCATGGGCATCCTGGGAGCGATCGTCCGGAAGCTCCGCGAGGGCAAGGGGACGCGCGTGGAAGGAAGCCTTCTGAACGCCGGGATCGATCTCCAGAGCGAGCCGCTTCTGAATTGGTTCGCGGGCGGCATGAAGCGCGAAGTCCTCAAGCGCGAGAAGAACCTCGCGACCTGGTTCCATGAAGCGCCATATGGCGTCTACCCGGCAAGGGACGGCCACGTCGTGGTGTCGCTCTGCAAGGTGCCCGATCTTGCCGAGGCGGTCGAAAGCGACGACATCCGCGCTCTGCTGTCGAAGGACCGCTACGAGGATCGCGACGAGTTCGCGAGGGCCTTGGCGGTGGCGACGGCGAAGTTCAGCGTCGAGGAACTCGGACAGCGCTTCGACAGTCACAATGTCTGGTGGGCTCCGATCCGCTATTACGATGAGCTTCTGACCGATCCCCAGCTGGTACATTCCGAGGTGTTCCGCAAGGTCGAGGTCAAGGGGCGCACCATCCATCTGGTGAACCACCCGAATCGCTACGACGGCAAGGTTCCCGACCTCCGCGTCCTGGCGCTGGAGATTGGCGAGCACACCCGCGAAATCCTGTCGGAGCACGGTTACTCGTCCTCCGAGGTCGAACATCTCCTGTCCGCGAACGCCGTCGTGGCGTCCCGAGACGAAGCATCGGAAAGAGGGGCTGCGTGATGAAAGCGGATATCCAAACCAGCAATCGGGGAGATCGGCGCGCAGTCGACAATGCCCCCGTCGATCGCGGTGTCGCCATCGTGACGGGCGGCCGTCGCGGCATCGGACAGGCGATCTGCGTAGAGTTGGCTTCGGCGGGCTTCGACATCGCCGTGGTCGACCTTCGGGACGACGATACGGCGCGCGAGACCGTCAGGCTGGTCGAGGGGCAGAGGCAACGCGCGTCGCTGTTCCGCCTCGATATCTCGAAGACCTCGGACTACGTCGCCTTTCTCGACAGTGTCGAGGCGGGGCTCGGTCCGGTGAACTGCCTCGTCAACAATGCTGGCATTCAAGTCTCCGAGCGCGGCGATCTCCTCGATGTCTCGGAAGAGAGCTTCGACCGCCTTATCGACGTCAACCTCCGCGGCACGTTCTTCCTGACGCAGGCTGTCGCCAAGCGGATGGTCGCGAGAGCCGAGGCTCCTGAAGACCGCTCGATCGTGTTCATCACCTCTGCGAACGCGCATCTGGTGTCGCCGGAGAAGGGACCGTACTGCATATCCAAGGCAGGTCTGTCCATGGCCTCCCAGCAGTATGCTCTGCGCCTGGCGGAGCATGGTATCGGCGTCTACGAAATCCGCCCCGGTCTGATCATGACCGACATGACCGCCGACGTGCTCGAGCGCTACACGCCCCAGATCGAGAACGGTGCCGTCTGCGCAATGAGGCGCTGGGGCCAGCCACAGGACATCGCTCGCGGCGTCGCAACGCTGGTGACCGGAGGCATGCCGTTCAGCACGGGCGATGTCTACAACATCGGCGGCGGCATGCAGATTCCCCGGCTCTGAATTTTTTGGTTGGTCGTGAAATCGATTTCACGGACTGGAGACCTCGATATGGCATCTCCCATTCTTGAGATGAAAGGCATCCACAAGCGGTTCCCCGGCGTCTATGCGCTGAAGGATGTCAGCTTCGCGGTCGCCAAGGGAACGGTCCACGGGCTCGTGGGTGAAAACGGAGCCGGCAAGAGCACGCTTATGCGAATTCTGTCGGGCGCGTATCTCGCCACAGAAGGCCAGGTCGCTATCGACGGGAACGTGGTCGAAGCTCCGACACCCGACAAGATGCTGCAACTCGGCGTCGCCGTCATCTATCAGGAACTCGCGCAGGCCCCGCATCTGACCGTCGCCGAGAACATCTTTCTCGGCCGCCTTCCCAAGACCGCCATCGGAACCATCGACTGGCGCAAGGCCAAGCGGGATGCCGCGGCGATACTGAAGAAGCTGAACTTCGCCGTCGATCCGTCGGCCAGGATCGATCGCCTGAGTGTCGCGCAGCGCCAGATGGTCGAGATCGCCAAGGCGATCTCGCGCGACGCCCGGATCGTCGTCCTTGACGAGCCGTCCGCCGTGCTCGGCGACAGCGAACTCGAAAACCTGTTCGAGCTGATCCGCACGTTGAGCCGGGCTCAGGGCGTGTCGTTCGTCTACATTTCCCACCGTCTGAAGGAACTTTACGAGATTTGCGACGACGTCACCGTCCTTCGGGACGGACAGGTGATTTCGAGCGAGCCGATCGCGCAGACTACGTCGGCCGACCTGATCCGCAAGATGGTCGGACGCGAGATGAACGACATCTTCCCCGGCCGCGTCGCGCCGAAGGACGACATCCGGCTTTCGGTGAAAGGTCTCAACCGCAAGGGCAAGCTCAAGGACATCAGCTTCGACGTCCGCCGCGGCGAAATCTTCGGCATCTGCGGTCTTGCGGGTTCCGGAAGGACTGAAATCCTAAGGGCGATCGCGGGTGCCGACCCCGTCGACAGCGGCGAGGTCGCGATTGACGGTAGCCAGCTGACGCTTGGCAAGCCACGCGTGGCCCTGGCAAAAGGCGTCGGCCTTCTGCCGGAGGATCGGAAGACCGAGGGCTTGTTCCTCGACCAGTCCGTCGCGTTCAACGTCACGATCTCCTCCCTCGGCGAGCTTGCGACGAGCGGACTTCTCAGCGGGACCAAGGAGAAGGGCATCGTCTCCAACTACATCAGCCAGATGCGGATCAAGACGCCGTCCGGCGCGACCCGTGTCAGGACGCTGTCGGGCGGAAACCAGCAAAAATGTGGGATCGCCCGCCAGCTGAGCGCGGGTACGAGCATCCTCCTCGTCGACGAACCGACCCGCGGTGTCGACGTCGCGGCGAAGCGCGAAATCTACGACCTGCTCGTCCAGGTCACCGCCAATATGGGCGCGAGCGTCGTGATGGTGTCCTCCGAACTCCCAGAAATCCTCGGCCTCTGCGACCGCATCCTCGTCATGCGCCAGGGCGAAGTCGCCGCCATCCTCGAAGGTAAGGGCGCTACCGAGGAAAGCATCATGTCCAACGCAGTCTGGAATTGAGGAAAGCACGATGACAGTCCGTTCCTACACACACTTCATCAACGGTCGCTTCGACGCGGCTCCGACCGACTTCGTCGAGCGCAACGCTCCGGCGACGGGCGAGACGGTGGCGACGTTTGCTTCCGGCACGCCCGAGGATATGGATCGCGCGGTCCGTTCGGCTCGCGAAGCGTTCGACAAGGGACCGTGGCCGCAGATGAGCGGCATGGAGCGTGCGGAAATCCTCAACCGCTTTGCTGAGCTCGTCAAAGCCAACTACGACAAGCTCGTACAGATCGAAGTCGAGGAAGTCGGCAAGCCAATCCGTTTCGCCAGGGGCGACATCTCCGGCGTGGTCGGGCTCATCCGCTACGCCGCATCGCTTGCGATGCAGATGGTCGGGTCGACCTATACGAACCTCGGGGCCAACAAGACCGCGCTCCTGATGCGGGAGCCGATCGGCGTGGTCGCCCTCGTGACACCGTGGAACTTCCCGGCGCTGATTCTGGCGCAGAAGGTGCCGTTCGCGCTGGCGGCCGGCTGCACGGCGGTGGTCAAGCCCTCCGAGTTCACTTCCGGAAGCGCGCTGGAACTGGCGGCGCTCGCAGTCGAAGCCGGGGTTCCGGCAGGCGTCTTCAATGTGGTCAGCGGCAAAGGTTCGGTCATCGGCAAGACCCTGACGGAACATCCGGGCATCGACTTCATCAGCTTCACCGGATCGACGGGTGTCGGCCAGCAGGTCATCGAGGCGTCCGCCAAGAACGTCGTGAAGACCTCGCTCGAACTCGGAGGCAAGTCCGCCAACATGGTGTTCGCGGATGCCGATCTGGACGCCGCCGTCGACGGCGCGCTCATGGGCGTCTTCTTCAACAACGGCGAATGCTGCGTCTCGGGATCGCGCCTGTTCGTCCAGAATTCGATCGCCGACGACTTCACCGCCCGTGTGACCGAGCGCACCAAGAAGCTCAAGGTCGGCAATCCCTTCGACGAAGACACCGACATCGGTGCGATGATCGATCCCAAGCACCACGGCAAGGTCCTCGAATACATCGACTCGGGCGTCGCCGAAGGCGCGAAGCTGCTCGTGGGCGGCGGAGCGGCGGGCGGGGCCGGCCACTTCGTCCAGGCCACCATTTTCGACCACGTCCAGCCGACCATGAAAATCTTCCAGGAAGAGATTTTCGGCCCGGTCCTTTCGGTCACCCGGTTCGAGACTGTGGACGAGGTGATCGAACTCGCCAACGACAGCCCCTTCGGCCTGTCGAACTACGTCTGGAGCAAAAACATCGACACGGTGATGACCGTCGCCAAGCGCCTCAAGAGCGGCTGGGTGCAGGCGAACACCATTATCGACGGCGCGCCCCAGCTTCCGCTCACGGGCGTCAAGGGGTCGGGCTTCGGCTACGAGATGGGTCAGGCCGGGTTCGAGGAATTCACCCAGCTCAAGACCCTCTTCATCCACACGGGTGCGCGCACTCCGGTCTTCGGGAGCTGATCCATGTTCCCCGCCCGGCTCCTGGTCACCGACGTCGACCGTACAATCCTGACCCACGGCTACGAGCTCCCGGCGTCCGTCGTCGGCGCATTCCGGGCGCTGCGCGACAGCGGCGTTCGGATCGTGCTCGCCACCGCCCGGTCGCCGGAGGCGGTGAGGCCCTATGCCGAGCGGTTGGAACTGTCGGACCTCGTCATCTGCTTCAATGGTGGATGGGTCGGCGATGTCGTCTCTTCTGCTGCCCGGCGCTCGACTTCGATCGAACGCACATCGGCGCTGAAGGTGGTCGAGTTCGCCTTGGAGAGGGGATTGGCGACGCTATGGTATGCGAACGGCAATGCCTACACCGTCGGTCGGAACCCGGTAGCCGAGCGCGAAGTCGAAATCACGGGCGAGACAATCGCGATCGTCGACACGGTCGCAGACCTTCCGGCCGAGCCGGGGAAGATCATGTGTGTCCGCACCGATCCGTCCGACGAATGCTTCGACGCCCTGAAGGACGCGTTCTCCGGCAACCTGATGGTCGCTGGATCGCATTGGCGGCTTCTGGAAGTCGGTCCGCTGGACGTGTCCAAAAGGACCGCGATCGAAGCGCTGGCGGGCGAGCTGGGGATCGGGGCTGAGGACTGCGTGGCCGCCGGCGACGCCGAAAACGATCTCGGCATGCTGCGCTGGGCGGGCACGGCCGTGACCGTCGCCAACGCCATCGATGAAATCAAAGCATTCGCGGAGTTCGTCGGGCCCTCGTGCGACGAGGGCGGCATGGCGGATGTCGCAGACTGGCTCAGGACCCGGCGCGACGCCGAGGCAAACGCCGTCTCCCAGGGAGGAAAGTGAAATGGTTGAAGTGACAACCCAACAGCATGCCGCGAACGAGGGCTCGATGCTCTCGCGGTTCGGTTCGGTGGCTCAAAGCCTCGGCCTCTTCTGGGTCCTCGTGATCCTTTGCGCGATCGCGATCTACCTGTCGCCCAGCTTCATCCAGGTCGGTAACCTGATGAATGTCGGCCGTCAGGTGGCTCTGTTCGGCATCGTCAGCGTCGGCATGACCTTTGTCATTCTCACGCGGGGCATTGACCTCTCGGTCGGCTCGATCGTTGGCGTGGTCGCAGTCACCACGGCGATGCTGCTGTCCAGCGGCATGTCCATTCCCTTGGTCATGGCGATCGCCCTTGTTCTCGGGATCGTTTTCGGCGCTGTCAACGGCATCGGCATCGTGGCTTTTGGCATGCCGCCATTCATCATGACCCTCGGCACGCTGGTGATGGGCCGCGGCATCGCGATGACCATCGCGAACGGCGAGCCGCAGAATCTCGGCGACGCGACCGACGCCTTCTATTTCCTCGGCGGCGGGTTCCTCTTCGGTGTCCCGGTTCCGATCTGGATTTTCGCAGGCGTGGCGATCATCGCCTTCATCCTGCTGCGGTCGACGGCATACGGACGGCAAGTCTACGCCGTCGGTTCGAACGCCGAGGCGGCCCGTCTGGCAGGCATCAACGTCAACGCCGTGCTCATGTCGGTCTACGTGATCTCGGGTTTTCTCGCGGCGCTCACGGCACTGATCACCGTGTCCCGTCTGACCGTCGGCGAGCCGACCGCAGGCACCAACCTCGAACTCGAAGCCATCGCGATCGTCGTCATCGGCGGCACCAGCCTCTTCGGCGGCGAGGGGACGATCGTCGGAACCGTCATCGGCGCGGCCATCATCGCGGTCATCGCAAACATCCTCAATCTGCTCGGCATCTCGCCCTTTACCCAGCAGATCGTGAAGGGCGCGATCATCATCGCGGCAGTGATGTTCGAGGTCTATCGCCACAGGCAGCGGCGCTAACATTTTCCTGACCGGGGTCGGCAGCGGAATCACGGAAGTCTCAACAGGAGGAGTGACTATGAATACCAATCGCAGACAGTTTCTGAAGCTCACCGCGGCACTGACGACGGCAGCGGCGCTGGCCGGCTCGGCCCGCGGAGCCTTCGCCGCCGACAAGATCAAGGTCGGCTTCAGCCAGGGCACCATGAACCATCCCTGGCGCATCGCCATGGTCGAGGTGAACAAGAAGTTCGCCGCCGAGAACTATCCCGAGATCGAACTGATCGTCACGGACGGGAACAACGACGCGTCCAAGCAGGTCGCCGACGTCGAAAGCCTTGTCGCGCAGGGCATCAACGTCCTCGTGATCTCTCCGCTTACGGCCCAGGCGCTAACGCCCGTCGTCAAGGACGCCATGGCGAACGGCATCCCGGTGCTTACCCTCGACCGCAAGGTGAACACAGAAGTCACGTGCCACATGGGCGGTGCCAACCTGCCTCTCGGCGAGGGCGCTGCCAAGTTCCTGATCAACGCGCTTCCCGACGGCGCGAAGATCATCGAACTCCAGGGCACGGCTGGCGCTTCGGCGACGCTCGACCGCCACAAGGGCTTTGCCGACGTCATCGCGAGCAACAGCAAGTACGAAGTGATCGCCGACCAGAACTGCGACTACACCCGTGAAAAGGCGGTCAAGTTCATGGAAGACATGGTCCAGCGCTTCAAGGCAGGTGAAATCCAGGCCGTCTACGCCCACAACGACGAGATGGCGCTTGGCGCGGTCCAAGTCCTCGAAGCCGCCGGCCGGCTCGACGGGGTCAAGGTAATCGGCATGGATGGCCAGAACAACGCGTTCGACGCCATCAAGGCCGGAAAGATGTCGGCCTGCTTCATCTACCCCTACTGCGCTCCGGAAGGCATCCAGGCCGCTTACAAGATCGCCAAGGGCGAAGCCATCGAAAAGGAAATCGTCCTTCCCACCGTCGAAGTCACGGCGGCGAATGTCGACCAGTACGTCGGCAAGGGCATCTGAGAACCCCGAAACCGGGCCGCGTTTCCGGACGCGGCCCACCAACCATTAGAAGGATAATTGCGATGGCATCCGTTCGCCACTACGACAAACCCCATGGGGTTATTCCCGCGGTTCTCATGCCCTTCACCGCCGACATGGAAGTGAACGAGAAGGCCTATCGCAAGCATCTCGGCGATGTCAGCGGCGTCGAAGGCATCACCGCGATCACGATCAACGGCCACGCCGCCGAAGTCGCCTCGCTGACGGTCGAGGAACAGTTCCGAGCGATCACGGTGACCAAGGAAGAACTACAGGAGCGGGTTCCGACGATCGTCGCGGTCTACACGAACTCCAGCCTCGAAGCGGCTCGGATCGCCCGCAGGGCGCAGGATGAGGGTGCGAACGGCCTGTTGGTCTTCCCGCCTGAAGTCATGGTTCTTGGCGGTCATATGCGCCCCGAGATGATTCAGGAGCATTACAAGCGGATCACGGATGCTTCCGACCTCCCGATTATTCACTATCAGTTCCCGGTCAATTCGAACCTCGCGATCCCGTTGCCGACTCTGCTGGAACTCTGCACCAAATTCCCTTCGATCAAGGCCATCAAGGACAATTGCGGCGACGGCAATCTGCATGAACGCCAGATTCGCGAACTAAAGGCGCTGGACCGTCCCGTCAACACCGTAACGACCCACAGTTCATGGCTGCTCGGCTCCCTGTCGCTTGGTTGCGACGGCCTGCTTTCCGGCGCGGGTTCGGTGATCGCCAATCTTCAAGTGGCGCTCTTCCGCGCGGTTCAGGCTGGCGACCTCAACGCCGCCAAGGCCATCAACGAGAAAATCTATCCGACCGTGAGGGCGTTCTACGACCATCCACTGCTCGACATGCACAACCGAATGAAGGAGGCGCTTGTCGTCCTCGGCCGTTGGGACGAAGCCTATGTCCGTCCTCCGCTGGTCAAGCCGACCGCGGCCGAAATCGAGAAGATCGGACGTTGCATCGCGCAGGCGGGTCTGACATCTGAAACGGTCTACAAGAAGGTGGCCTGACCCATGACCGCACTCGTGCTGAGAGACAGTCCGTCGCCAGGTGTGATGCACCTGACGCTTAATCGTCCGGAGAAGCTCAACGCATTGTCGAAGGAGCTCCTCGCGGAACTTGTCGACCTGCTGCGCGAAGCCGCTGCGGACGACAGTGTCGGATGCGTGATCCTGACCGGGAGCGGACGGGCCTTTTCTGCGGGTGCGGACATCTCCGACATGCTGGAGCGCGGGGTCGCGTCTTACGCCGACTCCGACAGGCTCGCGCGCTGGCGTGGGATCGAGAATTTCCCTAAGCCGATCATCGCGGCCGTCAACGGCTTCGCATTGGGAGGAGGCCTGGAGTTGGCTCTGGTCTGCGACATCATCCTCGCTTCGGAGACCGCCAAGTTCGCCGCGCCGGAGATCAAGATCGGTTCGTTCCCCGGCGACGGGGGCACCCAGCGCCTTCCGAGGCTCGTCGGACGCTCGTTCGCCATGCAGATGGTGTTGACCGGGGACATGGTCGATGCCGGGCTGGCCGAACGCAAGGGCCTTGTCAGCGAGGTCCTGCCAGCTGACAGGTTACAGGAGCGAGCCGTCGAACTCGCCACCAACATCGCTCGGAAATCGGTCGCGATAACGCCATATGCCAAAAGGGCCGTCAAGGCGGCCGACGAGCATCCGCTAGAGACAGGCCTCGAAGTCGAGCGCCAGCTGACGATCGAAGCATTCGCAACTGAAGACAGGATGGAAGGTCTCCGGGCCTTTGCCGAAAAACGCGAGCCCATGTTCAAGGGGCGATAGGCGCTTCGGCGACCCGGTGACTGGGAGGATAGGATCATGGAAAACTACGACTACATCGTAACGGGCGCAGGTTCTGCTGGATGCGTGATCGCCAATCGCTTGACGGAGGACCCGTCCGTCAAAGTCTTGCTGCTGGAGGCCGGGTCGCGCGATTGGAACCCGATGATCCACATTCCCGGCGGCCTCGGTAAACTGTTCGGACCCGGCGTTAACTGGCGATTTTACACAGTCCCGCAGAAGAATCTCGACAACCGTTCTATTTGGTATCCGCAGGGCAAAACCCTGGGCGGCTCCAGCTCCATCAACGCCATGATCTACATCCGCGGCCAAAAGGAGGACTATGACAACTGGGCTGCGCTTGGGAACGAAGGGTGGTCGTACGAGGACGTCTTGCCGTATTTCCGGATGTCCGAAGACAACGAGCGGATCGCAAACCGATACCATGGACAGGGAGGCCCCCTCTGGGTTTCCGACCAGGTCAGTCCCCACAAACTCTCAAAGGCATTCGTTCGCGCCTGTCAGTCATGGGGACTTCCCTACAATCCGGACTTCAATGGCGAAACCCAGTATGGAGCGGGGCTTTATCAGGTGACCTGCCGCGATGGTCGACGCCGTAGCTCGGCGGTGTCCTACCTACGACCGATCAAATCCAGGCAGAACCTGACCGTCCTCACTGGATCGCGGGCGATCCGCATCGTGCTGGAAGGTGATCGGGCCGTTGGGGTCGAGGTCGCCGAAGGTAAAAACCTGAGAACTATCCGGTGTAGCAGGGAAGTCGTCGTGACGAGCGGTGCGATCAACTCGCCGCGGCTGTTGATGCTCTCAGGCATTGGCGATGCTGACGAACTCAAGAAGGTCGGCATCGCTCCGAAGATCGACCTCAAGGGGGTTGGCAAGAACCTCCAGGACCACCTTTGCTCGAACGTGCATGTCAGCTTGAAGGACCCGATCAGCTATGACGGTCAGGATCGCTTCCCTCATTCGCTCAAGCACGGGCTCCATTGGCTGCTCTATCGCGGTGGTCCTGCGGCATCCGTCATCGTCGAGGGCGGCGGCTTCGCGTCAAGCGAAGGTAATGGCCGTCCCGACATGCAAATCCACATCGCGCCCGCGATGGTCGTCCGCGGCGGCCAGACGCGGTTGGACGGTCACGGCTTTACCGTCAACACAACCTTCCTGCGGCCGCGCAGCATTGGCTCCGTTTCCCTCAAGTCGTCCGATCCTGCAGACATGCCGCTCATAGACCCGAATTACCACGGTGAACAATACGACCGCGACATGTCGTTAAAGTCGATCCAGGCCACGCGCGAAATTCTTGCTCAGCCTGAGATCGCGAAGTACATCAAGGTGGAGCGCCTACCGGGCCCGGACGCCAAAACCAAAGAGGACATCATGGCTTACGTGCGCCAGTATGCCTGCTGCGATTATCACCCGGTTGGAACCTGCAAGATGGGTATCGACGAGGAGGCAGTCGTCGATCCGAAGCTTTCTGTGCGAGGCGTTCGAGGGCTCCGGGTCGCAGACTCTTCGATTATGCCCGTTCTCTTGAGCGGGAATACGAATGGTCCTTCGATGATGATCGGCGAGAAGGCAGCGGATTTGATAAAGGCTGCGTGAATGCGGCCAAGGCAAAATCACTTCTAGGCAACGATGTCTCCTATTGGCGCACAGTTGCCATTGCTTTCATGGCCGCTGGTCTTTGAAATTGAACCCGGCACTTGCGCCAAGGTGTGATCGAAACACCGCTTACAGGCATTCATACCCACGTATAAATGAGTCCACGAGGCGAGGGCGCTAAAGTCCGGAGCATGGTCACTTCCCCGGAGGGTTTCATGCTCGGGCAATCGCTTGCATCTACGTTCGGAATGCGCGCTTGGGGACGGTACACAAGAGAGCGCGTCGTTCACAGCACCCTCACGGAGGAGGGTCATTCTGTTGCGGCCATTCACCAGGCTGTGAGGGACGACGTAAAGGGTCCAACGCGACACCTGGAGCAGAGCGAGGATGCATATCTAATAACCAGCCATCTGGTCTCCAAACCCGCGTATCAACTTTGGGACGGGTGCCGTCTCGTGAAGCAGGAGCCGGTCAGAGAGGCCAGCATCGCCGTACTTGATCTCCGCGACTGCGAACGCGAATATCTCCCGACAGCGCCTGAGGGGGTTCATTTCTACCTGTCACGTCCCCGTCTCCGCGAATTGCTGGAGGTAGAAGGCGATAGCGGCGAATTTGATCTCGACGTATCGACAGGCAGGGACGATGCGGAACTCCATGGACTGGCGTTGCTGTTCCTTCCAATGCTGAACGGGCAGGTCCCAGCGGAGGCGATCTACCTCGGCCATCTTGCAATGGCAGTCTCCTGGCATGTGCTTACGAGATACGCCGGGAAGCAGACGGTGGCCCGCGTGAATGCGGAACGGCTCAGTCCGACGCGCACGAGAAGGGCGAAGGAACTGCTTTCGATGATGCCGGCGAACGGCTTTACCATTGAAGCCATCGCGGCGGAATGCGGCCTCCCGCCCGCCCGGTTTGCAAAAGCGTTCGAGCGGACAAGCGGCATGCATCCGATGAAGTGGGCTCGTTCACAGCGTATCGAGCTCTCCAAGAATCGCCTCTTCACGACGAAGCTGTCGCTCACGGAAGTCGCTTTCGAATGCGGCTTTGCAGATCAGAGTCATTTCACCCGATCTTTCGCGGCTGCAACAGGCGTAACGCCCGCCGCTTGGCGTCAGGCACGACGCGGGCTTTAACATCGATCACAGCACAGCTTGCCCCGTTGTCAAAACTCCGCCGTGTCGGGGCCGGGGCCAAGACGGCCCGCTGGATCGTCCAATGAGCGAATTCTGCGCATAGCGAGCTGCTCGAAGCCAAGGCGTCGCATGCTTGCATCGAATGCCGACAACGTCGTCGAGTAGCCATGGTTCGTGTTCCACACCTTGGTCGTCAGGAAGTACTCCTCCCGCCTGAGCCCGGACCGCCTGAGGGCGTTCCCGACCCCTTCCTCATTGAAATAAGCCTCGACGGTATCGAATGATATCCGGAGGAAATCGCGGCCGCTACGGCGCGTTCGGTCGCGTCGGGCTCGATTTGCCAAACACCGAAACCGAGCGCCGGGATCGATCTGCCATCCCGCAACGTGTGCACAGCTACTTCCTGCATGGTTCTTTCCCTTTGTCACTGCGACCCTCGATGTTCCTCGGGTAAAGAGAGCCACCGCACTTCACCGACACCCTCGCGGCTAAACCATGCAAAACATCGCGGCGAGGGCACATAGGAACAGTCCCAGTGACGCCCCGATGTGGTGCGCGGGTCGTTTTCTCAATTCGACTTGGCGTCTCACGTGCTGATCGTATTCGAGGGTGGAAGGCTGTCGGCAATCGAGTTTCATCATAGGCTCCATGTTGCCTACGATTTGGCTGTGGTCCGTCGCGGGCACAAGCAGCGTTGCCTTGAGCACATTGTTCATCTTGCGTGAACAGTCGCTCGCGGAAAACAGGCGCTTCGGAAGGCGTGGTGGATCACACGCCGCTACGACCGCTTTCGAACAGGAACCAGATTCGACCCTCCGTCTCGTCGAGCCAGTTTTCCAGAAGGCTCGCCGTCGCGAGGTCGCCATGCTCGTCGCACAAGGTGTGGAGTTGCTTCATGCGCTGTGCCAACTCGCCATTGTCCTCGCGGAGTTCGGCAAGCATGTCATCGGGCGTGACGAAATGGGCGTCATTATCCGTCACGCGCTGGAGGCGACTGATTTCACCGATCGAGTGAACGGTGATGCCGCCGAGTTTGCGGACGCGCTCTGCAATGACGTCGGTCATCCCGATAAGCTGCCCAGCCTGGTCATCCAGCATCAGGTGGAGATCGCGGAAGTTGGGGCCGAACAAATGCCAGTGGAAGTTCTTCGTCTTGAGGTAGATGGCGAAAACGTCCGCCAGGAGAGCGTTGAGCGCGGCGGACAGGTCGATCGTTGCATTCGAGAGCAGATGGGTGGGGGTGCGAAGCGGCGACGTGCGGCGGGTTTCCAGGTCGAGGCGATCCATTTTGTTTGTCTTTCCAATTGTGGTTAGTAGCTACATTGCAAACTCGCGCGATCGCGAGGGACTTTCTTGGAGAAAGCAGCGAAACGTTGAACGCTATTTAGTCGCCGCCTCCGCGGCGACGTCGGTCAGCAGATGACGCATCAGAGCGGCGGCACGGCGAGCTTCGACACCCAGGCCGTGTCGTTCGGCTATGACGACAGGATCGATGTACGTAATCCGAACCTCGCCGCGGCTGGTCTGATAGACGAGCATTTTCAGGGGCAGATCGAGTGCGGTGGTTTGGTCATCCTGCAAGAGGCGAGTGCCTATCGCCGGGTTCCCGAACATGATCATGGTGGTCGGCCGCAGTTCCATATCGGCACCCCAGGCATCGGCCGCGAAGTCGATCATGGCGAAAACCTTGAGATGACGCCTTCCGATCGCCTGACGGAGCCGTGCCAGGGTTTGCTCGAACGAAAGGTGGCTAATCTTCGAGTTTGCAGGCCTGGCCGGCAGCATTGGCATCCTCCGTCCTGTCAGAGCCTGCAGGTATGCCAACGGCGCGCATTTCCACGTCTGCCATGCTTAGCGCCAGGTCACTCGGTTGGAGAATGCCTTTAGCCAGCAGAACGTCTGAGACGCCAGATATGCAGCGCTCGTAAGGGCCAAGCTTTCCAAACCTCGCCGTGGCGACGCGCTCGGTTAGCTCTTCGGTCGTCACGATCCGATACCGGTCGAGGAGACCTATTAAAGCTCGGCATCGCGTTTCCCACGGCGTCAGAGTGAGAATCGTGTTGCTCCTACCATCAGCGACCGCTTCCGGTGCAGCTATCAGCGCAATCTCAGCCTTGGCTGCGACTGGGACGCTGACGACTTTGTTCGCCAGTAATTCGCGAACGGCTGTCTCCATCACCTCGTAGAAACATGGAAAGTGGATAGCTGACGCTGATGCGGTCGAACGATGCATTGGAAGTCCTTACGGGCCGACGGGCAATGTGGAGACAAGGCAACCCAAGAAGCTCGGAACTTCCCGAGCATCCCGTCGCGTGTCCCACACTACCTTCCGTTCCAAACTCGCTATTGAACGGCCGTCGCTCTCTTTGAACGGGCTGTCCTGCCATGTCCGGGTAGCGATTTACGTGGCAATCAACGGATGACTGCGGTGTGCAATCCCCCGCGGCTTCAACGGCGTAGATGAAGCTGGCGGCGGAATCCCTCCCGGACAAGCCGCGGCGACCGGCGGGAAAATCGACCATCCCAGTAATCACCGGTGCAGCCCACGTCTTCCGGGAGACCTTACGCCAACGACCGACGGATCGAGGAAGGACCTACTGATGCTCGACAAACTTGAGACAATCGCCGGAATCCGCATTCCGGACAGCCAAATGGCGCGCGACGCGACAGCTCTCGTGCGCGATACGGAGACTGACCTGCTTTATCATCACTCAAGGCGCGTGTTCCTGTTCGGAGCGTTGACCGGCGAACGACGAGGACTGAAGTACGATCCGGAACTGCTCTATATCGGCGCGATGTTCCATGACATGGGACTGATCGACTCCTATGCCAGCGAAAGCGAGCGTTTCGAGGTGGACGGCGCGAACGCCGCGAAGAACTTCCTGCATTCCTACGACGTATCCGAGCGGGACATCGACGATGTATGGGACTCCATTGCGTTGCATACCACCCCCGGCATCCCTCAACACAAACGGCCCGTCGTCGCCTTAGTCACGGCAGGCGTCGAGATGGACGTCCTTGGCATCGCCTACGACGATTTTACCGGCGAGCAGCGGCAGGAGGTGTGCGCCTGCCATCCGCGCGGGCTGAAGTTCAAACACGGCATTCTCTCCGCGTTCTGCTACGGCACGATCCGCAAGCCGCATACCACCGCCGGAAACGTGAAGGCTGACGTCCTCGAAGCGATGGACCCGACGTTCGAGCGTTGGAATTTCGTCGATACGATCCTCAATTCGAAATGGGAAAGTTGATCGGTTCGATAAGCTGGCCCGGCCAGGTGATCTGTTCGGGCTCGAACCTGCGCGCGTAAGCGCTTGGCATGCGAATTGCATCGATCGAGCTGCAGGGCTCATTTGCCTCGACGTCGCAAACGTTGGTGGAGAAAACGATGCAATTGCCAATCGTGCTGGAGCGAGGGTGTTCTACGTCACTGCAGACGCAGCTAATAAATCAACTTCGCGAATTTATAACACTCGATCGACTGAAACCAGGCTCCAAACTTCCGGGTACTCGAGCGCTCAGCGACCAATTGCGAATATCCCGAAACACAGTTCTCATAGCGTATGACAGCCTTGAAGTTGAAGGATACCTGAAAACCTTAGAGAATATCGGAACCTTCGTTGTGGGGAAGGGGCCTGATCTTGCGCTGAAGGTGCCAGACGTTTCCAACTTTGAAAGACCTCTCCCCTCAGCAGTACGAGACGCAGCCGGCAGGTCTATTCTCAACACAACGCTCACTAATCGACCGGAGATTTGCTATGATTTTGAGCTGGAAAGCTCTGATCCGGACCTTTTCCCCGCTGCGGCCTGGCGTCGCCTGATGAACCGTCATATGCGTGCCTCGCGGTTCAGTCTAACGGCTGACGCAAGCCCGTTGGGTTATGGGCCGCTGCGCTCGGTGATCTGTGACTTTCTCGCCGCATCCCGAGCGATGAGGATTTCGCCCGAGCAGGTGATCGTCGTTACCGGCATTCAGCAGGCGCTCAGCATCATTGGACACGTCTTCGTAAGCGAGCAAACGCCTGTCGTTATAGAAGCACCTGGCTGTGCGGCCACGGGGAGCCTGTTCAGGGGGTACGGCGCGAAGACATTCTCGGTACCAATCGATCGAGATGGACTACTCGTGCGTTCCATGCCGGATGTGCGTAACGCAGTCGTGTTTACTACGCCTGCCCGACAGTTTCCGCTTGGCGCTTCGTTGAAGGAACACCGGCGTACGGAGCTTCTAACGTGGGCGGAAGAAACATCGTCGTTAATCATCGAAGCGGACTACGATAGCGATTTCTCCTACGATGGATCGCCGGCTCCCGCGCTCCACGCCTTAGATCAATCTGAGGCGGTCATTCATGCTGGCTCTTTCGCTACATCCTTGGGTTCCGGCCTCCGTGTCGGGTATATGGTCGTCCCAACGAGACTGATCGATGCCGTTGGGAAAGCAGCAACGTTGTTCAACCACGGCTTTCCCTGTCACGGGGCGGCATGGATCGAGCAGTCTATCTTGGCCGAGTTCATCGCGTCGGGTGCCTTCGATAAACACCTGAGGATGGTGAGGAAAGCGTATTTGGAGCGTCGAGACACCTTAATCTCTGAGCTTGCGCGTCACTTCGGCGTGCTGGACTTGGCAGGCATTTCATCAGGAACCCACGTTGTGTGGCGCGTTCCGCATGCGTTGGGCAACGCAGAAGCAATAAGGCGGGCAGGGCTTTCCGGCGGAGTCGCTGTCCACACCCTTGACGATGAGACAATCGCCGGGGCGGAAACGTTGCCTGACTGGCAGCGATATCTCCTCCTCGGGTATGCGGCAATAAAACCGCCAAAGATTACGGCTGCCGTAGAATTACTGGCCGCTCGGCTTCTTGCGCCGGCACCATCACAATCTGCGGTGCCGGCACTCTAAGTCTCCTGCATAGAGGTCTAGCCTTCTGGACGTGTCCGCATGGCATGAGCTTGTGCGGACGGCTTCGTACCTAGAGGAGAGAATCGTGACTGCACTGAACATCGGCGACTACGACGCGATTATTTCAACGATCGGGCATTACCTTGAGGGCGCTCGAACCGGAAGGGGGGAGCTCATGCGTCCGGCCTTTCACGACGACGCGACAATCTTCGGCTATGTTGGGGCCGACTTCTGGGCGGGTCCGATACAGTCCCTCTATGACTGGAATGACAAAAACGGCCCTGCTGCGGAGATAGTCTCGAAGGTCGTCTCCGTGGATATCGCCGAGACGATCGCAGTTGCAAGAGTAGAGTCGGACAATTGGACGGGTCTTCGCTTCAGCGACTTTTTTACGCTGATGAAGGTGGGCGGCCAATGGAAGATCATGAACAAGGTCTTCCATCTACATGCATAGTGCCTAAAGGCCTGCCCACAGGCAGGCCTAATTTCCAGGGAGGGTCGTGGCTGGCGGAGCTAGGGCCTGTCGATCGCAGCTAGCATTTCATGGATGCGAGTAAATTTCTGCCGCGGCTTCCCGAGCTTGCGGCCAGCCATCTGCTCCAAGTGATCCAATGTGTTCCAATCGGCGTAGCTCGAAGGACGAGCCGAACGCCTCTCGAGGATTTCTGCAACCCCAGCCGAACCGCGACTGTTACGTCGCGGCATGGTTTTCATGTCGTTGAGGAGCCGCTCAACCGTAGCCAGGCTACATGCCCTGTTGGTGCCGATGATTCCGGTAGGCCCTCGTTTGATCCAGCCCGCTACATACAAAGGTGCTGAGATGCCGATGACGCGCCCCTGTTCGTTGGGTATGGTTCCAGTAGCGTCGTCGAAAGGCAAGCCGTCTACGACCTCACCTCGATACCCAACGCTTCGTATGACCAGGCCAGCTTCGATCTTAATAGGTTTGCAGTTGTCCCTGCTGGCAAACGTCATCCCCGTGAGGCGTTGTCGTCCATCAAATCCCTCCGGTGTCGAATGAAACCTAAAGCTACAGGTCTTCTCGGCGGCCCCGTTTGAATGGGGAATTCTACGCAGGATTTCGATGTTCTTTGCGGAAACCGATCCCGGAACAACCGATTCTACATCATCGAAATCACGCAAATTCACATGGGTGACGATGCCGGGCAACTCCGTGATCTCGCGTAACTCCTTCGGCGAGAACTTCGCGTCCGCAGGTCCGCCTCGCCCGACGAGAACGACCTCCTTGATCTTGCTTTCCGCCAGCGCGTCGAGCGCATGCTCAGCGATGTCTGTGCAACGCAACTCGCCGACGGATTTCAGCAAGATGCGGCAGACATCGAGGGCCACGTTTCCGAGGCCGACCACGACTGCGCGGTTGTGGCTGAAATCGAACGAAATATCACGGTAGTCGGGGTGACCGTTGTACCATCCGACGAACTCGCTCGCTGAGTGGACGCCTTTTAGTTCCTCGCCGCGAATACCGAGCTTGCGGTCGGCAGAAGCTCCGATCGCGATTAAGACCGCGTCGTAGTGCTCGGCCAGCTCGTTGACGTGAATGTCCCGGCCAAGCTGGATATTCCCAAAAAACGTCAATTTTGGCGTCTGCGCGATCTTCTCAAACACATCAGAAACCGATTTGAGTCGTGGGTGATCTGGCGCAACACCATGACGCACGAGACCAAAGGGAACGGGAAGCCGCTCGTAGAGGTCGACTTCAATGTCCTGACCGGCAGACAGCAAAGCCTCAACAGCGTAGAACCCGCTGGGGCCACTTCCGACGACTGCGACTTTCATCGTGATGCCTTTCGCTATTGGTCAAAATCCCAACTGGACTCTGCGCTCTACGGCGGTTGCCAGTGGCAACTGCTTTCCGACGATCAAAGGTGTAACTTCAGCTCTCTCGGCGTTGATAGACACCCAGATTTGCTGATCTTCGGTCAACTCGCCTGCTTCCGAGATGGCGGACACCGGACATGCGGGCACACACGCGCCGCAATCGACGCACGCGTCCGGGTCGATATAGATTCTTGTGTCATCGCCGTGAAAGCAGGAGACGGGGCAGACGGTAACGCAGTCAGTAAAACGACAGGCGTCGCAGTTTTCCGTGACGACATGCGGCATGCTCAAACCCCCTTTTGAATTATCCTCCGGTCGCCGCCATTATGCGATCGAGGGCCGTCGGTCTTGTGTTGAATTCGTGTCTCTCCGGTTTCAGCTCCATGGCCAGGTCAAGGGCTTTTTCGAGCTCTGCGTCGGAGCAACCGGCTCGAAGGTGAGGGCGAAAATCGACTTTGTCGTTTTGGCCGAGGCAAAGGTACATGGTACCGTCCACCGCCAACCTCACGCGATTGCAGGTCGAGCAGAAATGATTGGATATAGGTGTAATGAACCCGACCGTGGTCGAGCCGTCGGCAGAGGTCAGATATCGGGCCGGACCAGCACCCGTCGGGGAGCGAGTTTCACTCAGCTGCCTTGAGCGCTTCAACGTGTCTCTAACCACGCTGAGGTCGACTTTTCCCGCCGAACGTCCGGTTGTGCCCATGGGCATAGCCTCGATGAGACGAAGAACGAACCCGTGGTCGACGCAGAAGTCGACCATTTCTTCTATCGCCGCCATGTCGGTGTCGGCCAGGACAACCATGTTTATCTTGATTAACTCGAAGCCAGCGGCTTTGGCCGCCGCAAGGCCCCTCAGCACTTCTTCGAGCACGTTCCGACCAGTGATATCCGCTGCCCTGTCCCCGTTGAGAGAATCGAGGCTTACATTCAGCCGTGTAAGGCCGGCCAGGCGGAGCTCCCGTGCATAGGCGGCAAGTCGCGTGCCGTTGGTGCTCATCGAAATGTCGTCGAGACCCAGTGCACTGAGCTTTTTGACGAGAGCAGGAAGGTCTTTTCGGGTAAGGGGTTCTCCGCCAGTAAGACGAAGATGCCTCAGCCCCCTTCGTTGCATCACCGTGACCAAACGCGTGATTTCGTCGAAGGTCAGCCAGGTCGGCGGCTCGGAAAAACCGCGAAAGCCCTTGGGAATGCAATAGCTGCATCGAAGGTCGCACCTGTCGGTAACCGAAAGCCGGAGATAGTCTATCCGTCGTCCGAACCGATCGATCATTACCTTGTCACGAGCTGCGGCAATGTCCTTATTCAAAGGCTGCATGGTGGCGGAACCCGATCAACTTTGAGCTACAGTCAGGCAACCTTTTCATAGATGCGAAAGCGATGAAGTGCCGCTTGGCGAAAAAACGATGGAACCGGTCCAGTCCGGTACCAGCAAATAGACATTGACCGGTACTCGACTTTGCAGGCTCCTGGGCACTTCCTTCCAAGCTCACGCGAGAAAGGAAGCGCCATGACTTTGCAGGACGGGGAAAAGAGAGTCTTGTTCGGCGGTTGCCCGCACGACTGCCCGGATACGTGCGCCATGCTGTACACGGTCGACGGGGATAAGCTCACAAATGTTCGCGGCAATCCAGCCCATCCCATAACCCGCGGCGGGCTTTGCGTTAAACTGAATGACTTCGCGGAACACCATTACAATCCCGATCGCGTACTGTATCCGCTAAAACGGATCGGCCGTAAGGGCTCGGGTTCATTTGAGCGGATCAGTTGGGATGATGCCCTCAGTGAAATCAGGGAACACTGGGAGGGGATCATCAATGACTACGGTCCCGAGGCGATCATGCCCGTAAGCTACCTCGGCAACGAGGGTCTGGTGCAGGGACTGAATGTCGGAGACGCGTTTTTCAATCGTATGGGCGCGACGGTCTGTGAGCGCACCTACTGCGCGTCGGGCTCGCTCACCGCGTGGTTCCTCACAGTCGGTCCTACCAATGGACTTGATCCCGAGAGCTTCGCCCAGTCCGGATACATCATCATCTGGGGCTGCAACACCCTCAGCACAAATTTGCATCACTGGCCTTTCGTTACTAAGGCCAGGCAGAACGGCGCTAAGCTGGTCGTTATTGACCCCTATAAATCGCGGACCGCAAAACAGGCGGACTGGCATATCGCGCCGAAACCGGGAACGGATGGAGCGCTCGCGATGGCGATGATCCATACCATTATCAATTCCGGTTTGGTCGATCAGGACTATGTCGACAACTACGTCCTCGGCTACCCTGAGCTTCGCGCGCATGCCGAGAGTTGCACGTCGGAGTGGGCAGAGGCAATCACCGGGGTGCCTGCGCAGGATATCGAAAAACTTGCCCGCGAATACGCGAGCGCCCGTAACGCGTCGATCCGCATCGGGGTTGCCCTGGAAAGGACGGCGGGAGGTGCGCAGGCCATCAGGGCGATCATTGCGATCCCCGCACTGACCGGTGCATGGCGGGAAGTTGCAGGCGGGATTTATCAAGCACCCCTATGGGAATTCCCGGTGAATTTTCCCGCAATCTGCCGACCGGACTGGATTCCAGAAGGTACGCGCGTCGTAAATATCCTCAAGTTGGGCGAGGCGCTTACCGGCGAAATCGGTCTTACGCCGCCTCTAAAATCGATAATGGTCTACAACACAAATCCAGTTACCCAGGCGATGGATGTCGACAGGATCGTTGAGGGGCTGAAACGCGAGGACCTTTTTACGGTGGTAGCCGATCACTTTATCAGCGATACCGCTGCCTACGCAGACATCATCCTTCCCGCGACGATGGCAGCCGAGCATGACGACCTCATGTTTTCCTGGGGCCACTACTACCTAACCCTCAACCAGAAGGCCATCGAACCGCCGGGAGAGGCGTGCTCAAACGCGGAGATATTCCGGCGATTGGCTGCTGTCATGGGATACACCGAGCCCGAATTCTTGCGAAGCGATCTGGAACTTGTCGAAAATGCGATCGATTGGTCAGCTCCCGAAGTTGCCGGCATTTCCGTTCGCCGGCTTCGAGAAGAGGGTTTTGCAAAACTCAATCTTGGCCCGGCTGAGAGCCGCACCCCGCACGCTGAAGGGAATTTCAAGACCCCGTCCGGCAAATGTGAAATCCTGCTGGAGGACGTTACGAACTTTGTCGCCCCGCCATTCCGCCAGCTTTATGAAGCTATGCAGGGAAACGAACCCATCGAGCGCCTCCCTGGCTATGCCCCTCCTTATGAAAGCCCAGCCTCAACACCCGAACTCGCGCAGAAATATCCCCTCAACATCGTCGCGCCGAAAAGCCACGCATTCTTAAACACCAACTATGCAAACGAGGCGAAAAAGCAAAGGATGCAAGGCGATCAGTTCGTGCTGATCAATCCCGGTGATGCGGCATCTCGCGGCATTTCGAATGGCCAGCAAGTCAAGGTATACAACGCCACCGGGGCGTTCCTTGGAGTGGCGAACGTCACGGATGATGTGCCTGCGGGAGTGGTCGTCGCGACCGTCGGTTATTGGCGATCCGCGAACCCGGAAGGTACGGTCAACAGCGTTGCAGCAGCCCGGTTCGGAGGCATGGGACATTGCCCGACGTTTTCGGACAACCTCGTAGAGGTTTTGCCCTATGCTGCCCGCGAAGACTTGGTCGCGGCCGAATGATCGATGATCGAATCGAGGCATTGGCGGATAAACCCCCAAATCAGATGATCGGCGGGCAATTCCGCAAATGCACGTTCGGTTCCTGACGGTTTCAGAATGGATAGCGGGGCCATCGGCCCCGTTTCACTTTCCAACGCTTAGATCGGCGCAACCTGGTCACTCAGTTCCTGTTCTGGCTAGCCGACGCACTAACGCCCGTCTTTTCCCAGTAATCAAGAACCGGAAGCCCGCCGACGCCCCAATCCTCGAATTCGACCTCGTCGATAACCACCCAGGTGGCAGCCGGCGCTTTGTCGATGACATCTCGCAGGACGTTGGTCATTCCTTCGATGATTTTTGCCTTTTGCTCAGGGGTCGCGCTGCCCTTGGTGAATTTGACGTTGATGTACGGCATCGACGTTCCCCCTCACCAGTGCCCGGCATGTTGACCGCCGTCGACATGAAGGGTCTCGCCGGTTACGAACGAGGCATCCTCGAGGTAAAGGACTGCCTGAACGATTTCCTCGATTTCGCCCATCCGACCGACCGGATGCAGCCCAGCCAGCATCTCGTGGGTCTCCGGCGCGTGGAGTGGCGTCTTGATGATGCCAGGGGAGACGGCGTTCACGCGGATGCCGGCGGACGCGTATTCGATCGCGAGGCCCCGGGTCGCGGAATCGATGCCGCCTTTCGTCAGGGAGGCGAGAACAGCCGGCACCCCGTTGATCGGCTGATCGACGATCGTCGTCGTGATGCTGACGACGTGACCCTTCGCGTTCAGCTTCTTGAGCTGGGCGATAAACGCTTGTGTGATGAAGAAGAAGCCCGCGACGTTGACCGCGATCTTCCGTGTGAAGTCTTCGGCGGTGTAGTCGGTGAATGGCTTGGCGATGAAAATGCCGGCGTTGTTGACCAGCGTGTCAACCCGACCGAACCGATCGATTGCCGTTTCGACAAGACGCGTTGCTGTCTGCGGATCGGCAACGTCGCCGGCGACGGCGACTACGCCGCTATCCGCACCGTAGATATCCGGCGAAATGTTTCTCGAGTTGGCGACGACATTCCATCCCCGCTTGCGGTATCCGGCGACGATGCCGGCTCCGATCCCCTGGGATGCGCCCGTGACGACGGCGACTTTTGCTTCGGTGCTCATGTTTTCTCCATGGTGAAGGACGCGACCCACTTGGAGGCCGCGTTTCAGAGCTGAATAGGGCTGGTTTTGATCAGTAGACGCGGCTCAGGAAGTCGCGCATCAGCCGGACGATTTCGTCGGCCTTGTCTTCGAATGCGAAATGGCCGCTGTCGAGTAGATGTAGTTCGGCGCTCGGATTGTCGCGCAAGAAGGCCCTCGCGCCTTCGGCCGGAAAGATGCTGTCGTTCGCGCCCCATACGAGAAGCGTCGGCGGGCGATGCTCACGGAAGAACTTCTGAAACGCCGGATAAAGTTCGACGTTCTTCCGGTAGTCATAGAAGAGGTCCAGTTGGATTTCGACGTTGCCGGGTCGATCGAGGAAGTGCTGGTCGACGATCCAATTGGACGGGTCGATCCGGCTGACGTCCTTGACGCCGTCGACGTACTGGAACTTAGTGATCTCCAGCGTCATAAACGGACGAAGCGCGTCTCGGTTTTCCGTCGAGTTGTCCTTCCAGAGAGCCTTGATCGGGTCCCAGAACTTCTGGAGACCGTCCTCGTATGCGTTTCCGTTCTGCGAGACGATACCGGCCACCCGGTCAGGATGCATCAACGCGAGACGGAACCCGGTCGGCGCGCCGTAGTCCATGACGTAGAGAACGTAACGATTTACTTGCAGTTGTTCGAGCAAGCCATTGACGATGTTGGCGAAGGCCGCGAAGCCGTAGGCGAATTCCTCGCGCGACGGCATCGCCGAAAGGCCAAAGCCCGGAAGGTCCGGAGCGATCACATGATACTGGTCAGCCAGAGCCGGGATCAGGTTGCGGTACATGTGGGACGAGCTTGGAAAACCGTGCAACAGGACGACTGCGGGAGCGTCCGCCGAACCGGCTTCGCGGTAGAAAATCTCGAGACCGTCCACGGTAGCTGTGCGGTGGTGAGTAACAGGGATGGCCTTAGAAGCATTCATCAGCATTTGACACTCCGCTGGGTTGGGAGCCGACAGAGATTTCTCGGTCGGCTCCGGGGGCATTTAATTGAGGAGGGCGAGAACCTGGCGCGCGGTCTCGGCAGAAGACGCAGGATTCTGGCCGGTCACGAGATGGCCGTCCGTGATCGCGAGAACCTGCCAGTCATCGACCTTCTCGTACTTCCCGCCCAACCGTTTCAGTTCGTCCTCGACGAGGAACGGAACCACGTTGGTGAGGTGAACGGCTTCTTCCTCGGTGTTGGTGAAGCCCGAGACACGCTTGCCGCTGACGAGCGGCTTGCCACCGATTTCAACGCGGTGCAGGACTGCGGGCGCATGACATACCGCGCCGACCGGCTTGCCCTCGTTGTAGAATTCGCCGATCAGCTTGATGGACGTCTCGTCTTCGGCGAGGTCCCACATCGGCCCGTGACCGCCGGGGTAGAAGATCGCGTCGAAGTCGCGGGAACTGACTTCGGAAAGAGGCGAGGTGTTTGCGAGTACTTTCTGGGTCGCCGGATCGGCCTTGAAGCGCTCCGTCAGTTCGGTCTGGCCTTCCGGCGTGTCGCTCTTGGGATCGATCGGCGGCTGGCCCCCCTTAGGCGACGCCAGGGTGACCTCCGCGCCGGCGTCGAGGAAGGTGTAGTACGGAGCTGCGAACTCCTCGAGCCAGAACCCGGTCTTCTTGCCAGTGTTGCCGAGCGTGTCGTGCGACGTGAGAACCATCAGAATTTTCATAGCTTTATCCTTTGTCTGATTGTTGTTTGATGGACGTAGCCGAAGCCCCCGCCGTCAGGCGGCCGTGACTTCGAGGACGACGTCCGTGTTCAAAACCTTTGAGACCGGGCATCCGGCCTTTGCCTCGTGGGCGATCGCCGTCAGCCCATCAATATCGAGGCCGGTGACCTGCCCTTTCAGTTTGAGGCGGCTGGAAGTGATGGCGAAGCCGTCACCTGCGCTCTCAAGCGAGACGCGAGCTTCGGTCTCGAGCTTCACCACGGTGTGGTTGGCTTTCGCCAGCATCATCGCGAGCGCCATCGTGAAGCAGCTCGCGTGGGCCGCTGCGATCAGCTCCTCGGGGTTGGTGCCCTGAACGCCTTCGAAACGGCTGCCGAACCCGTATGGGTATCCGTCGAGCGCACCGCTATCAGTCGATACGGCTCCCACGCCGTCCTTCATACCGCCTGTCCAGGTTACGGACGCGGACCGAACTATACGCACTGTCGTCTCCTTCATTTGCAGCGTCACAGGATTTGGACGCGTACAGATGGTGCGACAGCCTTCGTTGCCGTTATTGAACGGACCACCGATTTCTTGAACCGCCGAAAAAGCATGGAAACCGACCGTTCAACGGAATTCCGGTTCGTCCAATACATCGCCCGCAAGCAGTCAGATCGTCGCGAGTGAGCCGACGTCCGGCCCGAGAGATGTTTAGGAGTTCACGATGAAGACCGTGGCAGCTGTCGCCCGCACCGAAAAGGAACCGTTCTCGCTGGAGGAGGTCGTCCTCCCCGAACCGGAGGGGGCCGATGTCCTTGTCCGGATTGCGGGGGTGGGCATCTGCCATACAGACCTGGCGAGCCGGGACGGTAGCCTCGGCGCACCGTTCCCGTCGATTTTCGGCCATGAGGGAGCGGGCGTGGTGGAGAAGGTGGGACCACTGGTCACCAAGCTGAAGCCGGGTGATCACGTAGTTCTCGCGCCCGCCTCGGACGGCACCTGCCGTCATTGCCAGACAGGCAACCCGATGTACTGCGAGCACTTCACCGAACTCAATTTCCAGACGGAGCCGCGCGCAGAAGGCGCGTCGCTCTCGGACGGCAAGACCGCGGCCTTGCGCTACTTCGGGCAGTCTTCGTTCGGGCATCACGCCCTGGCGTCCGAGCGCAACGCGGTCAAGGTTCCCACCGACATTCCGCTGCATCTTCTCGGTCCTCTGGGGTGTGGAATCCAGACCGGGGCAGGGACGGTGATGAACGGTCTGCGACCAGAGGCGGGCCAGAGCATCGTCATACTTGGGACCGGCGCGGTCGGTCTCGCCGCGATTATCGGCGCGGCCGTATGCGGGTGCGGCGATATCATCGCCGTTGATAGAGTCGACAGTCGCCTGGAGGTGGCGCGCGAGCTAGGCGCGACGCATACGGTCAACACGTCGAACGTAACGGACCTCGGGACAGCGATCATGGAAATCGTGCCTCATGGCGTCGATTTCATCGTCGATTGCGCGGGCGCTGCCGGGTTGCTTGCTGCCGCAATACTCGGCCTGGGCAAGCTTGGCACCGTTGCGCTGGTCGCAGTTCCGCCGACAACCGATCGCAAGCTCGAACTCGCATGGTTTCCGACGCTTCTTCAGGGGCAGTCGGTTCGCGGCTTCGTGGAGGGCAATTCAGTCCCCGACATCTTCATTCCACGCATGATCGAGCTCTATGTCCAGGGACGCTTCCCATTCGACAAGATCATCAAGACCTATCCATTTGACCAGATCAACAAGGCGGTGGAGGATCAGTTGTCGGGCGCGACGATCAAGGCCGTCCTCAAGGTAGGGGTCTAGCGATGGCAGCATGGGAAACTCAGGGCCTCGATGCCCTCCAGTTGGGCCATATCAGGCATTACGACAATCTGTCGCGTCAGCTCCCCAATGACTGGTCCCTGATGAAGGGAAGGGGCGTCGGGCAGGACGATTTCGGCGGTTACCGCTTCCAGCTGGCGTACATGGCCTATGCTCTGGCCCTGGTGCATCGTCACAGATTGCCGGCGGCACCTGCGGTCTTTCAGCCGATCATGAAGCGTTTGATCGACAAGCTGTTGCTTCCGGAAGTCTGGATGTACTGGCACAACGTCAGCCGGGGCGGCAGCGTCTTCAACGCTCATCTTGCCCAGAATTACAAGGAAGAGTGGAACCCGGTTGGCCGCGACAACATCATGTACAGCGCGTACGTGCAGTCTCTGACGCTGCTCTACCACTATCTTTTTGATGACCCCGTTTATGAGCGGGAAGGCTCCATCACCTTCCGGTTCTGGTCGTATTTCTGGGGCGGGGAAGCCAAGGAATTCAAGTACGACCAAAAATCGCTGAATGACCACCTCTACTGGATGATGGTAAAAAGCGGCTACATCGGCGTCGCTTGCGAACCCAATTGCGTATTCCAGATTTGCAATCAGCCCGCGATCCTTGGCTTTCGCATGCACGATCTGGTCTACGGCGGCTCGATCGCTGAGGAGGTGACCCGCGAATACGCCGCCGCCTGGAAAGAATTCGGCAGGGTCGGCGAGAACGGCCATTACCACATCATGTTGGCGGAGGACACGCGGGTCCCAAGGGCCAATGCGGCCGCCTATCCCTGGGTCGATGCGTGGCTCGGGACTCTTATGAACATGTGGAACCGCGAGTTCGTCAGGGAGAATTATCCACGCCAAGCGCGGGACTACCTCATCGAGTCCGCGGACGGCCTGTTATCCGTACGTTCCACCCCCCGCCCTTCGATCAAGGGCGAAACGGTCGTGAATGACGACTGCGATTTGGGCTGGGTCGCGGCGTGGGCTTCGGAGATGGGCGATGAAGAAACGCTTTCGGGCCTCCTCAGGTATGCGGATCGCTACCTCTCTCCCAACTGGCGGGAGGGTGGCCTGTATTACCCGCGAAACGACGTGGAGGCCGATGACTTCGGCAACCGTCTCCTGGTCGAACCGCAGACCGGGAACGTACTGCTAGGATACTCCCGCCTGAACGTGGCCGACGGTCTCTGGAAGCTCTACAACGAGCCGTGGTCTAAAGAACGCTTCCAGCAGCCGGCACTCAGGGAAGCCGCGGACGATGTCGATGTCAGCGTGGCTTTCTACGATGCTACAGATCGCACACTGCACGTGGCGATGGGACGCAGCCGCGATCGCAAAGGCACGGGCAGGGTCGGAATAGGTCCCGTTCCTTCCGACGCACGGTGGGCGCTGGGATGCGACGGCGTCGAGGTGGCCTTAGGTCGGGGCAATCAAATCCTCTCCAGCGCGTTCGACACGCTGTCGGCGTCCGACGGAATGATTCGCTTCGATTGCACCGGCGGGCCGAGCCGCGGTTTCAGGCTCGCTCTATTGTAGGAACCGCACATGCAGACCGATTTGCCGATCACCTTTGCTTTGACAGATCATTTCGAGACACGGGTCGACCAGTCGAGCTATGCCGGCAAATGGATGCTGGTGTTCTTCGGCTTTACAAACTGCAGAGCGGTTTGCCCGAGAAATCTCGGCAAGCTCAGCGAGGCTCTCGCCCTTTTCCCGGAGCTCGCAGACGAAATTCAGCCGCTTTACGTCACTGTCGATCCGGCGAGAGACACGCCGGCGGTGATGCGAGAGTTTCTCGAGGATCGTTTTCCCCGTTTTACTGGCCTGACCGGGAACGAGGCCGAGATCGGCCGCGCGAAGGAGGACTTCGGCGTTTTCGCGCGGCGGGTCGACGAGGGAGAGGGGCAGTATCAGATGCCTCACACTGCCCTCACGTATCTTTTGGACCGCCGCGGTCGATACCGTGGTCACTGGCCGTCCGTCCTCGAAGTGGAAGAAATCGGCGACCGAATCCGAAGAACTTTTGAAAGCGAGCGAGACGGGGAGGACTAGATCACCCGCGAGCCAGTGGCTCCCTTGCGGACAGCGCCCGGCGTGTTGCCCGTGAGCGCAACGAAAAGGCGCGTCATGTGCGCCTGGTCGGAGAAGCCGCAGGCATAGGCAATTTCGGAGATGCTTAGCTTCGTATCCCGCAACATGGAGGTGGCCTTCTTTACTTTGTACTCTCGCAACCAGCGATGAGGAGGAAGGCCGGTACTCCTCTTGAACGCCCGGAGGAAGCGCTCGACCGGAAGCTCGCATGCCGCTGCAAGCGCCTGGATGCTGACGCCGTCCTCGACCGACGACGCAAGTAGTTCGGTGGCGCGGCGAAGCTGCCAATCCGCCAATGTCCCGGCTTGGGGAAGAGGTCGGTCGAGCCCGCCGTAGGTTCGCGCGAGATGCAGGTAGGCCGCGATCGCGACGTGGTCGAAGAAGAGAGAGCCGTCATGAATGGGCTTCCCGAACAAGGGAGCGAGAACCTTCGCAAAGGTGTGCATGGCGGGATCGGTGACGGTGGGCAGGTATCGCAAGTCGCGTATCTGCGGCATCTCGTTTGACTGTGCGAGTTCCGAAATGATTATCTCCGGGATGTAGAATTTGACGCAGTCGTAAAACGTCGGCAGATGCAACTGCGGCTCATCTTGCAGATTCATAATGCTCATGGTGCCCGCCTCGCAGCTGCCCTTCCAAGTCAGCTTGCCGGCGCGGAAGGATTCAAACTTGGCGATCCCTTGGAGCCTTACCGTTACGATGTAGGCCTTCTCGACCGGAATGTAGTCGGTCAGGCCGGAGCCGCGGCTGCCGGTCGTGACGCGGGTCGCCGCCAGCTGTTCGGATTTCAATGTCGAGGTTCGCATGAAGGGTGCGTCGTCGATGTTGAAGCGCCGGGCGAGTTCTACTCCATAGGCTCCGTATTGCATGTGCCGCTCCTTTCGCCCGCTTATTTGCGGGCCAAGGCGGCTCGTTGTCCATTATACCGGGGTACATCCTCATGCGCTGGCTAGGAGCTATGACAAGTCTCGGTCATTCAACCAAAGTCTGGCATGTACAAGACACATCGACGGATCGGCCTATCGTCACAGGGCTAATTGGAGAACAATCATGTCATCTCAACAGCAAGCGCCGACCGAGCCATTATCGCCTGGTATCCGGAACGACGATGAGAACGAGAAGACTCGCAACATACCCGTCAAGGAGATGGAGCGGCTCCTCGACGAAGCGCTCGACGAGACCTTTCCGGCAAGCGACGCGATTTCGTCGATGCGGTTTACGCCGGGCAACTGAAAGATGTCCTACGCAGCAATCTACATATCCATCATGTCGGCGCTGCTCGCAGCTGCGATTAGCCCTGGCCCTAGCTTTCTCACCGTTAGTCGCATTTCTGCCTCGCGGTCTCGGAACGACGGGCTCGCGGCCGCCGCAGCTATGGGGCTGGGTGGATGCCTGTTTTCTGTCCTGGCATTGGCCGGGTTGACATCGCTGTTATCGCGTTTCCAGTGGCTCGATCTGGTGCTGAAGCTACTAGGTGGCGGGTATCTCGTATACATCGGGATTCAATCGTGGAGGCATGCCGACTCGCCGCTCCCGTCAACAATCGTGAGATCAGGGCGAAGGTCGATCTGGGATAGCTTCCGTTCGGCATTCCTGGTCCAGGTGAGCAACCCCAAAACCATCGTGGTCTACGCGAGCGTATTCGCGAGCCTTCTTCCTGTCGGTACACCGACCGAACTCATCGCAGCGATTCCCTTTGGCGTCTTCGCAGTCGAAGCCAGTTGGTATGCCCTAGTCGCTCTTGGTTTTTCTTCGCACCGTGTCCGAAGTGCATATGCTTCCGCGAAGAGACTCATCGACCGATCGGTCGGCATACTGATGGCGGGTCTCGGGGTGCGTCTCATCGGTCTTGCGCATCCCTGACATGCGGGCCGGAATCGTGAAATCGCGAACACAGTGAGCCACGATGGTTGAGAAGGTGGGAAAGCTCGCAGCGACGTCCTCTTCGAGGCCGACGCAAATAAGTGAGAGCACCTCGGTAGCCTCAGAACCCGATGGGGTCTGGATCGCGCACCGACAGTCCGCGATAACGGCAGGCCTCAATGAAAGAGCGCACGACAACCGCGTGACGCGGGAGGGCGAGCTAGACGAGTGTGGCGGCGATAGCGATAGGCGGCACCGTGACGATGGGAGGCCGCACGGACATGCGGAGGATAAGCATCCTCCCGCAGAGCTGCTCTCAGGCGAAAGCGAGCGGATCGGGACTGGGAACTGGGACGAAGACGTCCCGTTTGGCGAGCACGTCGGTTATCTTTGAACTGCCGGATGTAAAGAGGCCCCACAGTGGGTCTCGCGCAGAGTTGGCACCCAGACGCTAAATCCAAAACCTCACTGGAGGTCACCATCGTCCCTTCAACAATCGTGCCTGACGTTCAATAGGCGACGCGAAGCGCTGAATATGTTCGCCCGGAAACTGGCGCGGATCGGTGAGCTGGGCGACCCCGAGCGAGACGGCCTGCGGCGGTTTCTCTTGTTCCTCTTCGAAAGGGTTCTTCATGTCCGCCACCCCGGGTTTCATCCGCAAGGAAGACGCTGTCGTTCTGATGCTTGATCACCAGACCGGCCTCTTTTCGCTTGTCAGAGACTTCCAGCCCGACGAATTCCGCAACAACGTCCTCGCTCTTGCGGCCACTGCAAAGTATTTCGACCTTCCCACGATCCTCGCCACGAGCATGGATCAGGGGCCCAACGGCGTGCTCCTCCCACAGCTCAGGGAAATTCTCCCGGACGCGCCGGTGATCAAACGCCCCGGTGAAATCAACGCCTGGGACAACCCGGAATTCCTCAAGGCACTCAAGGCCACGGGCAAAAAGCAGATTATCGTCGCGGGCATCGTCACCGATGTTTGCGTCGCGATGCCGACGCTCTCGGCGTTGGCCGAAGGTTACGAGGTCTTCGTGGTCGTGGACGCGTCGGGGACCTTCAGCAGCGTCGCCCGCGACGCCGCTCACATTCGTATGGCGCACGCCGGCGCACAGCTAATCAACTGGTTCGCCGTCGCATGCGAACTTCAGCGCGATTGGCGAAATGGGCTCGAAGGCCTCGCGGCTCTCTTCGAGAAGCACATCCCGGATTACGGCAACCTCATCAGCGGCCTGAAGCGGTAGCTCAGGACACTCTCCGGCAAACTCGCCCTGGGCCCCTTTAGTGGGGAGATGCGGGGGGCGGTTTACCGCCCTCCCGACCATCCGACACGACCCGAGCATGAGGGACATGGATCACCATCCGCATCACGGTCTCACCCAAAGCCCACGGCTCAAGCATCGTTCGGGCCAAATCGTCGCCATAGCCGGAGCACTGTCTCTTGCCGTTGCGATGGGCATCGGACGGTTTGCTTTCACACCGCTCATGCCGATCATGGCCCAAGAAGAGCTCTTGGACATTACCGCTGGGAGCAATCTCGCCAGCGCCAACTATCTCGGCTACCTGACCGGCGCGATGCTACTGATGGGCGCGCCGAGGGTGATGCCGAACGGGGTGCTCGTACGCTTGAGCTTGATCGCGACTGCGCTGCTCACGGCGGCGATGGCGATCAACTGGCCCGTAGGATGGCTTTTCTTCCGCTTCCTCGCCGGCGTATTCAGCGCGTTCGCCTTTGTGGGCACCTCGGCTTGGGCGTTCGCTCATCTAACGCGGTTGGACGCCAGCCATTTCGGCGGCATTGTCTTCACTGGACCAGGTCTGGGTATTGCGTTCTCGGGCATCTTGGCGTGGGAGCTCTTCGCAGTTGATCTGACGACCGCGACCGCGTGGCTGGCGTTCGCGGCAGTTTCCTTTGTCGCGACGTTCATATTGTGGCCGGTGCTGGGGGATCGTGACCGTCCGCCTCGGAAGGACGCATACGCCCGGGGAGAACCTGCTGCGGGCAGGATCGACCGGGTGGAGATAGTCGTATTCGCACTCGCTTACGGTTTCGCCGGGTTTGGCTACATCGTTACGGCCACCTTCCTCCCAGCAATGGCTCACGCCGAGCTTCCCCCCTCGATATGGCTGGACGCGTTCTGGCCTCTCTTCGGCGTGGCCGCCGCCGTCGGGTGCCTTCTGGCTGTCAACGTTGCGAAGCGATTCGATCCAAGGATGCTTCTGTTTGTCGCCTACGTGGCGCAGGCGATCGGCGCGCTGATAATCCTCCCCCTGCCGACCCTTGTCGGCTTTACCACGAGCAGCTTCTTGGTGGGACTTCCCTTCACCGCGATCAACTTCTTCGCGCTCAAGGAAGTGCAACGGCTCCGTCCGCATGCGGCGGCGAGGTACATGGGAATGCTGACGGCACTCTACGGCATCGGCCAGATTGCCGGTCCGCCCGTCGTCGCCGCCTTGCTGTCGAGCGCGGCATCCGTGGAAGCCGGATACAACGCCGCGCTTGGGGTGGCGGCAGCCTCCCTCGCCTTGGGAAGTGTCATCTATCTGTACATGTATTTCCGCTGGCCGCTGAGCGAACCTGCGAAGGGAAACCGTGGTCCGGCGCATCGGACGACTTGTCACGATAAACCTGGTGCCAATCTATGACTTCTTCCGAACAAGCGACGTTGGAGGGACTGGAACGTAGGCGAGGTCCTCGCGTACCGTTGGTCCCGGCTTCGGCGTTCGGCATAGTCCTTGGAACCGCCGGGCTTGCGAACGCCTGGCGTGCGGGGGCCTCGTACTGGGGGCTAGCTGAGGAAATCGGGACCGGTCTAGCTATCGCAGCTGTCATCGTCTGGATCGTGCTGACAGCGCTTTTCTCTCTGAAATGGCTGGTCTTCCGCAAGGAGGCCCTCGAGGAAGTCTACCATCCCGTGCAGTGCTGTTTCGTCGGTCTGGTCGGTGTCTCGACGATGTTGGCGGCAGGGGCGATGACCGGCTTATGGCCGGAGCCCGCAAAGACGCTGTTCTGGGTGGGCTTCGTCTACACGGTTGCGTTTGCGGTCTGGCGCACCGGCGATCTTTGGCACGGCGGCCGCGATCCGTCGACGACGACTGCGGTGTTATATCTCCCTACTGTCGCCGGTTCGTTTGTAACGGCTATCGTTGGCACCCATTTCGCCGGCGCGGTTTTCGGACAAATGGCTTTCGGGGCAGGTCTGTTTTCCTGGTTGGCCATCGAGTCCGTATTGCTGCATCGGTTATTGACAGCCGTCGAGCTGCCTGAAGCGCTTCGACCGACCATCGGCATCCAACTGGCACCTCCAGCGGTTGGGTCGGCTGCCTATCTCAGCACAACCTCGGGACCTCCAGATATCCTGATTATGACGATGTTCGGTTACGCCGTATTGCAGACGTTGCTAATGCTCCGGATATTGCCTTGGGTGATGAAACAGGGCTTTTCGGCGTCATATTGGGCATTCACGTTCGGAGCGACATCTTTGGCAACCTCCGCGATCAAGCTTGCGCAACGCGACGCGGGAGAACCCATGTTTCAGCTGGCAAAGGTCGCCTTTGCGCTTGCCAACATAACCGTTGGCGTCATCGCAGTGATGAGCCTGGTCCTTCTCTTTCGGGGCGCTTTGTTTGGCGTGAAGCGAGCAGAATAGCGGTGGCGGTCGGACCTGATCGCATCTTCTGGATTTGTGGCGGCGCTGCCGGTTGCGGAACTCGAGAAACGATCATGCCGAGTGTGTTCCTCGTCAATACGGACTGGCGGCCGATGCCACTGCGATCCCTCGCTCCTTTTCGATGAAGACCTTGGCCGGAAACCGTTGGACGTAGGCCCGCACGGCAAGCTGATCGCGCTTGGATTGCACTAAGTTCCTGACAACAGTTGGTTAGCGCCGCCGTGCCCCATCACCATAGCCGCCAACGTACCTCGGTATGTGCGCCGTTCCTGTTCGTATCCTTCACTTCAACCCGTCGGGCGGGCCGTCAGCTCACAACGGGTGACCGCAAGCCTCTGACGCTCTCGCATCGGATGCAATCGCGTGTGATTCGCGACGAGAACATGATGCCCGTCGGCTCGCGTCAGCATTTGAGCTCAGCTCCGTTGTGCCGTTCCTCGTAAACATGAATTGCGGTTGTCGCGGACATGGATATTCTCCTGATACGAGAAGGCGTCGGGGATGGAATATGCGTAGCGGGGTTGTCCTCTGGTTTTTGTTTGCTGGGTTGTTGCTGGTGTTGTCGCAGGCGCATGCAGCGGTTTCAATCGAGAGGCTGCAGATTAACGGCGGACAGACGATACTGGTCGTTCGGGGAGAATTCGAATTCACCGACAATCCGGACAAGTTGATAGCGGAAGCTGCGGCATCGGGCGCGCGCGTTGTCACGTTCGACAGCAATGGCGGAAATGTGCGTGCGGCAATGGCCTTCGGGCGAGCGATCCGGTCTCTGGGGACTGAGACGGTCCAACTGCGTGCAGCCGAGTGCGCCTCCGCTTGCGCGCTGGCGTTCGTCGGTGGCGTGAGGCGAACAGCCGATCCCGGATCGATCGGGGTACATCAATCGTCTTTCTCAGGCGATGCTGCAATTAATGGCCATGAGGCCGTTGCGGCCGTTCAGTCCCTGACGGCGGAGATCATGTCGTATCTCATGGAGATGGGAGTCGATCCGAAGCTAATGCAGCTGAGTCTTTCAATTCCCAGTTCGGACATAAGGTATCTGACGGCAGGCGAGATGACGCAGTTTGGAGTGACGACCTCTACACCATCTACGAGCCAGCTCGTGGGCGCGACTGCGGAGAGCACCCCGTCCGTGAAGCCAGTGGTCATCTCCACTGCGCCTGCCGACGCCGACCGCGTCCTGCGGTTCGTTGCCGAGTATCACGACGCCTGGTCGCGTCCAAACGCTCAGGCGCTTGCCTTCATGAGCACGGCTTATGCCGACACTGTGACCTTCTACGGGAAGGCGATATCTCGAGACGAGGTTCTGCGGGAAAAGGCGGTTTTCGCGGATCGTTGGCCGAAGCGGGTCTACAGCGTGAAGCACGGTTCGGAGCGCGTTACATGCGATTCGACGTGTACCGTCACTGGCACCGTCGAATGGTTCGCACATAGTCCCAGGCGCGCGAGATCATCTTCGGGCATGGCGGACTTCTCCCTGATCTGGGACCCGGCAACAAACAGGATCATGTCGGAAACGGGAAAGGTTTTGGCAACAGATAGAAAGCCGCGCGAACCAACCAGGATAATTTCTCAATGGCAGCAGCAGAACGGTGATTGCCGAGGCGGTAGGGGCGACTCCGACGAGACTTGGAAAGCCTGCGATCGACGTGAGGCCATTGGCGCGAAACTCGAGGCAGTGGGTTGGTGCTACGGCCGCGAGGGGGAATATGGCTATCAGATGCAATGGCATGTTTGCGGAAGGTAATCGGCGTGATCGCCGTCCCTAACCAAGCCTGTGCTCCCTCCGCAAGTGGGGACCGCTGACCCCCAGTCAAAAGCCGGTACTGACCGGCCGAATCGGAAGTATTGCTATGCGCTCAGCGCCTCGCCACTGTCACCGGGGCTGGGCTGCTTATCTCGTGCAGCGGCCAGAGGTTTGTAACTTTTCGGCTTTCCGTGCGTTCTGTCGGGCAACCTAAGGAACGGAGGCAGTGATGTCGAAGCGCGAACTCATCGATACCGGGACCGACAAGCGCTACGTGCGGCGCGACGAAAGCGGGAAGTTCAAACAATCGGTGGATGTCGGCCGTTCCCTGTCGTCGGACAGGAAACAGAAGGCGAAGCACGATGCCAAGCCCGGCCAGGGCGACAAGGGCGATCGCAAGAACTAGCTCCGTGAAGATCGCCACCTATAACGTCAACGGGGTGAATGGCCGTCTGGATGTCCTGCTGCGGTGGCTGGAGGAGGCGTCACCGGACGTCGTCTGCCTTCAGGAACTGAAGGCACCAGACCCAAAGTTCCCCGTCAAGGCTATCGAGGCTGCAGGATACGGGGCGATTTGGCACGGCCAGAAGAGTTGGAACGGCGTGGCGATCCTCGCCAGAGACAGGGAGCCAACACAGACGCGCAAGGGCCTGCCCGGCGATCCGGACGATACCCACAGCCGTTATATCGAGGCAGCGATCGATGGCATGGTGATCGGCTGCCTCTATCTGCCCAACGGAAATCCCTATCCGGGACCGAAGTTCGAATACAAGCTGGCATGGTTCCACAGGCTGACATCTTATGCGGGAGAGCTGCTGGAACTCGACGTCCCGGTGATCCTCGCTGGCGACTACAACGTCATGCCGACGGAACTCGATGTGTACAAACCGGAGCGTTGGGTGAACGACGCGCTGTTCCGCGTCGAGGTCAGAGACTGTTATCATCGCCTGCTTGGACAGGGCTGGACGGATGCTCTCCGGCATCTTCATCCCGGCGAACGCATCTACACCTTTTGGGACTACTTCCGAAACGCCTTCGCGAGGGATGCCGGCCTTCGTATCGACCACTTCTTGCTCAGCCCGGATGTCACCAAGAGGCTTTCTGATTCAGGTGTCGACAAGCATGTCCGGGGATGGGAGCGCACAAGCGATCACGCGCCGATTTGGATCGAGCTTTCAGATCGACCTAAGAGACGGAGGAAGACGAATGACGATGAATGACTGGCGCGCCGACGTGCATCTCGGATTGGAAAGACTGGTCGATGCCGCTGTCGTTGCCGGCGCGCGTCAACAGGATGTCTACGACGCAATTCTTGACGAGATTGGAAAGCTTCGACTCGCCTACGAACGAGACCCTGATCCCGCCGACGACGTCAGCGAACAGGTCGTCGAAGAACCGTCCAACAATTGGCCTGCCGCCGACAAGGGCTGAGCCGCACTGGCGGAGGCCTCGGCAGGGAAGACGGTGGCCTTAGCCCATGGCGCTTGGTCGGGAAGAGCAATTCTCCCGAGTTTCGGGACCATCCGCTGTCCGCCTGCTGCGCCTCCGCAGGCGATCCGTCTCCAGCGTATGACACCTGATGACTCTTGAGGAATTCACTGCGCAACTAAAGGACTTTGCGGCGCTTTGGTGGACGTTCGATCGTGTATGCATCCGATCCAATTCCGCGCTCGATTTCGCGCCAGGTAACCGGAGCCGCGACAGGATACCCTGATCGCGCCCGCGGGGAGTAGGTACCGACGGCTGTAGTACCGCGGCCGTTCCTCAGATAATCGAGAAAAAGCTTTCCGGGTCGCTGCGAAAGCTGTGCCGACGTGACGTAGTGGTCGGGATCGGTGCTGGCAAACTGCTGCGCCAAGCGTTTGGCATAGGCGCGCGCCGTGTTATGCGACATCTTTGCCGGCAGAGGGGCCATGATGTGAACGCCCTTGCCCCCGGTGAGCTTTGGCCATGTCTTGAAGCCCTCCGCCTCAAGGAATCCCCCTAGCCGCAAAGCGGTTTCGACGACGAACGCCCACGACACGCCTTCGCCGGGATCGAGATCGAAGATTAGCGCGTCGGCGTGTTCGATATCGTCCACGGTCGCCGCCCAGGGATGCAGTTCCACCGCGCCCATTTCGACAAGTCCCAGCAATCCAGCGAGATCGTCGACCCACAGACGAACCCCTTCGCCGCCCTCGCGCTTCTCTATGCGAAGCTGGTGGACCTCTGGCGGGATCGGCGGCAGCGGTCCCTTGTGATAGAAGGTGGTGCCGTGGATGTGTCTTACGAGCTTCAACGGGCGACCGCCGAGGAAATGCAAGGCGCGATCGGCAACGCGCGTCCAGTAGTCCGCAAGCTCCTCCTTCAATGGCGCGACGGCGTCTGGCAGCAACTGCAGTATGTTCTGCTGCGGCACCCGGACCGAGGCGAGACCAGCGGTCGGTCGCTGTTTAGCGGCATCTCGCGAGGCTTCGCGCAAGCCTTTGAACACGGGCTCCCGCAGCAGGCCGTCATCCGTCACCCCGCCATAGTCGATCTCAGCGTAAACCTGCGGCTCCACCCAGGTCGCCTTGGGCTTGTTGATCGGGTGGGAGAGGGGGCTCTTGCCGATAATCAAGGGGTCGAGCCGCTCCCGCACCTCGCGCGCCGCCGCCAGGGTATACCCGGTTTGGGCCTTGCCCGCATAAACGATGCGATCGCCATCCCTGCGCCCGAGATAGAGCGAGGCAATCCTGCGCGGGTGCGCGCCGAGCTTTTCGATGAAGGCGACGATCGGGAAGGCCTCGCGCTTCTTGCATTTCGTCTTTGTCCAGAATTCCTGCCGCCCGGATCGGTATGGCGCGTCCTTGCGTTTCGAGACAATCCCCTCCAGACCCATCTCGCAGGCGTGCCGATATATCGCTTCTCCTTCATCAAGCTCGAGATAGTCGACATAGGCGATGGTGCCGGCCCCGTCTTCCAGTACCTCGCGCAGCGCTCGTTTGCGCTCGATCAGCGGTACCCGTCGGAGGTCGTAGCCGTCCAGGTAGAGCAGGTCAAACGCTTGAAACGTAAGATGTTGCGACGAGCGTTTCGCGAGCTCTCGCCGAAGTGCTTGAAAATCGGGAAGCCCCGTCTTGCCGAAGACCGTAACCTCTCCATCCATCACCGCCTCGTGTCCGGGTAGGTCCATCGCGGCCGCTGCGATTGACTTGAATTCCTTCGTCCAATCCAGCCCGGTCCGTGTGTAGATTGTGATCTTGCCGCGCTCGATATGCAGCTGCGCACGGTAGCCATCAAGCTTGATTTCGTGAAGCCACACCCCACCATCCGGTGGCCTTTTCTTCAGCGTCGGGTGGCAGGGTTCAATGAACTTTGGAAAGGCGGATTTGGTTGCGCCGAGATTTGCGAGACGGGCGACAGGGGACACCGCGGCATTTCGTCCCTTAGCACTATTCGAGATGCCTTCACGGGAAAGCAGGGGTTTGGCAGGCTGCCTCAAGACATGCCTCCATCTTCGGGTCAAGATTCAACCCCGCAGAACCGTATTTCGTTCCGGGGTCGCCTCACGTAGGCAGCGGTCTGCTCACTCGCGGTTCCGCGCCTCCGATTTCCGCCCTTGCTTGGCTTGGATCATCGCCACCGTCGATTCGGTGCTCGCGTTCTCGAGAGCCGCTGGTCGGCGCTGCGGTCAGTCTTCTAAGCAACCCGAAACGATCCCAGCCCCCGCTAGTTCGCTGGTGACGCTTTCATGTGCTATGAGGTCAATCGCCGACCGGAGAGGGCCTATATGAGCGACGACAACATTGTTAAGTTTGAACGGCGGAAGCCAAAACAAGCGTCAAAGAGGGGCAATCCAAGGCAGCGTAAGGCCTTTATCTGGCTCTTGCCGATCGTCGGAGTGGTCGTGGTGTGGGCTTATTACTAGTTCATCGCGCCTCCTAACCTGCCGTGAGAGATCGTCTTACCGCAGTGATACCAGCCGCGGATGTTCCTCGTCCTAACCGGTCAATCTCTCCCTCCCTCATGGGCGTCCCAAAGGCTCCATCGCCTTGTAAAAGAAAACCGTAGAAAACATTCCGGGTGACCGCGACGCAGCACGGTCTTGAATTCGTCTTTTGTTCGCCACTTGCCGCCGACCGAGGTCGTTCGGCCTTTTTGCCGTACGCGCAGCCGTTCGCGGAAGAGCGACCCTGCAGCCTATCTTGGCTGCAGGGTGGCTTCTTCTAAGACAGACCTCGTAACAGGGTAGGGATCAGCTCCGACACGGTCGGGTGGACCGGAACCGCCCATTGAAGGTCAGTGAAAGGGGTCCTGGCGGTCATTGCGTCGATGAAACCGTGGATCGCCTCATCACCTTCGACGCCGAGGATCGTCGCTCCCAGGATTTCCTTCGTATCGGCGTCCGCCATAACCTTCATGAAGCCTAGTGTCTCACCGCGTTCCATTGCGCGAGCCACCCTGGACATAGGACGAGTAGAAACCAGTATCTTACGCCCTGAGGCGCGCGCTTCCCTTTCGGTCATCCCGACACGCCCAAGCGGTGGATCGATGTATAGCGCGTACGCGGGAACCCTGCTCGAGACCTTGCGGTCCTCGGCATCTAGGAGATTTGCCGCAACGATCTCAAAGTCGTTGTAAGACGTGTGTGTGAATGCACCACGGCCATTGCAGTCGCCGAGAGCCCAGATGCCGGGCACGTTCGTTTCGAGGCGGTCGTTGACCGGGATGTAGCCCCGCGCGTCTAATTCGACACCAGCCGCCTCCAGACCTAGATCGTCGGTGTTTGGACGACGGCCGGTCGCCATGAGAACATGGCTCACATCATGAGACACGCCATCGGCATTGAGGAGGATATGTTCGCCCTTCGACGAGCAGGTGATCTCACTCACATCGGTGTGGACGGCAACGCCTTCACCAGCAAGGATATCTCGTATTGCGATCGAAACATCGTCGTCCTCGCGGGGCGCGAGCCGGGGTCCGCGTTCGATGAGGGTGACCTCGGAACCGAAGCGCCGGTACATCTGGGCGAACTCCAGACCGATGTAGCTGCCGCCGATTATCGCCAGGTGCCGGGGCAAGGTGTCTAAGTCAAGGATCGAAGTACTCGTCAGATAACCGATTTCCTTGATCCCCGGGAATGTCGGAATGATCGGACGCGCGCCAACGTTGACGAATATGCGGGGCGCGGCGAGCGCTTCGCCGTTCACCACGACGGTGTCAGCAGCGGTGAACTTCGCATGGCCATAGATGATCGTGAGGCCCTTTAGGTTGCCGAGCCACTCGATAAGCCCGTTGCGGACCTTCATAGTCACAGCGTGAGCGCGGTCCCTCACGACTGTCATATCGACGGTCAGCTCTTTACCGATCTTCACCCCGAATTCATCTGCCCGGCGGGCGACGTGAGCGGTCCGTGCGCTCGCTACGAGGGTCTTGGTCGGAATGCATCCCGTGTTGACGCAGGTCCCACCAAGGAATTCGCGTTCTATCAATGCCACGTTCAGCCCGCTTTCCGCCATTCTGGCGGCAAGAAAGGGACCAGCCTGACCCGCGCCGATGAATATCGCGTCGTAGCGCTGCATCAGACCGCTCCGACAATGAGGATCGCGCCGATGATCGCGACGGCGTCTTCGATGAACGCAGCCGGCATGTCCTTACCGAAAGTTGCTGCCATCTTGCCGCGGGCCGCCGCGCCGCCGTAAGTTCCGATGATCGATCCGATCACGCCCGCAATGAGTCCTGCGACCAAGGCGTCGCCGGATGCGCCGACGGTCGCGCCGGTCAGGGCTCCAACCACGATTCTTGTGCCGAACTGCAATGGCACCTTGCGGCTCGGCGTCGTCGGAAGCTGGTCGCTGATCAGTTCCCCGATCGCGGCGACCGTGAATATCCAGGGCGTCCAGCGATAGCCCATGAAGGCCAGGGAGGACGAAGACACGTCAAACCATCCAAGCCATGCGGCCCAGGCGACGGCGGCAGGTGCGGTCATGGCGCGCAGTCCCGCGATGACCCCGATGAGAAGAGCTAGAATGAGAAGCATTGAAGTTTCCTTTTATGGCTGGATGGCTTCCTTGACCGCCTCGGCGGTTATTGGGATGTGCCGGAGACGTGCACCGGAAGCGGCGAAAATGGCATTTGCGATGGCTGGTCCAACGACCGTCGTTGGGGGTTCGCCAAGCCCTGTGGGTGCTTCGCGGCTGTCGACAAAACTGATGTCGAGGGGCGGGGTGTCGGCGATCCTGAGAGGGGTGTAGGTGTCGAGGTTTCGATCGACCACCTGGCCGTTTTCGAACCGGGTGCCCTCGAACAATGCGAGGCTCGCGCCCCAGAGCGTGGCTCCTTCAGCCTGCGCCAGTGCCCCGCCGGGGTCGACGATGGTTCCCGCGTCGATGACCGATGTCAGTCGCTCGACCTTCACGTTGCCGGTGGCCCGGTCGACGGAGACATGGGCGACGCAGGCAACCCAGGTCGGCATTTCGCGCTCCTGACCGAAGCTCGTCGCTACTCCGAGGCCGTGTCCGTCGGGGAGCGGGTTGCCCCATCCCGCGCGCTCGGCGACTGTTCGCAGTACATGTGCCTGGCGGAGCGCGCCGCCGACACTGTTGGGCGCGGAACCAGCGTTTCGGCCGATACCCTTGAGCAGGCCAAGGCGGAAATCGACCGGATCAGCTCCGACCTCGTGTGCGGCCTCGTCCATGAAGCTCTCGAGCGCCCAGTTCGTCCATCCGGGACCGACGGACCTAAGCCAACCAGGACGAAACGTCGCTCGGGCGAGATCGTTGGAGATCGCCCTGACCTTCTGTGCCCCCACCTCGTACCAGTGGTCGGCACCGTTGATGGAGAACGGATCGAACGGGATGCCATTGGCACCTTTTGGCATGAAAAATGGAGCGAGCACCTCTGTTGGCCAGCCAGCGGCAGCGTGATGCTCCATCGCAACCACTTTCTTGTTCGGATCGAACGCCATTCGAAGCGTCTGGACGGCCGGCGAGCGCACAGAGTCGAACCTGCAGTCGTCCTCTCTGGTGAGGATCATCTTGACCGGAGCGTTGAGGGCCTTCGCCGTCAGAGCGGCAGGAACTGCGTAGTCGCCGTTAAGCCGCCGACCAAACCCGCCGCCAAGCATGTAGGTCTTGAGGACGACCGAATCCTCGGGACGACCGAGCGCCTTCGCAAGCGTCGGCAAAATCAGGCTCTGCCACTGGTTCCCCGTGTGAATTTCGAAGATGCCATCCTTCTCGAACGCCAACGCGTTCGTCGGCTCCAGCTGGAAATGGAGAGCGGTGGCGTTCGTATAGGTCCGTTCGATGGTATGCTCGGCGGGGCCGAACACCGCTTCGGTGTTCGTATCCCCTGTGTCGAGGATCGAGCCGACCTTGCCTTCGGCGATCAACGCCGCGCCATGATCCTGCAGGTCCTTCTCTGACACCTCGTTAGTGGGGCCAGCGTTCCAGGTCACACGCAACTGATCGGCGGCGCGCATCGCGGCGACATAGGTCTCCCCGATCGCCATGACCCAGCCGGGCACCGTTTCCGTTGGATCGTCGAGGACTATCGAACGGATATATCCCTTCACACCTCGTGCGTCGCTGTCATCGACTGCCACGACCTTCGATCCGTACCTTGTCGGTGGGAGTACCGGACGAGCGTAGACCATTCCCTCGATGCGAGCGTCTATGCCATAGCGCGCACTGCCATTCAGTTTCGGCGGGATATCAAGTGCAGCCACGGCGCGGCCGATCAGCCTGCGCTCTTCCACCGGCTTGGTCGGCATCGCTGCGAGTTGATCTGACGTGTACGTTCGGACGATCCCGCTTTTGACGATCGTTCCGTAGTCGATGCTCCGGTCCCCGCTCACGACATTGCCCTCTCGGGCATGGCATTCGGCTTCCGGAACGCCGAGCAATTCCGCTCCGCGCTGGAGCAGTGCCTGCCGCCCGGCAGCTCCCGCTTTGCTGAAGATCGGCCAGGTCTGGGAAACCGACCAGCTGCCGCCGGTGACCATGAGGCCCCATTTGGCGGCGGAGTCGACATGCGTGATGTGGACCTGGTCCCAGGAGACTTCGAGTTCGTCCGCGATGATCCTTGCGAGCGACGTTCCTACGTGCTGGCCCATCTCCGCGCGGATGATATTGACTTCCACAACGCCGTTGCCGTCGATGGAATACCAGATGGTTGGCTCGAAGGTCTGCTCCGGCACGATTTCATCGCCTGACGGCAGCGCCATCGAACCACTGGCGTAGTTCGCGAAACCAAATGCCGCCACTGCGCCCGAGGCGGCAATCAGGAAGCTGCGCCTCGTCAGGTTTCCCGCCGAGTGTCGAACGTCACCGATCCTAGCCATGGGTCTGAGCCTCCTTAGCGATCGCGGCGGCGCGCTTGACTGCGGCCCGAATGCGCGGATAGGTCATGCAGCGGCACAGGTTGCCCGCCATGACAGCGTCAATGATTTCGTCCGTCGGATCGGGAAAATCCGAGAGAAGCGTGACCGCCTGCATTATTTGTCCGGACTGACAGTAGCCGCATTGCGGAACCTGCATTTCGCTCCACGCCTTCTGTACTGGATGGGAGGCGTTCGAGGACAAGCCCTCGATCGTAGTCACTTCGCCTCCGTCCACCGCCGAAATAGGCGTGACGCAGGATCGGAGCGCACGGCCGCCGACGTGGACAGTGCACGCGCCACACATGCCGATGCCGCAGCCGAACTTGGTGCCCGTAAGGCCGACGTTGTCGCGGATGAACCAGAGCAGAGGCGTGTCTGCCGCTTCTCCGGTCGATACGGGTTTACCGTTCACCGAAAACGATATGGGGTTCTGGCCGTCAGTCATGGGCTGCTCCTGCGCTGCGGGTTCTTGCGACCCTTTCCTCGAGGTCCGTCCACGTAGGGAGGTCCGTTCGGGTCGATCTCAGGTACTTGGCGATCTCCGCGAGGTCTCGGTCTGTCATCGCCCTGAACGCTGGCATGACGACACCAGGTTTCCCGTCCTCGGCGCTTACCCCCTCAAGGACGGCGTGAAGCAGGTTGTTGGGCTTCTCCAAGAACAGCGCGGAGTTCAGGCCGAGCTCCGGGCGAGCGTCCGCGACCTTTTCTCCGGCGTTGAAGTGGCAGGTGGCGCAAGCCGTGACGTAGAGTCGTTCACCTGGTGTCGCCAGCGAGGAGGAGCTCTTGGCGGCGTCTTGCTCCAGCGATCTCGTTTCGGCTGCCTCTTGTAGGGCAGAGCTGCCGCCGCCGAGGGTGACCAGATACTGCGAGATCGCCTGGATATCGTCGTCCGGGAGCTTCGCCAGCCCCTGGTGGACGACTGGAGACATCGTACCCGCGGCGGTACCGTGCAAGCGGCTCGAGCCGGTCCTCAGGTAGTCGTAGAAGTCCGAGGCACGCCACCCGGTCGGGGAAGGGGTGTTCCCATTCAGTGCGGGTGCGGTCCAGCCGTCGATGTCCGCTCCGTCCATCGCGCGCCCGGCAATCTCGGCTCCAAGGGCGTTCCTCGGGGTGTGGCAGGCCCCGCAATGCGCGATCCCGTCGACCAGATAGTGCCCGCGGGCTTCCGCCGTTTGCGAGATCGCGTTCTGAGGTTCAGGGGGGCGGAAAAAGAGCAGCTTCCATCCGGCCTGAAGGAAACGGATGTTCAGAGGAAAGGGGAGGGTGTTGTCCCGGTTCACCTGCCGCACGGGAGTGCGGGTCATGAAGAAGGCGTAAAGCGCGTCGATGTCGCGGTCGCTCAGCAAGGCGAAATGATCGTACGGAAACGCCGGAAACAAGTGCGACCCGTCCCGGGACACGCCTTCCCGCATCGCCCTCGCGAATGCGGATCGAGACCATGACCCGATGCCAGTGGCCGGGTCAGGAGTTATGTTGGTCGGGTAGATCGTCCCGAATTGGGTAACAAGCCCCCGTCCACCCGCAAAGGGTTTCGTCGGATCGGAGGTGTGACAGACGCCACAGTAGCCCGCGCCCGCCAGAACTTCTCCGCCAGCTACGAGTTCCGGTGTGAACGTGCTGGCTGGAGACGGGGCGTCGTCTATTTCCGGTTGCCAGCTATATACGACGAACCCGGCCGCGGCGGTTGCACCCACAGCGGCCAAAGTGACAAACGCATTTCTAAGTTTTCGAAGACTTCCCCGCATATCCCGCCTCGTGGTTTTGGGACGAGGATAGGAGAGGCGGGGTCTTGGCTATTGAACGTGGCGGCCATCTGTTTAACAGCGCCACAGGTGCCTCTTCGCTGATGCCGTTGGCCTAATTCGATGTAACCCGCGAAGCCCTCGATCCACCCGCGATCGCGTTGTCATCCCCATTTAAGTGAGGTGGAACGCATTGGCACCTGTGCGCCATTTTAGAAGATGAGCGCAGCCTGATCGGATGAGTTTTTGCCGGATAGCTCCGTCTCCAACACTCGCGCGAAAATTCTCACGTTCGACGCGACGTTCTTCGAGGTATTCCGCACGTTTGGCCAGACCGAAGGGTGGTTCAAGTCCCGGGCTTGCTGCCAGTTTCGCCATGGGACGGAACAACTAGGCTCTTGGGATCGGGCAGGTCCTTCTGTACCGCCGCCGAAATCCAGTCGTTTCCTACCCCAATTAATAGCGTGAGATAGGCAGTCCAACAACCTATAGAAAACCACCGCAAAAACCTTACGGCGCGATGTCCCGCAATATCCTCCTGTCGGCCAGCAAACCAGTAAAAAGGTAACATCAACAAAGCCGAAATGGTTGCGCCAACGAATAGCCTCATCCACCAAAAGTTGCCAGGGATCAACTCGGGAAAATGCCACAGGGCAAGAGCCGTCCCTGCGGTAGCTAATACCACTAGACCAAACGCCGCTGCGACCTTGATGCCTTGGATGAAGCGTCGTCTTCGATTTACTTGGGTCTTTTCCCGATCCTCTAATTCTTGGACCCTGCTTCTGAGAGCGGCCTCGCTCTTTTCGCGTTCAGTGACGCTTTCCTGGGCGTTTGCGAGGAGCCTTTCAGCTTCCGCTTTGTCGCGCATTGTCGCGATCAAACTCTTCTCATTGGCGAGCCGGTCTTCCTCGTGACGTTTGTTTGCTTCGGCGAGTTCAGCGGCGGCTCGGTCGGCCTCCTTTTTCAGCTCTGCCGCATGTTCAATCAATGCATCTTTGATAAGTGAAAGCTCGTCGTCCTTATCATGCACACGCTCAATCTTTTTCCTCAATGCCTGGCTTCCCAGGATGCTAAGTACGGTGTCCTTGTCCAAGTCCCCGACATTTTCAAATCGGGAGATAGTCCCTAAGATGCGCTGGGTAATTTTCTCATCATCGACATCAAAGGGCTCCACCAAAAACGGCATTTGCATCAGTGCTAGAATTGTCTTTTCGAGGTCTTCATCTGTTGGAATGAGAAACTGAAGAACTTGGACAAGAGCAGCAGGGTCAACCATGCAGGGTATGCCCTTCGAATGCCGCTTGCGATTGTCAAACGCCAAAAGACCACGGTCGATCGTAACTCCCAGCCATTCCGCGTCGAAGACCGTATCACAGATTGCCCGACGCCGATCCGAGACGTAATGCAATAGCACCATGTCGTGAAATACCTGTTCCCAGGTCTTCTGTTTCTTGGGTTCATTGGCGAACCTGCGCTTGTAGAAGCTGAATTGATCGGTAGCGTCGTCAATAGTTGACTGATCTGTAGCGTAAAAATCATCCTCGCCGTGAAGTATTTTTACGTTCTTTGTTGCCAATAGCGCGTTTATGTTTTCGAAGAACGGCCCGAAGTAGTCGGCAGCTCTGAGCTTATATCCCGCTTCTTGAAGCCTCTTGAAATAAGTAGTAAGGACACCAGACATCTTATATTGAAGTCCCGCGGAGACAACCGCACTCGTGGGACTAATGGAGCGAATTTGACCTTCATAAAGGCTGAGAGATCGATGAAACTCCAAGATGGTTGCAGGAAGTACGTACATCCCAATATTAAAACTTCGCGGCAGCTTTCCAATCGTGGCGACGAGAAGCCCCACAGCCTCATTTGCAGGATTGTCGTGTAGGTCAAAAAGAGAAAATAGGAAATTTGTATCCAGCACGAAGCGCAAAGACCTGCTTTGCTTTTTTCCCGAGAACGCCTTTTCTATTGTTCCATTTGGCAGCTTAATTGCAGAGTGGAAAAAATAGCTATTCATCATCCTGAGAACGTAGACTCTGCACTCACTACTGTTCTTATCAAGCAACGCCAAGATCATGGGTTCAAGGACCACTTTCTGGCTTTCCGGAAAGCGCCCAAGAAACTCGGTTATGAATTGTGTTTTCTTGGCGTCGGGTGTTACGCCCGTTACCAGCTCATATGCCCGCGCACCAAATTCACTGATGAAGGGAGCAATGAACTCCTTGTGGAAACTATCCCAGATTTTAGAATGGTCGCTCTCCGGAAAATCGGCACCCGCTGCCGCCGCTGCTGCAAACACTTTCGCGCGAACTTGTTGTTCTACCTTCTGCGCCCGGTCTACCGCTTCACGGTGCATGGACGCCTCGTGCTCGGTTAATTTAAAGCGGCCATCCCCCGTAGGAAGTAGCATTCCTCCAGCAACCATTGCCTCTATAGCCATGGTGATTTCGGGAAGACCCAAGGTATCTAGGCCCACGCCACCTCGTTCGGCATAAATGTCGTCTGCTGAACATGGATTACCGATCATCCAGAAAAGAAATCGGATTGCCTTTTTGACCGCGGCGTCAAACCAGCCGCTTCCATTCAGCTCAACATGTTGAGCCATTGCCACTACGTCAGAACTTATCACCCGATATTCTTTCATCGAACGAATCCTACTCGGCGGGGAGTTTGAAACGAGCGGCAACGATAAGGAAGCACAAATGTTATTTAGGGTTGTAAATCCACAGGTGCATCAGTCGGAGCATCATAGCGATCAACCCCAACTGCCACGCAGGTAATGGTGGATGTTGGTCTTCAAAATGTGAATTTTCTATCTGATGTAGTGCGCTCTAATAAACGCTTGCCGCGTCGAACGCGCCGCGGATTGAAGAACGTGCGCTGGGCTGCACGAACGAATAGGATCGAGAGCGATCCATCTTTGTCGGGTGCAACTTAGTGCCGTGACGCTTCGGGTCGGTAGCGTTCTTCGACGGCAGGTCTCAGTTGAGACACGATTTAAGCCCACGCGAGTGCCTTTTGCGCAGCCCTTGCGAGCGAAACTGTAAGTTCTCCCGCGGGCAGATGCTCTGCCAGCTTGGCGGCCTGTCCGGACCAGAGGTTCGTAAAGTCGTCTACGCCCGCCGGCTCCCGGTTGCTCCGGAGCGGGGCCAGAGCCGACCCAGCGGTCGGGAACTCGGGAGCCAAGTCGCTTAAAGGCCCGACCTCCCTCATCACGCGGTTCATCACCCCGCGAGCGGGTCGGCCGGTGAACACGTTCGTTATCGCCGTGTTGTCGTCCCGTGCGTTCAACAGAGCGGCGCGATGCACCGCCGGTATTTTCGCCTCGGGGCTGAAGAGGTAGGCGGTTCCGCATTGAACAGCTGCGGCACCAAGGATCAGGGCAGCGGCCATGCCCCGGCCATCGGATATGCCGCCCGCGGCGATGACCGGAATTCTAACCGCGTCGACGACCTGGGGGACCAGCGCCATCGTGCCGACCTGGGTGGCCATGTCCATGTCGAGGAAGTTGCCGCGATGGCCGCCCGCTTCGAAGCCCATAGCGATGACAGCGTCCACACCATGTTCTTCAAGCCAAACGGCCTCGGCGACAGTGGTGGCGGAGGACACGATCTTCGCTCCCGTCGCCTTCACGCGGTCCAGCAGGTCGGCAGGCGGCAATCCAAAATGAAAGCTGACCACTTCTGGCCGATATGCTTCTACGACCTCGCAGAATGCCTCGTCGAAGGGCTTTCGCCCTGTGACGGGTAGGGGGCAAGCCGGATCAAGTCCCATCTCCACGTAATAGGGTGCGAGTTTGGCTCGCCACCTCATGTCGCGTGCCGGATCGGGGTCGGGCATCGTATGCGCGAAGAAGTTGACATTGATCGGTCGTCTGGTTCGATCGCGTATGGACGCCATGATCTCGAGAAGTTGCTCGGCGGAATATTGAGCGCTCGGGATCGAGCCGAGGCCGCCGGCTTCCGAAACGGCAACGGCCATCTCCGGAGTTGAGGCTCCCGCCATGGGAGCCTGCAGGATCGGGAGTTCGATATTGAACAGCTCAAGAACGCGATTGTCATTCCAGCGCATCAAGGAAAGGACCTTTCGGATAGGTGCGGGTCGGGACGGCGAAACCCCTTGATTGCTCGGTCGTCTTTCAATCCCGCGATGAGCGCTGCTGCGATCACGGCGACAACCATGGAGGCGAGCCACACGATCGTGTAGTTGCCCGTGGCGTCAAAGAGAATTCCGCCGGCCCAAGCCCCCGCTGCGCCGCCAAGAGCATGCCCCGCTGACAGAAGCCCCATCGACAGGCCCAGTATCCGCACGCCCATCCGGCTCGCGATGTAGCTGGCGGTGATCGGAACGGTCGAGTAGTCAAAGAGGCCGAAGATCACAGCGAAGACCAACAGCGCCGTGTAGTCATCTCCAATATAGATCAACAAGATGAAGCTGGCGGCGCGAACGGTGTAGATGACGGTCAGAAGCAGCGGCCGGTGCGTCCTGTCAGCCAGCCAACCGGCGAGGATCATCCCGCCGAGATTGACGCCCGAGAGAACCCCGTAGGCCGTAGCACTGGGGAGCGGGCCGAAGCCGCAGTATGCGGCGTAGGGCATCAGATGCGTCTCGATCACGCCACTCGTCGTGAAACCGCAAATCGCGTAGCTCCAGAAGACGGCGTGGAAAAGCGGGCTTCTAAGCAGCGTTTTCAGATTGGCCGCGAGCGTGTCGGAATGCGCTCCCTCCGCGACGTCGTACTGCTTCGTGTTCGGTTCAGCCGGCGATCCTCCCAGTAGCAGTAGGGATACTGGGATGAGCAGAATGCAGCCGACGGTCAACACCATGAATGCCGAACGCCAGTCGCCGCCCTGCATCATCGCGGCGATAAGCGGCATCATCAGCAACTGCCCGCCTGTTGATCCAGCCGTCCCGATCCCCGTGGCTAGTCCGCGGTTGCGGTCGAAACGCTGTGCGATAGCGGCCGCAACGACATGCTGCGCGATCGCGCCAAAACCGACGGCCGCGACGCCTGCAAAGCCGAGGGGTAGAAGCCATCCTGACGCGCCAGGAGAGGCGGCCATGACCAATCCAAGCCCGATGGCGATCGCTAACAGCCCTCCGGCCAAGAGCATGCGGGGACCCTTGTTGTCAGCAACCCCTCCGGCAAAGGGAGCGACAAGCGCCATCACGATCATCGCGCAGGCGGCAATCGAGGAGATCGCGCCCCGCGACCACCCAAACTCCGCCTGCCAGAGGGGCATGGCAAGCGACAGCGATCCGCGGACAGTGAACGCGAACGCCAGGGTGGCGAAACCCAACCCGACGATCATCCATCGTCCCGCCCCGCCTTTGTCGACCCCGGTGTAAGATGCTGCTCTCATGCTTTATCTCCTTACGAGGCCAAATCGAACACGGGCGCTCCGACCCTTCTGCTGGAACTAGATGCTCCGCATGGCGTCTGCCAAATCGGAGAAAGCGGTCTCTACGCGCTTGAAATAGGTGTACTTGCCAATCCTCAGCGGTTGGACGAAGCCCGCCGCGGTAAGAATCTTGAGATGCACGGAAGCGGTCGCCGGCGTCACTCCCAGCTTCTCCGCAATGTACAAGCCGCACACACCCTCGGCCTCGTCGACCGGATGTTCCGGGCCGAAGTAGGCGGATGGATTTTTCAGCCACTCGAGAATCTGGAGGCGGTTTCCGTTCGCGAGGGCACTGACCTTATCTACAAAATCTTCTTCCATGATTTAACGATTAGCATATCGACTAATTGTTGTCGATTGTTGTATTAGGCTCTTCCAAACTTTGGTCGAGCGCGATCGGCGCGTCTTGAACAATTCGAGAGCCTGTTGAATGCGGCAACCGTTTGCGAAGCCGAGCATCCCCACCCGGTCCGCGAGGTTCAAATGCGTGTTTCCAGATACAAGACGCAAGGCCCACGCCGGCTAATCTTGGACGTGACTCTCGCCGACAGTTGCGAGCCCGAGCGCGCGACAACGAAAGAGCCGCGTGTTCGGTGGAAGATGCACTTGAGGATACAATGTTCTCGATCTTTTCAGATGAGGCCGAGCCGCCTGCCGAACGAAGAAAGGCCGTCATCAGCTTGGCGGCAATCACATTCGGCGTTCTGGCACAGTCGATCGAGGCACCCTCTGGTCTTCATAGCGTCGCGCCCCTTTTTTACATCGCCGCAATGCTGCCGGCAGCGGGAACGAACGGCGGAGAAAGGCTGTCAGCTAGCTCCGTCCTTTGTGCGATGTTGGCATTCGCAAGCATCAGCGTGCGAAACTTCACGGACGGCGTCGAACTCCTGGCAGCGTGGGGAACGATCGTGATCGCGGCCGGCCTCATCTCCGCGCATCAGAGAGCGTGCGTCCGCCTGGAAACCGCGGTCGCTGAACTGGAGCATCAAACTCGTCGATTCAAGCAGACATTCGACCTTAGTCCCGTCGCCCTTTGGGAGCAGGATTTCACTGAAATCGTGGAACACTTGCGTGCCATAAAGGCAAGCGGGGTAATCGACCTCGCCAAGTATGCTCGAGACAACCCTTCATTCGGCCCGGAATGCGCAAGGCTCATTTCGACGAGAGCGGTCAATCAGGCGGCGGTGGAGATGTTAGGGGCGGCATCCCAAAACGAGCTCCTCGGTGGGCTGCATCGGTTTATTCCGGAAGACGCTTCACTGTTTATCGAGGCGCTTCAAGCCTTGATGGACGGCCGCGAACGCTATGAGGGGCTGGCACGACTTCGAGGGCCGCGAGGACACCTCTCTACGGCCTACGTAGCGATCAGGTTCCCAAACAATCGGGGCGGCTTCGCCCGGATCATTGTCGGAATGATCGACGTTACCGAACGCCAGCGCATGCTTTCCGAACTGCGTGAAGCACAGGCTGCCCTTACTGCGGCAAAGCGCTTTTCGGAGATGGGCGTGCTGTCGGCGACGATCACGCATGAACTGAGCCAGCCCATCGCCGGAATGATGATGAACGCGCAGACGTCGTTGAGATGGCTGCGGGATAAAGGCGACATCCGAAGCGCAGTAGACTCCCTTGAAAGACTCGTTCGCGACGCTCGACGGGCCGGAGAGATACTCGAGTTCACACGGTCCCGACTGTCAGGCGAGGACGAAACACAGGCGGACGACGTTGAGGTTGAAAGCTTGATCGGGGAAGTCGTACAGATAGTGGAGGATGAGCTCCGCGCCGAAAATGTGCGCTTGGAAGTCACCATGGAACACCGCGCATGCCAGATTGCCGGCCCGCGCGTTGAACTCCAGCAGGTCCTGGTGAACCTTGTTTCAAACGCGCTGCATGCGGTCAAGGATGCCGATGCCGCCCGTCGACGAATTCAACTGAAAGCGTCTTCGGACGGCCGCGGCACCGTTACCTTTATGGTCGCTGATTGTGGACCTGGTATTCCAGACACCGTGGCCGACCGACTTTTTGCCCCGCTGTTTACGACCAGACCGGACGGGATGGGGATGGGGCTGTCGATTGCCAAGAAGGCCATTGAGTCTCGTGGAGGTCGAATAAGCGCCTACAACCGCGTCGATGGTGCGGTTTTCGAGTTCACACTCCCCGCCGTCGTTGCCATCCCTGAACGGGCTTCCCAAAAGGCGACGTCATGACCGGAGAAGCCCCCCTTGTCCTGATTGTCGACGACGATGCGAGCGTCCGGGAGGCTCTCGCCGACCTTCTGCGCAGCGCCAGCGTCGACAGCGTCAGCTTTGGAAGCACTGGGGAACTGCTGAACTTCCAGCATCCGGATCGCCCGGGGTGCATCGTGCTCGATGTGCAACTGCCTGATCTCAATGGCCTTACCCTGCAAGAGCAACTCAATGCCAACAGGCGATCGCTTCCAATCATATTCATAACCGGGTTTGGCGACGTCCCGACTTCAGTTCGAGCCATGAAGGCGGGAGCGATCGATTTCCTCTCGAAGCCAGTGGATGCCGACGAATTGCTGGCCGCGGTCGACCGGGCAATCGAACAGGACAGGTCCAGCAGGGCGGATGCGCGCCGGCTGACCGAGGTCAGCGCGCTAGTCGAGGGATTATCGACACGCGAGAGAGACGTACTACGCGGCGTATCGTCCGGTTTGATGAGCAAACAAATCGCCTACGAACTCGGTCTCACCGAAATCACGATCAAAGTACATCGCGCCAGCATGATGAAGAAAATGCGGGTCGGCTCGATCATCGAGCTTATCAGACTGATCGAGCCAGTGAGAGACCGCTTATAGCGGCATTCCACGCAGGAATTGCGAAATCACGGTATCGTCGACGACGTCGGTCTCCGGGCGTTCGCTGCCCTTAACGTATTCGGAGCGCCAGACCCCATCGTCTCCCTGGTAGATGATCTTAGCGTTCGCTCCGCCGATCCTCTGTCGCATCGCAGCGAATTTGGCAGCCATTACCGCGTCGTGATGGGTCGGGTAAGGCTCGGACCAAACTGTTCCTACGCGATACGCGAACCCGCCATCGTGTATTCCTATATGATAGGTCACGTGCATGTCGTTCACTCCGAACGCGGATCGCGCGGCGCTACACCCCGCTTGTTGGAGGGCTGCTCCTTCATAATGTCGAAGTACACTTTTGCGTGCTGCGGAGTGTCGAGGTAATTTGTGCCGATAAACAGGTAACAAACGATACATGCCATGAGGGCAACGATGACTGTTATTGGGAAGACCGTGTAAAACTCTTCCTGCGCTTGTCGGTTTCGACGCTCCAGCATCCTCTTCTCCTGTCCGTATTGCATGAGATGAGAGTATGTGCGGCTCAAACTCCGCTCTTGAACGTTCCTTGCTTCACTAGAATGTTCCGGCGACAAACCTAAGCCACCAATTTGCTTTGCCGGCGCGATCAGTTGGGAAACTTCGTAAGTTCACTTTTCTTGAACAACGAGTTGCGGTGTCAGTGGCTTCTGCCGTCTGGGCGAACGGTCCATCTATGTCGCCAAAACCAAGCTCCGGCTTCAATGCCGTTTCTTGACACGAAACCCGTTCAAAAGATGAGATTGAGATGTATCCCACGCGCCGTTCATTCCTCGCCGGCATCTCCGCAGCCACGGTAGCCGCCGTCGCCACAGAAACCCCGATCTTGAATTCCGAAGTCCGAGCCTCGGTGAAGAGGCCAAATGCAAAGAAACGTCCCATCCTGATCAAGGGCGGCACAATCCTCAGCATGGACGCGAAGACCGGCGGCCACGCAAAGGGTGACGTCCTCGTAGAAGGCAGCCTTATTCGAGCAATCGCCCCCGAAATCGAAGCGGCAGATGCCGATATTATCGACGCGGCCGGCAAGATCGTCATTCCGGGCTTTGTCGACACCCACCGGCACGCCTGGGAGGGCCAGTTGCGCCGCGTGAACTCCAACTCTGCGGACCTGCACGACTACCTCGAGGGGACACACCTTTCGTTCGCAACGAAATATCGACCGGAAGATATGTACGTCGGTAACTACCTAACGAGCCTTGGGTGCATCGACGCAGGGATCACAACAATCATCGACAATTCGCACAACAGCCGCTCGATCGACCACGCCCGGGCTGCGATCGAAGCATTGCGGACATCAGGCATCCGCGCTGTTCACGCGCCGGGAGCACCGCTTGCCGGCACCTGGCAGGAGGACAGCTGGTACAAGGACCTCGAGGCGCTGCAGAAGGAGCAATTTGGGGATGAAGATGCGCTGGTAACAATGGCCATGATGACCGCGCCCGATCCAGAGCAGTGGGCGGTCGGCCGAAAACTCGGACTTGATCTCGTGACGGAGTTCTTCGGCAAGGAGATGTCCGATCTTCTACCTGGCTTCCATAAAGGTGGAGCAGTCGGAAAGGACAACATATTCAATCACTGCACAGGACTGAATGACGAAGCATGGCGCATTATCGCTGGGTCCGGAGTACGCGTAAATGTCTGCCCGCGCTCGGATGCGCACTGGGCGCTCGAGGGCGGGTTCTTCGGCTACCAGGACGCAATCGACCACGGAGTTCGTCCCGGCTTTAGCGTTGACAACGAGAGCGCCTACAGCGGCGATATGTTCATGGAAATGCGGATGGCGCTGTATCTCCAGCGAAGCGCCGCGCAGCGCCGCAAGTTCTCGGGCGACAAGGCTGCGCCAAACCCGATCGGAATGCGCGACGTCCTCAGGGCGGCGACGATCGATGGTGCGCGGGTCGCTGGGCTTGCTGACAGGACAGGTAGCTTGGCCGAAGGCAAGGAAGCCGACATCGTCGTCATCAATGCCAACGACGTAAACCTTTATCCCTCCTCGAATGCCCTCGGAACTGTCGCCGGGGCCGCCGAGCGAAGCAATGTAGAGACCGTCATCATCGGCGGCACGATCCGCAAACGTGAAGGGAAACTCGCGGGCGTCGACATGGCGAAGGTGCGGGAGGCAACCGAGAGGTCGCGCGAATATCTCTTTGACGCTGTCGGCTTCAAGCAAGACATGTTCGCCGAAGAGTTCGCTCTGGAGAAGTGAAAGGAACCAAGTAGATGCTACCTCTGTTCTTCGTACTGGCGTTCGCCGCGGGTTGTGCCATATCCGTCCAAGCAGCGGTGAACGCCCAACTCGCGGCAGGGTTTGGAGGGAACGTGTTTGCCGCCGCGTTTTACTCCTTCGCCACCGGAGCCGTTGCTTTGGGCATCATCGCACTGGGGCGGGGCGGTCTGCCGACGGCGCTTACCGTCCTCCCGTCTCAGCCGGCCTGGAAGCTCATTGGAGGACTGCTCGGGGCAGGGGCCATTTTCTCGACGGTCCTGCTTACCCCCCAAATCGGCTTGGCAAACCTTCTGATCCTTGTGATCGCGGGACAACTGATCGCATCGCTGACGATCGATAACTTCGGCCTGTTGCAGTCTGCGGTTAAGCCCGTGACAACGGTCAAACTTATCGGAGCGTTTTGCGTCATATGTGGCGCGCTCATCACCCTGTTCGCCGACCGCTTGGCCGCATGGGCTGACCACTTAACCTGAGCTGGCACGTCCTGACCTGCCCGGCATGACAACGAATTGCATAGACCTTCAAAACAATCCGATCGGACGGCGCTAGCGTCCAACCTTCCATAGGCCGCTTCGACGGCCACACCCGCGCGATAAGAGACAGCAACTTCGGATGTTGACTGGAATATTCGATATGAATGTCAATGTAACGCTTCCCATTCCGGTCAGAGCATCGCTGACGGACGATCCCGCGGAAATCCTGGCATTTGCGGCGGACACGATGGAGAGCGGTGAGCACGTGGCGCTGGCGACCCTGATTGAGGTAAGGGGAGGCGCGGCTCGGGCACTGGGTTCTCACGTTGCCGTGGCGTCGGATGGCAGGTTCTGCGGATATGTGTCAGGTGGGTGTGTGGAGGCTGCGGTCGCGTCCGAAGCCCTGCATGCGATGGCAGCACGGGAGGACCGGACCGTCAAGTTCGGGACGGATTCTCCATTTTTCGATATCGTTCTGCCCTGCGGCGGCGGTATCACGGTCGCCATTCATCTACTGAGAGACGCATTTCCAATTCGCCAGGTCCTCTTGTTTCTGAAAATGCGGCAGGCGGGTGGACTGCGATATTCCCCCGATCAGCAGGCTCTGGAGTACTTTCGGCCGAGGGGGCCAAGTCGCTGGATGGAACGTGATTTCGTGACGGTCTACCCTCCAAGCCCGCGGGTTCTGATATCCGGCGATTCAATCGAGGCAAGGGCTGTCGCATCGATAGGCAAAGCTGCCGGTTATGAAGTTTTCCAGCGGGGCCGCGACCTGAAAGGAGTCGTCCCCGCAGTCGACGCGTTCACTGCGGTTGTTCTGCTCCATCACGACCTGGACGCCGAAGAGCCGGTCCTAAATGAGGCCCTCAACTCCCCGGCGTTTTACATCGGTGCTCTGGGTAGCGCCCGCACGCACGCAAAGAGAACGGAACGACTTCGGGCAACCGGTTGGTCGATCGAACAGATTGATCGTATCAAAGCTCCCATAGGGCTGTTCGGACCAACCCGGGACTCCAACTCGCTTGCGTTGTCCGTGATGGCCGATGTTGCGGCTTCCCGGCTTTCCATGCTCAAGAAGGCATCCGGTATCGCTTGGTTGTCCTCTTAGAGACGCTATCCGCTCGGCGGTGGTCAGAACCTTCTTCTTCTAAACGCCTTCCTCCGCAGGTGGCTCTCCGAACACTTGCCCCTCTCCTGCACCTCTTCCGTGCGAGTGCTTGGACCAGGTTCCACATGGCGGGCCTGAAGCCCCCGAACGCACTCCATTTCTGAGGTTTGAGAAAATCGTCTAGGTCCAAAAGGGGGAATGGAGCGATACGCAACATTTACCAGTAAACTCGATTGCCACTGCCAGAGCCTGACTGCTAACCGCCGGTTTATAATCGCCCTTTATATCTCGCCCAGCGAATTGCGCAGAGGGTGTTAAATGGCCGAGACACAGGTTGAAACTTATCATTTCTGTTACGATTTCAGCGGCGTAGAGCTATCAGCCGAGCAGTTATGGGAAGTCGAGAAATTAATTGAGGTCTTCCGTCAGGAGCTCCTTAATGATGACGAAAGCGACCCCATTGTCTTCTTCCAATTCGGATGCAATCACGATCGTATCGAATGGGATGACCAAGACTTTTCCCACATGGAAATCATCCCTCGCGTTACAATTTCTCTCGATTTTGAGGAGCTAGGGGCAGGTCGCTTCAATGCGTTGACGCCCGAAGGCGTCGCGGGATTGCTGTTCAAAGGTAGGAACCATAAGCAGTTTACGGAAGAACTGCTGAGCGCGTTGGTGTTAGAAAGAGATCGTGTGGCGCACGGAAAAGACTCGGACCTTCATATGCCAGATATACAAAAGCATATGAACAAAGCTCGAGGGGCAATTTTAACAAGCTTTAGGGCAGCGATGAAGAACTTGAAGTGATTTTCACTAGGGTCGCATGTGATGACGGCGATCCAAACCCCTTCGCCATCGGTTACTCCCAAATAACCGTTATCGCCAAGGTGAACGGCTGGCTGGCAGAGATCAAGTTCTGCTCGGTAATCCTGCCTCACTACCCAAGCCAGGAAGGCCTCAAGCCGGCGAGTTCCTCCAAGATAGTTAGATTCCACCCCGTCGCACTTCCGAGTGGGTCTGTTACGGACTTCCTGAAACAACGGCTGCGGTTGTGGAAATTGGTCGATGATCGAGACCAGGCAGACACCTCTTCCACGCTTTTGAGATTGTTATTAGCTGTCCAGTAATTGGACTGCTGTGATTTCGTTTCGCATTTGCAATACGTGAGGGTTAATGAAGTGCTTGCGGTTCATAACGCGTCAGATGCTATGGCCTTGGTCGCGAACTACCGGCAACCTGGGCAACGATGGCAGGCAAACCGCCTGTGCGGAGGATCAGCGACAGCGGCTTTCGCCGGAACAAATGCAAGAGGCCGTTGAACTTATCGTGGCTCGACTTTCTACGGGAATCGGACAGCTGAGAAGCGATATCGAACAAGGCCTCACCGGCCGGTTCAAGGTGACCGTCCATGGTCTGGTCTACGCGAAGCTATCTATTAATTTTGCGGGAAGACTGGTTGCGATCGAAAAACTCTCTGTGATGGAGGGAGACCGAAGGCAGGGATACTGCCGACGGTTCATTCAGAACCTTTACCGCGCCCTTGAGGCGCATGGGTTCGAAAGGATCGAGCTGACTGCATCGTTTGCCGGTCTCTTTGTCTGGGCACGGCTGGGTTTTCATCCGGTGTGGGCGAGCTGGAAAAAACAGCGAGCACGCCTCACGGAGTTACACAATCGCCACCAGGAGGAGCTTTCCCCGGTTAATCGGGACATTATAGGAGGGATCATTTCGGCAGATCATCCCGCGGGCATCTGTATTCTTGCAAACTCTAGCGGTACAGTTGACAATATACTATCACTCAGGGGGGCATCTTATTGCGTATTAACGTCGGCTGCGACTTGGGATGGGGAGCTTAAAGTAGGGAGTTACGCACATGAGCAATTTCTTTTCGGTCAGAAATAGCCAGAGGATGGTGCCGGCATACATCGATATACAGTATGACCTCGATAGCTCACCTCGAAATTTCGATTTCGAAAAATTGAGGAAAGGGTTTGCCGAATTCGGATATCCTCCAGAGTTGATCGAGGCAATACTATCGACCTATCCTAAGGTCGCTGATAGTGATGAGCAGGAAGCCATCGTTGATCATTCCAAGCCTAAAACAGAGGCCGCCTCGCAGACAGCGTGAAAGCGGGTTTGCCCCTACTGTGCGATCGAAACATACGGACAGATGAATTTCCTCGGCCAGGAATTGGAGTTTCCGCCTCGCAGCGGTCCTGTTTTAGGAGCGCCGAAGAGAGACGATGTTACATTCCTTCCCGCATCCGATCTCTCATGGGCTATCCGCCCGAACCGAACGATATACCTGATCGAGTAGGACCGCTCCATCGGGTCGCGAGACAGCGCGAATATGTGATCTCAACTTCTTTTCCTTCGCTTGAATCCACTTTGCGCCGCGAGTGAACGAAGGAGAGGAAGAGTAGGGATATTTTTCAGTTCAGGATATGAGCCGGAATCTACGGCCACAACACGTCCCTTGCTCACGAGGCTGAACCAACAATAGAGATGTCCCGCAACGCCATGCCACTGGCCGCCGTACAGGCCTCGCAACGGACGAACGCGACCCTCTATTTCGTCAGAGCCAGACACCATTATCGGAAGGTCTCTGACACTGCGGACGAACAAACGCCGCCCAAGTTTATCAGGGCGGCGTCTTTTTTTGGTTGTGCGAGCCAAGTCCTCACCTCAGAGCTGAGGTGTCTGAGGTGATTCGGCCTGCCTTGTCCCCCTCAAACGCATTTCTAAGGGCCTCTCAGACGCAAATCAGGGGTTACGGCGCATTTCTAAGGGCGCGGAGCAGTGGTGCTACTCGCCTCAGCTGCAGCCGCTCGTTGCACCGCATGTGTCGCACTTCTCGCAGGTGCCGTTACGGACCATCGTGAAGTTCTGGCATTCGGAGCACATGTTTCCGGTGTAGCCTTGCATGATCGAGCGGGCGCGGCGTTCGGCTTCGACCTTTTTCGCGTCGGACTTGGCGGAAGCGGCTTCGGCGGCTGCCTTGTCGGAGAAGAGGGCGGTTACCTCCTGTACGACTTCTTCAGCGATCTCCTCGGCGAGTTCGGCGGCGCGCTCTTCATAGTCGCGCTTGAAGGCCAGGACTTCCGATGTAGCGGCCGCTACCGCCGGTTCCAGCTTGCGGGCGGCGTTGCCGGCGATCGAGGTGACCGTGGCGCCTCCGGAGGCGCGAGCCGGTGCAGCGGTTGAGGCACCCTTAGGCTCGGAGAGCTGGCGATCGGCCGTGCCGCCGACGATGGTCGGCTTGTAGCCGCGGGTCCAGCCGGTCGAGACTAGGTTGGTCTTGCCTTCCTGGATGCCGCGGCCGAGCGCGGTATTGCCGAAGTCGGAAGTATCGACATGGGCAAGATCGTGGCGGCCGAGATAGGAGACGGCGAGTTCGCGGAACACGTAGTCGAGGATCGACGTCGCGTTCTTGATCGCGTCATTGCCCTGAACCATGCCGGCCGGCTCGAACTTGGTGAAGGTGAAGGCCTCCACATATTCTTCGAGCGGCACGCCATACTGCAGGCCGAGCGAGATGGCGATGGCGAAGTTGTTCATCATCGCGCGGAAGGCGGCACCTTCCTTATGCATGTCGATGAAGATCTCGCCCAGGCGGCCGTCGCCGAATTCGCCGGTGCGCAGGTAGACCTTGTGGCCGCCGACGATCGCCTTCTGGGTATAACCCTGGCGGCGGTTCGGCAGTTTTTCACGGGCGCGGATGACCTTCTCGATGACGCGCTCGACGATTTTCTCGGTGACGGCGACTGCCTGGGCAGCGGCCGGCGCCTGCATCAGTTCTTCGATCGCTTCCTCTTCCTCGTCGTCCTCGATCAGCGAGGCGTTCAGCGGCTGCGACAGCTTGGAACCGTCGCGGTAAAGCGCGTTCGCCTTCAGCGCGAGCTTCCAGGAGAGCATGTAGGCGTTCTTGCAATCCTCGACGGTCGCTTCGTTCGGCATGTTGATCGTCTTGGAGATCGCACCCGAGATGAAGGGCTGGGCGGCCGCCATCATGCGGATATGGCTTTCGACCGAAAGATAGCGCTTGCCGATCTTGCCGCACGGGTTGGCGCAATCGAACACCGGCAGGTGCTCGGCCTTGAGGAACGGCGCGCCTTCCAGTGTCATCGCGCCGCAGACATGGATATTGGCGGCTTCGATATCCTTCCTGGAGAAACCCAGGTGCTCGAGCAGGTTGAACTCGATCGAGGCAAGTTGCTCGTCGGTGACTTTCAGCGTGCCCTTGAGGAAATCGGCGCCGAGCGTCCACTGGTTGAAGACGAACTTGATGTCGAAGGCGGCCTTCAGCGCAGCGTTGACGGCCTCGATTTTCTCATCGGTGAAACCCTTGGCCTTGAGAGTCGTCGGGTTGATTGCCGGCGCCTGGTTGAGGTTGCCATGACCGACGGCATAAGCCTCGATCTCGGCGATCTGGCTTTCCGAGTAGCCGAGCGTGCGCAGCGCTTCCGGCACGGCGCGGTTGATGATCTTGAAGTAGCCGCCGCCGGCGAGCTTCTTGAACTTGACCAGGGCGAAATCGGGCTCGATGCCGGTGGTGTCACAATCCATGACGAGGCCGATCGTACCGGTCGGCGCGATCACGGTTGCCTGGGCATTGCGGTAGCCGTGCTTCTCGCCGAGCTCGACGGCCTTGTCCCAGGCGCTCTTGGCGTGTGCGATCAACTCCTGGTCAGGGCAATCACTGTGGACGAGCGCAACCGGGTTAACCGACAGGCTCTCATAACCCTTGATCTCGCCATAGGCCGCGCGGCGGTGATTGCGCATGACGCGCAGCATGTTGTCGCGGTTCGGCGCAAAGCCCGGGAAGGGGCCGAGCTTGGCCGAGATCTCGGCCGAGGTGGCATAAGCGATGCCGGTCATGATGGCGGTCAGCGCGCCGGCGATGGCGCGGCCTTCGGCCGAGTCATAGGGAATGCCTGATGACATCAGGAGGCCGCCGATATTGGCGTAGCCGAGGCCGAGCGTACGGTATTCGTAGGAGAGTTCGGCGATCTCGCGGGACGGGAACTGCGCCATCATCACCGAGACTTCGAGCACGATCGTCCAGAGGCGGACGGCATGTTCGTAATCGCCGATGTTGATCCGCTTGGTGGCGGCGTCCTTGAACTGCATCAGGTTCAGCGAGGCGAGGTTGCAGGCCGTGTCGTCGAGGAACATGTATTCCGAGCACGGGTTCGAGGCGCGGATCGGGCCGGCGGCCGGGCAGGTGTGCCAGTCGTTCATCGTCGTATTGAAGTGCAGGCCCGGATCGGCCGACGCCCAGGCGGCGTAGGAGATCGATTCCCAGAGGTCACGGGCCTTCAGCGTCTTCAGCACGCGGCCGTCCTTGCGGGCGGTGAGATTCCATTCGCCATCGGCCTCGACGGCGCGCAGGAAGTCGTCCTTGATCGAGACGGAGTTGTTGGAGTTCTGGCCGGAGACGGTCAGATAGGCCTCCGAATCCCAGTCCGTGTCATAGGTCTTGAACTCGATGTCCTTGTAGCCCTGACGCGCGAACTGGATGACGCGCTTGACGTAGTTTTCCGGAACCAGCGCCTGCTTGGCGGCGCGGATCTCGCGCTTCAGCGCGGGGTTCTGCTTAGGATCGAAGCAGGCGTCGTCGCTGCCGTCGCAGTTGACGCAAGCCTTCATGATCGCCTTGAGATGCTTGGCCACGATCTTGGAGCCGGTGACGAGAGCAGCGACCTTCTGCTCCTCCTTGACCTTCCAGTTGATATATTCCTCGATATCCGGATGGTCGATGTCGACGACGACCATCTTGGCGGCGCGCCGCGTCGTACCGCCCGACTTGATGGCGCCAGCCGCACGGTCGCCGATCTTCAGGAAGCTCATGAGGCCGGAGGACTTGCCGCCGCCCGAAAGCCTTTCACCTTCACCGCGCAGATGAGAGAAGTTGGAACCGGTGCCGGAGCCGTATTTGAACAGGCGGGCCTCACGCACCCAAAGGTCCATGATGCCGCCCTCGTTGACGAGGTCGTCGGCAACGGACTGGATGAAGCAGGCATGCGGCTGCGGATGCTCGTAAGCGGATTTCGACTTCGTCAGCTTGCCGGTGAAGGGATCGACATAGAAGTGGCCCTGGCCGGGGCCGTCGATGCCGTAGGCCCAGTGCAGGCCGGTGTTGAACCATTGCGGCGAGTTCGGTGCGACGCGCTGCGTGGCGAGCATATAGGCAAGCTCGTCGCGGAAAGCGGCTGCGTCCTCTTCCGTGTCGAAATAGCCGCCCTTCCAGCCCCAATAGGTCCAGGTGCCGGCCAGGCGATCGAAAACCTGGCGCGCATCGGTTTCGGAGCCGTACTGCTCATCCTTCGGCAGCGCCTTCAGCGCATCCGTGTCGGGCACCGAGCGCCACAGGAAGGAAGGCACGTCATTTTCCTCGATCCGCTTCAGCTTGGCCGGCACGCCCGCCTTGCGGAAGTACTTCTGCGCCAGGATGTCGGCGGCGACCTGGGAGAACTGCGCGGGAACGTCGATGTTCTCAAGACGGAAGACGATCGACCCATCCGGGTTCTTGATCTCACTCGTCGCCTTGCGGAAATCGATCTCGGCATAGGCGGATTGCCCGGCCTTCGTGAAACGACGTTCGATCTGCATTGTCCCGTGTCCTTTGTTGCCATGCGCCAAGGCGCAATTAACCCGCCTGGCCGCGAGGTGTCCGCAGCCAGCTCCAGCTTCCGTCTTTGAAGGAAACCCATGCCCTGGGTCACCCTGTATCTTGTGATGATGCTGGCTGCAAACACTAAATATAGTATTAACAAGTCATTTATGCCAGCCTGAATATTGCAGCGGCGGCCCGAAAATCGCGCAAAAATTCCCTGCCGCGATCACACGGGGTCACGCCCGCGGGTCGCATGCCAGAACCGACGATTTGGGGGGATGAACCGGCCGCTTAACTTCCCGGTCCGCCGCCGTCGCAACGTGAAATCCATTAACCGTGAATCGGCTCAGGGCGTCAAGGGGTGGTTTGTGACGGAAGTTTGAGCGCTATATGTTGTGTGGATCGACTGTGGAAAACGGGGACATCGATCAAGCCGTTGAAAATCAGGGACTTCCGCTGGTTGCCTGCGACAATGCCGTAGCGGCAGGCGGAAAATCAAAATTTTCAAGGATGAAAAAGCAGATGAGGGACATACCGTAGCGCTACCCGCGATTGCAAAAGCGGCGTGGATGTGACGCGTCCCGTCTGATTCGGTCTCGCAATGACTTTGAAGGCGGCGGCGCCATTCCGTTTGGGGAGCCGGCACAACATATAGTGTTGCCCTGCAACGCTGAGCCGCCTTTCAGAGGAATGATCGTTGCAGCAGCAATCACGGCCGCAACGAATCAACCAACGCTGCTGCTCCCTTCGGCGCCGCCCCCTTGAAACTACGCAGTTCCGGATGGAAAACCGTTGCACACTTTATCCTGGAATTGCTTTACCCCACGCGCTTCTGCAGTTCTCTGGCGCCGTTCGGCGCGTTGACCTTGCCCGAGGTGATGAAAAAGGCAAAAACGTCGCGGGGCGTCTTCTCTGCCTTGCGGTCCGGCGCGCTCTTTTCGAGCCCTTCCGACTCACCGCCCGCCGCAAAGGTCTTCAGCCGATCGGCCCATAGATCCAGCCCCTCGGGCGGATAGCAGGTCTTTACGTCATCGCTGCCTTTCTGCAGCCTTGCATAGACGAAGTCTGCGGTGACGTCGGCGATCATCGGATAGTCCGCATGTTCGGCGAGCACGACCGCCACCTTGTATTTGTTCAGCAGCTCGATGAAATCGGGTGCCTGAAAGGAAGGGTTGCGGACCTCGACCACATGACGAAGTCTCAGGCCGTCCTGCTTTTCCGGGAGGAGCTTCAGAAAGCCTTCAAAATCATCCGGCTCGAATTTCTTGGTTGGCGCGAACTGCCAAAGAATGGGGCCGAGGTGATCGCCCAGTTCCGTCAGTCCCTGGGTCAGGAATCTCTCCATCGATTCACCGGCTTCGGCGAGGACCTTGCGATTCGTCACGAAGCGGCTGGCCTTCAGGGAAAAGATAAAATCGTCCGGAACGTCGGCCGCCCAACGTGCAAAGGTCTCCGGCTTCTGTGAACTGTAATAGGTGCCGTTGACCTCGATCGTGCGTAGCTCCTTACCGGCGAATTCCAGCTGCCGCTTCTTCGGGAGGGCGGTAGGATAGAAGGTGCCTTCCCAGGGCTCGAAGGTCCAGCCGCCGATGCCGACGCGGATTTTCCCGGATTGTGTCATCGTCTCCTCCTCGAAACCCGCACGGGGCCGTTCATCTCATTTGCCGCCAAGAGCCTTAAGCCTTCGCGCGATCAGCATCGCCGATACCCATCAGGCCGGCCACCCGCTTCCAAGGCGTATTGCTCCCGAAGGAGCCCCGCATCACGCGCTTCATGCAATTGCCAGAATCCGCATCCGGGTCCGGAGGACCTCACTCCGCCGCCTCGACCTTCTTCACCGGCCGACGCTCCAGCAGTTCCTTCAGGAAATGGCCGGTATAGGAGCGCGGCTCCTTCACGACATCTTCGGGCGTGCCCTTGGCGATCACTTCGCCGCCGCCGTCGCCGCCTTCGGGACCGAAGTCGATGATCCAGTCCGCAGTCTTGATGACTTCGAGATTGTGCTCGATGACCACGACCGAATTTCCCTGGTTGACGAGCTCATGCAGGACTTCAAGAAGTTTCGCTACATCGTGGAAATGCAAGCCTGTTGTCGGCTCATCGAGTATGTAGAGCGTGCGGCCGGTCGAGCGTTTGGACAGTTCCTTGGCGAGCTTCACGCGCTGCGCCTCGCCGCCCGAAAGCGTATTCGCCTGCTGGCCGACCTTGATATAGCCGAGCCCCACCTGGTTGAGCGTCACGAGCTTGTCGCGCACGGAAGGCACAGCCGAAAAGAATTCGACGCCTTCCTCCACCGTCATGTCGAGCACGTCGGCAATCGACTTGCCTTTGAAATGCACGTCGAGCGTTTCGCGATTGTAACGTTTGCCGTGGCAGACGTCGCAGGTGACATAGACGTCGGGGAGGAAGTGCATCTCGATCTTGATGACGCCGTCGCCTTGGCAGGCTTCGCAGCGGCCGCCTTTGACGTTGAAGGAGAAGCGCCCCGGCTGGTAGCCGCGCGCCTTCGCCTCCGGAAGCCCAGCGAACCAGTCGCGAATCGGCGTGAAGGCGCCGGTATAGGTCGCCGGGTTCGACCGCGGCGTGCGGCCGATCGGCGACTGGTCGATGTCGATCACCTTGTCGATATGCTCGAAACCGTCGATCCGGTCGTGTTCGGCGGGATTTTCGCGCGCGCCCATGATGCGGCGTGCGGCCGCCTTGTAGAGCGTTTCGATGAGGAAAGTCGACTTGCCGCCGCCCGAAACGCCGGTGACGGCGGTGAAGACGCCAAGCGGGATCGAGGCCGTCACATCCTTCAGATTGTTGGCTCGCGCCCCTACGACCGTGATTTCCTTTTTCTTTTTTGGTTTCCGTCGCTCGCTCGGCACGGCGACCGCGAGTTCGCCGGAGAGGTATTTTCCGGTGAGCGACTTCGGATTTGTCATGATGTCGGACGGCATGCCTTCCGCCACGATCTCGCCGCCGTGGATGCCGGCCGCCGGGCCGATATCGACGACGTAGTCGGCGGTCAGGATTGCGTCTTCGTCATGCTCCACGACGATGACCGTGTTGCCGATATCGCGTAGATGCCGGAGCGTGTCGAGGAGGCGGGCATTGTCCCGCTGATGCAGGCCGATCGAAGGCTCGTCCAGCACGTAGAGCACGCCTGTCAGCCCGGAACCGATCTGCGAGGCGAGCCGGATACGTTGGCTTTCGCCACCGGAAAGCGTGCCGGAATTGCGCGAGAGGCTGAGATATTCGAGCCCGACATCGTTAAGGAAGCGCAGCCGCTCGCGAATCTCCTTGAGGATGCGCACGGCAATCTCGTTCTGCTTCGCGTTAAGGTGCTCGGGCAGGGTCTCGAACCAGTCGCGGGCGAGACGGATCGACATGTCCGTGACTTCGCCGATGTGCAGCTTGTTGATCTTGACCGCAAGCGCCTCCGGCTTCAGCCGATAACCGGCGCATGCCGGGCAGGGGGCGGCCGACATGAAACGCTCGATCTCCTCGCGCGCCCAGGCGCTGTCCGTCTCCTTCCAGCGGCGCTCGAGATTGGGCACGATGCCTTCGAAGGTCTTCGTGGTGTTGTAGGAACGCGCACCGTCTACATAATGGAAGACGATCTTCTCCTCCGTCCCGTGCAGGATAGCCCGCTGCGCCTCCTCGGAGAGCTCGCTCCAGCGGCTGCCGAGCTTGAAATCAAAGACCTTGCCCAACGCCTCGAGCGTTTGATTGTAATAAGGCGAAGACGATTTCGCCCAAGGCGCGATAGCACCATCTCGCAAGGTCCGGTTCGGTTCCGGGACGATCAACGCTTCGTCGATCTTCTGCTGGCTGCCAAGCCCGTCGCAGGTCGGGCAGGCGCCGAAGGGATTGTTGAAGGAAAAGAGCCGCGGCTCGATCTCCGGAATCGTGAATCCGGAGACTGGGCAAGCGAATTTCTCGGAGAACAGCACCCGCTCATGCGTCTCGTTCAACGACTTGTTTGCGGAACCGCCGGCGGCGGTTTCCTGCGGCGGCAGCGGCTTGTCGGCGAATTCGGCGATCGCCAGGCCATCGGCAAGCGTCAGGCAGGTCTCCAAGCTGTCGGCGAGACGTGTGGAGAGATCGGGCCGCACCACGACGCGATCGACGACGACGTCGATGTCGTGCTTGTATTTCTTGTCGAGCGCCGGCACGTCGGCAATTTCGTAAAACTGGCCGTCGACCTTGACGCGCTGGAAGCCCTTCTTCATCAGTTCGACAAGTTCCTTCTTGTACTCGCCCTTGCGGCCGCGCACGAGCGGCGCGAGGATGTAGAGCCGCGTTCCCTCGCCGAACTCCAGCACGCGATCGACCATCTGACTGACAGTTTGGCTCTCGATCGGCAGACCGGTGGCCGGCGAGTAGGGCACGCCGACGCGCGCGAAAAGCAGACGCATATAATCGTAGATCTCGGTGACCGTGCCGACCGTCGAGCGGGGGTTGCGCGAAGTCGTCTTCTGCTCGATCGAGATCGCTGGCGACAGGCCGTCGATCTGGTCGACGTCCGGCTTCTGCATCATTTCAAGGAACTGGCGTGCATAGGCCGAAAGGCTCTCGACATAGCGGCGCTGGCCCTCCGCGTATATTGTGTCGAATGCGAGCGAGGATTTGCCGGATCCGGAAAGCCCGGTCATCACGATCAGCTTGTTGCGCGGCAGATCAAGGTCGATACCCTTGAGATTGTGCTCGCGCGCACCACGAATGGAGATGGTCTTGAGTTCGCTCATCGGAAGCCAGCTTTGCATGTCGTTGAAAGCCTCCTATTTAATGACGACAACGCCCGTGTCGAGGCGCAATCGGCAAAGAGGCGGCTCAATTGCGATTCGGTTGACAGGATAATAGGGAAATAATAGAACAAAAAAAGAACAAATGTCAGCTATAATCTCGGCAAATCAGTTGTGGATTATGTGCGATGCGGGGCGTATCGGCGGCGACAGGCCGTTAAGATGCGCTTCTTGAAATATTGGAGAGCCGGGCGGGCGGTTCGGCGGAAAGCACGGGAAAAGCGATATGGCTGGTAGCGTCAACAAGGTGATCTTGATCGGAAATGTCGGGGCCGACCCGGAAATCCGGCGCACGCAGGATGGCCGCCCGATCGCCAACCTGCGCATCGCCACCTCGGAGACCTGGCGCGACCGCAACAGCGGAGAGCGTCGCGAGAAGACGGAATGGCACAATGTCGTCGTTTTCAACGAAGGCCTCTGCAAGGTGGTCGAGCAATATGTGAAGAAGGGCGCCAAGCTCTACATCGAGGGCCAGTTGCAGACCCGCAAGTGGCAGGACCAGACCGGTAACGACCGCTACACGACCGAGGTCGTGCTGCAAGGCTTCAACTCGACGTTGACGATGCTCGACGGTCGCGGCGAGGGCGGCGGCTCCGGTGTCAGCCGGGGCGGCGGCGACTTCGGCGGCGGCTACGAGGATTACGATCAGTCGCGCCAGTCTTCGGGTGGGCGCTCCGGCGGCCAAGGTGGCCAGGGCGGTCAGAGCGGGGGCAACTTCTCGCGCGATCTCGACGACGACATTCCGTTCTGATGTGTTGCCGCTCGCGAGAACGGCTCCGCGAAAAACGTCGAGAATTGGAAAAGCCGGTCGCAGTTGGACCGGCTTTTGACGCTTTGGTTGTCCCACGAGTGCACCTATGGCGCCGCGCGTCTTATCAGACGCGCAAAGAACGCTGTAATCCTTTGAATTGCCGCATGTTCTATCCTTAAATCGGCTGCGACTTAACGAAATATGCAGCAGAGCCGCCCCGATGCGACGGACGAGCGCCGTTTTCGGTGACGCGATGCATTGCGCTGTTGATCTCCGGTTCTTCCGGCCAGATGCGTTACGCCAGGAAGGCCGAGCGCACGCCGTCGAGGACGAACTGCACTGCCAGTGCCGCCAGAATGACACCAAGGAGGCGTGTGAGGATCGCCCGTCCCGTGACCCCGAGGAAACGGTCAATGCGTTCGGAGATCACCAGTGCCAGAAACAAGAGCACCATCGACGCTGCGATGACAACGAGAAGCTGGACACGATCGGTAACCGAGGGAAATGAACTGCCAAGCAGGATGGTGGCCGAAATCGCACCCGGACCGGCGATCAGGGGCAGGGCGAGGGGGAATACCGCGATGTTGTGAATATGGTCCTTGGTCACCGCGACTTCGCCGGTCTTTTCCTTCCGTTCCTGGCGTCGTTCGAAGATCATTTCGAACGAGATCCAGAAAAGCAGCAGACCGCCCGCGATGCGGAAGGCGCCGATCGAGATCCCGAGCAAGCCAAGAATGCCGTCACCGAAGAGGGCGAAAGCGGCAAGGATGAAAAAGGCGATCATCGAACCGCGGGTGGCGACCTGGAAACGTTCCTGGCGGCTCAGGCCCACGGTAAGGCTCAAGAAGATCGGGGCGAGACCCGGCGGATCGAGCGTAACAAGCAGCGTCGTCAGTGCGTTGATCAAGAGATCGGCATCGAACATCCGTTTCCCCTTCCGGATTGCTACCCCGGGTTTTCCCGGTGGCTTGCGCGCATTGTTAGGCAAGCGCGGCGAGCTTGGAAAGGGGCGGCTAGCCAACGGCCGATCAATGGCTTAAACCGACCTGGGACATGCCTCGCGGCCTTGATCGTAAGGGATGCGCGGCGCGCATGCTCGGCGCCTCGCAAATCTCATTCCGATTTCCGGACGAATGCCCTAGAAAAGCCTGTTCCTGCGGCAAAAGACTGTTCACAACCAACTGCAAAAATTGGCGCTTAGAGCCGCATTCGGCTATAAAAAATCGACTGATTCTGAACAAAGATCGTGATCAACATTGACTGAACAAAGCACTCCCGGCGGCGGAAAAAATCCGCCAGGCATCGAGCCGATTTCCATCATCGAGGAAATGCAACGGTCCTATCTCGATTACGCCATGAGCGTAATCGTTTCCCGCGCGCTTCCCGATGTGCGCGACGGCCTGAAACCCGTTCACCGGCGCATCCTCTACGGGATGAGCGAGCTCGGCATCGACTGGAACAAGAAATACGTCAAGTGCGCCCGCGTCACAGGCGACGTGATGGGTAAATACCACCCGCACGGCAACATGGCGATTTACGATGCGCTGGCGCGCATGGCGCAGGAGTGGTCGCTGCGATTGCCGTTGATCGACGGTCAGGGCAACTTCGGTTCGGTCGACGGCGACCCGCCTGCGGCCGAACGCTATACCGAATGCCGGCTGCAGAAAGCCGCGCATTCGCTGCTTGACGATCTCGACAAGGAAACGGTCGATTTCCGCGACAACTACGACGGCACGCTGCATGAGCCTGTAGTCGTACCGGCGAAATTCCCGAACCTGCTGGTGAACGGCGCAGGCGGTATCGCCGTCGGCATGGCGACCAACATCCCCCCGCACAACCTCGGCGAAGTCATCAACGGCTGCATCGCGCTGATCGACAAGCCGGCGATCGAACTGCCGGAACTGATGGAGATCATTCCGGGGCCGGATTTTCCGACCGGCGCCCTGATCCTCGGCCGTTCCGGCATCCGCCAGGCCTATGAGACCGGCCGTGGCTCCGTCATCATGCGCGGACGTGCCCATGTCGAGCCGATGCGCGGCGATCGCGAGCAGATCATCATCACCGAGATCCCCTACCAGGTGAACAAGGCGACGATGATCGAGAAGATGGCCGAGCTGGTGCGCGACAAGCGCATCGAAGGCATCTCGGACCTTCGCGACGAATCCGACCGCCAGGGCTATCGCGTCGTCATCGAGCTGAAGCGCGACGCCAACGCCGAGGTCATCCTCAACCAGCTCTACCGCTACACGCCGCTGCAGACCTCGTTCGGCTGCAACATGGTGGCGCTCAACGGCGGCAAGCCGGAGCAGATGACGCTGCTCGACATGCTGCGCGCCTTCGTCTCCTTCCGCGAAGAAGTCGTTAGCCGGAGAACAAAATTCCTGCTTCGCAAGGCGCGCGAGCGCGCGCATGTGTTGGTCGGTCTCGCCATCGCCGTCGCCAATATCGACGAAATCATCAAGCTGATCCGCCACGCGCCCGATCCGCAGACGGCGCGCGAGCAGTTGATGGAGCGCCGCTGGCCGGCGCATGACGTCGATGCGCTCATTCGTCTGATCGACGATCCGCGTCACCGCATCAACGATGACGGCACCTACAATCTCTCGGAAGAGCAGGCCCGCGCCATCCTCGACCTGCGCCTGCAACGCCTGACAGCGCTCGGCCGTGACGAAATCGGCGACGAACTCAACAAGATCGGCGAGGAAATCAAGGACTACCTCGATATCCTCTCCTCGCGCCTGCGCATCATGTCGATCGTCAAGCAGGAAATGGAAGCTGTCCGCGACGAATTCGGAACGCCACGGCGGACCGAGATCGCCGAAGGCGGCCCCGATATGGACGACGAAGACCTGATCGCCCAGGAAGACATGGTCGTGACGGTTTCTCATCTCGGCTATATCAAGCGCGTGCCGCTGACCACCTACAGGGCGCAGCGCCGCGGCGGCAAGGGCCGTTCCGGCATGGCGACGCGGGACGAGGATTTCGTTACCCGGCTATTCGTTGCCAACACCCATACGCCGGTCCTGTTCTTCTCGTCGCGCGGCATCGTCTACAAGGAAAAGGTCTGGCGACTTCCGATCGGTACGCCGCAATCGCGCGGCAAGGCCCTGATCAACATGCTGCCGCTCGAGCCCGGTGAACGCATCACCACGATCATGCCGCTGCCGGAAGACGAAACGACCTGGGAAAACCTGGACGTGATGTTCTCGACCACCCGCGGCACGGTCCGCCGCAACAAGCTCTCGGACTTCGTCCAGGTCAACCGCAACGGCAAGATCGCGATGAAGCTCGACGAAGAGGGCGACGAAATCCTCTCGGTCGACACCTGCACCGAGCTGGACGACGTGCTGTTGACGACGGCGCTCGGCCAATGCATTCGCTTCCCGGTTTCCGACGTGCGCGTCTTTGCCGGCCGCAATTCGATCGGCGTGCGCGGCATCTCGCTCGGCGACAGCGACCGCATCATCTCGATGGCGATCGTTGGCCATGTCGATGCGGAGCCGTGGGAGCGTGCGGCCTATCTGAAGCGCGCAGCCGCCGAGCGGCGCACGAACGGCGAAGAAGAGGAGATCGCTCTGGTCGGCGAAGAAGTCACCGACGGCGGCGAGCTTTCCAACGAGCGCTACGAGGAACTGAAGGCACGCGAACAATTCGTGCTGACGGTCTCCGAAAAAGGCTTCGGCAAGCGTTCGTCCTCCTACGACTTCCGCACGTCGGGCCGCGGCGGCAAAGGCATCCGCGCTACCGACACCTCGAAGACGGCCGAGATCGGCGAGCTGGTCGCCGCCTTCCCGGTCGAATTCAACGACCAGATCATGCTCGTCTCCGATGGTGGTCAGCTCATTCGCGTGCCCGTCAGCGGCATCCGTCTGGCCAGCCGAGCGACGAAGGGCGTTACGATCTTCTCGACCGCCAAGGACGAGAAGGTCGTGTCTGTCGAGCGGATCAGCGAGCCGGACGGCGAGGACGAGATTGTGGAAGCTGCGATTGCCGAAGGCATCGCGCCGGAGCCACCCGAGGCTTCGGAAGACTGAGCGCACTTGCTTGCCAAACTTGGAAAGCCCGCCCTCCCGGCGGGCTTTTTGTCGTCCGCTGGGCTATTGCCGGATATAGGCCTGCAGCCCGCGTGCCAAGGCATCGAATGCAACACGGCAGCGCGGGCTCGCGCGCAGGTTTTCGTGCATCACCAGCCAGGTTTCGAGCTTCATCTGGAAGGCGTCGGGCAACACATGGGCAAGCTGTGGATCGCGGGCGGCAAGCGCATTCTGGCAGATGCCGATGCCGAACCCGGCGCGTATGGCCGCGAGCTGCGCGACATTGCTGTCGGTCTTCAGCGCAAAACGCACCGCCGGCAGATCCGGCGTGCGCGCCATGATGCTGCGGATCGCAGCAGTTTCCCGATCGAAACCTATCAGGGTGTGGCGGGAGAGGTCATCGATCGTTTCAGGCACGCCGCGACGGTCGAGATAGGACCGATGCGCGTGGAAGCCGAGGCGCACCGCGCCGATATGAAGGGCAACCAAGGCATCCTGCGACGGTCTGACCATGCGCACGGCGATGTCAGCATCCTGGCGCAAAAGATCCTCGACTGTGTCCGATGCGGAAAGCTCGATGGTGAGGTCCGGATATTCCCGGTTAAGTTCTGCAAGGATCGGCGGCAAGACCTCTATGCCGATCACCTCGCTGGCGCTGATGCGGACGGTTCCGCCAATCGCGCCATGCTGTCCGGAGGCGGCACGAAGCAGAGCGGAGGAGGTGGCCGCCAGGGCTTCGGCATAGGGCTTCAGTTCCAAGGCTGCATCGGTCGGCAACAGGCCCTGCGGCGAGCGAGTAAACAGCGGAAGACCGAGGACTTCTTCCAGCGCATCGACATGACGGCCGACCGTCGGCTGCGTCAGCCCAAGTTCGCGCGCCGCCGCCGATAACGATCCTTCGCTCAGGACCATCAGAAAGGTGCGGTAAAAATCCCAGCTCGGTTCAGCCTTGTTCATAGATTTAAGTATAGCTGCCATAGTTATTTAGACAATTCCGTTTGGCATGAACACCGGCGATCCTCAATCCATCGAAGCGATGGAGAGAGAAATGACGGAAACGCAGGGCAATTCAGGAACGGTTCTGGTGCTGGGCGCCACTGGGGGAATAGGGGGAGCGGTGGCCCGCGGCCTTCACCTCCGCGGGTGGACGGTCCGGGCGTTGAGCCGGGATGCGGCGAAGGCATCCAGAAACGTGTCGGCCTTCGAATGGATGCAGGGCGACGCGATGAACGCCACGGACGTTATGGCCGCGGCCGATGGAGCGAGCGTAATCGTGCACGCGGTCAATCCGCCCGGTTATCGCAACTGGGGCAAACTCGTTCTGCCGATGCTCGACAACACGATCGCTGCGGCCAAGGCGGTCGGCGCGCGCATCGTCTTGCCCGGCACGATCTATAATTTTGGACCCGATGTCTTCCCGCTACTCAACGAAGATGCGCCGCAGAATCCACGAACGGAAAAAGGCGCCATCCGCAAGGAAATGGAAGCAAGACTGAAGGCTGCGTCCAAGGCTGGCGTTCATGTCATCATTCTGCGGGCAGGGGACTTCTTTGGCCCGAGCGCCGCCAACAACTGGTTTTCCCAAGGGTTGGTGAAGCCCGGAAGACCGCTTACGGCGATCAGCTATCCCGGGAAGAAGGGAACTGCCCACCAATGGGCCTATTTACCGGATGTGGCAGAGACGATGATCAGATTGATCGAGCGGGCGGAAAGCCTTCCGCCATTTGCGGCCTACCATATGCGCGGTTTCTTCGATGACGACGGCACCAAGATGATTGCGGCCATCCGGCGCGCTGTCGGCAAGCCTGATCTCAAGGTCAAAAGATTTCCCTGGTGGCTCGTGACCCTTGCGTCGCCCTTCGTGCCGCTTTTCAAGGAGCTCAAGGAAATGCGCTATCTTTGGCGCGAGCCGCTCGAGATGCGGAATGATCGGCTGATCGCCACACTCGGTGAGGAGCCGCAAACGCCGATCGATGACGCGGTTCTGGCAACTCTCACCTCGCTCGGTTGCCTTCCGCGGGATTGCGGAAGGCAGTTGACGACCGCGCCGGGACGCCTGGGTGTCAGTTCTTGAAAACGATGCAGGCGCCGCCGCTCTTGCGAATGGCGGCGCAAAGCTCGTTTGCCTCGGCGCGCGTCTGCCTACCAATGCGGGCCGCGTATCGTCTTCTCACTCCGAAGGCGCCATTGCGCTCCCGTACGAGGACCGCCTTTTCGGTGTTGATTGGCGACGGCAGTCTTTTCACCGCATGCAGGAACAGCCGTTGCGCAACGGATTTCTGGTAATGCGCCGACAGTTGGACACCCCACGGCGCCCAGACGGCCTCATCGGCGATGACCAGCTCGCGCAGCCGCCGGGTATTGGCCAGCGCGACGCAGCCATCCAGGAAGCTCTTGCCCTTGTCGAGTTCGAGATTGAGCGACTTCGGTGGATTATCCCGCCAGTCTTCGACGGGATAGGCTGTAATTGCCAAGACATAGTCGCGCGTCTCGTATGGTAGCCGATCGTTTTCGAGGAAGCGCTCTAGGCCAGCCTCGCCAGCATTGTAGGCCGCTGCCGCAAAACCGAGATTGCCATAGCGCGACTTGAGTTCGCTTAAATACTCGGCCGATTTGCCGAGGGCCGCCACAGCATCGAAACTGTTCGACAAGCCGCGCAGCTTTGCCGTTGCGGGCATGAACTGGGCAATTCCCTCCGCGCCCTTCGGACTGATAGCGTCCGGCTGGAAAAGACTTTCGCGCCAGATCAGCCGGGCAAAGAAGGAAGCCGGCAGGTCATTCACCAAGGCATAGTGCTCAATGATGCCGCAGACATCTCGGGCGAAATTATCGGGGCTGATGCAGAGGCGGACGGAGGGGTTTGCCGCGGAGACACCCGAATAGAGGCATTTTCGCGGAGCGACCGGCGCATCGGTGCGGGCCTCTGCAACACCGGAGACCGCGCCGGCAAGCCAGCCGGCGACCCACAACGCGGCTCCGGCAGCGCGCGCCAGACGTCCCATTCGGTTGCCCCAGATGTGGCATCTGCCCGCTCTGCTCTGTTCGCCCATGCGGCTCCTCAGCGACAAACGAGTGAACATACATAGCATCTTCGTACGCGACGAAAAACCGGCGAAGGCAATCTCAGTTCGGCGAGCCGGTGCGCAGAACCAGTTGCATAAAGGTCAGATCAAGCCAGCGACCGAATTTCGTCCCGACTTCCTTCATGTGGCCGGTTTGCTTGAAGCCCAGTTGCTCGTGCAAACGGATCGAGGGGAGGTTGCTCGATTCGATTCCGGCGACCATTACATGCTTGCCGAGTGCCTCGGCGCGCTCGATGAGCGCAACCATCAACGCCCGGCCGATACCGCCGCCGCGCCGGTCGCTGCGCACATAGACCGAATGCTCGACCGTGTGGCGATAGCCGTCGAAAGCACGCCATTCGCCGAAGGAGGCATAGCCGATGACTTCGCCGGTTTCGGACTGTGCAACGAGCACAGGAAAACCTGCCGCCTTCCGCGCTTTCAGCCAGGCTGCGCGATTGGCGACATCGACGACCGTTTCGTTCCAGATCGCCGTCGTGTTCGCCACCGCGTCATTGTAGATATCGCGAATGGCCTCGATGTCGGCGTCGACCGCATCCCTAATTTGCATATTGCTCTCCCGTAACCGTTCTCCATCGAGAACGCCGTGAGCTTTAGCGGTTCAGTGCAGCCGCGGCAATCTCAGCCACTGCAAGTGGGCTTTCAGCACTTTCGCCGTCCTGCAGGAACCAGGCTGCCGACAGGCCGGCATAGGCAAGGACCCAGTAAAGAACCCGCCGTGGCTCGAGCCGCGCCTCCTGCGCTACGACAGCGAGTTGTTTCTCGAGTCGCCCAGGCGCTGTGACGATCGGCAATTCAGGATTACAAAAGAGGTTTGCATAGTCGAAGCCCCGCTCGCCATGGAGACGCTTCGGATCGATCGCGAGCCAGCCCCGTTCACCAAAGTCAAGGATGTTTCCATGGTGGATGTCGCCGTGCAGCACGGTCGGCGGATGAGGATCTGCGAAAAGCGCCCTTGCCGCACCAGCACAAATCTCGAACAGACCGGCTTGGGCATGCGCAGTTGGTTCGAGCGCTTCGAACCATCTTTCGAGCGGGACGAGTTCCGGGAGTGGCATCGAGCGCGGAGCATGCAGCGCGGCGACCGTGCGGCAGATGATCCGCGTCGCGGTATCGTCGCTGCCCGTCATTGCCATGTGAAAGAGCGCGCGCCGGCTTTCCGCGCGCTCCATGAGGATGGCTTCACCGCCCTCGGCATAGACACGAGCCGCGCCATGACCGTCCCACCAGCGCATCAGTAAACCGCCGAATTTTTCCTCCGCTTCCTGCGCAACCTTGAGCATTGCCGGCAGGCCGCGCCAGCGCACCGGCAGCAGGCGGCTCGAACGGGTGGTGATCGCCTCGCCATCGGGCACCAGCGACCATCTCTCAATCCAGGAAGCAAACATTAGGGCAGGATAGTAGATTCGTGATGGGAAAGGGCCCCGCATTGCGCGAGGCCCTTCGTGGCCAAGTCTCAAGCAACCTGATCAAGCACCGGATAATCGGTGTATCCTTTGGCGCCGCCGCCGTAGAACGTTGCCTGGTCGGGAGCGTTGAGCGGTGCGTTGTCCTTCAGCCTGCGGACGAGATCGGGGTTGGCGATGAAGGGCTTGCCGAAAGCAACGAGATCGGCTTCGCCAGTTTCGACGGTCCTGACCGCGAGGTCTCGGTCGTATCCGTTATTCGTCATCCAGGCAGCCTTGCCGCCGGCCGCGGTGTAGGCAGCGCGGAGCCCGGCATAATCGAAGGGGCGATCGCCCTGCTGGTGATCACGCGCGCCGCCCGTCGCGCCCTCGATGACGTGAATATAGGCAAGCGGATAGCGGGCAAGTTTTTCCACGACGTAAGTGAAGAGCGTCTGTGGCTCCGGGTCAAAGGCATCATTGGCCGGAGTGACCGGCGAAATACGGATGCCAACCCGGCCTGCGCCGATCTCCTTCGTGATCACGTCGACTACCTCGAAGATGAAGCGCGCGCGATTCTCGATCGAACCGCCATAGGCGTCCGTGCGCTGGTTGGAGCCGGAACGCAAAAATTGGTCGATCAAGTAACCGTTCGCGGCGTGAATCTCGACCCCGTCGAACCCGGCATCGATCGCGGCACGCGCGGCCTTGCGGTAGTCTTCGACGATCCCAGCAATTTCCGCCAGTTCCAGCGCGCGGGGTTCGGACGTTTCTGCGAAACCGCCGGTTCCATCCTCGTTGACGAGATAGGTCTTCGACTTTGCCCGGATCGCCGAGGGAGCGACGGGCTGGCCGCCATTTGGCTGGAGAGACGTGTGCGAGATACGGCCTACATGCCACATCTGGACGACGATCTTGCCGCCGGCGCTGTGAACGGCATCCGTCACCTTACGCCATCCTTCGAGTGCCTCGGGCTTATAGAGACCCGGAACGTCGGCATAGCCTTGCCCCTGATGCGTGATCGCCGTCCCCTCGGTAATCAGCAAGCCGGCGGAAGCGCGCTGCTCGTAATAGGTGACGTTCAGCGTGTTGGGGACCGCTTTCGGCGAGCGGTTGCGGGTGAGCGGAGCCATCACGACCCGATTCTGGAGCGTGATTTCGCCGATCGTGATCGGGTCGAAAAGTGAAGCCATGAAATGTGCTTTCCGTTGCAGCTGAGACTTGGGAGGAAGAAAGCGATGTCAGAGGTTGCCGATGGCCTTCAGGAACTCGGCGATCGTTTCCTCGTTGCGCTTGTAGAAAACCCACTGGCCGACGCGCCGGGTTGTCACCAGACCGGCGCGTTGCAGGACGGCGAGGTGAGACGACACGGTCGATTGCGATAGGCCGCAACGTTCGAACTGTCCGGCGCAGACACCCATATCGAGTGGATGCTCCTGGCCTGAGAAATGTGCCTCCGGCTCCTTCAACCATGTAAGAATGTCCATCCGAGCCGGATGCGCCAACGCCTTCAGGATTTCATCTTTATCCATTGCAAAATCGCCGTACCTAGTTACATCGATATATGTATCGACAAATTTCGATATACAAATCACATGCCCGTGATCTCATACAAAGCGGAATGCAGACGCCAAGCAGTCCATCCGGATCCAGCGCCAACACGCCGAAATCGACCCGAAATCATGCTCTTTCATCGGCAAAAAAAGAGGGCCACAAGAAAACTTGGGCCCTTACAGTTGTGAAGGTCTCAAACCTCCAGAGGGGAACAGCTGCTGCGGCGGCTGGGAGGAGAATGCCGCCATATGCATCAGCCAAGAAACATGTGGGGAATGCAAAGGCGGCTTTCAATAGCTGGCCTTGCCATTTTCTCGAGTGAAGGCTTTGGGGAGCGGCAGGCAAAAAAAGAGGGCCACAAGAAAACTTGGGCCCTTGTAGTTGTGAAGGTAATAAGAACCTCCAGAGGGGAACAGCTGCTGCGGTGGCACTGGGAGGAGAAGCCACCAAAGATGCATCAGCTGGGTTTGGTATGCTGTTTTTTTGGGCGCACAGCAATCATTTAATATGCATGACAGCCATGTCGTGTGCGCATCACTGCACATTTATGCGGCGCACAGAGCGCCCCCTCTAACGGGAACTTCCTCCGCGTTAGAAAATATCCTTACAAAACGGTACCTTACAACTACTGTGAGCAATTGCCCAGAATTGAAGCAACTGAAGCAGGCGTCAAAAATTCCAGTTGCGCGCCTTGGCAACGATATAGTCACGGAAGACTTTCAACTTCGCCGCGTTCTTCATTTCGTCCGGGTAGCAGAAATAGGTGTCGAAGGACGGAATGTCTGCGCTGATCGGAAGCTGAATGAGTCCGGGATCGCGGCCGACGATGTAGTCGGGAAGCATGGCGATGCCGATGCCTAGCAGGCAGGCGCGCTTGATCGAGGTCTGGCTGTTGATCTGCAGATGCGAGATTCGCGGATTGTCGTGATCCCGTCCGGCGATCTCCAGCCAGTTCACATCGAGCAGGTAATTGGGCGCCGGCTCGCCGAAGGTGATGATCCGGTGATTGTCCAGATCCTCGACGGACTGGGGCTCGCCGTGCTTGTTGATGTAGGAGGGCGCGGCATAGATATGCATGTGCACCGTGAAGAGCTTGCGCTGGATCAGATCCGACTGCTGCGGCTGACGCAGCCGGATAGCGCAGTCCGCGTGCCGCATGTTCACGTCGAGCTCTTCATTGTCCAGGATGAGCTGGACCTGCACGTCCGGGTGCAGCGACATGAATTCCTGTATCTTGTCCGTCAACCAGCCCTGGCCGAGCCCTACCGTGGTGGTGATGCGCAGCTTCCCGGTCGGTTTGTCGGTCGTCTCAGTGAGTTGCACCTTGACGCTTTCGAGCTTCATCAGCACTTCATGCGCGGTGCGGTAGAGGATCTCGCCCTGTTCGGTGAGGATCAGGCCACGGGCGTGGCGATGAAACAGCTTGATGCCGACGTCCTGTTCGAGCGAACTGACCTGCCGGCTGATGGCCGATTGCGAGAGATGGAGTTTGTCTGCCGCATGCGTGAACGAGCCGGCCTCGGCCGCCGCATGAAATATGCGCAGTTTATCCCAGTCTAACGACATGAAAGCCCCCATATACCACCACGCCGGGGAACTGAATAATCGTCCTCCGGTTGTGGCCTGATGCATCTGTTCCCACGCGGGACGCGGCGCCTCACGGCGCACACCCCGATTCGCAGCTTCTATTCGGCTGCAATTGCGACGGGCATATGACCCGCCAGATATTTCTCCGCCTCGAGCGCCGCCATGCAGCCCATGCCCGCCGCCGTGACTGCCTGGCGGTAGACGTCGTCAGTGACGTCGCCGGCAGCGAAAACACCCGCGACATCGGTCGCCGTCGAATCCGGCGCCGTCCAGAGATAGCCGTTCGGCTTCTGGCGAAGCTTGCCCTTGAACAGCTCCACCGCCGGCGCATGACCGATGGCGACGAAAACGCCATCCGTCACCATGTCCGTGGTTTCGCCGGTCTTCGTGTTGCGAAGCTTCACGCCGTTGACCGAAGCGGGCATCGGTGGCTTTGCCGGCGTGCCGAGATATTCGACGACCTCATGATCCCAGATGACCCTCACATTCGGCTTGGCGAAAAGGCGTTCCTGAAGAATCTTCTCGGCCCGGAATGCGTCGCGACGGTGAACGACGGTGACCGTCTTCGCCAGATTTGAGAGGTAAAGCGCTTCCTCCACGGCGGAATTGCCGCCGCCGACGACGAAGACGTCCTTGTTGCGATAGAAGAAACCGTCGCAGGTGGCGCATGCCGAAACCCCGAAGCCCATGAAGGTCGGCTCGGTCTCAATGCCGAGCCACTTGGCCTTGGCGCCGGTGGCGATGATCAATGCGTCCGTCGTCCAGTCGTTGCCGCTATCGGTCTTGATGCGGAAGGGGCGGACGGAAAGATCGACATCCGTCACAAGATCATTGACGATCTCCGCACCGACATGCGTCGCCTGCTTCAGCATCTGTTCCATCATCCAGGGGCCTTGGACCGGATCGGCGTAGCCGGGATAATTCTCCACGTCGGTGGTGATCATCAATTGGCCGCCCTGTTCCATTCCCGCGATCAGCACCGGCGAAAGCATGGCGCGCGCCGTGTAGATGGCCGCAGTGTAGCCAGCAGGGCCGGAGCCGACGATCAGCACTTTGGTATGGCGGGCAGTCATGAACGTGTCCTTGATAGGCCGGAGAGCCTGGGCAGCATCATCCGGTTCCGTTGGTTACTGGCAAATATCGCCTTACTTTAGGTATTCACCGCTTGTACTTTCAAGGGTGTGGCCGCCTATACACACAAGTGCTTGGGCTATGGGCAGCGTTTTGGCACCAGATCGGGCATTTTTGCATCGTTTTCAATGTCTCGGTCGATCCCGGAGCGCGATTCCGCGGCAACGGCGACCCGCTTTGTTTTGCAGCGCTTTCGTGCCAGAAGGCCGATCCGGTGCATCAGTTGCTGGGATGCGTGCGGAAGCCGTGGTGATTTGCGCTGGATTTTCACAAATGTCTACCCGAAGGTTCCTGTGCATGCGGCAGCGAGTACTCTCGTTCTGACGCCAGTTTGCATGCTAGGCACAGGAGTGAAATTAGCCGCTTGCGGGAATGGCGGGCCTGTCGCATTCGCGGCGACAACGCTATCGTTCTCTCGCAGATTTGGGCGGCGATTGGCGTAATCCTGCTGACGGGCATATAAGGCCTCCTTCGCAAAGGCCGATGAAACTGGGGATGCTAGGCAATGGTCATACGCGTCGAGCTCGATGCCATCGATATGAAAATACTGCGCGAACTGCAGAGCAACGGCCGGATGACAAATGTCGAACTCGCCGAACGTGTGGGCATTTCGGCGCCCCCTTGTCTGCGCCGCGTCCGCAAGCTGGAGGAGGCGGGTGTCATTCGCGGCTACCGCGCACTCCTGAACGCATCGGCGCTCGGTTACGATCTCGTCGCCTTCTGCATGGTCGGCCTCAAGCATCAGTCGGATGCGAACCTGAAAGCATTCGCCGCCCGCACCGCTTCCTGGCCGCTGGTCCGCGAGGCCTGGATGGTCTCAGGCGAATCCGACTTTCTGCTGCAGTGCGTGGCCGAGAACCTTGCGAGCTTTCAGGATTTCGTTATTGAGGAGCTAACGGCAACCGACAATGTCGACACGGTGCGCACGATGCTGACGATCCGTCAGGTGAAGGACGCGTGCCAGGTGGAAATCTAGCCGCGGCCCGCGGTCACCGTACTCGGCCTGCGATCCCTGTAGGAAAGTACCCGTGAAACCATGCTCCCGCTCGGGAAAAGTACCGGAATGTTTCTTAGGTCGGGCCGCCTCATCTCAAAAACGGCTTGAAAAGGCATCGGCGTGACCTCCAAGCTTCCGCTTTCCGCTTTCATCATCTGCCTCAATGAAGAAGGCTATCTGGGCAATTGCATCGAAAGCCTCGAGCAATGCGCCGAGATCGTCATCGTCGATTCGGGCTCGACGGACGGCACGGCTGCGCTCGTGCAGTCCTATATCGACAAAGGCTGGCCGATCCGGTTCATGTACGAGCCGTGGCGCGGCTATGCAGGACAGAAACAGTTCGCGCTGGAGCAATGCAGCCAGCCGTGGTGCTTCAACATCGATGCAGACGAACGGCTGGATGCGCCGCTGCGCAAGCTTTTGCCTGACCTTCTCCGGGCCCCCGCGGACACGGTGGGCTGGCGCGTTGCGCGGCGACCTTATCTGATTGGCTATGGCTATACGCCGGTAAAGGTGCATGAGCGGCGCAACCTGCGCCTTATCCGCCGGGGCAGGGGGCAATACGATCTCAGCCAGAAGGTGCATGAAGGCATCGTACCGGACGGCAAGGTCGAGAACGCCCGCTCCGGCAGCCTTCTTCATTTCCGGCCGCTGCTTATGGACGAGCAGATCCTCAAAGAAAACAAGTACTCGAGCCTGAAAGCCGACCAGCAGGTTGAAGCCGGCAGGCCGCCAAGGTCCTATAAGCTAGTCTTCGGTCCACCGCTCTATTTCTTTCGCCTCTATTTTCGCAACGGCCTTTGGCGCTGCGGACTGCCGGGCTTCATCGAGGCTATGACGGGCGCCGTTTATTCTTTTCTGACCGCGGCCAAGATCTATCAAAGGCATGCCCTCAAGCAACGGTCGAATGCGGACGACGCGCTTTCCCGCTAGAGCGATTGCGGAAAAGCTGATCCAAGGCTCGAAAGGTAACTCATGAAGGTCATGCATATTCACTTCGGCAAGGAAGGCGGGGCAGAACGGTTCTTCGTCAACCTCGTCAATGCCCTGCATGACAGGGGCGTCGAACAGCGTGTGCTCATCCGGCCCGATCGCAGTTGGCGCAAGGATATCGAGGGCTGTGCGACGATCTACGAAGGCATTTTCCGCAGGGTCTCGCTTTCGCGGTTTCTTCTGCAATGGAGAATGCGGCGCATTCTTCGCGATTTCCGGCCTGACGTCATCATGGCTTGGCAGTTGCGGGCAAGCCGCTTCATGCCGGCATACGAGGACGCCATGCGTATCTCTCGGCTCGGCGATTACCCCGAACATCTCGGCTACTACACCAATGTCGAGACGCTGGTTTGCATCACGCCGGACATGGCCGCGAAAGTTCGCGAACTCGGGTGGAAGCGTGGCGTAGAGGTGATTGCGAATTTCACCCGCGCGACACCGGTCGCTCCCATTGCGCGCAAGGAGATGCAGACACCCGCGGATGCGTTCGTGGTCGTCGGCATGGGCCGATTTGTCAAACGCAAGGGCTTCGACGGGCTGATCCGCGCGATAAAGAAGGTCGACGGCGCGCATCTTTGGCTCGTCGGCGACGGGCCGGAGCGCGAGCGGCTCGAACAGCTGACGAATGAACTCGGCGTCCACGATCGCGTGCGTTTCGCAGGTTGGCAGACCAACGCCTACGGCTATCTGGCGGCAGGCGACGCGTTCGCCATCAATTCCTCGCATGAGCCGCTCGGCAACGTCTGTTTCGAAGGCTGGGGAGCCGGCAAAGCGACGATCTCCTCGCGCGCGGAGGGGCCATCCTGGGTGATGACCGACGAAGTCGACGCGCTGATGGTGGATCGCGGCGACGACGAAGGTCTGGCGAATGCCATCCGTCGGCTGCGCGACGATCCTGAGCTTCGGGAAAGACTGAGTGCCGGCGGCCGCGAAACGCTACGTACGCGCTTTTCCGAACAGGCGATCACTGATGCCTACATTGAACTTTTCTCCAGGGGTGCAGTGCAACGATGAAGGTCATGCACTTTCATTTCGGCAAGGATGGCGGCGCTGAGCGCTTCTTCGTCCATCTCGTCAACGCGCTCGCCGAACGCGGCGTGGAGCAGACGTCGGTCATCCGACCCCGCCGTCTTTGGCGCTCCGAAATCGAAGGCGCGACCAGGATAATAGAAAGCCACTTCCGGAACCTGTCGCTGGATCGCCTGCTGCTGCCGCGCAAGGTGATGCACATGGCGCGGCGCGACAGGCCGGACGCCCTGATGGCCTGGGCGCCGCGCGCCAGCGAATTGATGCCACCTTACAAGGGATGCATCAGGATTTCGCGGCTCGGCGACTATCCGCCACGTCTCGACTATTTTCGCAACACGGACTGTCTCGTCTGCAATACGCCGGGCATTGCCGAACATGTCCGCAATCTCGGCTGGAAGCGCGAGATCGAGATCATCTCGAATTTCACCAACACCGAGCGCGTTGAACCAGTCAGTCGGGCGACGCTCGACACGCCGGAGGGAGCCCCCGTCGTCATGTCGATGGGGCGCTTTGTGGAGCGCAAGGGTTTCCACACGTTGATCGCGGCGATCGCCAAAGTACCCGGCGCTTACCTTTGGCTGCTCGGCGATGGCGAGGAACGGGACAACCTCCACAAGCTCGCAACCGATCTCGGCGTCGCCGGCCGGGTGCGTTTTGCCGGCTGGCAAAAGGATACAAGGCCGTTTCTCGCGGCGGCCGATATTTTCGTGATGGCGTCAAGTCACGAGCCGCTTGGCAATGTCATCCTGGAGGCCTGGGCGCAGGGAACACCGGTCGTCTCGAGCCGCTCCGAGGGGCCGCAATGGTTCATGCGTGACGACGAAAACGGTCTGATGGTCGACATCGGCGACGCGGATGGTTTCGCGCGTGCGGTGGAACGCATCGCCAACGACCAGGCGTTGCGGACAAGCCTTGCCAAGCGAGGGCATCAGACGCTGATGGCACAGTTCTCCAAGCAAGCGATTACTGACGCCTACCTGAAGCTCTTTGCCTCGAAGCGGTAGGCGTCCCCGACAGCCAGTGCTTCAGCGCATCAGGCTTTCATAGATGGCGCCTATTGCGCGCGCTTCGCCTTCGATGGCGAAACTCTTGGAGGTCCGCAACAGACCGTTGGCGCCAGCGGCTGCAAGTCGCGGCAGATCGTCCATGAAGGCGACGGCGCCATCGACCATGGCGTTCAAATCGTCGGCGGGAATGACAATGCCTGTTTCCTCGGCACCGTCGGCAATCAACTCCGAGAAAGCGCCGACATCGGTTGCCACCACCGGGACGCCGCTTGCCATGGCCTCCAACGGCGTCAGCCCGAATCCTTCCCAGCGTTGTGGCGCTACGAAGAGGTCGAGTGCGCGGTACCAATCGGGAATGTTGGTGTGTTCTCCGACGAAGAGGATTCGGTCCGCGAGGCCCGCCTTGGCAGCCCGTTGCTTCAACTCCGCCTCGAAGGCGAGATGCTGTCCGGTCGCGCGTCCGGCAACGACGGCGCACCACTCGGGTCGGCTGGGGAGCAGGGCGATCATGCTGTCGACGAAGAGATCGGTGCCCTTCTGGCGGCGCACGCGCCCGAAACAGCCGGCGAATTTCTTGGTCGGATCCAGTCCGAGCACACGTTTTGCCTCGGCCTTGTCGGTCGCCGGCCGGAAGCGCTTGGTGTCTATACCGTGCAAAACCACGGTATTCGGCACTTGCAGATAGGCGGCCGTCTTGCCGCTGGTGGCAATCACCGCATCCATCCGGCCAATAAGGAACTTGCTCCACCCCGTATGCCGGCGTTGCGAGGCGGAGGTGAAAACGATCCTGATTTTCATGCGCAGAAGATCGCGCAGGATGATCGCCGGCAGCATTTCGACATTGCGGCGCGCATGCCAGACACGGCATGGCCGCCCCGCAGGAGCCTCCCACAGATGGATCAGATCGCGAAATCGGATCGATGGCAATGTCGAGGGAAGCCCGGGGCCAAGAACCGCAATTTTCTGGCCGAGCGCTCGCTGGATCGGTACGAGCTGAATGATCGTCGACGTGACGCCGGAGAGGCGTTGCTTGAAATTGGGCGCAATGATCTCGATGTCCCGGATATCGGCCACTTGAGCGCTCTCCTCGCGCATACGACAATCATCTTTTGCAAGGGGAAGGGACGGAGCGAACCTCACGCCCCTTGAACGGGATGAGAGCAGCCCGCCGTGGCTCGCGAGCATCGATCACGTTGGGTAGTCTCGGCTCCAACCCAAAGTCATCGTGCTCGCGGAGCTCGTCAGCCCCAGTGAATGGCGAGGATTTCGTAGGCCTTGGAGCCGCCGGGCGCATTGACCTCGATCGAGTCGCCGACTTCCTTGCCGATCAGCGCACGGGCAATCGGAGAGGAAATAGAGATGCGGCCTGCTTTGACGTCGGCTTCCTGGTCGCCAACGATCTGATAGGTCTTCTCCTCTTCGGTGTCCTCGTCGACGAGCTTGACCTTGGCGCCAAACTTGATCTTCGACCCGGACATTTTCGAAAGATCGATGACCTCGGCGCGCGCAATCAGATCCTCGAGTTCGGTGATCCGGCCCTCGTTGTGGCTCTGCGCTTCCTTGGCAGCGTGATACTCAGCGTTTTCCGACAAGTCACCGTGGGCGCGAGCCTCGGCGATCGCTTCGATGATTCGCGGGCGTTCTCCCTGCTGGCGCCAGCGCAGTTCTTCCTGCAGATTGGCGAACCCACCCTGTGTCATCGGCACTTTGTCGACCATTTCATCATCCTTCATCAAGCGCACGCGGCGCCACCTTTCGGCGGCGCCAACGCAAAAGAAAACGGTCTCCGGCGCGTAAGCGTCGGAACCGTCCGAAACATCCGAACGGCACTTATAGCAGAAAGCCAATTGCCATTGCCAGATTTTTCGCCCCGCGCCCTGCGTCGTTGCCGGGCTCGCAAAGACAAAAACAACGCGGCTACAAAAAGCGACTTTACCTCAACCGCGGTTGAGGTTGTAACAGTTCCGCTTCCCAATGTTGTGCAAAGGAAGTGTCGAGAATGACTTCAATCGACGACGAGGCAACGGCCGGCGGTCGTTTATCGCGGCAAGATGCATCCGGCTGGCGAGAGTTGCTGAGGCCTCGGCACCTGACGGCCACGACGACACTCTGCCTGGGTGTGGCGCTTTTTGCATTCAACGGATTCTTCGTTTCGACATCGCTGCCGACGGCCGTCGTGGAGTTCGGCGGTGCTGCGCTGCTCTCCTGGGTCTTTACGCTCTATCTCGTTTTCGCAATCCTCGGCGGTACCCTGGCGGCCAATTTGAAGTCGCGGTTCGGGGCACGCAACGTCCTTGTGGCCGCTGCATTCGCCTTCGTCGCCGGGACTCTCATTGCGACGTTTGCAAGCAATATGCAGACCGTTCTCGTCGGGCGGCTGTTTCAAGGGTTGGGCGAGGGGATCATCGCTGCGGTCTGCTATGCGCTGATACCGGAGCTTTTCCCGCCACGCCTTGTCCCGAAGGTATTCGGCGCCGAAGCCATCGTCTGGGCTGCGGCCGCTTTCGCCGGACCGCTGATCGCCGGAGCGCTGACAGAATATTGGAACTGGAGGGCGGCCTTCTTCGTCAATGTGCCAGCGGCGGCGATATTTATCGCCCTTGCTTTGGCGATCGTGCCGCCCAGCGAGAAGTCCGCTTCGAACACGACGCGCATTCCGATCAGGCGCGTGCTGGCAGTTGGCGCCGGAATCCTGCTGATCTCGATCTCGAACGCGGTAGAAAACGAACTCGCGATGGCCACCCTGCTTCTGTCAGCAACGGTCATTCTCTACGCCACCGTCCACATCGACCGGCGATCCGAACACGCTTTGTTGCCCTCAGACGCATTCGCCACGAACAGCGCTCTTGGAACCGGCCTTTGGGTGGTGCTGTTGATGCCGCTGGCACAGGCATGCGGTTCGGTCTACCTGGTCTACGCCCTGCAGCATCTCTGGGATCTTGGACCCACCGCGGCAGGTTTCGCCAACGCTGTCATGGCCCTATCCTGGAGCCTGACCGCCGTTTTCGTCGCCAGCCTGCGGGCACGAGAGTTGCGCGATGCGCTGACCTGGACGGGGCCCTTGTTGCTGAGCATCGGGCTTGCCCTGCTGACGCTCTCGGTCGGCGGCGGTTATTTCTGGGTGGTCTTTCCGAGCCAGTTCGTAATCGGCGCCGGCTTCGGACTTTGCTGGGGAACGTTGAGCCAATTGTTGATGGAGGTGTCGCCGCCCGACGAACGGGACAAAACCTCTGCACTCCTGCCGACGCTCCAATCCGCAGGCTATGCGATCGGAGCGGCAGTCTTCGGGCTGGTTGCAAACGCTCGTGGCTTTGGCGAAAACGCAACGGATGCCGCGATCAGCGATGCGATGCTTGCCGTTTTCGCGGTGGGATGTGCAATCGCCGTTCTGTCGTTCTACTTCGGAATCCGGACCCTGCGCCTGATCACGCAAAGCGAATGACAAGGTGGCGCGTCAGCCTGCCTGAAGTCTGAATATGCGCGCCCCTTTTTGTGGGCGCGCGTATTCAAGTCGGGATCAGAAATAGCTCTGCAGCGGACGGACCTCGAGGTTTCCTGCCTTGAGCGCCTTGATCGCAAGTGCCGCTGCTTCGGCGCCGGCCATCGTGGTGTAGTAGGGCACCTTCTGCATCAGGGTTGCACGGCGGAGCGATTTCGAGTCGGAGATCGCCTTGTTGCCATCCGTCGTGTTGATGACGAGCTGGACCTGCCGGTTGCGGATTGCGTCCTCGACATGCGGCCGGCCTTCGAGAACCTTGTTGATCTTGGTTGCGGCGATGCCGTGCTCGCCGAGGAAGCGCGCCGTGCCGCCGGTCGCCATGACCTTGAAGCCGATGTCGGCGAGAACGCGGATTGCCGGCAGCACGCGCACCTTGTCTTCATCGCGAACGGACACGAATACCGTTCCATCGCGCGGCAGATCTACACCCGCGCCGAGCTGCGACTTGGCGAAAGCGAGCGCGTAGTCCGTGTCGAGACCGATGACTTCGCCGGTCGAACGCATTTCCGGTCCGAGCAGCGTGTCGACGCCGGGGAAGCGAGCGAAGGGGAAAACCGCCTCCTTGACGGCGATGTGCTTCAGATTGCGCGGATCAGGCTTTTGGCCATAGGCGGCAATCGCCGTCTCCAGCGCTTCGCCCGCCATGACACGTGCAGCGATCTTCGCGATCGGCGCGCCGATGGTCTTTGCCACGAACGGAACCGTGCGCGACGCGCGCGGGTTCACCTCGAGCACGTAGATCGTGCCATCCTTGATGGCGAACTGCACGTTCATAAGGCCGCCGACATTGAGCGCCTTGGCAAGCGCGGTCGTCTGGCGTTCGAGTTCGTCGACAAGCTCATTGTCGAGTGTGTGAACCGGCAGCGAGCAGGCGGAGTCGCCGGAGTGAATGCCAGCTTCCTCGATATGCTCCATGATGCCCGAGACGAAGACCTCGTTACCGTCACAGAGGCAGTCGACGTCCACTTCGGTTGCATTCGTCAGATAGCTGTCGAAAAGCAGCGGGTTCTTGCCGAGCAGCGTGTTGATCTGACCGGTCTTGTCGTTGGGATAACGCTGCTTGATGTCCTCCGGCACGAGCCCCGGGACGATGTCGAGCAGATAGGTCTGCAGCATGCTCTCCGAATGGATGATCTGCATGGCGCGGCCGCCGAGAACATAGGACGGACGCACGACCAGCGGGAAGCCGATTTCCGCGGCGACGAGGCGGGCCTGCTCGACGGAGTAGGCAATGCCATTGTTCGGCTGGTTGAGATCGAGCTTCATCAAGAGCTTCTGGAAGCGATCGCGGTCCTCGGCAAGGTCGATCGCGTCGGGAGCCGTGCCGAGGATCGGAATGCCATTCTTTTCCAAGGCCTCCGCCAGCTTCAGCGGCGTCTGACCGCCGAACTGCACGATGACCCCGTGCAACGTGCCGTGTTCCTGTTCGGCGCGCATGATCTCGATAACGTCTTCCGCCGTCAGAGGCTCGAAGTAGAGCCGGTCGGAGGTGTCGTAATCGGTCGAGACCGTTTCCGGATTGCAGTTGACCATGATCGCTTCATAGCCGGCGTCCTTCAGCGCGAAGGCGGCGTGGCAGCAGCAATAGTCGAACTCAATGCCCTGGCCGATGCGGTTCGGCCCGCCGCCGAGAATGACGACCTTCTTGCGCTCGGAAACCTGGGCTTCAGAGCGCGCGGCGCCGGCGAAGGGCGTTTCGTAAGTCGAGTACATGTAGGCAGTCGGAGACGCGAACTCCGCCGCGCAGGTATCGATGCGCTTGTAGACCGGGCGGACGTTCAGCGCATTGCGAAGTTCCGCCACTTCCTTCGGGCGCTTGCCCGTGAGCGTCGCGAGGCGGGCGTCCGAGAAGCCCATGGCCTTCAGCATGCGCAGGTTCTCGGCGTCCTGCGGCAGACCGTGCTCGCGAATGCGCGCCTCCATGTCGACGATTGCCTTGAACTGGGCGATGAACCACGGATCAATCTTGCAGGCCTCGTGCACGTCCGCCTCGCTCATGCCGAGGCGGAGCGCCTGGGCGACCATGCGCAGCCGGTCCGGCGTCGGCGTGCCGATCGCCGCGCGGATCGCGTTGCGGCCGTCGCCGTTCTCGTCGAAGTCCGGAATGTCGATCTCGTCGAGACCGGTGAGCCCCGTTTCGAGACCCCGCAGCGCCTTCTGCAGCGATTCGGCGAAAGTGCGCCCGATCGCCATGACCTCGCCGACCGACTTCATCGCGGTCGTCAAGGTCGGCTCGGCGCCCGGGAATTTTTCGAAGGCGAAACGCGGGATCTTCGTGACAACATAGTCGATCGACGGTTCGAAGGACGCCGGCGTCGCGCCACCGGTGATGTCGTTCTCCAATTCGTCCAGCGTGTAGCCGATCGCCAGCTTGGCGGCGATCTTTGCGATCGGGAAGCCGGTCGCCTTGGACGCCAGCGCAGAGGAGCGCGACACGCGCGGGTTCATCTCGATGACCACAAGTCGGCCGTTTTCCGGGTTGACGGCGAACTGGACGTTCGATCCGCCGGTCTCGACTCCGATCTCGCGCAGCACCGCGATCGAGGCGTTGCGCATGATCTGGTATTCCTTGTCGGTCAAGGTCAGCGCCGGCGCAACCGTGATCGAGTCGCCCGTATGCACGCCCATCGGGTCGATGTTCTCGATCGAGCAGATGATGATGCAGTTGTCCGCCTTGTCGCGGACGACTTCCATTTCATATTCCTTCCAGCCGAGAACCGATTCCTCGATCAGGACTTCCGTCGTCGGCGACGCATCCAGGCCGCTGCCGCCGATCTCGAAGAATTCCGAACGGTTGTAGGCGATGCCGCCGCCGGTGCCGCCGAGCGTGAAGGAGGGGCGGATGATCGCCGGCAGACCAACATCGTCGAGCGCCTGCGCGGCAATCGCCATGGCGTGGTTGAGATAGCGCTGCTTGCGGTCGCCTTCGCCGAGGTTCCACTGGTTCTCCAGTTCGTCGAGCGCCGTGTCGAGTTCCGGACCGGCAAGCCGCGCTTTCAGCGCCGCGCGCTGCGCCTCGTGCGCCTTGCGATCCTGGTCCTTGATGTCGGTCGCGTTCGCAAGCCGAGATTTCGGCGTCTCGAGACCGATCTTCGCCATCGCTTCGCGGAAAAGGGCGCGATCCTCCGCCTTGTCGATCGCTTCCGGCTTGGCGCCGATCATCTCGACGTTGTAGCGGTCGAGGACGCCCATGCGGCGCAGCGAAAGCGCCGTGTTGAGCGCCGTCTGACCGCCCATCGTCGGCAGCAGCGCATCCGGGCGTTCCTTGGCAATGATCTTGGCGACCACTTCCGGCGTGATCGGTTCTACATAGGTGGCGTCCGCGAGCCCCGGGTCGGTCATGATCGTCGCCGGGTTGGAATTCACCAGGATGACCCGGTAGCCTTCTTCCTTCAGCGCCTTGCAGGCCTGGGTGCCGGAGTAGTCGAATTCACATGCCTGGCCGATGACGATCGGCCCCGCGCCGATGATGAGGATCGATTTGATATCTTGGCGCTTCGGCATGGGCTCTCATCCGTTTCTAGCTGCGCGAAAAACCGGCCAGGTTGGGAGGTCACCGGCCGGGCGCGCATTTATGGTCTTTTCAGGCTAGAAGCGGCTTATAGGCAAATGTTTCTGCAAGCGGAACCCCGAAAATTTCTGAATCGACAATAAAGCGAACATATTTGCGATAGCCGTCTGCATACCCGTGGGACGAGCATGGGAGATGGGAAAGGCAAGCGGATTGCCGGCACCGCTGGACCAGGCTTCACGCCTCCGCGATCGTCGCCAAGGCGAAAAAAGACCGACCGGATGAAACGAGACCGCCGCGATAGCGTTTTACAAGAATCGTCGCTCAGGCATATAAATCATTCAATGCATTAAGCACCGATGCGACGCCTGGAGGAAAAGATCATGGAATGGAAGGGCCGCCGCCAGTCCGGAAACGTTGAAGACCAGCGTGGAGCGGGCCGCGGAGGCGGTCTCGGAGGCAGCCCATTCGGCCGCGGCGGCGGGTTCCGCTTGCCGGGCGGAGGTGGCATGCGTCGCGCCGGCGGGGGATTAAGTTTCGGCACGATCATCTTTCTCGTCATTCTCTATTTCGTGCTCCGGGCCATGGGCATCGACATGCTCCAGGTCCTGGAGGGCGGTGGCCAGATGAACATGCCCGGCTTTGAGCAGAGCGACGGTTCGCGGGTGCCACAGGGCTCGGCCGAGGAAGAAGAGATGAAAGCCTTCATGGCGACGGTGCTCGCCGAAACGGAAGACACCTGGAACGGTATCTTCCAGGCGAGCGGCGAACAGTATCAGGAACCGAAGCTGGTGCTGTTCAACGATTCCGTCCGTTCGGCCTGCGGCTTTGCCTCCGCCGCCTCTGGCCCGTTCTATTGCCCGGGCGACCGCAAGGTCTATCTCGACATGAGCTTCTTCGACGAACTCGCTCAGAAGTTCGAGGCCGCCGGCGATTTTGCCCAGGCCTATGTGCTGGCTCACGAAGTCGGCCATCACGTGCAGAACCTGATCGGCGTCTTGCCTAAATTCAACCAGATGCGACAGCGCATGAGCGAGGTCGAGGCAAACCAGATGTCGATCCGCGTCGAACTGCAGGCCGATTGTTTCGCCGGAATCTGGGGCAAATACACCGAGCAGAAGGGGCTGTTGGAGCGGGGCGACCTCGAAGAGGCGCTGAACGCCGCCACACAGATCGGCGACGACACGCTGCAGAAGCGCATGCAGGGCTATGTGGTCCCGGAAAGCTTCAACCACGGCACCTCGGAGCAGCGGATGAAATGGTTCCAGCGCGGCTTCGACAGTGGCCAGATGTCAGCTTGCGATACCTTCTCCGGATCCGTCTGATTGAGGTACCCGGACCGGCCGCTTAGGGCCGGCCCGGACAATTCCGTTCAGTCGTGTCGCTCGCTATCGAGATGCATAAGGTGCGCCTTCGGATAACGGGCACCAGCCGCAGCATCTCTCGGCACTGCACGCTCGATCGCCGCCAAGTCGTGGGCCTCGAGGCGAACCGCCGGCGAGCCGAGCGCTTCGGCAAGCCGGTCCCGGCTCCGCGCCCCCACAAGCGGCACGATATCGGCACCTTGCGCGACCACCCAGGCGATGGCTATCTGCGCGACGGTAACGCCTTTTGCGTCTGCAACGCGGCGCAGAGCTTCAACGAGGGCCAGGTTCCGATCGACGTTGCCTTCCTGGAAACGGGGGCTGACGGCGCGGTAATCACCAGACTTTGCCGCATCCTTCCGCCAATGGCCACTGATCAGGCCGCGCGATAGAACGCCATAGGCCGTGACGCCGATACCAAGCTCACGGCATGTCGGAAGGATTTCCTTCTCAATCCCGCGAGAGATCAACGAATACTCGATCTGGAGATCGACGATCGCATGGACAGTCGCCGCACGCCGGATCGTGTCGGGGCCGACTTCCGAAAGGCCGATATGACGAACATAGCCAGCCTTCACCATATCGGCGATCGCACCGATGGTATCCTCGATCGGCACATCGGGATCGAGGCGGGCCGGCCGATAAATGTCGATGTAATCGACGCCCAAGCGCTGCAGCGTATAGGAAAGGAAGTTGCGTACGGCCTTCGGGCGCCCGTCGTAACCGATCCACGCGCCGGCAGCGTCTCGCAACGCGCCGAACTTCACGCTCAACTGCACCTGATCGCGATTGCGACCCTTGGTTGCTCGAACGCCTGTCGCCGGCGCTTGGAGAGATCGCCGGAGCGCTCGATCAGGTGGGAAGCCTCCGTGGCAGCCCTGCAGGCGCGCTCAGGCTTAACGTGCCGGCAATCGTCGCCCGCGAAATCCTGCCGCCGCTTGTCGGTCGGTTCCTGAAGGACAATCCGGCAATTACGCTGGAGGTGACAGCAGAGGATGGCTTCATCGATGTTCTCGCCGCCGGATTCGATGCCGGCGTGCGCTACGAGGAAAGACTTGAGCGAGACATGATCGCCATCCCGATCGGCCCGCGCGTGCAGCGTTACGTCACCGCCGCTGCCCCGGATTATCTTGCCCGGCATGGCATACCACAACACCCGCGCGACCTTCTAGAACACGCCGCTATCCGTCACCGTTTCCCAAGCGGCGTTGCCTTGACGTGGGAGTTTGGAGAAGGCGATGCCGCCCTGACCATCGCACCGCCTGCAGTCATTCTGGCCAACGCGATCGATCTCGAAGTCGGCGCAGCGGTTGACGGTCTCGGAGTGATTCGAACATTCGAGGAATTTCTGGCACCGGAGATCAAGGCAGGGCGGCTCGTGCCAATTCTCAACGAATGGACAACCAGTTTCCCAGGCCCGTTCCTGTACTATGCCAGCCGTCGTCATATGCCGGCACCGCTCAGGGCTTCGTCGATTTCCTGAAGGCGGAACAGCGGCGTTCGGAGCAGTAACGCCGCAAGCAAGAAGCATCAGCGGACGCGATAGCTTCGATCATAAACTTTGAAATGTTCACGCATTGTTTCGTTTTTGACAATGCGATACACCTTAATTGGTGACGTCGTTCACGTTCTGTCTCCACACTGGCGATGGACAGCGGGGAGGGGCTTCATGCTCGACAGGAAATTCGTGCGGCGCGGACTATTTCTCGTCTTTCTCATCCTCTTTCTCGACATCATGGGCATCGCCATCATCGTGCCGGTGCTGCCGACCTATCTCGAGGAACTGACCGGCGCCAACATCGGCGAAGCGGCTATCGACGGCGGCTGGCTGCTGCTCGTCTATTCGGCGATGCAGTTTCTATTCGCGCCGCTGATCGGCAACTTGAGCGATCGCTTCGGCCGGCGACCGATCCTGCTTGCTTCCGTTCTCACCTTCGCGATCGACAACCTGATCTGTGCGCTTGCAACGAGCTACTGGATGCTTTTCATCGGGCGCGTCCTCGCCGGTATTAGCGGTGCGAGCTTCGGAACGGCGTCGGCCTACATTGCCGACATCAGCGACGACAGCAATCGAGCAAAAAATTTTGGCTTGATCGGCATCGCCTTCGGCACCGGCTTTGCGCTCGGTCCCGTCATCGGCGGCTTCCTTGGCGAGTTGGGCCCGAGAGTACCGTTCTACGGCGCCGCCGCTCTTTCGTTCCTCAATTTCATTGTCGGTCTGTTCCTCCTGCCCGAGACTCTTGACCGCACAAACAGGCGGCGCTTCGAGTGGTGGCGCGCCAACCCGCTTGGCGCGCTCAAACAGATGCGCAACTATCCCGGCATCGGCTGGATTGGTCTTGTCTTTTTTCTCTACTGGCTGGCCCATGCGGTCTACCCCGCTGTCTGGTCGTTCGTCTCGTCCTATCGTTATGGGTGGAGTGAGGGGCAGATCGGATTGTCGCTCGGAATCTTCGGCGTGGGCGGAGCGGTGGTCATGGCCGTTGTCCTGCCGCGCGTCGTAACGAGGTTCGGAGAACGACGAACGGCCGCGCTCGGTCTCGTCTTCACCGCGCTCGGAATGGCCGGTTATGCCGCCGCGTGGGAGGGATGGATGGTGTATGCCGTCATCGTCGCGACTGCACTTGAAAGCCTGGCGGATCCGCCGTTGCGCAGTATCGCCTCGGCGCATGTCCCGCCGTCGGCCCAAGGCGAATTGCAGGGGGCGCTCACCAGCATTTCCAGCATCACGACAATCGTCGGGCCGCTGATCTTTACGCAAATCTTCGGATATTTCACGAGCCCGGCAGCGGTGTACTCGTTCTCCGGTGCGCCCTACGCCTTGGCGGGCTGCCTCATTGTCGCAGGCCTAACGGTCTTCCTGCTGCGCGTGCGGCCTGTTCCTCACAAGGCATTCCGGGAGGGCGTGCCGAAACCGACGCAGGCCTAGATCTTGCGCCTGATGGCGAGAAAGGCAACGCCTTCATATTGATCAAATTTCTTGATCGTTCGATGAAAAATTGAGCAGTCAGGCCTTTCCCGCTGGCACTTTCTTCGGTGCTGCTCTATCTCGGGTAGTTCTTCCACCGAGTTTGCAGCCGATCTGCCGGAACAGAACGGGATGAGGAAAAATGTGAGCGGTCTTCCGCCCGCATCCCGCTCTAACTTTTTCAAAGCGATGACGTTTACGATTTTGGATGCTTCCAAGGTCATGAACGTGATCTGGAGCCAGGTTTTCCCATGCTGACCACGAACACGAGCCAAATGCAGCTGCAGAACGACAATTCGTGGAGCAACCACTATCGTGCGAGCTTCTATCTTGGCGTGCCCTTCATCGGCGCGCAGCTTGCGCAACTGGCGATCAATACGACCGATGTGCTGATGGTCGGGAAGCTGGGCGCTACCGAACTCGCAGCGATCATCCTTGCAACCCAGGCCTTCTTCACGGTCTTCATCTTTGGCAGCGGCTTTGCCAACGCCGTGGTACCGATGGCCGCGCAGGCACAGGGCCGCGGCGACAAGGTTTCCGTCCGCCGCTCAGTGAGGATGGGGATGTGGGTCGTGCTGCTCTACGGCGCCCTCACAGCGCCGCTCCTCTGGATGGCGGAACCTATTCTTCTCTTTGCCGGCCAAAAGCCGGAAGTCGCGAAGCTCGCCGGGGAATACCTGCATATCGCGCAATGGGCTATTTTTCCGAGCCTCATCTTCATGGTGCTGAGGGCGTTCCTGAGCGGTTTGGAGCGGGCGGGAATAATTCTCTACGTGACGCTTGTGACACTCGTTCTCAATGCGCTGCTTTGCTACGTGCTGATCTACGGGCATTTCGGCTTTCCGGCGCTCGGCATCTTCGGTGCCGCCCTCGCAGCCCTCGGCGTCGCCTTGCTCGGCGCCGCACTCGCGATCGCTTACATCCGCAGCCGCCCGGAGCTGAACCAATACGAACTCTTCGTGCGCTTCTGGCGACCGGACTGGCCGGCTTTCCGCGAGGTCATCTATCTCGGCGTTCCGATCGCCTTGACGATCCTTGCCGAAGTGAGCCTGTTTACGGCCGCATCGCTGCTCATGGGCAATATCGGCACGAAGGAGTTGGCCGCTCATGGCATCGCGCTCCAGTTTGCCTCGATCGCATTCATGATTCCGCTCGGTCTTGCGCAGGCTGGCACAGTGCGCGTGGGCCTGGCCTACGGAGCCGGCGACATGCTGGGTGTCAAGCGGGCTGCCATCGCCGTACTCGTCCTCGGCTGCGCCTTTGCCGCCGTCGGCAGCACGATCTTTGCTCTTTTTCCCCATCAACTCGCCGCGCTTTATCTCGACACGAGCCGGGCGGATGCGGCGGAGGTCCTCGCCTTCGCCGGTCCGTTGATCGTCATCGCCGGCGCATTCCAGTTGGTCGACGGGTTGCAGGCGATTGCCGCGGGCATGCTGCGTGGTCTCAAGGATACGACGATACCAATGATTCTCGCGATGATCTCCTATTGGGCGATCGGCTTCCTCTGCGCCTGGGCATTCGCTTTCCCGTTGAACTTCGGCGGCGTCGGCGTCTGGTTCGGTTTTGTCCTCGGGCTGGCGGCGGCAGCTGTGTCCCTGAATTGGCGCTTCTTCCATCTGCTTCGTTCGATGCAGAAAAGGCTCGCGTAAACCAGCGGTTGTCTTTGCGCTGAAAGGCGGGAATCCTGCAGCACCGTCGGCGTGACGGATGCGGCTGATTCTCTCGCCGCGGCAGCAGATTCGGGGATTCTGGATGCGGAGATTCACACGTCGCGGCCTGCTGATCGGCGCTTCAGCCGGCGCCGGCGCGGTCGCAAGCCATCAGCTATGGCGGTCATCTAGCCACGCCGGACCGGCTTATCCGCCCAACGGGACCGAATCCCACGGGGGCGCCGTGGTACTCAACGACGCCAGCGAATTATCGCCAACCGCGGTGGCCCGCCACATTGTCGTCGATGACGACCCGAAGGCCGCCGTCGTGGAGCGGATCAGAGGACTGATCGCAGAGGCACGCAGCGAGGGCAGGGCGGTTGTGGCAAGCACTGCGCGTCATTCGATGGGCGGACAAAGCCTCGCGAGAGACGGCACGGCGCTGACGCTCGACCAGCGCTGGCTGGAGGCAGACACAGCAGCGAAGACATACCGTGTGGCCGCTGGGACGCGATGGTCGACAGTCATCGCCAAACTGGACGCCTTCGGCTTTTCACCCGCGGTCATGCAGTCAAACAATGACTTCGGCGTCGCCAGCACGTTTTCGGTCAACGCGCATGGCTGGCCCGTGCCCTTCAGCGGCTGCGGCAGCACCGTGCGCTCTTTCAGAATGCTGTTGGCCGACGGCAGTGATGTCCACTGCTCGCGCATCGAGAATGCCGACCTCTTCAACCATGCCATGGGTGGCTATGGCCTCTTCGGCGTGATCACGGAAGTCGAACTCGACATGGTGCCGAATGCGTTGCTCGAACCGACATTCGAGCGTATGCCGGCGAGCGAAATCGGAACCCGCTTCGCCGCGTTGCTGAGATCGGACGCGACTGTGCAGATGGCCTATGGCCGTATGGATGTCTCGCTCGACCGTTTTTTCGACGAGGGGCTGCTGATCAGCTATCGGCCGACCACGGATCAGAGCGTCATCCCCATTGCCGTCGGCTCCGGCTTCATCAGCCATGTCTCGCGCGAAATCTTCCGTGCCCAGGTCGGTTCCGACGGCATCAAGCATCTGCGTTGGTGGACCGAGGCCAGCATTAATCCGTGGATTGCTGCAACGGCCACACGAAACAGCCTGATGAACGAACCAGTGATAACGCTCGACGACCGCGATCCGGCACGCACCGATATCCTGCACGAATATTTCGTTTCGCCTGCGCGCTTCGCGGAATTCGTCGCGGCATGCCAGGAGATAATTCCCGCCTCCTATCAGCAGCTCCTCAACATCACGCTGCGCTTCGTCGACACGGATCGCGATAGCGTGCTTGCCTATGCGAGCGAGCCGCGGATCGCCGCCGTGATGCTCTTCTCCCAGGAAAAAACCGCGCGGGCGGAGGCCGATATGGCGCGCATGACGCGTGACTTGATCGAGCGCGTCATCGCGATCGGCGGCAGCTATTATCTGCCCTACCGGCCGCATGCCTCAGTCGACCAGCTGTTGCGCGCCTATCCGAGGGCGGGCGCATTCGCGGCCAGGAAACGGGAATTTGACGCAGATTGCGTCTTCCGCAACAACCTCTGGGACCAGTATTTCGCAGAGCTCTGAAAGGATCATGATGGGTAAGCTTCGCTGGATCGCCTTGGGCTACATGGTCGCGCTGCTCGCTGCCGCATCGCTCAATTACGTCCCCGGCCTTACCGACAGCCAGGGGCGGGCCTTCGGCATATTCGCTCTCGATATCTATGATGATCTGCTGCACATCGCCTCCGCCGCCTGGGCGGGCATTGCCGCCTTCCTTTCAAAGCATGCAGCACGCAACTTTCTGCTTTATTTCGGCGTCCTCTATCTCTCGGACGGTCTGCTCGGGCTTCTGACCGGATCCGGCTATCTGGACCTCGGGATTCTGACTTACGGCATCCAGGACCTGCCGTTTTCCTTCAAGATACTCGCCAATCTTCCACATATCGCACTTGGTGGCTTTGCCGTCGCCTCCAGTTTCGCCTTTGCGCACGAGGCGCGGTGATGAGGATCGTCTGGAAAGGCCTTAAATGGAGCATCCTCGCGCTGTTGCTGCTTGTGATCCTGATCGCAAGCCCCGTGGCCTACATCGAGGGCTTCTGTCACGGCGAGCCGGTGGAGGACGCGTACACGCCATTGATCAGCGACCCCGCCTTCAGGCGGCATGAAGCCAACACCTATCTGACCTATCCGGAATGGCATATCGTCTATGCCTATGACGGCCTCGCGGAAGCGTTGAAGACCGGCGACGAACATGCCTTCGACTATTTTTCGAGCGTCAAGGGCTTTTGGACATCGACCTGCGCGCTCACGCGGATCGCCGACGAACACGGCGGCGCAGACAGCCAGACGCGCGTGATGATCTACACGATCGGCATCAGCTTCAATCTCGAAATGGCGTTGAAAGCCGCCTACGAGGAGACGATCGGCCGCATGACGGCTTTGCTTCGAGGTGAAAAGAAAACGCCGCAGGATCAGGTCGCGGCCGGCATGGCGGCCGACTACGCAGCGTTCCTGCGGCAGACGCCGTGGTATCGCTATTCCTTCGATCGTGAGATCGGCAAACTCTGGGATGCACCGATTACCGATCCGGTTCGGGGCTGGGAACGACGCCTGGCGCTGTCCGGGGAATGGCGCGCAAAGGTCGCCTACGCCAGAATGATCGAAAGCGCGGTAGCGGCGACGGCGACGGCGAAGCTGGAGATCCGCAGCATCATATCCGGTCTGCCAGCCGACAGACTGTCGGACATTCCATGGGTCAAGGTCGTCCGTGAAAGTGACGATGGCGTGGAGATCGAGACGCCGCGCTATGCGCTGTTCACGAAGGTTCTGACAGACATTGCGCAAAGGGGCGGAACGATCCGAGAAATCGCCGGCAACGACGATATCATGGTCTCAGTGACGGTCCCCGCCGGAGAGACACCGGCCTTCGCGATCGGGGAGGCGATCGCTCGGGTCAAGCGCGGCGGTTTCGCGACGGAGCGGCTCCTGCTCGGCCTGAAGGTCGAGCAGCTCGCGGACCTCCTCCGGCAGACGCCGACCGACGACCCGGGCCTTGAACATGTTTTCGATTACTAAAGCCAGGGCGTTCCTTCTGACGGCGGCTGCCATCCTGTTGTCATGGTATGCGGCATCTGCCGTCCTCTTTGCCGTTCGTGAAGAGGGCAAGGCGGCGATTGTCCTGCTCCCGGCCCATGGTCTTTCGCCGAACGGGCTGCCGCCGGGCGTTTCGATCCTGAAATGGGGGCGCTATTTCGCCGTTCTGGCCTCCGATAAGGCCGGCTATGTTCCTGCCCTTTATGCCGCTGGCGCCCTGATCGTGCTGCCGTCACGAGCCGGTGGATGTCTCAGCTTGAGACCTCCGGCCGCACGATGACAAGAAAAAGCCGGACGGGCAGGGGAGGCCGTCCGGCTTACAAGAGCGACCTCATCAGGGGAAGATATGAGGCCGCTTATCTTCGAACTTCGCGAAGGAAGTTCCTGGAGGCATTTACAGTTTAAAAGCCGCTCTCTTGCTTGCGCCGGTCATGGGCCTCGTTGCGAAGCGCCTGGATCGCAGCGACAGACATCGCGAAAAACATCGTCATCGAAAACAGGGCAAGTCCCATGGCCGCACTCCTTTCAGTTTCGTAGAAACGGTATGTCTCCAAAAAAAGTTCCGTTCATTCTTGCCTCACGGTACAACTTCCGGTGTGAAACCATCTTGAACACTGCATTCATCTAGCATTCATTCTTTCCTCCATGCTGTTTCCGAGGGAACAGGCGAAAAGGCGGGTTGCGTCACCCTTGCGGTCAGCGGCGGTCCGTGACAAAAGGCTTCACCAAATGGAACAGGTAAGATGACCACGGCTTTCTATCCCGGCTCCTTCGATCCGATGACGAACGGGCATCTTGATGTGCTTGTGCAAGCACTGAACGTTGCCGCAAACGTCATCGTGGCGATCGGCATTCATCCGGGAAAAACGCCGCTCTTTTCCTTCGAAGAGCGCGCCGACCTCATCCGTCGCTCGCTGAACGAATCTCTGCCTGAAAGGGCAGGTGATGTTGCCATTGTTTCGTTCGATGATCTGGTAGTCGATGCGGCCCGCCGTCACGGCGCGACCCTGCTCGTGCGCGGCCTTCGCGACGGCACGGACCTTGATTACGAGATGCAGATGGCGGGCATGAACCGGCAGATGGCTCCGGACATCCAGACACTGTTTTTACCGGCGGGGACCGCATCCCGGCCCATTACAGCCACATTGGTCCGCCAGATCGCGTCGATGGGCGGCGATGTCAGTGCTTTCGTGCCCAATGCGGTTCATGAGGCGCTGCAGGCGAAGCGCAAGGCCTGAACGCGCGGACAGCTCACACCACTCAGGGAGAACCCATGAAAATCCTCCAATTCGCTTTTGCCGGCGCCCTGGCGCTCGCCACGTTGACGGGGGCTGCCTTTGCGCAGTCCGGCGACAATGTGATTACAATTCAGCTCAAGGACGGCCCGGTCGTGGTTGAGTTGCGCCCGGACATCGCACCGAAGCACGTCGAGCAGATCAAAGCGCTCGCTGGCGCAGGCGAATACGACAACGTTGCCTTTCATCGCGTGATCAAGGGCTTCATGGCGCAGACGGGCGACGTGCAGTATGGCGATATGGAGCAGGGCTACCAGGCTGAACTCGCAGGAACGGGCGGATCGTCCAAACCCGACCTGCCGGCCGAATTCTCCGATGTGCCGTTCGAACGTGGTACAGTCGGCATGGCGCGCTCGCAGGATCCGAATAGCGCCAACTCGCAGTTCTTTATCATGTTCGCGCCGGGCGACTTCCTCAACGGCCAATATACGGTCGTCGGCAAGGTGGTCGAAGGCATGGAGAATGTCGACAAGATCAAGCTCGGGGATGATGCCAACAACGGCGCCGTCGCCGATCCAGACCGTATGATCAGCGTCAAGGTCGGCAAGTAAAAGTCAAACAGAAGGAGAAAAACCATGGCCGAGATCAAGGATCCGGAAAACACGATCATCATGGAGACCACGAAGGGCAGGGTCGTGATCGAGCTTCTGCCGGACGTCGCTCCGGGTCATGTCGCTCGTATCAAGGAGCTGACGCGCGAGGGCGCCTATGATGGGGTCGTGTTCCATCGAGTGATCGAGGACTTCATGGCACAGACCGGCGACGTGCAGTACGGCAAGACCGGCGGCGAACACTTCAATCCGGGCCGCGCAGGCATGGGCGGCTCTTCCAAGCCCGACCTGAAGGCCGAGTTCTCCGACAAGAGCCACGTGCGTGGCACGTGCTCGATGGCCCGCAGCCAGATGCCGAACTCGGCGAACTCCCAGTTCTTCATCTGCTTCACCGATGCTCCCTGGCTCAACAAGCAGTATTCGATCTGGGGCCAAGTGATCGAAGGCATGGAGAACGTCGACAAGATCAAGCGCGGCGAGCCGGTGCGTGATCCCGATACGATCGTGTCGATGCGGGTTGCCGCCGACGCCTGATTTGCGCTAATGCACAGACCCGCCCCGTCGCGTGAAAAGGCGCCGGGGCGGGTTTGCTTTTGTCTGACACGATCGATGCGCGTAGACCTGTTTGATTTCGACCTGCCGGAAACTTCCATCGCGTTGCGGCCCGCAAACCCGCGCGACAGCGCCCGCATGCTTGTCGTGCGGCCGGAAGGCGAGCCGGTCCTCAGCGATCACGGCGTTCTCGACCTGCCGTCATTCCTGCGGCCAGGGGACGCACTGGTTTTCAATGACACCAAGGTGATACCGGCGCAGCTCGAAGGCATCCGCAGACGCGGCGAAGAGATCGTGACACAAGTCTCGCTGACGCTGCATATGCGGGTCGCACCCGACCGTTGGAAGGCTTTCGCGCGACCTGCACGCCGACTGAAACCCGGTGATCGGATCTCCTTCGGCCACGGCGGAAACAGCTGCCTGCTCGGGGTGCTTGATGCGACGGTCGAGGAAAAGGCCGACGCGGGCGAGGTCACACTTCGCTTCGACCTTTCGGGACCGGCGCTCGATGAGGCGATCATGGCCGTGGGACACATCCCCCTGCCACCCTATATCGCTTCCAAGCGCCCTGACGATGCGCGGGATCGAACCGACTATCAGACCGTCTATGCGCGGGAAGAAGGGGCAGTCGCCGCCCCGACTGCAGGACTGCATTTTACCGAACGCCTTTTCGCAAAGCTCGACGAGGTTGGCGTCGAGCGCCACTTCGTAACTTTGCATGTGGGTGCGGGGACCTTCCTGCCGGTCAAGACTGATGACACCGACGATCACGTGATGCATGAGGAAATCGGCCATGTGAGTGCGGCGACTGCGAGAAGCCTCAATGCGGTGCGGGCGAGGGGCGGGCGCATCGTCTGCGTCGGCACGACGTCGCTTCGACTGATCGAAAGCGCGGCAACCAAAGAAGGCGAGATCCGGCCCTGGTCGGGTCCGACGGGCATCTTCATCACCCCGGGCTATCGCTTCCGCGCGGTCGATATGCTGATGACCAATTTCCATCTGCCGAAATCGACGCTCTTCATGCTCGTTTCGGCCTTCGCCGGGCTCGATACGATGCGCGCCGCGTACGCGCATGCGATCGCCACCGGCTACCGCTTCTATTCCTATGGCGATTCAAGCCTGCTTTTCCGGAAAGACTAGATGACCGAGACGTTCCAATTCAAGCTGCTGGCAACCGATGGCAAGGCGCGCCGAGGCGAGGTTTCGATGCCGCGCGGAACGATCCGCACGCCTGCATTCATGCCAGTCGGAACTGTTGGCACGGTCAAGGCCATGTATCTCGACCAGGTGCGCGAACTCGGTGCCGACATCATCCTCGGCAACACCTATCATCTGATGCTGCGTCCCGGCGCGGAGCGCGTTGCGCGGCTCGGCGGACTGCACAACTTCATCCGCTGGGAACGGCCGATCCTGACGGACAGCGGCGGCTTTCAGGTCATGTCGCTCTCCAGCCTGCGCAAGCTCGACGAGAAGGGCGTAACCTTCAAGAGCCATGTGGACGGCGCGCTCTATCACATGTCGCCGGAGCGCTCGATCGAGATCCAGGGGCTGCTCGACAGCGATATCCAGATGCAGCTCGACGAGTGCGTGGCGCTGCCCGCCGAACCCAACGAAATCGAACGGGCGATGGAAATGTCGCTGCGCTGGGCCGAGCGGTGCAAAGTGGCGTTCGGCGACCAGCCGGGCAAGGCGATGTTCGGCATCGTGCAGGGCGGGGACATCCCGAAGCTGCGCGAGCGCTCGGCTCTTGCTCTAACTGACCTTGACCTCAAAGGCTACGCCGTGGGCGGCCTGGCCGTCGGCGAACCGCAAGACGTCATGCTCGACATGCTCGACGTCACATGCCCGGCACTGCCCGCCGAGAAGCCGCGTTACCTGATGGGCGTCGGCACGCCAGACGACATCCTGAAATCCGTCGCGCACGGCATCGACATGTTCGACTGCGTCATGCCGACCCGTTCCGGCCGCCATGGCCTGGCCTTCACCCGCTACGGCCGCATCAATCTGAGAAACGCACGGCACGCCGAAGATACGCGCCCGCTCGACGAGCAATCGTCCTGCCCGGCAACGCGCGACTATTCGCGGGCCTATCTGCACCATTTGATCCGCGCGAACGAATCGCTCGGCGGCATGCTGCTCAGCTGGAACAACCTGGCCTATTACCAGGAACTGATGGCGGGCATCCGCCAGGCGATCGAGGAGGGGCGTTACGCCGACTTCATGGCGGAGACCCAGGAAGGCTGGAAGCGTGGCGACTTGCCGCCCGTCTGATCCTCGTCTGTCGCCATATCAAAGTTGGGGACCCGACGCGGTCTGCAGCATCATGACGCCATTGATCTTGTAGCTGCCATCCGGCTGCTCGACGAGATCGTAGATCGCCGTCCAGTCCTTTCCGTCCGATCCCGAAATCAGCACCTCCTGGAACACCTCGTCGCCAAGCACCTTCGACCGGCCGAAGGCGAAGTTTCCCGGGCGGTAGAGATGCTGATAGCTGCGCTTGACCATCTCGAAGAAGACGATCTTGTCCGGGAATTTTGTCCGGATGGCCGGCGAGGCGAAGGAGTAGGCCGTATCGGCATCATCTTCCAGGAATGCCTTGATCTGAGCGCGTATAACGGATTGCACTGTATCTACAGGTTCATCGGCGAAAGCAGCACCCAAACAGATTGAGAACGTAAGACAGAGTGCAACAAAAACGATCCTGACCATTACAGGCCTCCATCCCGCCCTTGGTCGCCAAACCAAGGATAGCCCTCATGCTCACGCCGGTAAGTGCATGCGGCCGTGAAATCGCGAATTGTTTTTCGCTAATATGTAAATATATGCATTATTTCAAATCGATACAACATCATCTTAAACCACGACAGTAGATATCATAACTTCGTGATGCAACACGAAACGCGTTGATGAGATCGCCGTCTCTCCGCCACCAGAAACGCCCCCAATACGCAGCACAGCAGGGCAAGGGACGATGGCAGCCCCTGATGCCCGGTCAGTTGCATCGCCAGTCCTGTCGCGGGCGAGCCCACGATGCCGCCGATGCCCCATACGAACGCGAAGGCCGCGTTTCCGGCGATCAAGGCTTGACCGGTAAAACGCTCGCCGAGTTGGATCAGCGACATGGTGTAGATCCCGAACGAGACGCCGCCCCAGAGGAAAACGACCGGCCAGATGAGCCACAAGTTGAAGACCGACGGCAGCAGCAGGCAGCCGGCCAGCGACGCGAGCGCACAGGATAACATGGTCCGCGTCGAGCCAAACCGTTCGGCCGCGCGTCCGAGCAAGATCTGCAGCACGGCATTGCCGGCGATGAAACAGGTGATGAGCGAAGCGATGCGCTCCTCGGCGCTGCCGAGCGCGGCGCCATAGACCGTGAGCAAGGAAAGCAGGATCTGCTCGAAGGCGGCAGCGGTGAAAACCGCAAACAACAGGAGCGGCGCCAGTGCGAAAAAGCCGCCGACCGATGTTGCCTCGCCTTCATGCGGCATCTTCGGCAGGCGCGGCACGACCGCAAGCACGATCAGGCCGCAGAGAAGGAAGGCCACGATGCCGACCATGAAGGGCGGCCAACCCCGCGTGCCGACCACGCCGAGCGACAACGGGCCGATGGCGAAGCCACCCGAAACGATCGATGAATAGAGGCCCATGATGCGGCCTCGCCGCGGCGCGGGCGCGATCGAGATCAGCCAGGTTTCGCTGATCACGTAAAGCGGATTGGCGAAGAAGCCGAGCAGGAAACGCAGCGGCATCCAGATCCAGACTTCCTGCCTCGAGGCAATCGCGACCAGGGTGAGCGCTGCCAGGATCGAACACAGGATTGCAAGCCGCCCGCCGCCCGCGCGCCGCACGAGCGCCGGAATGAAGGGCGCGGATACAACGAAGCCCAGCGGCGTCATCGCCGCCGACAAGCCGATCAGGCTGGGCGCCGTCCCCTGCCGCTCCAGGATGAAGCTGAGCAGCGGATAGGTCAGCCCCTGTGCCACGGCGAACACCGTGACCGTTGCGATGATGCCCGCCATTGCGCCCCAGGGGATCCGGCCCTCCGGCGGTGATGTCGTGCTGTGCAAGCGCCGGAGAACCACTGCCGCACGCGGAAACTGGCGATCCGGTGTCATTGGAGCATTCGCCTTATAAAGGGTTTGATACTTGCCAGAAGGGCTTGGCGATCTCTGCCTCGACCTGCTGTCTTGTCAGACCGATATCGTCGATCAAATGAGGGTCGTCCTTCAACTTTTGCTCAAGTTCCCAGCGAAAGCGTATCCGCTCGCTCCAGGTCGCGATAATGCTTCGCAGGGTGGCCAGGCTGTAGTGCCGATGCGGCGTTCCCGGCCGCGCTGCCTTATGCGAGGCCAACGCAAGGGTCGGAGTATCGTTCATGGCAACCTCCATATGGTTTGAGGGGCCGAAGGCCCTCGACCCGAAAGAGGATGAATTCTGCAGGACACGAACAGCGTCGTAATTAAGCTCTCCCAAAAAGTTCTCAAAAACTTCCAAAAGGACTATAGATCGCCGTATGCAGGGATCGCGCTTTGCCTTTGGTCCGTTCGTGCTTGATTCCGGTGCGGGAACGCTCCTTCGGAACGATGATCCCGTTGCCGTTGGCTACCGCGGGCTGAAGCTTCTTGCGGCGCTCGTCGGACGGCCCGGCGAAATCCTGAGCAAGGCCGAGTTGATGGACGCGGCGTGGCCGGGCACGGCCGTCGAGGAAGGCAATCTCACCGTCCAGATCGCGCAGCTTAGGAAGCGGCTTGGTCCTGCCGCCGACGGCGGTGAATGGATCTCCACGGTTCCGCGCGTCGGCTACCGCTTCACGGGCGCCATCGAACAGCTCGGCGGCGCGAAACGAAAATCTTTGCCGCTGCCCAGCAAACCGTCGATAGCTGTGCTGCCCTTCGTCAATTTCAGCAATGACCCCGAGCAGGAATCCTTCGCGGATGGGTTGACCGAGGACCTGATTACCGACCTGTCGAGGACCTCCGGCCTGTTTGTCATCGCGCGCAATTCCGCCTTTGCCTACAAAGGAAAGGCGATGGACGTGCGCGGGATCGCACAGGACCTTGGCGTGCGCTACCTGCTGGAGGGCAGCGCAAGACGCGCCGCGGGGCGCGTGCGCATCAACGCCCAGCTGGTCGACGCCGTAAGCGGCGAGCATCTATGGGCGGAGCGCTTCGATCGCAGCCTGGAAGATATTTTTGCCGTTCAGGACGAAGTCACCGGCAAGATCGTGGAGGCGTTGCTTGGCCGGCTGCGCGCACCGCCGCCGCGCAATCGGCCCAAAGATCTCGAGGCTTACGATCTCTGCGTGAGGGCGCGCAAGCTGATCGACGATTCGCCACAGACGGCGCGGGAAGCGCATCTGATGCTCACGCGCGCGGTTTCGCTCGATCCGGGTTATGCCGAGGCCTATCGCTGGCTTGCCATGAACCACTGGATGCGATGGGTGCATTGGGGCGAACCAATTGAACCTAACCGCAGCGTTGCTTTGGAACTGGCGCGCAAAGCCGTAGCGATCGATCCGAACGATGCTGGCTGCCGCTGGGTCCTGGCTAACCTGCTTGCATATGAGCGCAACTTCGCCGAGGCGGATGCGGAATTCGCCAGGGCGATCGAGCTCGATCCGAATGAGGCCGACACCTGGGCGACATTATCCGACATCACGGTCTTGGCCGGGCGGGTGGAGGAGGGCATGGAGCACATTCGCAAGGCGTTCCGGCTGAACCCGTTTCCGGCAAGTTGGTACTATCTGACGCTCGGCCAGGCGCAATATGCGGCCGGCGAGTACGAAGCCGCTGTCGAGACGCTACGCAGGGACGAGACTTATCGTACAAGCTCACGCCGGTTCCTGGCGGCAAGCCTTGCGCAACTCGGTCGGCTCGACGAGGCGCGCGCAGAGGTCGAACTATTCCTTGTCGGCAACCCGCATTTCACAACCCACCACTGGGCCACGACGGAGCCGTTCCGCGACGCTGCGACGCTTGAGCATTTCGTTGATGGCTACCGCAAAGCCGGTCTTCCGGAGTAACGCGCCGGTGTCATCTCGTAACGGCACCGTCGCATGACCTACTCCTCAAAGCGACTCGTGGCGTCACGATCACGGTCATATCGCCTTGAGAGCGGAAACGGCGGCAACCAGGACTCGCGACGGATCGTCCAGAGTTCGTAGGTTGGCTTCAGTTGGTCAGGAGCATCCAAGGATCCCAGGTTCACTTCGATTTCGTCTGCGGCGCGCGCGAAAACAGGCGAGCCGCAGCGCGGACAGAAAAACCGCCCGGCGTAACCGCGTGTTTCGCCATCGATCGTCACCGCATCCTGAGGGAATATCGCGGAAGCGTGAAAAAGCGCCCCATGATGCTTGCGGCAGTCGAGACAGTGACAGAGGCCAACCCGGTTTGGGCGTCCCGACGCCACAATTCGGACATTGCCGCAGAGGCAACCGCCCGTGAATCGGTCCATGCTGAGTCTCCTCTAATTCAAGCGGGCGGAATTTTTACAACGAACAGGACTGTAATCGCAATTGCCCCTGCAGGCGGGGACGCCTCGTTCCTCCATATTGGCGATGGTCGCCATCTGAGCTTACGCAGCCGCCGACGATGCTCTTTGCTTGTCGTCGGCAATGCCGTCGTAATAGCCGTTGCATTTCGAAATTCGGCATCATGAAAGGTATTGCGCTTCAGCTCGCAATAGATCGTCGACTGATGCCGACCGAGTTGCCGGGCGATCTCAGCACCGGATGCTTGCATTCTATGAGTTGGCGCGACGGGCGGTCGGGAGGGGTGAGCTGCGATGCGACATGTTCTCTAAGCAGAAGCCACTGTCTTTATTGGCATGCCGCACTTCAAATCAGAATGCACCCGACTATATGCATTTATCGCATAAGATAGATTATGGAACTACCGGCACGAGCCGATCCTCACGAAATCAACGCCTTGAAGCCGTTCTCTAATATCTGACTTTACGCTTCTTCAGCGGACGGCATGGCGATGTCGAACTCAAGCCGCATCATGTCATAGGCCGGCTCGACATGATCCGGCGTTTCGTTCTGCAGCGTTTCATAGTCCAACGGCACATGCATGTGCGTCAGCACGGCACGCTTCGGCTGAAGCCTTGCGATCCAGCCAAGCGACTGCACCAACGACAGATGACTTGGATGGAATTTGTATTGCAGCGTGTCGAGGACCAGCAGATCGAGATCCTCCAGCTTTCCGACAGTTTCCGGCGGAAAATCGCTCACATCGCTGCAATAGGCAAAATCGCCAATCCGGAAACCGAGCGAATGGGTATTGCCGTGAAACTGCATCAACGGCGTGAACAAAATCGGCCCGCCGGCGCCGTGAACGGTAACCGGCGAAAGATCTTCGGTGATGAGATGCGGCTCCACGATCGGCGGATAGCCGCTTCCTGGCGGCGATTCCACGCAATAACGAAATCTCTCGCGGATTGCGCTCATCGTGAAAGCGTCCGCCCAGATCGGCACACACCTGCGATCTTCGATTACGAAGCCACGAAGATCGTCGATCCCGTGCAGATGATCGGCATGAGCATGCGTGTAAAGCACCGCGTCGATGTGGCGAACATCGGCGGCAACCATCTGGGTGCGGAAGTCCGGGCCGGTATCGACAACCACGGTCGTCTTGCCGCCGTCCGGCGCGAACTGCTCGACAAGCAGCGCCGCTCGCAGGCGGCGGTTGCGCGGATTTGACGGATCGCAGGCACCCCAATCGCCGGTGATACGCGGTACCCCTGGTGAGGAACCGCATCCGAGGATTGTGAAAACCCGCCGAAACGCCACGTCAGAGCCTCGGCATTTTTGAGAAGATGCGCAAGGCGTTCTCCGTCGTAATTTGCGCAATTTCCTCCATCGAAACGCCAATCGTTTCGGCCAGGACCTCCGCCGTATGCGCGACAAAGGCCGGCTCGTTGCGCTTACCGCGGAACGGTTTTGGCGCGAGGTAAGGTGCATCCGTCTCGACGATCATCCGATCGTGCGGGATCGTCTTCGCGATATCCCTGATCTCCTGCGACTTCGGAAAGGTCAGGATGCCGGAAAAGGACACGTATCCGCCAAGCTCGACGCCGACTCGCGCAAGCTCCGGACCGGACGAGAAGCAATGGAGGAGGAAAGGGAAGGTCCCCTTCCCGCTTTCCTCGGTCAGGATCTCGGCCATGTCTTCGTCAGCCGAGCGGCTGTGGATCACCAGCGGCAGCCCGGTTTCGCGCGCTGCCGCAATGTGCCGCCGCAGCCCTTCAGCCTGAGCGTCGCGGGGTGCGTTGTCGTAGAAATAGTCGAGACCCGCCTCTCCGATCGCAACCACCTTCGGATGTCCGGAGAGCCGAACGAGATCTTCCGTGGTGATGTCAAGCTCCTCGTCGGCGTTGTGTGGATGGGTCCCGACGGAGCAAAAGACGTTCGGATAGGCTTCGGCGATCGCGAGGATCGTGTCGAACCGCTTCACGCGCGTCGAAATCGTCACCATTTGCGTCACGCCGGCCGCACTTGCGCGCTCGATGATCGTGTCGCGCTCAGCCTCGAAGTCCGGGAAGTCCAGATGGCAATGGGTGTCGATCAGCATTCGTTTGCACTCGCTTACGCTTCCGGCGCCACGTAGCGTGGGAAGACCGGCTTCGGTGCCTCGAGCGGCGTTCCGGAGACGAGGCGTCCGGCGTCGCCGAGATGAGCGAAATCACGCTTGTCTGCCGGTACGGCCACGAGGTCGAGAAGCTTGCCTGCCGATTCCGGCATGAAGGGCTGCAGCAGGATCGCAATCTGCCGCACGACTTCGGCGGTGACGTAAAGCACCGTCGCCATCCGCTCCGGATCCGTCTTCTTCAGCGCCCAAGGCTCCTGACCCGCGAAATAGCGATCGGTTTCGGAAACCACAGCGATGATCGCGGCGAGCGCGCGATGGATAAGCTGCTTGCCCATATCATCACGGGTCGTTTCGAGCAGGGCATCGGCAGAGGCCAACATGGCCTTGTCCTCGTCAGAGAGCGGCCCGCAAACCGGAACCTGGCCGTCGCAGTTCTTCACGATCATCGACAGCGAACGGCTGGCGAGATTGCCGATACCGTTGGCGAGATCGGAGTTGATGCGTGTCGCTATCCCCTCCTCGCTATAGCTGCCGTCCTGGCCGAAAGAGACTTCGCGCAGAAAGAAGTAGCGAATCTGGTCGAGGCCGAAGTGTTCCACCAGATTGAACGGATCCACGACGTTGCCGAGCGACTTCGACATCTTCTCGCCCTTGTTGAGCAGGAAGCCATGAGCGAAGACCCGCTTCGGGAGCGGCAGGCCGGCGGACATCAGGAAGGCCGGCCAGTAGACGGCATGGAAGCGGATGATGTCCTTGCCGATGACATGGATATTCGCCGGCCAGAATTTTGCACGCGGCCCGGTCGGATCGGTCAGATAGCCCGTCGCGGTGATATAGTTCGTCAACGCGTCCACCCAGACATACATGACGTGGGCCGGATCGTTCGGCACCTTGATGCCCCAGTCGAAGGTCGTGCGCGAAACAGAGAGATCCTTCAGGCCCGACTTGACGAACGAAATGACTTCGTTTCGCCGCTCGGCCGGGCCGATGAATTCCGGGTTCTCTTCGTAGTGCTTGAGGAGTTTCTCCTGATAGGCGGAGAGGCGGAAGAAATAGCTCTCCTCCTCCACCCACTCGACGGGGGTACCCTGCGGCCCATAACGCACGCCGTCGTCGCGCAGCTCCGTCTCGTTTTCCTGATAATAGGCCTCATCGCGGACGGAATACCATCCGGCATAGGAATCCTTGTAGAGATCACCCGCCTCTCCCATGCGGGTCCAGATTTCCTGCGAGGCCTCGTGGTGACGTTTCTCGGTCGTGCGGATGAAATCGTCGTTGGAGGCGTTGAGAAGCACGGCCATCTTCTGGAATTCGGCCGAGTTGCGGTCGGCAAGCTCCTGCGCGGAAATGCCTTCCTTCTTCGCCGTCTGCTGCATCTTCTGGCCGTGCTCGTCCGTCCCGGTCAGGAAGAAAACCTCGCGCCCGTCCAGTCGCTGATAGCGCGCCATCGCATCCGTCGCGATCAACTCGTAGGCGTGGCCGATATGCGGCCTGCCGTTCGGATAGGAAATCGCGGTGGTGATGTAGAAGGGGGAGGTATCTCTCATGATGGGCTTCGATATGTCTCGGATCAGGAACTAGTGGCAGCTATTAGCGCATCGCCTTCAGGTAGGGAACCGCTGGCGCCCAGAAAAAGCCCATTTGACGCCAAGCGCGGCGCCATAAAGCAGGCAGCCGGTTGACACATGCCACAAATTGGAACAAACACGGAACAAAAGAAGGAAGCGCGATGTTCGACGAGCTTAAGCGAAAATTCGAAGAAGCCTCGGCCGCCTATGCCGCCGAACATTCCGTCTTGCGCGACCCGGACTGGTACGTTCTGAAACTGCAGGAAGAAATGGGTGAACTGACGCAGGCGTGGAACAAGCTCAGCGGACGGGGACGCAACGGCGGGAAGACACCGGGTGAATTGCGCCAATCTCTTGCCGACGAAACAGCGGACCTCCTCGGCCATGTTCTGCTTTTCGCTTATCGCAACGATATCGACCTCGGCTCGTCGATCGAGCGGAAATGGAAGTTCAAGCCCGACTTATAGAGCGTCTTTCAGATCTTCGAGTAGCGACAGGATCGTCTGCTTGCGATCGAGATTATAGGCGTCGCTCACCGTCAGCCGCTCGGCGAAAGTGCTGGAGAGCCTCGCAAGGCGCTCGGCCCTGCCGATATCGCCAGCGAGTGCCGCGTCCCGCGCCTGCTGCATGACGCGTCCGGTCAACAGAGACGAGAAGAAATCGTAGATCGTTTCACTGTCCCTTGCCGACAGAATATCCGCGAGCTTGTGCATCTGCCTTCGGACAGCTGGTCCCTGCCCCGCCAAAATATCTTCGAAGGCGGCGGCGATATCGAGACCGCCGTAATTGATGAGCTTCAGCGCCTCGGAGACACTGCCGTTCGCCGCGGCGAGGATGCGCTCGACGTTCGACCCCGTCAGATCGAAGCCGAGTTGGGCAAGCGCCTGGCGCATCGACTCGTCGTCCAGCGGCTTCAGCCGCAACGGAAGGCAGCGCGAGCGGATGGTCGGCAGCAGTTTTCCGGGCGCGTGCGTGAGCACGAGAAAAAGCGACCGGCGCGGCGGTTCCTCGAGTATCTTGAGGATGGCGTTGGCCGCATTGCGGTTGAGATCGTCCGCCGGGTCGATGATGACGATGCGCCAGTTCCCCGTGCCGGACGTCTGGCCGAAGAATTTTCCGGCGCGCCGCACCTCATCCACGGTGATTGCCCCTTTGGCCCTGCCCGTTTTCTCGTCCACCGGGCGGGTGAGATGAAGCAGGTTATGCGATGCCCCGGATGCGAGCTGACGTGTGACGATGGAGGCGGGATCCGGATCGGCGAGCTGATCGGGTGCTGTCGTCGGCTCTGGGTGGTTCAAGATATGGTTCGCGAAGCGGAAGGCAAGCGTCGCCTTGCCGATGCCTTCCGGTCCTTCGATGAGGATCGCATGGTGCGCTTTGCCGGACTTGTAGCTCTGGGCAAGAAAAGCTTCAGCCTGAAGATGGCCAAAGAGCTTCGCGTTTTCCGCCGGGGCCACAGCCCCCTCCAGCACACCAGGACGCTCCGTCGTCATGATGCAGCTTCCGCGTTTGACGACTGCGGCTCGTCACCGTCTGCTAGCAATGCGTCCATGATCTCCCGGACCTCGGCGGCGACGACGTCCGGCGGCCGTGCTGCATCGACGACACGACAGCGCCGAGGGTCGGCTTCCGCGATATCGAGGAAGGCCTCGCGTCGCTTCTCGTGCGTTTCCAGCTGTTCCTTCTCGAAACGGTCGGGATTGCCATCGGCGGCGCGATGGCGCGCGCGTTCAAGCCCAAGCGCGGCAGGCAGGTCGAAGATGATCGTTCGGTCCGGGATCACGCCGTTGACGGCCACGCGCTCGAGTGTCTCCACGAAGGCCGGTTCGAGATTGCCGGTGATGCCCTGGTAAACGCGCGAGGAATCCATGAAACGATCGCAGAGGACGATGGTACCCTTCTGAAGCGCCGGCCGGATCACTTCTTCGACGTGGTCGCTGCGCGCAGCCGCGAAGAGAATTGCCTCCATGCGAATGCCGAAAGACTCAGCCGCCCCCGAGAGCAGCACGTGGCGCACTGCCTCCGCGCCGACAGAGCCGCCAGGCTCTCGCGTGGTCAGCACATCGTAGCCACGCGCGCGCAGCGAATCGGCCAGCAGGCGCATCTGGGTCGACTTGCCGGCCCCTTCCCCGCCCTCAAACGTTACGAACAAACCCTTCGTCAGCGACATGCGTTCCCAAATCGGCCGCCTGCATGTTTCCTCAAATCGTAGCCGATTAAAGGATAAAAACATGCAGCAATTCAACGTGCTACAGCGCGCTTTGCGCGTCTGACAAGACGCGCGGCGCTGTAGCTATCGGCCCTGTTTAGCCGATTGGTTCGCCAGAAGAAACGGGCGCGTGCGCATTTGTTACAGCCAGAAGAAGAGAAGCTCCTGGAGCGCATCGAGCGCGCGGCTGGTAAGCGTGCCTACCTCGACCGCGCTGCCGGTCCTCACCGGCACTTCCCGCAACAATCGCTCGCCGTTCCAAAGTTTGACGACGCCGACTTCCTGACCAGCCGCGACCGGTGCCGTCAGCGGCCATTTGTAAACGATGCGCGCTGTTAGCCGTTCAGGATTGTTCACCGGGAGCAGGACATCGATCGGCCCGCCCGCGACAAGAGGGACGCGCGATGTCGCGCCACCATAGACGCTTGCTTCGCCGATGGCCTCCCCATCGGCGAAGATGCGCCGTTTCTCGAAGGCGGTCATCGCCCAATCGAGCACCCTGCGGCTTTCGTCCGTGCGCTCCTTGTCGCTTTCGAGCCCACCCATGGCCAGATAGACGCGGCGGTCTCCGCGCTGCATCGACGCGGCAAGCGAAAAGCCGAAACCCTCCGCGAACCCCGTCGCCAGCCCGTCGACGCCGACATTGGCGGCAATCAGCGGATTGCGATTGCGCTGGCGGATCTTGTTCCATTCGAATTCGGCCTGGGAATAGAGCCGATAGAAATCCGGGTGAGCCTCGCGCAGATGCCGCGCCAGCGTCACCAGCTCCCGCATCGTCACCTTGTTCGCAGGATGAGGAAGACCGGTGGCGTTGTTGAAAGAGGCAATGGGCATGCCGAGTTCGCGCGCCCGCGCCGTCATACGCTCGGCAAAAGCAGCTTCGCTGCCGTTCATGCCTTCCGCGAGGATGATACAGGCATCGTTCGCAAGTTGCACGATTGCGCCTTGAATAAGGTCCGCAACGCGGATCCTCGACTTGATTGCGGCAAACATCGTCGAGGTGCCGGACGGTGCTCCTCCGGTCCGCCAGGCGTGCTCGGAGACCTCGTAGGTCGTCTCAGGGCTCAGTTCGCCCTTGTCCAACGCCTCGAAGACCACCTCCATCGCCATCAGCTTGGCAAGCGATGCCGGCGGCACGGGCTCGTCTTCGCCGCGAGCGAAGAGCACTGTGCCGGTCTCCCCATCGACGAGATAGATTTGTTTCGCCTTGGTGTCGAACGCGGGCGCCTGGGCGACCGCATTTGTCGAGACGGTCGCCGCAAGAAGGGCCACGACCGCGAGCAACTTTATGCGCATGAGAAACTCCGGCTTCATCATGGGCATAGCAGCGCGAACAAAGCTGTTCAACCGAAGCTAGCGCTAAACACCGTCCCTGTTCTGGCGCTTTGCATAGGCGATGATGGAATCGGCCGTGAGCGGGTTCGAATCGACCATAATTGCCTCGAAGGGCGACGCCTTATCGCTGACGCGCACTTCGACATAGGCGGCGGCATAAGCCATATTTCCGTCGGGCATCGGGATCAACTCCGGCCGCACGGCGGGGATCGGCCCGATCTCCGGGAGCGTGACAAATTCGCCGAGAGATTGCGGCATGGCGGCTTGCGCCGCCGGCTCGGCGAGCGCGGTCATCGGAACGCCCGTATCCAGCGTCGCGTTGCGAGGGACCGGCACGCTGGCGAGGTCCGGCACCTGGTTGCGGAACGGCTCGTTCGACGCAACCATGACACCTGTCGCGATCTGTCCTTCCGGCATCACGCCGGGACTACGGTCACCCTTCTTGACGTAGGAGGCCATCAGATAGGGCATATCGTTGCCCTCGAGCGGCGCGCGGCCGACATATTGCACGCGCACCTTGGCACTGCCCTTGCGCTTGATGTCCAGCATGTCGGCTGTCTTCGAGGAGACATCGATGATGCGGCCGTACTCGTATGGGCCCCGATCGTTCACGCGAACGATGACCGATGTGCCATTTTCCATATTGGTGACGCGCGCATAGCTGGGCAGCGGGAAAGTCGGGTGCGCGGCGGACAGATGATACTTGTCGTAGACTTCGCCGTTCGCCGTCAGCCGCCCGTGAAAGGCGGAACCGTACCAGGACGCGACGCCTAACTTGTTGTAGCCGAAATCCTCCTTCGGCTGATACCACTTGCCCTTGACCTGATAAGCCTTTCCGACCTGGTAACGCCCACCACCCTTCGGGATGTTTGTCCCGGTCGCGACCCGCGGGCTGGCTTTGACGCCATAGACCGACTCGGCAAAGTATTCCTTGCTCCGCGCCTTGCTTGTCTTGACACTCGAAGCCAATCCGCAGGCGGCAAGCGTCGCGCAAAGCAACGGAACCGCAGCAACACGTAATCCCCTCGAAAGAAGTGCTGCATCTCTTCTAAAAATCATCTGTCCCCAATATCGTTCGCAAAGCCGTATTTCGAAAACATTCCGCTCTAGCCCCCGCGGAAAGCTCGGCGTCTCGAAACGAGACAGTCGATTAATCATGTCAGCAAGACGGCAAAATTGCGAACAGGGAGCCTGAAGCGCGGCAAAAATCTTCCGCTATGGTTTACAAATCGTATAAACCCGGGCGCGAGCCTCTCTCGTGCAGCCTAGGTCTCCTCCCGGGAGACCGGAATTTTCCCGAGCGCCGGGCACGTTAAAACTTGCAAAGACTGCGAGATTTGCCGTTCAACCCAGCGCCAAGGCTGGTGTAGCCGTCTCGTCGGCTGTGAAGGCCGAGTGCCTGCGACTTCCGACCGCAGACCACGCCAAGCGGGGGGCCGGCCGAATTGCCGTGCAGCCTCTTTTCATATTCGTGGCTCCGCTACGGACAATTTGCATAGGGCGGCGGGCCGTGCTGGATCGCGCGGTTCTGAAGCTGGAGACGATAATCGGCGAGCACCTTGTTGGTCTCGACATAGGTGGGGTCGGTCACGTTGCCCCAGAGATAGAAGATCGACGCGTCGCTCGGCGTCAGCGTGGCGCTCGGATCGCCCTGAACCCCCTTCCACGTTGCCTGCGTCACGGGCGTGGCGAAGAGCGAGGGATCGATCACCATCTGCTGTGTCCAGAACCAGCCCTGGCGCACGCATAGCGTCGGCGCGACATGCCAACCCCAGTTCACGAAGCAGTTGGGATTGTTTTTGGTGGCGACGTGCAAGCTCCCCTGTATCCACACCTTGCGCGGCTTGCGTCCCATATTGATCATCAGCCGGCACATCTCGTGCGCGCGGCCCCAGCAGCCGTCATCGGGATAGAGAAAAGGGATGCAGGGCGCTGGCACCGTGAGTGGCGGGCAAGACTTCGCGCTCATCGCATCGAAGATCTGCTGGGCGGTCGCTTTCGAAACGCAGCGAAACCACCACCAGGGCCAGAACGGCCAGCGCCAGATCCAGTCGAGCAGACGCTTCCACCACGGCCGTTCGAACGGCAGCGAATCAGGTTTGGGCCAAGGCGGCAGCGGCGCGTCATCGGGGCCGGGCGTATAGGCGCGAATATCAATGATGTTGTGCGCATCATCCTCGGTGATGATAAGCAGCTGCCCCGAGTCGAGCGCGGCGCGCAGCAACGGCTCGAGCGTCGCGAAATCGGGATTGTCGCGCCTCAGGGCGTGGCGGGCGTGCGATCTTTCGAGCATGACCTCATAGCCCTGGTCGCTCGGAAGCATGCTCATCGGGCGCGTCACGCGCGGGATCAGCAGCCGTGTGATTGCCGCGCTGTTAGGATCGATCTCCAGATAGACCGGCGCCTTGCGCCTCGCGAGCCCGTCAAGCACTTGGACGAAGCCGCTCGATCGGGCATCGCTCGCGTCAAGCCGGGCGCGGCGCCCGCCTTCGAGCACGACCCAAAGCCCCTCGCGCAGCAGCTCGGCAGTGGGCCGGTCAAGCGGAGGATCGAAATCAATGCGGGTCGAAACAATCGCATTGGGATTTGGCATGGCACACCCCCCGGATGCGCCAGAATATCAGAGCGCTACGCGCCTGTCCTTGCGTAGAATTTATGGCAAACTGAACAACTTTTAGCTCTATTATGGCCATCCCTTCCAATGATCGCAAATGCGACCCGCCTGCTCGCCTCAGCGAAACTCATCGGCATCACGCTGGACCTCTAATCGCAGGTCATGCAGGGCATGCAAGCGAACGCCGCCGAGCACGTTGACGCGGCGATCAAAGCTGCTAAAAAGCCAGCCGTCGAGTGATTGGGTAGCAAGCGGTAGCAGCTGCCGTTTTCAGGAAACCAACAATTGTTGGATTTTCAATCGACTGGAGGAGTGGCCGAGCGGTTTAAGGCACCGGTCTTGAAAACCGGCGTGCGTGAAAGCGTACCGTGGGTTCGAATCCCACCTCCTCCGCCAGCTGTCGCCGATTGCCGTCTATAGGTCGATACCGCCGCCGATCACCGCATTCTAGAGAACCGCCGATTCTACGCTAAACGCGATATGTCTTGGAGACTAGTTCAGCGCAATCAGGCAGCTTACGACCCCAAAAATGGATCGGACCTGTCGGCGCAGTCCGTTGGGGGTATCGTGCGACTAAGCAGGAACGTATGTCAGCCTAATCGTGTCCTCGCCAACGGGATCGGCGGAAACAAGGCGGAGCGGCGGCCGTGGGCCGGCAAAGAATGGCTTGCCGCGGCCAAGCACGATGGGTTGGAAGTAGAGTCGGTACTCATCGATAAGACCAAGGTCGGTTAGGCTTCGTGCCAGGTCTGGTCCGGAAACGGCAATCTCTCCAACGAGCCGAGCCTTCAGACTACGTATCACCGCCTCGATGTTATCATCGACAAGTGTGGCGTTGGGGCCGACTGACTTCAACGAGCGCGATACGACCCACTTCGGTTGGCGCCGCCACGCCGCCGCGAACTCGTGTTGCTCCTCACTCCATTCAGGACGGTCTTCGTCCCAGTAACGCATGGTCTCGTACATGCGACGGCCGTACACACTGCCGGTCAGGTCGCGCACGTGCTCTATCCAGTGACGAAAGAGCGCGGGACCTGTCCGCAGTTCCAGGTGGTCGACGTAACCGTCCAAGGACTGGTTCATTCCGAAGACAAGCTTTGCCATGGCTGCTAAATCTCCACCCCAAGGCCTTCACGATAGTACGAGCAGCGTGATGCGGAAAGTGAAGTCGGGCGCAAACTGCGCGCCGCGTCGTCGGTCTGATGAATAACCGCGCCCCGTTTACCACCGAGTGCTGCCATTCGCTCGTAGGTCTATCCAGGAGAGTGATGGAGGGTTATGGCCTCGATGAGCGAGTTCATCGGACTTGTGCGGCAGTACGCATCGAGCTCGCGACAGGTTCGCTCGTCGAGATCTAATATCCGGCCAACTTGATATCCACGAGCTCGTGCCGCCGCAGTGGGACTGATCTTCCACTCCGACGTCTCGATTCCCGTAGCGAGCCAAATCCTGATCCAGGAAATAACAGCAGCCACGCGCGCGAGTTCCGGGGCTCTCACCAGGCTCGTGGAGATAGAGCACGGCATCGACTAGCGATGTCCCGCCCCCTGGCGATCCGAGGGGCTCCGGTCGTTACGGCTAAGCGACGGTCGTCGTGGCGGTGTCGACGACCTCAAAGTCGTGGGTGATCGTGGCCGTCTTGGCGAGCATCGCCGACGCCGAGCAATATTTCTCGATGGACAGCGCAATGGCTCGCTCGACCTTGTTCGCCGCCAGGCTGCGCCCCTTGACCACGAAGTGGAGATGAATGCGAGTGAACACTTTCGGATCCTGCGCAGCACGCTCCGCGTCGATCTCGACGACGCAGTCCTCGATCGCCTCGCGGCCCTTTTCGAGGATGTGAACGACATCGTAGGCCGAGCAACCCCCAGTGCCGATCAGCACCATCTCCATCGGGCTCGGGCCAGGTGTTTTTCCCTCCGTCCCGAATGCTGTCCCAAGCACAACCTTGTGCCCACTCCCGGACTCGCCAAGAAACGTCCGGCCTTCAACCCATTTGATGCGTGCCTTCATGAGATTCACCTATTACCACCACGTACCATCATAGTCCTGCAGACGTTCATGATCTGCAACATTCGACGTCCCTGGCGCAAAGTCGCGAAAATTCACGGAATTTTAGGTACTTGCGGAACACATATGGAACAGATAGTGTCTGTTCTTGATTTGTTTCGCGACTCTGGAGTGACGCGCCATGCTAACCCGCAAGCAACAGGAATTGCTTCTGTTCATTCACGAACGGATGAAGGAATCCGGGGTGCCGCCGTCCTTCGACGAGATGAAAGATGCACTGGACCTCGCCTCCAAGTCAGGCATCCATCGGTTAATCACCGCGCTTGAAGAACGCGGTTTCATTCGCCGCCTTCCTAACCGGGCGCGAGCACTCGAAGTCATCAAGCTGCCTGAAGCCTATGCGACGAGTGCGCAGCCTCGGCGTGGCTTCTCGCCAAGCGTGATCGAAGGTAGCCTGGGTAAGCCACCCGCGGCGCCTGCGGCCACTGCGAAGTCGGCGCCACCGAGTGATTCTGCAACGGTGTCGGTGCCGGTCATGGGACGAATCGCAGCCGGTGTTCCGATTTCCGCGATCCAGAACAACACGCATGATATTTCGGTACCGGTCGAGATGATCGGCAACGGCGAACATTACGCGCTTGAGATCAAGGGCGACTCGATGATCGAAGCGGGTATCTTCGACGGCGACACCGTGATCATTCGCAACACAAGCACAGCCAATCCCGGCGACATCATCGTGGCACTCGTCGACGATGAAGAGGCAACGCTCAAGCGGTTCCGCAGGAAGGGCGCATCGATTGCGCTCGAGGCCGCCAACCCGGCTTATGAGACGCGGATTTTCGGACCGGACCGCGTCAAGATCCAGGGCAAACTCGTCGGGCTCATTCGCCGTTATCACTAGTTGAGGACAGCCAGTCGCTTGGCGACCGCTCTGCCTGCGCCATCACGTCAATCGCCCGATGCGCGGCATGGCGACCCCGGAAAGCATTGCAGAGGGAATTGCCACGCTTCGCCGTCGGGCCGACGGGCAGACACATTGCCGTAGAGACCGACGTGTCGGCGGCGACAGTAAGCCGGGCGCTCAGGCGAGTGGGTCTTGCGCGGCTGAAGGATATCAGCCGGCCGAGCCGATGCGCCGCTACGAACGCGAAAAGCCCGGCGAGATGATCCACATCGACATTAAGACGCTCAGGCGCTTCGATCGCGTCGGCCACCGGATCACCGGTGACCGCACTCGCCAATCGGCAGGCTCGGCATGACCGAGGGCAACCTCTTGAGGCGCCACACCTAGCCGACCCGGCGGGTGGCGTCCGTCGTCGCTACGGTGCGTGTCGTTCCGGCTGCACCACCGAACCAGGCAGCGAGGGCGCCTACAACAAGCGATAGGAAGCCCAGGAGCGCTCCACTGGAAACGACGGTGGCGGCCGTGTCGGCGGCTTCGGTCGCCTGCTGCTTGGCGCGTTCCACCGAAGCCTTGTAGCTTTCCTCGTACTCTTGAACCTGGGTGCGCGCTTGGTCCACCGGAATGCTCTGAGCCCTCGCGATGGCGTCGGCAGCGCGATTTCGGGCTTCTTCCGCAGTCGCTTCGTCGCCAGTGACGGCCGCACGCACGGCGGCAACTGCAGCATCGCGAAGAGCTGCGGGATCGTTGCCCCCGGTCGCGCTTCTGATCTGCCGTTCGATATCGGCCATTGGATCGACGGATGTCGCGACGGCAGGTGCCGCGGCAGTCGTGGCTATGGCGGCAGTCCTTCCAACGCCCCCGATGATGCCACTCAAACCGCTGAAGGCGCCGCCGACCACAGCGCCGACCGAGGTCGTCAGCAGATAGAGAACGACCAGTGTCGTGACGGCCCAACTGGTCAGTCCATGGTAACTTCCTGTCACCCTGCTGGGACGGCCTGAAACCCTGCTTGCGACATATCCGCCGACGAACGCCGCGACGATGCCCGAGATAACGAACCAGAGACCTCCTGCAATCGAAAACGTACTCGCGTTCGGATTGTCGGCGGTTGTCGGATCAATTACCGCGGCTCCAATTCCAACGCCCAAGAGGTTCAGTAGAAACTGCACCGCAAGCGCGAGCGCCACGCCGGCAAATACCGCTCCCCAAGAAATTTGGTTAACGGCGGCGCTCGCCGAAAGATCGGAGACGTAATCGGTCTCACGGGCGTGGTGAACGGCGACAGGTTCGCTCATTGACATATTCCTCCCGGATGCTCACGCGCTTCCCGCTCAAACCGTGGATGCTCGAAACTGTTCCCCGGGACAACCAATGATCCCCGACGGAGGCATGCGAGGCGCGTTACCGCCTGAGCGGGCGAAATAGCAAACTCAAATATGCCTGCGTCATCCGCCCACTTCTTGATGTGCTTGAATGAAGGGCGCCGGCGCTTTCAACCATCCGTCCACGTGCGATGTTCGACTTCGGCGACAAGCGGGCTGCATCGAGATCGCACCCTTTTGCCTCAGCGACGTTGCCGGTGTCGGTCCTGATTTCGTCGAACAATTCGCACACCTTCACCGATTCCCGATCACTGCAGCCGGTTGCTCAAGACCATGTAAACGAGGTTATCGCCCCTTGCACGCCGCCAGCGGCAGGTGACGGATCGCGGCCCGATATGGTGGATGGCTCATATCCTACGATCACGAACGTCTCGGCGCCGGGATGAGATCTTTGACACCGGTCGTTTCGGGATGCTTCGAGCCATGCTCGCAAGCGACGGGAAGAATTCCTTCCCGTCCGCCTCCACCTCTTTCGAAAGCGCGCGCCTTGCAAGGTGCGCCATCGCCCGCATCAATTGGGGCGGCGCCGCCAGCAAATTGTTGACATTGAGCAATGGCGAAAGCGGGAACAGACTGCCACACCTGCCCGCAAGTGGCAGATGACGCGATTTCGCGCGGAAAATTGTGCAATCAAGTGGATGATGTGGCTTTGGAGGCCTCGCCCGGAATTGAACCGGGGTACAAGGATTTGCAGTCCTCTGCGTCACCACTCCGCCACGAGGCCTCTCACGCTCGATCGATCAAGCGATGGCCGGCGTTTAGAACGAATCTATGAGGAGCGCAAGGGGGAATGGTTCGAAAATGGCGGGACGACGCGAGGTCGTCCACGTTCTCCCCAGCGGTCCCAACCGCGGTCTCGCCCGGAGCGATTTCGGCTCTGCCGACAGTTTTGCATGTCTACAATGCTACCGGGCAGCCACGCCCCCCCCGACAAAGCATCGCGACAACCGCACGCGAGCATTCGCTGTCGAATTGGCGTAGCTGCGCCCTCAGGCAATCGGGTTTCGCAAGCCCCGGCCCGCGTCAGGATTTGCCGGAATTCTGCGTGCCACGCCAGCGCGCCCACCAGACCGCCAGCTTGCGGCGGCGGCGGCGGATCGCCGGTATGTCATGGGAAAGCACGAGCAGCCCCAGCGGAATCATCCAGAAGCCCAGCACCGGCAGAAAACCCAACACACCGCCTACGATAAGGAGCGTGCCAACCAGAATCCGCAACACCGGCGAGTCGGGCAAGCCGATACGCCATTTTCCGAGAACGATCTCGCGCGTTCGTGGATCGATACCGAAATGCCGTTCTTTCTTGCCGTTCGTCATTATCCGTCTTTCATGCTCGTCTCCCAAAATTGGGGCCTTCTCCACAGCCTCGCAACCGGCGTCGTCATTTTTTTTGAAAAACCGCTTGGCAAATCGAAAAAGCATTTGTATTAGCAGCCTCACTTCTGCGGCGCAGATGATCCCTGGTAGCTCAGCGGTAGAGCACTCGACTGTTAATCGATAGGTCGCCGGTTCGAATCCGGCCCGGGGAGCCAGTTTCCAAAGCCCTGCACCTCACGGTGCGGGGCTTTTTCTTTCCATGTTTTCAACGGCTTACCGCAACATGATAACGCGCCGCGCCTCGCTTGGTTCGATCGCGTATTGCATTTTTGGTTACATTTTGGCTACATTTTGGACTACAGGGCAGCGGAGAACGGCCAGAAGATGGGGTCCGACGATATTTCGCGATACGTGGTGAAACACCCCGCAAGCGGCATCTACCGCTATTATCGCCGCGTCCCGACCGAGGTCGCCCATCTCGACCAGCGCACCCACGTCAAGCAGTCATTGAAGACGAAGAGCCTGAAGGAGGCACTGGAGAAGGCGCAGTCGGTGCACGACGCGGCGGAAAACTTCTGGCGGGCACTGCTGGTCGGCAACGACAACGAAACAGCCTTCGCCCGTTACGAATCGGCGGTGAAGGTCGCACAGTCGATGGGCTTTACCTATAAGTCGGCCGAGGAGGTCGCAGCACTCCCCCTCGACGAGCTGGAGCAGCGCCTGCTGATCGTCGGCGAGAACATGGACAAGGCGCAGATCGTCGTCGATGCCGTCGCCGGCACGGTCGAGGAGCCAGCGCCGCGCCTCAGCAACGTCTGGTCGCTCTACGAGAAACACAACGCGGCCGGCCTCACCGGCATGTCGAAGAACCAGCTGCGGAAGCACAAGGTCTCGCGCGAGCGCGCCATCAGCTACGCGATCGACGTGATGGGCGATCTGGAGCTGCCGGCGATCACGCGCCCTGACGTGCTGAAGTTTCGCAAGTGGTGGACCGAGAAAGTCATCAGCGAGGGCCTGAAGGCCGACACGGCGAATCGCTCCTTCAGCGACCTAATGGGCATGCTCACGCCGATCGATAACGCGCTCCACACCAACTATCACGAAGTCTGGGAGAAGGCGCGGATCAAGGAAACGAACGCGACGAAGGGCAGCTCGCGACCACCCTTCCCGCTCGAATGGATCTCCGACAAGATCCTTGCGCCTGGCGCGATGGACATGCTTGACGAGGATGCGCGCCTGATCGTCTATGCGATGGTCGAGACCGGCGCCCGGCTCGGCGAGATCTGCAATCTCCGGCCGCAGGATATCCGCCTCGAAGACGAGGTGCCGCATATCGAGGTCGCCGAGCGCACCGATCGGCGGCAGAAGTCCGAGTATTCGATCCGCCGCGTGCCGCTCGTCGGCATCTCACTGTGGGCGATGCGCCAGCGGCCGCAGGGCTTTGCGAAATATCAGGACAAGTCCGATTCGGCGTCGGCGCTAATCAACAAGGTGATGCGCAACAACGGACTGATGCCGACCGACGATCACAGCATCTATTCGATGCGGCACAGCTTCCAGGACCGCATCGAGAACGCCGGATGCTCCGACCGCATGCAGGCCGACCTGATGGGGCACGAGTTCGGCCGCCCGAAATATGGCGACGGCCCCGAGATGAAGCGGCGGCAGAAGTTCCTCGAGGGCATCATGTTCGCCTGGCTGCAACCGGTCACGATTGGGGCTACACTTGCCGGTTAATACAACATTTACCTGAATCGATGTGATATCCAATTTGGAGCAAGATTGTCGCACCATATTGCAAGCCACAAACGCATATGCCAGAACTGCGCAACCATTGCGCCCCCCATCAGTGAGAGACATGGCTGAAGATATTACAATCCACTATGAGAAGAGCCGCCATTTCCGAGTAATTCACGCGGACGGAGCTTATGGTGGAGTTGCCCCATCGGGGTATCTGCACTTTGCTTTATACAATGATCGGTTTCCCCTTCCCAAAGTTGGGTCCATTCCGATCGACGACAACCAGAAGGTCACCGGCCCTGAGGTTCCGATCGAGAGAAAGACAGGCGTCTTTCGCGAGGTCGAGGCTGACGTGATAATGGACCTCCCCACAGCTTTGGGATTTTCCCTATGGCTGTATGAAAAAGCCAAGGAGATGGCGCGGCAAGGTGGGATGGACTTCCAGGCACTTGAGGACCAGATAAAGAGTCCTGGCGGGAAGTTAGGGGCATGACGAGAGGGAGGCTCGGGCCATGATGACACAAATTAAGGATGCTTCATCTTCGACCTTTGCTGCTCAGTCGGAGACCAGAATCTGGGCGGCTAGGCGCGCCACCGAAGCTTATCTCCAGTTTAGGCTGAAGCCTCCAGCGGCCGCCACCAGATGGACGGCAGTGCCGAAGGCGGACGTCACCCACTCTCCCAGATCCGAGGTCGAGCCCACCATGGGTAGCCCATTGATTTCAGAATCGCGGATATTCGATCGCCTGTCCCAGGCGGCACTCGCACTAATCGCTGTCGGCGTTATTGTAACGCTCGTTCAAGGGGCGCAGCCTCTCGGCGTCCTGTTGCCGATTGGCGCAACGGTGCTGTTCATCCTTAGCCTCTTTCAGAAAAAACATAGCTGACCAACGAAAAAATCATGGCTTTCAAGGAACTCACCGTTCTAGCGGCCGGGATTCGTGGCGGCCCCGGGGGATTGATGATCGGCGGCTGGGCGGCGTGGTCCAGCCAGTATGCGGGGCATCTGAGCGCGCCGTATAACGAGATCGGCAGCATGATGTGTGTGGCATTCATGCTTGTCGGCGGAGTCATCATGACTTTTTCGGCGGTTAGAAGTCTGTTCTATCCGGCATGATCATTTAACCATCGCCCGATGCGCAACCGCTCCGACGTCAGCGGCCGGCATCAAGGTCGAAGATCTGCGCTTCATCCGCCCGCTCGCGGATCCCCTTGAACGAAGCGTGCCGTAGCTTTCCGTCATCCGTCCAGGCGCGATACTCAACCTCGGCGACAAGCGCCGGCCGTGTGAAGACTGCGCCCTTGCGACGAAGCGCGACAGCAGGCTTATCTTTGATCCCGTCGAGCAGCTCGCGCAGCTTCAGCGATTCCTGATGGCTCCAGCCGGTTCCGCAGCCGCCGACATAGACGAGCCCCTCGCCCTTCCTTGCCGCCAGCAGCAGCCGCCCGATCGCGCCAGGCATGGTCGACGGTTCGTAACCGACGATCACAAAGCTGTCGCGACGCCTGCAGGTGATCTTCTGCCACCAGTCGCCCCGGCCGGAGCGATAGGGTTTTTCGAGATGCTTGGCGATGATGCCTTCGAGACCGTGCGCGCAGGCGACGCGAAAGAATTCATCGCCGTCCGCTTCGACCTCCTCGGATAGCCGAATCGCCCCTTCCCTCCCCGCGACAAGCGGCTCCAGCAACCGCCGGCGTTCGCGCAGCGGATCGCGCCGCAGATCGCGGCCGTCGAGATAGAGGAGGTCAAAGGCATAGAGGACGATCGCGCCCGCCTCATGCGCTGACGGTCGCCGGCCGAGGGCTCGCTGGAGCATGCCGAAATCGGATCGGCCCTTGTCGTCGAGCACGACAGCCTCGCCATCGAGGATGGCCGTTTTCACGGCGAGCCGACGAGCGTCCGCCGCGATCAAGGGAAAGCGCTCGGTCCAGTCATAGCCGCCGCGCGTGATGATGCGGATCCGACCGGGCTCAACGTGAACGGCGAGCCGGTAGCCGTCCCACTTCACCTCGAGGGCCCAGTCCTGCCCTTTCGGCGGCTTGTCGACCAGCGTTGCCAGACACGGATCGACGCGCGCCGGCATGGGGTCTGTCAGCGAGCTATCAGACGGGTGCTTCGATGATCCCCTGGCCATCAGCCGCCGCCGTTGGGCTTCCGAACATAAACAGCTTCGAAAGCACCGCTCAGACCGAGAAATACCTCCCTTGCGATGACATCGGTCGCGGCGGCGCGCGGCCTAGTAGCTTGCCCCCCGAATTCGGCGAGCGTTGTTTCCGGAACGCGCCAGATAGCATCGACGATCTTGCCTACGACTTCATCCATTTCGACCTTTTCCCCGCCGCGCCGGAATTGGTAATGGCGGCCGACGCGCAGGAAGAGGTGGACAGAGATAACCGCTGACGCCCTCGTCTTGTCAGAAAGCAACATGCCGCGGAGATCGTCGTCGATCTCCATGAGCGGGATTCTGATCGCTGCGGCGTTCAGTGCGCGTTCCATCAGACCAGTAACGCACAGTCGCGAAAAACGTCGCATTGACTAATAGGATGATGAGAACATATTAGGAACGCGACCCGGCGAAGCGGCGCGCCACCAGTGACATGCGAGATATCGACAACCTCACCCGAGGAGGATTAACGCATGCCCGATCTCCCGAAACCGAAATACAAATGGCGGCAGACCTGGGCGGATGCCCCGAAACACTTTTCCGGGTACGACGGCAGCCGACATATCGCATCCATTCACTGGTATCACCTCGGCTGGTGGAACTGGTACATGTGCTGGAACCAGGCGAAGAACAGCAACAGGTGGAAACGCCCGAACGGTCAGGCCGATACCGCAAGGGCGGCGGCACTCGAGGCTGAGGCATGCTACGATGCCATCCTCAGGTGTGAATGGCCGGGCATGGTGCCAGAGGACCTGCAATGCATGCTCGATCACGAGGAATGGATCAGGACCAGGTGAGGCTTCCACGGAGATTGGCCGCGCATCAAGCTGACGGGAGGGGTGGCCTGTCGTCAAGCATCTGCGAAACAGTCGTCACCAGCTCTGCCAAGGGAAACGGTTTTTCGAGCATGATACTGTTCGAGACCCCCTTCGCCTGCCAGTCAAGAAAGCCATGTCCGCTGATGTAAACGATCGGCATATCCGGATCAGCCTCTCGCGCAACACGCGCAACCTCCCAGCCGTCAGGGGGCTTACCGAAGCGAATATCAGTTACCACTCCTGCTATTTCGGAGTCTGCAGAGTTTAGGAGCTCTATCGCTCGCTCACCGTTCGTGACTGCCAGGACGAGAAACCCGGCGTCGGTGAGTGCGCCTTCAAATTCAAGCAGGAGGAGCGCTTCATCATCCGCTACCAATACTGTAGCCGATTCCATGTCCGGATTCCTCGCGTGATGATATCGTTCTTGAACGCAGCGAGGCGCAGACAGTTCCCCTGGTTGGCAAGCAAAATGGCCGTAACGGAACCAGGCCCTGTCCAGCCTGATCGAGGAGACATTGTCATGGCCGACAAAGAGAAAATGAAAAAGCTGATCTGGGATTGCCAGAAAGACATTGCCGAATATCTGCCGCCGGAGAGCGGCATCACGGAGCACCAGCTACTCCAACGGCTCATGACCCGGCTTGATGGTCAGCAGGCGAAAGAGGCGCTCGGTGATGATTGGAAGGGGTGGTGGCCGGGTGACGATGATAACGGTGACGGCGGCAGCCCATCTCCTCAAGACCGCGAAATGGCGTAACACACAAATAGAGCTGCAGAGGGTGTCAGGTCCCTGCAGCTCCGATCGCGACGCATCAATTATGTAGCTGGGGCTTGCTCGCCCTGTTCCATCCAAGGGAACCGCTTCGACGTCGCTCACAGGTATTGTACTCCCGGAGGGAGCTAGATCAAAGGGCCTATTGCTCAGCGGCGCAGTGAGCACCGTCGCGCTGGCCTGCCTCGATCCTTCTATATCAACCCGACGTCTCTGGCCGCGTCACGCGATTGTCACGCTACAGTCACTCTACTGCCCAGACGTTAGGGTTCACCGCGCCAGCAGCGCCAGCACCCGGTGCGCAGTATCGGCGAAGGTGACGCCTATCGCCGCCCCGCCGATGCCGACCACGCCGAGTGCGCCCATTCCCATCAGCTGCCATTTCTTGACCTGCGCCGTTACCGGCTTCATCTCGTCGATCTCGGTCTTCTGGGCGGCGATCGCCGTTTCGATCTTGCCGATGCGGTCGACCAGGTCGTCGATACGCTCATGCGTCTTCGAGCGGCTGCGGTCGGATTTGTCTTCCGACCTGCGGAAATCGTCGCGAAGGTTTTTGACCTCGGCGATCAGCGTCCCCAGCTGCTGATGGATATTCGCATTGTCCATGCCCTGCCCCCTGCCTTCGATGCCCCTCGAAATGCAAATATCTGCGGCCGGCGGATCAACCTGGCGCGCCCCTTGCCGCTTCGTCGGCAATGCCGCGATAGTGCCCGGCGCACCAATCGATGCGGCGGTTTTCCTGCTCGCGCACCATTTCCCATCGCGCCTGTGTCCAGCGGGGCTTTTCTCCCAGCTTCGGAACCACGGCGGGCATCGGGCCGCTGCAGTAAGCCGGCCAGTCGGGAAGATGACGGCCGGCGGCAAGCCGGCCCATCTCTGCGGCCGCCGCATCCGCACGGGTGGCTTCATCTGTTGCGCAGCCAGTCGAGATCGCGATCAGTCCAAGTGCAGCCGTCGTCATCAAGATCCTGCGCAATTGTTGCCTCCAGCTCTTTATTTGCCGTTTCGGCATCGAGGCGCGCGCGCTCGGCCTCTTTGAGCGCCGCCTCCGCCATCCGCTTGTTGGTCCGGATCTGCTCCTCGAGCGCCGCCGCCTTCGCCAGCGCCGTCTTCAGTTCCGAGCGCGCGACCATCCGCCGGGTCGCGTCCGCGGACGCCTTAGCCGCCTCGATCGAGACCCTGCCGACGATGAACTCGCGCGCGAACGGCACGCGCTCGATAAAGGGAATGTCTCGAAGCCCCGGCACGCCCTCGTAGTAGCCGAGGAGGAGGAGCACGGCGCAGCCGGTGACGCCGATCTGGCGGACAAGCCAGGCCAGGAGCGCCGCCATCTCAGAGCCCTTCCCACTTCGACATGAACAGCCGATCGCGGAAGATGTAGCCAAGAAGCCCCAGCACCGCGACGAAGAGCATGAGCGTGATCAGCGGAATGCCGAAGGCTTCGGAGATCGACTGTCCGCTATCGACGAGCTGCGCCACCTCGTAAGCCTGGCTGCCGAGCCCGGCGAGCGACAGGCCGCCGCCGAGAATTGCCGCTTTGCCGGTGTTGCTCGACGCTGCCCCCTTGCCGCCGATCTCGGCGACCTCGCCATTGCCCCAGATTTCGACCGCCTTGCGGAAGGCGGCGCGGCGATCGGCAAGGCCATTAAAGCCACCGTTGATCGCCTTCGTCAGGCCGCGAATGTCGTTCCTGTCGGCGAAGCGGTTGCAGCCGGCCTGCGTCCAATACCAGATCGCCGCCCTCGCCCCGATCACCGGATCGAACAGCGCGTCCGGATCCTTGACCAGGTCGAGCCCGAGCCCCCGGCCGCAGGCACGATAATTGTCCTTGCCGGTGATCTGCTTGATCGCGCGGCCGCGGAACCTCCAGCCGTCGCCGGGCGCGGTGTTTCCCATGCGGCCGCCATAGACCTTGTTCGCCAGCGCCTCCGGATTGCGCTCGAAGGGCAGTGCACTTTCGATCGTCGGAAACCGTTTCGGCCAGACCTGCGTCAGTCGCCGTGCCGAATAGGAAAGATCCTCCTCGGCATCGGTAAAGCCTTTGCTCTCGACGAAGCACTGCGCGAGAAAATGGCAGATCCGCGACGGCGTCATGATGCCGGCTTCCTCGGCATAGGGCCAGGCCTGCATCAGGCCGGACAGCATCGTATGCTTCGCGGCCGGCGCGAAGCGCTTCAGTTCAGCGAGTTGCATGGGGAGGGTTCTCCGCTTCAGGTTCCGAGGGAGAGCAAAGGCATTATGCCAGCGTCAGGACGCCATTCGTACCATCGAAGTCGATGGTCAGAGATTCGCCGGCGGCAAGCGTCAGGTCGGAGCCGTAGTCGTAATAGCCGACAAGCGGGTCTGCCGGCGATGTCGGCGTGTCGTTGTAGATGACGATGTAGCGGAAGGGCCCGACCGAGCCGCCGGAAGCGGTCAGTGTCAAGTCCGCCAGCACCAGCTTGTAAGTGCCGGACGTCTGCGAGGACGAGGACGTCGTGATATTGCGCGACGACAGGTTGGTGTAGCTGATCTGCGTCAGATCGGCGAGCACGCTGTTGCCGGACGCAGGCGCGTTCGCAGCAGCGCAGAGGGCAACGACGAGCTGGTCGGAGCCGAGGTTGTGCACCTTCTCGGCAAGATGCTCTACGAAAGCATTGAACTTTGAAAAACTGGCCAACAGCTTAGCTCCTTTAGTTGAATCGAGACGCCCTTTGAAGTTGCGCCTTTTATGGATTTGCAATGCATGGTTCATTTACCCGTCTGCAGGCGGAGGTTGACCATGCTCACGAGGGAAACACTCATCAATTGCGCAGTCGGTGTCATCGGCATCGCCGGCGGCATCGCGCTCTACATGCTGCTCGGCCATCTGCCGGTTGACCCGATGGCCGTTAAGCCCTGACCGAACCGGCTACGTCCCGAAGGCGATGAACGGGATCAGTCTGGCCGTTGCATCTGCCGTCGTGAAGTTCAACGTCAACTGGCCAGATGCAAAGCTGTCGAGAGATGCCAAATCTGCTCCATTCGATACGTTGAGCCGCGTCGTCGAGCAGTAGCCGGTGGAGCTTGTGCACCCCATGGACCCGCCTGCAGAGCCCGTCAGCCAGCCGGCACCAAACCCGCCGGCAACGGTTGTATTGAGGGCGCCAGGGCCGGTCAGGAACAAGACCGAGGTCGGGGTGATCCCGAGGCCCGAGGCGGTCACCGTTCCCGCGCTGGTCGGGCTGGTGAGTGTGCCGGCCTTCGCCGTCAGCCCGCCACCAAACGACCAAGCCGCATAGGGAAGGTCCAGTTCCGTCGCCGTACTCCATGTTGCCGTGGCATCGGCACCGGAAAAGCTGACCGAGCAGGTCGGAATTGCACTGTCGCCGTAGCCCGCCGCCTTATTGTTGGCGCGCGCGACGCCCCCACCTGTGCCCCTAAAACGCCCGCAATTGTATTGCGTTGCCGAGCCATCATTGATGGCAAAGCCGAAGGTCTGGATCGCTGTCGCCGCATAGGAGTCCGGTGCGGCCACGTTGCTTTCGGAGAACAACATGCCCTCTGGCGTGAAGCCGATCGTCTTGGTCGCCGCACCGTCCACTTCGCCGTTGATCACGCCGACCTCTGCCTGGCAGTCATCGCCGGCGAAGAACATGACGAAGCCGCGCTTGAGGTAGAGTTGCGAGTTAAGCGTCGTGATGTTGATGGTGACCTGGTTGGCTCCAAAGGATACAAAGCTTGCGGCAAGAAGAGGTGTCGCAGCATTGTTGACCATTGCGAGGCAGCCTGACGCCGTGTAGCCGCGCTGATCGTTATTTGACCCGTTCGCCACGCAGGACGTCGCGGCCCACTGGTTCGTGCCATCGGTCGCGCCGAAGGTGTGGAATCCGTCTTCATTAATGACGGAGTGTCCGGTTTCGGAGACTTCCGCATTGGACAGGCAGAATATCGCCATCTTTGGCGTCCGCCCGCCAAGGTCTGTCGTCGAGATCGAGAAATTGCCGGTTGCGGATGGCAGTTGAAAGTTTGCATAGGCAACGACGGCATCAGACGCGCCGGAATAGTCGAGCGTTGCGGCGTTGCCTGTAAGTGTAAACGCCCCTGTATTGGCGGCCATCTTGAGCGCCCGCTTCAACCCGACATCGTTGCCAGTGAGCGTGAAGGCCCCCGTATCGGCCGCCATGCGGACGCCGGAGCTCAGTGCGGCATCGCTGCCAGTGAGGGTAAAAGCCCCCGGTGAAGCAGACATGCGCAGAGCGCGCTTGAGGGCCGCAGCATTGCCAGTAAGAGCCAGCGCGCCGGTATCGGCCGCCAGACGCCTAGAGCGCTCGAACGTCGCGGCATTGCCTGTCAAGGCAAAGACGCCGGTATCGGCTGACATCGATGTACCGCCGCCGAGACTGCTCAAGGCCGTCAACTCTGCGTCGGTCATCGGCGGATAGACCGCGAACTTGCGGAAGAATTCGTGATTGTTTTTGTAATCCCAATCCGACACATCGCCGAGTTTCACCGAGGCGATATCAGCGAAACGTGAGGCCAACGCATAGGCGAGGTTCTGGAAATGGGCGCCGGACGTAGTGATTGCCGAGCCGTTGACCGAGACCGCGTTGCGCCAGCTGCCACCGCCCAAATCGCTCGAAAGCGTGAACGCGACGCGGTTGACGCCCGGCAGATTCATCACTAGCTCGCCACCGAATCCAAAATTCATCGACCCCTCATCTTGGGCGCCCGGCTGCGAATTCAGCCAGATCACCTCATCAAAGGCCGCATTATTGACGCCGACCAACGTGCCGCCAGGAAACCAATCAGGCTCTATGTCTATCTCGAAGAGCAGCGTGATGCCGTTCGCCAACCCGTCGTCGATGATCATCTTCAGCGCGCCGATCGCCTCCGGCCGATTGGAGTTGGCCTGCGCCACCTTCATGCCGGTTGCGGAAAAGCCGCTGGCATCCGTTCCGGAAAAGAGCGCCGTCAGGGTCGAGGGGTCGCCGGAGATCTCGTAGATCCCCGACACGAAATCGGCATAGGCGAGCGCGTCGGGATCGACCGGGACATAAGGCCCTGGCCCGCTCGTCAGCACCTGGGAAGCAATCGCGCCGTACATCAGGCGGTCGTGTCCGCTGCGAGCAGGCCGAACAGGTCCCACTCGTTGGTGCCGACCTTCTTCGCCGTCACCACGGCGCCCTTGGTCGCGGTCTCCGCCAGGTATCCCGTCGGCACGTTCAGCGTCACGCCGACGGCGGCAGCAAAGCTGATCGGGTTGTCGCCGCGCTGGCAGAAATGCACTTCGGTGTCGACGAGGAAAGCCTGGGCGGTGTTGTTCGGGATCGTCACCGCGCAGCCGGTGGCATGGGTGCAGCGGAAATAGAAGCTCGCCTGCGCCGCCGCCGGCGTCAGCGTCGAGCCGGCCACCGCCAGCGTCTCTGTCGGCCGCTGCACCGGGCGCGGCAGGGTGAACGGCCCGTGCGTGCTGCCGTCCTCCATGTGGATGGTGATCGTGTTGCCGGCCTGGGTGATGCTGGCGATCTGGTTCGGCTCCGGAGGATTTGCCTCCATCTCCGCAACACGGGCGTCGAGATCATAGAAGCTGCCGTCGACCTCGGCCGGCGTCAGGTTGGAGCCCTTGCCGGCGCCCCAGGCGCCGGTCGTGCGATAGGTTATCGTCATGTTTCCCTCAAACCGGAGTTAGTCGTCGTCTGGCGAGCGTTCACACAGTATCCAGAGCCGCTTCGGCCCCGAGCCCGGATCATGAAAGGCCGTTGAGCAGCCGCGGAAGGCGCGACCGCTGTAGCGCGCGACGATGTCGCCGGCCGGATAGGGCAAGTCGATGATCGCCGTTTCCTGCGCCGCCGTGTACGCGCCGAAATCGAACGATGAGCCCGGCCCCTCGCCCCAGTAAGGCGCCCCGGTATAGATCGCATTGTGGTTGATGAAGGCATGCGGCGAGGTATTTGAATCGAAGGTAATGTCCGGTTCGCCGGGCACCGTCAGCCCTGCGCCGCTGCCCCCGGGCGTCATCTTCCAGAGATCCTCGAACAAGGGTCCGAAGAAGGGATTCCAGAGGTGGTCGAGCGCTCCATAGGTCACCGAATCCGTGAAGGGCGGCAGTCCGCCATCGATCGGAACCGCGCCGGCGGATTGCCAGCCGCTCGACGAACGATAGATGTGCGGCGCATGCGGTCCGCCGGAACCGATGTAGAGCACCGATTCTGTCAGCGTGCCGCCATTGTAGACATTGGTTATCCAGGTCGTCCCCCAGTCTCCCGGAGGGATATCCGGCGGATCGGCCGGGATCGGAGGACGATCCGCGAAACTGTTGTTCTCGAAATCCCGTCCGACCTCGACGTAGAAGGCAAGATGGGTCACCGAATTCCATCCCACCTCGATGATCGTGCGGAATGGATCGAGCACGACGGGATTGTCGGCGGAGCCGGGCATCAGTTGCCCTCCTCATTGGCGAAGTTCAGCCGGATGATCTCGCCGGTGTGCGTCTGGAAGATCGCCGCCTCGGTGCGCTGCACGATCACATATTGCTCCGGATCGTCCGGGTTCTCGACGCGCACGTCGGATGTTTGGCGCGTGCCGGGGATTTCCTGCCAGTCGAGCACCGGCTGCGGCTGGTCGTCCTCGCCGCCCTCCGGAAATTCCGGCCAGTTGACGATGTTGACGTGCGGCAAATATTGCTGCCCGCGCATGGCCGCGACGAATTCCGAGGGCTTGCCCCATCGGACATGCGCCTCCGCGTCCTGGTCCTCGGCAGGCTTGCGCGCCAGCAGCCGCGCGAGAAAGCGTTCGCCTGCGTCGTGGTCAGCAAGCGGGTTGAGGGAAAGGCCACCGCCACCAAAACCCATTTACGCCGCCTCCAGATCGATCGTCTTCGGCAACGCCAGCGCGCTGACGGTAATGTCATAGACCGTTTCGAAAGGCCCCTTCGAAATCGGATGGAGCGTCAGGTCGACCTCGGTATAGGCCTGGTCGAGCGCGTCGCCGGTCTCGTCGAGCGTTCCGCGAAACGCGCCGATCAGCCCGCGTTGCGCCGATTCGCCATTGATCACCGTGATTGCATCGATCACCTGCGCCTCTGTCAGGTTATCGAAGTCGAGGCCGTCATCATTCGGCGGCACGTCGGAATAGTCGGCGACCGTCACCTCGCCGGAAACGACGGCCGAGGAAGCGCCGGCATAACGCTGATAGCCGGTCTCGACATAGCCGTCCTCGACATAAACAGGCGTGCCGGTCGCGGCCGAGATCGCATTGCCCTTGCCGACGGCGCAGCCGATGACGAAGGAGGCAATCGCCTCGCCACTGTCACCGTCCATCGAAAGCGAATAGGAGATGATCTTGCCCGTGGCAGCACCCCCCGGCAGGCGCGAATCCTCGACGCGGATCGCCTTGCGACAGGAGAAGGCGGCGCCATTGGCGAGCCGCGTCTCGCCCTTGATCTCGACCGATCGGGCGCGGGCGCGAAGCCGTGCGCGGCAGACGGCGACGAGATAATCGACCGATTGCCGGCCGCGCGCCGTGGGGAAATAGGCGCGCCGGCGCCTGGAACCGATCGGCAGGACATCACCCGGGTCGACCGGCTCCCCGACGAGGTCGGAGGAAAGCGTCACGTTCAGCGGCTCGATATCGTCCGGATCGGCGATGAAGCCTTGGGCGTCGGCGGTCAGCGTGAAGCGCACGACCTCGCGGCGCGTCCGCGTCACGTCGTATTTCGCCGTCAGTACCGGGATCATCTTCCAGCACGGCCAATTCGCCGTCTGGCCATTGAAGCCGTTGGACGAGGAGAAGATCTGCGTCTGGTAATCCTTCGGCAGGATGAAACCGTCGACGCGCCGTATCGAGCTTTCGCCGAACGACCAGCCACCGCCGATGTTCGCGCCGGGCTTCGGCCAGTCCTCCATCAGCCCCTGCCCCGTGAAAGAGGAGATGACGCCATTCGTCGACGTGCCAGCCGCCCGGAAGGCGGCGATCAGCGCCGGCTTGAGGTCATAGCTGCCGGCGACCGCCTGCTCCCAGCCGATGGTCGCCTCGCAGGTGATTTTCGTCGCCGGCGCCGAACCGAAGGAAAGCTCGATCGAATCGCGGATGACGTCGTCGACAAGGTCGATCACGCCGTCCTCCGCCTCTAGGATGTCGGAGGCGGTGACGGCATGCGTCACCCGGTCGATGTGCCAGAGCGCCGAGCGGCTTTCGAGCACGGCGTCGGGATCGTCGGCGAGTTCCGGCGTCAGCCAGATCGGATCCCAGAATGGTGCCACTTTCAAAGCCGCCGCCGCCGTCGCCTTCGACGCGGCGAAATCGATCGGGCGCGCGGAGAAGGTGAGCCGCACCGCGTTGCCGATGATCTCCTCCGGCATGCCGGCAAGCCGCCCGAAGAACAACGGCTGACCGCCGGCCGTATCGCCGAGGTCGGCCGAGAACCAGGCCCATTGCTTGCGCGACGGGTTCAGCAATCCTTCCTCCGGATTGCGGATATCGATCGTCAGCGCCGCGAATTCGCCTTCCGCCTGCGAAAGCTCGAAGGCAAGGACGTCCTCGTCCCAGCGCAGCAAAGCGACGTCGAAAGCGGTATCCGTTTCGTCGACCCAGGCGAAATAGTAGGTCGTCATTCACACTTCCTCAAGCTGCAGCGTCCAGCTGACCTGCCGGCCGTATTCGTCCTCGCGCACCTGCCAGTCGGTCACCATCATCGCGAGCTGCGGGCGGTAATAGGTCATCGCACCTTCGACGCGCGACGAGCCGGAGACGACGGGCCGATCGGCGGAGCCTCCGGAGGTCGGATAACAAAGCTCGGCAATGCAATCGACGGTCACGGTCTTGCCCGGCCAGATGCCGTTCAGCGCCGGCGAAAGCTGGTCGGATCCGCTGATCGTCGAGGTGAATTTCCGAAGCTGCGGCTCGGAAAGATCGACCAGCTCGCCATTGATGGTCCGCCGCAGCTGACCCGCGCCGTTGATCGGCTGCAGCGTCTGTTCGAGGCCGCGCGCCGAATAGGGCGCGACCCCGATTCCCGTCAGGACCAGAACCGTCTCGTTTGCCATCGCGGATCCTTACGATTTCCAGCTCGGCCGTTTGCCGGCCTTGCGCAGCCCCTGACGGCCATGATGCTTCGCCAGCCGGTCGGCGACGTCCTCCGGCGCGATCAGCTGATAGGTTTGCCCCTCGAAGGTCAGGTTCACCGGCCGGCCGCCGGATGGAGCCACCGCACCGCCTTCGGCGAAGGCTGGCACCAGGCGCGGCACACGCATGCCGTCGGTCAGCCGCGAGACGACGCCGGAAAGATCGACATGGCCGCCCGTCGCAAAGCCCTTCAGGAAGTCCTTCGGCAGCCGCAGGCCGTTCAAGGCATAGAGGAGGTCGAGCCCGTATTTCTTGACTGCGGCGAAGCGCATCACGAACTCGCCATTCGAAAGCCGCGCCAGGATCGAATCGCTCGTTCCCGTGCCCGGCCCCGAAACCCGGCCGCCTCGGTCGTAATTGCCGACCTGACCGCCGCCGGCAAACCGCCCGACAAGGCCGCCCATCGCCCGCCCCGACGCGCTGGCATTCGCAGCCGCCGCCCGGGCGGCAGCCGCTTCGGCCCGCGCCGCCAGCGCCTCCAGCGTCGCAACCGCGCTCTGCAGCTGCGCCGTGATCGAGCGCACCGATGCAAGCATCGCCTCGAACTGCGACCGAACCACCGATGTCATCCGTTCGAGGATCTGCGCGATCCGCGTGGCGGCCGTATCGAACGGAGCGACGAGCACGTCGCCAAGCCCGGCGCCAACCTCGGCTGCCGTGGTCTGCACCAAGGCGAGCGCCGCCGCGACGGCTGCGGGAACGGCGTTCAACGCTGGCGTAATCCGGTCGCGCGCCTCCTCAAAGGGCTTCGCCAGGCTGTCGGCGATGCCGCTCGCCACCTGCCCCTCTTCCTCGCCCTGCTTCGCGCCACCGGCAAGCGCCGCCTGCACGGCGGGTTGCACGCGCGAGACTTCGGCGATCACGCCGTCGACAGCAATGCGCGTCTGTTCCGCTGCGCCGGAGAACGCACCGGATGCCGCCTCGCCGCTCGCCTTCCAGCTTTCGCCGAGCGCATCGACGCCGAGCTTCGTCTCCTCAGCCGCCGCCTTCGTCTCCGAAAGCGTCGTGGTGACCGCCTGCCGCGCCTCCTCGAGGCCCTCGGTCAACGCCGCAGCCGGGCTTGTCTTGCCCTTCATCTCGTCGGGAACGCTGACGATGCCTTTTGCGATGTCGTTGACGGCGGTCGACGCTTCTTCGGCGCTCTTCTTCACGCCGTCGAGTTCGGTCTTGCTCTGCTCGGCAGCGCGCGCAACGCCGTCGACCAGCGTGAACGTCTGCTGGATCAGCTTGCCACCGTCGGAAGAGTGGACGGTGATCGTCTTGCCGAGTTCCTCGACCTTTTGCGTCGTCTCGTCGATCGCGGCGCTGGTCGCCTTGACCGGCTCAGCCACTGCCTGGACGCTACCTGCCGAGGCGGAGGCAATCTTTTCCTGCAGCGCCACGACGTCCTGCTGCCGCGCTTTCAGCAGGGCATCGAATTCCTGCAATTTCCGCTGCGAATTGGCGATATCGGTCCCAAGCCGCTTTTCCAGGTCGCCAGTGGCGCTGAGATCGGCGCTCTGCTTCGCCGCCTCGAGCGCCTGCTTCTGGACCTCGACCTGCGCCTGCGCATTCTTGATCGCAGCCTCTGCCGCCGTCAGTTGATCCTGGGCGAGCTTCCGGAACTCTTCCGCCGCCCCCGGGACACCAGCCTTGACCTTGGCGATCGCCTCGTCGAGTGCATCCATCGCCTCCTTATGGCGGCGCGTCGCTATCGCGGCATTGCTCTGCGTCTCATAAAGATAGCCAACACCTGCGGCGATCAGCGACAGGGCGGCAACGACCGGATGGCCCTTCAGTAGCGTCAACGCGCCTATGACGAGCCGGATTGCATTGTAGAGCACCGTGAAGGCGCCAGTGGCCTGGCCGAGCGCCAGCGTGATCGCCAGCCCTGTGCCGCCGATGTCGATGCCGGTGAAAATCCGCAGGCCCTCGGCCGCCACATCGAGCACCTTCTTGAAGGCGGAAAGCGCTGGAATGACGATGTCGGTGAAGGCGGCTTTGGCCGACTTGCCGAAGTCGACGACCGCGTCGCGCCATTCGAGGATCCAGACATTGCGCACCGCCCCGTCATCGCCGGCGAGCGCCGAGATGAAGTCCTGAATGATCGGCAGGGCCGTGTCGGCGAGGCTGCGGGCGAAGCCAAGAATAGCCTCGCGGTTCTCGATCAGCACGTCGCGCAGCCTTGCCGCCGCAGCCGTGATCGCCGGTGCGAACAGCAGGCCGATCTGGTTGCCGATTCCCTGCGCGGCGCGCGACACCTCCGACAGAGTGTCGCCCATGGCGTCTGCGATCTTGTGCTGCTCGGCAGTAAAGACGATGCCCAGCCGCTCGGCCTGCGCGCCGAGGTCAATCAGTCCCTGCTTGCCTTCATTGAGGAACGGAAGCAGCTGCGCGCCGGCGCGACCGAACAGGTCGATCGCCAGCGCCGACTTGCGCGCGCCATCGGGCATCCGCGAGAAGGCCTGCGCGAGATCGTGGACAATGGCCTCCGTCGGACGAAGCCGCCCTTGCGCATCCTTGATCGACACGCCCAGCGCAGAAAACTTCTCCTGCGCGCTCTTGCCTCCCGCCGCCGCCGCGCCGATTTCCTTGTTGAGCCGCGACATCGCACCGCCGAACTGCTCGGCCGAAACATCAGCCTGCTCGGCCGCAAATGCCAGCCGTCCGTAGGCGTCGATCTGCAGGCCCGCCGCCTGCGCCGCCTTGCCGGCCGCATCGGCAGCCTCGGCGCCGCTTTTCGCGAGCGAGGCAACGCCGGCCGCCGCTGCAGTCGCGACGGTCGTCGCCCCGGCGAAGGCAAGCGCCAGCCGCTTGCCTGCGGACTGCAGGCTCTGGCTGAACGCGTCGAGGTTCTTGCCGAACTTCGCGAACTCGGCCTGCGCGGCCGCATTGCGGATCTTGCCGAACGCCTTTTCGCCGGCCTCGCCGAGCTGCTTCAGCTGCGACTCGACTTCCTTGCCGCCGTCCAAGGCGATGCGCTGCCGGATCGTTCGCCGTGCCATTATGCCGTCCTATTTTTTGGAGATAGAAGCGGAACCGTCGGTCGGTCCCGCCCATGTCATGTCGTTCAGAGGGGTGAGCCTTGCCCCAGCCCGCCTCGCCAGGCCGCGACATGCCCTGCCTGAACTTGCCATGCCGTGCCTTGCCTGCCTTGTTCGCCTTCCGGCGGAGCGAGGTTAGTGGGAACTCTCGCCGTAACCCATGGTCCCTGCGCGTCAGTGCTTGCGCGGGGGCTTGAGGTGTTTTTCAACCTCGTCAATCACATCAAAGAGCTCGGCGAACTCCTTGAGGTCGCGATATCGCTGTCGCCACGCCTGCAACTCCCGCCATGCCTGCTGGAGCACGAGCTTACGTGTCTTCGTCAGCGACATCGCGTGACTGGATTCGCGGTAATGTGGCGCCGATGGCTCGCGAATATGCACGTAGGCCCGATGACGCACCGCTGGTTTGTCCTCAGACACGTAGATGGCAACTACGGAGCGGATCAGGCCCCGCGCCTGCTGCAGCCTGTACTGCTCCGCCGCAGCGCCATCGTTCCACTCGAAGAACGAATGCAGCGGCGAATTGTCATGGCGCGCATCATCCAGCACATCTTCTGGCGTCAGTTCGCCCTTGTAGCGCTGGCGAAGCATCTCCAGATGCTCGCCGACCAGCTTTGCGTCCTTCTCGGCGCCCGGCTGAAACCGTACACCCTCCGCAAATTCGTAACCAGCGATCCGCATCACACTGCCTCCACCTTCTGGAGATCGGCTTCGGTCGCAACGTGGAACATGCCAGACATACCGTCTTTCTCTGGCCTCCACTCGCCGACGCCGACAGCGAAGCCGGCAACGTTGACAATGTTTAGGATCTGACTTTCGCTCAAAACGTTCGCATTAAACCGAACCAGCAGCTTAGCATACCAATCGGCGAACTCGCCGCGATAGCGAAGATCCGCCATCCCCATGCCGACGCGGACCGTATCCTCGCGCATTGAAGGCGCTCCGCCTTCTATCCTTACCAGATTGTGCCGCGCCCTCGTGCCCTCGAACGCCCCTATCACATCAACATCCTCACCGAGGATGTGAAACGCCTGTCGCGCCGCGACCTTGGTAATACCGGCGACTGACGTGCAGGCCGTGACCGCCGCAGCCTTAAAGCCAATGGACGGAAAACCGTAACCGCCGTCGGCCAGCCGGTACAGCGAGCTTTCGAAGTCGGCGCGCGGGTCTTTCGCCTCCTTGGCCTGCTTCGCCGTCTTCATCTGCTTGCCCAGCATTTCTCGCTTAGCCTTCTCCGACCAGGCGTGAACGATCAGCGGGCTGTCGCCGATCACCGTGACCTCCATCAGCCGTATGTCCAGCCGTGGCAGCTCGATGCCGATCTCCTGTTTCTTAGGCGCGGCCATCGTAGCCTCCATCAGCAAGCGCGGCAGGCAGAAACGCCGCGAGGATCTCCGCGATCGAATAGTCATCCCATTCAGTGAAGACCTTGCATTCCAGCATGCCGGCAGCCTTCGCGTGCATTGCGGCAATGCTAGTCGGTCTGTACTCGATGAGCGCCCCAGTGGCGCCGGAAATTCCAGCCTCGATCCGCTCCCGGTCCCGCTCGTAGTCCTCCGGCGAATACTCCTCGTAGCGATCCATGGTCGCCCGCAAGGCGGTTACGAGCGCCTCCACTTTGCCAAGATCATCGTCCAGTTGCACTGCCAGCGTAACCGCCGGAGCCGCAATCGCGGCACCCATGACCGGCAAGACTTTCAGTGCGGCACGCCGCGTGATATTAAATTGTTCAGCCATGATTGATCCTCCAGTGATCAGTCCTTTGGTTAGAGCCGATCCGGAGGTGCAAACTCTTGATCGGCTCGTGAATTTCGTATATACGCTATATCTGTTATCGTCAATACCGTATATGCGAAATATGTCCTATGGCCCGAACAACCGAATTCCCTTTTAAGAAACTTGTCGGCTTCGACCAGGAAACCCTTGACGCCATCGACAGATTCCGGGGACGCGAAACTCCCATCCCGAACCAGTCGGAAGCGATACGACACATCCTGCGCGCATGGCTGAAGGAACATGGCTTTCTGAAGGAATAGTCATCGCTGATCAACCGCGCTATATTCCGCTCGGATAAGTTGCGCGGAGGGTCTAGCTTATGTTCAAGGTCGCAGCCGTTTTCTTTCTCTTTCTAACCACGACTGCACTTGCGGACGAAATCGATAACATTCGCGGCCGCTGCGTGGCCCAATGGCCCGACAAATATTCGATGCAAGAATTCTGCATCAAACAGCAGGAGAACTCTCTGACTACCGTCCTCAGTTTCTACCATGGCGAAGCGTCCACCGGGAAAATGCGGAAAATCATGGTGTCCTGCATGGAAGACTGGGGCCTGCCGGAAGAGAAGGCGGACTGGCACATGATCGAGTTTTGCTACAAGCAGGAACTTGATTCCTACCGAACACTTTCCGGCAACTAGTCCAAAGCCTTCTTCCCCAGTCGCTCCACAAAGATCTCACCCATCCTGTCGACCGCGCGATCGACGACCTCATTGATCGAGAAGCGATCGCGAAGCTTCACGCTGTTGACGCCGACGAACAGCGGCACAGCCCGGATGACGCCTGAGCCTGCCGCGCCCTTGCGGAGCTTTGCGACCGTCACCTTGCCGACATCAGCGGCGGCCGCCTGCTTTTCGGTCACTGCCATTTTCGCAAAGAGCAGCGGCTTTCTTCCAGCATGCTTGACCAGCCGCAGCGGCCCGATCTCGGTCGAGAAGCGCTCTGCCGTCATGCGATAGCGGCCGATTTTCTTGGGAGTCGAGGTGAGCGGTAGCCAGAGCTGAGGCTTTCCCCTGATCGTCCCGCCGCTTTCAAAGATGTCGGCGTAAGGGATCTTGTGCCAGATCATCGCTGCGGCATTCAGCGAAACCTTGTGCTTCGGATAAACGTCGACCCGCAAGGCGTTCTGCCAGCGCTTCGAGAAATCGGCCGCCGCGATGTCCTGTCGCGCTCCAACCTTGATGTCGTTCGCGATCTCGACAATCGTCTCTTGGCCGGCCTCGGCGAGCGGGCGATATTTCTCCCGCATCGCCTGCTCGAACTCGCCTTTCGCGGCCCGATAGAGGAGTTTCATCGTCATTCCTTCTGCAACTCCCGGATCCGCTTGCTCACATCCTGCGGCTTGCCGCGCGCGGCGTTGAAGCCGGTTGCCAGATCGATCGCCTGCTCGCGCTTCATCCGGACTGCCGCGAAATGCAGAAAGCCGGCGATCTGCCGCGGCGTGTAGGACCAGACCGCCGCCGGCGGGTGGCCCATGGCGATCAGTGCTTCGACGCCTTCGGCGATTTCGTAGCCGGCGCCGTATTTGATGGATCGCCGGCGAGGTTTAGCATCCCCGTCAGCCTTTCCACGAAAGGGACAGGGCCACCCGGCATCGTCACCTTCATGATTGCCTCGATGAGGTCAGCCTGCGCCGATGCCGGCAGTTTTGCCGCCGCCTTCTCATGATCCGGACTGCCGGGACTTCCGCAGCCGGCAGCGATGATCGCCGCGATCGCGTCGACACCCATTTCGAGCCAGCGCTCCGGCCCGACCTTCTTGCCGGTCACCGCCATGCGCATCTCCGGAAAGCGGCTGAAGAGATAGGCGATGCCCTCGGCCGAGATTCCCGGCACATCGACGGCCGTGCCGTTGATGGTAACGGTCTCGGTCACCGGGGCGATATCAAGCAATCCCGCCATGCGGGTCTCCTGTTGTGGTTAGAGAGCGGAAAGGGCGGCAACGACGTACCGCCCCCAATGAATGCCGCCGATCAGGCTGCGTCGATGATTTCCAGAGAACCGAACGTGCCGGGAGTGCCGCTGAGAAGCACTTCGCCGGTCAGCTCGATCTGACCGAACTCGTCGGAGATCAGGTTGAGCGAACCCGAGGGACCGAAGGAGACCGACGGCAGGGTCAGGTTGCACTGGTTACCAACGTCGTTGGTGCCCTCGAAGGTGATTTCGCCGGCGATTTCGGACTCGGAGAAGATATCCAGCTCCAGGTTGCCGGCGCTGTTCGTGGTCGCTTCCGAGAGCAGCAGCAGGCCGAGGTTTTCTGCCGTCAGCTCGTCGAGCACGATGCGCAGCGTCAGCGTCTTCTCCAGCGCGATCGAGCGATCCTTCGAACGCACGCCGGAGCGCGAGGAGAAGTGGTCGAGCTTCTCGATCGCCGGCGTCAGCTCGACCTCGGGCGCGTTGCCGAGATCGCGGATGGTTCCGGCGGTCGGCTTGAACTTGATGATGCCCTTGCCGATGAAATAGTTCAGCACATTGGGGGATGCAGGCATTTCAGGTCTCCTTTCGAGAGGCTAGAAAACCGGGCTATGCCGGCGTCGAGACAGAACCGGGGCGAAGGACGTAGGTAAACGAGAAGGAGAGCCCCACCTCCCCCAGCATCGAGCGGCCGCGCGACAGGCCGGATGCGGCGCCTTCATAGCGCCCGCCTTCGCGGTCCTTTGTCAGCGCGACGATCTGCGCGTCGTTGGCGATCGCATCGATCATCCGCGCCCGCATCAGGTTGATTTCAGTGCCGACCGTGGCCGCCTTGTCTGCAACGACGACGTAGATTTCGGGCGTCATCGTCATGATGCGCGGCGCAGTCGGCGGCCGGTTCTTCGGATCGCTGTCGGCAGCCGTCTCGTCGCCATCGAGAATGACGACTAGCGGCAGAACGCTTTCGTTCTGGCCAATCTCGTTCCGCTTTACCTTGCGGACGCCGGCAATGCCTTCGCCGATCTCGACCAGGCGCTGCAGTATCAATTCTCGCGGATCAGCCATTGGCTTCCTCCAGGATCAGAACGATCTCGCCTTCCGCCTCGCCGGACGGAACCGGCTTTGGATGGTGGCTGGCGATGCGCCAGGTGTTGCCGGAAAAAGCGATCGTCGCCTCGTCGAGCGCAGCCCGCGTCACGCCGGCCGTCGTCAGGTCGGAGGCGCGCAGCATGGCGCCGGGGACGATCGTGCCGATCTCGATATTCGGCCCGACCGGCAGTCCGGCTGTCTTGTCGATGACAGTCAAGGCGACCGTAGTCTCCGCCGTGTCGGCGAGCGTCAGCACCGCGTCGACGCCGAGGATCAGGTAAGTCGGACTGAACAGCAGCGCGCCATAATCGATCATGCCGCCACTCCCCATTCGTCACGGATCCAGAAGGCCCCGCGCATCAGCGCGTCGAGCGGCTTGGGCTTGCCGTGGAAATAGACCAGCCGGCAATCCGCCGGCGGCCGGTCAAGCCCCTTCATCTCCGCCTTGAACGAGCGGCAGAGGCCGGTTTCGTAGAGGACCGCATCCGGAACTTGACTGGTGATCCAGTCCTGGTCGCCGTGCATCTCGCGGATCGCGCCCGAGCCGATAAAATCCTTCCAGACGCGCGAAAGACTGCCGTTCGTCGACATCACCGAGGAGTTGAACCCCTCCTGCCACGGATCCTTGAGGATCGTCAGCGGGGCGTCGCGATGCAGCGCCGTGACGTCGCCGACGACGACGCAGTCGAGATCGAGGAACAGGAACGGGATCCCGGCTGAAAACAGCCAGACCTTCCACCACCAGCCATGAAGCTCGATGTCGTCGATCTTCGGCAGGACCATCGTGCGTGTCTGCACGCCGGCCGGATCGTCGGTGAAGCAGATGATGTTGACCGGCCGCGCCGCGTGTCGGCGGATCGACTGCGCGAGCCGGTTGACGTCGGCGGCGCAATATTTCGTGCCCCACTTGAGCAGGAAAACGGGAACAGGCTCGATCATGGCTTCAGGCCCGCGCCACCATGACGACGTCGCGGTGCGGCCGCGCCACTACCTCATAGCCGAACGTTGCCAGTGCGTTTTCGGCCGCGCCTTTCTGATAGCCGTAGCGGTCGGAAAGCCCCTTGTCTTCAATCGCAATCACTGGGCGGAATTTGTCGATCGTCTCCATCGCCCCGAGAATCGCGGGCATCTCGAAGCCCTCGATATCGAGATATAGGAGATCCAGAGACGGCAGGTTGAGGCTGTCGATCGTGACGATCGGCGCGGTCACGCCCTTCGTCACCTGATAGGCGCCGGCATTGTTCGTCTCATGCGGCGCCAGGTCCAGCCCGCACCAATCGCCGCCGTCACTGCCAAGCGCGCATGGCAGCGCCAGGATGTTTTCAGCCGACGCCGTGTTGTGGACCAGCGCGCGAAAGTTCCGCGGATCCGGCTCGAAGGTGACGACACGCTCGAATTTCTGCGCCAGCGCCAGCGCCCAAACGCCCATGTTGCCGCCCGCCTGCACGACGAGTTCGAACTTGCGGCAATGCTTCAGCGCATGATCCATGTCCGGCACGGTATCGAAGACGACGGCCGCGCAAGCCCTGTCCTCGGCCGGCCACATCAGGCCGCGCTCCAGCCGGTAGCCGGCGGGAATGCTGATCGTCTCCGTCATTGATCGTTGGCCTCCAGCCATTCATGAACACGCACGGTCACCTCGTGGACGACCTGGCGGCGGATCGCGCACTGACCGCGCATGCCGTATCGCTCCGCCGGCGGCAGATGCATGAACGGCAATCCGTTGATGTAGACGCCCGACCCGGAGAACCGCACAGTTCCGGGCCGGTCCTGAAATTTCGCGAGCACGTCAGCCTTCGTGCGCAGCAGCTCCGCTTGCGCGAGCACGCCGGCGAAGTCGTTGACGATGCAGGGCACGCCAAGGCCGAGCTTCTGCGCCGCCCACAGCCGCGAGCCGCCGAGATATTCGCAGGCGATCAGCTGCGGGCCGCGCCATTGCGGCGGCACCTCCCACACGGCGCGCCGCTGCAAGGAGCCGGCCGAGACGATGACGGGATTGCGAAAACCCTCCCTCGACAGGCTTTCGAGCAGCCGGTCGTAATGACCGGATGCCCCGTTGAAGCCGTCGACATAGGTCTCTTCCATCAGGTCGCGCAGCGGCTCGTAAAAGCCGTCATGCCAATATCGCCGCCCCCGCCAGCGCATGGCGATCTCCGGCAGGTAGCGCGGCGAGGTCAAATTGAAGATCGCCGCCGGCTCAAGCACAGCAAATCGAACCGTCACGCGGCAGGCTCCAGCACCGTGTCGAGATCCGCGAACGGAAAGCATTTCAGCGCCGAATCCGGATTGCAGTTGAAGACGCGCACGCCCTCGGCCGCCAGCTCCCGCCCCATCCGTTCGAGCGACGGGATGAAATCCCTCTGGTAGCGGTCGCGCGCCGGCGCCTTGTGATTGTCGTGCCAGTGCCCCCCACCCATGTCGAAGCCGAGCAGGTAGACCGGGTTGCATCCGAACAGGAAAGCGAGGTTCAGCGCGTTGGCGCCGCTGCATTGACCGGCGACTTTCGTCCGATCCCGCGAGAGCGCCGAATCCTTGTCCCGCCACAGCCGCTGGATCTCGACCCCCTCGACCGTCATCACGTCGACGGCCCGCGTCAGCACGTAGCGGCCGCGAAAGAGATGCAGGCGATCCCGGTTCCAGCCGAACCAGCGCGACATGCCGTCGGCGAAGTAGAGGACGTCGGCGAACGGTGCGAGATCCAGCCCCGCATCGTTCACCGCGATGATCCGCCCCCGGCCCCCCTCTTGAACAGATTTGAGCCGCGAGGCATCGAAGCCGACCAGCGACGCGCCGCCGCCGAGAATGAAGGCAGGTTCCCCCGCCCATTCCCGAGGCACCGACCACGCCGCCGGATAGGCCATCAGGTTAGGTCCGCTTGCCCTGGATGAGCGCGTTCGGACGGGTGCAGAGTTCGAGGGCGTTCATCTGCGAGTCGAGATTGACGCCCTTGTCGTTCGGCATCCCGTACTGCTTCGCATAGAGACGCTGGCCCATCGTATTGACCGTCTCCATGTAGTCCGCCGGTGCGTAATAGGAGAGGAAGAGGCCCGGCGCGCCCAGCGGTGCCAGATGGCACTTGTTCGTGTCTACGAAAGCCGTGCCGCCCACCGTGCCGCGGTAGTTCTCCCAGAGGATGCCGCCGAACTCGAAGGCGCCGTACACCTTCTGCCCGTTTGTCAGCACATAGCCCTGGCGCAGCACCTCGGCCATCGGCGTGCCGCGATAGCTCTCGATGACCTCCGGGTGCGCCAGCAGGTCATCAAAGAAGGCATTGCCGCAGATCGCATGAACGCCGGAGAACGGCACGCCATCGAGTGCATCGGCCATGTCGCGCGCAGCGCCGGCGCACTTCTTGCGCAGAACGCCGGAGGTCGGATTGGCATTGTCGAGATCGAAGTCGATTTCGGCATGCTGCGACACGCCGAATTCGGTGAAGAGGTTCAGCGTCGAGCCATCGGCATAGGTAACGATGCCCTTGTAGGCGCCGACGCGGGCATATTCCTGGGTGGCGGCAAAGGAGACCGTATGGTCGCCAAGCCGCTCCGTGACCTTGCCCATCACCGTCTCGAGTTCGTTCTCCTGCCCGAAGGCGCGCACGCCCTGCACCTCTTCGGCCATGACGGCGTCATTGATCTCGAAGTGCGGGACGGCGATGCTGCGAAGGTTACGCTTCGCCTTGTCGAGCGTCGAGCCGGGACCGCCGCGCGCACTCGGTGCGATGAGGGTCAGGACGCCGCCCTTCTCCTCGATCGCGACCGAGGTGGTGCGGACGCCCCTTTCGGTAAAGATCCCCATCTGGCTCAGACGGCCAGGAACGAACTGGATCTTGTTGATCGCAGCGGTGAGTTCCACGACGCCAAACGCGTCGTCCTTGAAGATGTCAAGCATATCAATGCTCCTGTTTTAGAAGAGCCGCGTGGCGGCGATCGTGGATTGAGGAAGTGCCGCGACCGATCAGTCGCGGGCGATGATGCCGAGCAGCTTGAGCGAGGCGATCGTGTCCGCTTCCTCACCGCCAGCGGTCGATTCCGCCGGATAGGTGAGAAGCTTCAGGTTCACCTCGGCGTCGCGGGCGATATAGGCGCAGTCCTGGTCGCCCGAGCTGGCGTCGACGGCCGACAGCAGGATGCCGGCTGCCTGGTCGATCAGATTGCCGGCGGTGTTTGTGTCGCCGTCGAAGGCGACGAGCTTGCCGGCCCCGTTGAGCTGCAGCACCGTGCCGGCTGCAAGGTTCTGGCCGGAGGCAAGCGTGCCATTTTCGCGCGAGCGATGGCCGTTGGATTCGGACAGGATGAATTCAGCCGTGTGGGCGGCTTCCGTAAAAACGGGCATGATGATGATCCTTCATGAAAGGCGGGCGCGCCCGCTATGGAGGGGAAGAGTTCGGGGGCCGCAGCGGCTTATTTGAAGCCGTTGCGCTGGTTGTGTTTGGCGACGGCCTTATCCCAGCCGGCAGAGGCATTCTGGCCGCCGTGACGCGCCGGGTTGCTGGCGCTGGTGCCGTTCTTATCGGACTCGGTCGCCCGTTCGTTCTGCAGCACGTCGACGACCTGAGAGAGCGACTTGCCCTCGGCGATGAAGGCGGCCGCCCGGTCGATCTTGCCGGCCACTTTGCAGGCGCCGATGATGTCAGTAGTGCGCTTGCGCTCCGCCGCTTCCGCCTCGGCGGCCGTCGCGGCAGCTGCGGCCGGCGGCGAATCGCTCGGTGACAGCGCGGCGATCTCCGCATCGATCTCGCCGTCGAGCTTGGCGATTTCGCCCTTGATCGCCGTCAGGCGCTGATCCTGGAAGTCGGTCAGCTCGCCGCCCGTATTGCTTTCAGCCGTGGCGAAAATGGCATCGGCCTCGTCCTTGAAGGCCTTATGCTTCGCCCGGAGATCGGCCAGTTTATGAGCCATGTCGGTCTCCTTTCGAGAGAGTGTCGCCGGAAACAATGGATCGGCTCTTTCCCCGCGTCCGGCGCGACGGGAAGCCCGAAACGAAAGGTTCTAGAAGCGCTGGAGGCGGCTGCCGGACGTATGACCGTCATTCAGCGCCAGGATCATGCGCAGGAGATTGGCGACGCTGTTCTCCAGTTCGATCTTCACCGCCTGAGAGACGGGCGGAAGTCCGCCTTCGGGCGGCAGGTCCGCACCATTGTCGGCACCCAGCTCGCGCACGACCTCATCAAGGATGTCGGCGGCCCGGCAGGCCAGAAGGCGCCGGCCGCGCCATCCCTTCACCATCCGGCGGCGGTCTTCCAAATCGATCACAGCACCCGTCTCCGCTCTGCCGCAGCCCGGCTGCCGCCGCCCGACCGCGGGCCGTTGCCGATCAGCCTCGCGATCGTCTCATCGAGAGTGGCGACGCGGTCGGCCATGCCGAGGCGCACCGCTTCCTTTGCCGGATAGATACGGCCCCCGCCAAAGTGCTTGCCGTCCTTTTCCGGGTCGGCGCGCACGACGCTTTCGGCGACCTTCCGGCCCTTGGCGACGTCGGCGACGAACAGATCGTAGAAATAGCGGACGTTCACCTGCAGCGCGGCGGTCGCCTCCTCCGTCAGAGGCTCGAAAGGATTGCCTTCCGTCTTGCGCGCGCCCTCGGAAATGAACTGCATCCGGATACCCTCGGCGGCAAGCCGCTCGGAAATATCCTGGTGCAGCACATAGACGCCGATCGAGCCGACCTCGCCGGACGGCGTCACGACCAGCTCGTCGGCGGCAGACGCGATCCAGTAGGCCGCCGAGGCCGCAAGCGTGTTGGCGATCGCGACGATCGGCCGGCCCTCGCGCTTTGCCTTGCGGATCATCGCCGCCGACTCGGGCACGAGATCGACGCGGCCGCCGGGCGAATCGATGTTGAGAATGATGCCGGCGAGCGCCGGATCCGCCGCCGTCTCGCGAAACGCGTTCTGAAACGGCACCATCAGCGCCGCCTGCTGCGACACGTCCTCGAGCGCCTCGGCGCGTGGCGCGATGGGGCCGAACAGGTTCAGGACGGCGACGGCGCCCTTCGTCGTGCGCACCTCCTGGCGAAGCGGCCCCGCCTCCTTGCGGAACGGCTCGGCGCGCGGCCCGGCGGTTGCGCGCAGTTCCAGCATCGCGACGATTTGCTCGGCCTTGCGCGGGTCCATGAACCAGGGCTGCGCCGCAAAGGCGCGCAGCACGCGCCGGATCTCATGCGCCATCGGTCTTGTCTCCGGTTTTCTCGGGGTCGTCTTCCTTGGCCGCTGGCGCGCTTGCCGGCGCCTTCGCCGGGGCGAAACTCAGGCCCAGCTCCTTCTCACGCGCCCGATCGGCAGCAATCCGCCGATCGGTTTCCTCCGGATCGTAGCCCTCGGCCTCGATCACATCGGAGCGCGCCTTGAAGCCCGCATCGACGGCGAGCTTTTCCGCCTGTCGATCCTTGAACGGATCGACCCAGTCCCAGCGCGGCGCGATCCATTTCGCCCGCCGGTACCCATGCGGGGCGGCTGCGTATTGCGACGGGCTGACCGGCAGGCGCTCTGCAAGCACCGCGTCAGCCATGAAACGACGCCAGACCGGTCGGCAGAACTGGAATACCATCACCGCGTGCTGCATCGCCTCGATCCGGCGGCGGAACTCGACGAGGCCGGCACGGATCGAACCGTAGTTCGCCTGCCGCAGGTCGCCGGTCATCGCCGCATAGGGCACGCCGTAGCCGGCCGCCTGGCGCAGCAGGTTGCGATACTGGAAGGCCTCGTAATTGCCGCCGACGTCGGCCGGCTCCGAGAAGGTAACGTCCTGGCCCGGATCGAGATCGAGGAAGGCGCCGGGCTCCATCGCGATCGCCGAATCGTTGCCGGCGGATTGCGCGGCCTCGATCCCTTCCGCCAGCGGATGCGGCGCAGGATCGTCACCAAGTTCGGTCTTGATGAAGCCGCCGAAGAGTGCGGCGACGCGCTTGCGCTCCAGCTCCGCATCATCATAGCAGTCGAGGATTGCCGCCGTGACGATCGCCGACAGCGTGTGCGGGATCCCGCGGATCTGACCGGCAAATCCGGTCGGATCGAAAAGGTGCAGCACCTCGTCGGCCGGAACGCGCACCTGCTCACCAGCAAAACCTTGCCGGAAATTCACCTGGTCGGCGCCGGGATGCTGGCGCAGGAACCAGTAGGCGACCCGCTTGCCGATGGCGTTGAACTCCACACCCATCTGCACATAGTTGCCGTTGCCAAGCATGCGATTGTCGTTCAGCGGCAGCATCTCCGAAGGCAGTAGCTGCAGCTGCAACGGCACGACGAGGCCGTCTTCGGGACGGCGAGCCCTGAGCCGCACAAAACACTCGCCGGCATCGAACATTTCCGAGGCGATCGTCGCCTGTAGACCATAGAAGTCTGTCAGCCCGTCGGCATCGGCCTCGTCGCTCCAGTCGAGCCAGACCTCCTGCAGCTTCGCCTTGAAGTCCGCGTCCGCGTTGAGCGACGAGGGCTTGATGCCGGCGCCGGCGAGCGCCGAGACGAACACCTTTTTCGCCTGCATCGCATAGGGGTTGTTCTGCGACAGGTAGCGCGAGCGGGCGACCACCGTCCGCCCATAGGAGCGGATCTGCCGGTTGATCTCCTGCGTCGTCGACGTGAAACCCTTCAGCCGGCGCGACGAGCGGCCGGCGTCGAAGCCGTGCTTGCGCAGCGACGGCGCGCCGGACGCTATGGCGACGCTGGCAGCGAGTTCCCGCCGGCCGGCGGCGACGCGGTAACGCGGCTTGGCTTCAGCCATCGCTTAGAGACCCTTTCCGGACTGGTAGGCGTAGCGCATGCGCTTCTTCTGGGTGCCCTGCAGGGCGGCGATCTGCGCATCGAGATTGCCGATGATGCGGTTCATCTCGGACAGCGACCGGAACGTCGTCAGCTCGTCGCCGTGCTTGACGGTCAGCACGCCGGAATCACGCGCCTTCACGATCGCCGTGCGACGTGCTGTCAATGTCTCGACCGTGTCAGCCATGAATTGTGCCCTTTCAGGGTTGCCGAAAGCTCCGGACGGCTATCAAGCCTCGCCGCCCGTCCGGATCGGGTAAACTTCCCCGACCCTCGACCCTTCCATGCCGGCAAGCCGGCAAGCGCTTGAGGGTCCGCTCGCGCTGCGGGTATGGATCAGGCCGGCGTGAAGTCGAGGTAGTACGACTTGCCCGGCTCGAACTGGATCGCGGCGGCCGGATTGTCGACGTTCATCCGCAACTCGCCCCAGGGCGTGGCCCTTGTGAAGCGGCCGTCCTCAGACTGGATGTCTTCGGAATAGACGGTGTGAAGGAAAACGGTGGTGCCTTCCTTGCCGCTGCACATGAATTTTGCTCGAACGGTGGGTGCGCTCATGCGTCTTCTCCTGTGATTGACCCGGAACCGCCGGGCGCGGATTTTCACGTTGCCAGCGCCCAGATCAGCCAAGCGGCAAGGCAGACATTCGAAAGAACGAGCAGGGCAATCAGCTCGAACAAGCCGATCAGCGACCGGCTGAGACACCAGGCGATCAGCCCGAGCGAACCGAGCGACATCGCCAAAGGGATCACCGACCAGCCCATCAGCACCGCTGCCGGACTTCAGTTGACCCGACCGCCAGCGCGGTTCCATCGGCGGCGCGCAGCGTCGATGGCACCCAGCGACGCAAGATGGTTCCGGGCGGCAACCGCGTGCACGGCGTCTCGGCTTCGAACTCTGCTGCGGCCCTCACCTCGGGCGCGGCATGCAGGTCAGGCTTCGCGGCTTCCACCGCCGCCGATACCGGCTCGGTCGTGATCAGCAACGCTGCGAGAACGCTAATGCAACGCATACCGAGGTGCTCCTCGAGGAAATGTCCCGTTCTCTGCCCTCCGCATGGAGAGCACAAAGCGAGACACCGGAAAGGTGTCTCGAAGTGGACCGCTTAACATCGCATCCGCAGATCGATGAAAGTCTGGTCAGCAGGTCGAACAAGCGGTACTTCAGGGACGCGCACCGTGTGCTGACTCGGCAATCGAACGCTCGCACCGGAAACAGCTGGAGCCTCGGCGAGGATCGCCACCTGATCCACGACACTGAATGCGGCCGCCGGATAGCGCTCGTCCGACGCAGCCGCAATGCGGATGCCAGGGTCGAGCGGCATGGAGGCCGCCGCCGGCGCCACCATGGAAATGCAGGCGATCGCCGCCAGGGCAAGCAGTCCCAAACTTCGAAACATGCGCATGCTTTCTCCTTTTCCTCACTTCGAGCACGGGAGGGGCGGCCGCATTGGCCGGCCCCTCATCGGAGCCGTATGTCGCTCCAAATCTTTTCAGCTCATCCAGGAGCTGCGGCGAACCCGCCGGCGTGGGCCGGCAGCTGGCTTCGGCTTCGCGACGACTGGTGCTGGCCGAGCTGCATCGCCCGCCTCGTCCTCCGGAGCTGCTGAAGCGCCGGCTCCGATCTTCACCGCATAGGTGTTCTTTTCGAGCGGCGCCGCCCACATCGGCGGCCGCGACCAGGTGATGGTCTCCGCCTTGAGCACGATCGCCAGCGCCTTGCCGTAGACAGCGAGGTCGAGCGACTCGTTACGCAGACCGCTCTTCCGCTCCCGCCAGCCCTCGTCGGTCCTGACCTCGGCGCAGAATTCCTCGAAAGCCGAGGTCGGAAGGCTTTCCGGCAGGTGATACTTGCCCGGCCCCGCTTCCTTGCGGGTCAGCGACATGATCACCTCGTCCTTGAGCGGATCGGTGCCCGTCTCGATCAGCATCAGATCCGAACGGCGGCGCTTTTTGGTGCCCTGCACCTTCTCCGGCGCCTTGTAGACGGCGCGATCGCGCTCCGTCCCGCCGCGGCCGCGCTGGATGAAGCAGCGCCCGGAATTGCCCGCCTTTCGCTGGTGGCGCCACCAGTGATAGGCGTGATCGGTCGTGCCCTTGGCGCCGTGCAGGTCGACGACGATCGCACGCGGCAGCAGCGCGTAGCCGGATCTGGCCACCGGATAGGCCTTGTCGAGCAGCGCAGATAGCGCCGACCAGTCCTCGTAATAGCGCGGCGGATCGATCGACCGCTCCCCCGCACCCGGTGCGCCCGCGGGCGGCTCATGGATGTCGAAGCGGTCGATCAGCCACCGCTCCAGACCCGGCCCCCAGGAATCGACCTGGACGACGAAGCGGTTCGGCTGCACGTCCACCTGATAGGTGAGGAACCGCGTTTCCGCCGGCGCCATCTTCATCGGGTAAGGTTCCGACAACGCCTTCAGCGTCTCCGCCGACAGCGCGTCGCCGACCGAGCGGATCTGCGGCAGATAGGCCCGGCCCTGATCCTGAAAGACTGTCGTCTTCAGGTCCTTGTCGCTGCCCGTCTCCTCAAAGGTCTGCCGCGCCTGCTCGTTGACCCTGACCAGCTCCTGCCAGGTCTGCAACGCCGCCGCCGGACCCTCCATCCAGTAGGAGACGATATCCGTGTCGCGCACATCCGGGTCGTCGATCGGCACGGCGCTCTGACCGTCCGCCGTCTCGTGCAGCCAGAAACCGCCCCGGTTCAGCTCATCCTTGCGGTCCGGACTGATGCAGCAGCCGTTCGGGCAGACCATCTCGACGGTGCGCGCCGATTGGCCCGGTGTCGCCTTGCGCTCATAGTGCAGGCGCTCGAACATCGGCCGGAACGGATCACTGCAATGCGGACAGGTCCAGTAGAACGAGCCTCGCGTGCCCGTGTTGAAGATCGGCAGGATGCCGCCGTCGCAGGGCGGCGCCTCGTGCAGCGTCGATGGCTGCCAATTGTCGACCGTCACAACGAAGCCCGGCGAGGATTCGGCAATCACGATGCCTTGCGACCCCGAATGCTGGATGCGCTTCAACGCGAGCAGGAACGGCGAACCTTCGCCGCCGACATCGTCCGTCATGCGGTCGAGGTCCGTCAGCAGCACGTCGAAATATTCGTTCTGCGAGAAGTAGCCGATCACCGGCCAGCGGATCTGCAGGTTCATGTTCCCCGCGAACCGCTTCTCATGGATGTTGTCGGCGCCGCGGCCGGCAAGCTGCTTCTCCGCCAGCTTCCGGTTTTCCCGGATCATCGGCGCCAGCTTGCGCTCGGAGAACTGCTTGGCCGTGTCCTGCGTCGAGCAGACCACCAGCATGTCGCGTGGATTGCAGTCGATCCGATGGCCGATCGTATTGAGGATCAGGCTTTCCGACTTCGCAGTTCGTGCCGGCCCAGCGAACGCGACCGCTCGATAGCGCCTCGAGGTCGCCATCCGCGACGGCTCGGTCATGTACGGCGCGAAATCGTTGCTCCAGTCTCTGACGCCGCCCGCTGTCGAAAGCTTGCGCGACTCCGCCCAGGTCGGAACATCGATACGGCGAGCCGGGTTCAGCACCGACAGCGCTGGCCCGGCGGCGTGATCCCATGGATCCGCGAAAGCCGGCGGCGGAACCGGCGGAAGGAACCGCTCCCAGGCCTGCGCCTCACGCATCGAACAGGTCGCGCCTTTCGGAAACGCCCTCGCGCACCGGCCTCTCGCGCCAGAAGCGGTCGATCGCCCCGCGCACGTCCGCGACGACGTCGTCGCAGGCGTCGATCAGCTCCTGCACCACCTTCGGCTCGAGCGCGTTCTTGCGCTCGATCAGGTCAGGAGCCGCGTTCATCCGATCGCGGATAATGCCGTAGACGAGCTCGAAGGTTTCGTGCACATCGTCGCGCCGCATGAGCTGGTTGCGCTCGCGCTGGAAGCGTTCCTGCTCGATCTGCGCTGCAAGGATCTCACGCCGCGTCTTCGGGTCGAGCGCCTCCATGGAGTTGCCCGATGTCCCCCCGACCAGCGCCAGGCGCATCGCTGCCTGGGCACGGCGCACTTTCTCCGTCCGGCTGTCTTCTTCTGCCCGTTGCGCCTGGCGCCACGCCCAGCATGCCGAGAGCTGCAATTCGTAAGCCTTGCCGGCGCCGCCTTCTTGCAGCATCGGCATACCCTTCGACAGCCAAGACGAGACCGTGTTGAGCGACACCTGCAGCGTCTCGGCCAGCTCTTCACGCGACATGACGCAGTCCTCCACCCCTTCGGGCAAGGGATGGCGTTCGCACAGCGCTTGGATCTCGCTTTCGGTCAGCTCGCTCATGAACAACAACAGAAGAACAACAACAAGGAGATCACCCACCCAGCGGTGAGCACTCACAGTCCAAAAGCCCGCGCTGCCGCCTCACCCGCTTTCATTCGGAAAGTGGGAAGGACCCGCGGCATGGGGTGGGGTCGGTCGGGGCCGAGGGGGTGCGGGCACCTCGGGGGAATGAGGTGCCCGCTGGTATGGAGGTAAGCAAAGCTTGCGCACTGGCTCTGAATCGGTGCCTCGGTGGTCGAGGCGGTCAGGGCGGGGTCTGCCCGGCATACCGACGCGGAAGTTTCCTTCCCTTGAGGCCCGATCTTGTGGGCGTCTCCGAGGCTCTCGCCTCACGTTTGCTCAGGATCAGCAGTTCATCCGGTGCGGATGGACTCACAATTTCACGAGAAGCGCAAGAGGGGTCGGCACGAACACAGCCTTGCCGGCGATCTCGAACTTGACCACACCTTCGACCGGAACGGGCTTCTCACCACGGATCAGAACCATCTTCCGAACCTTGACCAAGCACCCGCGCAAGCCAGCGAACGGCCCCTCATCGAAGGTCGCCCAATCGTCCTTGCGGAACTCCTTCGCCAGCGCTGCCGACTCCTCCATCTCACCCAGCTTCGCCTTGAATCGACTCATGTCTTCGTCGTTCACGCAATGCGGCGTTTCGGTTCCACCGACGATTCCTTCGACATGGCGAACGCGTGCTAGGCCAGCGAATGCGGCAGGCGAAGGCGCGATCGAGACCATGACGTAGCCGGGCAATGCGGGCCTGTCGGCGCACTGCACAATCCGCCTGCGCACCAGCTTCTTGCCCCCGAGAATGAGCGGCAAATAAGCCACAATATTTTTTTCGCGCAGGGCATTTTCCACACCCTTCTCACGCCCGACCACCACCTGCAGCACGTACCAGCCCTTTTGGCCGGGCTGATTCGCGGATGCCATCGACAGCATATTGGCGTTGATCGTCCGCATGCGGTCGGCGAATCGCTCGACCTCGAGACCGATCGGCGTGCCCTCAAATATCCTACGCTGCATCGTCATTGCCCCTGCTCCTGGCTGAGAGATAGTCGGAAATCTGTTCGCGGTAGCGCTCCACGGCATCGGTGACACGAAGGACGAGATCGCCTTCGGCCTCGATCGGCGGGAAATAGACCCACTCGGGAAGCTTGCCGTCGTCGAGGAACGGCCAGCCGCGCAGCAGGTGGTCGACTCGCCATGCGTCGAAGAGCGCGCTGCTCGTCCGCATCTGCTGGAACGACCTTGCCGCCTCGTCGAGCGCAAGCGGGCAGATCCAGCCCTGCGCCTGGCGCGCCCTGTCGAGCATCGCGTTGACCGTCGGCCAGCCGCTGCGCCGCCGCTTCTCGGCAATCACGGCCGCGAGCGACGTCGCCCCCTGATCGATCTGCATCTGCTCGAACTTCGTCGGCGGCGTGATGATGCCCGTTGGCGGCAGCAGCAGTTCGGCGAGCCTGTATGCCGACCAGAGTTTGCCGAAGGGTCCGGCAAGCGTGCTCGTCGGCTTCGGCGCCTCGGCCGGATCCGGAACGTTCGACCAGAGCTTGCCGCGGAAATAGGTTTGCGGCGTCGGGACGTGATCCTTCCTCGCATCCTTGAGCATCTTCCGCCATCCGGGATAGCGTTCGACTGCGAGGCGGCGCTCCTCCACCGTCATCGCGTGCCACAGCTTGCGGGCCGGTTCCTTGCCCAGCGGCCCAAAGCCAGGCCAGTCCTTGATGAACTCCCAGAAAGCGGCGTCGACCTTTTTCGGATCTTCCGGCTCAAGCCGATCTTCATGAGCCTCGCGCGCACTCTCTCTCTCGATTACGGGTTCTTTTACGGGTTCCCTTACAGGGTTACTGTCCAGATTCTGGACACGGCTTTTGCCATTTTCTGGACTCGGCTCGGCCCCGTTTTCGGACACGGCCTCCTCGCCGCCGTGTCCAGTTTCTGGACACGGGAATTGCGCCTTCTTGCGGTCGAATTCCGGCTCGAACGGGAAGAAGTAGCGGGTGCGCTCCTGCTGCATCGAGCCCTTCTTGCGCCGTTGTTCGCGCACGATCAGCCCGAGCCGCTCCAGTTCCCCAAGATAGACGTTGAGCGTCGAGCGCGGCACCTCGCAATGCTCGGCGAGATAGTCCTGCGAGGGAAAGCAGCCGTTCTCGGGATTGAAGCAATCGCACAGATGCCAGAGGACCACCTTCAGCGCCGGCTTGATGCCCCGCTGCTTGATCGCCCAGTTGGTCGCGTCGTGGCTCATAGCACCTCACAAGAACAACGGTTGAACGGACCCGTCGGCATAGACGGTGTCCATGGGTGTGTCGGCGGTCGGCTCGTCTCCGTCCCATCCGTGCGGCCAGGTCCCGGACGCGATCAGTTCGCGGATCCGCGCCTCCTCCTCCGCATTGAGAATGTCGATCTCAGGCCGCGCGAGCGTCGCGGCGGCGGTGTTGATCTCTGCCTGAACGGAGAGGATTTCCGCGAGCGCCCACAAACGAGCATCGAAGGTGAGCGGCCCCATGCGCTGCGGATTTGCCGCGATGCCGCCGCCCTTGAGGCGCTCAACACCGGCTTTTCTAAGCCGGTTCTGCGGCTTGCGCAGTTCGCGATAAATCGGTTTCAGCCGCTTGAGGGGCGCCAGATAGGACCAGTGCGGAGAGGCAATGACCGCGTCGAGCGCCTTGTCCTTGCTCGCCAGCGGGCAGCCGTTGCAGCCGGTCCGGGCATTGACCTCTTCCGCCTCGTCGCCACCGTAGGCGTCGGCGATGGCAGTCGTCGACCAGCCGCCATATTCGGCCATCGGCGCATAGATCCGCAGCCAGTCCCAGACGTTGCAGACCCGCCAATGAAGGATCGGGGCCAGGGTGGCGATGCGGCCGCGAATGCCGCTCGCGTGCGGTAGGACCTCCTGATACCAGCCCTGCCCGCACTCGGCTCCGTCCTTGCCGCAGGACATCGCAATGCGGCCGTCGCGGATGGCGCTTTCGCCCTGCCGAACGCCGGTGATCATGAGGATGCTGCCGTCCAGCTCGTCGAGCCGATCGGCGAGCGCTTGCGTCATCGGATCGACCTTGATCTGGCGGGTGCACCAGCGGAGCGTGTTGTTATTCGGCGGCGGCACGCCACGGCCGAGGATGTAGACGAGGAAGCGCTTGTCGAGCGGCGCACGCACGACCTCGCAATTGACGCCTCGATCGGCCATCTGCCGCATGATTGCCTCAGCCGAGATCGCCAGCGGCAGCAGTTCCTGGCGGGTGTCGGCATAGAAGACGGACAGGGTTTTCGGGCGCTGCAGGCGGCCGGTGTCGAGCAGATGCAGGATCAGCGTCAATGTGGCCGTGCTGTCCTTGCCGCCGGACCAGGCAATGCCCCAGTGATCATGCGCCGGCCCGTAAGCCTGCATCGACTGCAGCGTGAGTTCGATCGCATCGTCATAGACGAGCCGTTTCGAGCCTTCGAAGAGCGTTGGCTGGGCAGGAGCGCTCGTCATCGTCCCGCCCTACAATGCGCATCATTATGCGCACGACTGCTTGACGTGAACCACAAAAGTGTGTATCTATATACACACAGAACGGGGCGGGACATGGAACGGAACAGCGGCAAGATCATCAAGAGACTGAGAAGCGAAGGCTTCGGGCTGGTTTCCGTTTCCGGTTCGCACCACAAACTCAGGAAGGGCGACAAGACTGTGATCGTCCCGCACCCGAAAAAGGACCTGCCGCTCGGCACGGCGCGCAGCATCGCGAAAATGGCGGGCTGGATCAGATAACCAGCCCCATCACCAAAGGAGACCCGACCATGCGGACCTATTACGCGATCGTCGAGAAGGATCCGGAGAGCGCCTTTGGCGTCACCTTTCCGGATCTGCCGACCGTCTTTTCCGCCGCCGACGAGGAGGAGAAGATCATTCCGAACGCGATCGAAGCGCTGCGCCTGTGGGCGGAGGACGAGGAGCTTCCGCGTCCCTCGCGGCTCGATGAGGTTCTTTCGATCGCCGAGGCGCGCGAACGTCTCGCCGCCGGCGCCTTCATCGTGCGCGTTCCGGTGATCGAGGACGACAGCCGCGTCGTGCGTGTCAATCTGACGATGGAGGCGGGCACGCTGAAGGCGATCGACGCGGCGGCCGAAAAGCGTGGCCTCACCCGCTCCGCCTTTCTGGCGAGCTGCGCCCGCAAGGAGATCGAGGGTACGGCCTGACATCTACGCCGCCTCCCTCTGCACTGCCAGCTGGTTGCAGTTGGCCGCAACCAGCGCCCGCGCGACCGGCGGACAAACACTGTTGCCCACGCAAGAGACCTGCACTTCCTTCGAGAACGGCACCCAGACTGGACCGCCGCTATGGCCGATACGCTTGTGATCGTAATAGCCATCGATCTGATAGTCCGGCGGAAACCCTTGCGCGTTATAGAGCTCGCGCGGCGTCAGCATGCGCATGCCGATATCGACAACGACGAAGGCAACGCCATCGACCTCGATGGTCACGAACTCGCGCGCGTCCCAGACGCCGTGCGCGCGGAGGAAGTCAGCCACCTGTCGCGCGCGTTCGGCCTGTGTCTCGGTAAAGGGCGGCACGTCGACAACGGCTTCGACATGACCAAAGCGATCTCGAACAGTCACGGTCCTGCAAGATTCATCGTGGCGACCGCCGTCCCCGGTCCCGTAGTACGACTGAAGATACGGCATAACCAATCGGCTTTTGCCCTGACCATCCGGCATGACGGTTGCCGCCGGCACCTGCATGCCATGCCCCGTCGACGTTCCGAAATCGCGGGCGATATAAGCCGACACGAGTTGCTGATGACTGCCGGTCTGGGTAATTGTTGAGGCCGCTTCGTCCATCGATCGGCCAGGATTGACGCCGCCTACGCGCCGGCTGTCGTTGTTCGCCTGTGCCATGAAAGCGCACATGACCGAATTCTGATCTTTTCGGCTCGCCGTGATCGCGTGGACCTGACCGTCAATCGGCCGGTTCGCGCCGCCCTGCTGGGCATAGGTAAGCACGGGCGAAATGAGCGCATGCCGGTTCTCGCACGGAATGACACGGATCGCCTCGTCGACGGGCGCCGACCGATCGAGACCGCCTTTCCCTTCGCCGTAGTAGGCCGACAGATGAGGAGCCACGATCGCATGCTTGACGCCACCCGCCACGACGGTGCCAAGCGGCTGTTCAAGGCTCATACAGCGCGGCGCTTGACCCGGCCGCTCCCCGTAGCCCGTCTGGACGAGAAACGGTCGCTTTGCGCGAAGCACGTATCTGTCGAAACCTCGGGCGACGCGAGCCTGAGAGGCATCGGCGAGGGGCCGAACAGCGCGAAGGCCATACTTCGCCCAAATCTCTTTCGACGTGTCGAAGATCGACGGGCAAGGCAGGCTCCAGTCGATGCAATCGGCAACGATCGGCCATGGCAGCTTACGGCCGGCGATCACGTCGGGATCATTCGGGCCACCATGCGTCGGTTCCGGCCAGACGATCTGCTGGCGGTCGAAACGCATGATGATGAACAGCCGTTTGCGGATCGTCGGCGCGCCATAATCGCGCCCGCGCAGCTCACGCATCTCGATCTTGGCGCCGAGGTTGCGCAGCTTCTTGCACCACTTCTGGAAGGTTTCGCCCTTACGGGCAGGGTCGGGCATCTCGCCGCGCGCCGTCTGGATCAGAGGACCGTAATCCTTGAACTCCTCAACGTTCTCCATGATGACGACGTCGATCTTTCCGCCGCTTTTCTGGATACGCTCGATCCAGCCTGGAATGATCCAGCACAGGTCGCGGATGTTGCGGGACACGGGCTTGCCGCCCTTGGCCTTAGAGAAGTGCTTGCAGTCCGGTGAGAACCAGGCGAGGCCGATGTGCTTGCCCTTGAGGTGATCGAGTGGGTCGACCTTGTAGACGTTCTCGGAGAGATGATGCGTCTCCGGATGGTTCGCCGCATGCAGCGCCAGAGCTTCCGGGTTATGGTTGATAGCGATATCAGGCGAGCGCCCGAGCGCCATTTCGATGCCGGTCGAGGCGCCGCCGCCTCCGGCGAAACTGTCGACGATGATCGGAGCGCCGAGGGATACTGATGCCATAATGGCGTCGGTGCTGGTCTCCGAGAACAGGTCTGTCCGGAACATCAATGATCCCTCGTCTCACGCCACTCGGCGAGCATCGGTTTTGTAAAGGAGCTGTTGTTCCCGACCGCCTCGGGCTTGTCGTCGATCCAGATATCCGGGTCCCAATGTTCGAAGTGATGGCAGAAGAACCGCTTGGCGACGCCGTTGCAGTAGATGACCGCAATGTCTCCCGTCCGGTCATCGATATTGTCGTGCGTGCGGTCTCTCGCCGTGACGATCCTGACCTCGTGCCCGAGGTCTCTTGCGAGCTTTACGAAGGACTGCCAGAAGGTCGGGTCCCTGGTGAAAGTGTCGTCGTAATCGAGGGCTATTCTCATTCCGCCGCCTCCGCTTGCTCCGCCGGCAGGTAATCCTTCCAGTCGACGCGGCGGATGATCGTCGAGCTGCCGTAGCCGCCGGCCTCGTCCTCTTCCCAGACGAACCAGGCGGTATTCATCCGGCTTTGCGCCTCCGGCCCGTCCCAGCCGTCGCGGTGCATCATCGGCAGGCGCCGCCTGAACACCCACACGCGCGCCGGCGGGTTTTCGTCCATGACGAAGTTGCGGTCGTCATCGTCGAAGCCGCAGAGGAAATTGAGGTTGAGCAGCAGCGCCATCTTGCGCGGCCGGTGGACCTTCAACGCATGCGCGACGAAGCGGTTGAGCAGCGCGCCATAGGGCGGATTGGTGACGATGTCCGGCCGCTCGGGCAGCGCTTCCGACGTCAGGAAGTCCTCGACCCGCTGCACTTCGCCGAAACGGTCGGCGGTGCCATAGTCGGCGAGATCGGCGAGGCTCACAGTATAGCCGGCATCCTCCAGCGGACGGCTGCTCGCGCCCCGGCCGCAGGAAGGATCCAGCACCATCGAGGAAAACTGTTCGAGCGCGATGAGCGTATGCATCCCCTCGATCGGCGTCTCATAGAGATTGTTGCCGCGCTCTTCCTTCGTCGCCGACGAGGTGCCGACGGCGGCGCGAAGGTTCGCACGCGAGGGTTCGAGGCCGACCGCAAGCCGCGCATGAATCGCCCGCTCGACGATGCCGGGGGCCTGCTCCTCCGCGGCCGCAAGCTTGCGCGCCTCGAAGATCTCCTTGCGGGAAAGGCCGACATCCTCGGCTGTTAACCCGTTTCCGCCTGAAACGGGTTTCGGGCGTCCACCCTTGGAGACGAGACCTGCGGCGTGCGCCGCATCCCACTCGCGCGAGATCCGGATCTTGGCGCGTGTCTCGATCAGCAGCGCGTCGCCCTGCAGCTGCCGCGCCTTGCCGACCAGTTTTTCGGCCGCCTTGAAGCGCTCGCCCCATTGCGACGCCACCTTCGCTTGGTCGTAGGCGGCGGATGCGAGCATACGCGCGGCGATCACATCGCCGTCGTCGAGCAGCTTGCGCGCCCGCTCGACCGTCGCCAGCAGATCGGAGGCGTCATAACGGGGGATGACGACCTCGGTCGCATCAACGGGCGCAGGGAGGCGAGCGGCGCCCGTTTCCGGCGCGCCGGGTCCGCCCTCGCCTCCCTCGCCTGTCGGCGCCGTTTCGGCCGCCGCGTCCGGGTCATGCCAGAGAAAGCCGTCCTTTTTGTCGCGGCGGATCAAACCGCGTTCATTCAACCTGATCGCGGCCCGCTGCTCGGATTGCGTATCGCAGCGGTAGCTTCCGTGCGTCTTGACGAGATCGAGCACGCGCGACTGGTTGGTGGCGTAGACGTTGTTGCTCGCCATCACTCGACCCTCATCAGACGGTCGAGATAGGCCGCGCCCGCCTCGGTCAGGCGCACCAGGTCGTCGTTCCTTGGATCTGCGACGACAAAGCCGCCACACAGCGCCCGGTCGAGCTGCTCGCGGTCGGCATTCAGCGCGATCCGGTAGGGTCCGCCGGCGTCACGCACCCGGCGCAGGAAATTGACGCCGCGCGGGCCGATCGGGCCGCCGTCGGCGACCTTGGTCACCGCGATCCGCGTCAGCGATCGCGATTTTTTGGCATAGACGTTCACGCTGGCTTCCCCCTGCTGAATTCGTGCCGGTTCGCCAGGCTGTAGCCCTGCCCCCAGACCGTACGGATATCGACGCCGTAGCCCGCGAGCTTCTTGCGCATCTTGCAGATGAACACGTCGACGATCTTTATTTCTGGCTCCACGTCGGGCCGGTCGCTGTAGAGCGCCAGCATGACGGATTGCTTCGTCGCGATGTCGCGGCTGACGAGATGCGCGAAAACGCGCGCTTCGCTGCCCGTCAGGCGGTATTCGACCGGAATGGAAACGGTGCTTGGTGCCAACACCTCTTCGAGCTGCCGCAGCCGTTCGCGCAGCATCTCGATCTCCCGCTGCTGTGCTGTGATCAGCCCATCCATCAGCGCGCCTTCCGCCGGTTCATGTAGATGACCGACGCGAGCGCCCGCCACACCGGCATTTTCCGCTCCGCGGCGAAGCGTTGCGCTTCCTGTTCCAGCGTGGAGAGGCGAGCGGAGATCAGCAGCGAGATCCGCTCGGGTTCGATTTCGCCGGCATATTCCTTGGCGAATAGCAGATGCTCGACGGCCCGGATCAAGGCGGCCGATACCGGGGCTGCCCCCCCTTTGACGCAGACTTCGAGAACCCTGCGCGCCCCGGCCGCATGCCGACGGCTGACCACGGCCGAAATCGTGCTGATCGCCATCGTTTCGCCTGGCTTGAACCGGGCGAAGGGCGGCGGGTTCTTCAGGATCGTCAGCCCGGCCCGCTCGCAGACCTGCGCGATCGTCAGCGCATCCTCGTCGCCGGCCGCGACCATCGCGGTGTGAAGCTGTGTCGCCGTCACCTGGATACGGTCGCGGTTGTGACGGACGAAGGCCTGTGCTCTCAGCTCGTGCCGGCCGGTCTCGACCACCATGATCGGCATGCGCGTGATGCCGCCATGGGTAACCGCGGCAATCGCGGTGTGCTGCCCATCGAGAACCGCGAGGCAGCCATCGACTTCAGTCACGACCGGCGGCTTGAATGCCGCCCAATCCCACTCAGTCACGATCTTCCGGATGAGCCGGACCGAGCGATCGGAAAGCCCGCGCTGGTAACGCTCGTCGACCCAAAGGTCGCGCGGGTCGACGAGCCGCACTTCCGGTGGCAGGGATTTAATTTCCGCCGGCTTCACATCGGGGAATTGCAGCGCTTCGATCGCTCTCACGGCCTAACGTCCTTCCGATTGCTGGTGGTTGAAAAAAGCTCTCCCGGCATTCGCGCCGGGAGAGTTTGCGGCCCGCCTGGGAGGAGGAGCGCGGGACCGCCCCGGGTGGAAATTTCGGAAAATTCCGAAGGCCGAAGCCCTAAAAAAACCGGAGGCGCCCTAGGGCGCCTTCCGGTCCAGTTCAGGTGCGATCAAGAGTGCCAGCCAGTACGCGAAACGCAGCAACAAACGGCCGAAACCGATCCGCATCCGGGCGCTTAAGCAAGGCGTCAGCTCTGCGGATGAGTTCCTCGACCGCTTGAAGTTCGTCTGCGCCATACCTGACACCCGCCTTTTCCTCGACGACCCGCATTTCCTCGGAATCGATCGATACGCGCGGGTCGGCGTACCAAGCGTCTTTGGTCCGGGTGAACGACCACCCGAGGTCATGAGCCGCAAGGCGGATGCGGCTCTCGACATTCGCGGCCCTGCCAGGCGGGGAAATGATCTCCCGCAGGCACTTCTGAACGAATTTCAGGCTCCTAGACATTTCGGATTTCTCCGATTGATTTTCTGACATTTCCGAAACTCCATGGCGCATGATTGGACCATGGACGCCGGGAGAAACTGCCCGGCACCATCGGACCGGCTGCTACCGGCCCGATAGAGGTGCCCGCCGCCGCGCTCCGCCGGGCGCTGCGAACGGACAAGGGGAAAGAGAAAATGCGGGGATGCGCGCGGTCAGTGCTGCAGCATCCCCGCCAAGTGGCAAGGCTCCGACGATGGGAAGCGCCTTGCAGGAACATCGTCATTCGACGGCCTCCACCTTCGGCGCGCCGAAAAGCACTTCGGCCCGCGGTATCCCGGTGACAGCCTCGATCTGAACCGCCCGCTTCACCGTCAGGCTCTGTCCGCGCTCCCAGCGGCTCGCGGTCGACTTGTCGACCCCGAACAGCGCGCCGAATGCTTCGAGCGTCATGTCGTGTTTTTCGCGGTAGCGGGCGATGGCTGATTTGTTTTCCATGGCCCAAAATGTTGCGTAAGTCGCAACTTTTGTCAAGCAGGAGAGTTGTCGTGCGAACCAACGAAAGAGCTAGAGGAATTGGCTATAGTTGTTACATGAACAACATCAAAGAGATACGCGCTGTGGACAGCCTCGAACGGTTCCACTTCATTCCGGAATGGGCCAAGAAAAAACGAATGAAGCAGGCCGACATCGTCCGGTCGACCGGCGCCGACAAGGGCGTCGTCTCGCGCTGGTTCAATGAAGGCGTGGTGCCGAAAGACGAGTATCTCGTAAAGTTGGCAGTGATCTTCGGCACGGATATTTCCGGCCTTTTCCGTCACCCCGACGAGGAGCGGATCGCGCAACTCTTGCGCGGCCGCAGCGCGGCCGAGCGCCAGAAGGCGATCGAGATGCTTGAGCTGCTTTTCAAGGACAATGACCCGGCGGGCGTCCAGAACTTAAATCAAAGAGCCGTTTCCAGATAATCGAACGCGGCCTTCAGCATCGGCGCGACGATCCGATAGTCGCCATCGCGCTCCGCCTCTCTCGCCAGCCTCAGCGCCTCGAGTGCACCGGCATGCGAGACCGCAGGCCGCGCCCATCCCTGGATCACCAGGCGCGCCGGCCGATAGGTTGCCGCCGCCAACGCATCGGTCTCGTCGTCTTCTGCCGACTCCTCCCGCTTGAACACAGCCATGGCGCGGCGGAAGTCGCCTATCGCCTTAATCAGGGGGTCGATTTTTGCGGCTGCCGGTGGTCGACAGAACACTCCTCCCTCGAACTCAATTCCACGCGACCTGCCATGCTCCGCATCATTCATTTCTTTCCTCAGCCCCTGAAATGTTGAGCATCGGCCATTGGCGGACTGTCCGCCTGCAACCTGGCTCGTTCTGCCTGCATGCGTTCCCGGACCGACCGGACGACCTCGGCGTTCCGTGACGTCAAATTCAGCTTCGACGTCTGTTCCAGATATTCAGCTACATCCGCCGGCAGGCGGATGTTCATCCTGACCGTCTCATCCATTGCGATCTCCTTTACGATTTACCACACGCAAGGCATACGTGTGGCATCGGTGTGGCATACCCGCCAATCACATTTTGTGTCATTGGTGTGGCATGGCCAGAGAAGACCTTCATTTTCGTTTGCGTATCCCCGAAGACCTCAAGAACCGCATCGAGGACGCCGCCGCTTCCAACAAGCGATCGATTACGGCCGAGATGATCGATCGGCTGGAGACCAGTTTCCAACCCGTCCCGACCCAGATCCAGGCACTGATCACCGAGTTCACCCACCAGCTCATCGTCGCCCTCGACAAGCAGGACCCCAGGCGGAAATCCGGCCCGAAATCCGGCAAGCGCTGACGCGCCCCGCGCACACTCATCGTTGTCGCGGAAAGCCTGCATTTGCCCCTCGCTCATCCCTTCGAGCTAGTGAACTTCAAAATTGTGGGCCTGTCAAAGCAAACCCAGTGGTCGTAACTGAGCCCACACACGCCCCCGTACCTTTCTTGATTTCTTAGCAATTTGATTCTCTCGCGTGCAACATCTATGTTGCGTGATACGCAACTTTTTCGATTGACAGAGGTTGCGTAATGCGCAACATTTCAACGACCCCGAAACAGCTTTGAGGAGGTCGCCATGTAAACCGCAGCGCGACGAGCGCTCCGCCGCAAAACGTGTCTTCTGGTCCCTGGGCATGGACGGAAAAGGCCCGCAACAAACCTGAAGGATCACCGCCATGCTCGATGCGCTTGCCATCACCATCGCCGCCCTCGTCGTCGCGATCTTCCTTCGCGACATCTACCTCGTCTAACCCGGGAGCGAACCGATGAAGCAGCCCACACTCAAGAACAACACCGCCGAGACCGACATCCTGATCGGCTCGCGCATCCGTCATTTCCGCCAGACGCGCGGCATGTCGCAGGAGGCGCTTGCCGCAAAACTCGGCGTCACCTTCCAGCAGCAGCAGAAATACGAGAAGGGCGCAAACCGCGTCTCGGCCTCGGCGCTGATCCTGATCTGCAAGGCGCTAGCCATCACCCCGAACGACATTCTCGGCTCGTTCTTCGACGATGCGCCCTCCTCGATAGCCGGGCAGCTCGCCGAGGAGAATGTCGCGCTCAAGTCCACGCTCTCCGAAATCCGGCGCATCGCCGCCTGATCGCCTTCGGCGTCGGCCCCGGCATTGCCGCGCGGCCGAGTCCGAAAGCGATCCGCGCTTTCCATCAGCCACGAGGGGATTTTCATGACGAAGAAATTGCCAAAGAAGGCAAAGGCCGCCGTCAAGGCGATCGCCACCAGCGACGACGCGATCTTCGGATCCGTTCGCAAGGAGACCGAGGCGCCGTTGCCGCCGCTGTCGCTCCACAACAACCCGATCGTCCTCTTCCTCGGCGGCGCCGTCCTCGTCGGCGGTCTGCTGCTGATCTTCATCGTGACGGCCGCCGCCGAGCAGGCGCGCGCTTTCGAACGGCTCGCTACCACCGGCAGGCTCGATGCGGCCGCCGCCTTCGACATGGAGCGCTTCCAATGAAAACGCGGCTTTTCGGCTGGGACACCATCTTCGGCGTCGACGGCGAGCACGACACGCCCTATCTCACGCGCGCCTGGCTCGGGCGCCTGCGCCTCCACATCTTCCACCGAGGCGACGCCGATCCGGATCCGCACGATCACCCGTGGGATTTCTGGACCTTCCCGCTCGTCCCTTACGTCGAGGAGGTGACGCGCGAAAGCGTGCTCTTCCCCGGCCGTTACGTGATCCACCGCCAGGTCGTCAGCGCGTTGCGCTGGCATTTCCGCGAGGCGACGCACATGCACCGCGTCATCGGCCCGTTCGACGGCGCCTGGATCGACGAGAACGGCTTTCCCTATGTCACCGAAGGCGAGCCGCTCAGCGTCCATGACATGCCCGTCGCCGGCGAAGGCCGGATCGTCACGCTCGTCTGGCGCGGCAAGGGAGAGCGCAGATGGGGATTCCTGAAGCACCGCGGCGGCCGCTGGTGCTGGACCCACTGGAAGGAATACGTCTTCGCCGGCGGCAAGCACGCGCCGTGCGAACCGGAACAGGCGGCGGCCGACCATCGTCGAGCTGCGGCGGAGGCGCGCCTGATGTCATCGCCTATCACGATCTATCTCGACGATGCCACCGAGGCTCGCTTGCGCCGCGCGGCGCAAGAACTCGGCCGCGCCGTCGAGGAGCTGGCGAAAAGCGCCGTCTCCGAAACCGCCCTCGCCTATTTCCGCCACGCCCCGGAGACCGATCCGGGCCGTCGCTCAAACACGGAGGCAGCCGTCCAATGAAGAACCACGTCCGCAATCCGCGCCCGCCGGCGGGCCTTTCCACCTCGCCGGCGCTCCTGAAGGAGCCGGCCGTGCGCGAGGGCTTTCTCGCTGGCATGTCGATCCCGCGCCTGGCGCTCGCCTTCGGCGTCGTCGAGTTCGTCATGCGCGACTATGTCGCCGCCCGCCGTTGGGGCTGGAACGTTGCCGACCATCGCGGCATCCGCGAGGACGACCGCCGAACCGTCATCTTCACCAAAGCCGCGCGCGACACCGGCGGCTACGACATCCGCCCGATCTCCGTCCCGCGCGTCACCATGCACGTCAGGGCGATGGAGGTGCGGGCATGACGGGGCCGTCAGAAACATTCGACCTCCCGCCCGAGCTGCGCGCCCGAGCCAACGAAATCACCGGCAAATACCGGATGGCTCTCGCCACGCAGATGGCCGAAGAGCTTGTCGATGCCGGCGTTCCCATGGCTTTGGCCTTCCACATCACCGTCGGCGAGCTCGCCGTCGGCGCCGCACGCGTCGCCATGATGGCATGCGTGGGCTTGGAAAAGCGCGAACCGCGCCGCGATCTTTGGATCAAGCGTGCCGAGGAGAACTTTGACGAGGCACGGGAATGGTTCGCCAAGCTCGAGGCGGAGGGGCGGATATGACGGAATATCACACGCTTCGCGGCGCCGAACGCTCGGCAGTGGGGGTGAAGGAACTGCAGTGGCAGACAGCCGCAAGTGATTATTTGCGCGCCGGCACGCCGTTTGGTGCTTATGCGATCACTGCGTTTAGCGGCATCGACGAGCCGTTCAGGCTTCAGGGCCTACGAATGGACACCAGCTATCATGCAACCCTCGACGAAGCCAAAGCCGCCGCGCATAGGGATTATGAATCCCGCGTCAGATCGGCTCTCGTTCTGGAGACGGGAGAGGCGCAGCGGGACAGGATCGATGATTTGATTGAGCGCCTTCTCGACGCGCAGCAGGACATCAATTTCGCTGCTAACTGCCACATGGATCAATCGCTGTGCGATGCGTCGGCGCTAATCGATGAGGTGGAAGCATTCCTTCTTCTCATTCGTTCCTCCCCTCCATCCCTGCCAGCGCCCGACGATCTGGCCGACATGGCGACTGTCGGCAACTCGCTGATGAACGCAATCGACACATACACGAAGGCACCGAGCCTGATCGAGGACTGGTTGCCGGCCGATGATCCGGCCGAGATCGTCGGCGATCTCTACAATCGCTTCGAGGAATCCATCAACTGCCACAAGGCGGACCTCGATCGTCTCAAGGCGGCCGAGGAAAAGCTCCAGAAAGCAGGCGAGGCCATCGCCTATCTGCTCAATCGCTCCCAGCGCGACGACAAGCTCTACTACCAGATCGGCTTTGGCACCGAGGCTTTCCGCCTCCTTACCGGCGCACACGCCGCCCTGACAAGCGACGACGTGAAGGCGGTCGAAAAGAGGTACGGCGCATGACCAGCAATCCGCGTGTGAACCGCTATCTCAAAGACAAGGCGATGGATCACATCGACCACGCACTCGGCCGCCCCGTCGACCCGCTCGGCGAGACATATCGCAACCATTTCGCGACTGACGGCGAACAAGCCCGACAGTTCGCCGCATCTCCGAACTGGGAAAAGGTCGGGCAGCGCGATGACATGGCATTCTTTGCCGTGACCGACATCGGCAAGTGGGCCTTGAAAGATCACCTCGAGGCGATCGGCGATCCGTGGGCGCCATACGCCGTCACGTGGGAAGGTCACACCGTCGTCATCGCTGCGAAGTCGCTCGGCAATGCGAAATACAGCACGTACCTCGATGTCAAAGACAGCTATTCCGAATTGCGGTTCGTGGATTTCGTGCGCGAGGCCGAGGTGCGGAGGGTCGCAGCGCGAGCTTCGACGAAGGAGGCGCGCTATGCCTGACGCCCGCAACATCCTTGAGGACAGTTTCAAGAAGCTGATCGACCAGCTCGATGGAGACGGCGATTTCGACGAGGACGGCGTTGCCGACCTCCGCTGCATCTTCTTCGCCGGCGCCCAGTCGGTTCTGACATTGATCGATGCGGCAAAGACCGACGAAGAGGCGGCGGCCGCGATCGAGGCGATCGACCGCGAGATCGACGCTCACATCGCTGAATTCGGTCCCCAAGCCCCGGAGACGCTGCAGTGAAGGTCTCCGCCAAACCCTTTTGTGACATGTCGATCGACGAGCTGGAGGCGGAGCACACCCGGCTCGACGCCCAGATCCGCCGCGCGCCCGCCTGGAGCGCGCATCTCGCCGCAATGGATGTATTCCGCAGCGACTGCAAGCACTGGCTCCACCGTCGCCGCGCCGAAGCTCAGGAGGAAGCCCATGGTTGACGCCCGCGCCCAGCTCGAAGAGGCAAACGCCGCCATCACCACCGCCGCGCTGTTGCTTGGCACCAGCCGCGAGACCTTCGAACAGTTCATGCGCGAATCCGAACGCATGGACAGCGTCGGCGCCATCCTCGATCCGACGCTGTTCATGTCGTCGGAGCGCCGTGCGACCGAGGCGCTGCTGAAGCCGCTCTATCGCGCCGCGCTCGATTTCCTCAACACCCATGACCGCGCGATCGGCGAAGCCCGCGCGGCGCTCAACAAGGTGAACTCATGAGCCAAAAAAAGCGCCACTTCGGCTACTTCCCCGCGCGGCTTCTCTGGGCCATCGAGCCCATTGTGCAGCACCACCGCAACACCGAGATGGTGCGCATGCTCGACGGCAATGTATTCCTCGCTCCGTCCCCGTCCGGCGGCGCGCTGCTCGGCGCCGTTCACGGCCACGCCATGGCGGTATTCCATGCACCCGACGCCTATTGCAGCGGTCCGATGACGCTTGACGTTCCGGACGCGGCCTTTGCCGCCGCCGAGCCACCGGAGCCGGTGTGCTTCAATTATTGCGGCAGCCACTACCATGCCGAAGTTCCGGAATGGATGCAGCCCGGCACCTGCTTCGTGCATGACGCCGGCATCTTCATCCAGCCGAAGATGCGCCACCCGCAATGGGCAGGCGAAGACAACGAGTTTCAGCCTTGTCTTTTCCAGCGAACGTCCAGCGTCGGCACACACACGATCGGCGCCGACTTCCGCCTGAAAGAGGGATCCCCGATCGACTGGAGAAAGGCGCTGGCACTTGCCGTCAGCGACACCACGGCGCCGGAAGGAGACTTCCTGGCCTTCAGCCCTCAGCTCGTCAACCTGTTCTCGCGCATCGAGGATATGTGCTGGAACGAAAGCCCCGAAGACCGGCCGCGCACCTTCCACCGCGCAACCGGGAACGGCGGTAAACCCGGAGCCATCGTCCTGACGATCGAAGGCCGGCCTGATTTCGTCGGTCTCTACATGCCGATGAAAATGACTGAGCCACAACCGGTCTCCTGGAGCTTTCTGCGCAAGGAGAAGCTCAATGGCTGACGGCACCAAGATCGAATGGACGGACGCCACCTGGAACCCGATCACCGGCTGCGCCGTCGTCTCCCCCGGCTGCACGAATTGCTACGCAATGAAGCTCGCCGGCACGCGGCTCAAGAACCATACCAGCCGCAAGGGCCTGACGAAGGACACCAAAGCCGGCCCGGTCTGGACTGGTGAGGTGCGGTTTAACCGCGAATGGCTCGACCAGCCACTGCGCTGGACGAAGCCGCGCATGATCTTCGTCTGCGCCCATGGCGACCTTTTCGCCGAGGGCGTGCCTGACGAATGGATCGACCAGGTCTTTGCCGTCATGGCGCTTTCGCCCCAGCACACATTCCAGGTGCTGACGAAGCGGCCCGAGCGGATGCGGGATTATTTGAGCTCGACGGATACCTACCTGCGCATCCTCGGGGCAGCCGATCCCCTTCGGGCAGCACGCCCAGAACTCGGTGACGTCCCGATCTCCGACACGCGCCACATGAGCCACTGGCCGCATGTCTGGCTCGGCGTCTCGGTCGAGGATCAGAAGCGCGCCGACGAGCGCATCCCGATCCTGCTCGACACACCCGCCGCCGTCCGCTGGATCAGCGCCGAGCCGCTGCTCGGGCCGATCGATCTCAAAGGACTTCGTGAATTCAATCCCGAAGGAAAGCCTTGGGTCGACGCACTCAGCGGCGCTGTGACAAGCGGCGGCGTCCCCAGATCGCGCAGAGAATGCGGCATGAACGTTCGTACCTCTTGGGAGTTGCCGAAACTCGACTGGGTCGTCGCCGGCGGCGAGAGCGGCCCCGGCGCCCGGCCGATGCATCCCAATTGGGCACGCGAGCTACGCGACCAGTGTGCGGCCGTCGGCGTGCCGTTCCTGTTCAAGCAATGGGGAGAGTGGACCCCCGGAGAAAATGTTGAGCGTCAGCGTGGCGTCGTCGATACCGCCGAGTTCATCAATGACACCTGGCACTATGTCCGCGAGAACCTCGCCAACACCGACGGGCACATTGAGGACGAGCCGGACCTTTACCGCGTCGGCAAGAAGTTCGCCGGCCGCCTCCTCGACGGCATCGAGCACAACGGCTTCCCCGAGGTGCGGCGATGACCAGAGACGACGCACGCGGCGCCTTCAAGGCGTCAGGCCTGACCTATGCCGACCTTTCGAAAGATGATCTCCGCGCGCTGCGCGAGGCGATCAACGCCGAAATGAAGGCGTCGAAGCTGATTGACGGTTACAGGATGGACGGCCCGATCAAGATGGTCGACTGGCCGCGTGGCTGGGCCGCCCTCCGATGCCGCTCCTACTATTTCGAGAAGCGCGAAGCGGTCACGTTCAATCCTGAGGGTTTCATCGGCTTTGCCGGATGGGCCGACGACAAGAACGTCGTGCCAGTGCTGGCTGGATTCGCCAAGTGGCTCGAAACGCTCGTCGCGCCGCGCAGGACGAAGCCTGTCCGCCTCCAACTCTCCCGCCGCAAGGGCTTCGACCTGCAGGCGCTTTCCAAATCGGCGAATGGCCTCGAAGTCGTGCATGTCGGTCGGCCAGGCCCGTGGGGCAATCCTTTCGTCGTCGGCAAGCACGGTGATGCCGCCTATTGCGTCGACCTCTACAAGGCGTTGCTCGCTGGCATGCTGCGCGTCGGCGCCGATCCCGACATCGAGGCGCTGGAGCGCACCCGCCGCTTCGTCGCCGAGAATGTGGACGAGCTGCGCGGCAAGAATCTCGCCTGCTGGTGTAAGCCGGGCGCACGGTGCCATGCCGACGCGTTGATTGAAGTCGCCAATCGTCCCCAATGCGACGAGGTGCGGCGGTGACGAACCTCCATTCCGATCGCGTCATCAAGGCAACCCGCAAGCCGCATTTTTGCGAGCAGTGCGGCCGGCGGATCGAGGTCGGCTCGCCGGCTCACTACGCCTTCGGCGTTTACTACGGCGATAGCTATAGCACCCACACGCACGTCGAATGCCACGCGGCGGCGCATGCCTATGCGGAACTCTCCAACTCCTGGGGCGAAGACTACCCATGGTTCCAGCACATGGACCGCGACGTCGACTGGACGGATTGGCTGCTTGAGAACCATCCGGTCGTCGCCGAGCGCCTGAATATCGAGCGCGTAGACGATGAGGTCGGCCGGTGAACCTCGACCAGGCGCGGGCGATGCTGAAGGAGATCCGCGAGCAAAGCGGGCTTGCCAGCGATATCTGGCAGGGCGCCTATGACAGCAACGCCGGCAAGCCGGAGATCGTTGTCAAGGATGCGATGACCGGTCGCATCACGCCGATTGCGCACATCCTGCCCGACTGCGGCCATGCCGACCAGCAGCTGATGACGAAAGCGCCCGTCTTCATCCGGGCGCTGCTGACCCTGCTCGACCATTCCTTCCGCCTGATCCGCGAGGCGCAACAGGAGCCCGCGAAGCAGAGCCGCAAGAATTATGCCGCCGAGTGCGCGATCAAATGCGGCGAGCCGGCCTTCAAGAAATTCCTCGAGGAGCGCCAAGGTCTGGAACGGCCGCTGACCGACGACCGCGTCGAGACCAAGGTTCGCTCGATCCTCAAGGTCAGCTCGCGCGCCGAACTGAACGACGACCCCGCCGCAGCCGCCCGCTGGCAGGATCTGCGCAACGCATTCGATGCCTGGAGGAGAAGATGAAGCCCGCCGGCCCGAATGCACGCAGCAAGGAAATATCGCTGGAGCGCATCGAAAAGATGCTACTCATCTGCGCCGAACTCGTCGATCGGCGCGGCCCGATCGCGCAGCCGCTCCTCGACCGCCTGGAGCGTGAATACAAGGCCGCCAAGGAACGCGGCACGGCCGTCGACCGCATCCGCAAGCTGATCGGCGCCAACTGAACGGCCGGGCGGCTGCCTACCCCCGATGGTAGTCAGTCTGGGTGGTTGTTTACCACTTGAAACAGTAGCGCCGGGCACAGCCCTCCCAGAGATGGACAATGCTTGAAAAAAAGACATATGCTCAACTCATGGGGGAGCAATCGGCTGTACTGACATTGAAGATTGCCACCGAGGAGCCCGTTGAACTGCGGGACTTCGTCGGAGCCTTCACCTCACTTGCGAACGAGTTCGATAGATTTGTAGACACGGAACTGCCGGACGCTAAGACCGATCCGCGCATGTTCGTGCGAGAAGTTCGCCGAGGCAGCATAGAAGCAGATCTTATCACGGGCTTGGCGGTTGCCGCCGTAACCCACATCGATCAAATCATGTTGCTCGAAGATTTCGTGCGCCGGTGGGGTGCGCGTTTCACCGCACTTCTTATCTGGCAACGTCGCCCCGGGCGAACTCGAAACATCCAGTGAGCTGAAAGACTGGGCCGACGCGGCAAGGGCAATCGCCAGCGATCCGATCGCTGCACATCGCCTCGAAGCAGCGACATTCGTAGACGACAAACGCCAGGTACGGGCCGCGTTTCAGTTCTCGGCAAGCGACGCGCGAACAGCCCTTCAAAACATAGACGATCGCCGGAAGATGCTCGCAAAACCAGACGTCGAGCACTACGAACGCGTACTGATGGTGTTTACGCGCTCCGATATCAACGATGCCGACGTCGGAAAAACATCTGGCGAGCGCGTCCGTATCGAAGAGGTCTCAGGCAAAGCACTAGCCTTGATGTATGGGTCCGAGGTCGCCGAGGCGCGGATCAAGCACGAGATCCGCGAGGCCGATGAGAACGTCTATAAAAAGGGCTTTGTTGTCGACGTGCATGTAAAGCTGCGCAATGGGAACCCCGTCGCCTATTCCGTGACCAATGTGCACGATGTTCTGGACCTGCCGGACTAGCCGGCTATCCCTCCAGTGAAGGCCTGAGAACCCCGCGGCTTGCGCGAACCACATCGAGGCGCTAAACGACGCCCGAAACGCCCCAAAAACACGGAGCCAGATTGGACTACAATTTGGCTACATTTTGGTTACATCGGACAATTAAGAATCTTAGAAACTGTTTCTAAGATCTTGTAAAACAACGCCGCTCTAGGAACTCGGCAAACGGAGTCAAATCCGGCCCGGGGAGCCAGTTTCGAAGAGCCATTCGCGGCAAACGCCCGAATGGCTCTTTTTGTTCGTCGGTATAGTCAGACCTCTGAAGGTTCCTCATGCGTGTTGCATGGTTTTTCCTGGTCCTTGCGATCACAACCGAGGTCGCCGGCCTCACCGTGATGAAGGCTGTCTCCGCGTCCGGCTCCTATGCCGGGCATGCAATCATGTATGCATCGATCGCACTTTCTTATGTGTTCCTTGCCAAAGCCGTGAAGACGATTTCCGTCGGCGTTGCCTATGCCATCTGGGAAGGATCCGGTGTCGCCCTCATCACGCTCGTCTCCGTGTTCTTCTTTGGCCATGTGCTGAACGGCCGCGAGATGCTCGGCCTGTCGATGGCCGTTGTCGGGATGCTGCTTGTCAATGCCGGCGAGGCAAAGGACAAGGAAGTGACCGGAGAAGTAACCCAATGAGCGCTGATGGCTTCTATTTCGCTTTCGCGGTCATGGCCGGCGTCCTCGACGTTGCTGCGAACCTCGCCTCCACGAAGTCGAACGGCTTTGCGCGGCGCGGCTGGGGCGTTCTGTCGATCCTCCTGGTACTTGCCGCCTTCGCGCTGCTTGCGGAAGCTGTCAAGGGCATGGAACTTGCCATCGCCTATGCGGTGCTGGGCGCAACCGGCATCTTCGGCACCGCTATCTGCGGGCGCCTTTTCTTCGGTCAGAAGCTGAATCCCGTCGGCTGGCTCGGCCTCTCACTGGTTTTCGGCGCGGTTCTGGTGCTTCACACCGCCTGACGCGGCCGACCTTTTGAACCGGCTTGGTCCTTTTTGGCAGCTGTCGCGGCTGCGCGCCCGGGCACGAGCCAGTCGAGAAGCGCGAAGTAGGCGCCGTACGGCAGGAAACGCAGCAGTTTGACCGCGTAGGTGAAGCGCCTGGGAAACGTGATCTCGAAGCGTCCGGATTTCAGCCCGAGACATATGCGTTCCGCCGCCTCGTCCACGCTCACCAGAGCCGGTCGCGGAAACTTGCTTCTGGCCGAACTGGCCGTATCGATGAAGCCCGGGCAGATCAGTTGCAGGCGTATGCCGATGCGATCGAGGTCAAATTTCAGGCTTTCTGCCATGTTGATGAGAGCCGCCTTGGTCGCGCCGTAAGCGGCACTCATGGGTAGGCCGCCGTAGCCGGCCACGGACGACATGATGGCGATCTGGCCATGCCCGTTCGCCTTCATGTGCTCGATAACAGGCACAAGGCAATTGACCATGCCGTGAAGGTTGACGGCAAAGCTCTTGTCAAAGGCCTCCCGGCTGAGATCATCGCCGCGCACCGGAATCGCCACGCCCGCATTGAGAATGGCCAAGCTGACCCGCCCGTGTTCATATTCGATGGCCGCGAGCAACCGCTCCATGTCGCGCTGATCGGTGACATCGCCATCGAGAACGACGATCCGCCCGGGGCCGGATGCTTCATGCTGAAGCGCGACCAGCTTTTCGTGGCTGCGCGCCGTCACGACAACCGAATAACCTTCCTCGACCAGCCTGAGCGCCACGGCGCGTCCGATGCCCGAACTCGCGCCGGTTATCCACACCAATCCATGCTCGGGTCGGGCTGTAAATACGGTCGTCATTTCGTCCTCGCGTTGACCGGGAAGGGCCTCCCCTTCCGAGGCCCGTGGCTGTCTCCCCCTGCCCGGGCCTAGTACCTCTCCAACGGCAACGCTTGCCCCGAACTTTTCACTTTCCTCGGCGTTTTGACGGCCGAGACGAATTTTGCCCGGGACAGGTAAGCTGCGAAACGCTATTTCTTGCCTAGTGCACAGGCTGAGCCGAAAACACGCCAATATTTCGGCGATCTTGCCTGTAAACCAAATGTTTATCGGATCGCCGTCCATCAGAGGTAATGCCTGGCTCAGGCCTGGCGTCCGTTCCGTCCAGCGTGAGGTTCTCAAAATGACCGTTCTTCCGTCCGTGCTCGAAGCGATCGGCAACACGCCGTTGATCCGGCTCAAGGCCGTTTCCGAAGCCACCGGCTGCACCATCCTCGGCAAAGCGGAATTTCTCAATCCGGGCCAATCGGTGAAGGACCGCGCTGCCCTGTGGATTATCCGCCAGGCGGAAAAGTCCGGACAATTGAAGCCCGGTGGCGTCATCGTCGAAGGCACGGCCGGCAACACCGGGATCGGTCTTGCAGTCGTCGGCAGCGCGCTCGGATACCGCACGGTCATCGTCATTCCCGAAACGCAGAGCCAGGAAAAGAAGGACGCGTTGCGACTGATGGGTGCCGAACTGGTCGAAGTTCCGGCGGTGCCGTACAAAAATCCAAACAACTACGTGAAGATTTCGGGCCGGCTGGCCGCCGAACTTGCCAAGACGGAACCGAACGGCGCGATCTGGGCAAACCAGTTCGACAACGTCGCGAACCGCGATGCGCATGTGGAAACGACCGCGCCCGAGATCTGGCGTGACACAGACGGCAAGGTCGACGGTTTCATCTGCGCGGTGGGCTCGGGAGGCACGCTCGCCGGCGTGGCTCAAGGGTTGCGTGCCAAAAATCCCGCAATCAAGATCGGTATTGCCGATCCGGAAGGGGCCGCACTTTACAATTACTATGCGCATGGCGAGCTCAAGGCGAGCGGAAGCTCTATCACCGAGGGCATCGGCCAGGGCCGCATCACTGCCAACCTTGAAGGATTCACGCCGGACTTCGCCTACCAGATTCCCGATTCGGAAGCCGTGCCCTATGTCTTCGACCTGATCGAAAAGGAGGGGATTTGTGTCGGCGGTTCCACCGGCATCAACATTGCCGGCGCGGTCCGGCTCGCCAGGGAGCTCGGTTCCGGCCACACGATCGTGACGATTCTTTGCGACTATGGTAACCGCTATCAGTCCAAGCTCTTCAACCCGGACTTTCTGACTTCCAAGGGACTGCCGGTCCCAACTTGGCTGAAGACTGCTTCGAACATCACCGTGCCATACGAGCCAGTTGGATAAGATTCGCGATGACCAAGTTCGTTACCGCCCTCTTTCGTGAAGATTTCTACCTCTCGACCTGCGAAGCAAGCGTGACCGGAATTCTCGAGGACGGCGGGATCGAGCTTGACCAGACCTGCTTCTACGCCACCTCCGGCGGACAGCCGGGCGATACCGGTTTTCTCGAGCGTAACGACGGAAGCCGAATCGCGATTGCCGGCACCCGGCACGGCGCCACCAAGGACGTGATCGTCCATGTCCCGGCGGAGGGCCAGCCTTCGCCGGCGATCGCGGAAAAGCTCGTCCTGCATATCGACTGGCCCCGGCGGTACCGATTGATGCGCATGCATACCGCCTGCCACCTGCTGTCCGTCGTCTGCCCGTTCCCGATTACGGGCGCCGCCGTCGGCGAGGACGAAAGCCGCGTCGACTTCGACATGAGCGAAACGATCGACAAGGATCAGGTGACGGCTGCGCTCATGAAACTGGTCGAGGAGAACCATCCCGTTTACGTGCAATGGATCACGGACGAGGAGCTCGCCGCCAATCCGGGCATCGTCAAATCGAAGAATGTCCGTCCGCCGATGGGTCTCGGGCGAGTGAGCCTTGTCTGCATTGGCAAGGATTCAGCCGTCGACAGCCAGCCCTGCGGCGGCACGCACGTGTCCGAGACCCAGGAAGTAGGAGCGATTCACATCGCCAAGATCGAAAAGAAGGGTAAGGAGAATCGGCGTTTTCGGATACGCTTCGGAACGCCCGAAGATCGTGCGGCTGTTTGAATCTCTGGAGTGACGACAATGAACAACAACGAGAACAAGAGTGCTTTTGTCGTTTCCGCCGACTGGCTCCAACAGCGTCTCGGCGACCCATCGGTAAAGATCCTCGACGCAGCCTGGTACCTGCCGGCGCAGAACCGCGACCCGAAGGCAGAATACGAAGCGGCGCACATCCCCGGCGCCATATTCTTCGATCAGGACGCAATCGCCGATCATTCGAGCGGATTGCCACATACCCTCCCCTCGCCGCAAGTTTTCGCGCAAGCTGTCGGTGCCATGGGCATTGGTGAGAACGACACGATCGTCGTTTACGACGGGCCGGGCATCCTCACCGCACCGCGTGTCTGGTGGATGTTCCGGATCATGGGCGCAAAGCACGTCTTCGTTCTCGATGGTGGGATGGACGGCTGGAAGGCAGAGGGACGGCCGACGACCAGGGAGATCCCCAGTCCGACGCCACGCGTTTTCAACGCCACGTTCAACGCGGCCGCCGTCACCTCCTTCGAGAGTATGAAGGCAATCGTGGAGACGCGGCTCACCCAAATTGCGGACGCGCGCGGCGCAGGCCGCTTCACGGGCGAGGAGCCGGAGCCGCGCGCCGGCCTGCGCTCGGGACATATGCCAGGAGCGAAGAGCCTGCCGTCCGGCGTCTTTTCCGAGGGGGGCAAGCTCAAGGACCTTGATGCCTTGCGCCAGACCTTTGCGGATGCCGGCGTCGACATGACGAAACCGGTCGTCACCACTTGCGGCTCCGGCGTCACGGCGGCGATCATAACACTCGCCCTTCAATCGCTGGGGCATACGGACAATACGCTCTATGATGGCTCCTGGTCGGAATGGGGCGGACGGCCCGATACGCCCGTAGCGACCGGCAGAGAGTAAGTGCCATGCAAGGATCGAAACCTGCAGCCATCACGGCGCATGTGACCGAACTCGAAATGACGTCACCGCCGAAACAAAGCCTGCCGATGCCGGTCAACATACACACGGCCATGTTGCGCGTATCGGAAATCCCGCTCGCCTATTACCGCTTCCTCTACCTTCGCGTCGGCAAGCGCTGGCATTGGACGGAGCGCCTGCGGATGAGCGACGAGGAACTGGCGGGATTGCTCCACAACAAGTCAACAACGGTCACCGTACTCTACGTCGACGGTGCACCGGCCGGCTTCTTCGAGCTGCACGAACGCGAAGACGCGGTCATCGAACTCACGCACTTCGGCCTCATGGAACACGCGCTCGGCCTCGGTCTCGGCAAATGGTTCCTGCTGCAGACGTTGCTGGCAGCCTGGGCGATGAACCCGCGCAAGGTCAAGGTGACGACGAACAATCTCGATCATCCGCGCGCCCTCCAGCTCTATCAGCAGTTCGGTTTTTCTCCGGTCGCGACGCGGGAGGCAACTGTCGAACCGTTGACTGACGCCGAACTGCTTGCCTTGGCAAGAAAGCTCTGACGGCGAGAGCGACGTGCGTCTTTCCAGGTGAATTGCTGCATGTTTCTTCTTGAAGCGAGCCGCTTTAAGAGAACCTGCAACAGGCAAGTTTCGGGTGTCGAAACGGCGCGAAACGGCGCATTCCATCTCCTCCAGAATTTTTTCGGACAAGGAGAACCGGCATGGCCCTGCGCTACATCCCGATGCCTGACGACGATGCAGAACGACTGCGTGGCAATGGCCCGGATGCTTACGGCAACCCGCCCGAGCGACGCATTTCGGATGGGACTGGTGTTCCCTGCCGGCATTGTCTGCGTAACGTCGATCGCGGCCAGCCCTACCTTGTTCTCGCGTATCGACCCTTCCCGTCAGTGCAAGCTTACGCGGAAACCGGACCGATCTTTCTGCATGCCGACGAATGCCCGGCACATGAGGGAAACTCGCTGCCGCCGATCCTCGGATCCAGCAAGGACTATTTGCTGCGGGGATATGGGCGCGACGACCGCATCGTCTACGGTACTGGCGGCGTCATTGCGGTGGAAAGGCTGGCAGAGCGCGCCGAAGAGTTGTTGGCCCTGGCGGACGTTGCCTACGTGCATGTGCGTTCCGCCAAGTACAACTGCTATCAATGTCGTGTCGAACCGTTTGATAAAAGAACCCGGCGCCTTTGAGCGCCGGGGTAAAGAACAATGATCGCATCAGGCGACGTTGAGAACGGCCTCGGGCGCGTAGGCATCGTAGCCGAGCGCCTCTGCCACTGGCCTGTTCGTCACGCGGCCCTTGTGGACGTTGAGACCGGCACGCAGGTGGCGGTCTTCGGCGATTGCCTTGAGACCACGGTCGGCGAGCTGCAATCCGTAGTAAAGCGTGGCATTGTTCAATGCCTGTGCTGAGGTCACCGGCACCGCGCCCGGCATGTTCGCGACGCAATAATGCACGACGCCATCGACTTCATAAGTCGGATCGGAATGCGTCGTCGCATGCGACGTCTCGAAACAACCGCCCTGATCGATGGCGACGTCGACGATAACTGCGCCCTTCTTCATACCGGAAAGCATTTCGCGTGTGACGAGCTTGGGGGCGGCAGCACCGGGGATGAGCACGGCGCCGATGACCAGATCGGCGGAAAAGACTTCGTCCTCAAGCGCATCGATCGTTGAGAAGCGGGTGTGAACGCGGCCGTTGAAGATGTCGTCGAGCTGACGGAGGCGCGGAATGGAGCGATCGAGGATCGAAACATCTGCACCGAGACCGGCGGCCATCTTTGCGGCGTGCAGGCCGACAACCCCACCGCCGATGATCGCGACCTTGGCCGGGAGCACGCCAGGCACACCTCCAAGGAGAATACCACGGCCGCCGTTCGCCTTTTGAAGCGAGGTCGCGCCGGCCTGGATGGCAAGCCGTCCAGCCACCTCCGACATCGGTGCAAGCAGCGGCAATCCGCCGCGCTCATCGGTCACGGTCTCGTAGGCAACTGCGGTAACGCCCGAGTTCAGCAAGCCTTTGGTCTGCTCGGGATCCGGCGCCAGATGCAAATATGTGTAGAGAATTTGGCCCTCGCGCAGTTGGGCCCATTCGGAAGGCTGCGGTTCCTTGACCTTGACGATCATGTCCGACTTTTCGAACACTTCCTTGGCCGTCGAAACGATCCGGGCTCCTGCAGCGCGGTAGGTGTCGTCGTCTGCCCCGATCCCTGCCCCGGCCTTGGTTTCGACAATCACCTCGTGACCGTGGGCGACATATTCCCGTACCGATCCGGGCGTCAGACCTACACGGTATTCATGGTTTTTGATTTCCTTCGGGCAACCGACACGCATCTAGCGTTCCTCTCCTGTTTGTGGGCTTTGCGCCGCATTGATAATGGGCCCAGCAAAACAGATGGTTTGGCGAATGTCCTTGCAAAGAGATGTCTGACAGCGCATTGCTTTCGAATATTATTGCGCACTTAAGCAGAATCATGAAGGAAATCCCGAATGAGCCAGCTCGACACCATTGATCATGCGATTCTGCGGATCCTTCAGCAGAACGGCAGGATATCCAATGCGGATCTCGCGGCGAAAGTCGGCCTTTCGCCTTCTGCCTGCTCCCGGCGCGTCGACATCCTCGAAAAATCGGGCACGATCAGCGGCTTTCACGCCCGGATCGCGCACAAGGCACTCGACTACAAGATCATGGTCATCGTGCACATCTCGCTTTCGGGCCAGTTCGCCAAGACGCTTGCCGAATTCGAGGCGGCCGTAAAACTCTGCCCCAATGTGCTGGTCTGTTATCTGATGTCGGGAGAATACGACTATATCCTGCGCGTCGCGGCAAAAGACCTGGAGGATTACGAGCGGATCCACCGCGACTGGCTGTCGGCCCTGCCGCATGTAGTGAAGATCAATTCCAGCTTCTCGCTTCGCGAGGTTATCGACCGGCCGAATGTCGGCATTTGAAGTCTTCGGCGCCACTCGCTGCCCGACTATCGTCCGATCACTCGGTTGCGGCCACCACTCTTGGCGGCGTAGAGACGCAAGTCCGCCTGCGACAACAACTCGCGAATGCCGTTTCCGTCTCCGAATGCCGATGACAAGCCGATGCTGGCGGTCACCGGATCGCCATTCGGCGTCGTCACACGGCCGGAAACCGCGAGCCTTATGTCCTCGGCGCGCGAAAGCGCGTCCGGATAGGCGAGCCCGGGGCACAGGACGACGAATTCTTCGCCACCGTAGCGGAACAGGCGATCGGTCGGCCTGATTGCCGTCTTTACCGTTGCGACCAGATTCTGCAGCACATGATCGCCCTCGATGTGCCCGAAGCGATCATTGACACTCTTGAAGTGATCGACATCGATGATCATCAGGCTGACCGGCGTGTTCTTCGCGGCAGCGTCGCGCAGCATCTGCTGGCCCTCGGCCTCGAAGCGGCTTCGATCGAGTGCACCGGTCAACGTGTCCTGGCCGGAGCGCGACAGCAGATCCTCGTAGCGCTCTCGGAATGTCAGATCATTGAAGACATCGCCAAGCGGCCGATCGGAGATCGCAAGAAACGGGTGGCGCGATGCATTCAGGTAAAGACCGATGGCAATCGCATAGAACGGCGCGGCCAACATCTTCGCCATCCAGCCGCCCCAGAACACGTCCGCCGGCGCATCGTTCACCCAATGCAGCGCCGCATAAAATCCCAGTTGATCGAGCGTCAGGACTACGACGCCGCAGATCAGGAAGCGGACGGTGACAAATCGGCGAAGCCAGCGCCCGAGCCTCTCGTAAAGCAGGATGATCACCAAGGAGTCGAAATAGAGAAGCGTGGTGCCCCATACCATCAGCCATCCCATTTCGTCGATGAAAGCGATGTCGGCGACGCGATTGGGCACGACGGCAACAGTGTCATGCAGCCTGAGCAGCAAGCTTAACGCCACCGTCAGAAAATTGCCGGCGAGCAATCCGTATATAGGCTGGCGAACCGTCGCCGCATCCTCCTTCACATAAAGGAGGAGGATCATCATGAGCTTGCCGGAAAAGAACACGGCGGAGCCGGGGGAGATCACTCCGAACGGAAGTTGAACATAGAAGACGGCGGCGAGATAGGTCTCGATGAAATGCATGACGCCGAGCGCCGCCACGAAAACGCCAAGCCCCAGGCGCCCGCGCAAATGCAGCAGCCAGATCATTGCCGCTACATAGACCAGCGCCTCGCCGACAAAGAGAATAAGATTGGCATTTGGCATGCGCACGAGATTTCCGTTTTCGCTCGCCAGTCTCTTAGGAAGAAACTTTGAAGAAAACTTTACGCATGCCCGCCAACACCGTGGCCAATATGCAAGAATCCGCCGCTTTGCCTTGCGGGCGCCTTCCGCCATAGTCGCCTGCAAAACCTATGTTGCTACAGCTTGCCACTGCGCGCCCGAAGAACTCTTTCAACATGGAGACCGCGATGCCATCGATGACCGCTCTTCACCCGATCTCACGCCGTTCCTTGCTCGGCGGACTGGCCGCGACCTCCGCTCTCGCGATGCTTCATCCCTTTTCCGCCCAAGCCGCAGCCAACCAGGCACATCTGCGCATCATGGAAACGACCGACCTGCACGTGCACGTCTTTCCCTATGACTATTACGGCGACAAGCCGAACGACACGGTGGGCCTTGCACGCACGGCCTCCATCATCGATACGATCCGCGCCGAGGCGACGAACGCCATTCTCGTCGACAACGGCGACTTCCTTCAGGGGAATCCGATGGGCGATTACATCGCCTATAAGCGCGGCATGAAGGAAGGCGACGTGCATCCGATCATCGCCGCAATGAACGTGCTCGGCTACGATTGCGGCACGCTTGGCAACCACGAGTTCAACTACGGCCTGGACTTCATGTTCAACGTGCTGAACGGCGCCAATTTTCCGATCGTCTGTGCCAACCTGACCAAGGGCGCGCTTGCGGCCAACGCCCGTCAGGATGCGCTCTTCCTCAAGCCATATGTCATTCTCGACCGCAAGGTGAAGGATGGTGCCGGCCAGGAACATGCAATTCGTATCGGCCTGGTCGGGTTCGTCCCACCGCAGATCATGACCTGGGATGCGAAGAACCTTGAAGGCAAGGCGAACACACGCGACATCGTCAAGGCGGCGGAGGCCTGGGTTCCGCAGATGCGCGAGGAAGGCGCCGACATTGTCGTCGCGCTTTCTCACTCCGGAATCGGTCAACAGAACTATGCCGAAAACCTTGAGAACGCATCGGTGCCTCTGGCGGCGATCGACGGCGTCGACGCCATCGTGACCGGTCACAGCCACCTCGACTTTCCCGGGCCGAAATTCGCGGACTTCGCCGGTGTCGACAACGCGAAAGGGCTGATTTCCGGCAAGCCGGGTGTCATGGGCGGCTTCTGGGGCTCGCATCTCGGCCTGATCGACCTGCTCATCGAGCGCGACGGCGGCCGCTGGCGCGTGATCAGTTCGACCAGCGAGGCGCGCCCGATCTATCGCAGGGAAGAGAAAAAAGTAATCGCCGAAGTCGGCGACAAGGCAGAGATTCTGGCGGCAGCCCAAAAAGACCACGAGGCGACGCTCGCCTATGTCCGCACGCCGGTCGGCAAGACTTCGGCACCGCTCTATTCCTACTTCTCCCTTGTCGCCGACGACCCGTCTGTCCAGATCGTCAGTCAGGCGCAGACCTGGTACATCCGCGACATGCTCAAGGACACGGAGCACAAGGATCTGCCGGTGTTGTCGGCGGCGGCTCCCTTCAAGGCAGGCGGTCGCGGTGGTGCCGACTACTATACCGATGTGCCGGCGGGCGACATCGCCATCAAGAACGTTGCCGATCTCTACCTCTATCCAAATACGGTTCAAGCGGTTGTCATCAATGGCGACCAAGTGCGCAACTGGCTTGAAATGTCGGCCGGTATATTCAATCAGGTTGCAGCTGGGTCGGTTGACGCAGAACTGATCAACGCGGGCTTCCCGTCCTATAACTTCGACGTGATCGACGGCGTCACTTATCAGATCGACCTCTCGCAGCCGGCAAAGTTCGATAAGGACGGCAAGCTTGCAGACGCCGCGGCAAGCCGCATCCAGAACCTGCAATTCGACGGCAAGCCGATCGATCCTGCGCAGAAATTCGTGGTCGTGACCAACAACTATCGTGCCGGCGGTGGCGGCAACTTCCCGGATATCGCCTCCGACAAGGTGATCTTCGTCGCGCCCGATACCAACCGCGACGTCATCGTCCGCTATATCGTCGAGCAGGGAACGATCAACCCGTCGGCAGACACGAATTGGAGCTTTGCGCCACTCAAGGACACGAGCGTGGTTTTCGACAGCAGCCCCAAGGCAAGACAGTTCCTGTCGCAGGTGAAAGCCGTGACCATCGAAGAAGCCGGCGACGGCACCGAGGGTTTCGCCCGATTCCGCATCAGGCTTTGAGACACTGAACGTGGAGACGGGCCGGACACGCTCTTCATCGCGAGGAAGCCGGCCCGATCTCACGCGCCATGTCTTGTCGCCGGAAGCCGAAAGCTAATCCAAACTCAGAGAAAAATTCTCTAACCGGCGCTATACGCGGATATTCACCGATGGAGTGGGACTATGCGGCCCTGGCGTTACACCGGCCTGGATGGCGAGTCGTCGCTGAAAAGCGAGGCGCGTTGCTCGTCTATGATCTGCCTTCCCTTCCGTAGGGCCGCATCGATCGCATCCTGTTCGGAGGCGAAGAGATCGGCGCGAATGAAGGTGCGCACCTTCAAGCCGGCATCAGGAATTGTCCTTTCGATGCTGCCAGCCAAGCGAAACTGAGGCCCCTCCCGCATGGGAGTCGCGCGGATCAAGCAATCTCCGTAGGATTCCGTTTTGCCGGCGGCCTGTTCCGTCTGCTTATCGGAGCCACCGGCGAGGCCGAACAATTTCGAGAAAAACGATGCCATGCTCCACAGTTAGCCGTGGCCGCGGGCGCTGTCAAAGACTAAGTGCGCGGCGAGGCCGTCCACCTGTTCGACGCACCGATCAAATGACGAGATTGGCAAGAATCTCGTTCTCGGTAATGTCCTGGTAGCGCAGACCGGCCGCATCGAACCGCGCTTTTAGAGCCGGGAAATTCTCGGCGTGCCTGGTCTCTATTCCGATGAGAACCGAACCGAAGTTGCGCGCCGACTTCTTCAAATACTCGAACCGCGCGATATCATCCTCATCGCCGAGCAAATTGAGGAAATCGCGCAGTGCACCGGGGCGCTGGGCCATGCGCAGGATGAAATATTTCTTGAGCCCCGCATACCGCATCGCCCGCTCCTTGACGTCGGGAAGGCGCTCGAAGTCGAAGTTGCCTCCGGATACGACGGCAATCACCGTCTTGCCTTCCAGCCGCTCGCGCCCGAGGATCTCCAGCGCTGTGATGGAAAGCGCGCCGGCTGGCTCCAGAACCACACCCTCGACGTTCAACATGTCTATGATCGTCAGGCAAATCGCGTTCTCCGGCAGCAACATCACTTGCTCAGGCGCAAAAGCGCGCAGCGCGGCGAAGTTCAGATCGCCAACGCGCGCGACAGCCGCTCCATCGACGAAGTTGTCCACCTGGTCGAGCGTGACCACGCCACCGGTCTCCAGGCTCCGCTTGAGACTAGGCGCTCCCGCCGGCTCGCAAAATACGAAACGATCAACAGAAAGCGTGTCGGCGAAATAGCCCGTGACGCCGGCGGATAATCCGCCGCCGCCGACCGGCAGAGCAACGAGATCGGGAACGACGCCCCCCGGCAGTTGCTCGGCAATTTCAGCTGCAACAGTCGCCTGCCCTTCGATAATGTCCGCATGGTCGAAAGGAGGCACCATGACGCCGCCGATCGCGTCGACGTGGTCGCGCGCCGCCTGATAGCACTGATCGAAAATATCGCCCACGAGGCGGATCGTGATGAACTCGCCACCGAACATGCGGGTCTTGTCTATCTTCTGCTGTGGTGTGGTCACCGGCATGAAGACGACGCCTGGAACGCCGAAGTGACGGCAGACGAAAGCAAAGCCCTGCGCATGATTTCCAGCGGAGGCGCAGACGAAGGTCTTCCCGACCGCTCCTGCGGCAAGCGCCTTGCGTAAGAAATTGAAGGCGCCGCGGATCTTGTAGGAGCGTACGGGCGAGAGATCCTCGCGCTTCAGGAAGACAGTCGCGCCGTACCGGGCACTGAGGTGATCGTTGAGTTGCAGTGGCGTCGCCGGAAAGATTTCACGGAGCGCGAGCGCTGCATTTTCAACATCCTGCTTCGTCACGTAGGGTTATCCGTTGCGTTTGCCGATGCATGACGCTATGGCACATTGCATTGCGCGAGGCCATCGATTTGACACGAATCGATCGAGCAAGCCACTATGGCAGCCGCACCGGGCGACCATCGGCCGGTTCGACAATTGTTTCCGGGAAATCGAAGCTTGAATGCAACCCTGTTCCGGCACGCTGTCCACATTGCGGCGATCCTCGGCCTCTATCTTTCCGCCGCGATGTTGGTCCCCGCTCTCGTCGACCTATACTACGGACATCCGGACTGGGAGATCTTCGCGGTAACGGCCTTCCTGACTGGCGGCCTCTCTGCGGCGACCTTCATGGCGACCCGCGCCGGACCTCCGCCGTTCTCGAAAAAATTCGGCTTCCTTCTGGTCAACCTGCTCTGGTCCGTCTTCTCGGTCGTCGGCGCAATCCCGCTCTGGCTTTCCTCGCTCGATCTCGATTTCGCCCAGGCGCTCTTCGAATCCGTTTCCGCGGTTACGACCACCGGTTCGACCGTCATTGTCGGGCTCGACAACGCACCACCGGGCCTGCTGCTCTGGCGCTCGCTTCTTTGCTGGCTGGGCGGCATCGGCATCGTCGTTCTCGGCCTCTTTATCATTCCGTACTTGCGCGTCGGCGGCATGTCCTTCTTCAAGATGGAGTCCTCCGACACGGGCGACAAGCCATTCGCCCGCATCGCAAGCTTCAGCCGCGCCTTCCTCGCCATCTATGTGACGATCACGCTGCTCTGCGCGATCGGCTACAGCGTGACCGGCATGAACCGCTTCGACGCGATCAACCACGCGATGACGACCGTCGCCACCGGTGGCTTTTCAACCCACGATGCGTCATTTGCCTATTTCGGCAGCATTCCACTGCTGTGGACCAGCACCTTCTTCATGACGCTCTGCAGCCTGCCCTTCTCGATCCTGATCGTGCTTGTCGTCCGCGGGCGCCTCGATGCACTCCGCGATCCGCAGATCACCGTCTTTCTCGGCTATCTCACCGCGTTTTCGGTGGCCGTCGCCGTCTATCATCGGCTTGCAAACGGCGTCGAATTTCATCTGGCGCTGGCACACTCCTTCTTCAACATTACCTCGCTCCTTTCGACTACTGGCTACGCCAGTGAAGACTATAGTCTTTGGGGTCCCTTCGTCGTCATGACCGCGTTTATCGCCACCTTCATGGGTGGTTGTTCCGGTTCGACCGCCGGCGGCATCAAGGCCTATCGCTTCGTCGTGCTCTTCAACGCGATCCGCTCCGGATTGAACAGGCTCGTCTATCCCAATGCAATCTACGCGGTGCGCTACGGCAACAACACCGTCGATGCGGATACGCAGCGCGCCATCTTCCTGTTTTTCATAACTTATATCCTGCTCTGGGTTTTCGGCAGTCTGATGATGGGGGCGCTCGGCTATGATTTGGTCACGGCGGTGTCCGCTGTCATCACCTGCCTCTCCAATGTCGGTCCCGGCCTCGGCAGCATTATCGGTCCGGTTGGCAACTTCTCGACGCTCGATGACCCCGAGCTCTACCTTTTGTCGCTGATGATGCTGCTCGGACGTCTCGAAGTCCTGACTGTCCTCGTCATCCTGACCCCGATCTTCTGGAAGCACTGAGTGTCGTGACCTACCAGTGCCTTGACTTGGCGTGCCAAATACCGAAAGTCTTGGGCAATCGGGCATGGGGGGAATGCGATGTCGAAACACCTGCTCCTGCTTGCAACAGTGACAGCCGCAATCGTGGCCACGACCGAAGGGGCAGTTCGGGCCGGTCCGCTTTCGGATGCGGCAACGAAAGCGGAACAGCAGGCGACCTCTGGTGACGCGGCGGGTGCCCGGGAAACGCTGCGCCAGGCGGTGGGCGACTTTTCCCAAACGCTGCCATTCGCGATCGGCAAAGCGGTCTTCGTCACCGCCGAACCTGCTGGCTACGCCATGTACGAACCCAAGGCCGATCCGACCTTCAAGGCCGGAGAACCAATCGTCTCCTATGTCGAGCCGGTTGGACTCACCTGGAAGGAAGCGAGCGTCAAGGGCAAGATTCAGACGCGTTTCACGGTGGATTTCGATATCCTCAACCCAAAGGGCGAGGTTCTCGCCAGCCAGAAGGCATTCGGCGATTTCACGTTCACCGGTTACCTGCGCAATCAGGAGATCTACTCGACGCTGACCATCGACGTCACCGGCGCTCCGGCCGGCGACTATGTGCTGCGATTCCATTTCAATGATATCAACAGCGGCAAGAGTGCAACCGTCGACCAGCCCTTCAAGATCGCCGCACAATAGGCCCATGCCGAACAGAATTACGACAATCGGTTTCGATGCCGACGATACACTGTGGCAGAACGAACGGTTCTATCGCCTGACAGAAACGCGATTCGTCGAATTGCTGCGGGACCACACCGACCCGGAGGAGTTGCCTGCGAAACTGCTGGCAGCCGAAAAGCGCAATCTCGGCCTCTACGGCTTCGGCATCAAGGGTTTCACCCTATCGATGATCGAGACGGCTCTCGAGGTAACCGGCGGCAACCTGCCGCCATCCGTCATTGCCGAAATCCTGGCCGCCGGACGGGACATGCTTGGCCATCCTGTCGAACCGCTGCCAAATGTCCAGGAGACACTCGAAGCTCTCGCCGGACGCTTTCGCCTGATCATGATCACCAAGGGCGACCTCTTCGATCAGGAGCGAAAGCTTGCCGTCTCCGGCCTCGGCGACTTCTTTGCCGCCATCGAGATCGTCAGCGACAAGACCATGTCGACCTATGAGCGGATATTCTCCCAACACGGCGACGGACCGTCACGGAGCCTCATGGTCGGTAATTCGCTGAAGTCCGACATCGTCCCTGCCCTCGCAGCCGGCAGCTGGGGCGTCTACGTCCCGCACGCCCTCACCTGGTCGTTCGAACATCACGAGAAACCGGAAGACCATCCGCGTTTTCACGAGATCGCAGAGCTCGGTCAGCTTGAGACGGTACTGCGAAAAATTGCAGGCTGATGGCGGCTCGGCCGCGGGGGGAGCTTGGTGCGGACGACGGGAATCGAACCCGTACGGTGTTAACCGAGGGATTTTAAGTCCCTAAATCCGTTTCCCCGAAGCTACTAAGGCATTGAAAACATTAGTGCCCCGGAACCCGGCTGTTTGTCTCCGGAGCCAGAAGTGGCACCCATTGTCACACAGGTTTGTCACAAGGTTGGCACCGAGAAGCCATTGTGTTTCCGGGGGATTTCGGTAAAGAGGAACCGGATGCGGACGTGGCGAAACAGGTAGACGCAAGGCACTTAAAATGCCTCGGGCACCGCCCGTGCGGGTTCGATCCCCGCCGTCCGCACCAGAGAGATGCGGAGGATTTAAGCCCCGGCAGAGACCCGCTGAGGCTGAGTCATTTGTGGTCCGAACTCACCCCCTCGTTCAGCATTCGGAGCTTCAGGGCGATTGAGTTCTCGCCGACGTGCGCACCGGTTAGTACGAAGCTGCATTCTTGTTGAAAAGTTCTATCTCCTCTGGAGGCACTGCTTCTGACGCATTCTCCGGTGGGCTGATGACTATCTTCGATACGTCGAGTGCCTTCTTTAGGTCAGTGCTGGAAATCCAATCGTTAACCCATAAATTTGCTTCCTGGCCGTTGACGATTTTGCAGAGAGGTTCGTCACTGACGAACTCGATGCCGACCGCCTTCGGTTTTGTCACCCGCTGCAGCCAGACTTCCAGATAGCCGTTGTGTGGGACTCGAGCCATCTTCTTCTGGACACCTGACCAAAGGCGCTCCTTTTCGGGTTTCTCGGCAAAAGCAATGAGGTGACTGAGTATGCCCGCTATCGCTGGGAATGTAGTGGGCGACACGAGAGCAATGTCCGCAGCAATTGCGACTTGTATGTCCAAATCGTCTGGAGCTTCCTTAATTTTCACGATCTTAGAGTGAAGTTCCCCGGCGAGACGTCTGAGTGCACCACTATTTGGATGCCGTCGTCCGAAGTTGTGAAGTCTCAACAGTTGCTTTTGGATTGTCTTTGCATTCGCGATATCGAGAGACTGTAGTTCAATCCCGGCGAGTTTGTCTTCCTTAACGGCACCGCTCACAACGTTCGTGCTTAGCGAAGTCTTTCCTACATTCAGTTTCAATCCAACTGAACGTAGTTTGTCGCTAATTACCTTAAGAATAAATTCGCACCGTTCATCACTGTTGGCAAATATTCTGTAGTCATCTCGATACCGAAGGATCTTAAAGTCGCTTGATTGCTTCAGTTCGGAACTTATTTGTTGATCTACATAGCCCAACACCATTTCAGCGATGAAGTCCATTAGCAGAGAGCCTTGGGATATCCCATTTGTCTGCCCGTAGCGACCTGCTTGGATGTGGCGATCTATTCGGTTACCAAGCAGTTTATAGTCCTTTTTTCCTTTTTTCGCCTCATCTAAACCGTGCATGGCCCATGCGATGCTATGGGTGTAGATGGATCCGTAGCAATCGGTGACATCGCTATGTAGAATATGACTGAACTGTAACGAGTATGCGAGCGAGCGCTGCTCGACTTTCTGCCACCAATTCGTAATCTGTGCGGCCTTGTCCGTTTCTTCATCTACTGAAAGGACGGGCGAGCTGCAGCATTCGACCACGCCGCCGTCGAACTCCGAGAACTTCGTTACAATGTGTTTCCAGTTGTCGGCGCTGCAGACGAGATTGACCAAGGAGACATAAATCGCCGGGTGCATCAATTCCAATGGTCGCCAAGCGAACCGGCCATCTTTGTTCGCAACAAAACTGTAGTTTACCCCCGTGAATATGTCGGGATTATCGGACTTGAACTCAAAGTAGTCGTTATCCTTCATGAAGTCAGCGACGTCATTTAGGATACCTTGAAAGCTGATGTAGTTGGGGAAGTCGCCGTTGTAGTAACTGCTGCACTTAAGAAGGTGAGTTCGCGCGTCGCTGTGAGGAAGATCGATTAGCCGTTTCATACGCCCCTATCCATGTGGTGGTGCCCTCTGGTAACCACACCAAAGAACAGCCGCAGCATCAAGTGGAAACACGAACAACTCACAAGCACAGGTCGCGCTCTCCTCCTGGCTCCCACCGTGAAAAACCACTTGCGCTCTCGAAGTCTTGTGCGGGTCCCCGCCTGTCACGATTTCACTCGTCGCCGAGGGCGCGACCCCGGATGCCTCATTCGCTGGTGCGGTCGTTGGCTACCACCCGGAGCTTCGGGGTCGCCGGTTCCAGCGCCGCCGCGACATCGTCGAGAGCCGTGGGCGACAGCTTCATGTACCGCTGCGTGACCGACAGGTTGGAGTGATCCATCCAGTCCATGATCCGCTTGGCGTCGACCCCGCGCATCGCCAGACGTGACGCGCAGGTGTGCCGGAAGATGTGGAACGGCTGCGTGAACCCGTCGTACTTGCCCCCGAGCTTCTCGTAGACCACGTTCAGGTGGCGGCGACAGGTGTCGAGGTTCAGATCACCGAAGGGCCGCGCCGGGTCCTTGCCATCGATACGGCACTGGGCCAGGACGGCGCGAACCCGAGCGGTCGGCGGGATATACGAGGTGCGCCCCGACTTGCGGTCGCGGAGGATCACATGCTTCGACGTGATGTCGTCGTAGGTGAGCTTCTTCGCCTCGTTGATGCGGGCCCCGGTGTCGAGCAGGAAGGAGACCAGCTGTGACAGCCGCTGCCAACCGTGGTGGTCCAGCTGCCGGATCAGCGGGTCCTCTTCGCCGAAGTCGAGGAAGTCGATGCTGCCGACCGACGTCTCCTTGAACTTCTCGATGTGCGGGACCGCGTCGATCACCCGCTCGTGGACCGCCTTGCGGAACATGACCTTCACCGCCGACATCTTGCGATTGATCGTAGCGTTGTCGTTGCTCAGTTCCGTCCGGAGGTAGTCAACGAAGTGGTAGAAATCACGCGAGGTGACGTCCTTGATCGGCGTCGCGCGGCCCTTCCAGTCGATGAAGAACTCAGCGTTCCGCGCCAGCTTGTCGCCGCTGTTCCTGCCCGACCAGCGATCCTTCTTCGTGACCTTCCAGAAGTCTTCCAGCGTCCTCAGGGCTGATCCCCGGTTGCCGAGGGTGTCGACCGAGGGCTGTGGGATTGGTTTGCCGAGCTTGGCTGCGAGTTGCGCCTCACTCTCCCAGGTGATGGCAGCAGCCTCTGTCGTGAATGTCGGACGGTAGCGCTTGCCGTTGATCATGAGGTCGGCCTGATAGCCTTTCCCTCTGGCTCTGACTGTCATGCTGGTTCGCCTCCCAAGATGTCCACGAGGGTCGCGTACACGCGCCGTCCCTTCGGTGTGAGTTCGACACGCTTTATCCGCCTGTCCGTGGCATCTTCGTACGACCGAAGCAGGTTGTGCCCGGGCTGACCACCACGGTGGGTCCCGCTGAGCGCGGCGACGTTGCGGCTGACGGAGGAAGAAGCCAATCCAGTCGCTTGGATCAGTTCCTTCATCGTGATCCCCGGGCGGTCGACCACCCTGAGGAAGACCATGATAGTCTGGGCCTGTATCTCAGGGTCGAGCTTTCGAAACTCCTCGACCACGGAGATCAGCTGCCGCGCGTTCTTCTTGTCGGCTATGCTCACAATGTTGCTCACGTAATGGTGTCCCCTTGCATCACAAATCCATCGATTTCCACCCTCGACGCTATCGCCGCGAGAGGACATAACCCTCCTGAAATCTCTCCACACATGCAACTAAGTTCGCCGATAAAAAGCTACTTATCTACATAGCTGATTGATTTTGCTGGCTATTTTTTTTCGTCGAGCATCATATAAATCTCTCCTGATGCGGGATGAAGTCTTATTTTGGAGAGGTGCAATCGCAGGGAAAATCGAGTCGAATTAACAGGTTACGCGAGGTAGCCCGGTCAAAACTTGTGTAAGGCGTCGCCATTGTGGGGATCAGAACACGCGCAAGCCCTGGTACTTGCCATACATCGGTCGATGGACCACAACGCCGCGCAATGAACGAGCGGCGCGTCGTCGATACACCACCGCCTGAATGCAGGGGGCGAGCGATGAATGAAACCGATAGGCGAACATCAGCCGGAACGCGCCCGAAGGCGTTGGCCCTTGCAGGGTCGTACCGGACGTTTCCACCAAAGCAACGATCCGCTCCAGTGATCAGGTATCCCCACGCAAGACAAACGAAATCAACGTGTTAGGGTCTCCCGTGTGACAAAAGCTGTGACAATGGCCGTCCGAAAGGGTGAACAGAGCCGGAACGGAGCCGAACCGAGGGGGCACGGGGGGTCACGCGCCCTGCCGCTGATCTGATTGGGTGCCGGACATTTTTTCGGTAAACATCCGGCACCCTTTTGACATCAGAAGCCTGCGTAGCGGCCGACCCAGTGATAATCCACAGCTGACGACCTCAGGGCTCGGTGGACCAGATGCTCGTTGGGCGCGATGTGCAGGAGCCAGTGGGCGTACTCTTCCCGATGCTCCTCGGGTAGAAGTTCGAACATACGGATGATCTTGTCAGCCACCTCGGTGGATTTCAGGTAGGACGCATGGTTGTGAGCCCGAGATCGCTCTCGGTTCTTCTCGCGGTTGGCCCTCGCATATTCGTTGGCCTTGGCCAGAAGCGTCTCGCGGTTGGCCTGATACCGAGCCTTGGCGGAGGCCCTGCGCTTCTCCGCGTATTTCTCTTTGTTCTTCTCGGTGGACTTACGGACGGACGCTCGACGCGCCTCTGCTGCCGCCTCGGGTGTAGCGTGACGTGTGTAGGGTCTTGGCATTCTCTCGTTTGTCTTGGATTGGGAACTTGGACGTAGGGGGATGAATTACTCATCATTCCCCCCGACCTCAGCAAGGACCTGAGTGCATCCAGAGTCTTGCCTCGGGTCCTTGACGAAAGCCTCTCAGTTGGGGCCTCTGGTGTCACCGAGGGCTCAGCCTTTAGCAAATCCTCTCAGGTGGATACCTAAGTTATATCCTAAGTTTCACCCCCAGCGTACCTACTGTTGCCCCTATTTGATCATGTATCTCGGAGCCCGAGGTCGTTAGACCGCTCGATCAAAGAGCAGATGACCTGCTGCGATGGTTCATCAGAAGGATGTCGATGATATTCTTCCTTCCCCATATCCTTTGTCATGCAGGAACTTACACGTCTGGTTCAGCCAAGGACCCTCTACGCTCCCTGAGCCCCTCCCAAAGCTGTCCCGGTCCAAGCAGGATGTCCTTGATGCCTTCGCGGATCTTCGGCGAGTCGAGCGCCTGTTTGCTCATCACCGAATGGGCCTCGAAGGCGTCCATAATGGCGTCGAGAATGGCCTTCGAGAGATCCGGAGAACTCGCGAACTGTTCCTTCGTGTTGTGCTCGGCTTGCTGGACGAGCGTTTCCGACTCCAGCAGCTTCCCCTTCAACACGCTGTTCACATAGATGACCTGATCATCGTCCGTCAGGTCGCCCTGGAACAGGTCATTTACCCTCGATACGATTTCAGCGAGTAGCGCCTTCTCCTTGTCCTGTACCGAGCCCGAGCCCGGAGCCGTATAAGGCGTCAGCGGCTCAAAGAAACCCGAGAGAGTGAGTTGCCGGGGTCCCTTGGTCGACAGCTTGTGATGCGTCAGCTTGATTTGGGAGACGTCGACGGTGTCCCGTTCGCGACCGAAGTCGAGCAGCGGGATCAGGCGCTTATAGAAGATCGATCGCTTCTCGATGTCGGTGTTGCCGTAGTCGAAGATCTGCGACAGGAAGGCATAGACCCGGACAAACGCGCCCATGTCGCTGCGGAAGAGCAGAAGCGCCTCCATCTCGTCCTGGGCATCCTTCGCCGCCTTGGTATCCTCTTTCGTCAGGGCAACCATTCGGCGCTCCTGTGCCGCCTTGTAGGCTCGAAGCAAACGATCCGCGACAGGCATGATGGCGGCTACAAGATCGCTCTGCTTCGATTGCGGGTCGAGTTCGGCTTTCACGACTCGATCGACCTCGAAGCTGTCATAGTATCCGGCGGCGTCCAGCTTCGCCCTGAGGTCGAACACGAGGTTGGGATCGGTGACCCCCGCGAGTTCAGCCGTCTCGTAGTAGGTCTGGAATGCCTTCAGGATGTCGTCGCCGCTGTTGACGAAGTCGAGGACATAGGTCGTGTCCTTGCCCGCGTGTGCTCGATTGAGGCGCGAGAGCGTCTGGACCGCCTGTATCCCCGCCAAGCGACGATCGACGTACATGCCGCACAGGAGCGGCTGATCGAACCCGGTCTGGAATTTGTTGGCGACGAGCAGCACGTGGTATTCCGGCAGCTTGAAGGCCTCGCGGATGTCCCGCCCGTTCAAGCCCGGGTTCAGCTCCTTGCTCGACTCCGAGAAGGGCTCCGGTCCGCTTTCCTTGTCGTCGACCTCCCCGGAGAACGCCACGAGGGTGCCGAGGTCGTACTCCTGGTCCCTGATGTACTTCTGCATCGCGATCTGCCACCGCACCGCCTCGACACGGCTGCCGGTGACCACCATGGCCTTCGCCTTGCCGTCGAGCAGCGGCTGCACGTTCGCTCGGTAATGTTCGATGACGATCTGAACCTTCTGGCTGATATTGTAGGGATGCAGCCGCACCCAGCGCATCAGCGCCTTAACCGCCTCCTTGCGCTCCACCTCCTTGTCGTCCATCTCGCCGCCAGCATTGGCCAGCTTGAAGGCGAGATCGTAGGGTGTGTAGTTCTTCAGGACGTCGAGGATGAAGCCCTCTTCGATGGCCTGACGCATCGAATAGACGTGGAAGGGCTGTGGCTTGTTGGTCTCGCTCGCCGGTTCGCTCGGGTTCGGGCGGCGGCCAAAGAGCTCCAGCGTCTTGCCCTTGGGGGTCGCGGTGAAAGCCAGATAGGTGATGCCGCTTTCGTTCGCCCGGGCTGCCATCTGGGCCGCGAGGATGTCTTCGCTGCTGACCTCGCCTCCGTCCCCAAGTTCCGCGAGTTCCTCGGCTGAGAGAACCTGTTTCAGCTTCGATGCGGTCTCGCCCGTCTGGCTTGAATGCGCCTCGTCGGCGATTACCGCGAACTTCTTGCCCTGCGTCGCAGCAAGCTCCCGCACAGCCTCCAGCGCGAACGGGAAGGTCTGGATGGTGCAGACGACGATCTTCTTTCCCCCGGCGAGCGCCTCAGCCAGTTTGCTGCTCTTCGCCCCGCCTTCGTTGGTGATCGTCTCGACGACGCCCGTGGTGCGCTCGAAGCTAAAGATCGCTTCCTGAAGCTGAGTGTCGATCACATTGCGGTCGGACACGACGATGACGGTGTCGAAGATCTTCTTATGCTGCTCGTCGTGGAGATCGGCGAGGAAATGCGCCGACCATGCAATCGAGTTCGTCTTTCCCGATCCCGCCGAATGCTGGATCAAATATTTGCCTCCCGCACCCTCGGCGAGAACGGCTGCTTGTAGCTTTCGGGTTGCATCCAGCTGATGGAAGCGCGGGAAGACCAGACCTGTGATCTTCTTCTTGGCGTCCTTCGCGGCAACGACGTAGCGCCCAAGGATCTCCAGCCAGGAATGGCGCTCCCAGATCTCCTCCCAGAGATAGGCGGTCGGGTGTCCGTTTGGGTTGGGCGGGTTGCCCTTGCCGCCGTCATTGCCCTTGTTGAACGGCAGGAAGCGGGTGTCGGCACCTTCGAGCTTCGTCGCCATCATCACTTCGGCATTGCTGACCGCAAAGTGGACGAGGGCGCCGCTGGGGAAGTTCAGGAGCGGCTCAGGCGATTGTCCCCTGGGGCTCGGGTGCCGATCGAACCTGTACTGGTCCACCGCGTCCTGGACGCTTTGGGTGAAGTCCGTCTTCAGCTCGACAGTCGAAACCGGAAGTCCGTTGAGGAACAGGACGAGATCGATGCAGTTCTCGTTGTTGTTCGAGTATCGTACCTGCCGCACGACACGCAGCCGATTGGCGTTGTACCGGGCCAGGATCTCCTCGTTGAGACCAAAGGCCGGTTTGAACTCGGCGACCTTCAGCGGTGCCCTGAGGCCGATCAGTTCGACGCCGTGGCGCAGCACATCCAGAGTCCCGCGCTCGTCAAGCTGCTTGCGGATGCGGTCGAGCAGCACGGACTCGGCAGCGGGGCCATGGTTCTTCGCCAGCGCCTCCCACGCCTTGTGCTGTGAAGTCTGGACCCACGCCACGACATCGGCAGGAAACAGCGCCCGGGTGCGGTCATACTTGGCAGCGTCGCCACCCTCGTGGTGCCAGCCATGATCTACGAGGTGACCGCAGATTTCTTCCTCGAAGCTAATTTCCTTGTGGAGGCTCATCGAGAACACCTGTTCGACGGTCTGATGCCGATGGCCGCCAACCCCTCGGCCACCTCCGGTTTCATCGTAAAGCCGTGGCTGACGTGAGAATAGATTGCCAGAATGCCGCAATAGAAGTGGGCGTCCCGCGTCACGGCTGGTTCGGCATCCCAGAGAAGATGTTCCCGCCGTTCGCTCGTCTTGCCAAAATGCATGTGCCAGGACTGACCGCCCCAAGCGAGCTTTGCACTGAGCGCCTGAGATGTAAGATCGGGATTATCGAGCAATACCTGGAGGAGTGCCTGTTCGGTTTCCGTGGGCGGCATGGAAGTGAAGGCTTTAGCCACCCGTTCCGGAACGCCCATCGCGGCGACGGTCGCGCGACGGTCCATCTCCTCCTTTCCATGCACTCTTGCCAGTTCATCCAGGACGGCTTGCGCGTCGACCTTTTGTACAGGACTGCCCTTTTCCAGCCAGCGCTCGGCGTTTTTCCGCAACTCTGCCCTCTTCGGAGCGTCCATTGCGGCAATATTAGGCAACTTCGATGAAGTCATTCGGCAGCTTCCCGGGTTTCGACCAGACCCCGCACATCGATCTTACCGGTGACTGCTGCATCGATCAGGGCAGTCCGGCGTTCTTGGAGTAACTCGATTGCCGACAGAGCTTGTTGCATGAGGCCATCCATCCCGTCGATTTGGGCGTGAATGAACTCGACAATTTGGATCTGCTCTTGTTCCGGGGGTCGTGTTACAGGCAGTTCCATTAGATTTGTTGATGAAATTGACGCAAGGTTGGTGCTCTGTTTTGACCTGCCCACGAAGTAGAACTGTGCATAGTCCGACCCCGCTACAAGATTTAGCCACGCGGCCAATACTGAGTGGGGCCTTACGGCAAAGACATGGTTCTGGTGAATGCAAGGATCGATCTGACCATCCCACACGTGACCCCGTCCAAGTTTGTCGAAATCTCCCCCTTCATTCATTAAAACATCGCCCTGCCGCAACCTGTACCGATCAAGGAGTTCGCCAGGGATGTTGATCATCGCAATCTCGGCGAGGTCGAAATAGCCGTCCTGAACGTTGGCGACACGCAGGTAGGGAACTTCAATGGTCTCAACACCCGAGAAGTCTTTTCCTTTGGCAATTCCTGTCTGAACTGTCGCTACCGTCTTTAGCGCGGACACCTGCCAATGCTCCGGCACCTCGCCGAGCCACTCGATCCCCGTGTTCTTCATCGGGGCATCCGGGTTGAGGCCCTTGGTGACCGCGTGGGAAACGACAGCCTGACGCTTCTCCTTGAGCAGTTCGATTAACCGCTTCTGCTCCTCGACCAGGGCGTCGATCTTGCCGACTTCGCGGTCGAGGAAGGCCGATATAGCCGCTTGCTCGGGGAGCGGGGGAACCGGCAGCAAAATCCCCCCAAACTGATCATAGCTGATATTCTTTCCGTCTCGTATCCCGTCCGTGGCGGTTTGGAGCGCCGATACGAAGAGGCTGCACTTGAGGGCGTAGGCGAAGTAACTCGGTGAAATTGCATCCCGAGCCCGTAGAACCGTGTATGCCGGGCTGACGCAGCCGCTATATGCCGAGTGCTCAATGCCACCCTGAAAGCTGCGCAAACTAATAACGAAATCGTCTTGTTCGACGTGCTTAAAGTTTCCGATCCCACCAAGGGCAAGCATTAGCTTTTGGTCTTCAAGCTCCATGAACAATCGCTGGGGAACCACGCCGTAGCGCTGCGTGGCCGACAATTGTTCATCTCCTTCGAGGGCCGCCTCTCTCATTTGCTTGAACAAGCGCCGAGCCAAACGCGCATCCCAACTTGACGGGATATCGCCCATCCAATCTGATCCGCTGGGTTTATAACCTTTATGGCGGGGGAAGCTCATGCCGACAGCTCCCCGAGCATCTGGAGAATGCGACCCGTCACCTGCTTTAGATCCGCATCGATCTCGGCCAGCGGTCGCGGCGCTTCGAAGACATAGAAGTGACGGTTGAACGGGATCTCGTAGCCCACCTTGGTCTTCTCATGGTCTATCCAGGCATCCGGGGCATGGGGCAGAACCTCCCGTGCAAAATAGGCCCCGACCTCCTCACTAAGCGGCACGTTCTCGGTATCGCGAAGTGAGCTGTCGGCCTGTGGCTTGCCCTTTGCCTTGCCCTTGGTGCCGACGACGACATTGCACCTCTCGTCCCTCAGGGGACGCTCGACGGTGATCGTGCGAAAGCCGAAGGCTTCGTTAGCGAAGATGCGCGATAGCGGAGCGAGTTTCACCTTGCCGCCTTCGGGGGCGACTGGGGGCTTCTCACGATCAGCCACGATCTCACGCCCGACCTCTTTTCCTTGTGCATCCAACACCGTCGCAATCTGGGCCCCGCTGAAACTACCGAACAGCCTGGTGACGGAGGCGATGTCGGGGTCTCCCATCTCCTTGCGCTTGGCGCCGAGACTCTTGCGCATCTTCTGCCAGAAGGACGAGGCGTCGATCAGTTGCACCTTGCCCTTCCGGTGGTCCGGTTTACGGTTCGACAAGACCCAGACATAGGTAGCGATGCCGGTGTTGTAGAACATGTCAGTCGGCAGCGCGATGATCGCTTCGAGAAGGTCGTTCTCCAGCACATATCGACGGATTTCGCTTTCGCCGCTACCCGCGCCACCGGTGAACAGGGGAGACCCATTGAGGACGATGGCGAACCGGCTGCCGCCGTCGACCGCCGGGCGCATCTTCGAGATCAGGTGCAGCAGAAACAGCAGCGAACCATCCGACACCCGAGGAAGCCCGGGACCGAAGCGACCGTTGAAGCCCTTCTGCTCGTGTTCCGCCCGGATCTCCTTCTCGACCTTCTTCCACTCGACGCCGAAGGGCGGATTGGAGAGCATGTAGTCGAACTTTTCCCCAGCGTGGCCATCGTCAGACAGCGTGTTGCCGAAGACGATGTTGCTGACATCCTGCCCCTTGATCAGCATGTCGGCCTTGCAAATCGCGTAAGACTCGGGGTTCAGTTCTTGCCCGTGCATAACAAGCCGGGCCTGTTCGTTGTGCTCGCTGAGGTATTCATCGGCAATCGACAGCATCCCGCCCGTCCCGGCGGTGGGATCGTAGATCGTGCGCACCACTCCGGGCTTGGAAAGGATCTCGTCGTCTTCGACGAACAGCAGGTTGACCATCAACCGGATGACCTCACGAGGCGTGAAGTGCTCACCGGCAGTCTCGTTGGAGAGTTCAGAGAACTTCCGGATCAATTCCTCGAACACCAGGCCCATCTGATGGTTGCTGACCTTATCGGGGTGAAGGTCGATCCGGGCAAACTTCTCGGTCACCTGATAGAGCAGCTTGGCCTTGACCAGGCGATCAATCTGAGCGGCAAACTCGAAGCGCTCGAAGATGTCACGGACGTCCGGCGAGAAGCCCTGGATGTAGGCATAGAGGTTGGCCGCGATGTTGTCCTGATCGCCCATCAGAAGGCGCATGTCGAGCTTGGAGACGTTATAGAAGGTCTGTCCGGCCTTGCGCAGGACGAAGGGCTCGGGATTGATCCCGGCCGCGGTCTTGGCTGCATGTTCGGCAAGCACCGCTTCCTTGGTCGGCTCCAGGACGCAGTCGATGCGGCGCAGAACCGTGAACGGCAGGATCACTTTGCCGTAGTCAGCTTGCTTGTAGTCGCCCCGGAGAAGGTCCGCTACGGACCAAATGAATGCCGATAGTGCCTGCTGGTTCATTTCGAAATCCCTGTCACTGCAACAGGCAATAAAAACGGCCTGTGTTGCCTCGTCAATCTCTATGCCTGGTTGATGGAGCGAGGCTGGCCTGGTGGGGCTGATCGACAATTCTGGTGACCTGAGTCGTCACACATTGCGACGGAAACTTGCCGGACTACCACATCCTCGAAAAGACGATGAGCATGTCCGACTGTCTATTTGATAGGCCATGCAAGCCGATGACTTCTCTGCGCATCGGTATTAGACCGGTGGGGATGTACGGTCACCGCCGCGACCCGCGAACCCTGCTGTTCAGGCGCGAGAAGTGCGACACCTTACGAATGCAAGATCACGTCAAAGACCAGTCTTGTTTACGTTCTTGCCCGCCAGGCTGCGCTGATAAACCCCGTTGAGATACTCCTTTGCGCTCGGAAAGCGGAAATCTTCGACCACGGAGTTAGGGTCGATAGCTACGATGAGCTGGCGGGCGAGTTGTCTGCCCTTCGGGCTGAGAAACATGATCAGCCTCCGGCCCTCGTTCGGGTCGTTCGTGCTCTCGATGAGGTCATACCCCGGCTTGCCGAGGCGGTGCCACTCTCCGAGCGCCGCGACGTTGCGTGAGCAGGATGATTGCGACAGGCCGACCTCTTCAGCGAGTTGCGCCATTGTGATGCCTGGGCGAGCCATGATGGCGAAGAAAACATGCGCCGTCTGGATAGGCATCTGCTCACCGCCCTTACGCAGCGTGTTAATAACCTGAAGGAGCTTCGATACGTTGGTATTGAATGGCATTCTCATTGTCCTCCGTTGGGGCCGTACTGCAAAACTTGCTTCTTGTCATCACCCGCGATGATGCTTCGATCACATCCGAGGCGAACCAGCCGATCATGAAACCCGGGAGCCGGGACGAACTGGAGGACGTGGTCGGTCTCGATGCTGGGGTCGGAACGTAGGCGGTCTTGGGCTTGGCCGGTGTCGACGCGAACCACGACTTCTTCGGTTGCGCTGTAGCTCGGCTTCGGTGCCGTGTAGGTGCGGCTGCTGAATGAGGTCGAGGAGCGGAAGCCACCGCTGCGGACGCCGCTGAACTTGGCGTGGGCGACGGAGGCTAACGTGAGTGCCGCGATAGCGGACGAAACGAGAACGAGCGAGAGCCTCTCCATGGGCATTTTCCTTGTTTGTCACAAAAGGATTGTCACAGGAGGCCCTTTGTCACCGAAATCCCTCCATGAGTGGAGAGAAACCGAATTAGGCCCGAAACCCTTGCGGTTCAGGCTTAAATTTCAGTGCTTTGGGGGATTGTTGCAGGGGCGGAGAGAACGCTTCGGGGATTTTAAGTCCCTTGCGTCTACCAGTTTCGCCACGTCCGCCTGCGGCCTAGATCAAACACTTAGGGGATTCAGTCAAGGAAATGTTTTTCAGCGCAGTGGCCACGTCGGCGCAGCAGACACTCCTCTGTGCGAGTCGTTGACGCCGCTCGTTAACGCCCGGGCGAATACCACATCATCATCTCAAGCGAAAAATTATACGAACCCCTGATTCGCCAGGGGTTCAATCGGCGCCCGTTGCTGGCAAGCTGAATTGCCTCGAAAATTTGTCCTTGCATCGCTGACAGAGGGTAAAGGCGTGCGTCCACTGCAAGCGTCATCTGACGTGCCTTTGTTTCCAGAAGACCTGGATACGCTTCAGCGTGTGTTCGACCGCCTCTGCAACGAGCACCGATGGTCGCGCGACAGTGCCCCCGCGCAAAGATACGGCAGAATGCTCATCGAAGCCTATCAGGCTGGAACCACAAATGAGCTCCATCTTCTCATGGCCGGCCGCTCGTTCGTGAGATCCCGCGAGGCCAGGAGAACCGTGTGATGGCGGAAGCCCGGCACAACCGCGACGAATGGGACGAAAAGCGCCGTCGCATCGATGCGATGAAGGAAGCTTTTGCAAGCGCTATTGCGGCACGGCAGGCGGAATTGCATCATCAACAAACGCTTGGTCGGCACCCGATCTGGAAGACCCTGTTCTCGGCAAGAAATCGCAAATCCTCGGCCGGGATCGATACCGTTTTCAAGGACTGATATTTCAGCTCATCAATATGTTGCGTGATTATTCTCGCAAACGAGATAAGAGGTTTCGACCATGCTGAAGCCCAATCTCTCCCTCGCCTGTATGTTCAGAATCCCGCGGAAAGTGCCGCATTCTATTCACGACTGCTCGGCCGCCGGGCATCGGGATCGTTTCCCACCTGATCCCGACGGTCATCGGCTGAGGCTCTGTACGCCGGATGAATGAAACCCGGTGCGCCGCAGGCGCACGCAAAAATACCCCGTCATTCGCTCGACACGAACGGCGGGAAGCGGCAGGCTTACGCGACCTCACGAAACCTCGAGGCGAGATACCGGGTCAGTGATAGTAAAAACAATCGCAGTCGGCTTTATAGCCGTCTTCTCCGCGCCAGACTCTAACCGCTAGTTTCGACGACATTCCGGTATCGTCCAGCCGCAACCCAAGCAGCGATACCGCCGCTGCTTTCGGATTGGGCGCGTCGACTTCGATGACCGATCCGACCTGATGAACGCCCAAGCGGGCGGTCCAGGTGAAGATCTGAACGTTATAATGCATTGAAAATCCTCCGTCGCGTAGTCATCGCGTACGGGGACGGCGTCGTCAGGGGCGAATACACTCAGACCCAACTGCCCCTTCAAGCATCATCAGCCATCCTCGACGGTTGCTTCAGGTCGATCTCCCCCATCAGCGTGTTCGAAATGCCAATTTCCCTTTTCATCCTGGAAGCTGATTTCCTCGTCGTCGCCGCCGACTTGCTGTTCGGCCGCTGCGACCTTTGCGGCCGCCAGTGCCATCTCGCGACTGGGAAAGGACTCTGAATACGCGTCGGCTGCCTTATAGGCCCAGCCTCCGTCGTGTTGAACGATCGAATAAGTGATCCGCGCCATTCTTCACTCCCCTGGATTCCTGGGACAGTGTCTGCCCCCGGCGGACCGTTGCCGCACGGTCCTACTTCTTCCTCCTCATCAATGGCATTTGCATGCCGAACAGGTACAATGTTAGCACAAAAAAACGCCGCTAGGCCACTTCTGCGATGATTTTGGCTGCCTTTTGAAGCCTTGATAGAACTTCAAGGCGCGGTCCGACCGGACCGCGCCTTGAAGTTTTCGAACCAGACGTGTCAGGACGCAAGTTTCGCAGCGATCTTTGCGACATGCGCGCCCTGATAACGGGCGGCTTCGAGTTCGACTGCCGATGGCTGGCGCGAACCGTCGCCACCGGTGATCGTCGAGGCGCCATAGGGAGATCCGCCCTTGATTTCGTCCAGCCCCATCTGGCCCTCGAATGCATAAGGAAGGCCGACGACGATCATGCCGAGATGCATCAACGTCGGGATCAGACCGAGTATCGTTGACTCCTGACCGCCGTGCTGAGTTGCCGAGGAAGTGAAGGCCGAACCAACCTTGCCGACAAGCTTGCCCTGTGCCCAAAGACTGCCGGTCTGATCTATGAAGTTGCGCATCTGCGACGCGACGGTGCCGTAGCGCGTGCCTGAACCGAAGATGATCGCATCGTAATCCGCCAGTTCGCTGACGGTGGCGATCGGCGCAGCCTGATCCATCTTGTAGTGCGAAGCCTTCGCCACATCTTCCGGCACAAGCTCGGGAACACGCTTGACGACAACCTCTGCCCCGGTTGATTTGGCGCCCTCCGCGACGGCGTGGGCCATCGTTTCGATATGCCCATAGGCCGAATAGTAGAGGACCAGTACCTTAGCCATTATGTTACTCCTTCGATGTCCGGCAATTCAGCTTGATCGTGACCGCAGGCAGGATTTATCAAAACGCATGTCGTCGCCAGCACGTCATCGGTCGACAGACTGTCAAGTTTTCTTCAACAGTGACGAGATCGCACTGGACGATCATCAACAACGCGGGAGCCCCCATGACCACTGCCAAGATCGTCACCGCCGCCATGCTCGCCATTGGCGATGAGCTCCTCTCCGGCCGGACGAAGGACAAGAATATCGGCCATCTGGCGGAGATGCTGACCATGGTCGGCATCGACCTGCGGGAGGTTCGCATCGTCGCGGATGACGAGGAGGCAATTGTGGGCGCGGTCAACGCCTTGCGTGGGCGTTATGACCATGTCTTCACATCCGGCGGCATCGGGCCGACGCACGATGACATCACCGCCGACGCCATCTCCAGGGCGTTCGGAGTCGAGTGCGTCTACGACCCGGAAGCAATGTCGCTGCTTGGCGCCATGTATGAACGACGCGGCATGGAGTTTACCGATGCGCGTAGGCGCATGGCGCGCATGCCGGTCGGCGCCGTCCATATCTCCAATCCCGTTTCGACGGCGCCCGGCTTCAGGATCGACAATGTTTACGTCATGGCCGGCGTGCCGCAGGTCTTTCAGGCGATGCTCGACAGCTTGCTGCCTAGCCTCCAGACCGGCACGCCGGTGCTGTCACGTACGGTCCGCTCGCCTTATGGCGAAGGCGATATTGGCGGCCCTTTGACGGAGGTTCAAAGACGGCATCCGGAAACGAGCATCGGTTCCTACCCCAAATTCGACGGCAAGAGCTTCTCGACCGATATCGTCATCCGTGCTCGCGATGCTGCCGTGCTCGCTGCCGCCGAAGCCGATGTCATGGCGATGATCGAGACAATCACCGGCGCCCGCTAACGGCATCCGTCGTTCGGCGTTCGACAACGCCAACGAGCGGAGGAACGGATTTCCGGACAAGCCTGTCCGGCCCTTGCGCTCCGGGCTTCATTTTCAGTATTGCATATTCAATTCGTAACGAAGCGCGCTCTGCGATCCCTTGGTCTGCCGCCGCACTTCGCAACCTGTGTTCGACGAGAAGCCGGAGCCCGCACATGTCTCTTCCAGATAAAGCCTTTCCAGTAACCTGGGACCAGTTCCACCGCGACGCCCGCGCGCTCGCGTGGCGGCTGGCCGACAACGGACAGGAATGGCGTGCGATGGTCTGCATCACCCGCGGGGGCCTCGTTCCGGCGGCAATCGTCTCCCGCGAACTCAACATCCGCATGATCGAGACCGTCTGCATCGCCTCCTATCACGATTACGACACGCAGGGACAGATGAAGGTCCTCAAGGGTATATCCCCGGAAATCGCCAGGGACGGCGGTAAAGGGGTGCTGATCGTCGACGACCTGACGGACACCGGCAAGACCGCCGCCGAAGTGCGCGCAATGCTGCCTAAAGCCCATTTCGCCGCCGTCTACGCCAAGCCGAAGGGACGCCCGCTCGTCGACACTTTCGTGACCGAGGTGAGCCAGGATACCTGGATTTATTTCCCGTGGGACATGGGCTTCACCTATCAGGAGCCGATCGCGAAGGGCACGCGCGGCTGATGCTGCGTAGAGAGTAAGTCACGGAAGCGGCGGGATGTTCTCGATGAGAGTCTCCGCCGTCATGCCGCGACCTGCGCGCGTGCCGGCCTCTCCGTGGCGCCAGACCGCGGCGGCGGCAGCCTCGAAGGCCGGCATGCCCTGCGCCAGATGAGCGCCGACAATACCGGCAAGGACATCACCCGATCCTGCGGTGGCGAGTGATGGCGGAGCATTGGCATTGACGACGGCACGCCCTGATGGAGCGGCGACAACCGTGTCGGGGCCCTTGTAGACGATGACCGCGTGGCTCAGTCGCGCAGCCGCTTGCGCCTTTTCAATCTTGGACAGCGCAGCATCCGCGGCGATCTCGGGGAACAACCGTGCGAACTCGCCCTCGTGCGGCGTCATCACCAGTCGCCCCCCGCTGTTGGCTGCTCGTTCGAAGAGTTCCGCCCTTGCCTTCTCGAAAGACGTCATTCCGTCGGCATCGAGAACCAGCGCTCGATCGCAAAGCATCAGGGCAAAGTCCCTCGTCTTCTTTCCGACACCAAAGCCCGGCCCGAGCACGAATGCGTTCACCCGCTTGTCCTTGAGCCATGCCGCAAGGTCTTCCATGTCCCGAATTTCCCTGAGCATCACCGCCGTAAGGTGGGACGCATTGACGGCGAGCGCTTCCGCCGGCGATGCAAGCGTCACCAGACCGGCACCCGCTGCGAGGCCAGCGGCGGCTGACAGGCGCGCTGCGCCAGTCGAGAGCGAACCGCCCGAAAGCACACCCAGATGGCCCCTCCGGTACTTGTGCGTGGCCGGATCCAGAGCGCTGGCGTGCGATCCCCATGCGGCTGGTGTATTGATCCGCAGGTCGCCGGCCCTCTCGCTGACTAGCCGCGCCGGAATACCGATGTCGAATACCTCCAGGGCGCCGCAACGGACGCGCCCGGGCATCAGCAGATGGCCGGGTTTCCTGGCCATGAACGTGACCGTATGTGCGGCAGTGAAGCTCGTACCGCGGACCTCTCCCGTGCGCCCGTCCACGCCCGAGGGCAGATCAACCGCGATTACCGGTATTCGGCCCTCGCTCACCCGCTCGATAGTTTTATACGCCTCTTCCGGCAGATCGCGGGCAAGCCCTGCCCCGAACAAGGCATCGACGACGACGTCACCAACTTGCGGCTCGTAAGCGATGAGCGGCTGTATCGAGAGTGGACAGGCGCGCTGCGCTCGCGCCGCGTCCCCTTTCAATGCCTCCGGCTTGCCAAGCGCAAACACGGCCACATCGGCGCCGCCGTCCGCGAGCGCAGACGCGGCAACATAGCCATCGCCGCCATTGTTGCCAGGTCCGCAAAGCACGACGAACCGAAGGGCTCCCGGAAAGAGCCGCAAGGCCGCCGCCGACACCGCCATTCCCGCTGAACGCATCAGAGTGAAGCTATCGATGCCCGAATCGGCGGCCGCTTTGTCGATCGCCGTCATGTCGGCAGGTGTCACCAGAACGTTTTGGAGCGCGTCAAGCATGAAGCAGATCTAACCGCGCCGAGGCGCCCAAAGCAAGGAGACGCGAGAACAAACGATTTGAGCACTTTTTATGCATTTGCACATTATTGGTGCTCAAATAACGTGCTTGTGGTGCCTGACGCAGCACGATTACTGGCATCAAACCAAGAAACTTCATAAAAAATAGGCAGAATGACCGGGAAGGCACGGCGCAATCCCACCCGTCCCCGATCAAGCTGTGAAAATTCACTATCCGGGGTTTTATTCCGCGACAAAACTGGCACGCTACGTGCATATTGGAGGCCGAGCGGGCATGAACCTGCTTTAAAGGGAGAAGCGGAGAGACATTTTCTCATGAAAAAGATCGAAGCGATCATAAAACCCTTCAAGCTCGACGAAGTGAAGGAAGCCCTTCAGGAAGTCGGCCTGCAGGGGATAACCGTCACGGAAGCCAAGGGCTTCGGACGACAGAAGGGACACACCGAGCTCTACAGGGGCGCCGAATATGTGGTGGACTTCCTGCCGAAGGTAAAGGTCGAAGTGGTGCTGGCGGACGAAAACGCAGAGGCCGTCATCGAGGCCATTCGCAATGCCGCGCAGACCGGCCGCATCGGCGATGGAAAGATTTTCGTGTCCAACGTGGAAGAAGTCATTCGAATCCGCACCGGCGAAACCGGCCTCGACGCCATCTAATCACGCCATCAGATCCTGGGGGGCCGTTCGGCCCCGATTTTTTCAAACCTCGTCATCTCAAAACAGGGATTTACAACAAATGACGACTGCGAGTGAAGTTCTGAAGCAAATCAAGGACAACGACGTCAAGTTCGTCGACCTGCGCTTTACGGACCCGAAGGGCAAGCTACAGCATGTGACGATGGACGTCGTCTGCGTCGACGAAGACATGTTCGCCGACGGCGTCATGTTCGACGGCTCCTCGATTTCCGGTTGGAAGGCCATCAACGAGTCCGACATGGTGCTGATGCCCGATCCGGAAACGGCTCACATGGATCCATTCTTCGCTCAGTCGACCATGGTCATTCTCTGCGATATTCTCGATCCGGTTTCCGGCGAATCCTACAACCGCGACCCGCGCGGCACGGCGAAGAAGGCGGAAGCCTATCTCAAGGCCTCCGGCATCGGCGATACGGTCTTCGTTGGTCCGGAAGCAGAATTCTTCGTGTTCGACGACGTGAAGTACAAGGCCGACCCGTACAACACCGGCTTCAAGCTAGATTCGTCCGAACTGCCGTCCAACGACGACACCGAATACGAGACCGGCAACCTCGGCCATCGTCCGCGCATCAAGGGCGGCTACTTCCCGGTACCGCCGATCGACAGCTGCCAGGACATGCGCTCTGAAATGCTGACCGTGCTTGCCGAAATGGGCGTCACGGTTGAAAAGCATCACCACGAAGTGGCCGCCGCCCAGCACGAGCTTGGCGTCAAGTTCGATGCGCTCGTTCGCAACGCCGACAAGATGCAGATCTACAAATACGTCGTGCACCAGGTTGCCAATGCCTACGGCAAGACCGCAACCTTCATGCCGAAGCCCGTCTTCGGCGACAACGGTTCGGGCATGCATGTCCACCTTTCGATCTGGAAGGACGGCAAGCCGACCTTTGCCGGCGACGAATATGCCGGGCTGTCGGAGACCTGCCTCTACTTCATCGGCGGCATCATCAAGCACGCCAAGGCCCTCAACGCCTTCACCAACCCGTCGACGAACTCCTACAAGCGTCTCGTCCCGGGCTATGAAGCGCCGGTTCTGCTCGCCTATTCGGCCCGCAACCGCTCGGCTTCGTGCCGTATCCCGTTCGGCAGCAACCCGAAGGCCAAGCGCGTCGAAGTCCGCTTCCCGGATCCGAGCGCGAACCCCTACCTCGCCTTCGCCGCCATGCTGATGGCCGGCCTCGACGGTATCAAGAACAAGCTTCATCCCGGCAAGGCGATGGACAAGGACCTCTATGACCTGCCGCCGAAGGAACTGAAGAAGATCCCGACCGTTTGCGGCAGCTTGCGCGAAGCGCTCGAAAGCCTCGACAAGGATCGCAAGTTCCTGACAGCCGGCGGCGTCTTCGACGACGACCAGATCGACTCGTTCATCGAACTGAAGATGCAGGAAGTCATGCGCTTCGAAATGACGCCGCATCCCGTCGAATACGACATGTACTACTCGGTCTGACGAAAATGGACCGGTCAGCAGGCATGCCCGGTCCGCTTACGACAATGGAAAAGGCGGGCCTCCTTCGAAGCCCGCCTTTTTTTCATTTGCAATGCCCCTAAAGAACGGTTCACCGCAGACCTATTGATGTTCCGCACGCGGCAACCCAGATTATTGTCTGAAAGGATGTGTTGCGTCATGAAACAAAGAAACGCGAAATTTGAGATCGGACAGGTGGTTCGCCACCGGGTCTTCCCGTTCCGCGGCGTCATCTTTGACGTCGATCCGGAATATGCCAACACCGAGGAATGGTGGAATGCCATCCCGCCGGAAATTCGGCCAAGCAAGGACCAGCCCTTCTATCATCTCTTCGCCGAGAACGACGACACCGAATATGTCGCATATGTTTCCGAACAGAACCTCGTGTCCGATGACAGCGATAGACCGGTCCGCCACCCGCAGGTGGACGCGCTGTTCGACAAGGCGGATGCCGGGCATTACAAACCCAAAGCCACCTATCGACACTAGGGCATTGTCAGTTTGACGGTTGCCTGACCAAGACGCTCCGGCACTACGGTCCCGGGGCGTCTTGTTCTTAGGCCGCCTGAAGAAGTCGGATAATCGCGCTGCACGGCAACAAAAAACGCCCGGACCAGTGGCCCGAGCGTTCCGATTTCAGGAACCGAGAATGGTTATTGCTGCTTGGCAGCCTTCTGGGCCTCTTCCAGCTTCTTGCGGGCGTCTTCCGCCTTCTTCTGCATTTCTTCCTGCAGCAGACGCTGGCGTTCTTCCAGCTGCGACTGTTCGATCGGCTCACCGTCGAAGACGCCGGTGAAACCTTCCAGCGACATCTTGATCGGGTTCGGAGCGCGCTGGAAATTGACCGACGTAAAGACGACTTCGTTGCCCTTCTTCAGATTGGCGATCAGCGCGTCGGAAAGCGGCGCTTCGGCAACGCACTTGTCAGGCATGCAGATGGCGTAGTCGAGCTTGACGCCCTTGCCACCATCGATCTGCATCTGAACGCCAGGCGGAATCATGCGGGCAGAAGGTACGGAAACCTGCATAACCTTGCGGTTGATCTTGCCGGAGACGGTGATGAGGCCGACGGCAGTGATGAGCTGACCATTGTTGGCGGTAAGCAGGTTCTGAACGATGCAGACGTCGTTGTCTTCCTGCTTGGTGCAAACCTTGAACCAACCCTGCGGCGGCTTGCCTGCCTGCGCGAAAGCAACGCTGGGCGCACCGGCGGCTGCAACAGAGAGCGCCAGCGCTGCCATTGCCGCGCGATTGGTGAAGTTCGACTTGAAGATCATTGTGATTCCGTCTCCTGAAATCCGGTTCCGGAACAAACTGTTCCGATGGTGAGTATCGTCAGCCGCCGTTGTCCTGTTGGCCAATTGAGGCATTTGAATGGCCCCGTTTCCGGAAACACCTGTTACATTGGCTCGTGGTGTTTATCCAGTGTTTCGTTGCATTTTTTGCAACCTGTGAAGCTCGAAATACCCGGATTCCACGATCTTCCAGGATCGAACCCGTCAAGAATCGCGTTGGTCGATTCCTGGACACCAGAGCGGGAGCCCGGCGGAAAACCGCTCTGGCGAAGGTTGGAAATGTGGGCTCGCATTGGTAACGTGGCGGGAATCGGCCTGTAGAAATCCCTCGGGAGGTGAAGTTGCGCGCAGTTCTTTCCGGCCTTGTCATGCTTTTGGCCGCCAGCACATTCGGCAAGGAAGCCGTGGCCGCGCCTGTGCATGCCATTTCCATGCATGGTGAGCCCGGATTGCCCGCCGACTTCAAGAACTTCCCTTACGTCAACCCCAACGTGAAGAAGGGGGGCAAGATTTCCTATGGAGTCGTCGGCACTTTCGACAGCCTCAATCCCTTCATTCTGAAGAGTATGCGGACAACCGCCCGAGGCATGTGGGATCCGGGCTTCGGCAATCTCGTCTATGAATCGCTGATGCAGCGCTCCCAGGATGAACCGTTCACGATGTACGGTCTACTTGCGGAAACCGTCGAGTGGGACGACGATCGCACCTTCATCCAGTTCAATCTGAACCCCAAGGCACGCTGGGCGGACGGCCAGCCCGTGACGGCCGAAGATGTCATGTTCAGTTTCGAGTTGATGCGCGACAAGGGACGCGCGCCCTTCAGCAACCGCCTCTCCAAGGTCGCCAAGATGGAGAAAGTCGGCGAACGCAGTGTCCGCTTCACTTTCAATGAGGATGTCGACCGCGAATTCCCGCTTCTGCTCGCGCTTTCACCGGTATTGCCGAAACACGCGATCAACGTCGATAGCTTCGACAGGACGACACTCGAGCCGCCGCTTGGCTCCGGGCCCTATCGCGTCGCCGAAGTGAAGGCGGGCGAGCGCATCATCTACCGCCGGAATCCGGACTACTGGGGCAAGGATCTGCCTTCCAAGATCGGCCTCGACAATTACGACGAGATTTCGGTCGAGTATTTCCTCCAGGAGAACTCCCTCTTCGAGGCCTTCAAGAAGGGAGAGGTCGATGTCTATCCGGAAGGTAGCGCGACGAAATGGGCACGCGGTTACGATTTTCCGGCGGTGCGCTCGGGCGACGTGATCAAGGACAGCTTCACGCCGAAGACGCCCTCCGGCATGCTCGGCTTCGTCTTCAATACGCGCAGGCCGATGTTCAACAATATCAAGCTGCGCCAGGGCCTCGCGCTCGTTTTCGACTTCGAATGGGTGAACAAGAATCTTTTCGACGGTGCCTACACCCGAACCCAGAGCTACTGGCAGAATTCGTCGCTTTCCTTCCTCGGTGTCGCGGCAGATGACCGTGAGCTGGGGCTCATGGGCGAGGTCAGAGAGAAGATAAATCCGACCATTCTCGATGGAACCTACCGCCTTCCCGTCACCGATGCGTCCGGTCGCGATCGCAACGTGCTGCGCGAGGCGGTGACGCTGCTTCGCGAGGCCGGTTACGCAATCAAGGACGGCAAGATGGTCGACGCCAAAGGCACGCCGCTCGCCTTCCAGATCATGAGCCAGAACGCAGGGCAGGAGAAGATCGCGCTCGCCTACCAGCGGTTCCTCGCGCCGCTCGGAATTGTCGCGACCGTGCGCACCGTCGACGATTCCCAGTACCAGCAACGCAGCCAGTCGTTCGACTACGACGTGATCATAAAGTCCTTCCCCTCGTCGCTTTCCCCGGGCGTCGAACAACTCGGGCGCTGGGGTTCGCAATCGCGGGACAGGCAGGGTAGCGATAATTTTGCCGGCGTTGCCGACAAGGACGTCGACAAACTGATCAACAATATCCTGCAGGCACGGACAACCGAAGACTTCACCGCCGCAGTCCGCGCTCATGACCGGCTGCTGGTTTCCAACGCCTATGTTGTGCCGCTCTATCATCTCGACGCGCAATGGATCGCACGGTGGAAACACATCGGGCGCCCGGCCACGGTGCCGCTCTACGGCTACCAGCTACCGACCTGGTGGGACGAGCGCGCGCAATAACGACAGCGCCGTGCGTCTTTCAGAAGCACAAAGGTCTAGAACTTTGAATCGCTGCATGTTTTTGTCCGTGAATCGGCTTCGATTTAAGGAAACATGCAGTAGGTTCCCATTTGGTAACGCATTGAAAGCATCGCCATAGCGGCCTATCTCGCAGGTTCACGAAGAAAGAAAGGCTGGCACTATGGAAACCGTCAAAATCGATATCGTCTCGGATGTTGTATGTCCGTGGTGCTATCTCGGAAAGAGCCGCCTCGATCAAGCGATCGCCAACGTCGCCGGCGACATCCACGTGATGATTCAGTGGCGGCCGTACCAGCTCAATCCCGACCTGCCGCCGGAGGGTGTCGACCACAAGCGGCACCTTGCCGCAAAGCTCGGCGGTCAGGAGGCTGTCGACCAGGCCCACAAGATGCTTGAAGTACTTGGCCAGGAAGACGGTATCGACTTCAACTTCGATGCCGTGAAGATCAGCCCAAACACCATTGACGCCCACCGGTTGATCCGCTGGGCAGCAACCAATGGCGAGGAAACCCAGGCCGAGGTCGTGCGCCTGCTGTTCAAGGCAAATTTCGAGGAAGGCCGAAACGTCGGCGATCACGCCGTCCTTCTGGAGATTGCCGAGCAGGCTGGCCTCGACGGTCCGGTCATCGCCGCCCTTCTCACCTCCGACGCGGACAAGGACGCGGTCAAGCAGGAGATCGAAGTGGCTCGCGAGATGGGTGTCAGCGGCGTCCCATGCTTCATCATCGAGCAGCAATATGCTGTGATGGGCGCGCAATCGGTCGATGTGCTGACGAACGCATTGCGCGAGATCGCGCAGATGAAAGCAAGCACTGCTCACTGAACCGCCTGATGGAAACCGAAATGCCGCCCGGCAAAACCGGGCGGCATTTTTGTTTCAGGCCACCTTTGCAAGACCGGCGAGTTGCGTCATCACCGTGGCTGCGCCGGACAGCCTCTTGTCCGGTGTCGCAAGTTCACGCTGGAAGAAGATGCTCTGGTCCGGGCGAATCTTCGCGAGCGTTCCCTGTTTGGCGATGTAATCGACGAGGGCGGCGGGGTTCGGAAATTCCTTGTTGCGGAACTGAACAACCACGCCTTTCGGCCCCGCATCGAGTTTTTCGACATTTGCCGTGCGGCAGAGCGACTTGATGTAAACGATCTTCAGGAGGTGCTGAACCTCGGTCGGCAGCGGCCCGAAGCGATCAATCAGCTCCGCGCCGAAACCATCGATCTCCTTCAGGTCCGTCAGTTCGCCGAGACGACGGTAAAGTCCGAGCCTCAGGTTCAGATCCGGCACATACACTTCCGGGATCATGACGGGCGTCCCGACCGATATCTGCGGCGACCAGCCGGTATCGTGGATTTCCTCCTCGCCCTTGAGCTCGGCGACAGCCTCCTCCAGCATCTGCTGGTAGAGTTCAAAGCCGACTTCCTTGATGTGGCCGGACTGCTCCTCGCCAAGCAGGTTGCCGGCGCCGCGGATATCGAGATCGTGGCTGGCAAGCTGGAAGCCGGCACCCAGCGTGTCGAGCGACTGCAGCACCTTCAGCCGGCGTTCCGCAGGCCCCGTCAATGTCTTGTTGACCGGCAGGGTGAAGAGCGCAAAGGCGCGAACCTTGGACCGACCTACCCGGCCGCGGAGCTGGTAAAGCTGGGCGAGACCGAACATGTCGGCACGGTGAACGATCAAGGTATTGGCGGTCGGCACGTCGAGGCCCGATTCGACGATCGTCGTTGAGAGGAGCACATCGTATCGCCCTTCGTAAAAGGCGTTCATGATGTCTTCAAGTTCGGTAGCCGGCATCTGGCCATGGGCGACCGCGACCTTCAATTCGGGCACATCGGAATTCAGAAAGTCGTGGATCTCCGAAAGATCGCTCAAGCGCGGGCAGACATAGAAGCTTTGGCCGCCGCGATAATGCTCGCGCATCAGTGTCTCGCGGATCACCAGCGCGTCGAAGGGCGAGATGAACGTGCGCACCGCCATGCGGTCGACCGGTGGCGTCGTGATCAGCGACAATTCGCGAACGCCGGTCAAGGCAAGCTGCAGCGTTCTCGGAATAGGCGTAGCCGACAGGGTCAGCACATGCACGTCCGATTTGAGTTCCTTGAGCCGTTCCTTGTGCTTGACGCCGAAGTGCTGCTCTTCGTCGATGATCAGCAGCCCGAGATTGGCGAACTTGACCGAAGAGCCGAGCAGCGCGTGGGTGCCGACGACGATGTCAGTCTTGCCATCGGCCACTTCCTTCTTGGTCAACGCGAGTTCCTTCGACCCGACGAGCCGCGAGGCCTGCTGAATGCGGATCGGTAGGCCGCGGAATCGCTCGGCGAACGTCCTGAAATGCTGGCGGGCAAGCAATGTCGTCGGAACGACGACCGCCACCTGAACGCCGTTCATCGCGGCAATGAAGGCAGCGCGCAACGCCACCTCGGTCTTGCCGAAGCCGACGTCGCCGCAGACCAGCCGGTCCATCGGCCGTCCGCTTCCGAGATCGTCGCGGACAGCATCGATCGAGTTCATCTGGTCTTCGGTTTCATCGTAAGGGAAGCGCGCGGCGAACTCGTCATAGACCCCGTCGTGGGCAGCCAGAACAGGCGCGTGGCGAGTATGGCGCTCGGCAGCGATGCGAATAAGGCCTCCGGCCATATCGAGCAGCCGCTTCTTGAGCTTGGCCTTGCGTGCCTGCCATGCGACGCCACCGAGCTTGTCGAGCATCGCGTCGGTGCCCTCGGAACCGTAGCGCGACAACAATTCGATGTTCTCGACCGGCAGAAAGAGCTTGGCATCCTCCGCATAGACAAGCTCGAGACAGTCATGCGGCGCGCCGGCCGCCTCGATCGTGCGCAAGCCAACGAAACGGCCGATGCCGTGTTCCGCATGGACGACATAGCTGCCCTCGTCAAGGCCGGTCACCTCGGCGATGAAGTCGGCGCCACGTTTGCGACGCTTCGAACGGCGCACCATTCTATCGCCAAGAATGTCCTGCTCGCCGATGACCACGAGATCGCCGCTCTCGAAGCCGGCTTCGAGACTGAGGACCGCGGAAGCCGCCTCGCCCGGCTTCAGCGAGCGCACATCGGACAGAGCCTTGATCGGACGAATATTGGCAAGCCCGTGCTCCGCGAGAACCTGCAGAAGCCGATCGAGCGATCCTTCCGACCAGCCTGAAATGACGACCTTTGCACCTTTCGCCCGCCTTTCGGCGATGTGCTTGACGGCTTGATCGAAGACGTTCGCGCGCTCGCCGTCGCTTTCTACCTCGCCTGCCGCCTTTGCCCAGCGCAGTCCCTGCCGCGCGTCGATAGCGACCACCTGACGCGCTTCGCCCTCATGTTCATTGAATGGCGACAGGCGGACCGCGTTGCGTTCGTTGAGCATCGCTCCGAAGCCTTCGGCTCCGAGGTAAAGCAGTTCCGGCGGCACGGGTTTGTAGGGCGTACCCTGCGAGATCTGGCTTTTGCCCGGCGATGACGAGGCCAGGCGGGCGTCATAGTAGTCGAGGATGAGCTTCGATCGCTCCGCCGCTGCCTCACGCACCAGATGGTCCGTCACGATGCGGAAACCATCGAGATAATCGAAGACCGTCTCCAGGCCGTCATAGAAAAGCGGCAGCCAATGCTCCATGCCGGCGTAGCGGCGTCCTTCCGATACCGCCTGGTAAAGCGCATCGTCACGCGTCGCAGCCCCAAAGAGCGAAAGATACTGCTTGCGGAAATGGCTGATCGTCTCCGGCGTCAGCGACACTTCGCTCATCGGGTTGAGGTCGAGCGAGCGAACCTGGCCGGTCGTGCGCTGGCTCGCCGGATCGAAGGAACGGATCGTCTCCAGCGTGTCGCCGAAGAAATCCAACCGCAACGGTTCGCCGCTACCGGGCACATACACGTCCAGGATGCCGCCCCGCACGGCGAATTCGCCCACCTCGCGCACCGTCGGTACGCGCTCGAAGCCGTTCCGCTCCAGTCGCGCGGCAATGTCGTCCATACGGATCTGGTTACCTGGCCTCGCCGAAAAGGCGAGGCTTTCGATCACATCCTGCGGAGAGATCTTCTGGAGCGCCGCGTTGACGGTAACCAGCACGATCGCCGGATGCGGCTTCGCCCGATGCGCTATCAGCGCGCTCAGGGCAGCAAGCCTCCGCGCAGACGTATCGGCACTCGGGGATACGCGGTCGTAAGGCAGGCAGTCCCAGCCAGGCAAAGTGAGCACCGGAATATCGGGCGCCACAAAGCCGAGAATCTGCTCGAGGTCCGCAATCCGCTGACCGTCGGAAAGGATATAGGCGACGGGGCTTCCTGCTCGCGCCAACTCGGCAAGAATCAATGCCTCGGCGCCGGACGGCACCGGGCCGATCGTCACTTCCCTTGTCGCGGAAAGGATCTTCTTCGGGTCAAGGCCGGATATCATGCTTGTATCTATTCCTGACGAAGCTTATCGAAGTCGGGGCGATAAGCCGCTATCCGGTTGAACAATGCTGTCGCATAACGCTCCGGCAGGGGCTGTTCGCCGGTGATCCACCGGACGAGATCGTTGTCCTCCTCGCGCATGATCGTCTCGAGCTCATCGAGTTCCGCGTCTGACAGGGTCGCCAGTTCCGCTTCCGCGAATTGTCCAAGAATCAAATCCATTTCGCGGATGCCGCGATGCCATGAGCGAAAGAGAATCCTGCGCCGACGCGGGTCGAGATCGGCGCTGGTACGCGTGATGCCGGTCATGGAAAATCCTTCCTGCCGTCCGCAGCCAAGGGGCGGGTTTTTAGTCATTGGGCTCTATAAACGCTGGAAGGCAGGTTGTCAGCCTTGCCAAAGCCGGAATTATCATCGCAATTTCATCATCATGCGCCCTGCCCTCCTCGACCCGCTGTTTTCGCCTCTCGACACGCTGCCCGGCATCGGTCCGAAAACCGGCGAACTCTATGCGCGTCTGCTCGGCCGCGAAACGATCGATGATTGCCGGGTGATCGATCTTGTCTTCCACGCGCCCCACTCGCTGATCGACCGACGCCAGCAACCGGGTATTGCCTATGCGCCGCAGGGATCCATCGTCACCATCACCGGCCGCGTCGACCGGCATCAGCCATCGCCTCGCGGCAGGCCGAACGTACCCTACCGGGTCTTCCTGCACGACGATACCGGCGAACTGGCGCTTACCTTTTTCCGCGTCAAGGGAAATTGGCTGGAAAAGGCGTTGCCTGTCGATGAAGCCGTTGTTGTCAGCGGCAAGGTGGATTGGTTCAACGGCCGGGCGTCCATGGTGCATCCCGACTACATGGTAAGGGTCGCCGAAGCGGAAAATCTGCCGCTCGTCGAACCTGTCTATGGCCTGACCGCCGGCCTCTCGCCGCGAACGCTGCGGCGCTCGATCGAAGCGGCGGTGGCGCGCGTACCGGATCTGCCCGAGTGGCTCGATGAGCCGCTGCTCCGCCAGCAAGGATTTCAAAGCGCAACGGAAAGTTTCCAGCGCCTGCACGAGCCGCGGGATGAAACCGATATCGACGCACAGGCTCCGGCGCGGCGCCGACTCGCCTACGACGAATTTCTTGCCGGGCAATTGTCGCTTTCGCTCGTACGCCAGCGGCTGCGCAAGGTCGCCGGCACACCCGTTCATCCGACCGGCAAATTGACCGAGCCAGTCCTCCGAGCGCTGCCCTTCTCTCTCACGGCGAGCCAGACCGCGGCGATCCGCGACATACTTGCCGACATGTCCGGCAGCGACCGCATGCTGCGCCTGCTGCAGGGCGACGTCGGTTCCGGCAAGACGGCGGTGGCGCTGATGTCGATGCTCGCCGCGGTCGAATCCGGTGGCCAGACGGTGCTGATGGCGCCGACCGAAATCCTTGCCCGGCAACATCATGCGACGCTCTCGAAAATGGCCGCTCCGGCCGGTATGACGATCGATGTTCTGACCGGCCGCACGAAAGGCAAGGAACGCGACGCGATCCTGGAGCGTATCTCCTCCGGCGAAACGCAGATGGTGATCGGAACACATGCTCTTTTCCAGGAGGCCGTAAACTACCACCAACTCCTGCTCGCGATCGTCGACGAACAGCATCGTTTCGGCGTTCACCAACGGCTGAGACTTACCGCCAAAGGCATTTCCCCGCACATGCTCGTGATGACGGCGACGCCTATTCCCCGCACGCTCGTGCTTGCCGCCTTCGGCGACATGGATGTTTCCAAGCTGACAGAGAAGCCGGCCGGGCGAAAACCGATACAGACGGTGACGATCCCCACCGAGCGGACGGACGAGATCATCGACAGGCTCGATGCGGCCCTCGGGCAAGGCAAGAAAGCCTACTGGATCTGTCCGCTCGTCGAGGAGTCCGAGGAGAGCGACACGATGTCCGCCGATGAGCGCTATCAAAGCCTCGTCCGGCGCTTCGGAGACGATGTCGGACTTGTCCATGGCCGCATGTCCGGCCCGGACAAGGACGCCGTGATGCTTGCCTTCAAGCACGGCGAGGTTCGCCTGCTCGTGGCAACGACCGTGGTCGAGGTCGGCGTCGACGTTCCCGACGCGACGATCATGGTGATCGAGCATGCCGAGCGCTTCGGGCTGGCGCAGCTCCATCAATTGCGGGGCCGCGTCGGCCGTGGTGACGAGGCTTCGACCTGCATCCTCCTATACAGGAGCCCGCTCAGCGAGGCCGGCCGCGCACGTCTCTCCATTCTGCGCGAGACCGAAGACGGCTTCGTCATTGCCGAGGAAGATTTGAAATTGCGCGGCGAAGGCGAGCTTCTCGGAACGCGCCAGTCCGGCACACCCGGTTTCCGCATCGCGAGTCTGGAGGCGCACGGAGATCTTCTCGAGATCGCCCGCAGGGATGCCGCTTATGTCATCGAACGCGATCCGGATCTCACGTCGGCGCGCGGCGAAGCCTTGCGGACGCTTCTCTACCTTTACCGACGCGACGAAGCGATCCGGTTCCTGCGCGCCGGTTAGGCGGGTGTTCGGTAACTAGGCCGTCTTCTGGTGGGTGATCGGCCGCGGCGGGGCGTTGGCAAGCGGCTTATGGTCGGGCGCGACAAGGCCGCCGGAAATGAGGAGCTTGGCTGCGTCTTCGGCGCTCATCTGGAGCGGTATGATTTTCTCCCGCGGCACGAACAGCAGGAAGCCGGCCGTCGGAATCGGCGTCGGCGGAAGGAACACTGTGACCATGTCCATCCCCCGCTCATCGAACTTCGCGGCGATCTCACCCTTCACGTCCGTCGCGATGAAGACCAGCGACCAGAGGCCCGGGCTCGGATACTCGATCAGCCCCGCCTTTTTGAAGGACGAGGACTGCTCCTGAAGAACCGTCTGGAAGATCTGCTTCAGCGATTTGTAGATCGTACGGACGAGCGGCGTCCTGTTGACGAGCGACTCGCCGAAGGAGACGATCGACCGACCGACGAGATTGGCCGTCAGAAATCCGACGAGCGTGATGACAATGATCGCAACGAGGAGACCAAAGCCCGGTATGGCGACCGGCGAATAGGTGTCCGGATTGTAAAAGTTCGGCAGGTAAGGTTTCACCCACCCGTCCGCCCATTCGATGAAGGAACGAACCAGCCAGACGGTGATCGCCAGGGGTGCACAGATGATAAGCCCGGTCAGAAAATAATTGCGCAACCGGGTTGCGATGATGCCGCGTTTGGAGCCTTCCGTCATGCCGTTGCCATCAATTCGTCACATCGGCCCAAAAGCCGGATGATACGCGACATTGCCGGAAACCTTCGTTTCCGACAAGGCCAAAACCATGAAATATTGCGGCGCACAACCCGGAAAGACAAGTGTGGGTTCATTGCGAAATCCGAATTTTCGGTAGAACTCCGGCTCGCCGACAACGACGCAGCCGGAAGCGCCGGATTTCCCTAACATATCAAGGCCCTGCCGGATGAGCGCGCTGCCCACGCCGCGCCCCTGCCTGTCTGGCCGCACCGAAACTGGACCAAGGCCATACCACCCGGCGGCAGGGGGAGTGATCGTTACAGGCGAAAAGGCGATATGAGCGATCACCTCGCCCGCGTCTCTCGCAACAAGCGACAGGGCAAGCGCGCCAGCGGCGCGCAGGCGCTCGATGATGAGCGGTTCTGTCTGGTCGCTGTGCGGATGACCGGCAAAGGCGGCCGCCGTTACATCGCGGATAGCCTCGTGATCATCGCTCCGCTCCGGCCGGATGATCATTCGACCGTTACCGACTTGGCGAGGTTACGTGGCTGATCGACATCAGTGCCCATGAACACGGCGGTGTGATAGGCAAGAAGCTGGATCGGCAAGGCGAAGATCATCGGCGCGATAATCTCGTCGACATTCGGCAATACGATCGTATGCATCGTGTCGAGCTTCGACGCGGCAGCTCCCAATTCGTCAGTGATGAGAATGATGCGTCCGCCACGGGCCGCAACTTCCTGCATATTCGAGACGGTCTTGTCGAAGAACCGATCATGCGGCGCGATGACGATGACCGGCATGTTTTCATCGATCAATGCGATCGGACCATGCTTCAGTTCGCCGGCGGCATAGCCTTCCGCATGGATGTAGGAAATCTCCTTGAGCTTCAGCGCGCCCTCCATCGCCAGCGGGAAGCTGGTGCCGCGCCCGAGATAGAGTACGTCACGGCATTTCGACAATTCACGCGACAGGAGCTCGATCTTCGGCTGGATGCTGTTCAGCACCTGGCCCATGATGCGCGGCATCTCGGCAAGGCTTCTCACCAGCGCCTGTTCTTCCTGCTCGCTGACAGTGCCTCGCGCCCTGCCGGCGCCGATGGCAAGCGCGGCGAGCACGGCAAGCTGGCAGGTGAAGGCTTTGGTCGAAGCGACACCGATCTCGGGACCGGCGAGGATCGGAAAGACGGCGTCGGACTCCCGCGCGATTGTCGATTCGCGGGTATTCACGACGGCGCCGATCTTCAGACCGTGTTCCTTGCAGTACCTGAGCGATGCCAGCGTATCCGCCGTTTCGCCCGACTGCGAAATGAAAAGAGCGGCCGATTGCGGCGAGAGCGGGATCTCGCGATAGCGGAACTCGGAAGCGACGTCGATTTCGACCGGCAGACGCGCATAACGCTCGAACCAGTATTTGCCGATCAGCCCGGCGAGATAGGCGGTACCGCAGGCGGAAATAGCGAGGCTCGGCACTTTGGCGAAATCAATGGCGTCGGAAACCGGCGTCACCCGGTTCTCGATGAAGTCGATGTAGTGGCCGAGCGCGTGGGAGATGACCTCCGGTTGCTCGTAGATTTCCTTCTCCATGAAATGGCGATGATTGCCCTTGTCGACCATGTAGGCAGCAGCCATCGAAATCTGACGCGGACGCGTAACGACGTTTCCATCAATGTCGAAGATGTGCGCACCTGCCGCGCCGATAACGGCCCAATCGCCATCGATCAGATAGGTGATTTCATTGGTAAAGGGCGCCAACGCGATAGCATCCGATCCCAGGAACATTTCGCCGTTGCCATGGCCGATTGCGAGCGGCGGCCCGTTTCGTGCCGCCATGATCGTCGATGGATCATCTTCGAAAAGCACGGCAAGCGCATAGGCCCCCGTAACGCGCTTCAACATCGCGTGCATGGCTTCGCGCCGTCCCATGCCGTCACGATGGTATTTCGTCAGAAGATGCGCCACGACTTCCGTGTCGGTGTCGGTCCGGAACTCGGCGCCCGATGCGGTGAGTTCGTCCTTCAATTCCGCGAAGTTCTCGATGATGCCGTTGTGGACCACGGCAACGCCATCGGTGAAATGGGGATGCGCATTGCGTTCGGTCGGGGCGCCATGCGTCGCCCAACGCGTGTGTGCAATGCCGATGCTGCCGGCCAGAGGTTCCTCTTTGAGCCTCGTTTCGAGATTGATCAGCTTGCCCTCGGCACGGCGGCGCTTCAGCCTGCCTCCGTCGATGGTCGCGACGCCGGCCGAATCATAGCCCCGGTATTCCAGCCGCTTCAGGGCGTCGACCAACCGCTCCGATACCGGCTGACTGCCGACAATACCAACAATACCGCACATATCCCTCTCCGCATCCCCTTCACGCCGATGACCGCGTGGCAACTCTCCGAAGCGACTCTCGCCGCCTTCGGGCCTTGGTAACGAAATTGACGCTAGAGGCAATCCACCTCGATTTCACTTTCAGTTTCAGTGTTTAACGAGATCTACTCGGCAGCCTTTGCCTTCTTCTTGGCAGCCTTCTCCGCTTCGTAACGCTCCCGCAGGATCCTCGCCCTGCCCGGCTTGATTTCCTGACGCGCGCGCCCGAAGGCGACTGCGTCCGCGGGAACATCCTCGGTAATGACGCTACCAGAGGCAACCAGCGCACCATCGCCGACCGCCACCGGCGCGACGAGCGACGAATTCGAACCGACAAAGGCATTTTCTCCGATGCGGGTCACATGCTTGTTCACCCCGTCATAGTTGCAGGTGATGGTTCCCGCCCCGATGTTCGATCCGGCACCGACGAACGCATCGCCGATATAGGTCAGATGGTTGACCTTGGCGCCGGCACCGATTTCAGCCTTCTTGACCTCGCAGAAATTGCCGACCTTCGATTTGGGGCCGAGATCGGCGCCGGGGCGAAGGCGCGCAAACGGTCCCACGGTCGCGCCTGCACGAACGAGCGCGCCTTCAAGATGCGAAAATGCGTGAATGATGGCTCCGCTTTCGACGCTGACGGCAGGGCCGAAGACCACGTTCGGCTCTACCAGAACATCCTGGGCAAGCTCGGTGTCCCAGGAAAGGAAAACCGTTTCGGGCGCGATCATCGACACTCCCGCCAGCATCAGTTCGTGCCGCCGGCGCTCTTGCCAGAGACGCTCGATATAGGCGAGTTCCGCTCGTGTGTTGCAGCCGGTCAGTTCCTCCTCGGGGGCCTCGACGGCGATCGCCCTGCCTTCGGTGGTGCGAACGATTTCAACGAGATCGGTGAGATAGTACTCGCCCTTGACATTGGCATTGCCGATACGCCCGAGAAGATCGAGAGCCTTGCGGCCGTTAATGGCCATCAGCCCACCGTTGCAATAGGTGATGCGGCGCTCCGCCTCGGAAGCATCCTTGTGTTCGCGGATTGCGACCAGCACTCCGTCTTCGATGATGAGGCGTCCGTAACCGGTCGGATCGGCGGCTTCGAACCCGATGACGACAACATCATTGCCTTCGGCCAACCCGTCGCGCGCTGCCTTGAGTGGTCCTGCCGTGATAAGGGGGGTGTCGCCGAAGACGACCAGAATGTCGTCATAGCCTCTTGCGATCGCGTCGCGCGCCGCGAGCACCGCATGCCCCGTGCCAAGCCGCTCCTTTTGAAGGAACGAGGTCACGGTAACGCCTGAAGTTTGGGCAGCGGCGGAAACGGCTTCGGCATCACGACCGACAACGAGCGCCGCTTCCGAGATCGAGGCGCTGGCGAGGGCGTCGACGACATGGGCGATCATCGGTCTGCCCGCCACCGGATGCAGCACCTTCGATAGGGACGATTTCATCCGCGTGCTTTCGCCAGCCGCCAGGATGATCGCCAGGCAAGTCCGTTCCATTCTCATTTTCTCCTTGGCATTAATCGCAGGCGGAACGCCCTTACGCCTGACTCGACCGTGTTCTTATTAGCAAGATATTGCGAGAAACATAATTCTCACAATCACGTCGCGTTACCCGCGGTTAAAACCACCACGAAGGTTATCTGGCGCTGCGATCAAGCTTCCGGACGCAGCCTGCTTTCCGTCAGGAGACCGCTTTCCTCGAGAATAGGATAGGCCACGGAAGCAATGTGCGCATTGACGCGCTTCAGGTCTCGCAACATGTCGAGATGCAGCGAACTCGTCTGCAGGCTTTGCAGCAGGCCGTCGCGAAGCCGTTCGAGGTGCCGCTCCGCCGAGCGTTTCTCCATGTGGCGGACGTCGACCTTGACCTCGATCAGGTGGCGAGCGAGGTCCGCATTGCGGCTGACGAAGATCGTCTGAGCGATGCGCAGGTTGTCGATGGTCAGGTTGAACAGGCTTTTCAGCTCCTGATAGCCATCCTCGGAAAACTTCAACCCATTGGTGACTTTCTTGCCGATTTGCTCGCAGATTCCCTTCTCGATGATATCGCCCATGTGCTCGAGATTGATCGCATAGTCGATGATGACGATCGAGCGGCGACCGTCCTCGGCGCTGAGCCCGTCGCGGCCCAGTCGAGACAGGAATATCTTCACCTCCTGCTGGAGCAGGTCGACCTGCTTTTCCATTTTTCCGATGTCACGCAGCTCACCGAGGTCGTTGTTGTTGAAGGCATTCGAGGCGCGTGTCAGCATTGCCTCGACCAGATCCCCGACGCGCAACACTTCACGTGTCGCCCCGGAAAGCGCCATCACCGGCGTATCGAGCGTTGCTTCGTCGAGATAACGGGGGCCTGTCTCGCCAGACTCTTCGTCGGGAACGAACCGGCCCATCAACCGCGCCAGCAATCCTGCGAACGGCCAGGCGATAATCGCGACGACGAGATTGAAAACAAGATGGACGTCGACCGGCAGGTTTTGTCGCGGCAGCGGCAGATGTTGCAGCCATTCGGCATTGATCCCTGCAATCGGAAGCGCAATGAGGCAGCCGATGCCGCGCACCATGAGGTTCCCCAGCGTCACGCGGCGCGCGGGCGGCGCTGAACCGAGTGTGGCGATAACCGGCGGGACGGCTCCTCCGATATTGGCGCCAAGCACCAATGCGACGGTCAGCCCCGCGGACAGCACACCAGCAGAAGACAGGGAAAGAACGAGCATGACGATCGCCAGGCTGGACGACGACGCGAAAGCCAGGCCCGCCGAGATGATCAGCGCAACGGGCCAGGCGCTGTCGAGCATGCCGAGAAATGCTGCGAGCGCACGGGATTCGCGCATCGGTTCCGTCGCGACCGAGAGCAGATCAAGCGACAGCAGCATCAAACCGATGCCGACAAGCGCGAAGCCGGCGCCCTGACGCGCGCTCGACCGGCTCATCCGGTGCATGACAACGCCTGCGAGAATAATGACCGGCGAGAGCCACTCGATCCCGGTGGCGACGATCCAGGCGGTCATCGCCGTGCCGACATTGGCGCCCAGCAGAACGATCTGCGCCATCTGCGCGCGCACCAGCCCCTTCTCGACGAAGGAAGCCGTCATCAAGGCGGTGGCGGTCGAACTCTGCAATGCAAGGGTCGCGATGAGACCTGTCACAAACGAGCGAACAGCGCCGCTCGTTCCCTGCGCGAGGCCGGTGCGCAGCCTCGATCCGAATGCACGGGTGACGCCATCCTTGACGAGCGACAGGCCGAACAAAAGTAGCGCCACCGCTCCGAAAAGATTGACCATCACGATCGTTGACTGCATGGCATGAATTCCCGTAACGGCCGCTGGAATCGGAGTAGTTTACTCCATTATCGAGCACACAATTCCCATTTCGTCGCTATGAGACATGCGCTGGAAATCGCAAATTTCGCAGATCAGTTTCGGTCGCCGGCTAACGAATCCGACATCGACTTTCTTGTTAGCGTCCGATCTTGCCCGAATCCCGCGTTTTTTCTGATCATCCTCGGACGCCACGCGGGAAAAAACCGGTTGCATCCAATCGTCCGACCAACGGGCCGCAATTTGCCGCTGAGCGCCCTTCAATTCCTGTCTGGTTTGTTCTAAGGAACGAATTCGTTTGGCGTAAAGCCACCGCATTACAACAAGGTTTCTGCCCCTATGCTCGAATCGCTTAGAAAAGCTTCCCAGACATGGATCGTCAAAGGCCTGATGGCCATTCTCGTCCTGTCCTTCATGGTATGGGGCGGTCAGACGCTGATGGTGGCGAGTGTTCCCAATGCGGTGGTGACGGTCGGCGACGTCAAGGTCTCGCCCAGTGATTTCCGCCTGGCTTACGAGCGCCAACTGAGCCTGCTTTCGAGGCAGCTCGGGACACCGCTGACGCGCCAGCAGGCCCGTGCCTTCGGCATTGAGGCACAGGTTTATTCCCAACTCGTCGCTGGCGCAGCGCTCGATCAACTTGCCCAGGATATGAATCTCGGCCTTTCCGAGGACCGCCTTGCGAAGCTCATTGGCGAGGACCCGGCCTTCCACAGTGTCAACGGCCAATTCGATCGTCTGACTTTCTCAAGCGTGCTGCGCAACGCGGGCCTTACCGAACAGGATTACATCAACAACCGCAGCCAGGTGGCGGTCCGGTCGCAGATCGTCGATGCGCTGTCCGATGGATACACCGCTCCCAAGGTGCTGACAGACGCCGTTGGCAAGTATCGCCACGAAAAGCGCTCGATCGACTACCTGATGCTCTCGAACGCGAACATCGATGCGGTCAAGGCGCCGGCCGACGACGTGCTTGCACCCTGGTTCGAAAGCCACAAGGCGAACTATCGCGCTCCGGAATACCGCAAGTTCAGCTACATCAAGCTGGAACCGGAAGACCTGATTGCTACTGAAACCGTATCCGATGAGGAACTGCGCGCCGACTACGAGAAGCGCAAGGAAAGCTTCCGCTCGGCAGCAACGAGAACTGTCGAACAGCTCGCCTTCCCTTCGCGTGAGGCAGCAGACGCTGCGGCAGCCAAGCTCTCCACCGGCACGTCGTTCGACGATCTGGTCAAGGCCGAAGGCAAGAGTGCGGCGGATGTTCTTCTCGGCGAATTCACCAAGGATCGCATGCCCGACGCGAAGATCGCGGAGGCTGCCTTTGCCGTTCCGGCAGAAGGTGGTGTTACGCCGGTCGTGGAAGGCGCGTTCGGGCCGGTCATCCTGCGCGTAACCAACATCAAGCCGGAAACCACACGCAGCTTCGACGAGGTGAAGGAAGAACTGCGGAAGGAAATCGCCCTTTCTGCCGCGCGCGAAGAGGTCGTCAGTCTTCACGACAGGATCGAGGATGAACGTGCCGCCGGCGCCACGGTCAAACAGGTGGCCGACCAGATGAAGCTGAAGCTCGTGACCATCGATGCGATCGACGCCACGGGCCAGGATCAAAATGGTGATGAAGTCCCCGGAATTCCGGAGGCGCGCACGCTTCTCCAGGAAGTCTTCAAGGCGGAGGTGGGGCTCGACACGCTTTCGGTCAATATCGGCCGCGACGGCTCTGCCTGGTTCGATCTTGAAGAGGTCATCCCGGCCCGCGATCGTACGCTGGACGAGGTTCGCGACGAAGTGGCTGCGGATTGGACCGCGGAGCAACAGCGAATGGCGCTGGCCACGAAGGCAGCAGAGCTCAAGCAGCGCGTCGAGAAAGGCGCAAAGCTTGCGGACATAGCAACAGAGCTTGGCCTTGTCGTCGAGACGAAAGCTGGCCTCACCCGCTCGACCGAAGATGCTGCACTGAGCCCAGCCGCTGTTGCGGCAGCCTTTGGCGGTCCAAACGGACACGTTGCCAACGCGCCGGGCATCGACGGCGAAGGGCAAATCCTCATTCAGGTAACGGCCGTCGACGACAGCGCCCCGGCCAACGCCCTCGAAAATGACGACCGTCAAATCGAAGCCGTCGCTCGCGCTAGCGGCGACGACATCCTTGACCAGATGGTCTCCACCCTGCAGGCGGTTTACGGGGTGGCGATCAATCAGACGCTCGCCGAAACCGCATTGGCGCAACGCTGACGGACAATGCTGACCGACAAGGAAACGAACTGATGAGTGATTTGAAGCCGTTCGTCGCGAAAGTGGCAGCTCGCGAGGCACTGAATCGTGAGGACGCGCGGGCGGCTTTTGAGATCATCATGTCCGGAGCGGCAACGCCTTCGCAAATCGGCGGCTTCCTGATGGCACTTCGGGTGCGCGGCGAAACCGTCGACGAAATCGTCGGGGCCGTGGGCGCGATGCGCGCGCGCATGCTGCCGGTCGATGCCCCGAAAGATGCGATCGACATCGTCGGCACCGGTGGCGACGGGGCCGGCACCTACAACATCTCGACGCTCGCCTCCCTGATCGTCGCGGGCGCCGGCGTCCCGGTCGCCAAACATGGCAATCGTGCGCTGAGTTCGAAATCCGGCACCGCCGACGCGCTGTCGTGCCTGGGCGTCAAGCTCGACATCGGACCCGAGGCGATCGCCCGCTGCATAAGCGAGGCCGGCGTCGGTTTCATGTTCGCCCAGCAGCACCATTCCGCCATGCGCCACGTCGGCCCAACGCGGGTCGAGCTCGGTACGCGGACGATCTTCAATCTGCTCGGCCCGCTCTCGAATCCGGCCGGCGTCAAGCGGCAGCTCGTCGGGGTCTATGCGCCGCAATGGGTAGATCCGCTTGCCGAAGTGCTACGCGACCTCGGTTCGGAAAACGTATGGGTGGTCCATGGCGACGGGCTCGACGAAATCACGACGACCGGCGTGACCAAAGTTGCCGCGCTGCAGGACGGCAAGATCACGAGCTTCGAGTTGACACCGGCCGATTTCGGCCTTCCCACGGTCACGCTTGAGGCGCTAAGAGGCGGAGACGGGGCACACAATGCCGTCGCGCTGCAGGCTGTCCTCGACGGCGCGGAGAACGCCTATCGGGACATTTCGCTTGCGAACGCCGCCGCTTCATTGATGATAGCGGGGCGCGCCAATGATCTTATCGAAGGCATCGCGCTCGCCCGGCAGTCGCTCTCGAGCGGTGCGGCGAAGACTGCCCTGCAGCGGCTGATCAGCGTGTCCAATGCCGCTTGAGGAGAAGGTAGCTCCATGACGGATATCCTGCGCAAGATCGAAGCCTATAAGCGCGACGAGATCGCCGCGGCTAAATCGCGCGTTCCTCTTGAGGAACTGAAGGCAAGGATCGCGGATCAGACATCGCCGCGGGGCTTCCTTGCGGCCCTCGCTTCGCGCCGCAAGGAAGGCGAATTCGGCCTGATCGCCGAGATCAAGAAGGCAAGTCCTTCGAAAGGACTGATCCGTCCCGACTTCGATCCCCCGGCGCTGGCCAGAGCTTATGCCGCCGGCGGCGCAGCCTGCCTGTCCGTCTTGACTGACGGACCGAGCTTCCAGGGCGCGCCGGAGTTCCTGACGGCAGCGCGCGCCGCCTGTACTCTTCCGGCGTTGCGCAAGGACTTCATGTTCGATCCCTATCAGGTGTTCGAAGCGCGAGCTTGGGGCGCCGACTGCATCCTGCTGATCATGGCGTCCTTGAGCGACGACGATGCGCGCCGCCTCGAGGATTCGGCCTTTGCGCTCGGGATGGATGTCCTTATCGAAGTGCATGACGCCCGGGAGATGGAACGGGCGCTAGCGTTGACTTCCCCGCTCGTCGGCATCAACAATCGCAATCTCAGAACATTCGATGTCGACCTCGCCGTCTCTGAACAACTGGCGGCGATGGTTCCGCACGACCGGCTCCTCGTCGGCGAAAGCGGCATCTTTACGCATGAGGATTGCCGGCGCCTGGAAAAGAGCGGCATCACCACGTTTCTCGTCGGCGAGAGCCTGATGAGGAAGGACGATGTCGAGACGGCGACGCGGGCGCTGCTGACGGACTCCGGAAGCGTATTGGCGGCAGAGTGATGAGCGGTCCCTCCCTCACCCACATCGACAGTGCCGGCGAGGCGAACATGGTCGATGTCGGCGACAAGGCCGAGACCGTTCGTGTCGCCGTCGCCGAAGGCCACGTAAAAATGCGCGGCGAGACTCTCGCGTTGATTCTTGAAGGCAACGCCAAGAAGGGCGATGTCATCGGCACGGCGCGGCTTGCCGGCATCATGGCTGCGAAACAGACATCCAACCTCATTCCACTCTGCCACCCGCTTATGCTGACGAAGGTCGCGGTGGATATCGTGCCTGATGACGCCCTGCCCGGCCTGCGCGTCGAGGCAATGGCAAAGCTGACGGGGCGGACTGGCGTCGAGATGGAGGCCCTGACAGCCGTCAGCGTTGCCTGCCTTACGATATACGACATGGCAAAGGCCGCCGACCGCGAGATGGAGATCGGCGGCGTTCGGCTGGTCAGCAAATCGGGCGGGCGCTCAGGCGATTATCGGCGCCAAGGAGAGACGCGCTAATGTCACTGCTTTCGGTTGAGGATGCACTCGCCAGAGTGATTGGCAAGGCTCGGCCGCACCGTCGGACTGAAACACTCCCACTGCACGATTGTCTCGGCCGGGTGCTGGCCCAGGATATTGCCGCACGGGTCACGCATCCCGCCTTCGATAATTCCGCGATGGACGGCTACGCGGTTCGCCACGAGGATATCGCTGACATCGGCGCGCAGCTTGTCGTCATCGGTCAGTCCGCCGCGGGCCATGGATTCCGGGGACGGGTGCATGCCGGTGAAGCCGTGCGCATCTTCACCGGTGCGCCCCTGCCCGCCGGCGCCGACACCGTGATCATCCAGGAGGATACTGAAAAGCTTTCGGGCGGGAAGATCCGCACGTTGTTTGCCCCGGCAAAGGGCCGTCACATCCGGCTTGCAGGACAGGATTTCGTGGAGGGCGACATTGCGCTTGTCGCCGGCAGCGTGCTCGATGCCGGGCGACTGACGCTCGCTGCGGGCATGAGCCATGAAAGCCTGCCGGTGTTCGAGAGACCGAGGATTGCTATCGTCGCCACCGGCGACGAGTTGTTGCCGCCGGGAAGTTCCCCTGGTGCGGACCAGATCATCGCATCGAATACTTACGGCGTCGCCGCAATTGCGCGCGAGAACGGCGCCGAAATCCTCGACCTAGGCATCGTGCCGGATGACCAGGAGGCAATTTCCGCCGCCGTTGCCAAGGCCCAGGCGGCTGGAGCGGACGTCCTCGTAACGCTCGGCGGGGCCTCCGTCGGCGATCATGACCTTGTTCAATCGACTCTGCTTTCGCGCGGCATGGTGCTGGATTTCTGGCGCATCGCCATGCGCCCCGGCAAGCCGCTCATGGTGGGCGAGCTCGCCGGCATGACGGTGCTTGGCTTGCCCGGCAATCCCGTCTCGAGCCTCGTATGCGCCTTGCTCTTTCTCGAACCGCTGGCCCGGCACTTGGCGCATCTGCCGCCTCGGTCGCGGATGACAACGGCAAAGCTTGCAGCCCCCTTGCCGGTCAATGATCGCCGGCAGGACTATATCCGCGCGCGCCTGACCGTCGAACCTGACGGATCGCTCCTCGCCCATCCGTTCGCGCGCCAGGATTCCTCGATGATGAACGTCTTCGCGCAATCCGACGGGCTCATCGTTCGCGCTCCACATGCCGCAGCAGCTTCGAGCGGCGATCCATGCAACATATTACGGCTGCGCTGACCCGCTCAACCCAAGCAAAAACGCGCCCGCTGCGACTTTCTACATGATCAGCCGCCTGTCATACGACAGACATGGAAAGCGTATAGCTAGGAAATCACTCAGTCATCTGTCCCGGCGGCTGACTACGGATGAACTAGCAGGCGCCAGGGCAGTTTGAGGAAAGGTCGGGTACGCCCCGGCCTTTGCTTTTTTGGCAAAGCGGCTCGCCGGGAACGTCAGGCTTCGTCGTCGGCGCCGCGGGCGACGAGAATCTTGTCAATCCGGCGACCGTCCATGTCGATGACCTCGAAGCGGTAACCATGGGCCTCGGCGATATCGCCCTCCTCCGGCGTCTTGCGCAACTGCTGAACGAGAAAACCCGCGATCGTTTCGAAATTGCCGTCCGCCTCGATGCCTTCGATGCCGATCGCCAGATGAATCTCGTCGATCGGCGTGCGTCCGTCGACAATATAGCTACCGTCCTCGCGCAAACGGATATGCGCGTGCTCGATGTCATCGTAGTTCGACGGCAACACGCCGACGATCGCCTCCAGGATGTCAGCCGTCGTAATGATGCCTTCCGTACTGCCGTACTCGTCGACGATCATCGCCATGTCGATGCTCGATGTCTTGAAGGCATCAAGCGCCTTCAGGCATGAGGCCGTCTCCGGCAGCGTCAGGATCTCGCGGAGGTGCGCACGCAGGTTGAACGACGCAGTTGCGGGGATGTTCAGAACCTCCTTGGCCAGAATCGCGCCGAGAACATCGCCTGTGGGGCCATCTACGACGGGATAGCGGGAGTGGCCGAACTCCCGGACCTTGCGCCGGATCACCTCAAGGTCGTCGTTGACGTCGATGAAGCGCATCTCCGTGCGGTGCGTCATGATCGATTTCACGTTGCGATCACCAAGCCGAATGATTCGGCGGAGCATTTCATGCTCGCTCTTTTCGATCGCGCCGCTTTCGACGCCTTCCGCCATGATCGCCTGAACCTCCTCTTCCGTCACATGATCCGGATCGTCCGGACGCATGCCGAACAGGCGTATCGCCCCTGCAGCCGCCATCTCGAAAAGATAGACGACGGGTGCGGCAATACGGGAGAGCAAAGTCATCGGCCTCGCGACGAACATCGCCAGTCCCTCGGAATTCCTGAGCGCGAGCTGCTTCGGAATGAGTTCGCCGATAACGACGGACAGGAAGGTGATGAGCGTGACCACCAATCCGACAGCGACAGTGTGTCCATAGGGGTTGATCCAGGCCACCCCGTCGAAGAAGGGAGCTATCTTGGCGGCGATCGTTGCACCGCCATAGGCGCCCGCCAGAATGCCGACAAGGGTTATGCCGACCTGCACCGTGGACAGGAACTTTCCGGGATCATCGGCCAGCCTTAGCGCGGCCTCCGCCCGTGGATTTCCCTGTTTTACCATTTGGCGAAGCAATGGTTTGCTTGCCGAGACGATCGCCATTTCCGAGAGCGCGAAGAAGGCGTTTATCAAGAGCAAGACAAAAATGACAAAAAGCTCGGCCATGGTCTCCAGGTCACCGTTGATGGAAGGCCGCACTGCACGGAACGACCGTCTCCCAGATAGGCTACGGGCGAAGCTCGGGCAAGGTCAGGCTTCAACTTCGTGGCGAAAGGCGGCGGCGCCGCCTCTATGCGGTACCCGCGTGCAGCGCCTGTCGAACACGATCGCGACCAACCTTGATGACATGTTCCATCGCCGAACGGGCCGCCGCCTCATCCCTTCTGCCGATTTCTTCGACGATTCGCATGTGATTGCGGGCGACCTCGTCGATGCCGCTCTTTTCGGCGGTGGGCGAACTCAACTTGAACACGCCGACAAGTGCCGCCTCGATCAGGCTGCCGACCGTGCGCAGGAAGGGGTTCCCGGAAGCGTCCAGAACGGAAAGATGGAACTTGAGGTCGGCGACGGCGAGGCTTTCAGCGGTGTGGTTCGCGTCGCCCATCGCGACGGCGAGACGCATCATGCCGCTGATTTCCGCATCAGTCGCGTTTCGCGCCGCCAACGCCGCGGCATGCGGCTCGAACGCAAGCCGCACCTCACTGAGATGGTAAAGGAATTCGTCGTCGACACCGGATGCGAAATGCCAGGTCAGGATGTCGCTGTCGAAGAGATTCCAGTCGTTCTTGGGCCTCACACGCGTGCCGATGCGGGCGCGTGGCACGACGAGCCCCTTGGCCGCCAAGGTCTTCATAGCTTCGCGCAGCACGGTTCTTGAAACCCTGAAACGCGCCGCCAGTTCCGGGTCGCCAGGCAGGATGCTGCCGACCGGAAATTCCCCTGAAACGATCGCTTTGCCGAGTTGATCCACCACTTGCGCATGACTCGTGCGTTTCGGTGCGCCGGATATCACTGTCTCAAACAGGCCCTTGCTCAAACCCGTTCCCCCCTCCCAAGAATACCTCCGCGGAGGCCGCGCACTCGTGTATCGTTCGTGGCGTTTCAACCGCCATCTTCATGCCCCAGCGCGAAGGGAGTTCAACTCTAGTTCGAATATGCGATTCCTCAAAGCCGCTCCGAAGCCACGGCGGGGTCGGTTTGTCGCACCTGATAGTCGGCCGCCCAAAAATCGGCAAACCCCGCGTGTTGACGCGGGGTTTGCCGGCTGTCGAACTAAACGACGTGGCTGGTTTAGCAGGTCTAGCCAGCTTATTGCGGCAGCTTGTCGTCAACGCCTTCAACGTAGAAGTTCATGCCGAGCAGCGTGCCATCATCAGCGCTTTCGCCCGCCTTCAGCCAGGCGCTGCCGTCCTGCTTGTTTAGCGGGCCGGTAAACGGCTTCAATTCTCCCGATTTGATCTTGGCCTCGGTTGCTTCGGCCATCGCCTTCACATCATCAGGCATGTTCGTGTAGGGCGCCATGGTCAGGATGCCGTCCTTCAGGCCATCCCAGCTCGATGTCGTTGTCCACTTTCCATCGAGAAATGCCTGCGTGCGCTTCACATAGTAGGCGCCCCATGTATCGACGATCGCCGTCAACTGCGTCTGCGGACCTGCCGCGATCATATCGGATGCTTGGCCGAATGCCTTGATGCCGCGCTCGGCAGCAACCTGCATTGGAGCGGTCGTGTCGGTGTGCTGCGTCAGGATATCGACACCCTGGTCGACCAGTGCCTTGGCGGCGTCGGCCTCCTTGCCGGGGTCGAACCAGGTATTCGCCCACACGACCTTGATCTTGAAGTCCGGATTGACGGAGCGGGCGCCGATCACGAAGGAGTTGATACCCATTACGACTTCCGGAATCGGGAACGAAGCGATGTAGCCGGCGACGCCCTTCTGCGAAAGTTTGGCAGCGATCTGGCCTTGGATGTAACGGCCTTCATAGAAGCGGCTGTTGTAGGTCGCGACGTTCGGGGCGGTCTTGTAGCCGGTCGCGTGTTCGAACTTCACGTCGGGGAATTTCTCGGCGATCTTGATCGTCGCGTCCATAAAGCCGAACGACGTCGTGAAGATCAGCCCGCAACCCGAACGCGCCAGGCGTTCAATTGCGCGCTCCGCGTCGGGACCTTCCGGCACGTTTTCGAGAAACTGCGTCTCGATCTTGTCTCCAAGTTCCTTTTCGAGCTGTTGGCGGCCGATGTCGTGTGCTTGCGTCCAGCCGCCGTCGGTCTTCGAGCCAACGTAGACGAAGCAGACCTTGGCCTTTTCCTGAGCACTTGCCGCGGACGTGAAGCCGAGCACGGCAGTTGTGGTTGCGAGGGCGAGCATTAGTTTTTTCATTTTGACCTCTGTCGGTTGTCCGTCTGGCTTGTTTTTGTTCATCGGTCCGGCACAAACGGTTTGCCGAGCGACGCCGGCGTGTTGATCAGGGTCATGCGCCGGTTGTGTGAGATAAGAATAAGTACGACGATTGTCGCGATATAGGGAAGCGAAGAAAGGAATTGCGAGGGAATGCCTATACCGAAAGCCTGCGCGTGAAGCTGGCTTATCGAAACCGCCCCGAAGAGATATCCGCCGGCAACAACGCGCCAGGGGCGCCAGGATGCGAAGACCACCAGGGCAAGCGCAATCCAGCCGCGCCCCGCGGACATGTTCTCCACCCATTGCGGTGTATAGACGAGCGATAGCTGCGCACCGGCGAGGCCGGCGCAGGCGCCGCCAAACAAGACCGCCAGATAGCGTGTTCTTATGACATCTACGCCGAGCGCATGGGCCGAGGCGTGACTGTCGCCCACGGCGCGCAGCTTCAGCCCCGTGCGGCTGCTGAACAGAAACCAGTGGACACCGGCAACCACCGCGATCGACAGATAGAAGATCGCGTCCTGGCGGAACAAGAGCGGCCCGAGAAACGGAATCTCAGAGAGTAGTGGTATCGCGATCGGCTGCAGCTTTATCCCCTGCATTCCGAGAAAACTCTCGCCGAGCATGCCGGATACGCCGAGCCCCAGAAGCGTCAAGGCCAGTCCGGTCGCCACCTGGTTGGCGACAAGCGTCAGGGTAAGAAAGGCAAAGAGGAGCGAGAACAACGCCCCACTGGCGATGCCGGCCAGCAGGCCGACATAGGGCGCCCCGCTAAGCTGCGTTGCAGCAAAGGCGCAGACGGCGCCCATGATCATCATCCCTTCGACGCCGAGATTGAGGACGCCCGATCGCTCCGCGACAAGTTCGCCCGCAGCGGCAAGGACGAGCGGGGTAGCCGCCGTGATGACGCTCAACAGGATTGCTTCAACGATGCCCATCAGTGGCTTCCATCCGTCTTGATCGCGGCGAGCCTCTCCCACACGAGCCTTATGCGATAGTGAATAAGCGTGTCGCAGGACAGCACGAAGAAGAGCAACAGTCCCTGAAACACACGCGTGACCTTCTCCGACACGCCGATCGAGAGCTGTGCCGCTTCGCCGCCGAGATAGGTCAATGCCAGGACCAGACCGGCGGCGATGATGCCGAGCGGATTGAGGCGGCCGAGAAAGGCGACGATGATGGCCGTGAAACCGTAGCCGGGCGAGATCACCGGCCGCAGCTGCTGGATGGCGCCGCTCACTTCCGCAATGCCGGCAAGCCCAGCCAATGCCCCGGAAAACAGCATCGAAAACCAGATCATCTTGCGCGACGAAAAGCCGGCAAAGCGCCCTGCCCGCGCGGACTGGCCGAGCACGGTGATTTCGAATCCTCTCAGCGTGTAACGCATCATGAACCAGACCAGGACCGCCGCGATGACCGCGAAGGCGAAGCCCCAATGCGTGCGCCCTGAGGCAAGCATTTCAGGAAGGATCGCATCGGCAGCAAAACTGCGGGTTTCCGGAAAATTCATGCCCTGCGGATTGCGCCAGGGGCCACGCACGATCCAGTCGAGAAAGAGCTGGGCGACATAGACCAGCATCAGGCTCGTCAGGATCTCGTTGGTGTTCATATGCGCCTTGAGGAAGGCCGGTATCGCAGCGAAGAGAGCGCCGCCAAGCATGCCGAGCACCATCATCATCGGCAGCACCATCGGCGATTGCCAGTCGTAGAAGACGACGGGCAGGATCGAGCCCGCGATCGCCCCCATGATGAATTGTCCTTCGGCTCCGATGTTCCAGTTGTTGGACCGGAAGCAGACGGAGAGGCCGACACCGATCAGGATCAGCGGCGCGGCCTTGATCGCCAACTCGTGCAGCGACCAGACTTCGCTCAAGGGTTCGACGAAGAAGCTGTAGAGCGCGATAACTGGATTCTTGCCAAGCAGCGCGAACATGATTCCGCCGAAGATCATGGTCAGCGCGAAAGCGATGAACGGCGACAGAATTGAGAACAGCGCCGAAACCTGAGCGCGTTTTTCGAGTTCAATGCGCATGCGCCACTCCCGCGCCTTCCGTCTTGGCGTACATGCCCCCCATCAATAGACCGATCTTCTCACGCGACAGTTCCCATGCCGGATAAGGATCGGAAAGGCGCCCTTCGCTGATGACGGCGATCTCGGTCGCCACCTCGAATATTTCGTCCAGATCCTGGCTGATGACGAGCACCGCGGATCCTGCCTTGGCAAGATCGACCAGAGCCTGACGGATGCGGCTTGCCGCCCCCGCGTCAACGCCCCACGTCGGCTGGTTCACCACGAGTACGGATGGCTGGCGATCGAGTTCACGACCGACGATGAATTTTTGCAGGTTACCGCCCGAAAGCGAACCCGCCGGCGGGTCCTCGCCGCTCTTGCGAACATCCATAGCCTCGGAAATCCGCCTGGTCGCAGCCTTCACTGCACTTTGGCGGATGATCTTGAGGAATCCGCCACCGAGAAACGCCCGCTTGTCGGATTGATTGCGTGCCAGGACCAGATTGTCCGACAGGGAAAGCGTCGCGACCGCCGCGTGCCCATGCCGCTCCTCCGGGACGAAGCCGGCCCCCATCAGACGTCGCGCGTTGATGTTCCTTGTTCCAACTGGCCTCTGCCGTATCTGCACCGCGTTGTCGTCGGCGACCGGATATTCCCCCGACAGCGCGTCGAAAAGCTCGCTCTGGCCATTGCCGGCAACACCGGCGATCGCCAGCACTTCACCCGCCCGAACCTTGAGACAGATGTTCTTCAGCGAAACCGCAAAAGGCGTGCGCGCCGCGACCGAAAGATGGCGTGCCTCCAGTTGCACGTCGCCCTTGATGTTCGTGCCTTCCGGGGTCACCGGCGCCACATCGCTTCCGACCATCATCCGCGCCAGCGAGGCCGGCGTTTCCGCACGCGGATCGCAAGCCCCGGTCACCCTGCCGTGCCGCAGAACCGTCGCCCGGTCGCAGATGCGCTGAACCTCCTCGAGACGATGGCTGATATAGAGGACCGAACGCCCTTCGGCCTTCAGCTTCTGCAGTGTCTCGAACAGGCGGTCGGCCTCCTGCGGTGTCAGCACGGAGGTCGGCTCGTCAAGAATGATCAACTGCGGATTTTGCAAAAGCGCGCGCACGATTTCGATCCGCTGGCGCTCGCCGACAGAAAGATCGGCAACATGCGCTTTCGGGTCGAGCGGCAAGCCATAGGCGTGCGAAAGCCGCGACGCCTCGTCGGCGACGCCGGCAAGCGACACGTTCCGATCCATCGAAAGGGCGATGTTCTCCGCGACCGTGAGCGCCTCGAACAAGGAAAAATGCTGGAAAACCATGCCGATGCCGAGCTTGCGGGCGTCACTGGGGCTGGCGATGCGCACCGGTTCACCCTGCCACGCTATCTCGCCGGCCGTGGGCGCGAGAACCCCGAAGAGCATCTTCACCAAGGTGGACTTGCCCGCCCCGTTCTCACCGAGCAGGGCGTGGATTTCTCCGGGCTCTATCTGCAGATTGATCGCGTTGCAGGCTGCGAACGAGCCGAACAATTTCGTCAGGTTGCTCACGGCCAACAATGAACCGCTCGCAGTTTGTCCCTTAACAGGCACGCTGCCCTCTTTTCCCCTCTTTTGATCCCCGCCCACCTTCAGGTTTCGGTCACGGAATCAACAATGTCGTTCCACTCGTTTTTCTTGTTTCCAGATCCGTATGCGCCCGGCCAGCCTCGGCGAGCGGATAAGTCTGATTGATATTGATACGCACTTTGTTGCTTTGCACAACATCAAACAGGGAATTTGCACACGCCTCCAGCGCCGGCCGCGTTGCGACATAGGTGAAAAGCGTCGGGCGGGTTGCAAAGAGCGCGCCTTTCTGCGCCAGCATGCCGACGTTGAACGCCTCCACCGGGCCGGAAGAATTGCCGAAACTGACCCACAAGCCGCGCGGTTTCAGGCAATCCAGCGAGGCTGGAAAGGTATCACGGCCAACCGAGTCGTAAACGACGTCGACACCTCGCCCGCCCGTCAACTCCTTCACCCGCGTGACGAAATTCTCCGTCCCATAATTGATGACATGGTCGTAGCCATGGGCGAGAGCGAGATCGATCTTCTCCTGGGATCCCGCCGTGCCGATCACGGTCGCGCCCAGCGCCTTGGCCCACTGCCCGGCGATCAGGCCAACGCCGCCGGCGGCCGCATGAAAGAGCAATGTCGTCTCCGGACCGACCTTGAAAGTCTGGTTGAGGAGGTATTGGGCGGTCATGCCCTTCAGCATCATTGCAGCCGCCGTCTCCAGGCTGATGCCGTCGGGGACCTTCAGCAGTTGCGATGCCTCGACATTGCGTTCGCTCGCATAGGCACCATCGGCGGAAGCGTAGGCAACGCGGTCGCCGACCGAAAACAGGTTCACGCCATCGCCTACGGCGGTGACGATGCCGGCCCCCTCCTTGCCCGGAATGAACGGCAAGCCGGTCGCCGATTTGTAGAGGCCCGTCCGGAAATAGACGTCGATAAAGTTGAGACCGACCGCCACTTGCCGGATCTGGACCTCACCCGGGCCAGGGGCCGACAGCGTGACCCCTTCCATTTTCAGGACTTCGGGTCCACCGAGTTCGCGAACAACGATCGCCTGTGCCATGGTCAACTCCTACATGCGGCCGAGATTGGGGAATATCTGCAGAACAAAACCGATGACGTAGAGATAGACCCCGGTTACCACGACGCCAATAGCTACCCAGGCGGGCGTCTCGAAATGCAGAAGCAGAGCATAGATGCCGAGCGCGGACCATAGCAGGAAGACGCCGAGATTGAGCGGCCTCAGCCTTTCGACGCGCACGGGATGCAGGAAATTGATCGGCAGGAACGTCAGCACGACGGAAAGGAAAACGACGATAGATGCCGTCAGTTCGCTTGCCTGGATCACGAAGAGCGTGAAGACGACCATGTTCCAGACGACCGGAAAACCGGAAAAGAAATACTCGTCCGTCTTCATTCCCATGTCCGCATAATAGATTGCGCTCGATACGACGATCGCGCCGGCGGCCACGAAGGACCAGGGCTCACCGATCATGCCGCTTTGATAAAGCGCGAATGCGGGCAGCAAGACGTAGGTCACGTAATCGATGACGTTGTCGAGCGTATCTCCCGACCAGTTGGGCAGCACTTCCTTGACCCGCACCTTGCGTGCGATCGGCCCGTCGATGCCGTCGACGAGCAGCGCCAGCCCGAGCCACCAGAACATGTCGACGAAACGATGCTCGGCCGCCGCCACGACTCCGAGAAAGGCGAGGAACGAACCGGAAGCCGTCAGGATGTGTACGGAGAAGGCCCTTATCTCGGCGTAAGGAACTCTTCGGTAATTAAAGAACTTCATGGGCGACGCCGCCTATCCCCTACATCCCGTCTTTTTTCGCGACCAATAGGTCACGCCTCGACCGCATCGGCGGCACTTTGGCCGTAATATGCACCGTTTGCGATGCATCGCCAGCAAAATTCAAGTGCAAAAGCATCGTAAGGGAATTGTCCTGTGGACATGCGGCGATTGCCGCCGCGCTGATTCAGCCCATTTATTTCAATGGGCTATGCGAGTAGAACAGTCGCCGAGGTATTGAGAAATGCGCGAGGATGCGCGCGGGAAGAGGTCCCTGTCGGCTATGGATCACTACGACATCGTCATTATCGGAGCGGGCCTTGCAGGATCACTCGCTGCGATCGCGCTGGCGCGAAACGACCACCGGGTCGCATTGATCGGGCCAAAGCCCGCAATCGCCGATGGACGCACCACCGCGCTCATGGACCAGTCGATCGAATACCTCAAGAAACTCGATCTCTGGGACGAGATCGTGCCGCTGACGGCGCCGCTCGTCGCCATTCATATCATCGACGCAACAAAGCGGCTGTTGCGTGCGCCGCCGGTCAATTTCAGGGCGTCGGAAGTAGGATTGGAGGCCTTCGGCTACAACATTCCGAATGCACCTTTCCTCGAAATCCTAGAGAAGCATGAAGCCGGGTTGCCGACGCTCGATCGGCTGACCGCGGCGGCAACGACCTTCGACCTCGCAGAAGAGGAAATGAGGATCGGGCTCGACGACGGCCGAACGGTCACCGCCGACCTGATAATCGGCGCCGACGGGCGGCGCTCTGTCGTGCGTGAGGCCTCAGGCATCTTCGTGCATACGTGGTCCTATCCGCAAACGGCTGTCGTGCTGAATTTCGGCCACGAGCTTCCGCATCAGGACGTGTCGACCGAGTTCCATACCGAAGCCGGACCGCTCACCCAGGTTCCGCTCCCCGGCAACCGCTCAAGCCTCGTATGGGTTCAGAAGCCGCGCGATGCGGAAGAGACGCTGAAGCTCGCGCCGGATATGCTTTCGCGCGTCATCGAGGATCGGCTGCAATCCATTCTCGGCAAGGTTAAAGCAGAGGGCATTCCGCAGTCCTTCCCGCTCTCCGGCATGACTGCCCGCCGCTTCGGCAAGGGGCGCATCATGCTCGTCGGCGAAGCTGCTCATGCATTTCCGCCGATCGGCGCCCAGGGTCTCAATCTCAGCCTCCGCGATGTCATGACGCTCGTCGAACTCGTGGGACGGGCGACCGGCAGCAAACTGCCGGCCGGCACCGGTGACCGGTTCGACAGCCGCAGGCGGATCGATATCGTCAGCAGAACCGCGAGCGTGGATCTTCTCAACCGCTCCCTGCTCTCCGGCTTCCTTCCGGTTCAGGCGCTGCGCGCCGTCGGCTTGCATCTGCTCTCCTCCGCAGGTCCGCTTCGCGGCCTGCTGATGCGCGAAGGCATTCATCCCGGCAGCACCATTACCGCGCTCAAGGAAAGCTTACGGGAAAAGGTCAGCCGGAAGAGCGCCTGAGCGGATCAGATATAGCAGGCCCGTTACGGTTGCGACCGACAGCAGCGTCGTGATCAGGATCGTCGCCGAGGCGCGCTCCTGCCAGACGTGATACTGATGGGCGATCACGAAGACATTCGTCGCCGTTGGCAACGAGGCGAGCAGCACCGCCGTCTGCACCCAGACAGGATCATAGCCACCGCCGAGGCTGAGCGCGGCATACATCAGCAGCGGGTGAAGGATCAGCTTCACCGGAACGATGTAACCGATTTCGACGGGAATCCGTTTGATCGGCCTCAGTGCCAGCGTAACGCCCATGGCAAAGAGCGCGCAAGGAGCAGCCGCCTGCGCCAGATAGTCGATCAGCCTTTGCAGTGGCACCGGTGGCTGCACAGCAAGAAACGCCGCGGCGACACCGGCCAATGTCGACAGAATGAAGGGATGCAGCGCAATCCTGCGCGCAATGCCGAGCGCGAGCACGGCAGGCGGCTCCTTCCGACCGCCCGCAGCGGCCATCATTGCGGGCGCAACCGTGAAATGCGCCGCGTTCTCGAAGCAGAAGATCAGCGCAACGGGAACGGCCGCCGCCTCACCCAGCGCAAGCAACGCCAGTCCCGGCCCCATGTAACCGATGTTGCCATAGGCGGCGGCAAATCCCTGGATCGTCGCCTCGGGGATGGTGCTCCGGCGCAGAAACACTCCGGCCGCGAAGATCAGTGCAAAGACGACATAGGTCGTCCCGACACTGGTCAGAATAAAGTCAGCGCGCGTCAGCTGCTCGACCGGTGTGCGTGAGACCAGCTTGAAGAAAAGGGCGGGCAAGGCGAGATAAATGATGAACGTGTTCAGCCAACCCATCGCTTCGCCGGGATGATCGACGAAGCGAGCAGCGACATAACCGAGAAAGATCAGCCCGAAGAAGGGCAGCACCAAGCCTGCAATTTCCGCCATGTCCCCTTCCCTCGCTCGCCACCGTGCTTACAGTGCCGCGCGTCCAATCAGACGCGCAAGGCCGCTGTAAAGCTTTGAGTTTCTGCATGAATCGATTCCGATTTAAGGAGTCGTGCAGTAGCCCGATTCCAGGGAAAGCATGTAACGGTTTCCGTCCGGAATTGCGTCGTTTCAAAGAGTTGGACCGTTTCACCGTTTCAAATGAACGGCAAAACGCTCTAGCCGATTTGCATCAGGATGGGAAAGGTCTGCTGAAACCAGATCGCGACCGAACTGACGAAGCCGAAGAGGAAGGCGAGGCCCGCCAGGACGAGCAGTGCGCCCATCAGCTTCTCGACGAGGCCGAGATGACGCCTGAAGCGCGAGAGAAACTGCATGAAAGCACCGGAAAACCCTGCTGCGATCCAGAACGGAACGGCAAGGCCGAGCGAATAGATCGCCAAAAGCAGCGCGCCGTCGGTTACCGTGTCGCGCGCGGCAGCGACCCCGAGAATGGTGCCGAGCACAGGGCCGATGCAGGGTGTCCATCCGAACGCGAAGGCAAGGCCCATAATATAGGCACCCGACAGCGTAGCCGGCTTGCCGCCACCCTGAAAGCGCGCCTCGCGTGCGAGCAGCCCGATCCGGAAAACGCCAAGGAAATGCAGCCCCATCACGATGATTATGATGCCGCCGATGCGCGACAGCAGATCCATGTATTGCCGCAACAGGAGACCGATCGACGATGCCCCAGCCCCAAGCGCGACGAAGACGGTCGCAAAGCCGAGCGTGAAGAACAAAGCCGCCGGCAGCACGGCACGCCGGGTGCTGGCGACCGCGACGGTATCGCCACCGCGAAACTGGTCAACCGAGACGCCGGCCATATAGCAGAGGTATGGCGGGACCAGCGGCAGGACGCAGGGCGAAAGAAAGGACAGAGCGCCTGCGAGGATGGCGGTCCAGATGGAAATATCGGCAATCGACAACGGCTACAACTCCGGCACTCGGCATATCGCCTCTCTATACGTATACGTATACAGTGAAACCAAATACGTATACGTATACAGTGAAACCAATCACCTTTTGGCGATCATTTTGCCGCACGCATCGCCGCCCTCGGCCGTGGAACCAGAGTGAAGACACCAGGTTCCGCATTGGCGCTGACACGGCACTTATGCAAATCGGCGGCATTCTCGATTTCAGATCGCTTCGATCCGAATGCATAAGCGCCATGCAACGCAATTTTTGGGTTGACCACGACGAAGCTCGCGTGCATATGTCCGCCCACTTCCACCGGGCTTCACGGCCGCGGCGCGGGAGCGCGTAGCTCAGTCGGTAGAGCAACTGACTTTTAATCAGTAGGTCCAGGGTTCGAATCCCTGCGCGCTCACCACCCAATTGCCAATGAAATAAACGGGTTGCATGCATTTTCTAACGTTACGATGCATGCTGCGTTTAGATATTTACCGCACTTTTCCGGCTTGCGGCACATGATGAGCGCACGGCACAGGGCAGCAACGGAATCGGCTTACCAGAAGCGTCTTCCATGCTAAGCTCTCGCTCGCTGAGCCAAGGTATTCCATGTGCGAGAATCGCTATGACCGTCGCAAAGAAACCGACGGCGCGTGGACGATATTTGACATCTTCATGGGTATGCCGGCACGCGTGAACGATGTTGAGCAGGTCGGTCTTGAGATCGAGCAGGCTGACGTTCTGGTCGACTTTCTGAACGAGTTCTACACAATGCGACGAGCCGCGAGTGTGCATGGAGGGATAGCTACGCGGGCTGCCAAAGCTAGTCAGGGCTCTGCTCGCAAGGCCATGCCTCAGCCAGCGCAGCGCCAATGACCGCCTGCACTGGCCAGTCAGCTAAAAATTATCCGCTGCTATCCGGCATACAACGTCCTGGACGGCTCAACACTTACGCCTGGGAAAATACAGCGCCGAATTTTGCAGCCCTGTCAGCTAACCTTACGACGCCAGCGCTTCCAGTAGCGTCAGTTCCGACACCACCCGGTTCCGCCCGGCATGCTTCGCCATGTAGAGGAATTGGTCGGCGGCGTGGAGATAATTGTCGAAGGCTTCCTGTGCCTCGATGGTCGCAAGGCCGATCGAGATCGTGATCGTCAGTTCCTCGTCGTCGGCGACGATCTTCGAGCGTTCCATTTCGAGCCGCAGCCGCTCGCAGAAATCATAGGCGCGCCGGACATCGAGCGCATTGAAGAGAATGCCGAATTCCTCGCCGCCGAGGCGCGCGAGCAGGTGCTCCTCGCCCACCAGCGACTTCAGCCGCCGCGCCACGTGCTTCAGCACGATGTCGCCGATCTCGTGGCCATAGGTGTCGTTCAGGCGCTTGAAATGGTCGATGTCGATGACGGCGATCGAGGCGCCTGCGCCGCGCCTCAGGCATTGCTCGACGAGGCGTGGCCCCGTGAGGAAGAAATGGCGGCGGTTATAAATGTTCGTCAGATAGTCGCTCGCCGCCATCCGGCGAAGCGCCTGCAGGCGCTTGTGCATGGCGATAGCCTGCGCTACCCGCGCGTTGAATTCCGCTTCGAGGAAAGGCTTTCGGATGAAGTCCACGCCGCCGGCCTCGAGAAACCGCGCTGCCAGCCGGGCATCGCCGTCATCGGAGAGGCCGATGATCGGCGCGGCATCCTCGCCCTGGCGGTTGCGAATTTCGGCGACCAGGACCGCGCCAGTCATGTCGTCGAGCTCCGTCTCGGTGACGATGAGATCGGCAGCCTCGCCGGCATCGAGAAATTGCAAGGCCTCTCCGGCCGTGCTCGCCTCGACGATCGAATAGCGCTGCCGGCGCAAAAGGCCGGCGAGATCGTAGCGCGAGGCCCTGTTGGGATTGACGACCAGCACTGTCGTCCGGCCCTCTGTCAGGGCCCGATCGACCGCCGAGATCAGCCGCTGGATCGACTCCGGTTCGTTCTTCACGATGCAGTCCAGCACGTCCTTGCCGAGGATCTTCTCGCGCGTGCCGTCGTTGAAGGCAGCGGTGAAGACGATCACCGGCAAACGACTGGCGAGAACGAAGTCAAGCGCCTCACAGTTCGGCGCATCAGGCAGGTTGAGGTCGAGCACCGCGAGCGAGAATTCGTCAGGTCCGGCGGCAAGCTCGGTCTTCACTGCTTGGAACGTTCCGCAATGCGTCACCCGCGCACCGAGCCTGGTTTCGAGTCCGTATTTCAACGCCGTCGCGAACATCCGCGAATCCTCGACGAGCAGCAACCGCTTGTCGCGATGCTTCTGCACGCAGTTCGCCTGCCCGGACGTGCGACGCAGTCTCAAAATTCCAGCAGCCCCCATCCCTGCAGCACCGGCGGCCCGCCAGAGCTGCCAGCTAACTGCAACCAACTTAATTCATGCACGATGTTGCATGGTTCCCTGCATCGGCTCCGATCCAGGGTTTCATGCAGCGGGTTCATGCATTGGCCGCACGCGTTTCCCTAGGATGACGCTTGCCCTAAACGATTGCGCCGGTACCGACCCTCATCTGCCGAGTTGCCATTCGGCAGGGTCCGTCACCGGGTTTCCCCATTTCTTGTTTTAAACGGATTGAAAGGCCTGCCGGTTGCGATTTCGTTAACGCAGCAACCGGCAGTGCGAAATAGGATACGCGGCTTACACGCGAGGCATCGGAAGGGAAGCCGGATCAGGCCGGGATTTTCATCTTGCCGCTCAGCGTCCGGATCTTCGTCAGTGTGTCGAGGTTCTGGTTGACCCGGCAGTAGAATTCCTCGTTGACGAAGGGGCGCACGACGAAATCGTTGCCGCCGGCCTTGAGGAACCGGGCGGAAAGCAACCGGTTCGTCGAGGACGAGACACCAATGACGCGCAGCTGATGCGGGCCGTATGCCGCGCGGATGCGGCGCGTCAGCTCGAAGCCGTCGATATCCGGCATGTTGTAGTCGGTGATGACAAGAGCGATATCGGGATTGTTCTTGAGGATTTCGAGCGCGGCGGCACCGCTCTCGGCCGAGCTCGTGCGGAAGTTATAGCGTTTCAGCTGCGTTGTCAGAAGCGCGCGCGCCGTCGGGCTGTCGTCGACGATCAGCACGTGATGCTTCTGGTTGGTCAGAAAGCGGCAGACCGACTCCGCCAGCATGTCGACGGCGAAGACGCTGTCCTTGATCACATAGTCGACGATGTCCTTGGCCAGGATCGCCTCGCGCGTCTTCTCCTGGAAAGAGCCGGTGAAGACGATCGTGGGTACGCTCATCTCGATCAGGTAGTTCAGCGCCTCGCCGTTTTCCGCACCCGGGAGATTGATGTTGGAGATCGCGAGCGAGGCCGGAAAAGAGGCGTTCTCGACGGCGAACTGCAAATCCTCGTAGTCGCGGCAGACGATCACGTCGATGTCGAACAGCTCCTTCAGCCGCTTCGAGACCATCGAGGCAAAGAGGTTTGAGTCCTCGGCAAGCACGATGCGGTGCTCGCCAAGGGATTCGCCGGAATAGTACATTCCGGAAACGCCGAAGAATGACATTGATCGCCTATGAGAAAGAGTGTCCCGGGAAGCATGCTAGGGGCAAAAGCTTTTATTGGGGGTTAATGCTACCCGACACTCGGATTGCTGTTTCGCCGCGATGATATGGAAGTCTTGAACGCATTCCCATAGAACGAGCCCCATGATCGATCTTGCAGGCCAGATTCTCATCCTGACGGGCACGCCAGGATCCGGAAAAACGACGACAGCGAAGGCCCTCGCAAGGGAGCCAGGGTCGCCGAAGGTGCATCTTCACGCCGATGATTTCTGGCATTTCATCAAGCACGGCGCGATTGCGCCCTATCTGCCCGAATCCGCCGGGCAGAACAGGATCGTCATCGATGTTCTGGCAAGGGCTGCGGAGGGATATGCGAGCGGCGGCTATTTCGTCGTTGTGGACGGCATCGTCGGACCCTGGTTCCTGCCGGCATTCACGGCCCTGACTGTACCGCTGCCTTACATCGTCCTTCGCCCGCCGCTAGACCTCGCCATCAGGCGTTGCCGCGAACGCGGCGGCGACACGCTGACCGATCCCGGCCCGATTACGGAGCTTCACAGGCAACTCTCGACGCTCGGAGAGCTTGAACGGCATGCATTGCGGACGGAGGACTGGAGCCGCGAGCAGATGCTGCGAAAGGTGATTGCGGCCGTGGAAAGCGGGGCGTTTCGCCTGCAGCCGTGACGGTACAGGCGAAACGGCAGGCAGATCGTTTCAGCTCTGCCTTCGGCTGGCGATCTTCCTATTCGAACATGCCTTTCGGCGTCTCGCCCTTCAGAAACGGTTCGATGAAGGCATGCAGCAGCTGCGGCTGTTTGATGACGGCGGTGTGCGACGTCGCCGGCAGGACGGCGAGGCGCGACGCCGGCAACGGCTTGCCCATGTCGCCCATGACGCCGCCGCCGAGCAGCCGGAACAGCGCAACCGAATGTTCGAGGGTCGCGACATCGGCGTCCCCGGTCACGATCAGCACGGGAGTCTTCAGCGCCTTCACGTCCGCCTCCCATGCCATCGGCTCCTTTTCGAGCTGGATCAACTTCTTGACCAGGTCAGGAAACCCGTCCGGGTTGGCCGCGAGCTTGCGAAACTCTTCCGCAAACGGCATCGCCAGGAACATCTCGACCGTCATCTGCGGGATGAATTCCTTGAAGGCCGGCTGCCAGCCCTCGGCATCGTAGGCGACGGAAGCGGCGACGAGCTTGTTGACCTTCTCCGGGTGGCGGATAGCAAGCTGCAGCCCGGCGGCCGAACCCATGGAATAGCCGAAGACATCGGCCTTCTCGATGCCGGCGGCATCCATGAACGCCGCGACGTCGTCCGCCAGGTTGGGATAGGTGATCGGCCTGTCGATGTCGGTGGTGCGGCCGTGGCCTTGCAGCTCGAGTGCGTAGACCTTATGGGTCTCGGCAAGCTTGGGGATGATCTCTCCCATCGACGGGATATTCATGTAGGCGCCGTGGAGCACGATCAGCGGATCGCCCTCGCCCGAGACCTCGTAATACATCTCCATGCCGTTGACCTTGAGCCGATCTCCCACGGGTTCGGATTGAGCGAGCACGGGGCCTGCGACAAACAGGGCCCCGGCAATCAGAGCGGTACGGTACATCGATATCCCTCCTCGTTCGTGCGCGGCCTGTGCCGGCGTCGACAATAAGACGAACGGCCTTTGCGCACTCCGACATGGCGCTCCGGCTTTTATGTCGGGCGATACTTCCCGTCAGCGGGATAATGACAAATCCGCTGTCCGTGCCGCGATTTCCGTATAGAATGCGCGCATGGGTGAAGCTCAGACTTTGTTCGATGCACTGCGCCAATCGGTCAAGCCGGAGATCGTCGATGCCTTCGAGCGGCTCGTTCGGGATGCGCCGGACCGCAAGCTCTGCCGCATCAACGCGCTTGCCTTCGCGGCGGCCGAAGGGCTCGACGAGGAGCTGACGATCGCGGCCTTCCTGCATGCCTCCCATCACGGCATCTTCGAATTGTCCTGGAACGTGCTCTGCCCGGGCTGCGGCGGCGTGCTCGACGCCAATACGTCGCTCAAATCCGTGCAGCGGGCGGAATATACCTGCGCCCTCTGCGCCGCCGGCTACGAGCCGACGCTCGACGAAATGGTCGAGGTGACCTTCACGGTGAACCCGCGGGTGCGCCACATCGAGGGGCACAGTCCGCACAAGCTCCCGCCCGCCGAATATTTCCGCCAGGTCTACTGGGGCTCTGGCGTCGACCTGCCGGAAGAGGGATTTGAAGCGAAGATCGACGAGTTCATGATCGAGGCGCTCGAATTGCCGCCCGGCGAGAAGGCCGTCATCGCGCTGCAGCTTCCGGCGCAGTTCGTCATCATCTTCGAGCCGGTGACGCATGCGGCGCAATTCCTGGAGGTGACGGGCGAGCCGACCAAGGAGCGAAGGAACCTTGCCCTCGTCTTCGACCGCGGCCACCGCCACAACGAGACCTTGCGCCTCCAGCCCGGGCCGCTGAGAATCCAGGTGGAGAACCACGCCGAAGTCCGCACGCTGCCTACGGTGTGCATCGCAAACGACGTGCTCCACGACATGCTCGGCCGCCGGCGACCATTCCTGACGGCCAAGCGCCTGCTTTCCAACCAGACGTTCCGCGACCTTTATCGCACCGACACGATCGACGTCGACCAGCGGCTGAAGATCACCAGCCTCACCTTCCTCTTTACCGACCTGCGCGGCTCGACCGAACTTTACGAACGCGTCGGCGATCTCGCGGCCTTCGATCTGGTGAAGACCCATTTCAGCGTCCTGAACGAGATCGTCGCGGCCGAGGCCGGTGCTGTCGTCAAGACCATCGGCGACGCGGTGATGGCGACCTTCCCGACACCGGACCGGGCCGTCGCCGCGGCGATGCGGATGCGCGATGCGATGCGCGAACTCAACGAGGAGCGCGGCAGCGAGGACCTGCTCCTGAAGATCGGCATCCACGAGGGACCGTGCATCGCCGTCAGCCTCAACGAACGCCAGGACTATTTCGGCCAGACCGTCAACATCGCCTCGCGCGTCCAGCACCTCGCCACCTCGCGCGAGATCTTCGCCACCGGTTCTGTTATCGAGGACCCACGCGCGTTGAGCCTCCTCAGCGACCGCGGGCTCAATCCCATGTCGCACAACGTTACGCTTCGCGGCATCACCAACGAGATCAGCATTTTTGCGATCCCGTGAACGCCGGGCTGGGCAACTTTGGCAAAAGGCATGCTCCGTCGTTCATTGCCAATTCAGGCTCGATGGCCGAGTATCATGGCAACGCAAGGAGCAAGACATGCGCATCCAGCTTGCCCTGTTTGCTGCCGTGGCCCCGTTTGCTGCCGTGGCGATGACGACCGGCACCGCGGATGCCGGGAGCCAGTCGTCGAATTCGAGCTCGAACAGCTCGTCCAACAATGGCGTCGTCCGCGAGCGGATCGTCGAAACCTATTGCGAAGACGGCTATTGCGAACGCTACGTTCTGCGGCGGGTATATCGCGACCATGGCCACGACGGCGGCCGACGCTATCGCGAACGCTACTATGACGACGATGATTGAGGTCATGGCCTAATCACCGTCATCCGCTAGTTTCGGCCGCCGCCGACATGTCCCACGAGGTGCACCATGGTGTCCCGAACAGCCTCCTGCTCCTGCGGCCAGTTGCGGATCGACGTCCAGGGCGAACCGCTCGGCGTCGGCGTTTGTCACTGCCTCGCCTGCCAACGGCGCACGGGCAGCGTCTTTGCGGCGCTGGCAGCCTTCGCCGCCCCCTACGAGGTTTCCGGCACCGCAACCGAATATGTGCGCGTCGGCGATCAGGGGGCGCGATTCAAGTTCCGCTTCTGCCCCGTCTGCGGGACGAACCTCTTCCACACAGAGGAAGGCTACGAGGGATCGTCTGTCGCGGTTGCCGTCGGGGCCTTCGCCGACCCCAGCTTTCCGCCGCCCGAAGACTCGGTCTACGATTGCCGCAGGCACTCCTGGGTACAGCTGCCGCCGGGAATAAGGACCTACGACAAGGATCCGACCTGAGGCAAGGCTCAGCGTCAAAGGTTGTCGGCTGCGGCGATGATCTCGGCCGCGGTCGGGAAGGTGCAGAGGCTGTCCGGCCCGTCGCGCGCTTCGAGCTGCGCCCAGCGGACGATGCCGGCCGCATCGACGAGGAAGTGCCCGACGAGCTGCGTGCCGTGGTTCGCAAAGATCGCGTTGTCGGTTTCGTCCGGCTCGAACCCGTCCTTGGCGTTGAGCACCACGTTGGCGGCCATCGGCTGCAACGGTTGCGGCAGCTCGCCGGTCGGGTTGATGCGCGCCCCTTCGAACTGCTCGACCTTCGCGCGAGAAGGCCACTCGGGCTCTTCGCTGCCCTCGGGCAGGAATTCGATGTGCGGCACGCCGAACGCCCGGTGCGCGCGGCAGTCCGGGTCGCAAAGAAGGGTTACCGGCGTCGGCTGATAGCGGAAATGGAGGCGCGCGCGCTCCACCGGCGTGTTGATCACGGCGAGCGTCTCCACCCCGGCCGCGTGCAGGACAGGCTGCACGCGGGCAAGCTGCTTCACCTGGCGCCGGCAGAACGGGCAATGCAGCCCGCGAAAGAAGCCTATCAGGAACGGGCGGCCACGCAGGCTGTCGAGGGAGACGGTGCCCTCGGCGTTGGCCGCGGGGAGCGCGAAGGCAGGCGCGGCTTCTCCCGGCTGCAGCGGACGTATCGGCTCTCCCATCGGATCGTTCCCCTGTGGTGTCGTTCAGATGAAGACGGCCAATGACCGTAGCACGTGCCGCGGGAATGCGCAGCGCCGAATCCCTTATCCATCTGACGTTGCGTGTCGCGCCGCGCCGTTGGGGGCCGCTGATCTCGGCACGCCCCTATCGCGTCAGCCGGGCCTCGGTCCAGCCCAATGCCTTGAGGTCCTCGACGCGCGCCTCGCCATTGTCGGCGAGAATGAATTCGTCGATCTGCGGCGGCGGGACGCTCGTCCCCGAAAGCATCGAATGGATCTGACCGCGGTGGTGCTGGCCATGCAGGAAAACGTGAAGCAGCGTATCGGCGACGGTTTCGCTAAGTGTCCTCTCCGGCCAGGGAATGCTGATCTTGCGCGCAAGCTCCTCTATCGTCAGGCTTTCGCTGAAGCCGAGCAGCCATTCGTCGACCTCCGCCCGTTCGATCGCGAATTCGGCCGCCGTCGCGCGGCTTCCCGGCGATCCCGGCAGGCCGAGCCGTTCGCCGCGCAGTGTGTCGATATAATACCGGTCGGCATTCAGGAGATGAACCATCGTCTCCTTGAGCGACGGGAAAAAAGAAGTGCGCGGCGCCTCCCATTCACCGGGGCTTAGCGCCATGCAGGCGCGATCCAACCGCGCATTGGCAAGGCGGGCGTTGCGTGCAAGCTGGCGGTAGGGCCGGCATATCAAATCCTGCGGCAGGGTCATGCCACGCATAGTGGGACGATTGCGACGGCGCGTCCAGCCGGCAATTGTCGTTACGCCCCCTTGGAACGACTGGAGCGTTTCGCCGTCTTGTCGAACGGTGAAACGCTTCAATCCTTTGTCACGACGCGATTCCGGACTGTTGCACACGTTCCCGGGATTGCTCTTTAAAACAACGCAATTCCCGACGGAAAACCGCTGCACACTTTTCCTGGAATTGCTCTTTAAAACAACGCAATTCCCGACGGAAAACCGCTGCACACTTTTCCTGGAATTGCTTAGCGCCGCGCCTCGAGGATCAGGTTGAACGGCGTCTCCATCGCCCGGCGGAAGCGATTGAAGCCGGCCTTGCGGAAGACATCCGCGAGCCGTGCTTCGCCGGCCTGGGCGCCGAGCACGAGGTGACCGCCATCGGAAATCGCATGGGCGCAGCAGATCGTCGTCGAGGCGGCATAATAGATTCTCGCGACCGGCGAGATATTATCCTCGACCCGATCGTTGGCGAAGGGCTCCACCAGCATCACCGTCCCCTCGCCTGCCACCGCCTTTGCCGTATGCGCCGCCGCGGCGACCGGGTCGCCCATGTCATGCAGGCAGTCGAAGAAGCAGATCAGGTCGTAATTCGCCCCCGGGTAGCTGTCCGCCCGCGCGGCCGCAAAGGTGACCCGGTCCGAGACGCCCGCCTCCGCCGCAACCTTGCGCGCCTCGATGACCGATTCCGGGTGCGTATCGAAGCCATGGAAGCGCGAGGCCGGAAAGGCCTTCGCCATAAGCACCGTCGAATGCCCATGCCCGCAGCCGACATCGGCCACGCGGGCGCCGGCCTGGAGCTTCTCCACGACGCCGTCGAGAGCCGGCAGCCATTCGGCGACCAGGCTTGCCTTGTAGGCGTTCCTGTAGAAGGCGGCGACGCCGCAATAAAGCCGGCCATCATGGTCGCCCCAGGGAATGCCCGTGCCGCTGCGGAAAGCCTCCACCGCCTTCTGCTCATCCGACCACATGGAGGCAGGGACCGACCAGGCGTTGGGGATGAAGACAGGGCTGTCCTCCTCCGCGAGCACAAGCGCCTGTTCCGGCGACAGCTCGTAGGTGCCGCTCACCGCATGATAGGTCACATAGCCGCCCGCCACCTGGGAGCCCAGCCATTCGCGAACGTAACGTTCCGCGCAGCCCGCGCGGCTCGCCAGTTCGTTCGAAGTGAGCGGGCCGGCTCCGGCCATCGCCTTGTAGAGGCCGAGGCGATTGCCGAGGCTTACCATCACGCCGCCGTAACCCGCCGAGAGATCGCCGATCGCCCGCGAGACGAGCGCATCGAGCTTCGCCTGATCGATCCTGTTGTTGTCCAGCTTTTCCATGTCCGTGCTCCTGTCATCCATTCGAAGGTCCAAGGATTTGAAGGATCGCATCTGCGGTGACCGGGCGGCAGAGCGGGATTGTCCGGAATCGGGCCGTTTGCGCCATGCGCCGTCTCGCGGTAGAACTTATTCACCGACGTGGCGCCGCCCGCCTTTCATGGATTCGAGATGCCGCGCAACACCGCCGAGACCGGATCACACCCGCTTCATGTGAGCCTCGTCGCCATACCCGAGGCGGTCGTGTCGACGCTGAGCGGCATTTTCGACGTGATGAACGCCTTTGCCGTGCTACCTCCACCCGGCGACGCCCCATCCGGTGCGCCGCCGTTTCGGGTCGAGATCGTGGGACTGCAGCCCGGACCGCTGGAACTCGCCAGTCGCGTGCCGGTGATCGTGCAGCGCGGCATCGCCGCGATCGAGACGACCGACATCGTGATCGTCCCCTCTATCCTGCTCGGACCAAAGGGGTGGCAGAAGGGTCGACATCCGGATCTGGTCGACTGGCTCGGCGCCATGCATCGGCGCGGCGCGCTTCTGTGCTCGGCCTGCTCGGGCCTGTTCCTGCTCGCAGAGACCGGACTTTTCGACGGCGTCGATACGACGGTGCATTTCGGTTACGCCCAGGCTTTTCAGAGCACCTTCCCGAAGGTGACGATCCACCCTGAACGCGTTCTGGTCGTCTCCGGGGAGCGCGAGGAACTGATCACGTCGGGCGCCTCGATGACCTGGCATGATCTGGCACTCTATCTGATCGCCCGCCACGCCGGAGCAACGGCGGCACAGGCCATCGCGCGCTACTTCGCGCTGCAATGGCATCAGGACGGGCTCGCGCCCTACATCGTCTTCGAGGGGCGCAACGACCACGGAGACGTTGCGATCCGGGCGGCGCAGGAATGGATCGCGACGCATTTCTCTGTCGCCAACCCGCTGGAGGAGATGGTCCGCCGCGCCGGACTCACCGAACGCACGTTCAAGCGCCGGTTCACCGGAGCAACCGGCCTGAGCCCGATCGCCTACGTCCAGCGGCTGAGAATCGAGGACGCCAAGCGCCGGCTCGAACGAACGGAAGCCCCCGTCGATGAGATCAGCTGGCAGGTCGGCTACGAGGACCCCGCCTTCTTCCGCCGCCTCTTCAAGCGCGTTACGGCGTTGACGCCGGGAAGCTACCGCCGACGTTTCAGGATTCCCGACTACGCCCGGCCGCAGCGGAGGAAATAGCGGAGACTTCACCGTCCGAACGTCCCAAGCGGAGATTATTGTTGAACCGCTGTCGGTCTCGCCCGCTGTCGCGCGTCCTAGATCCAGAAACAAAGCTACGCCAGAAACAAACCCGCGAAGGAGAACCATAATGAGGAAGATCGTCGTTGGTGCATTTGTAAGTCTCGATGGAATCATGCAGGCGCCGGGCGGACCAGACGAGGATCCGACCGGCGGTTTCAAATACGGTGGATGGGTCGCGCCCTATTTCGACGAGACCATGGGCGCAGCGGTCGACGAGATGTTTGCCAAGCCGTTCGATCTTCTGCTTGGCCGGAAGACCTACGACATTTTCGCGGCGCACTGGCCCTATGCCGGCGCCGATGATCCGATCGGCACGTTGTTCGACCGCATCACCAAATTCGTCGCGACGCGCAATCCGGATTTCAAGCTCGGCTGGCAGAACAGCCAGAGCCTTGGAAGCGACGTCGTTGCCACGCTCCGGAAGCTGAAGAGCGAGGACGGGCCGGACCTCCTGACGCAGGGCTCCACCGACTTGCTGCAGACGCTTTTCCGGAATGATCTGGTCGACGAGATGTATGTGTCGATCTTTCCGGTCGTGCTCGGAAAGGGCAAGAAACTGTTCGGCGACGGCGCCTCGCCGATGGCGCTGAAGCTGGTCAATTCGAAGGTCTCCGGCTCCGGTGTGACCGTCAACAAGTACGCCCGCGCGGGCGAGGTCGTCACCGGCTCGTTCGAATTCGAGCAGCCGACCGAAGCGGAACTGGAGCGGCGAAAGAACCTGACCTGAGGGGGACGAATTACCGGATCGACCGGTGTCGAGGGCCGCTCCGCCGACGGCGCGAGCGGTCCTTCCCTTGCGTAATCCCGCCGGATATCAATGATTAGCCATGATTTCCGCCTATACTTCATGTTTGCCGAACATGGAGGTTACGATGAGAATCTCGGAAGCCATGCACTCCGGAGTACGTTGGATCTCGCCGGACACGGACCTGCGCACGGCGGCACGCATCATGAAGGATGACGATATCGGCGCCCTGCCCGTCGGCGAAAACGATCGCCTGGTCGGGATGGTCACGGATCGCGACATGGCCCTGCGGGCCTTCGCCAACGGCCACGATGTCTCTTCGCTCACGGTGCGAGACGTCATGACCAATGAGATCGTCTTCTGCCGTACCAGCGAATCCATCGAGGACGCCATCCACCTGATGGAAGAGAAGAAAATTCGGCGGTTGCCGGTGATCAATGAGGACAAGCGGATGGTCGGCATGCTGTCGCTCGGTGATATTTCCCACTGCAGCAGCCGGGAAATGACGGGCGAACTGCTCAAGGCCGTCAGCGACCATCACGCCTGATAGAGAGTGCCGATAGCATGGTCGCCGCTTCGGATCGCTGAGGTGACGATCCATGCCGTTGCCGCGGAGGCGCTTGCCGGCGTCACTTTCGGCAAGGAGTCAATCACGGTGCGTCCGCGCCGTGAACGACCTGCATCCGCGAGGTCAGATCGATACGCCTTCACCTCGCGGCAAGCGCGGCAGTCTGCGTCGCGACCAAGCCACTCGTCCGCGGCGTGGCGCCCACGCCTATTTGACGACGACGGAGCCGTTGACGATCTCGATCGTTTCGTCGCCCTGAAGGCCAATGCGGTCGCCGCTCGGCGCTGTCACGAAGCAGCCGCTCGGGCAGATCATTTCCGTTGCGCCTGAACCCACCGCGACTTCCATCCGGCTCTCGCCCTCGACGACGACCAGTACGGCGGTCTCGCCGTCCTTGTTCGTCACGGTCGCAGCGGAAGCGGCTCCCGTCACAAGAATGCCGGAAAGCAAAGCAATCAGGATTGTCTTCATCGCCCACCGACGCTCATCAAGCGCCGCCCCTTGTCGCCGGTCGCGCCCTACGTCCTTGACGTAAGCTCCGGCCCCCTCTTCAGCCCGCGCCAGCCTAAACCGCGGCGGGACGAATTGCATGCGTTTTATCGCTGGACGGCTGAATGCGTGCTGAACGGTGCTCCGCCCCTACGGAGTCTTGTGTCCGACGTGAATCTCAAGACCATAAAACGTTGCTTTTACTCGTGTTTTCTTGAAGTCGCAGCAGCTCGAGGCGATCCGTTAGCCCGAACGGATTAGAGACACGCCACCCCGTCACATGGTAAATAGTCAAACAACTTCGAGTGGGGCGAAGAACAAGTGCTGCAAATATTTCAGCCAATCCCCGCTCCAGCTGGATCGTTTCATTGTCCGTGGAAACAGTGAAATCGATCTAACTCTTTGAAACTAGTGATCACGCAGAAAGACTTCAGGTTGTTACAATCCAGAGTCGCCGTGATCCAGGAGGGGTGCCATGTCTTATTTGCGTGGCGCTGCAATCGTCGCACTCGGTGTCATGTTTTACGGTCCGGTATCGTTGGCCGCCGAGGTAATCGGCGAGGCAACGCGGATCAGGACTGAAGTCAGGGGTGCGGGCGGTCCGCTGGCGGTCAAAGACCCGGTCCACCGGGACGAACGGATTCTGACCTCAAAATCCGGACTGGGACAATTTGTGTTCCGCGACGGCACCAAGCTGGCCATAGGCTGGGGCTCGTCAGTGGTGATCGACAAGTTCGTCTTCGACGACTCCAACTCCCTGCAGAAGCTCAGCCTAAGGGCGACGAAAGGCACGTTCCGCTGGATCAGTGGAAAATCGAAAAGCACTGCCTACGAGATCCTGACGCCCGCCGGAACGATCGGCGTTCGCGGCACCGCCTTCGACTTCTATGTGCGTGGCGACGGGACGACCGCCGTTGTCCTGTTGAACGGCGCGGCCAGCTTCTGCGGTCCCGGCGGCTGCAAGCAACTGACGCGGCGGTGCGACTGCATCGTCGCCAACCGCAACGGCAAACTCTCGGATGCCCGCCGCGTCGACCGCCGCATCCTGGAGACGCTCGGCGACGAGGCAGCATTGCCGTTCCTCTCCGGCAATCAGCAGCTCGCCGGAGGGCTAGGCTGGGTCGGCGGCGGTTGCAGCATTCGAGCGGCGCTTCCGATTCCGCCAACGCAAGTCACTCCGCGACGCGCCCCCAAGCCTGAGGCACCAAAGCCTCCGCCACGCGAAAAACCCCGCGTCGACCACGACAAGGATCCTCGCGATCCTGGCAGGCCACGTCGCGACGATGACAAGCGTCCCGACCATGACGAGCCCCGCCGCGATCCGGGCAGGCCCAGTCACGAGCATGACGATCCACGTCCCGACCGCGGCGAGTCTCGTCCCGACCATGGCGAGCCCGCGCGCGATCCCGGCGACCCCCGCCCGGATCCGGTACGCGAGGGCTAGGCGCAAGACTTATTGAATTCGGGATGGGCAACGGCTGTTCCGCCTCATCCTCATCAGGCATGATCGGCGAAGTGGTCAGCCCGGCGAGAGATCCGGCGGTAGAAGTCCGCCAATCCGTCGAGTTTCGCCGCCTTGAGCTTCGCCGCGTTCAGGATCTTGCGGTTCGGCGCGCGGGAACGCAGCGCGTCGACGAGCTTCAAGTGGAGGCACCGCAGTTCGGCGAATTCGGCCGAAGCGCCGACTTTTTCGTCGCCGACGACCGCGAAGAGCCTGCTCCGCGTGCTTTTCCCCTTGAGCGCCAGCGCCCCCGCCTCAAGCAAGGCATGGCCCGGCAGCGCCTTTGCGGTCTCCTCGGACACCAGAATGTCGAAGAGGACGTCCTTGCACGAGGCTTCGATCCGCGCCGCGACGTTGACCGTGTCGCCAACGGCCGAATAGTTGAAATGCGCCTCGGCGCCCATGTTGCCGACGCAGGCGATGCCGGTGTGAATGCCGACCCCGATCGAGACGCTCTGCTCGCCTCCGAAGCCGAACGCGTCGTCGGCATTGAGGCGCGTAAGCGTCTCGCGCATGGCGAGCGCGGCGCGGACGGCTTTGGCCGGGTGGTCGGCGACATCGACCGGGGCGTTCCAGAAGGCCATGATCGAATCCCCGATGAACTTGTCGAGCGTGCCCTCGTTGGCAATGACGTGGCGGCTCAGCGCATCGAGAAGCGTGTTCAGGAAACCGACGACGGCGGTCGGCGCAAGCCGCTCGCTGATTTCGGTGAAGTTCCTGACGTCGACGAACATCACCGTCAGTTCGCGGTCGTCGCCGCCGAGGCGCAGCGCATCCGGGTTATGCTCGATGCGGTAGAGCAGCGACGGCGAAAGATAATGGCCGAAGGCACGCCGGACCGCTCGGCGTTCCCGGTCGGTCACCAGGAACCGGAATGCCGTTGCGGCGAAATGCGTGATCGATCCGCTGACGATCGGGGCTAGAGGATCGAAGAGCAGCCCGCCATAGAGAAAGGCGAGCCAGGACGCGACAAGACCCATCGCGGTGATGAACAGGCCGCAGGCGAGCGCGACCGCGGGGCTGACAAAGGTCGTCAGCATCACCAGCAGGCAACCCGCCGCGGCGATGCACAGGATCTCGAGCCCGTCGGCCCAGTCCGGGCGCGAGAGAAAGCGGCCGGACAAGATCTGCTCCACGGTTTGCGCGTGCAGCGAGACGCCGGGCACGTTCTGCCCGAGGGCGGTCGTGCGGATGTCCTGCAGGCCCGCGGCCGACGTCCCGACGAACACGATGCTGCCCTCGATCGCGGCCTTGGTCGCGGGACTTGGATCGCCGGGCGCGAGCACATGCCTGGCGGAGACATATCGTTCGGCCCGGTCGGGGCTGACATAGAGCCAGAGTTCGCCCGCCGCCGTCACCGGAACCACGAAATCCCCGATCTTCGCATGCGTCATCGTATCCTGCACGTCCGGGGCGCCGGCCAGCACGTAGGTCGTGGCCCCCTGCGCGACGCGCAGCGCTTCGAGCGCAAGGTTCGGATAAAGCTGCTCGCCGTCGCTCAGGAAAAGAGGCACCGCCCGCACAACCGGCGACGGAGCACCGGGATTGAGACTGATATGCCCGAGACCGGCGGCATTTTCCTCAAGCTGCGGCCGGAGCGGCGTCGCCGCCTCTATATGCGGCGGCGCGGCGAAAAGGCTTTCGCCCGTAAACGCAAAGCCCGCCTTGACGGGCGGGCGATAGCTTCCCTCGTTCGAGAGGCCGAAGCCCAGAACGACGGGCCGTCCCACGATCGATTGCGCGAAGATCTCGTCATTGTCGGGCAGTCGGCCAAGCAATGACGGGTCGACGCCGTCAATCTCACGAACGATATTGCGCGGCGAAAGGCGATCGGGCTCGGCAAACAGAATGTCGAAGGCGATTGCCGAGACTCCCATCTCGGTCAGCCTGTTCACCAGCGCGGCGATGCGATCTCTCGGCCACGGCCACTGGCCGAGCTCCCGAAGCGACGCCTCGTCTATATCGACGATCCGGACCGGCATGTTCTCGAAGGCGCGCGGCGCAATGCGCTGATACTCGTCGAACGTCAGATTGCGCGCGAGCCGCAGCAACGGCGGATCGCTTGCCCGCAGCATTGTCAGCGCCGCTACAATCGCCAAACCGATAATGACGCCCACCTGCTGCGCGCGTGTCATGCAGCATCTGCCCCCCTACAGCGCCGCGCGTCTTATCAGACGCGCAAGGAACGCAGTAGCGCGGGCAAGCTTACTGCATAAACCGTCAAAGCGGAATCGGATAGATCATCGCCGATTCAAGGCGTTACGGCCGCGTCCCGCGCGGCAGAACCGTGGCCCCTATCGGAAAATCATTTTCTCCCTTGCGGGTATATCGTCTCGCCGCGCTTCAGCATTTCGACAAAGGTCTCGATCTTCCTCTTGCGCCCGGCCTCGGTCTTCATGTTGTGGGTGCGGAAGGCCAGCGCGAAACGGTTCTGCTCGCTGAGCTTCACCAGCATCTCCCTGGCCCGGGGTTCGGCGTCGATGGCGGCTTGCAGATCGTCCGGGATCTTCATGTCTTTGCCACTTGCATAGGCGCGCTCCCAACGCCCGTCCGCCTTCGCCAGTTCGACCTGCTTCAGCCCGTGCTCGGTCATCCGCCCCTCCCCGATCAGCCGGGCGACATTGTCGACATTGATCTGGCTCCAGGTGCTTTTCCTGCCGCGCGGCGTATAGCGCTGCAAAAAGCTCTTGTTGTCGAGCCCCTTGCGCAAGCCGTCGATCCAGCCCCAGCACAGCACGACGTCGATCGCTTCCTTGGGTGTGATCGACTTGAGCCCCGAACTCACCTTGTGGATCTTGATCCACACCTCGTCCGCCGTGTCGTAGTGCGCGCCGAGCCAGCGATAGAAGCTCTCGGCATCCTCGAACTCGCGGACCTTCTCCGGATCGACCGTTACCGGGGCCATCGGCAGACCCACCCTTCTGTTGCCGCCATGTTTAGCACCAATCTCCCGCGACGATTCACTCGGCCGCCATCTTCACGCAGCAGGCGATCGAGTGCAACGCATGGAAGCCGATCAGGCGAACTCGAACAGGGGCTCCTCGGCATGGGCAAGACGGGAGGGACGAAGCGTTCGGCCGGGGGGCGCCGACCGAACGCGGGATGTCATGAGACCAGCATGTCCTCGATCCGGATCGGCAGCGTGCGCACGCGAATGCCGGTCGCGTGGAAGACGGCGTTGGCGATGGCGGGGGCCATACCGACGAGCGCGATTTCGCCGAGGCCCTTGACGCCGAGCGCATTGACGTGCGGGTCCACCTCGTCGACGAAATGCGCTTCGATGTCCGGAATGTCGAGGTTCACGGGCACGAGATAGTCCGCCATATGCGCGTTGACCGGCCGGCCGTCGCGCGCGTCGAGCACGGTCCGCTCCATCAGCGCCATGCCGATGCCGCCGACCATGCCGCCGATGCACTGGCTTGCGGCAAGCCGCGGATTGATGATGCGACCGGCGCCATAGGTCCCGATCGCGCGGCGTACCCGGATCGTGCCGACATCGGGATCGACCGCCACCTCCGCAAAGACGGCGCCGAAGGCATGCATCGAGTATTTGCCTGCGATGTCGGGATCGCGCTTGGTGGACGCGCTCGCCTCGATCGCACCGCCGGCGCTCGCCGCAATGTCGCCGTAGGACTGGCCCGGGGCTGTTTCGCCGCGGCGGCGCAGGCGCCCCTCCTCCCACATGACGCCATCGATCGACGCGCCGAAGACCGGCGAGCGCTGGTCGGCGACGGCACGCCTTGCTGCCTCCTCCTGCACGGCGATGCAGGCGGCGCGGATCGCCGAGCCGACGGACGCCATTGTCCACGAGCCGCCATGGGAGGGAGCCGGCGGATAGTCCGAGCGGCCAAGGCTGAAGCGGACGTTCTCGACCGGCAGTCCGAGCGTCTCGGCGGCAACTTGCGTCATCGACGTATATGTCCCCGGCCCCATGTCGCTCGCCGCCACCTCGATCTCGGCGGTTCCGTCGGGAAGCAGGCGCGCGAGTGCGCTCGATGGAGCGTGGAACGCCGGATAGCTCGCGGACGCGACGCCCATGCCGATCAGCAGCCGGCCATCGCGCATGGAGCGCGGTTTCGGATCGCGTTTCGACCAGCCGAAACGCTCGGCACCGGCATCGTAGCACTTCATCAGCGACCGGCTCGAGAACGGCTTGTCCTCGGCCTCGTCGATCTCAGGCTCATTCAGACGGCGCAGTTCGATCGGGTCGAGACCGAGCTTGTAGGAAAGCTCGTCCACGGCGCATTCGAGCGCGAAGACGCCGCTCGCCTCGCCCGGGCCGCGCATGTAGGTGGGTGTGCCGGTGTCGAGCTTCACGAGCCGGTAGCGGGTCCGCACATTGGGGCAGGAATAGAGGAAGCCCGAGACTGAGGTCAGCGCCTCGATGAACTCCTCGTAGCGGCTGGTCTCACCGTAGCCCTCATGGATGAGGCTCTTGAGCTTGCCGTCGCTCGCCGCCCCGAGCGCGATGCGCTGGAGCGTGCGGGGCCGGTGCCCGGTCGTGAAGAACATCTGCTTGCGAGTGAGAACGAGTTTGACCGGCCGCCCCACCTGCCGTGCCGCGATGGCCGCAAGCGTGACGTGCGGCCACGTCCTGAGGCTCGTGCCGAAGGCGCCGCCGACGAAGGGACAGATCACCTGCACGTTCTCAATCGGCAGGCCGAAGACCGCGGCGATCTCGGCCTGTTCGTTGATGACATACTGGCTCTTGCTCCAGAGCGTCAGCCGGTCGCCGTCCCAGGCCGCGACGGTGGCGTGCGGCTCCATCGGATTGTGGTTTTCGCGGGCGATCTCGTAGCTCTCGTCTACCTTCACCTCAGCGCTCGCGAGCGCCGCGTCCGCGTCGCCCCGCCCGGCGTCGGCATCCGCCCGACCACCCCGTTTCGTGGCCTCCGGAACGACAGCGCTGGCGAGCAGACCCCTCGGATCGACGACCGGACGCTCGGCGGCGTAAGCGACATTAAGTGCCGCGGCGGCGCGTTCGGCGTGGTCGAGCGTATCGGCGACGACGATCGCCACCGGCTGGCCCCAGAAGCGCACCTTGTCGTCCTGCAGCACATGCAGACGCTCGCCGAAGGCCGGATCGATCGACCCCTTGTGCTCGCCATAGGCAAGTCGCGGCGCGTTGAGGTGGCTGATCACCGCGATCACGCCCGGCATGGCGGAGACGACCTCCGCCCCGATCTCGGTGATCCGGCCAAGACCGGCCGTCGCGCTGACGATCACCGCATAGGCCCGGCCCTTCTGGTTGAAATCGGCCGCATAGCGTGCACCTCCCGAGACTTTGGCGCGGCCGTCAATGCGGGGGAGCGGTTGTCCGATGACATTCGTCGTCATGCCATTTCTCCGACCATTTCCAGCGTGCGGACGATCGTCCGCTGCAGGAGTTCAACCTTGTAGTGATTGCCGGCAGCCGGCCGTGCGCCTTCCACCGCCAGCCGCGCAGCGGCCTCGAAGGCCGATCGGCCCGGCTCCTTGCCGATCAGCGCCGCCTCTGAGGGGCGCATCCGCCACGGCCGCGTCCCGACCCCACCGCAGGCGATCCGCACCGAGCGGATCACGCCGCCTTCCGTTTCCATGGCAACGGCCGCCGAGACAAGCGCGAACTCGTAGGACTCGCGGTCACGCACCTTGAGATAGCGCGCGCGACGGCTGTGAGGGCCGCCGGGCACGCGCACGTCCACGATCAGTTCGCCCGGATTGAGCGTGTGTTCGAGATGTGGCGTATCGCCGGGCAGCCGGAAGAGTTCTTCGACGGGAAAGGTGCGCTCGCCTTCCGGCCCGCGTACGCGCATCGTCGCGTCGAGCGCGATCAGCGCCACCGCAACGTCGGACGGATGGGTGGCGATGCAATGATCGCTGACGCCGAGGATGGCGTGGCCGCCGTTCAACCCATCGATCGCAGAGCAGCCCGAACCCGGCTCGCGCTTGTTGCATGACGCATCGAGCATGCGGAAATAGGGACAGCGCACGCGCTGCAGCAGGTTTCCGCCGATCGAGGCGACGTTGCGCAACTGCGGCGATGCGCCTTCGATCAGGGACTCGGCGACAAGCGGCTGCAGACGCAGGGTATCGGGATGGGCGGCGACTTCCGTCATCCGGGCAAGCGCGCCGATGACGAGATCGGAGCCTTCGGCGCGAATACCTCCAAGCGGGAGATCGTTGATGTCGACGAGCCGTTCGGGACGTTCCACCTCCTCGCGCATGAGATCGATGAGCGTCGTCCCGCCGGCGATATAGCGCGCGCCTGCGGCCGCGGCGGCGATCGCCTCCTGTTCGCTGCGGACCTTTTCGTAGCTGAATGGAAACATGGTCAGGTCCTCCCGGCGGCATCGGCGACGGCGGCAACGATGCCCGGATAGGCCCCGCACCGACAGATATTGCCGCTCATCCAGAACCGGATCTCCTCGGGCGAATGGGCGTGCCCCTCGGCGATGCAGCCGACGCCGGACATGATCTGGCCCGAGGTGCAGAAGCCGCACTGGAGCCCGTCATGCTCGATGAACGCCGCCTGGAGCGGATGGAGTTCGTCGCCTTTCGCCAGTCCCTCGATCGTGGTGATCTCGGCGCCATCGTGCATGACGGCGAGCGTCAGGCAGGAATTGATCCGCTTACCATCGACCAGGATGGTGCAGGCACCGCAGGCGCCTTGGTTGCAGCCCTTCTTCGTGCCGGTGAGATCGAGCGTTTCGCGAAGAACGTCGAGCAGCGACTGGCGCGGATCGAGCTCCAGTTCGCGCAAGTCCCCGTTGACCGTCAGTCGTATGCGCGCTGGCGTCACGTTCGTGCCCTCCTGATTTGCGGTTGTTGCGGCCGGCGAGGCGGCTTGCGCCGTGCCGTGAGGAATGGCCGCGAGCGTCGCGGCCCCTGCTGCCATCTGCAGAACGTTGCGTCGGGAAAATGCGAAATGGACGGCCTCGGTTGTGACCGGTGATCCCGCTTCCCCGCTCTCGGATTTGTCGTGTTCGGACATGGTAAACGCAGACTCCTTGCTGGAACGCGTGTTCGTTCTTTCAAGCGATCAGTCGATTTTGGGAGTGCAACGGGCCAAGCTTATGCAGGCGCGTCGAGCGCGCCAGCGTCCATGTTGCTGCGTTTTGTACGGAAGTGCTATGTTTTTGCGGGGCGTCCGGGAAGAACAGCGGCAACGGACCTCGAGCGGTAATTCCACTTGATAGGAGTTCGCGAATGGCCAGAGGAGCATATGGCCAGCGCTTGGGCGAGTCTGTCGGCGTCGAAGCGCCGCCGAGCATAAGCGTCCAGCGTCTGCAAAGGACGGAGTTCGCCGCGACGCGCGTCAGCTGGGACAAGAGGGAAGGAGACGGCGCCGGCCGGATCGAGCGGGAGAACGGCTACCTCGTCTGCCTGCAACTGCTCGATCTTGAGCCGCATCCCTATTGGGTAGGTGGTCGCCCGGTGCAGATTGCGCCGATCAGAAGCGGCCAGTTCACGCTTCTCGACCTGAATTCCGAGCATTCCTCCGTCCTCACGGACCCCATCGACTGCCTGGCGATCTACATATCGCGCCAGGCTTTCGACAGAATGGCCGAGGAACGGGGCGTCTCGCGCATGGGCACGATCGGGATAGCGCCTGGCGTTCCCAACGACGACATCGTCGTGCGGAGTCTCGGGACCAGCCTCCTGCCCGCACTGCAAAGGCCCGAACAGGCCAATCAACTTTTCCTCGACCATGTCGGCATGGCCCTGCTCACCCATCTCGGCAGCAATTATGGCGACATGCCGACGGGGCACCGGCCGCGGCGCGGCGGCCTTGCGCCCTGGCAGGAAAGGCGCGCCAAGGAGATTCTGCTGGCGCATCTCGACGGCGACATCGCGCTAGAGGCCCTCGCCCGCGAATGCGGTCTCTCGCGCAGCCATTTCGCCCGCGCCTTCAAGGAAACGACCGGCGCCCCACCGCATCGATGGCTGCTCGCCCGGCGCATCGAACGAGCACAGGACCTGCTACTGAACTCGAGCCTCTCGATTACCCAAATCGCCAGCAGTTGCGGCTTTGCCGACCAGAGCCATTTCACCCGGGTCTTCGCGAAAATCGTGCAGGCCGGTCCGGGCGAATGGCGGCGTACCCGCCGCCGTTAGATCACTTCACTGTGCCAAACAGTGAAGTGATCTCGCTCTTGAACCGCGCAATTGCGGACGGAAAACCATTGCACACCACTCCTGGATTTGCTCCAGCCGGACCGCCGCCCTGCCGTTCGGGGCTCCGGAAACATGCGATACCGTCCCGCTCAGTTCGCGGCGAAGCAGTAGAAGAGCCCATCGCCGCCGGTGGTCTTGAAAGCCTCCTGCGTGCAACCGCCGCGCGTCGTGTGCGAGGAATTCCAGGACTTGGCCGCGGCGGAATCGTCGAGGCCGGTCCGGTCGCTGTGGCCGACGATCGCCGCGCCCTCAGTCCCGCCCATCGTCCAGTTGCCGCAGGTCTCTGCCGCGGCGGTCCCGTCTGGATTCGAGCCCGTCAGGATGTCGTGACGGTTCGGCGTGTCGCCGCGGCCGTTGATGACCTCACCCTTTTCATTGAGCGCGGTCTGCTTCGTGACGTTGTTCTTGTCGCTATGGAGCGACACCACGTCATCGGCGATCTTTTCGCCTTTGGCGTTGTACCACGGGCCGCTGCCGATCCGATCCTTCGCATTCTCCGCGTCGGTGGAAAGATAGGCTTTCCAGGTCTTGCCGGTCGAACCGCTCGCCGTCGCGAGTGTGTTGCAATAGGCGTCAGCACCCGCAAGACCGCCAAGGTCGCCGCCCTTGCCGGGATTGGCGCTGGTGACGAAGAAGCTCATGCTCGTATCCTGGGCATGAGCGGGGGCATTGGCGGCCACGACCGAACAGGCCAAGCCGGCCGCAACAAGTGCAACTGTGCGTTTCATGGTCTCCTCCCTGATGCAGGTTCCAAACCCGCGACAATAAGCCTATGGCGGCGAAGATAGGAGTAAAATCAAAACCTTGTGATAGGATTCGCGAGAGGATCGCTGCTCACGGCGTGGCGGGCGAACCGCCCCGGCACAGGTGGCGGCCAGCGGTTCAAATTTCTTTCACGCGGTTGTGGAACAGTCGCGAGAGACCGCGGTTGACGGTGAGAATACCGGAGAGATGAACATGGACAAGAAGGACGCCGAAGGCCCGGACTGGCTGGAAGCCGAACTGGCCGATACGATCGATGAGGACTATGAGCTTGAGCTTTCCGAGCCGGCCCTTTCCGATGAGATCCGCAAGATCTACCGCAAGGCGCACCCGCCCTCGATTCCACGCCTCGAATATTTCCGCGCGCTGCTCCAGCTGCAGGCGGAGCTGATCAAGCTGCAGGATTGGGTCGCCTATCACAAGGAGAAGGTCGTCGTGATCTTCGAGGGGCGCGACTCCGCCGGCAAGGGCGGCGTGATCAAGCGCATCACCCAGCGCCTCAATCCGCGTGTCGTGAGGGTCGTGGCGCTGCCCGCCCCTTCCGACCGCGAAAAGACGCAATGGTACTTCCAGCGTTACGTGCCCCACCTGCCGGCCGGCGGCGAGATCGTGCTCTTCGACCGGTCCTGGTACAACCGTTCCGGTGTCGAGCGCGTCATGGGTTTCGCCACCGAAGACCAGGTGGAGCAATTCTTCAACGATGTGCCGGAGTTCGAGCGCATGCTCGTGCGCTCCGGCATCCGGCTGGTCAAATACTGGTTTTCGATCACCGACGAGGAGCAGCAGATGCGGTTCCTGATGCGCATCCACGACCCCCTGAAGCAGTGGAAGCTGTCGCCAATGGACCTGCAGTCGCGCGTGCGCTGGGAGGCCTACACCAAGGCCAAGGAAGAGACCTTCGCCCGCACCAACATTCCCGAGGCGCCGTGGTACATCGTCGAGGGCAACGACAAGAAGCGGGCCCGACTCAACTGCATCGACCACCTGCTCCAGCAGATCCCCTACGAGGACGTGCCGCACGAGGACATCGCCTTACCCGAGCGGGTATTCAATCCCGACTACGAACGCAAGGTTCTGCCGCCGGAACTCTACGTGCCGTCGAAATACTGACGAGCTACGACGCCGCGCGTCCTTTCGGGCGCGCAAAGGCTGGCACTTTCGATGATGCGAGTGCCCGCGAAAGTGCGGGCACTGCCTTTGGGCGCACAGTGTGATTACCGTTGCGCCGGTTCACGGTGGCTTCCGCGCGCCGCAATTATTGCTGAGCCGGTGCCTGCGCGGGTGCGGAGTTCTGGATCTTCTCCTGAACCTTCTTGGCCAAAGCCGGGTCGTTCTGTGCGGCCGTCAAGATGGATGTATATTCCTCCACGGAAATATCCGGGGAGGCTTCAACAGCCTGAACCATCTGCTGGCTGGCTTCGGTCTGCAGCTTTTGCTTCGCAGCCTCGTCCGGTGTCGCTTCGATCTTGGCCGAATATTCCTGCCTGACCTTGTCGACTTGCAGATAGGCGACCGCAAAGGCCTCGATTTTCTGGTCGCTGACGGCCGCGCCGGTGCTATCGGGCTGCCCCTGCATCGGCTGCGTCTGTTGCGCCTGGGGCTGCGTCTGTTGCGCCTGGGCCATTTCCAACGCGGACGCCGGGCTGAAAGCCATCAAGCTGAATGCCGCAGCGGTCAACGTTGCAACGGGTGTATAGCGAGTGATCATGTTCATTCCTCTGTAACGTGCATGACTTGATCGGCAGCAATACCGCCTTACAGCGCCCGTGGGTCTCCAGACGCGCAAAGGTCGCTGTAGTACTTGAATTGCAGCATGTTCTGGATCGGTACCGGTCCAAGGAAACACGCAGCAGTCGTTCGTTCCCCCCGCTAGGGGGGCGACGCATTGGTGACGATGAACCGTCTAAGAGTGCTCGATGGGGCGGTACCGGGGCGATTTGCTGACCATTGAGCGGCAGCTTTGTGGTCATCGATGTGAGCGGCGCGGCGAGCGTAACGACGATCTCCGCCCCCGCTTTGGCCAAAACCGCGGCGGCGCAAAGCGAACGTTTGGCGGTTAGCAATGCGCTTCTCATTCCTGTGCCCGTCACTGGAATGAGAAGCGCCAGCCTTCGTGACAACCCGACGTGCCGAAGCAATTCAGTCCCGTCCGCGGCTGATCCCGGCGCGCAAACCTCGCAGACGGCGGCCGCCTCGTCACCCCCTGCGGGATCCGCGTTTGGCGACGCGGGACGGCGCGCTTTCCGGCGCCTCCTCCGGCTCGGCCGAAGGCTCGGGCTCTTGCGCGGGCGAAGGCTCTGCCTCGGCCGGAGCTTCTTCCTCCGGCGTCGTATCCTCGATCTTCAGCGGGAACGGCGCGCCGATTCCCTCGTCGCGGAAGCGCTCGTAGATCGAGACACGGATGTCGTTGCGCACGTTGCCCGCCGTCAGCACGTCGGCGACATAGATGCGCAATTCGAAGGTCATGCGCTCGTCGCCAAAGGCAGTGAAGCCTACCGAAGGCGACGGGTTCTTCAGCACCATCGGATGGACGGCGGCGATCTCCTGCAGCAGATCGATCACCCGGCGCGGATCGCTCGCATAGGTAACGGTGACGGTGATCTCCGAACGGCCGAGCTTGTTGCGGTGCGTCCAGTTGCCGACCGAGGCGTTGATGAGCAGTGAGTTCGGCATCATGATCGACTGGTGCTGGAAGGTCTCGATCTCGGTGGCGCGCACGGAGATGCGTCGGACGAAACCTTCGGTCGTGCCGCTGACGATCCAGTCACCCACCTTGAAAGGCCGCTCGACGAGCAGGATCAGGCCAGAGACGAAGTTCGAGACGATGTTCTGCAGGCCGAAACCGACGCCGAGGGACAGAGCACCGGCGACGAGCGCGAGGCTCGACAGGTCGATGCCTGCCGCCGAGAGGCCGATGAGGCCGGCAAGGCCGACGCCGACATAGCCAATGCCGGTGCGGATAGAGTTGCGCACGCCGGCATCGACGCGGCTGCGCGCCATGACGTTGCCGTCGATCCAGCGCTGCACCCAGCGGGTGACGACGAAGCCGAGCGCGAAGAAGAGCACGCCGGCAAACAGGCCGACGAGCGAGATGGTGATCGTGCCGATCCTGATCTCGGTCAGCACGCGATAGGCCCAGGATTCGATATCGGCGGTCTGGAAGCCCCATTGCAGCAAAATCAGCGGAATGAAGAACAGCAGCACCAGCGCATAGATGCCGAGCCCGGCCGCAAGCCCGATCTGGTCGAGTGCCACCTGCTCCAGATTGAAGCGGCGCTCGAGGTAGCGCCCCGGCACCGTTTCGGCAAAGGCGCCCTGACGGGAGACGGACTTGCCCGTGAGAATGCCGATATACATCGTCACCAGGATCGCGCCGGTGACAATGATCTGCGTGGCGATGAAGCGGGCAAGACCGACATAGCCGGCAAGCGCGATGGCGACAAGCAGTGCGCCGAAGAGAAGAAACGAAATCCAGATGACGCGCGGCCAGGCCCGCCCCGGCGCATCGAAGGGCTCGTCGGGCCGCAACATCGGCCGGATCCAGGCCATCGACATCAGGATGAGGCCGATGATGATCGAGGCCACGAAACTCTTGGCAACGGTCAGGATGACCGGCGAGCCGAGAGATTCGCTGATGCGTCCAGCGAGGTAATCGAGGACGTTGACCAGCGCCATCGCGACGATCGAGATGAACAGCATGCGTGCGCCCTGGTCGGAAACGCGCACGAGACGCCAATTCGATTGCCGAGGAGACAGCACCGCCTGAGCGAGGCTGGTGACGAAGAGCAGCACGACGGCGACCGCCAGCGTGATCGCCAGAATCGGCGCAATATCCGGACGCAACACATTGAAGCTATTGAGGAAGAAGTAGCTCGACATTGCGAAGGCGGTTGCCGACACTGTCGGGATCACCGTGGACCAGAAGGCGACCGAGAGCTGTCTGAAATAGTTCGGCTCCTCCTCGTCTCCATTGTGCCGGAGGAAGGGCGCGAAGAGACGGCGGCTGCCGGCGAGAAAGATCAGCGCCGCGCAGAGCGAGAGGAAAATCGCGATGAGAAGCGGTACGCGCTTGTAGTTCCAGGCAAAGGTCAGCCAGCTTCCGACGCTGCGCGACAGCGCTTGAGTCTCGCCGATCGTCGTCGTGACGGCCTCCGCCAGCGTTGCCGCCGAGATCTCAGTGTGTCTCAGAAGCGTGTTGGAGAAGAGTGCGCGCCTTGTTGCGGTGATGCCGTTGGCAAGCTTCTTCGCCTCCACCGAAAGGTTTTCGGCACGCCCCGTCAGCGCGTTTATCTCCCCCCGTTCGGCGATCAGGCGTTTTCGTTCCTCCGTCACGATAGCGGCTTCCGGCGGTTGCCCTTCGCCGGGCGGCTCACCGAGCTCGGTGAGCCTCGCCTTGATTTCCTCCAGTCGCGGCCGCATCGCAACCGTGGCGGCGATGATCTGGCCGGAAAGGGCATCGACCTGCACCTTCAATTCTGCCAGCAGCGTATCGTCTTCCCTCGCCTTTTCGACGCGCTCGCCAAGCAGCTTCAGCTCACGATCGGCATTGGCGAGTTGCTCCTCAGCCTGCTGCAGAGCCGGAGAAGCAGTCTCCGCGCCATCATCGGGCTGGTCCTGTTGCGCAGGCTGGGCCTGCGGTGCCGGTGCGGCCGGCTGCGTTTGCTGGGCCGGCTGTGCGGGTTGGGTCGCCTGCTGGGCGATGGCCGGGCCGCTGCCGGCAAGCGCAACGGCTGCGGTCAGGACGGCGAGCGAAACGGCGGTCAACTTTCCAACAAGATGCAATTCGATACCCTTCGAAGTCCCGGATGACGACACGGAATCACGTCCAAGCCTAGATCACGATGATTCCAGCTTGAATCAACCGAAAACAGCGAGCGTGCCCGGCCATTGCCGTTCCTCCCGGATCTCGCGCCAACGCTCGCGACGATCCGCTCTGCATGCGCAACACGGCAAAAAAATGCAGAAGCAGAGGATTGGGACGTTTTTTTGCCTGATCCCCAGGGTCCATGCCGCGCTTTCCGCTGACGAGGGGCGCGGCACGCGAATGTCCGGCCGATGGCACGCACGGCTACTGCACGCCCTGAAAGGTCGTAACGACATTGAGGCGGGCATTGCCGTCCTCGTCCTCGCTGACGGACACAAGCGCCCACCAGCCGGCGGTGAGACCGCTGCCGGTCCAGCTCAGGACGGTCGGATCGGGGTTCATCAGCCCGGGGAAGGTTTGAGGCGGGAACACCGCGCCGTTGATCTCGCCGGCGACTGCCCAGGTGGTCGCGAGACTGACCGTGACCTTGGCCTGACTTCCGGCTGGCGGCTGCGGCAGCGCGATGGTGGCACTCGCGCCGTTTGCCGTGAACGACTGGCCGGCTAGCCACTGCGGCGTGACCGTCCATGTCGCACCGGTGAGCGCGACCTTCTGCGGGATCGGCGCTCCCGGGCCGACATTGAGATGGAGCTTGCCCGTCTGCGGCGGCGGGTCAGTCAGGGTGATCGAGAACGGCGCGTCGAAATATTGGACCGGCGATTTGACGAGCCCCGCCGGGTTGGGCTGGCCGGCCTTGGGCGAGAAGGAAACGGCGGTATCCGTGCTGCCGACGACCTTGCCATCAAGCAGGACCTGTGCACCGGTCACCGCACCGCCGGTATCGACGTCAACCGCCGTCACCGTAACCGATGCGGTCGAGCCCCGCTCCACGGTCTCCGGCGTGACGCTGACCTTCAGATGGCCGCGCGTGACGGGCACGCCGCGCCCCTCCTTGGCGCTGGCGTGAGCACAAAGCGTCTGCACGACAAAGACCACGTCCTCTTCGGTAAGCGGCGGCGCCCCTACCGGAATCCAGGCATCGGAATATTGCGTGTCGACGCTCGACCGGAGCACACCGTTGACGAGCAGATGCGCGCGGGCGCCGCGCAGGAAGCCGTGGGCGTAGACGAAGGGCGCGGCCGGCCTGACCGGCGCCCCGATCTCCGGCACCGGGATCGGCGCGGGCAAAGGATACACGCGGTCCGCCGCGGAATCGCCGTTGGCATTGCAGCCATATTGCCGGATGAAGACCTTGTCGTCCTCGACGAGCGGGAACCACGTCTTGAAGAAGACCGTCGGTTGATCGACGAAGACGGGATCGCCGAGCGGCAGACCCGTTGCAGCCGAGCGCGCCTCGACCTGCGAGCCGGGATGGGCGCTCTGCATCACTACGACACGGGCGCAGTCGTAGAGCGGGCCGGCGAGGATCGGCACCATATAGGGTCCGCCTGCGGCCGCAAATTTCGCTGGCGCGGCTTTCGCGCTCGTCAGCCCGCAACGGCTCTGCGCGGCCGTCAGCAGCACCGGCTGGCCGGCGGACGTGACCGGGTTGACGCCGGGCGGCAGGTTGAAAGGCTCGCTCGAGGCGCTGACGCCGGCCGTTCCGATCGCGGTCTCGACGATCGTTCCCGGATTGGCCGGGTCGGGTGCGCGGGTGTAGACCGTGACGACCGATCCCGGCGCAAGATTCGAGAGTTTGATTTGCGCGATCTGCGGGCAGATGTCGGACTGGATCGTCGGCGTCGGAGGCGTGACCGGTGGCCCGACCGGCACTGTGGTCGTACCGCTTTCGCTGTTGAGACGCGGGAATGCCTGCTTGACGAGCATCTTCCCCTGCCGGAACTGCGGCGCGCCCCAGGCGGCATAAGCCTCGGCCGGATTGAACCAGGTGGTGACGACGCCCTCGTTGTCGGCGATGAGGTCGGCCGACGGCGTGATGCCCGAAACGTTGATACTGGTCTCGCAGGCGGTCACCGGCTGGGCGACGTTTGGCGTTGGAAGATCCACCTCACGGCCGATTTGCACGAGCGGAAGACTGGCGACGGAGGGGCTGGAGATCCCGGCCAGCGTCTGCTCCGCCACGAGCGGCGTTCCGGCATCGAGGCTGGCGCCCGCAAGGATGGGGATCCAGGCGGTGGTTTCGCTGCCGCCGCCAAGCCCGACGACCGTGCCGTTATTGCTGATCGTTACCGAAGCGCCGGGCACGAGGCCACTCAGCCGCACGGCGGACATGGCCGTCGTCAGCGGCGAAACGAAGACCGGCGACGGCAGGGGGTTGGGGAGGTCGATGACCGGCACGCCTTGCGGCGAAGGCGCGCTGCTGCCGTCCGTCGTCGTCTGGACGGCGGTGATCAGTTGCCCGGCATTCGGCGTGTCGAAGATTGTCACCCAGACGGTGCCGTTCGATCCGGCGACGGATTTTCCGATCTGGCCGCCGTCGGCGAAGAGCTCGACCGTCGCATCGGCGAGAACTCCGGTGACCCGAACTGAGGGAGAGAAGCGCGTGATCGGCCCATGCACGATGGGCGGAAGCGGGAGAACCATGAAACACTCCTGGGCGGAGGGGCGTGCGCCGGAAGGACGCACGGCGCTGCAGTTCAGTTTCGAACGACTAAACGCAATTCGCTGCAAGGGACGTATGTCAGATTTCGGAAAACGACCTTGGCATAGCCCAAAACGGTTGTATTGTCAATTGCTTGGCAATCAAGAGGCGCAATCGTAGGCGGCTCGTGGTCGCCTGTAGTGGCGAGATGGGCCGAAGCGATAACGACCACTGACACCGCCCCTTCCCCTACTCCACTAAAACCAACTTGCCGCCACCCCCATCCTTTTATGCGCGGTCATCGCCGTATCGGTCCCGGGGAACGCTTTGAAGTCCACGACATAAGGCGTATGATGCGGCCTTGGCGCGGTCTGCTTTGGGGGGACGAAATGGCGGAAGCGTTGCATCCGGCGGCAGTGGATCATCTGCCTGTTTTCATTACCGCACCGGGAGAGACGGACGTCCTGTTCAATGTGATGACCGTCTTCGTGCTGCTGATGGTCTTCCTGGTCGGCATCCTCTATCTCAGGCTGCACGCGCTGCCCGAACACATGGCGCACGGCGCCAGCAAGGGGCAGTTGCAGATCATCGGCGTGCTGTGTTTGATCGCGCTCTTCACCCACAATCATCTGTTCTGGATCGCCGCGCTGCTGCTCGCCATGGTCGAGTTTCCGGACTTTGCCTCCCCTGTGAAGTCGATCGCCCGCTCGCTCGCCAGGATTGCCCGCCGCGACGAGAGGACCGACGAGCGCGAGGCCGCGCAGAGCGGACTGGCGGCGATGAGGTCAGAAGCTCAACGGAAAGCGCCCCCACCGGAGCAGCCGCCGGCGGGCGGGCCGCAATGGGTGTCGCTCGAAGTCGTGCCGGCGCCGGGCGACGACAAGATCGAGCACAGGGGGTGAGCCATGCTGGAATTCCTGATCTGCTCGCTGCTCACCATCTTTCCCGACTTTCTCTTCCGCCGCTATGTCCAGGGCAAGCGCATCGGCCGC
>NZ_JASKLT010000020.1:0-58573 GCF_030124405.1 Sinorhizobium sp. 7-81 | reverse complement strand
GCCGGTCTACGCCTCCCTCATCCAGGGCGACAAAGGCGAGCACAAGCTCATCTGGTCCCGCTGACCAGCCCAAGGGCGCTCCGCTCAAAACGGGGCGCCATTACTCGATCACGTAGCCCAGCGCGCGATAACCCACGCGCCGCTTTGCGGCCATTCGGGCCAGCACAGGAACGGTGTTATCGACATAGTCAACGACCATGACGTCTCGCTTACCATCGTGCTGTCGATGCAGACGACCTACATATTGCGCCAAAGTTCCTTTCCAGGCGATCGGCATCGTCAAGAACAACGTGTCCAGCCTAGCATCGTCGAAGCCTTCCCCGATGTAGCGGCCTATCGCAAGTATGAGGCGCTCATCATCGTCGGTGACCTTCAATGCCGTGTTGGCTTGCTTGCGATCTTTGGCGGACATGCCACCGCGCAGCACCACCAGATGTTTCACGAATGGCGAGAACCTCTGCTGAAGATAATCGAGGTGGTCATTTCGGCTGTGGTCTTGCGCCAGGGCCGCGTAGATTGCTGGCATTGACGGTCGTTCGACCGACGCCAGAGACGCTGGCAGCTCAAATTTCGTCGACCGATCACGCGCACGATGGCGAATGCCACGCTCGGCAGCCTGGACCCTTGCGTCTACCCGATGGCGGACGGGACCACACTGCATGAAGATAATGGGATGATGTCCGTCCTTTCGGGCGACCGTCGCAGACAGGCCAACCACGTATCGTGCCTTTGATCGCCGGGCAACGAGCTCAAAGCTTGCTGCGGATAGTTGGTGGCATTCATCAACAATCAGATGACCATAATTGCCGACGATATCATCGACCTCGCCATTGCGTACCAGGCTCTGGATCAGCGCGACATCGATAACGCCCGTCGGCCTTTTTTTCCCGCCGCCGATGATGCCGATCTGCTTTGGATCTATAGTCAAAAAGGAACTCAGTCGCTCCACCCATTGCGTTAGCAGTTCGCGTCGATGAACGAGAACCAGTGTGTTGCGGGCGCGGCGTGCGATGAGAGCGGCGGCGACCACTGTCTTGCCGAAGGCCGTCGTCGCAGCGAGCACACCATTGTCATGCGCGGCGAGAGCGTCAAAGGCCCGCGATTGTGGCCGGCGCAGTTTCCCTTGGAACGAAACCTCGACAGGTAACGCCTCTCCATCTTCGCGGTGATCCTCCAAAGCGACAGTCGCGCCATGGCCTCTGATGAGTTCAATGGTTTCGTCGAAACAGCCTCGTGGCAGAGCGACATGGCGTGGATGAAGTTCGGCACACGAGATGATCCGAGGCTTCCCGAATGTCGGTAATCGCATCGCTTGCGCGCGATAGAATTCTGGGTTCTGGAACGCTGCCAGACGCACAAACTGCGCTATCAGCGCCGGTGGAAGCTCCGTCCTGTCGATATAAACCTGATCGGCGACCACAACCTTGATGCACCGTGGGATGACGGCTTCTATTCGCCGCGGCTCGCTACGACGTGATGGCAACATCTTCCACGGCTCGTCGGCATGTTCGTCATCGACCGGCATCCGAACGCCCAAGACCCGCCCCGACAATTCAGCCTCGTCAGCAACCTTGAAGACCGAGCCTGCCGATAGCCTGGGCAAAGACGACAGATAGGCCCACTGGTCATCGTAAGGCCGTAGGTCGTCATCGACGAAGACGCTGTTGCCGTTTTCGCGGGCCTTTCGTTGAAGGGGAAGCGCGATCCGATTGCCGAAGCCGCCAATCGGCATCGTATCCTGATTGGGAAAGAAACGGTCATAGGACGTGAAGCCGATCTCGGGTCGGTTCTCCATCGTCTCTGTGATCAGAGCCGCGCCCAGTTGTCGGGCGATTTTCGCCGGAACAGGTTCGGCGAAGAATATCCAGACATGGCCGCCGTTGCCCGACCGCGACCTTTCAAGGGCTGCGGCAATTCCTTTGGCGCGACAGGTGGCCAGCAATGCTCTGGTGTCTTCCGCCCAGCTTTCCTTGTCGAAGTCGGCTGCGAGGAACCAGCATGTTTCGTCCTGCAGCAATGGATATACGCCAGCTGCAAAGTCGCCAGACCGCGGATCGCCGCCACGAAGGTGCTTTTCAATGATGTCCCCGGAAGTTGGAATGAAGGCCTGATGCGGACATTCGCCGCATTTCACCTTCGGTTTGCCGCAAATCCCTTTTGCCCATTCGTTCGAACACGCCGGCGAGTATCCGGAGGCTCCAGTCTTCCTGTTCTCCCATCGCATCGGGAAGACATCCGGACGCCCGGCGACAAGGCTTCGGAACAGGGCGATTTTCTCGGACGAAGGCGAGCCGTTCGTAACTGGGGCATCGGCGAAGGAGGTCCGCTCGCCAGCCTGGCGATCGGATATCAACTTTCGCTCAAGTGTTTCCAGTTCGAGCGCAAGCGCCATCCGCTGCGCATCCAGAGCGGCTAACCGCCGTCTAATGCGCGTGATTTCGTCGGAAGTTTCACCCGCATCGGCCAAAGTCTTAGCTTCTCACCGTTCAAGTCTCGATCGACCATAGGCCAAGGCGGCCTCAGGCTGAAGACACTAACGCTTGGCGCGCAAAATTCGATGAAATTATGCGGAGCAGAATCCGCCGCAACTACGGCAAATCCAGCCTTCAGCGATCGAGGCTCCGCATAATCCCACTCTCAGTATAATCGACGTTTTGCGGTGCACCGCAAAACGTCGAGTTCGGCGCGGCCTGGCAGAAGCGTTCCGCCGAGACGGATCGAGACTATCTTTCGGTCAAGCTGGACGATCCGAGCTTCCCCGCCCCGATCTACGCAACCCTCTCCGAGGTCGAAGGCGAGGACGGCTACCAGCTGATCTGGTCGCGCCCCAACCGGGACTGAGATCCGGACAAGGCCCCGCCGCGAGGCGGGGCCAAACGGTCGTACAGACAAAGCCGGAAGCCGGTAACTGCACGGCATACGCGGTCTGAGACCGATGTTCTCTCGCATGCGCCGGGTCTTGGTACCACCTACGAATGGAGAGCATCGCACAGGGCGCCAAGTACCGGCAGAACGAACCTGATCGCCATGTCGAGGCGAACAACCCTACTGCCGCGGCGACGGCGACCAGTTCCGCTTCTCCTTTCGAACCGGCTGTCAGCTCCATCGGAGGTGTTGCAGCCCGTTCGTCATGACGCAACCTGCCGCTGCCAGAATTTCCCCGCCGCGCTGCGGCTCCTCGCGGACCAAAATTCAGTCGCCGGCAGGTCCCTTACTTCGTTTCGGCCCACCGGCCGCCGACTCCACACCCTGGGCAAGGTGATCTGCCCCTTCTTCCGCAAGAGAAAGCTTGGCTTGAAGGTCGCAATCACTATCCCGTTCTTCGTCGAGATCGAGGTGTCCCTCGAACACAACTGGAACAGGCGCCGACGAGCCGCACCATCCCGGCTAGCTTTGTGGCTTTCGCAAAGTCGGCATCGAAGCGCCGACCGATAACCGTTTTCGTTTCTGTCGGAGACGATCGAGGAACAACTGAACCGCTTCCTCTCCCCGTTCGAAATGATCCCAGGTTTCGGCTCACATTGCGCCTTTAGAAGAACGCCACATACCGAAACGACGGCTCGATGCCGGCAGGAAACGGCATATTTCCCAACGACAAAGCAGGTTTGCGGCGGATCAAACACGAAGTTGCAGGAATTCGCCAATGGTCCCGCATATGCTTCATCTACCAAGTACGGTGGAAAGGAACTGAACTGGCAATCTATGGCAACGGGAGTACTTGCTGAAATCCGCGAGTCAACACGTCAGTAAACGATTAGCGCTCCAAAGGCTCTTTTTGCAGAATTATCGTTACTTCCGAATCAACGCGAACAATGGAGACCGAGATGGCAAAAGCGCCGAATCACGGAATTCCAACGCACACGCCTCCCTAACCACCGCCCGGGAGGCCGGGGCGTCCGGATGGCGTCCCTCCCGGTCCCAAGGATCCCCCAAAAGCCTCCGGATTGTCCCGTGGGCTGACATCATGATAAGGCTCCGAGATCTGAAGCCTGGTCTGGTTTCCCATTGGGAACCAGCCTGGAAGGGTTAGATTCGAGTTCGAATTGAAGGACCTTGCCGCCTTCGTCGGGGACACCCTCCGTCTCGATGAAGTTCAGCTTGCAGAAGGGGTGCTACGGCTTGCATTTGACTGGCCCCTCTCCGACGGTCGCGTATTGCCCCTTGAAGCGGCGTTTCCCGACACCTATCCGTTCGTCCGTCCCCAGGTGGTGCTGCGCGGGGAAAGAGCATTGCTCACCTGCCGGCGGGACCCTCTGTCTACTCGGACGGGATACGGGCCTCTGGTCGGCGGAATGGAACTTAGCGACCTTGCTAGAGCGGCAGCTTGAAACCGCTGTGAACGGAACGGGTACCGAGGATCCGCAAGGCGAGCCCATGGAGGTCTGGTGGAACCTATCTGGCGCCCAACTGCGAGGGATTCGTCGAGGGCAGCTACGTGCTGGTCGACTCCGGCTGGCAGTTCGGAGACGCAGCAACTGGAGCCGTACGTCTCGCATATTCGACAAAAAGTGGGAGGGAGCGCCTTCCGCGGCGCGACGAAGACGGAAACGTCCTCGCGACGAAGGGCTTTCCCCTCCCCCCGGAACTGCAAGCCAGCAGCAAGACCGCAACGTTTCCCTGGCGACGCCAAGACCGCTTCCCTCCTCCCTCGCGCGAGAAATGGCATGATAAGGGGTCCGGAACAATCTCGCCTTCAACCGACGCGCTATCGACAATTCCTCGACATCCATCTCGATCGCGGTGACGATACAGTCGACCGAACAGAGCGCCGGCGTCAAAGGGAGAGGCATACCTCTTCCCACAGCTCTACGGACCCGCGAATTCGTTCCGCGCAGCGAGGTCGGATCAAAGGGTCACGAACCCGTCGCTGGTTGTCGTTCCGACCTTCTGTCGGTGTCTTGAAGAACAAGACGGGGCCGTCTTCGGATTGAGTGCCATTGGTGCTCCCGTCGCGATCGAACTCGCTCGCAATGACTGCAAGCAACTCGTTGTCGTTGACCACGACGTTGTCGCGCCTGGGTCGATCCGCTGGCGGTTAGGCGCAACAGCATGGGGCACTGCGGTAAAACAGCATATCGATGCGAAGTATCCTTGGACGTCGGTGGAAAGCATTTTCGCACTTCATCGGAATGCCGACCGCTCGCGGTGGGAAGGGGGACGCTTGCGTGCTCCCCCCCGATCATCGAACGGGCGGATCTCGTAATCGATACTACTGCTTCGTCCGGCATCTGATCAACCGATGCTTTTCGCGTTATATTGAGGGGCGCTTTAGCGCCGCAGGCGCTGCCAGGAGACCCGTCGGGTTCGGCTATGACGTCAGCGAATCGACACAAAATCGTGGAAACGCTTTCCGCGGTGCAGTTAAGTAGCATGGGATAATGAGCCCATTCATCCTCGGCCGGACGTGGCTGCCGTGCTCGTGGGGCGACATAGCAAATGCACCAACTTGCTTCATCCTTGCGCAACAATAGTTGGCGATCGCCTGATGTTGACCACCGGCGGACCTACCTGATCCCTGTCTCATTACGAAGGGCCGGACAAGGGGCTCCTCAGCGCAAGCCGGGTAGTCTAAGATCAACTGATCTTCACGTTCATTCCGATTTCCATCCGGAACAAACATCGGCAGCTCAAAATGGGTGAACTTCCTCTTTCGTCCGCCACGGCAGCATTGACAAAAGCTACGCCCTAGAGTCAGCGTACGACCTGAATGTTCAGGAACCTTCGAGAGAACTCAAGATTTCGCCGTGATAGCCTGAACTTCTTTCTGTCCGCTTCGGATCGCCGTGAGGAACTCGGGCCAGCGAGCGATGCCGTCTATTCCCTTGGGCTCTGCCAAGTGTTGCGATGTGAGTCGGTACCAACTGAGTGAGTAACCGCTCGGTCAGTCGCCGAGTGCTAGCCTCGGTTTGGCTTTACGCCGGAACAATACGTGGCCAAGGAGTTGCCGACTTTGCGCTAAACCCTTGGCGCGGGAAGATAAAAACGGAAACCCCGCAGAGCGCCAATCGATCGCGGGAACTGGATTGTAGGTCCTCTGCCCGTCGGAATAGACGCGGGTCGCGCGCCAGGGCGCCGTACTCCCAACGGAATACCGGAAGTCAAGCCGTTCGGCCGCTATCCCCGTGCTTGTGGGGCCAAGCCGAGCGTTGATATCGATGAGCTTGCTCCCAATGTCTTGCAGGGGTATTCGAAACCACCTCGAGCCATGTACTGGGTTAAATGAGATTTGAATTGGATGTGATAGGTGCGCCTCGATGTGGTGACGACCATCGAGGTAACGAGTTCCGGTTCCGAAGGCTTGACGATGAGGTGGATCGTCTGAACTTCTGCCGGGCCTGACGTGGCCGGCTCGATCTTCACTGAACGGTATCCCCTACCCGCACGTCGCGAACTGCTCGCCACTGTCGAGCTCGATGTGGCAGACTTGCAAGGGCGAGCAGATGACCAATGGTTGAGTTTCACCGAAGAGAAAGACGACCTTGCCGTCGGCTCCTTCGTGACGACTCCGGTACCAGCCCGCCATTCGCGGGAGATCTGGGTCCCCTTCGCCTCGCCCGCGTTCATAGTTTGGGCAGAAGCGGGCATTCCCACCGCTCCAAACGCCCATGGCTGCCAGGGCAGCAGCCAGTCTCATCGTTCTCTCCTTGAAGTCGGCATCAAAGCTGTGCCGTCCAGTCGAAGTCCGTCAGGTAAAGACCTATCGGGTTAAGTCGGCCCACAGACTGGTCCTGCGGCGTCGTGAGCGTAACCGTCGCGATCCCTCTGTAGCGACACACCCCGGTTTCCTCGCCCTTCCGGTCACGCCCAACTCTGTCCAGTCGATTTGATAGGATCAGTCGGAAAGGGCGACGATGTTGTTCACTTCAACTGCTACCGTGGCTGTGTTTGCCTTGTCGAACAGAGAATTGCTGCGAAACGAGGCGTTTACCTTCTCGGTCGAAGGGTGGGCGGTTCGCAGAAGAGCGCAGGTGCGATCGATACAGCCTTTCTGGACGACGGCGTCCGGGGTGACCGAGCGGAAGCTAACGATAAAGCTCCCTAAAGTCGCGCGCATCACTCGGGGGTCGGCACATTCGATCTGCTCCGGAAAACCTGCGCTGAGCGCCGTTCCGAACCTCTCGGCCTCGACTATGTAGGGGACGAGCTTCACCTGTGCGCTCTGAAAGAGCCCATAGGCAAAGCCGATAACGGCCAGGTTCCCTGGGGAGATCGGCCGGTCGAAAAAATTGAGCCGGGTCGTGGAGCAGGCTAGGGAGGCGCACAGGACCTTTCCGTTGGCGACAGTGCTGAAAACCTGCCCGGAAAGCATCGATAACGGCGGAACGATCGGCAGTTGGCACGACTTGATGATCGCCGCCGTCACTGTACGAATGATGCTTTGCGTTGATCCCTCGGCTTATCAGGATGCCTGCCTGCTAGGCGCTGAAAGCGCCGCGACGCTGGTTGCGTTTACTCTTGAAAGGGTCGGCCACATCGATTCGCCCGGCGACTATCTGCGGGATCTGACACGGAGGGCCCGGCGAGGCGAGTTCTCGCTCGGTCCGGTGCTCATGGCCTTATTGAGAGGACGCGCAGAGAAGACGCGTAGATGGTCGTACGCGAAGGGGCCGATGTAGGTCGACAGATCGGCTCGCCGGCACCAAAGGCAACATCCAAGGCGTGCGATGTTCGCGATAAAACGAATGTGGGGGCCAACGGCTCTTCAGAAAAGTTCCCCGCGGGGAACTTTTCTGAGTCCTGGAGAGAGTACGGATGGGAAGCCGCGATCAAGAAACCCCGAGGTGACGGAAATTATCGCCCAGTTCGCTTCTGGATCGCATCGAAAGCTCTGGACTTACAAGCACTTACCGGAGCCGCGAAACAGCATCAACAGAGGTGTTCAACCCCCGTGGCGCGGCGGCGAATCCCCGACTGCGCGAGCAGTCTCTGACATTTCTTGCGCTAAGGCAACGGCGGTGTGGCGCCCTCTCCCAACATCTGGTGACCGCCAAGTTAACTGCAGAATGTGGCGCCTCCGGGCGGCGCCGAGGCCGTAAAGCCCTCCCTTGGCGCCCGCCATTACTTGTCACAGGAGGGGCCTGAGTTATCCGCGATGAGTTGCTGGCATCGCGCCGGCGCCGTTGCGAGTGGCGGGGTCACTTTTTCGCGCTTAGTCGCGTTCTGCGGATGCTCTGTTCTCCGAAACACGAGGAATGCCCCCCGCTAGCCAGAGCCTCCGTTCGGACAGGTGCCCTCTCCTCTTACGAATCGATAAACGAAAGGCAACTCCTGGTCTCGGGACGAGAGCTTTGAACATCCCTGTCTTGAGGAGCCTCAGGCGCGTGCTTATGCGACCGCCTGCCCCTGATTCTTTCTGGACGTGTTGCTTCGGCGCTTCATGGTTTCGCGGGCTTCTTCGCGCTGCTGTGCGGCCGCCCGTCACCCCTCACGTCGCGGCCTGACGAGAACCTCTTCTGTCGCTGAAAGTTCCCGGGAATTTTTGTATTTCAAGTGCCAATGTCCTTGCGGGGGCCGAGGATCAGCGCGCGGCAGTTAGTCACCGATCGCGATCGCCTTCCCTGTTCCGCTAAACGTTCCCCGCGGGGAACCTTTTCAGCTGCGTTAGCCAGCGACCGTGAGTGCCCCGGCGTACGTCCAACTCAAATATAGAGAGCCGGTCGATGGAAACGGCGATTCCGCATGATCGGTCTCTCGGATCGTGAAGTTTCCCGCTGGGAGCTTTTCCGCCGGCAGGCATTGGCGGCGCTGCGTCAGGTAGCTAAAGGCAAGGAAGGGCGCTGGCAGCCGTTTCTGACGATGCCAATGCTTGCAGCGATTTAAAGGCGGCTCAAAAGTTCCCGCGGGGAATTTCTGAAACGGACGCCATCTTGTCCGGGCGCCTTAGCCGTTGGCGTAATCTGAGGCGCGGACGTGGGTCAGATAGACACGGGCCCAAGCATTCCATTCCCTTAGAAGTTCCCCGCGGGGAACTTTGGACAGGGCTCAGTCCCCTGTGCTTGCGTGTGCTAGGTTTGCTGCGAGATCGAGCCGGTTCATGACTGACCGCTATCTAAGCTCAGATATACTTGTTCACTCAGGAGTTCTCCGGCGACCGCTTGAGCGCCGCATTCGATCGATGGGCTCTCTCGGACGGTAACATCAGCCGTCACGTTCTTAGCCGTTGGTGGACCAGAACGCGTAAAGCCGAGGACCTAGTCGTCCGCTCAACGCTCCCTTGCTGACTTTGCTTTGAGGCTCGGCCAGCGCCGGGAGACCTCATTACACCTCAAATACTTTCCGTTTCGGGAGGGTGCTGCGTTCCTAAAGTTCCCCGCGGGGAACTTCTCGGCGGTTAGCCAGTCGACCCGCCTCACTGTGATGAGGGCGATCGGGCATGAAGGCGCTGTCATTGTTGAAGTCAACGCCTAGAAGCGGAAAGGGAACAGCTATCTCGCCCGCTTGATGGCAGCAATCACAACACCGCTTTCGCGCGTCTGCACGGGCACGCACTCGTTCCAGTCCTGTGGCGATATCGGTCAGCACCATTATCTGCACAAACTGCCGGACGACTAGGTGCCGGAATGGGCCACGAAATCTGCCTCGACAGATGCGGGCGGCGGATCGTTCCAGTCGCCGCAGGGCGCGCCGGCGTTTGCCCGCCGCGAGCCACAGCACGCACTTCCGAGAGCAGGCGATCCATTGTCACCGCGCTGATCGTCAGCAGCTTGTCGCGAAGCTCGCCATCAAGATCTAGTCGGCTATGTCGCTCGAGGGCCGGCGCAGGATGGGAACTAGCGGCTTGAGACGTTTCCAGCAGAGCCGTTCAGACGCCTCCCACAAGACTACGAGTGCTTCCCGAACTTCGGCGCCATAAAGCACGGGATATTGTCTGGTGGGTGACGAACCGACAGCTCGAGGTCGCAGTACCCGGATCGCGTGCTTTGCGATGATAGCCGGTAACCGCGACGAACTCGTCCAAGATCCATTACTTGTCTGCCCGGCAGCTCGATCGATACCGCTCGACAATCGCTTCAACCAATTCCAACCGCATCGCCATGCTAAGCCGCCTCGCCATCCAGCGAACCAGAATGATATCAATGGAATCATCCCGTCGGGGCGGCGGCGACCCTATTGGTAACAACATCAGGCAATGCGCGGGGCTAGTTTTTCATTTCGCCCGACGCCCCCTCAGCTCATCGGTGTTGGTGCACACCGTGGAATTGATGCATCAGGCCGAATCGGAGTACGCCTTAGTTGCGCAAATTTTTCGAATTTGCGGCTATTCGAGTAGTTACAGGGTTGTTAACAGGCGATTAACCATTCCACTGATTAAGTGATGGTAAAAATCACCAGGGATTCTTTTGATGACGCGACACCTAAGCAGCCTCGCCTTCATGGAGAACTTTTCGACCAAGCTCGAATTGGCTTTGAACAATCTGAGCATGGCCCAATTTCCTCCAGATGCGCGCCGCACGATGCGCAAATTCACATCCACGGAAGTTGCCGGCCTACTCGGCGTTACCGAGGCTTACATCCGACAGGTTGCCGCAAAAGAACAAGGCCCAGCGCCGGAAATAGCCAATGGCAGGCGCTTCTATTCGCTCGAGCAGGTGCTCGAGCTCAGAATGGCCCTTGGCGCCAATGGTCGCAAAAAATGGATGAATCCGCGTCGCACCGGCGATGAGCAGTGCCAGATCGTTGCCGTCACGAATTTCAAAGGCGGATCGAGCAAGACGTCCACGACAATCCACCTAGGCCACTATCTGGCACTGAGGGGATATCGCGTTCTGGCAGTGGACCTTGATCCACAGGCCTCCCTGACGGCTCTCCACGGTAGCCTTCCCGAATTCGACTATCGCGGAGGCGACACGCTCTACTCTGCCATCCGCTTCGATGACCCGATCCCGACGAAAACGATCATTCACAAGACCCATATCGTCGGTTTCGACGTCATTTGCGCCGGCCTAGAACTGACGGAGTTCGAGACTTCCGTCGCGCTGGAGATGCGCCGCTCAGGCGGCACGGGCTTCCTGCTTCGTGTTTCGCAGGCCCTGGAGCAAGTGGTGGATGACTACGATTTCATCCTCATGGACTCCGCACCGTCGCTCAACTTCCTGACCCTCTCGTCACTAACTGCCGCCACGGGTGTGATCATTCCGGTTCCGGCCCACATGCTCGATGTCGATTCAACGGCAAAATTCCTGGAGCTGGCTGCTTCCTACATGCAGATCCTTAATGAGGTCGGCACCTCGGCTCAGTGGGATTTTGCCAAGTTCCTGATCACAAAGTTCGAGCCTAACGACCATCCGCAGGCCAACATGTCGGCGCTGATGCGGCAGGTCTTTGGTGAGAATTTGCTTTTGAACTCTGTCATCAAGTCCACGGCAGTAGCAGATGCACTGACGTGGAAGCAGAGTCTCTATGAGGTGCAGAGATCACGTTTTTCCGCGCCAAAGACCTATGATCGCGCAATCGAGTCCATCAATGCCGCGAACGCGGAACTCGAAGCACTCTTTTGGAAGGCGTGGGGGAGAGAATGAGCCGTAAGGATTCGAAAGGGCTCTTTGCCAACGTCCTCGGTCAGCTGGAAAATTCCAACGAGACCGCGGGGCTCCACCGTTCGACGTCGCCGCACCTTCTCAAGGTAGCCGCCGGTGTTCGTCAAATGCAGGAACGCAGTGAGCTTGCTGAACGCCTTCTGAAGGACGGCGGTCAGATCATCGAGATCGAACCAAGCGAGATCATGGAATCTGCAATTCCTGATCGCTTCGCATCCGCATACGATGAATCCAGTATCGCCGAACTCATTGAATCCATTCGGGAGCATGGGCAGAGCACTCCCGGGCTCGTCCGTTCGGTTCGGGGAGATGTCAAGCGGTTCCAAATCGTCTTCGGACGTCGGCGTCTGGCCGCTGCGAAAGTCCTGGGCATTAAGTTCAAGGCCATAGCCAGGGAACTGACCGATGAAGAGGCTATCGTCCTTCAGGGCGAAGAGAACAGCAATCGCCACGATTTATCATTCATCGAGCGCTGCCTTTTCGCGCAGTCCCAGGAGCTCGCCGGTTATCGGCGCGACGTGATCTGCAACTCTCTGAACACCGGCAAATCCCATCTGTCAGAAATGATAAGGATTGCGACGGCGTTGCCGCGAGACATCGTCCTTCAGATCGGTCCTGCTCCAGATATTGGGCGACGCAGGTGGTTGGATTTTGAAGCTCGCTGGTCATCACACAAGGAGCCGGCTCGGGTCGCCGAGGCAGTCCTCATCAAGGACGTTGTTCGCAATTCCCCGAGTGAATCGCGCTTTGCTGCAGTCCTTGACGCGCTGAGCACGGCTGAAAAGTCGCCCGTAACATCGTCGAGCACAAGCGAGCTGATCGCCCATGGTCTCGTGCTCGGCCAGGTTCAGCACGGCAAGTCCGGTTCGAAGCTGACATTCAACAAGTCTGTGCCGGCTGGATTTGTCGAATTTATTGCGGGCCAGATTGAGGACCTGCACGACCAGTTTATCCAGCGTGCCAGCCGTGGCAGCCAGACGACGAAATCAGGAGGTTAATCCGCAAAAGAAAAAGGCCCCCAACGACAAAGCCGTGGAAGCCTTCCTCTGATTTGTAGCAAGATCGAGAATCGCATTTCCACGAATCGCCGTCAAGAGTCTTTGGCACCGTTTTTGGTGAGCCGGTTTCTTTTGCCTTATCGAAGGTGAAGGGAAATGGAGAGTAGAAATGTAACGACGCCCTTCGGGCGGCGGTCGATGACGCTTGCCCTCTTGGCAGGTCAGTTCATTTCGGGCGAGGTCGCGCCCGGAAGGTCGGCAGACAAATGGAAGCTGTTCCGCGCGCTCTGCGAGGCAAAGCCTCGGCTTGGCATCACTGAGCGAGCGCTTGCCGTCCTGAATGCGCTCTTGAGCTTCTATCCGGAGAATGTGCTCAGCGGGGAAGCCGGTCTGGTAGTGTTTCCGTCGAATGCACAGCTGTCGCGGAGAGCCCATGGCATGGCCGAAGCGACCCTTAGACGGCATCTTGCGTTACTCGTCGAGGCCGGGCTCATTACCCGCAAAGACAGCCCGAATGGCAAGCGCTATGCGCGCAAGTCCCGCAGCGGAGCGATCGACGAGGCCTTCGGCTTCTCGCTGGCACCTCTGCTCGCCCGGGCGGATGAGATCGAGCGGCTGGCCGCCGAGGTCGAAGCCGAACGGCTCGAACTGCGCCGGCTGCGCGAGCGTTTGACGCTCTGCCGCAGGGACATCGCGAAACTCATCGAGGTCGCGATTGACGAGAGCGTGCCGGGCGATTGGGCAGCGGTCGAGGAAAAGTTCCGCAGCCACATGGCCAGCCTTCCGAGGGTGCCTAGTGTTGGGGAATTGGGGCCGGTTGTCGAAAAGATCGAGAGACTGCGCGGACTGATCGCTAACGAGCTGAAAACGCGAATAAAACGGCCGCATGTGAGCGGCAATCCCGATCAAACTGAGCGGCACATACAGAGTTCAAAACCCGAATCCCTTCATGAATCTGAACCTCGCTCTGGAGATCGGCCGGTTGAAAAGTCGAATCAGGCCGTTCAGCCAGCAAGCAAGACGAACAGATCTTTCCCATTGGCGATGGTGCTGAAAGCGTGCCCCGAAATCGTCATCTACGGCCCCGGCGGGACGATCAGGAGTTGGCCCGACCTGATGATCGCAGCCGCCACCGTGCGAACGATGCTTCGTGTCGACCCGTCTGCCTACCAGGACGCATGCCAGGTCCTTGGCCCTGAAAACGCCGCCACCCTGGTCGCCTGCATCCTCGAGCGGGCAGAGCATATCAACTCGGCCGGTGGTTACCTACGCGATCTAACGGGCAGGGCGCGGCGGGGAATATTCTCGCTTGGACCAATGCTGATGGCGTTGATGCGGGCGAACCAGGGTGCCGGCAGGAAAGCCGGATAGTACGATCGCGAAGCGACTGCTAAGCTGTGCCGAGACTCGAGGAGAGGAACGTATTATGCCGTCAGAGTCACGATCACCACGCCTCGCGTGTCCTGATCGATGCCGACAACACCTCGCCAAGATCGTCGACGGGCTGTTCGAAGTGGTTGCCAAGATCGGCGAGGCGAGCGTGCGGCTCATTTATGGAGATTTTTTGGGCACACGATCGAAAGCCTGGGCGTGCTGGCCAAACGCGCGATCATCCCGCAACAGTAGTTCGCCTATACGACGGGAAGAACGCTTCCGACATTAACTTGGTGATCGATGCCATGGATCTGTTGCACAGCGGCGGTTCGACGGCTTCTGCCTCGTTTCGTCCGACAGCGATTTCACGCGATTGGCCGCACGAATTCGCTAGCAGGGCATCGATGTCTTTGGCTTCGGCGAACAAAAGACTTTCGGCAGGCCTGCCGCAGGTTCGTCACCGAAAACCTGCTGGCTGGAGCGATCAAGGACAATCAGAGTACCCCCTCGGCTGAAAAACAACTGCACCCGGTGCGGCCGTGCCGCTGATCAAAAAGGGTGCTCTCGCAGGAGGAAACCGAGGATGGTTTGGGTGAACCATCGGCACGGTGGGCAAGCAATTGCTCAACTTGGTGCCGGACTTTGATCCGCGTACCTTACCTTGGGCTTCCGCAAGCTCAGCGATCTTATCCGGAAGACAAATCAATTCGAGGTGCAGCAGGCCGAGGGAGGTCCCATCAGCATTCGGCTGAAGCAACGCGGAAAAAACTAGCGGCGGTTGCGAAGCACGCGCCGATCGACCTAAGTTCCTCGTCAGACATGCAATCAGGCTTCACGGCCGCCCACCATCATTTCCCACCTCAATCGACAAGGACCGTTTGCTATGAAGACCGACGAAGAAGAACTGATCAGGACGCGGCCTATGAGTTGTGGGAGAGAGCAGGGCGACCAGAAGGGGATGGTCTTGAGCACTGGTTCCAGGCTGCCAAGGAAGTTCAGTCAGCCAAAATAAACGGCGTTGAGGTGTTGAAGGATGCTGCGGTTCCTGGCGGAACTATTGAATCCACAGTCGTTACCAAGGCGAGAACACCGAAATCCACGGTGACGAAGCAGCCAGACAGCGCGAAGCGGCTGAAAAGGAGCACCGTTTCCAAAACAACCGGTGACAAGAAGGGCAAACGGACTGAGGGCCGTTAGCCAGTTGGATGATCAGGCACGCCGTCCGGCCTGGTCTGCGTTCGCTTTGTTGCCTCACGGTCGCGGTGGCACGCTATGTTGATGCGAAAGTCGAGTTTGAATTCGCCTCACCTTTCGCTCCGGGGCAGGCCGAGCGATTTCGCCCGCTAAATCCAGATCTTTCATTGCCCATACTTCTAGACTCGGGAAAAAGCCTCTGAGAGGCCGATGCCATAGCTTGCCGGCTTTCACGAGACACGCGTTCGGATTTCTGGCGCACCGGCGACGACGAACCCGAGATGATCCGACGACTCAGTTGGGCAAAGCGAACTTCGCAAGAGCTTGCGATATCGTGTATTTCGAACGCGGGACCAAACAGCGGTATGGGCTTGGCCCGATTGATCAGGAACGGGTTGAGGAGGGGCTAAACCAATTCTGCACGGCCGCTGCAATACTTGGGGCCGAGCTTCCCGACCGAAGATGGCCGGTCGGAAGTTCGGTTTCCTATGCAAACTTCCGAATGGCGGCCTTTCTGCCCTTCAACGATGTCGCGAGCTTGCCGCTCGATGATTATCCTTTCTGTCGGCCGCTGGTATCGTCAGCTCCAAGAGATCGATGCCTGGCGCGATCCCTTCAAAGGGGTGGAGGCGCCCGAATTGCCCCCGGGTCCCAGCGCAGGCGCCCGGATGAACCGAACAGAAAGATCGTCCATCCATGGTGATCTCGAAATGTCGGAACTGCCAATCGGGATACCGCAAGCTGGGCCGGCGACGGTGTGCGGAAGTCACGTCGATGTGGTGCGGCTGCGCCTTCCGCGAAACCAACCGGTGCGAAGACGCGGATCCGCAGGCCGGACGTTACCTCGGCGGCTATCAAGCCTGGCCAGCCGGCGCGCGTCGCCGGGCGGTCGTTGGCGTAGCTTCAGGGTGCTTCACCAGGAGCGAAGAGGCTCCTCTGCGGTTCAGTAACGCATGTAGTATCGCATTCTCGGCGGCAATCTCTCAGGAGGCACCGAGAACCTGTCGGTGGAGTCAGTCAGTGAATAATCGCGCAGCGCGCCCGTTCTTGTGCTCGGCATTGTTGTAGTAGCTCGCCGCCTGGGCGACCCAGGCGAATGCTGAGACAGGGGAGGGAAGGGGAGTTCTTGTCGGCCGGTTGTGGAGCCATAGATCGAGCTCGGCAGCGCCCGCCTCGCCGAGGCGCGCCTCGATGACAATGGTGAGTTCAAGGATTGTCGCGGCCGAGATGAAGCGACGTGGGGCGTCGACAACTTTTTGCTCGAAGATTGCTGCTTCCGGTGCATTGAATGCGATCGCCACGATGGCGGACGCGTCAATCACCATCAGTTGGGGAGCCCGTTTTCATCATACCCTAAAATCTCGTCAGGAGAACGTTTATCGAGCACCGGCAGCTGCGCCCAGCGTCTACGGCTGGCGGCAAGCTCCTCAAGAAGGACATCTCGATTTCCCGCGTTTGCGAGCCGCCGCAGCCGCTCTTCCAGTGCGCGGCGGGTCGCCATGGTGATGGTTTCACCAGTCTTCTCGGCCAGCGCCTTTGCAAGACGTTCCGTCTCTACGTCTTTTATGCTGAGTGCCATTCTGGGCTCCTTGGTGCCCGTTTGTCTATATTCTACCTAGTGTCGGCGCGGGCGCAAGAGCGGTCGTCTAGGCTTCCCGAGACATCGCGCGGCTTCGGCGAATCCTCGCCAGCTGCGGTGATGATCAGCGAGAAACATCAAGGGCACGTCTCCAACTGAGGTGAGGGGAGGGAGATGGTAGGTCGGCGATTTAGATGATTTGCGACTCGAAATCAGTCACTATCGATACTTGCAACCTATCGGAAGTGAGACGTGACCTGAACCGTCATACCAAGTGACGAATGGTTACTTTCAGATAGAGTTCGTTTTAGCAAATCATTTACCATGATTTCAATGCGTTATAATATTGGAAACTTGGCACTGAAGAGCTTGATGGGACCCGCTTTTGAAGCGGGTATCGCACGCACGCGCCTGGACGAGCGAATCGCCCGCTCACCGGTCGCGCCAGGCTGGATCGAGCGATCGCATTTCGCCGACGCCTGCGCCTCACTGTGGACCCACGGCGAACTCGTCCTCCAGACGACACGCGGGATATTCGCACACCACCCATGAGCTGACAATTGCCCGCGACGTGTTGCGTACCCGCCGGCGCATTGCCGCCCAGTCACCCGGCTGGGCATTGTCGAACGACGGTGTTCGCATGCTCCGGCAAACCTCGCCCGTGACGTCGGTGGGAACTCAACAGGCCGAGACGAGCGATGGCGCCAAGCGCCCTGTCGAGGTCAAGCCGGAAGAGGAGGGGAAAGATGCCGACGCGCGCGAACGCGGTCCGCTGGTCTATGATCTCGATTGGGATGAGGACGAGCGGCTCGAAGAATGGCGCGGCGTGTTACGGCAGGCCGAAAATTTGCCGGCGGTGTTGCAGGTGATCGTCGCCCTCGATGCCTGGAACGAAATCTCGGTGCTGCAGCATGCGCCGTGGCTTGGCCGCGTTTTTGCCGCATCCATTCTGCGCCAGGCGGGCGTGACCACCGGCGCGCATCTCGCGGCCGTCAATCTCGGCCTGAAAACCATTCCCGTCGATCGGCGCCGGCATCGCGTTCGCGAATCCCGGCTGCTTGCCATCGCCCACGGTCTTTTGGCGGCCGCCGAAATCGGGATGAAAGAACATCACCGGTTGGCACGTACCCTGATGGAGCGGAAGCTCGAAGGCCGCCGGACATCTTCAAAACTGCCGGAACTCGTCGAGCTCGTCATGGCAAAACCGATGGTGTCGGCCGGAATGGTGGCGAGTACCCTCGACGTCGCGCCGCAGGCGGCGCGGCGGATCGTTTTGGAACTCGGCCTCAGGGAGATGACGGGGAGGGGGAGGTTTCGGGCGTGGGAGATTCTTTAGCTTTTGCTTCAGTGATGTGCGGTTCCGAGATCGTGCACCCTGCTGTGCTGAACCGGCTTACTTTGTCTCTGACGACAGATCGGCTTTGACCGAACAGCCGATAGTCGGAGGGTTACAACTCTTCGCCATCCTTTTCCCAATGCACACCTGATCGCATTGAAGTCCGTCCGGGGTGATAAGAAAGAGGTGGTCAAGTGGAAGCGGGCCTGGCCGCTTCTTATGGTAGTGCGTTGTCTCGCCAATTGCCCAAGCTTCCTCAACCGACGCCTCGGGCGAGAAGTAGTGACAGAAAACATAGCCGAGCGGCTTGCCTTCGGTATCGAAGTTGGAAATGCTGGCCTTGATCTTTTCGAACCGGCGCTGCTCGACGGCGTCGCCGCCGAGCGCTTCAAAACCGATGTGAACGATGCCAATCGTATCGTCTGGTAGCTGCTTGTTCGCTTCTGCAAGCTTGCGATGACGTCACGGGCTTTTTTACCGATCGCAACGTCGCATCCGCTCACCCAACGGAGCGCCACAGCTTGATCGACCTCGTCTATAAAGGGCGGGTTAGGCGAGAATCTTACCTTGTGCGCAAGAAGAAGACTTTCGTAGCGAGGATAGGAGCCAAGGAGAAAATTGTTGTATTTCGGACCGGGGTGCATCCAGGATGACTCCGCCAGCGCCGCCTTCAGTGGAGCAAGATCCAGCATCCTCAGCGTTCCCAACGCTAGATCATCGTAAACGATCTGATTTTCAATTTTCCTTCGAACGAAATCGGTCGCCAGGCGAAAAAGGTAATCGTCCGGAAGCTCTTCAATCGCCGTCGTGAACGTCAAATCGAAGCAATAAGAGCCCCCCGTTCGCAATAGTGCGTGCGACGCCGGTTGCCAGAGACCCCGCATTAGCTTTCGCTCATTTTCGTGATACTGGCCGCCCTCCATTCGCTTGCATTCAACCGCAAAACGCTTGTTTCCGCGCGCTACGTCCAGATCGTGTGTCCGCGCTCTGCCCGGTTCTTCTGGGTGGAACGCAACCGCATATCCCTCACGAACATAAGCTGCTGCGACCAGAAACTCGAAGAGGCCTCCGTTGGGTTGAGCGCGCTCCTTGAATATCAGCCGTCTCAGACGCTCTTCATATCCTTCGATCTGTTGCAGATGATCAAGGTTTCGACCCGGCGCTGAGAAGATCGGCATCACGCGGCAGCCGTCGACAACCTCATAGTTTTGGGGATGGTCGTTGAATGCTTCACCAAGGAAAAGGTACCAGGCGAATAGATCTGTCTCATCGTAAAACTTGCCGGCGCCGGTCGGATCCGGCTGCTCGCCAATCAGGGATCGATAAAACCGCTTGGCAGTTTGATCCCGTCTCTTGAACCACTCCTCATGACTCATCGCCGCTTTGAGGTGTTCGACGCAACGTTTGATGTCCGGATCGTGTCCGAAGATTGCGATCTCATCATGAACGAGTTTGTACATATCCTCGGGAAAGTCGAGAAGGCGGCTCACAGGATCGGTCCGATAGCCTCTTCAAGCGTGCGACGAATAAATGATCGTCCCGACCCGGAGGCGTTTTTGAAAGCGTCACCAGAAAAATCAATGTGAGCGGCGCGCGAAAGGTGTTCAGCAAAGAACTCCTTCTTCAATACACGCTTTTCAAGCGCCACAGGTGCAAATACTCGTCTGAGAAGATCGAACAACGCCTGGACGCCCACAGTACGCATGATAAATGACTTTTCGCCAGCTCGAGACCAAAACACTTCTTCGCACGCAACCAGATAGTTGAACACGAGCGTATAGATTAGATTATCGTTGGTCTCTATGTAAGGCGCTCTTAGCGGTGATCTGTCTCTCGGGCCTTCGATCAAGACGCTGCGCGTATTGCGGCTCGGCGTCAACATTAGCTGCGTATCGCGTTTCGGATTGGATGAAAAAAGCTTCATGATCCCTTCCACCACGACCGCCGTCGAGACACGCCAATCCTGTGCCGCTACCAGCTGTTCAAGAGCTTTGTCTTTCTTAGGAGCGATGATAATACGGCCGCGCAGCGGCGAGGCCGGGTCAGTACCAAGCTTGCGGGACAGAAACACCGAAAGCTTGTCAGGCGACCAATATTCGGGCTGTTCCTCATCAATGTTATAGCCGAACAGCTCGTAAGTCAGACTTTTGTCGACAGGCTTTTGGGTCGAATTGATCGTCGCAAAAAGCTGAGCCTGGTAAGGCTTTGGCAGATCGATAAAAATCGAGCAGAGTAGGTTCATCTGCAAACGTTCGACCCTGTCGGCCTCCGCGAAGGCAAACAATCTATGCTGGCCATCGATGACGGCTGCGAGCTGCGCGGCCGTGGGGATTGTCAAGTCATAACCGCCGCAACCATCCTCGGTGACGATCCAACGACGGGAAACTGGAGCGGCCACAGGCGCGTTTGCCGACGTAGCCTCGACGCTTTTGTCGGGGGCCTCCTTTGCGCCATTGAGCTCCTCATCAGAAGCAGGGTTCTCGTCATCCTCAATCATGCCATCTTGTCGGAAATTCGCTGCGAGAATGACCGCGTTCGGAAAGGCAGCGTCTTCCCGATCAATGTATCGGGCAATCTGCTCCAACCGCTTTGACTGTACCACGCGCTGCGTTGCTTCGACCGTGTAGCCGATCCCGTCCGGCTTCATCTTGGCCTGCATCGCGTCGCTGAAAGCGACGGTCAGGAGTGTGTCAGCGGGAATAACCGCAGCGAAAAACGTGTATAGCGGTTGCTCGACAAGGATGGCCTTGGTCGTGAAAGGAAATTCTACCACTTTACACCTCGAAGCCATTAAGGTCGCCCTTGGGTGTGGATTTTGGGTCTGCCCCAAGTGTCGAGCGATCATCGATCGCATCATTGAATGCGGGATCGTTTCCGCTGGTTAGCCACCACATCAGAATTGCAAGCAATGCCCCAATCGTAGCACCTGTGAAAGCGATGATCGGATTGGAAGGTTTTGCAAAACCGAGCCAGACAGCAAGGGCGATGAACACGACGGCATAAGCCACCGAGAAAGCCTTGAGTGGTTTTTGGCCTTCGGCAAAGAGCAATTGCAGGGCCGAGGATCCGGCAAGCGCGGGAAAGAACGTCAGAAGCGCGGTATAGATGCCCGCACTCGTGCTACCGGGCCTGCTGAACCAAAAGGGAATTACCTCATACCATACGCCGAAGCCGCCGAAAAAGACGATGCCAACGAACAAATAGACCCAGAACGTGAAGTGACCCATAGGCGTTAAGAATCTGTGGCTCAGCTCTCGTTTCAGATATGTCATTCCCCCTGAGCCGCGCATCGCACTCCTCTTATTCTCACGTCATGTTGACCAAGTCATGCTCCTGTCCCGTGGACGGCTTTTGGGCCGCTCGTCGCTCTACACGTTTCAGCAAACAGCGCTCCAACCATTTTGTGACGGTCTTCACATGATGGCGTTGTCTCGACTGCTCAATTCTGTATCGCAGGATTGTAAATATTCTCCTGCAGTATTGTTGTGAGGCGCAACGCCGATCCTACTTATCCGAGTGTCGACTGAAAGTGGCTTGATAAGGCGCAGACCCAGTTGTCCAGCAGGCTGTGGAAATCGACCCTTTCTGCCGTTGTCCTGCTCATGCTTCGATCGAGCCGTGCTAAGAACGGGGGCTCTGCCATCGGCGCCTGCGTGGACGAGAGTAGGTCGCCGTCCGTTGAACGAGGCGGAATGGAAGTTAAATCCGGAAACTTCCATTCGTCGAATATTGACTTCCAATCGCGACTCTGAAAAGAATCCTATAGCAATCGGAGGTAGCCATGGACGGTAACAGCCTGGAATTCATAGCGATCCGCGGAGTGCAGGCTGGCAGCGCTTATTACGTCATCATGGTGCCTTTGAAGATCGTGCCACGGTTCCTGAAGTTTGAGGATGAGGGAATGCCGGCTGAACTGCGCGCTCAGCGCGTGCTCAACAAAGCGCGCGTCCCAGCGATCGCCAGCTATATCACCAACAATTCCAGCGAATATATTCTGTCTTCGCTCTGCGCGTCGATCGATGGCGAGATCGAGTTTGAGCCGGTTGCCGCACACGGCCCCCTGCGAAAGATTGGCCAGCTTCGCATCGACATGGGCGCAACTATCCTGATTAATGACGGTCAACATCGGCGGGCTGCGATCGAGGAAGCTATCCGCGAGCGGCCGACCCTTGGCGACGAAACCATCTCTGTGGTGGTGTTCCCGGACCGAGGTCTGAAGCGCTCGCAGCAGATGTTTGCAGATCTTAATATTCACGCAGTGCGGCCAACGAAGTCAATCAAGCTCCTCTATGACCACAGGGATGCCCTTGCCGGCCTTTCCCGCGAGGTCGTCAAGTCGATCCCCTTGTTTCGCGATTTCACAAGCTATGACTCAACGAGCATATCCAACCGCTCGACAAAGTTCTTCACGTTGAGCAGCCTTCATCAGGCGACGGCAGAGCTGATCGGTAAGTCTCGCACCGGCAAAGTGGAGCCAGGTGACAAGCAGCTGGCGATCGACTTCTGGAACGCCGTGATTGCTCAGATGCCGGATTGGCAGCGGGTTGGAACGCGCGAAGTGTCCGCTTTCGAGCTTCGTCGGGATTACATCCACGCGCATGGTATCGCCGTTTCTGCAATAGCGGCGGCTGGGGCGCAGCTTCTGAAAGAACATCCGGCGGATTGGAAGAAAAGACTGACGCGTCTGCGCGACATCGACTGGGCACGTGCGAACCGTGAGCTTTGGGACAATCGCGCCCTTGTCGCCGGCAAAGTCAACAAATCCAAGAACAACGTGATGCTCGTCACCAATGTCGTCGTTCGCGCTCTTGGCATGGCTCTTTCCAAAGATGGCCAGCGTGTGGAGGATCTTTATGCGCCCGGCGACGCTTTCAAGGTGGCAAGTTAATGACGAAATTCTCGATTTTGGACAATGGTGGGCTGGAAGCGCGTTATCAGGAGATTCAGGATGTGTATCTTTCGGACAACCGGCCGTGGGTGGTCGGCTTTTCCGGAGGCAAGGATTCGACCTGCACGCTCCAGATGGTGTGGCAGGCATTGTTGAGGCTCCCGCCTGAGCAACGTCGCAAGCCTGTCTATGTGATCAGCTCTGACACGCTAGTGGAGACGCCGGTGATTGTCCGCTACATCGACATCACCCTAGAGCGGATCGCAAAGGCTGCTGCGCAGCAAGGACTGCCGATCAAGACCGAAAAAGTTACCCCGACCGTTGATCGCAGCTTCTGGGTCAATCTCATCGGGAGAGGATATCCAGCGCCGTCGCGTCGGTTTCGCTGGTGTACCGAGCGATTGAAAATCGAACCGGCCAACGACTTTATCAGGGGCCGCGTCACCGAATTCGGAGAGGTGGTCATGGTTCTCGGTGTGCGCTCGGCTGAGAGTGCCACCCGTGCGCAAGTCATGTCGCTGCACAGGATTAAAGGATCGCCGCTTTCAAAACATTCTTCGCTGCTGAATGCTTTCGTCTACGGACCGATCGAGGCTCTGACGACCGACGACGTCTGGACCTATCTCTTGCAGAACCCTTCTCCTTGGGGAAACAACAACCGGGATCTGGTCGCCATGTATCGCAATGCCGCGTCGGCGGGCGAGTGCCCGCTGGTGGTCGACACGACAACACCAAGCTGCGGAAACTCGCGTTTCGGCTGCTGGGTCTGCACCGTCGTCGTGCGGGACAAGTCCATGGAAGCGATGATCGATTCAGGCGAGGATTGGCTTGAGCCGCTACTCGAATTCCGCGACTTGCTGGCGGAGACGCAAATTCCCGAGAACAAGAAGCACTATAGAGACTACCGCCGCCGCAACGGACAGGTGCAATTTATCAAGGACACCGATAAGCCCGTTCCCGGGCCTTATACGCTGGATTTCTGTAGGACGTTGCTGCACAGGCTGCTCGAAACACAATTGCGCGTCCAGCGAGACGCGCCGGCAGGCGATGAGACGCTCCTTGTCCACGATGCCGAGCTGCACGAGATCCGCCGCATCTGGCGCGCGGAGCGAGGCGACTGGGCCGATTCCGTTCCCGCCATCGTGCGCGATGTGCTCGGGCGCGAGCTCGATTGGGTGACGGAGGATTCGGTCAGCTTCAATTCCGACGATGGGCAGTTGCTGGACGAAGTTTGCGCCCCGCGCGACGTACCGACGGACCTTGTCGTGCGACTTCTCGATGTCGAGCGCGCCGCCCACGGCCTGAAAAGGAGGCATGCAGTCCACACGAAGATCGAGGATATTTTCAAGCAGGAGTGGCGCTCCATCGACGAGGTTCTGGCCGAGCGTTTCAAAGGACGCCCGCTTGAGAGTGCCTTTGACGATCTTGAGGATATCGACGAGGACCCCGAACTGCCCTTCAACGAAGGGGTGGGAGTGTCGGCATGATATTGCGAAGCGTCCTTATGGTGGATTTCGGTTTGTATGCCGGGTCCACGGAGCTTGATATGGTTCCTCGCCGTCGCGGGGGCGAAACGTCCCCGATCATTCTTGTGGGCGGTCGAAATGGTGCGGGTAAGACGACGCTGCTGGAGGCCGTCCGTTTGTCGCTTTACGGTCGTCGGGCACTTGGCTCGCGGATAGGCCAATCTGATTATGAAGCCTATTTGCGACGGCGGATCAATCGGTCGGCCGTGAGCCAGTCGGCGGCTGTCGGGCTTGAGTTCGACTACTCGGAGGCAGGGCAAGTCCATCGCTATCGGATTCGACGCGAATGGGTCGTCCGCGGCAAGAGCGTTGTGGAGAGCCTTCAGCTCGACAAGGATGGCGCGCCCGTCACAAGCGTTCCACGCGACGAGTGGCAAAACTTCCTGCAGGAGCTTGTTCCTCCCGGCGTGTCGCAATTGTTTTTCTTCGACGGAGAAAAGATCAGCGAGATCGCTGAAGGCGAAGATGAAAACGAGCAGCTTGGCGAGGCCGTTCGGGCACTGCTCGGAATTGAACTTGTCGGCCGCCTCAGAGCCGATATCGGTCTTTATCTGGCGCGTCATCTCAAGGAAGACGACAGCAATGCTGCAGCGCGGCTGGAGGCGATCACCCGCGACCTCGCGGTTATCGAAAGACAGGCCTCCGAGCTTGCCGACGACGTTGCAGAACGTATTTCCATGAGAGATTCCCAGGCGCGTGCCGCCGAACAGACTCGTCGTCAATTCGTGGCCGAAGGTGGGGATGTCGCGCTTCAACGGGCCAAGACCGAGCTTGAGCGCGAAAGGGTAAAGCGCGAGATCGCGGCCTCCGAGCATGAGCTGAAGGACCTGGCAAACAGGCTGTTGCCCTTTGCAATGGCACCCAGGCTCATCTCTTCCTTTAAGAAGGCTCTCGAACGCTCGCGTAATCAGTCTCAGCATCAAGGGTCGTTTGACGCTGCAAGATCGGCCATTGTCGCATGGCGCGCTAATGGGGCCGCAGCGCGTTCCGCTGCCTGGGAGGCAGCCCATTGGAAGGATCTTCTCAGTTTCCTCGATCGACAGGCGGGAGCGGAGACGACTGAGCGCTTCCCGGCGTTGCAGGAGGCGGGTGATGGCGATCTCATTCTCGCGCGTATGGCTGAGGTAGATGTGGTACGCGCGCGCGCACTCGTATTGCTCAAGACCATGGACGATCTGACGGTACGCGCGCGCGAGCTCGATCAAATGCTGGCGCGTGCCGACAACGCAGCGACCGGCGCCTTGCTTGACGATCTTCTTGCCGCCGAGCAAAAAGTGGCGGCGACCGAGTTTGCCTTGACGGCAAGGCAGGAAGAGCTCAAGGGGCTGAAGGTTCAGCTCGTCCAACTGGAGCGGGAACGGCGTAGGGTTGAAGAAGAGCTTGCCCATTCGGCCAAGGCTCTGGAGCGCGCCAGTCTTGCCGCGCGCACCGCGCAGGTTCTTGCCGATTATGAAGAGCGTCTCCTAGAACGCAAGATCAGCCAGCTGCGCAAGGAGTTCGTGGAGCGCTTCAACCACCTTGCTCGCAAGCGAGACTTTATTGCCGACGTCAGGATCGATCCCCACAGCTTTGCGGCAACTTTGATCGATCGCGCTGGCATCGAAATTCCCAAAGCTTCACTTTCCGCCGGCGAAAAGCAGATCTACGCGATTGCGATGTTGTGGGCTCTGGCAAAGACCAGCGGTCGGCCGCTGCCGATGATCATCGATACGCCGCTTGCGCGACTGGACATTGAGCATCGATCAAAGCTTACGGAAAACTATTTTCCGGTTGCCTCCCACCAGGTCATCCTGTTGTCAACTGATACCGAAATCGACGACCGGCTTTACGAACGACTTCGAGAGAGCGTATCGCACAGTTATCTCCTCGACTTCGATCAGCAGCTTGGCCAGACAAAGGTCCGTTCTGGCTATTTCGAGCAATCATTTGAGGAAGACGGCCGTGCACTACAGCAAGCTTAGGATTTCTGCCGATGCCACGAGCAAGCTGCGTTTCTTGCGAACCCGCACGGGGCTGACGCCAAACCTTTTGTGCCGCATCGCGATTATGTTGTCGCTGGAGGAAGGGCCGCTTGGAACGGCTCCTGTTCCTGATGAGGCCGGCTCGGAATTCAACGCCTATACTTTGACCGGTGAATATGCCGGATTGATCGCAGCTCTATTGCGATGGGTGGAAGAGGGGCCGAGTCCGGATCAGCCGCTTGAAAACGATGAGCTCATCGTTCGACTGCGCGGCCACATCCATCGCGGCGTCGGTACTTTGTCGGTTCGCTCCAAAGCGCCGGCGGATGTGCTGCGCCTTGTCGCTGGAGCGGCGTGATCTCAAATGGGCCAGATCTATCTCGACCACAATGCCACAACGCCGATCGATCCGGCGGTCCTTGATGTAATGGATCCCTATCTCCGGGAGATTTATGGCAATGCTTCGAGCGTGGAGCACAGTCACGGCCATGCCGCCTCGCTCGCCGTTGAACAGGCGCGTGAAAACGTCGCCGCATCGATCGGTGCCCGTGCAAGCGAGATCATTTTTACCGGAAGCTGCACGGAGGCGGACAATCTTGCCATCATTGGCGTTGCACGCGCTTTTCCTGACAAGCGACATTTCGTGACGACCCAGATCGAACATCCTGCCATTCTCGAACCTCTTCGTGCGCTTGAACGCGAGGGCTGGCGTGTCACCTATCTTCCGGTCGACGAGCACGGAAAGGTGTCTGTTGAGGATATTGCCGATGCGCTTTGCGAGGACACGGTCTTGGTCTCCGTCATGGCTGCCAATAACGAGGTCGGTACCCTGCAACCGATCAGTGAGATCGGGGCACTTTGCCAGAGCCGCGGTGTCCTGTTCCACACGGACCTTGCTCAGTACAGCGCTTACGGCGAAATCGACGTGCAAAGGGACAATATCCACCTTGCGAGCCTCTCCGGTCACAAGGCTTATGGCCCGAAGGGCATCGGGGCTCTTTACATCCGCTCACGCAGCCCGCGCGTGAAGCTGAAGCCACTGATTTATGGCGGCGGCCAGGAAAAGGGACTGCGTCCCGGTACCTTGCCGACGGCGACGATCGTCGGGCTGGGCGAAGCAATGAAGATTGCCAAGAGAAGATCTGCAGGCGACGCGAGACTGTTGCGCGCTATGTGCGAAGGTGTTCGCGATGAACTGCTTTCCCGCGTCAAGGGAATTATGCTGAACGGTCACCCAATCGACCGCCTGGCGAACAACCTGTCATTTTCCGTGGAAGGCGTTGATCCCATGGCTTTGATGCGTCGCTTACGCGAGCAGTTAAGCTTTTCATCGTCGAGTGCCTGCTCGACCAACAAAGTCGAGACATCGCATGTCCTCCTTGCCATGTTCGGCGATACCGACCGTGCAAGGAATGCCTTTCGCATCGCCCCCGGGCGGTTTACCAGTAAGGAGGACATGAATGTCGCGCTTGAGGCACTGATCGAAGAGATCGGTCGTCTCCAGGCGACCTGAGCCGTAAGGACACGAGGTGTCAGAAGGAAAATCGTCGTCCGTGAACTATCCGTACGTCACTGATAGTGCGCGGTAATTTCTGCCTTCCTGCGGCGCAGTGTTGCAAGAAAGACGCTCGGTGAGGGCGCTTTTCTTGCAATATGATTTTGCGGTTTTCTGCCTCGGCGAGGCGTGATTCACTTGGTTTAGCGGCGGTGAGCGGCGCTCGGCGATCGAGCCGGTCATCGGCCACCTCAAGGCCGAACACCGCATCGGTCGAAACTATCTCGCCGGCGAACACGGCGACGCCATCAACGCCGTCCTGGCTGCCGCCAGGCTACAACTTCTCGCTCCTCCGTAAGCGCGATTTTCTCCGCACCTTTTGCCATTGAGTGCTGTTGATGCATGAGGTGTCCACTTAACGGAGGTGGACACCAAGTGATTGAGGACGATGAACAGAAACTGGCGGTGAGGCGCGTTTTGCGCAACGGACGCCGACGTTACGATGCGGCATCGAAGGAGCGCCTCGTTGCGGCCTGCCTTGAGCCCGGCGTGTCGGTATCGAGACTTGCGCTCGAGCATGGGATCAACGCTAACCTCCTTCGGAAATGGATGAAGAACGCCAAGGAGGCCGGCACTCTGCCGCCATCTTCAACATCTGCGTTTATTCCGGTTGTCGCCGCGGATCGCCGCCTGCCGATGCAGAGCAGGTCGTTGGATATGCCTGCCACGCGTGGGGAAGAGCGTCTGGCGAAATCGGAGAGGATGGGCCCTTCGTTCTCTCCAGCGAAGGTGAGCGCATCACTACCGAACGGCGTGAGGCTGACGCTGGAATGCGGTGATGCGCATGCGTTGGCGGCGATAATCGGAGCGTTGGGTGATGTTCAAGCTGGGCGCTACCTTCAGGTCTACCTGCATCGCGAGCCGATCGACTTTCGGGCCGGCATCAACAGTCTTGCGGTCCTGGTTCAGGAGACGATGGCACTCGATCCATTTGCTCCGGCGGTTTTTGCGTTCTGCAATCGCCGTCGCGACCGGATGAAACTGTTGTTCTTCGATCGGTCGGGTTTTGTGCTGGTGCTGAAGCGGCTGGCCGAGGACAAGTTCCGCTGGCCCCGGCGTCAGGAAACGGTGATGCGGCTGACAACGGAGCAATTGCACTGGATTCTCGACGGCATCGATATCGATGCGATGGTGCGCCATCCGGTGCGGCAATACCAGGTCGCTGGCTGAGGGCTCTTGAATTGCGCGGTTGACGCGGCGGTACGGTTCAGATTCAAGAATCCGATGAATCGAACCGGCGAACCTGATGTTGCAGAGTTGAAGGCGCAGTTGGCGGCACATGCTGCCGAAATCGCCGCGCTGAAAGCCGAGAAGGAAGCGCTCTCGCAGCGCGTCGTCAAACTCGAGGAAGAGCTGGCGCTGGCGCGGCTGCATCGGTTTGCGCCGAGGAGCGAAAAACACGTTGATCGCATCTTCAATGAAGCCGAACAGCTTGCCGATGAGGATGTCGCCGGCGGCGAAGATGGCGATGTCGTCGACCTGCCGAACACAGGGTTACCGGCGATCGAAGGCACGACGGGAAAGAAGTGCGGCCGCAGACCGCTGCCGGAAAACCTCCCGCGCGAGCGCGTCGAGTACGACCTTCCCGACGATCAGAAGGCTTGTCCCTGCTGTCATGGTCAGATGCATCGCATGGGAGAGACCGTTACCGAGCAGCTTCATATCGAGGTGAAGGCGAAGGTTCTGCAGAATGTGCGGTTCAAATATGCCCAAGGTCGCCGCCGCCTCTGTCATGGTAAGCCATTCGCCCTCTTTATCGGCTGATTTGTACGCGTGAATGGCACGGACCCGCCTTACGGAAGCGACCCGGTGTGCGGTCCAGGTTTTTCCTTGACCCGTGGGCATACCCATTCGATTGAGCGACGCGGCGATATGTTCATCGGGCCAGCGTCCTACCATGCTCCGCATCACTGCCAAAGCATCTTCCGTTGTGGCGCAACCGTGTTCACCCCTCTGAGGCTTGCGCACTGAAACTTTCGCTTCCGCGAAATTGAACACCAAGCAGAATTGGCTCCCCACACTGACGCCAAGCGGTCCTGTCAGGTTGTCATCGCAGCTAATAAGCTGAGAAGATCTGAGCATTAGGAAACGCACGATGATTTCAAACCCAAACGATCCTCTCACGCATCGACCGCTTGCCGGATTCTACGGAAGACAATTTGACTTAACAGGTCGTACTGCCGTTGTCACCGGCGGCGGGCGCAACATAGGACTTGCATGTGCACAAGCTCTAGCCGAGGCCGGTGCCAAAGTTGTCATCACTGGACGGTCAGACAGCGACACGGCTGAACGTGGAAGGGATGAACTCGCGCATCTCGGATACGACGCCAGTGTCTTGAAATTCGACGTAACCAAAGCCGACGAGGTCGAAAAGGCCGCGGAAATTGTCGCTGATCAGTTTGGTGGCGCAGACATTCTCGTCTGCAATTCTGGCGCAGGACTTGGAAGATTTCCGGCGGAAGATCTAGCCGATGAGGCTTGGATGCAAACGCTAGATCTCAATCTAAATGGCGTCTTCAGATGCTGCCGCGCCTTTGGTAGGCAAATGCTCACAAAGAAAAAAGGAGCGATTATCAACATCGGTTCCATCTCTGGTGAGATTGTCAACCGCCCGCAATTCCAGTCGGATTACAACGTCGCAAAGGCCGGTGTGCACCATCTGACCAAGTGTCTAGCGGCCGAATGGGCTGATCGTGGCGTGCGTGTCAATGCTGTAGCTCCGACCTACATCGACAAGCCGGGGAGATGGGGCAAGGATGACGACTCGATTTTTTCCACGTGGATGAGTTCCACGCCCATGAATAGGCAAGGCGAGCCACACGAAATTGGCTCAGTCGTGCTTTTTCTGGCCTCGGATGCATCGAGCCTGATGACAGGTGCGATCGTCATGGCCGACGGTGGCTACACTGTCTGGTGAGTAGTTGAGAGCGTGTTTCGGCTCACCGAAAGCACGCGCGGGCCTTTCTGAATTTGTTCCGCATTTAGGGGGGGCCGGGAAGTGGCTCTATCCAACGTCGAAATGCGGCCCTTCAATAACGACAAGCCAATGCCGACATTGGCGTCGCTCTGTGAAACCGCGAGCAACGCTTCGTCTGGGGAGAGAGAAAGCATGCGTATAATATCAACAATGGGGATGGTGTTAGCAATGACTTTGGGGGCGGCAACAGTCGTCCACGCTGAAGAGATAACCTGGCCCGGGTATATGTGGCAAGATCCCGAAGACGTTCCCTTTTATGGAGCCTTCGCGGATGATTTTGAGAAAGCGAATCCGGATATCCAAATCAAGCGGGTCCCGGTACCTTATAGCGGATTCTTTGACAAGCAGTTCACCGACCTTGCTTCGGGGAATCCAGCCGACATTGTGACAATGTTCGATGGCGAACTGGGAACCTACATCGAGAACGGATTTCTTGAGCCGCTCAATCCCTATCTCGACAAGGCGGGTATTTCGCTTGACGATTTTGGCCCCAGTGCTCGTCTTGCGGTTAGGGACGGCAAGATCTATGGCGTAAACATAATCGTCAATCCGGTGGTACTACTCTATCATTCAAAGTTGCTGGAACAGGCCGGCGTGCAGCCGCCGAAGGATATTTCGGAATATTACGAGGCGCTCAAGAAACTCAATCAACCTGAAAAGCACCAATTTGCTACCAATATTTTCGCGAAGCCTGGTGCAGCGAACCTGCAATATAACAGCGTACAGACCTATGTAAGGGGGTTTGGGGTAGACTTTTTTGAGAAAGGTAAGCCGACTGCCGACAAACCTGAAACGATCGAGGCGCTGCGTTTCTACAAAAAAATCTATGATGAAAACCTGACGCCAAAAGGCATGGACATCAACGGCGCTGCTCAGCTTTTCTATCAGGGCAAGATCGCCATGGAGCCCATAGCTTCTTTTGCGGGAAAGCTTGTCGGAAAGATAAGCCCTGAGTTGGGACCTCAACTCCGTGCCATGGCCTTACCTTTTCCTGGACACGCAACCAAAGCGCTGAGCGTCTTCGTGGGGATCGGAAAAGATTCCAAAAACAAGGATGCTGCGGGTAAAATGGTGGCCTTCATCGCGACTCTTCAGGAGCAGCAGAAGATCCTCGATCTCATTGGTCAGCCGCCGGCACGTCTTGATATAGATTACACGGCAACCCTATCCAAATATCCTTGGTTCCAAGCTTACATCGACGCGGCGCATGATCCGAAGACGAAGTCAATCGCGCCCGAAGGGGCGGAGTCTTTCGCGGCGGAAGTGCAAAAGGTTGTCGGCGCAAATGTGGAAGCTATGCTCTTTTCCGGCGTCTCGCCAGAGGACACGGCGGCGAAGATGCAAAAGGAACTTCTGGCTTTAGTCGCTTCCAAAAAGAAGAACTAGCTGCTTCAGGAACGTAAAAAATAGTGGCCGCAAAGCATTGCGGCCACTTCCTACACCGTACGCGGTGTGGAACGAAGTAAGCCTCATGCAGTCGCCGCACCATCGATCGGGCAACTAGGGCGCCATACCCTGTTTGTTGATTTGTGCAGATAAGGAAACTTTCATATATGAGCGCAGAAAAGAATACCGCGATTGAGCTAGCCCGGTTAGACGGCGTTGCGCAGGCCGAACTAGTTCGGAAAGGTGAACTTTCGGCCCGTGAACTGGTTCAAGCCGCAATCCACCGCATCGAGGCCGGAAACGGCGTAGTCAATGCGGTGGTACACAGAAGGTTTGAACAGGCGCTAGAGGAGGCTGATTTTGTCCGGCCAGGGTCTACAGCGCCACTTGCCGGTGTGCCGTTCCTGTTGAAGGATACTACCGGCGCCGCACAGGCTGGGGTACCACATACCCTAGGGAACATTGCGCTCAAGCGGATTAACTACACGGCCGAAGCCGATTCTGCGCTCGGTGCACGCTTCAAAGAAGCGGGTTTGGTCACCCTTGGGGTGACCAGCATGCCGGAATTCGGGCAGCTTTGCGACACTCAATCGCTCGCGTTTGGCCCGACGCGCAATCCCTGGTCCTTGGATCACTCAGTTGGGGGCTCGTCGGGAGGATCAGCAGCTGCAGTTGCGGCCGGTTTTGTTCCCGTTGCGCACGCGGGCGACGGCGGTGGCTCGATCAGGCAGCCCGCAGCATGGTGCGGGGTTTTCGGGTTGAAGCCATCGCGCGGGCGGATGCCGAAGCTGGTGGGTTCGATTGACGACATATATAGCGTGCCATTCGTGATTTCGCGCACGGTACGCGATAGCGCGGTGGTTCTTGACGCAGTGAATGGTTCGCTTCCGGGCGACCCTTTCTCGCTTCCACGGCCCAGTGCACCATATTTTGCCGATCTAGGTGCGCCTGCGCGTGTGCTACGAATTGGTCTCTTGACGGACGCTCCCGGCGGATTGAAAGTCGATCCGGAATGTGTCCGCGCGGTCGAAGATGTCGGAAAGCTTCTGCAGGCGGCCGGCCATAACGTGGAACTCACGCACCCATCAGCGATACTCGAGACCAAACCGGGATGGGTTGACCGAGTTAGATTTGGAGACTGCTTTCCTGCGGCAATCGCACACCTTGCGAAGGTTCTTGGCCGTCCGGTGGAAGAGAAGGACGTCGAACCGCGCACCTGGGCAGAATACCAGAAGAATTTGGGGCTCTCTTCTCAAGATCTTCGCGAGTCCTGGAATTGGCATCTTGCTCGATCAGCGAGAATGCTACAGTGGTGGGAGCAAGGTTTCGATCTCCTTGTGACGCCGGTTGTGCATCAGTTGCAGTATCGCCTCAAAGAAGTAGCTGAGAGTTCCTTTGAGCAGCAGTCGGCCATTGACCTTAGCGAATCGGTGTTTCTTGAGCCTTTCAATGCGTCTGGTCAACCGGCGATGGTCTTCCCTGTCCGATGGACCGAGGAACAGCTACCCGTCGGCGTTCAGGTTGCTGCAGCGCGAGGCGAAGATCGGTTGTTGCTGCAAGTTGCTACTCAGATGGAGCAAGCAATCGGGTGGCCCTCACGATTAGCAAGTTTAGAGCCTCCAGCTGGGCTGCAGGGTGCTTAGTCGCAGGACGGCATCCATCTTAAATAGACTTTGATGAGGTCTTCCGAACCGCAAGCGAATTTGTTTAGCCGAAGCGGCGACTGGGCGGGGAGCGAAATTGTGCCCGCACACGTTCGCTGGTTCGGCTCCCGCGAAGACAGCGGAGGGAGGCCCGACGCAGTGTCCTCCGTCAACGCTTGGTAGCGCATGACGTATGACGCCACATTTACGTGAGCGGACGGTTGCGCTTGTGGAATATCGTGAAGCATCCTTGCATTTCAGGTTTCGCCGCGGTTCGTCAACTAAATGAATTGGAATCCGGCGAGCGCGCGGAGTGTATTGGTTCGGCTGGTCTGCGATGATGCGTTCGAACTTTTCCGGATCAACATTGCTCGTCGACGAGGAAATGCCGGACACACTGCCATGCTAGGTGCGGATTTTAGCGAGAGCGTTCGGTTGAGGTGTTAAGGCACGCCTTCCGTGCGATCATAGCATGGAACATCTCGCCGTAATCGATGTTGTCTGAGTTGGTTACGATTTACTGGATGGGTCCGAGATCAGCCTGGCGTATTCGATCTTGCAGACGTGCATATTGTCGATGTACTCACACCGGGGTGTAAGCCAATCTCTGGAGATGCCGCAGGCGGCGGAGAGATCGACAACGGAATGAGGCGCCCGTAGACGCGGACCGCTGGCCATCAGGCGACAATCGGTCGGTTTCCTCAGCGAGTTTGGATTGAGCAATGAAACAGCTTGATGGCCGGCGGTTCGGGATAATGCTCTACTAGGAGATTCAGTCTCAGCCCGCGGGTGGATCGTTCTCAAAGCCACGTAAAAAACTTTTGAGGTAGCCACCTAAGTAGGCGCTGAGATACCCCCCCTCCTGTACCAGCAATGTTGGTCGCCGTAGCCCTGCAAAGCGTTTGCCAGCCTCAAAGAAACCGTCATCGGTGATATTAAAGATACCATTGGGATCGTGTTGGCCGGCATCAAGCCCAAGGGATACAACGACGGCCTGCGCACCAAATTGCTCGACTTTCGAAAGCGCGCTGTCGAGCGCCAGCAGCCATGAAGCATTGCGGGTACCTCTTGGCAAGGGCAGGTTGATATTGCACCCTCTACCTAGCCCCTCCCCCTCTTCGTCTGCGTAGCCTACATAGAAAGGCGGCGCAACCGATGGGTCAACGTGAACGGAACAAAACAATACATCGGATCGACTGTAAAAAATGTGCTGAGAGCCATTGCCGTGATGAACGTCAATATCTACAAGCGCAACCTTCTCAAAACGCGTTGCGAGCAACTGTGCTGCGATCGAGGCATTGTTAAGAAAACAGCTTCCAGACATAAGATCCGGGTAGACGTGGTGTCCGGGGGGGCGACAAAGTGCGTATACCGCATTCACCCCCTCAAGCACCCTGCGAGCACCATGGGCGGCCACCTGAGCACTCGCATGAACGGCGGTCCAGGTTTCAGCTGTGACTGGACAACCTGTGGAGTTGCAATACCATCCGAGTTCTCCACGTAAGTCCTTTGGCTTTCGGTGCATACGGTGCGTTGGATGGGAGTCAGGTACTGCGTAGTCTCCGCAGTCGGGCATTGTGCTCCAGCGTTGATAAAGTGTCCTTAAGAACTCGACGTACTCACGATCGTGCACCGCGAGAACAGGATCAATAGGCCCAATTGGTGCGATCTCCTCTTCATGCCCGTCATCACGCGCGGCTGCTAGGAGAATACCGTACCGCTCCGCTCGATCAGGTGCCTCCATGAGCTTGCCGCGTCGTAGAGCCCATTGTGGATCATGTAGAGCTTGATCAGGGTGGTGGATGACAAGCATGGGGGTAACCTTACTGAGAATAAAAAAGGGCGTTGATTGCGTGTAACAGCGTCGCATCGTCCAACCACATGCCTAGTAGTCGGTGAGAGGCGCGGCCAAACAGCAAAGAGACAGAATGCAATGTTTGCGGCAACGTCTTCAGTTCGTATCCAGAGACAGTCATTAAGCGACGCTAACCGCTGAAGCGAACCCTTGAAGGTATAATCAAGGCGCAAAATTAGCATTCCCATCATGTTAATTCTTCCCGCGGGCTGCTAGAAGCGCCTCCAAATCTTCCTGCATCGCGTTCGCCGCCTCCTCAGGTTTGGAGTCGCCGAAGAGCATTTGGTCGAAGCGGGTGCCAACGATTTTGATGACTTCTGGGCCAATAGCTTCCGCTCCGTCCGGTGCAAACGAGACCGTGTGTGGATCGTTAGCGGCGTCTCTGAAGGCGGTGAACCATGGGTTTGCAGCGATAAAGGTTGAGTAGTCGATGTCCCGCAGGCCTGGTGGCGAACCCTGTATGCGAAGTACCTCGCCTTGCCATCGCCGGCTCGTCGCGGCTAGAAGGACGCGCGCTGCTGCATCTTTATGCTGCGCCGTCTTGCCAATTCCTAGGAATACTGAGAGCGCGAATGTGCGGTTGCCGGGAAATGGCAAAGCCGTCGCACCTAGCTCGTCCATCCGTGCCGCACTTGCTTTTCGAACCAGGCCACTCATGAAAGGACCACCGGCATACATCGCAATTTTACCCTCTGCGAAAAGCTGGCGGTAAACGTTAATATCCATGCCTCTCGGGATCAAATCTTCGTCATAGATCTGTTTGTAGAATTTCAGCGCTTCGATCGTTTCCGGCTTGGTCGCTGTTGGCGTCCCCTTTTCGAAGAAAGCTCCACCAAACCCAGTGATGATCGGCATGATTTCACTAAACAGGTTGTTTGGGTCTCCTGGTTTGGAATAGGTAGCAAAACCCCACTGCTGCATATCCCTTTTTCGCAACTTTCGCAGAGCTGCGTGGAATTCCGCGAGATTTCTTGGTGCCTCTAAATCTTCGTTTCGAAGTAAACTGCCGTGATAAAATAGCGCCCGCGGATTGACGAGAAACAGCAATCCATAAATATTGCCATCCTTGACTGCAGCGCGAGCACCGGGCTGGAAACTGTCGAGTGTGACGCCGGCTTTCTCGATGTACGAATTGAGCGGCTCAAGGAAGCCGTGTTCGACGTATGATTTTATCTCGGTGTCGAACATCGTTACGATGTCAGGTGCGTTACTGGCGGACAGCTCAACAAACTGCTTATCCCAGAAATCTCCGTACGGCACTGGGATATCGCGGATTTTGACGTCAGGATTACTGTTCTCGAACTCCTCTTTGAATGGCCGCCAGAACAAAATATCCTGTGGGTTTGACCACTCATAACCAGGGAACGCTACCTCGGTGACAGGCTCTGCGGCATTGGCCGTGGTGTAACCTGCTACGGTAGCAGCCAGGGCGGCGCCCAAAACCTGCCGTCGCGAGAGCTGAAAAGTTGTAGCGTCCATTAGAATTGGCGATGGGCCATTGGCTTGCGTATTTGTCCGATTGCTCCCCATCTTTTTCCTCCTATTAACGGATGGCGGCCTATTGTTCCCGCCCCTCACTGCGATTGAAGATTGAAAGGTCTGCCTCATCGAGATGACGTAGAGATCGGAGAATTCACGTCCTCACCAACACTATCGTGAGCCGAGTCGGTGTTTCGATCCTTCACATATTTCAGCACTGTGTTCGACGATCGGAACTTGTGATGTTCGCCGCAGTTTTAGATTGGTCATAGCCGTGCGTTATATCCTCCGAATTTGAGACTTCGTCGAATACGGCGGCTCAAGGCTGTTATCCGGTGGGCAGCCCACCGGAGTCAGTTTAGCTTCGTCGAGGCTATGGGCTGTTCGGCGGATCCGAGCTTCGGATCACTGGGTGGAAATTATTCAGCGGCCGCACCTGATTTCTGCGGCTGAACATCCACTCGTGTCGTGAGCCAATCCCTGTATTTTGAGATCCGCCCCCGTCCCACGTTCTCGTAAGAGTCCCAAAGACGTAGGGTGACAGGACCCGGAGCCGTTCGCTTCAGCTTGATACCGTCAATGCTGCGAACTGGACGCACCTCTTGGAAGCTATTGCAGAGGAACGCTTCCTCGGCAATTGCCGTTTCTGTCCGGTCAATCTCTCTTACCTCGACGGGGATGCCAAGTTCGTCAGCAGCAATTTTAAGGAATGTATCACGAGTGATGCTTTCGAGGATACCTGCCGAAACTGGAGGCGTGACGAGGGCCCCGCGGCGAATCATCATGAAGCAGGAATTGGTTGATTCCGACACCATGCCAGCGGAGTTCAGAAGAAGCGCCTCATCATAACCATGACGCTTCGCGTCCATGAGTGCGAAACGGCCGTTGTGATAATTAGGACCCGCTTTGATGCGCGGAGGCATCGAGGCATCGTCGATGCGTCGCCAACTACTGAATCCCAAACTTACTGTTCGGTCCGACAATGTCCCGGGCTCGCGGGGTGTTGCGGTGCAAACGAGTGCGAGAGGACCGCTCACGTCGTAGAGACCTTCACCGGTTACGATGATGGAAAGGCGAATATGGGCGTCCCCTGAGATGTCGTTAGCTTTGAGAGTTTCCCAAATCGCATGTTCGAACTCCGCATCAGAGTACTGTTGGGGAAGCCTCATTAGGTCAATAGATTCGCGCAGCCTGTCCAGGTGCTCGCGTAGTCTGAACAGGTACTGCTGGTCGCCATAGTAACAGCAAATACCCTCGAAGACATTGGCACCATATTTCGCGCCGGTGGATGCCACGTGGATCGTGGCACTTTCCCATGGAATGATCTTTCCATCCATGTAGATCTTGGTTTTGCTGTTGCTCATGGATTCTCCTACTAAGTTTTGAGCGAGATTAAGAAGGACATTCGTCCCCGCTCGCGGTCGCCTTTGACCGCGAGAAAATTCTTTGTGGGCCGGCCGCTACGGCATTCACGATGCAGACCGCAGCCAAAGCTTCTGGGTGAAGCTACTTTTTGTGAGACATCGCCAAGGCTACCAATTCTTTCTGCATTTTCGCGGCGGCATCTTCAGGCGTGACATTGTTGAAGAGCATGGCCTCAACATTGCCACCGATGATCTTAATAACCTCGGGAGCATAAGACTCGGCGCCATCAGGAGCATAGGAAACGGTGTTCGGATCTTTGGCAGCTTCAATGAACGCCTTGAACCACGGATGCTCTGCGAGATAACCACTGTAATCCACATCGCGCCGCCCCGGAGGTTGTCCAGCGATTTCGAGCAGATTATTTTGCCACTCGCGGCTCACCATAGAGGTGAGGACCTTTGCTGCTGCATCCTTGTTCTTAGCGGATTTGCCGATTCCCATAAATACGCTCAACGCAAACGTCCGTTTTCCGGGGAAGGGCAATTGCTCGGCAGCAAGTTCTTTTCCGCGTTCCGCGTTGGCTTTCTCTACCAAGGCGCCCATGTAGGGCCCTCCAGCATACATTGCGATTTTTCCTTGGACAAAGATCTGCCGATAGCCGTTCACATCCATGCCCTTGGGTATCAGGCTTTGATCGTAAAGCTTCTTATAGAAACGCAACGCCTCGATGGTCTCCGGCTTGGTTGCAGTGGGCTCGCCCTTCTCAAAAAACGAACCCCCGAAGCCAAACACGATTGGCGCGGTTTCGAGATAAAGGGTGTTCGGATCGCCAGCTTTTGCCCAAGTTGCGAACCCGAATTCACCTTCGCTCTCGTTGCGCAACTTTTCGACAGCAGTTGTGAACTCGGACAGGTTGGTCGGCGGCTTGAGGCCAGCCTTTTCGATCATTCCTCGATGGTAGAACAGTGTCCGGGGATTGATAATCAAGTTAATCCCGTAGATTTTGCCGTCTTTGACGGCGGCGCGAGCGCCAGGATAAAAGTCGTCGAGCGAAATTCCTGCCTTCTCGAGATGTGGGTTGAGTGGTTCGAGAAGATCTTTGTCGATGTATGATCTCACTTCCGTATCAAACATCGTCACGATATCCGCTGAGTTCCCGGAAGAGAGATCCAGAAACTGTTTGTCCCAGAAGCTGCCGAACGGCATGGGAATTTCTTTGATATCGATATCTGGATTTGCCTCCTCAAATCCTTTCTCGAAGGCTTTATAAAAAGGTGAATCTTCCGGGTCTTGCCACACATAGCTGGGCCAAGTGACTTCGGCGCCGCGAGCAATAGGTGCTGCGACCAATGTCATTGCAAGAACGATCCCCATTGTTGATTTTATATGCATGTTATCTCCCTTAGCTCTCCCAAGAGCTTTTCTCGGTTCTAAAGCGGTTCCATTGAGTGCCAGCAACAGCATTTAAACAAGGTCCACTTGGCTCAGGTGCACGGGGCCATTTATTAGGTCGATGTCAACGGGCGAGGCACTAGTTTCACACTCCGTCTCATGCCAGCGGCGTAGTTGGAGAGGTTGGCGGATGTAGCTTAAGCGGTTAATTTGATGCAGAATTCGGCCGTTCGAGCCAACCCTGCGACCGATCTCGCTAGCTGCCATGACCGACGATATGTTGTTGTCCTTGGCTTTTCTAGCGTTGGAAGCAGGCAGGTGACATCCGCTTATGACGGCGATCGCATTGCTCGGAGGGCGGCGACTTCTGCGGTTGCCGAACGGCGCCTGCAGCTGGCCGAGCGGCTTGCCGCTGCGGTCCGACAATCCACTGGATGCGAGCGGATGATGCACGAGATCACCGATCCTACGCGCTCGGATCCGAGATCGGCTATGCTTTGCTATTATTTGCCGAGCAGAATCTGATTTCTGTAGGCGCCTGAAAACACAATATCCTGATCGACAAGCACGTTGAACTTGTAGCCTGGCCGGATCTCCAGCGTTGGCTGGACATTGAGGTTGCGACTGATCGTCCGCTCGGCGACCCGGCCGAAGCTTTCCGCGAAATTCCGCCTGGCCGCATCCGACGCGGTCTCCTGCGTGGCAAGCGTCGAGCTCTCCGGTATCGAGGCGTCGATCCCTGTGCCGATCAGCGCGATGAGAGCCGCCGAGCCAAATGTCCGCCAATAGTGATTGTTCACCTTATCATGGAAGCCGCCGTAACCTTCCGAATCGGTGCCCGCCAGCCGCCGATCTGCAGCGTCGAACCATTGGGAAAGATGAGATCTGTCCAGACGACCAGAACGCGACTTTGGCCGAATGATACCTTGCTGTCGTAGCGCCCGAAGAGTTTTGCGCCTTGCGGGATCAGAAGCCGGTGACCGGTCGCGCTGTCATAGACATTCTGGCTGATCTGCGCGGTGATGCGACCGGGAATACCAACGAGCATTGATGCCGACTCGTGATGGGATTCCCAAATCAGTGGAATTCTGACTCATTATGCCAAACGGAGGTTTGGCATGGCGAAGGCGATATCGTTGCGGGCAGATTAGGACGGAACGGCACTCAGGAGGCTGGCGAAGAAGGCAAAGGATGCCGCCCAGGTCCGGCGGCTGTTGGCGCTGGCTTCGATTTATGATGGCGGCTCCCGGCAGTATGCATCCGCGATCGGCGGGGTGACGGTGCAGATCGTCCGCGATTGGGTCTTGCGCTTCAACGAACGCGGCCCCGACGGATTGATCAACGGAAAAGCACCGGGCGGCCGGGCGAAGCTAAACGACGCGCAACGCCAGGCGCAGGCGAAGATCGTCGAGAGCGGTCCGATCCCTGCCGTGCACGGGGTGGTCCGCTGGCGACGCAAGGACCTCGTGCAGTGGCTCTTCCAGGAGTTTCGGGTCTCTATCGATGAAACGACGGTCGGGCGGGAATTGAAGGCGTTGGGCTTTGCCAAACTTTCGGCCCGTCCACGCCACTATGCGCAGAACGAACTGGAAGGCGAGCTTTTTACCCAGCCGCGCCGGCAGAGATCAGGACGAAATGCCCGCCCGGCACGGATCTCGAAATCTGGTGGGCCGACGAAGCCAGAATAGGGCAAAAAAACAAGATCACGCGCCGCTGGGCACGTCGGGGAACTCGACCGTCGGCACCGCACGACCAACGCACCATGTGGGCCTATATCTTCGGCGCGATCTGCCCGAAGAAGGGCAAGGGGGCTGGCCTCGTCCTTCCTTACCGCGACACCGAGGCGATGCAGGAACACCTTGCCGAAATCAGTAACGCCGTCGATCCCGGAGCCCATGCGGTGCTCATCCTCGACCAGGCAGGCTGGCACGTCACGCCGAAGCTGAAGGTGCCGGACAACATCACCTTGATGTTTCTGCCGCCGCGGTCGCCGGAATTGAACCCGGTCGAGAACCTCTGGCAGTTCATGAGGGACAACTGGTTGTCGAACCGCGTCTTAAGGACTACGACGATATCGTCGATCACTGCTGCCGCGCTTGGAACAAGCTCATCGGTCAGCCGTGGAAGATAATGTCGATCGGAATGCGCGAATGGGCCCACAGGTCATGATCAGCGCACGTTGGTAGAAGATCGGAATTGATGCCGGTGATCAGCGTCGCCGGAATGACCGAGCCGCGCTTCAACTCATAGAGCGATTGCTGCGGCACCACCCGGTTCGGCAGATAACCGAGCTCCTTGAGATCGCTGTTGAAGAAATCTTCCTTGGACTTCTGGCCGTTCTGGTCGACGTTTGCCCGGTGAGGCCGTTCTGCAGGGCAGCGGCATAGAGGTCCGGCAGCGTCGTATTTGCCATCGACGATGCGACATTCGTATCCGCTGCGGTTTGGGCGTTGGTATTGTCAGCCCGTGCTTCGAGCTTGCTGCGATCGATGGCAAGCGGGGCGTCATAGGCCGCGTCACTTGCCTGCAACCGCGCCATCCGCTGGCGCTGCCGCTCACGCAAATATTGCTCCTGTTGTTCGCGCTTGAGCCGCGCCCGCCAAGTTGCCTCCGACTCCAGCTGCTGGTTTACCTGCGCCTCTTCATGCTGTGGCTTTGTGGCTAATGGGTTGGAAGTCTTATCCTCCTTCTTCTCGACGGGGGTCGGCTGGAATGTGACCTGCTGTTCCTTGTCGCCGATGATCCCGTCAGTGACGCCGCGCTTGAGTTCATCGGCGAAGGTCGAGGCGGGTGTTCCGGTACTCGTCTCCAGCCCGCTATCCTTGCCAAAGAACAGCCCGCGCGAGGTCAGACCGTAAAAGATCACGCCGAGAAAGGCGGTCACGAGAACGATGACAATGATGATCGGCAACCTGTTCAGTCGGCGCATGCCGGATTGCGCGTCTTCATTGGCGGCGCCGCCGAGCTTGAGCGATTGCACCATGATCTCCTCCCCTCACCCGTTCTTGCGCACGGAGAGCGCACTTGCCGGTGTCGCCCCGCCGGTCGTGACCGTGTAGGCGCGACCGAGCTCGACAGTGTCGGTCGACAAGCGTGCAAGGACCTGGCCCTCGAAGGGAACAACCACATAGGCCAGATTGGTCACCTTCTGGTCGCCATCGGTCTTCTGGTCCGTGACGACGGCGTAGCCCCATGTCTTGAGCGCCGCCTCCAGCGCCTGGCCAAAGGGCGACGCATCAGCCTTGAGCGCAATCGTCGCCTTGCCAGGACCGATCTGCTCGGCGAGGCGGCTCACCGTGTCGCCGGCGATCGCGCGCGCTGCCGGGCCGGAGATTTCCGGCGGCGCGTCGCTGGCGATCAGGGCGTCCGTTCCGGCCGCCTGGCATCTGGAGAGGAGAAGCAGCATCAGGCCGGCCGTGACAAACCGCCCAATCGGTGGTCGAAGGGGAAGCGCTCTCATCTCTGGCCCCCCGTCTGATCGTCACCTTCTCCTGCTTCCAGCCGACGCCCGAGACAAGAACGGCCTTGTCGACATTGTAGTCGACGATCATCATGTCGTTCTTCATGCGGTAATTGACGATCCGGTTCTGTCCACCGGAGACGACGAACAGCACCGGCGCATCCTGGCCGGAGATCCGCCGCGGAAACTGGATGTAGGTCTTTTCACCATCGCTATAGACGCGCGTCGACCGCCAACCGGCGCGGCCGGAAACTGAATAGGAGAAGCTCAGTTTCTCTGCCGGAACATTGGCGCCGGGAATGGTGCTTGCCTCGAGCCGCGCATTGATGTCGGCGAGTTTTGAGGACACATCCTCCGGATAGTCGAAGCCGACGCGCGCCATGTATTGTGTCGGATGCGATTTGAGCTGGATGTGATAGGTGCGCCGCGAGGTCGTGACCACCATCGACGTGACGAGCCCCGCCTCCGACGGTTTGACGATTAGGTGGATCGCCTGGCCGCCGGCTGCCCCCGATGTCGCGGGCTCCACTTTCCAGCGCACCGTGTCGCCGACCAACACATCGCGGACCACCTCGCCGGGCTGCAGTTCGATATCGCAGACCTGCAGCGGCGAGCAGACCACGGAAGGCTGGACCTCTCCGAAGAGAAAGATGACCTTGCCGTCGTCGCCGCGGGTCACCAGGCCGCGGGTACCGCGCCACTTGCCCGAAATATCGATGCCCTTCGCTTCGTTCGAGGACACATCCTGTGCCCGCGCATCCGTGATCAGGCCGTGGCCGGCAAGCACTCCGCTGGCCAAAGCAAGGATCATCCCGGCCTGGGGCCATCTGGTCGTCGTTCTCATGTTCATGGAAGTGCCCTGTCTTTAAAGCTGTGCGGTCCAGTCGAAGTCGCGGAGATAGAGCCCGATTGGATTGAGGCGGATGACGCCCTCGTCCTGGGGCGGGGTCAGCGTCACCGTGGCGATGCCGCGGAACCGGCGCACGGCGGTCTCCTTGCCCTTCCGGTCGCGCTCGAACTCGGTCCAGTCGATCTGATAGGACTGGTTCGACAGCGCCACAATGTTGTTCACCTCGATGGCGACCGTCGCGGTTTTCGCCTTCTCGAACGGCGAACTCGAGCGGAACCATGCGTTGATTTTCTCGGTCGCAGGATCGGAGGTCCTCAGCAACGCGTAGGTGCGATCGATATACTGCTTCTGGACAACGGCGTCGGGGGTCACCGAACGGAAGGTCGAGACGAAGCCGCCAAGCGTGGCGCGCACCACGCGTGGATCGGCATATTCGATCTGTTGCGGGAAACCGGCCGTCACGGCTGTGCCGAGCTTATCCACCTCGACGACATAGGGAACGAGCTTCACTTGCGTGCTCTGGTAAAGCGCATAGGAAAAGCCCACCACCGCCATGACCATGCCGGTGATGCCAACGAGCCGCCATGCCGAGGCGGCCTTCACATAGGAGCCGTAGCGCTCGTTCCATTCCTGGCGGGCGGCAAGATAGGGGTTATCGGGGGAGCGATTGGCGGCCATCTCCCCGTCCTCTTTTGATTATCATTGATCGTGGCGTTCGGGAGGCGGCGTGTGCCCACGATTGCCGTTGCGGCTGCCGTCGAGCTTGGCGTTTGCGAGACCCAGCAGCGAGCCGGCATAGGCGCCGGGAGAGCCAATCGCCTTCTCTTTGGCTGCCAAACCGGTTGCCTGTCCCGCGGACCAGATACCGTCGCCAACGCCCCTGATGGCGGCGCCGGCAAACGACGATCCGGCGGACCGCGCGGCCTGACCGGCCGCAAACCCCGCGCCGGCCGCACCGCCGGCGAGAAACGCCCCGCCCGCCGCAAACGATGCCGCCTGCCCGCCGTGGCGGATCGCCTCCGTGCCGCCGGAGACGGACGCACCCTGCACCACGCCCTGGATGATCGGCGGCACGTACATGGCGATGACGAACACGACGACGGAGATACCGGCGATCGCCAGCGTGTTGATGAACTGGTCGGTATCAGTGGAAGGTCTTTCGGCAAGGCCCAGGAGAATGTCAGACCCGATCTTCGAGATCGTCACCAGCGCCATCAGCTTCATGCCGACAGAGAAGGCATAGACGAGATAGCGAATGGCAAAATCCTTGGTGTAGGATGAGTTGCCGAGACCGAGCATGATCATGCCGGCAAGCAGGCCGATATACATCTCGACCATCACTGCGACGAAGATCGCCGCGACAAGGCTGAACGCGACGACCACCACCACTATGGCGAACACCGCCGCGATCGCCAAAGAATTATCTTCCCAGAGCCCAAACTTTGCCTGCTCCGACATTTTCGAAGCAACCCGGATGCCGGCGTCGAAGATGTTGGCCGGCGAAGCGGATCCGCCGCCGGCGCCGATCCGGTAGAGGCTGTCGACGACAGCCCCGCCGACCGTCGGACCCTGATCGAGGATGAAGGCGAAGAACCCGATAAACATGATCCGGCGCGCGAGTTCGGCAAACCAGGCGTCAAGCGAAGCGGCATTGATCGCCAGCCAGACGGCTGCGATGCCAACCTCAATCCCCGCCAGGATCCAGAACAATGATCGCGCCGCATTGGTGATCGTCGTTTCCCATCCCTTGACTGCGGTGGAAACGGAGTTCTCCAGCGTGGTCAGCACCTGGCCCTGCTGAGCAAGCGCAGGAGCGCTCGCCAGCAGGAGAATGCCGATCGCGATGAAGGCAAGCTCCAGTTTGTGTGATGGACGGACAATCACCATCTCGGTTTCAGCTCCTGACCGCCGCGAATGTTGCGCTCCGGATCGCCGCCGAAGAATTTTTCCCGATGCTCGCGCCGCGCATGGTCGGATGCCGGCTGCACGGTGTTGCCTCCAGTCGTTTGCGCCGAAGACGTTTGCCACTTGGTCCAGCTCACTCCGGTGCCGAAGCCGACGATCCCTGCCAGCGCAAGGGCGATGATCAGACGCGCGCTCACCAGCGTGGCTCCATCGTCTGGCCACCGCGGATATCGTGCTCGGGCGCATTGAAGAACTTTTCGCGCCGGGCCTATGCTATTTGTTTGTTGTTTCCTGGAAAGCCGCGACCTTCGCAAGTATCTCGTCGAACGATGGCGGGCTGTCATCGAACATCATGGGGGCCATTGCCCTGTAATCGGCGCGCAGATCCGTCAGCCGGTTCTCGTCCGGCAAGAGCCGCAGCGTGCCCGGACGGGCGGTGTCGTAACTAGCCCAGCCGGACCGAAAAAAGGTGGCCTTGTGCTTGGCGACCTGCGCGAGAAGCTCGACATCGGTGGCGGCGGCGTGGCCTTCGTCCGTGGCAAGCAGCATGGCGAGATCATAATAGTGCCGCGAGAGATATTGCGGCGTCGGGGACTCGGCAGGGCGATGCGCCTCGGCATGCAATGCTGTCGCCTTCTCCCAAAAGGTGCGGCGGGCGGAGAGAACGACGACGGTGGTGTCGGGGTCCTCGAAAAAGCCGGGATAGTCGTCTGCCGCATAGGGCCGGATCACTCGTTTCTCTGTCGGCCACGGGTCTCCGCGGGCGCCGAGTTCGAGTTTTACCCGTGGGGTGATGTACCCCATGCTCTCGTACTCGGCTCCCCCAAGTGCCGTGGGATAGTGAAAGTTCACCGTCTGCGCGTCAGCGGCATCTATCTCCAGCGACCATTCCCCTCTCATCGGCTCGCCGAGTTGGTCGACGATTGCAGACCGGAGAGCCGGAAGCAGCTTCTCGGCAATATGCTGCTCGACGTCGCTCACAAGGGCTTCGATGAGTTTGTTCGCCTGTTTCTTGCTGATGCCTTCTTTCTCGGGATCGCGGTCACCGGTGTAACCGAGATCCGCTCGGTCGAAGGAAAGGTCGATATCTTCGGAAAACCGGCGTATGGCACCAAACGCCTTGGAGAGGGAGGTGCCACCCTTGAATACAAGGGTGGGCGCATCCTTCTCGTGCAGTCCGAATAGCCGCTTCAAGGTCCAGCAGACCCAGAAGTCCTTTTCGATGATCGTATTTGCGACTCCTCGGGCGGCGCCCGTTTCGCCAAACAGCGCTGCCCGATCACCGGCCGGAAGAAGAGCCACCTTATCCATCGATCTCCCCCGACGCTGCGTTCGCGATCGAGACGAGCGTCGGCCGCATCCAGGCAGGCGCTTGGACAGCAGTGGATGCGAGCGTCTTCTTATCGCTAGCCGACAGGCGACGCGCCGCGATCTGCGCAACGTCGCGGGCACGTACCGCCCCAACGTGACGAAGGGCCTGTACGACTGTGCCGGCAGCGCTCCCCGGAGCTATGAGATGCTTGGGCGATGCGTGACGCAGATCGACCACGCGCTTGCCCAATACAACACGGCGGGAGGGGCCATCGGTCAGATAGGTGCTTTTTGCCGGTACCTGGGTGGAAAGACCGAGGGCATTGGCTGCGCGCGCACCTGCAATCTGCACCCGCGATCCTGTCTCTCGTGCCAATGCCTTTGCGACATCGTCTGGGGCCGGGGAGAGAGGGCCGAGTTGCGGATGAACCTTCGGAAAATCGTACAGACCTCGCGCCAGGCGCCGGAGCTTACCGTTCTTGACGAGTCTGGAGAGCGCCTGATCGACGGCCGCGCGCCCGGCGATGTCCAGAAAGTCACTGGGCGTGAAAACGCCGCCACGCCCGCCTGCGCGGAGGCGCCTCATGATTTGATCCGGTACCGATGTCGTAACGATTTTCATGTGTCAGAAAATAAGCTATTTTTTTCTGACATTCAAGCCAGCGTTTAGGTGTCCGTTACTGACCAATTTTGTATTCAAAATTCAAACTTTGGTCAGTATGAGCCTGCACGCGAAGCTACGAGCCACGCGTTAGCTAAGGGCAGACGGTTGCTAAAAATCTAGCTCCCTCGATTGCGATGGACCGGGCTGCGAATTGGTCGCACCGTCGCTCTGGCACGTTAGCGATGAAATCTGTTGCAAACTTCAGTTGTACACGCGAAATATTTAATCGGGCTTTAGAGGGGGCATTCCTTTTATGAAATCGCTGATAGAAGACAAGTACATTGAAGAATTCAAGGTGTTGCTTTCCAAACCCGGACGACAAGAGAACGCCATCCAGGCTTTCCTCGAGCAACATACGACCTTTCTGCCGACGCCCGGTTTGCTCAACCACCGTCTTCACCTGAACAGCATCATTTCCAAATTCCCGATCGGGGAGCGAGTTGCTGATTATGCCTATCTGACGAAGTCATCAGATGAATGGAAACTCGTTCTAGTTGAGCTCGAAGACGCAGGTAAGAAGCTTTTCACCCAATCCAGCAAGCATGTCGGCTTCACCTCGGAGATGAATGACGCGATCGCTCAGGTCGACGTTTGGCGGGAATTCTGGAACGAAAATCGCCGAACGGTTCTGGACTCGCTCGAACACCTGCTCGTTCCGCCGGAACGCCGTATCGCTCGAATGTGTCCTGGTCATCGGGCGTTCAGCCGAGAAAGACAGCAACGAAGCCCGGCGAAAGCGCTTGGCCGCCTTGCGCGCCGACAAACAAATCCATGTCATGACCTATGACACGATCCTGCGTGCAGTAGGTGCCGGCTTCGGCGAGGCGCGCGCGATACTCACGAAGACTGGCGCTGGCTTCCGCCTCCGCTCCGTCGAAGGATTACCCAGCAACCTGTTCACCTATCTGTTGCCAGAGCATCTTTCTGTAGATCCGGATGTCGAAGCCGCTTTGCGGGCTGAGGGGTACGACATGGATGCATGGTTGGCGAACTATCCTTTGATCGTCAATGAGAAGTGGCCGGATAAAGGTGCTTGGAAACGCGCCGAGGAAGCAGGAATGCATCCCAACGTCGTTCGGCTGCTGAAGAGTTCGGAAGAACGGCGGCGGGGATCTGCATCGGCCACCTGACGACAACACCAGTCCAGCTTCATTTCGAGACAGTTGATTATACGGTGGGGGTAATTTGGGAAACTCGGGATCGCGATGGCGCCGCTGGGAGCCTCATATCCATGCTCCGGGGACGGTGCTCAATGACCAGTTCAGAGGCTCAGACACCTGGGAACAATATCTTTCGAAAATCGAGGCGACCACGCCTGCGATCCGCGCGCTGGGTGTGACCGACTACTATCTGCTCGATACCTATGAGCTCGTTCGTGATGCGAAATACCGCGATGGACGTCTCCCCGGCGTCGATCTCGTATTTCCGAATGTCGAGCTGCGTCTGGCTTTCGGAACGGTGAAGGGCAACTGGGTTAACTGCCATCTTCTCGTCAATCCCGAGGATCCGGATCACATCGGCGCGACACAGCGGTTCCTCTCACAGCTGACCTTTGAATATTCCGGAGACAGGTTCGCCTGTACGCCCGACGAACTGGCGCGCCTCGGTTCGAAGACCGACACTGGCCTGTCGGGGCGAGCCGCGCTCGCGCGCGGGGCAACCCAGTTCAAGGTCAATTTCGAACAATTGGCAGAACTCTATCGCGCCATCGACTGGGCAAAAAACAACATTCTTATCGCTGTCGCCGGCAGCGAGCATGACGGGACGTCCGGAATGCGGGGTGAGGCGGAGGGCGCTCAAAGACAAGAGGTCGAGCGGTTCGCGCACGTCATCTTCGCCAGCAGTGCCACCCAACGCGATTTCTGGCTGGGCAGAAAGGCAAGCGCCAGTCCCGATGATATCCGCTCCCGCTATGGAGCTCTTAAGCCATGTCTGCACGGCAGCGACGCCCACGAGACAGGGAAAATCGGCGCGCCGGATGGCGATCGTTACTCCTGGGTCAAGGGCGGAGCGCATTTCGATTCGTTGCGCCAAGCTGTGATCGACCCAGCAGGGCGCGCGTTCGTCGGCGCCGCGCCTCCCATTCGGGCGACGCCGTCGCAGGTAATTTCCCGCGTCACGATTCGGGATGCCGCTTGGGCGGCGACGCCAACGATTGAGCTCAATCCCGGCCTGGTCGCGATCATCGGCGCCCGTGGATCCGGCAAAACCGCTCTTGCTGACGCCATCGCTGCCGGCTGCGATGCGGCCTCCGAACATCTCAGTCCCGCTTCCTTTCTCGTTCGCGCCGGAGACCTTTTGAACGGCGCCGGTGTTCAGCTGGATTGGGGAAGTGGCGATCCTTCGTCGCGCGACCTGCTCGACTATGAATACGATCCGGAACTGGACGGACGGTTTCCCCGGGCACGATATCTCTCACAGAAGTTCGTCGAAGAACTTTGCTCGGCCGATGGCATAACCGATGCCCTGCTCAGAGAGATCGAGCGCGTGATCTTTGAGGCGCATCCAGAGAAGGATGGGACATTCCGGTTCGATCAGCTTCTCGAGCTCCGCGCAACCCGCCATCGTCTCGCCCGCCAGCGCGAGGAAGAGGCCATCGGTACCTTGTCGGATGAGATCGGTCTCGAGCGTGAAAAAAGACGGCAGATTCCGGGGCTCAAACAGCAGCTCACCCAAAAGGAACAAACCGTAAAGGGCTTGGAAGCGGATCGGGACAAGCTCATTGTCAAAGGCAGCGAAGCGCGCGCCGACCGCCTCACCATCATCGCTAACGCTGCCGAGAAGGTACGTTCCTACCTGCACTTCTTCGCGAACCAGGAAACTTCGCTCCTTGCCCTGCAGGATGAAGTGAAAGCCTTTCGGCAGAATAAGGCGCCCGAAGCGCTCCGTCAGACCAAGGCGAGTTTCGTTGCCGCTCGATTGGATGATGCCGACTGGAAGGCGTTCCTTCTCGAATATCATGGTGATGTCGACGCAGCACTTGCGGCCCGGATCGACACCGCGCGCAAGAACGCGGCTGGCTGGCGGGGTGTCGCGCCAACGCCCTTGACCGACCCCAACCAATCATATCTCGCGCCGGATGCCGATCTCGAGAAATCGCCACTCGCAGTCCTTGAGGCAGAGGCAGCGCGATTACAGGCGCTCATCAACATCGACACCGAGACATCGACCAAGTTTGGCAACCTCGTAAAGCGCATCGCGGAAGAAAATACGCAGATCGAGAACACGCGCCTAAGCCTGTCGGATTGCGAAGGGGCCGCGGAACGCATGGCTGAATTGAGCAAGCAGCGGCGGGAGACCTACCTTCGCGTGTTCGGTTCGATCATCGCCGAAGAACAGATCTTGCGCGACCTATATAAGCCGTTGGTTGATCGCCTTCAGGCCGCGAAGGGTACGCTGCAGAAGCTCTCCTTTTCCGCAAAACGGCATGCCGATGTGAAGCAGTGGGCTTCACTCGGCGAAAAGCTCTTCGATCTTCGCCGCGCCGGGGATTTCAAGGGCAAGGGAACGCTCGAACAGTGGGCAAACACGAATCTGCGGAAGGCTTGGGAGGAAGGCGACGTCGCTGCGGTTGACGAAGCGATCCAACGCTTTACCGAGGCCTGGCAGGACGAGTTGCTCGCTGTCGCCAACGTGGCGTCCAATGACCAGGCGGCATACCGAGCCTGGCTCATGCGTTTGCCAAGTGGCTGTTCAGCACCGATCACATTCAAATCGAGTATGGGATCGATTATGAGGGCACGGACATTACCAAGCTCTCACCTGGCACGCGCGGTATTGTCCTGCTGCTGCTTTATCTCGCGCTCGATGGAAGCGATCTTCGGCCCTTGATCATCGATCAGCCGGAGGAAAATCTCGATCCAAAATCCATCTTCGATGAACTCGTCAGCCTGTTCATTGTCGCCAAGGCGAAGCGCCAGGTCATCATGGTCACGCATAATGCCAATCTCGTTATAAACACGGACGCGGACCAGATCATCGTTGCAAGTGCTGGCACTCACACCCCAGGCCAATTGCCGCCAATCACCTATGTTTCCGGTGGCCTCGAAGATGCCGACATGCGCAAGCAGGTCTGCGATATTCTCGAAGGCGGCGAGGAAGCCTTCAAGGAACGGGCGCGGCGGTTGAGGGTGAGGCTGGAGCGGTGAATTCCGCCGCGAAGGTCGAGGTACGCTTAACAGCGCGGCGAGACATAGGGAGCGAAGAGGGCTGTTAGGAACGCCGCTCGGCGCATGATGTTCGGGAGAGGAGAGTGTATGGACGAGCGTGATGTCGGCACAATGGGAGAAAACCAATTTCTCAGCTGGTGCCAGCCGGAAGGGTTTCGCGCCCAGAAGTCCGCTGTCGACAGGTTAGGTTGGGATTTTCTTCTCGAACGGGAACCCGTGCGCGCGTCGGACAGGCCGCTCGACGGACAAAACGACCTTGCGAAGTTTCTCGTGCAGGTCAAGTCGACGGATCGGGCAGGGGAGGCGCCCCGCATCAAGCTTTCGGCCTTAAAGCATCTCGTGGATGCCGATCTTCCAGCTGCCATCGTCGTGCTTGAATTCGGCGGCGGGAGCAGACTGCCGACCCGTAGCCTCATCGTTCCGGTGGATGAGGTCATTATCCATAGGACATTGCGCCGGGTCAGACGGGAAGAGTCCCGCGGCAATCGCAAGCTTCACAAGATAACTGTTCCCGTACCCCTTGATCGTGCCATTGAACTGGGGAACGCCGGCGAGGGACTATCTGACGCCCTCAATGTGATGATCGCAGGGTCGTTATTCGACTTACATCGAAACAAAGATCCGCGAACGACAGACCTGCGGTTTTGAAGATGGCTCGGTCAGCGGCGGGTTCTTTGTTCCCGGCGATGATGCGCGCGATAAGATTCACAACCTGTTCCTGGGCAAACGGCGTGAGATCGATATCGAGCATCTGACCGTCGAGCGCCGGCGGTTTGGCATACCCCTCGACAACGATACCGATTTCTTCCAGAGATTCTTTGAGGTTAATCTCGATTTCGAGAACGAGCGGCTTGTATCGTCTTTGACTATGACGGATCCCGCTCTGTCGGATTAGACGAGGCGGTCACGACGATCGAGGTCGGTGCGATTCTCGCGCGCTCGAAGAAAAAGTTGAAGATCGAGATTGGATCCGCAAGCTTGGAATTGCCGGCGGCAGGAGGTGAAGAGGGGCCGTTCCAAAACTGGATTCCGGTTGCTCCCATGCTTCGGCGGATGGCATCTGCTATCGATCGGCACAACCGAACGAGAAAGCCCCGACTTCTCCTGTCCGATTTCTACGACTGGATCGAAAAACGCCAGGACTTCCTGGCACTAGGCTCAACTCCAGGTGCGAACCTCTTCATTCCGCGCTGGGAGGAAGATGCCGTCGTGGATTCGCAAAGTACCCTGCTTGCGCCTCTCACGCTGGAGCTGGCGGGGGCTCAATACACTGCTTTGATCGAAGTGCCGATCGAGACGTTAACGCGTGATGATCGGGAGTTCAGCATCGTTGGGGGCCAGCCGCGCGTTGTCGACGATATTGCCCGTGCGCCGGGCGCGAGCATTACGGACTTCATAGACAGGGCTATAGAGAGATCGAAACGCGAGCGGAGAGCCACCGGTCCTGCACTTGTTGCTGCGGCATTTGAAAACTGGGCTGTCGCGTCGGCATAGCGCGCGCCGCGAGGTCTGCCCCTAGCTCGTGCTACGAAAAGCATTTTGCTCACACGATTGGGCTACAGCAACTCCACGGTATCGTCGGATTGGATGCCGTTGCGGCACGAAACCGGCTCCCGATTTCTGTAAGGGCCACCAGGCGCCTTGGACTTCGCGCGTCAGATTGCGCGGCGATGGACGATAACGACCTCGGCATTCGCACCGCCATGACGCCCGGAATGAAGATCGTCATGCAAGTTCGCGATTAGGTCGGGGTTAGGTTCAAATATAGCCTCTCCGACGGGAGGGGGCTGGGTTATTTGATCCGGCATTCGTCTTTATTGGTCGACAGGCAAAAAAGCCCATTCCAGCAGCGCGCGATGACCTGAGCTATGTTTCGTGCATCTCGATAACTGTTGGCCACAACTCGAGCCGACGAAACGGCAGACTTCAAGTCCGCGCGAAATGCAGCAGACTCGCTATCGATACGATAAGAGGTGTCCGCGAAATCATCCCACCAAGGATCTTCCGAATGATGCCGCAGCATGCTTGCCGGATAACTCTCTCCAGTTGCGAGGGCTTCGAACGCGTCCGAGGGAATATGAGCTCCCCAACAGGTCCAACGTTTGACGAAAGCATGTTCCCGGAGACGGCGCACCAGGCAGAGAAACTCGAATATCTGACCTTGACCTCCGGCGCCAACCTTGCCCCTGATCGGATATCGTTGCGAAAAGACGTGCCAACGGATGTCGTCGACTTCAGGCAAACATCGGCATCAGCGCCGTCAGAAGCTGCATGGCCGAGGCGCGGAAGAAGTCGTCGCGGGCCGAGGTGGTGCGCGCATTGTCGGTCATGATCCAGGTCGCGACCGCGACGATGTCCTCCTCCTTTGTGCCACCGAACTTCCCGATCCAGTCAAGCGCGTTGAAACCGCTTGCCGGATCGGCGGGATCAAGCGCGATCACCCTGCGGCCGGCCTTGCGCCGGTGATCGGCGACCATCGGCGCAACCTCGCTCGACGGGTCGAGCACGACCAGGCCGCCGCCCCATTTGAGCGCGGTCGGGATCGTCACTGAGGTGGTTTTGAAACCGCCGGAACCGGCGAAGACGATGCCGTGCGACGAGCCGAACGAGCCGTCAAAGCACAGGAGCGGCGCCCTGCCGCCTGCACCCCAGCTGTGTGGATCGTCGGCCCGGAATGGCATCGCCGCCACGCTGTCGCGGTCGAACGCTCGCCGACGACGATTCCGCCAGCGTCGGGGAATTACCGCATTCAACACGTGACAGAAATGGAGAAGGAGCATGGTCGATGCTGCTCTGATCAAGGCCTGCGCCGATCCGGGGCTCAAACCCGCTATCGTCGAGAAGTTCATCGCAGCGGCCGGATCCGATTACCCGTTGACCGTCACGGTCCGCTCGGGAAAACGCGTCGTTCTTGTGCCGAAGCCCGCCACGCCGGAAGCGGCCATGGATCTGATCCGCCAGAATATCGGCCGAAACGTCGTGCGCGTCGGCATCACTCAATATCCCGCTGGTCTCGGCGTGCTCGAGGCGGGAGAATTGAAGCCGGAGCTCGTCGATGCATGTGCAAACCTGCGCATGGGCACGGCACTGTTCGCCAAGGTCTACCGGGTCGTCCTCAAGTGGTACGGCAACCCGACTGGCGAGGAGGCCGAGCGCCAGGTGTTGGAAGATGCGATCATTGCCTGGCAGTCCGGGATTTTCGAGGGGAAAGCCGTGTTCGGGACACCGGACCCTGACAAGGCTGAGGCTGACACACCTGTTGGTGTTCGGGGTGACAAGACCATTGCTGAGAAGGTAAGCGTGCCGAGCCCATTGGATCGAAAGCGAACCAGTGGAAGATCGTCTGCCCGACGCCGATCCGAACAAGGCCAGCATCCGTGTCGATCCAGGAAGGCAGAGCGACAGGCGGCGCCCAGCATCTTAAATACATCGAAGCCAGCATCGAAATGCATGCGCAGATGAGCGCGTTGAGCACGCTGGTCACCATCCTTGGCTATATCCCGAAAGTGACTGTGAACTGATCGTCAGATCAGCTTCTTTCGGATGGCAAGAGCAGTCAGATGCGCGATCGTGTGGACGTTAAAGCGCTTTCGGGCATGCTCGATTTTGACGCGCACGCTGTTGTACTTGACGCCCTCGAGATCGGCGACCTCCTCCATTGTCTTGCCATCCGCGATCCAGCTGATATAGGTCGCTCCTTTGGGATCGAGGCGCAGCCGTTCCTCGGCGCTTGGGGTCGCGTCAGAAAGTTGAATACGCGTATGAAGCTGCGCGATAGCGCCGGCCGCCGAGACCGGGTCAATCTCACGATCGATGTCCATTGTCTGTTTCGACGAAGTAAGCGTGAACATGGCCAGCGCGCCGTGGGCGATTCTAACGGGAATTGTGATGCCCGACCGGATGCCAAAATCTGCTGCGAGCGAGAAGAATGACTGCTCGTCCGCAGAAAGCCGCGGTTTGTCCCGCTCACCGCTCCAGACGAAGGCCCGCTTCAATGTCAGCGCGCGCTTGATAACCGGGTCGAGCCTGTTGAACTTGCGCCTGAAATATTCGGCTTGCCATTCAGGATGGTAATTGGAGAGCGCGCTCGAGTGGCTCGGCTGGACGTTGAGATAGGCGTAGCCGCCAAAACCGGTCGTTTCGGTAACGGTCTCCAGAGCCTGCTTCAGCATGTATTCGTCGCCGGGAATGGCAGCGAGATCAGTCAGCCTATCCAGCCAATGTTGCATTCGAATTACTCCATCAATTTATGAACTGCTTGACCGCGATCCTGCGTCGCTGGATTAAGCTGCGGCTATTTTGCCCCCGTTACCGGGCCGCGACCCGTCGTCGCGATCGGAAACTCGTACGCGAATTCGCTCGGCATATTTAAGATAATTGATATTCATTCCTCGCTTTGCCAACGTTTTTGCATCATCAAAGACATGGACGCTGAAACCTTGATCGTTTCACCTCACATATGGCCGGATCACAGAGTCGCTGCCTCGAACCGAGTCGACGACGGTCACCGCGGCTTCGAGGGTCGCGCGCAAGTGGGAGCGTCAAGGCCAGCCGGAAGAATTCTGATAATTCGCAATCACTCATCTCGAGCACCCTTAAGGACGCCAGACACGCGCTAACGATTGGCTCCGGGACCGGATCGCGTCCGTCGTCCGCTCGATCGCAAGCTTATTCTGTAGGCAGTCTTTGCGGCGATCGGTCGAAAGGCCAGCCATCATTACGGACCGGCGGCTAAAAAATCATCCGCGACGGCTCCGGAGATGATGGAGAGTTTGAAGGCCGGCAAGGTCGTGGAAGCCTGCACCAGCGCGACCATCAGATCGGCAGCCGAAATTGTCGCCATGAGCCAACTAATGGCGACCGTTTGCACGAGCCATGCAAGGTTAGCAATTTGAGTGGAGCCCCAGATCGCACGCAATACCGCATTCTGCAGTGGAGCAAAAGTCGTTCGCGTGGACTGAGCTGGATCTTCGAACCGCATATTGTTTCTAACTTCGCCCCAGTTAGGCACCGAACATAAGCCACCATTGACGCGACATGTGCACGCGAGTTGCTGTCGCCGAACAAGTTCGGCGACAGCAACCAGCCTTGGGAGGTCGAAGTATGTGAATCGACTAAGGCTTTCCGCAGATAGTAAAAGAGGCCGGAAGTGCAACTTCCAAAATATCTGGGAAGGCAATTAATGATGGAGAGCGCTGTTCGAAGAAAGGTCCACTTGCCTTGAAAGAGAAGAGCCACTCACGTTGAGTCTTTGCCTCCAGCAATCGATCTAAAAATCTCGCTGGAGGCATCACACTGCCAGCACGCCTTTGTTCTTGGCTGTCCAGGTAGCGATGTAGTCCATCAGCGCCGGGTTGAGGCAATCATAAGGCTCCAGGCCCTGTTCCTTCAGACGGGCGCGCACGGCATCCATATTGGCTGGATCATATCCGCTTTCGATAATCGACGACACGAACGCTGCGAAGCCGGGTGCGGCCCACCCCTTCCCCTCGAAACGCTCGGGATGAACGAACGACAGTCCCTTGAAGGGATGATCGCGCTCGACAGGTCCGTACATATGGACGCCGCATTCCTTGCAGGCATGGCGCTGGATCAGCGCAGACGGATCCACGACCGCAAGCTTGTCGCTGTTCTCCAGAACTTCGACATTCTCTGTCGGAGCGACAGCGACCACAGAGAATACCGCACCTTCCGGCTTCCAGTATTTCGTGCAGCCGCAGGCATGGTTGTGCGCGATGTCGCCCTTGATACCAACCTTCACCGGGTTGCTTGCGCAATTGCAGACTAGGGTGCCTCCGGAAAAGGATGCATCGGTCGCCCGGTATCCGGAGTCGACGGTGGGATGTATTGATATGCTCGTCATTGAGGTTTCTCCCTTCCTCCTGGGTCACGGCCGAATGCCGTGACCGAGCTGTTATTCTCTCTTCAGCCTTCTACGCCAGCCTCTGGGCGTGCCAGCGCAGATGATCGTCCATGAAAGTCGAGATGAAGCTGTAGGAGTGGCCGTAGCCCTCCTGCATCCTGAGGCTAAGCGAAATCCCGGCGGTGTCGCACGCCGCCTTCAGCTCGTTCGTAAGCGCTCATTTCCCCGCACGTTGACGGCCCTTGCAACTGATCGCTTTCAGACGGACGCGTCGGTCAGGCTGCGGCGGCCTTGAGGAAGTTGAAG